>JANQLY010000008.1 GCA_028280345.1 Pseudomonadales bacterium | reverse complement strand
TATGAATGATTCGAGCTATTGGAGAGAAGAGATAAAATATAGAGTTTTAGCTGATACTGAATCTTCTGCAAACTTTATTGGGCATGGTTTTTATTTGGGGCAGGATTACTGCACGGCTGCTTATTCATATATAGGCCTCTACTATTCAATAGGCATGAGGAAGGATGCTGGTCAAAGTGAAGATATCGCATTTTCAAAAATATACCTCCCTTATAGAATCGCAATGTCACATTCAAAATTAGGGAATGATCAGTTAGTAGCTAAATGGAAAAAGATAGGCGAAGAGAATTGGTTGGGTTTGTCTGATGAAGAAAAGGATGATAGTACAAGTTACTACATTGAAGAGTTAGAGAAGCTTGCTGTCCCAAAGATACAATAGTCGGTTTTTTGGTGAAGTTGCGTTTGATAATTTAGTATTTATAGTAAAGAAATAATGGCAGTCGAGATTATAGTCTTCCTGTATCTGTTTTTCTTTTTCTTGTTTTCTGCGATTAAGATTTTTATTAGAATAAAATTTTCCGAATACAATAAAGAAGAGAAAATGTTAATAGAAAAAAAGTATAATAATATATTTAGTGGGGGAATATTTCTTCTCTTAATTCTTACTTTGGTATCTTATACTTTCCTTGATTTGATTGTTTGAGTAGGAGAAATTAAGCTCCATAGAGGGAATATGCTACCAAAGACTACTCGCGGATTTATATTTACACGGTTAATGAACTAACCGCGATCCACGAGTATGATGGAACCGATGAGATGGTGTATTTTCCGGTCAAGGATCATCTGGGACAGCCAAAATCCCTGCTGGTGATTGATGAGACACTGAGTCAGGAGCGTTATGGCACACCTTTTGGTGAGACCCATAGTGAATATAAGCTGTCCGGAGTGGGGGAACAAAACCTGAGATTCCCTGGTCAGTACTATGATATGGAAACTGGTTTTCACTACAACAACCAGCGTTACTACATCCCGGATTTAGGCAAGTATAGTAGTGCCGATTGGCTTGACTTACTAACAAGGAATAATGACCCTCAAATTGGGGCCTCTTATTTAACAGGGGGCGTAGGCAATACAGTAATTAATAACCACCTGTTCGCATATGTTGTGGGAAATCCTGTGAATTGGTGGGATTTCTATGGCCTTTCCGCTTTATCTCCTCAAGACCTTTGTGAGATTGCAATGAATGAAGCTTGTCAAAAAGCTCATGATAAGGTTTCGGCAGCAAGCTGCCCTGTAGGCGCCCCTTCCACATGTGGTGTGCCAGCTGATGAGGCCTTGCAGGAGTGTAAATCAACTGTAAAAGAGCAGTGTGAGCATTTGTCAGATGAGCCGCCTAAACCTAAAGATCCTGAAGGAGTTCCTCCAAGTTATCCCACACAAAATGGCAGATGTAGGGTATATTTTTACCGTGACTTTATGGGAAATCTTAAGAAGATGGAAACCTGCCCGCAAGCTCAATGCCCAGGCCAGAGCCCATTCGCTTGATAATATTGGAAGAGAGGTTGAAGTGATGATAAAGAAATTAATTTTGGTGCTTGTTTTTATTGCTTTTCCGGGTAGTGTGTATTCGGGAGAAGAGCCGATGGAGCAGTGTGACTGTGATGATAAGGTGCTTATCAAAGGTATGGCCATTACTGCCATGAACGATGTAAATGACTATTTGACATTTTATAAATACGAAGGGGTAAGTGACGAATTAAAAGGCGCACTTAAAAGGCGTATTGAATCGAAATTAGCCCGAGCCGCGCTACATACTTACAATGTAGAATCCATGGCGGCAGTAAATAATATATGCGATGCGCATTTTAGTAATTTGTCAGATTATGATTTTGTAGCCGATAATAATTTATGTGCAAATGAAGAAGATAGTTTGTGCTTCAATGTGCAGCAGCTTTCAGGCGTGTGCCTTGGTAGGGGGGGCAAAAGCATTTCAATAAATAAGTTACGATCACTTTAGTCCCAATAGGCTGGCGTAGCTCAAAATAGTTCTCCATCTGTTGTTTTCTTGATTTGCTAACAAGAAATAATGACCCTCAGCTTGTTGTATCCCAGAAAATGGGAGTGATTAAAATACGATGACAGCTAAGGGCTACCCATTTATTTGGTTATGCGAATCAGTGCTGCTGTTGGGGTATATCCTGAAGATATATTGGATAATGGTACTCCTTTCCCTTTGGGGGATGATGGCCCGGTACCTGAGGAATTTGATTATTTATATATATGTATACGGTGATTTTAAAAAGAGGGAATACCTTAAGTTTTTTTATCCTCGAGAAAAGTTGGAAAACTCTGAGCGTTATGGTCTGAGGGCTTTGCAATATAGGCGCACTTTTCCGATGAGCTATACTTATGAAGGTGAAGATAAAGAAGTAGAGTTACTGAAAAAAGAGCAGGCGTATAAAATAGAAGAAGAAATATATCTCCAGGAGCTTGACCGTAGTAAGGATTAAGCAATACTTATAGAGATACTAATAAATCTATTTCATCTGTCGCAAGGATGGCAAGGGAATATGATACCAATGGCTATTCACGAATTTATATTTACACGGTTAATGAACTAACCGCTATTCATGAGTATGATGGAACCGATGAGATGGTGTATTTTCCGGTCAAGGATCATCTGGGGCAGCCAAAATCCCTGCTGGCGATTGATGAGACACTGAGTCAGGAAGCGTTATGGCACACCTTTTGGTGAGACCCATAGTGAATATAAGCTGTCCGGGGTCGGGGAACAAAACTTGCGGTTTCCGGGTCAATATTACGATATGGAAACGGGCTTCCATCAGAATTGGTTCAGGAATTATGGTTCTGATATAGGTAGGTATTATCAGCCTGATCCTATTGGCTTGGCAGGCGGAATTAGTGTTTATGGATATGCTTTGCAGAACCCAGTTAGGTTCTTTGATTTTTTTGGTTTGGATGCACAGGCTTGGGATGAAGCAACGAATGGTGAATATAGAAGTGCTAGTGAAAGGAACAGACAGACTACAGCTTATGATGATAGAAATGGTTATTCAGAATATACGATTAGGCAAACATGTATGGTGCAATGTGCAGATGGTTCAATCCAGGAAAGTGTTGAGTTTTTTACTGGCACTGGTGAAACACAAAGTAGTGCGGTAGCAGATGCGACTGAGAAAATGAATGAATTTTATGAGACTACTAACCCTGAGGATGAAGCTTGTCTAGAGTGTGTAGATAATAGTTATACGGATGAGGATGGAGTAGATCATGTGATCATAGATTGCGAGTAAGGAGTGGTTCTAATTATGAATATGGCTAAATATTGTTTTATTGCTTTTTCGATGGTGTTATGTGTTGGTGTTTTTTCCCTTGATGAAAATTCGGTGGTTATGTCGCCCTATGAGCACAGTTTTGAGTTGGGGGCAACCAAGCCGCATGGTCGAGAATGGGATGTGTTTACAGTAAGGGTAAAGCCTGCATATTTTGAGGCTGAAAATATTGATGAGGTTCCAGTAGGTGCTGTTCCAGTAGAGTGGAGTGCTCCAAATATATCTGTTGATTTATACCAACTGGAGCGATATGACGAAACAACTAATGATTGGGAACAGGATGGCTTTTTTGCACATATAGGAAATGTAGGGGATGATGAAAGGCGATCTGTAGAGTTTGTTTTGTGTCGTCATATTGGGGCAGGGCATTATGAAGAGATTGGTTATGCTGCTTATGATCTGTGGGTTGATGAAATTAGAAAATGCTACGATCCGACCTTGAAACGCAGTGTCTTGCTTTCCCGTTCGTCTGATTTCGAGGGTGAAGTGCTGGTTTTGTCTTATGAGAATAAAAATCAACTTTCATATAGTGTGATGCCTGAAAATGAAATTATCTCTTGGCGCTGTAGCGCTGTGTCGCCTTTTATTTGGGACAAAGAAATAGAGAAAATAATGGAGAAGTGAGGAAAAGATAGAAAATTGCTATGTATAACTATGGTGCTTTCTCAAAACGGGCATGATCTTGAGTAGTTTGGATCAAGATATTGCTGTAGGTGATACGACACTACGCGGCGTTCATACAAGCGGGGCTCCATTCACGCAAGATAATCTCGGACATTTATACGATTAATAAAACGTTACTCTATTTTGCTCTTTTTTCATTCTGTCTATATTCGCCGGGTTCAATGGCAGAAGCAGCCGATGACTTGTCTATGCAATCTGTGCTACCTGAGCCTCGATTGCGAGAAGAGGCCCCGAATATGTGGGGCGTTGGTTTCGTTCATCCTGACTCGGATGTCGATGGTTCTGATGAAGAGTGGGCAGCACAGGACTTTGATCCAGGTGAATTGCTTGAGAATGGTGTGCCATTTCCTTTAGGGGATGATGAGCCGGTGCCAGAGGAGTTTGAGCATTTGTTTCAAGAGGATGATTATCAAAAAGCTATGGATGAGGCAATGGATGATTATTATAATGCTACATGGGATGGATCGGATGAGTAGTGTGAAACGAGGTGAGGTTATGAAAATAGTTGGCTTTCTGGTTGGTTCTTTTTTTTTAATGGTGGCGTCTTTAGATGTATGGTCTGAAAGCAAAAGTGGACAGGCGCCTACAGGAAATGATGCGGTGCTCTCTGGAGCGGCCAAGTTGCAAGATATGGGTGAGGGGGTCTGGCAGGTTTTTTTTGTGCATCCCGTATCGGGGCTTGCAGGCAGTGTAAGGATTGATACAAATAGCGAGTATTCATATGGGGTGGTTTCTTTGGGAGACGATGAAAGAATATACAAGAAAAGGGATTTTTATACTTTTGATTCAATATTTTCTGTTCAACAAAGTGCGTGGGTAAAGTTTTCCAAGGATGAAGATAAGATAGATAATGTGTATATTGTCTATTCTAAGGATGGAACAATGAATACGCTGGATGAGCATGGAAATTGTAACTTTCGTGTTCTTGGCAGTGAAGTTGTTTTCATTGAGCAGGAAAAGAAACCAGTGATGATAGTTGGAAATTGCCATGTCGCCGATTGGGATAATTGGTGGTGAGTGAGGCGGTTTTTGTCTTGCTGCTGCTCAGAATACTTCGTTAATATTTCTATGGCCCTGTCTGGGTCTTTGTGGCATAGCCGGGTGTTTTTGCAGATGATGCAGTGCTAGGGGGCGTTCGTACAAGCGGCGTTCCATTCACGAAAGATAATTTCGGACATTTATATGATGAATAAAACGTTACTCTATTTTGCTCTTTTTTCATTCTGTCTATATTCGCCGGGTTCAATGGCGGAAGCAGCCGGTGACGTGTCTATGCAATCTGTGCTGCCTGAGCCTCGATTGCGAGAAGAGGCTCCGAATATGTGGGGCGTTGGTTTCGTTCATCCTGCTTCAGGTGTAAATGGTTCCGTTACCATAGATTCGAAGGGTGAAGATGTATATGCCATGGTTGTGTTGGGCTCAGAAAAGCGCATTTATGACAGGAGAAGCTCTTTTATCAGAATTCCTGAATGTTGCTCATTTGAAAATGTATGGGTTGAATTTTCAGATGATCCTGAGCAGGTCTTCATAGTTTATTCTGTTGATGGTTCTACAAACTCTCATACTTCTGAAGGAAAATGCAACATTCGTTATCTGCTTAGCGATTCTATGAAATCTGGCTTGAAGTCTAAAATTTCTTCACTTGGCTGCTATTCGGCTTTGCTTGATTAATATCGTGGCTCCATTGTTTATGCAAATTATCTTACCTTTGGATAAGAAGTTGTTGTGGTAGTACGTACTTGGGTATTACTTGCTTGCAAGGATAGGTGTCTTGGTGGTTGTCGTTTTGAAGCCGAAAGCATCGTTAAGGATGTCAGACCTGTCTGGTGAGTCTGCCGGTATCCACTTACCATAGTGCTTACGAATCATGGCAGAAGATGTGTGGCCCATATTGTGAGTAACAAGTTCCAGAGGAATGTAGTGGCTAATACACTGTGAACCATATGTGTGGCGGCACTGGCCGGGGCTGCGATAAGTGCTACCCTGATATGGGCAACCAGAGGTTTATTATAAAAATGTTGGATATAGAGAATATTGCCAAAAATTGGATAGAGGCTCAGTGCTTTGATGTTGATGAAGTGGGCTATAAGGAGAGAAGTTGGGCTGTTGATAAATGTATCGAGATGGCGATATCTGATCCAGATAACCTTTTTGAGATTGTAAAAGCGGTTTTTGAGGCTAATAGTTCACAAAAAATATTGGAGTCGCTTGGAGCGGGCCCATTGGAAGATTTAATGGTTTATCATGGTAATTTATATATTTCAATAATAGAAGACTACATTAATTTGAATCCTGAATTTAAAGAAGTGGTTCGAAAAGTTAGGCTGGATTCTGAAGATGTTTCTTCAGATGTCTTGAAAAAGTTCATAAAAATCTCTGAGTGATAACTGTATAAAGCACGTTATGCATGTTGCTGTGGAAGTGAGCAATGGGGGATTTCTTTTAAAAATTAAATTAATTTAATGCGCTTGATGGCTGGAAGGCCTTCTCAGGGCACGCCTATTATCACGAGATTACCTAGTCTGATGCCAGATATACTTACTGCCAGGTTAGCAAGTTGCAATAGGTGCTCTTGCAATGTATTTTGCCTGCCGTAAATAAGCTGGCTCGCGAATATAACGGGATATATTTGAGGTGAGCTATAAAATCCATTAAAATCAATAGCTTATAGTTTTTTGGTTTAACCTTCAGGAGTCTGTGTGAGCAAAAGCAGTGTGTTATTTGTCTGCCTCGGCAATATCTGTCGTTCCCCGACAGCCGATGGTGTGTTTCGTCAACTTGTGGAGCAGCAAAGCCTGGCTGACCGCATTCTCGTAGATTCCTGCGGTACCGGTTCGTTCCATATCGGCGAAAAACCCGATAGTCGTGCGATCAAGGCTGCGGCCAAACGGGATTACGATTTATCGACGTTGCGTGCGCGCCAGTTAAAGCCTGAAGATTTTCAAGCCTTTGATTTTATTCTTGCGATGGACCGTATGAACCTCGGTGTACTCGAGGCGATGAAACCGGCGGACTATCATGGCCATGTCAGTTTATTCCTCGACTTTAGCAAGCAGCGTACCCACAAGCAGGTGCCGGATCCTTACTACGAAGGCGATGAAGGATTTGAGCTCGTGCTGGATCTTGTCGAAGATGCTTCACGGGGTTTGCTTGATACCATTCAGCAGCGCTGGTAGCGAGTGGTGAGATAACAACCCATGGATATTCAGCAACAAGTTTCACTGCGCAGCTGTAACACACTGGCACTGGATCAGTGTGCCGATTACTTTGTGTGTGTGGAAACTGTTGCTGAACTCGAACAGGCCTGGGCATTTGCGCGTGAGCAGGGTATTCCTGTGCGGGTAATTGGCGATGGTAGCAACCTGGTGTTGTCCGATGACTATCGCGGTTTGATCATTCAAAACAATCTGCGTGGCATTGAATTGAATGAAGCGTCTGGCGAAGAGCAGGATGATAAGGTAATAATAAAAGTCGCCGCCGGTGAAAACTGGCACAACTTTGTCGCTCACTGTTTGCAACAGCACTGGTACGGCTTGGAAAACCTTGCGCTGATTCCAGGGCGTGTTGGCGCGGCACCGATCCAGAATATTGGCGCCTATGGTGTGGAAATTCAGCAGTTTGTTGAAAGTGTTGAAGCGTTTGATACTGAACTTTCAAAATTAGTGATATTGGATAACAGTGCCTGCGGTTTTACCTATCGCGACAGCCTTTTCAAACAACAGCCAGGGCGCTATCTGATCACGGCGCTTAATTTACGTTTGTCCAAACGCGCAAATATCAATTTGTCTTACCAGATACTGGCCGACTATTTTCAAGGTCAGGATGCAGACAATGTGACACCGCAGCAGGTATTTGCTGCGGTGGTCGAGATACGCCAACAGCGTTTACCGAATCCTGCGGAGCAACCAAATGCGGGCAGTTTTTTTAAAAATCCGATTGTTACAGCAGGTCACTATCAAACCTTGAAAGAAAAATACCCGGATCTTGTAGCGTATGAATTCGGTGATAACTACAAGCTAGCAGCAGGATGGCTGATTGACCGTGCGGGATGGAAAGGCTATCGCGAAGGAGATGTGGGTGTGTTTGAACGTCAGGCACTGGTGCTGATGAACCACGGTAACGCCAAAGGCGCAGACATTTTACAGTTGGCAGAAAAGATTGCGGCTGATGTGCGCGAAAAATTCTCTGTGGAGCTGGAGATAGAACCTACGATTCTGTGAAAGGTTCGGTTTAATGAACGCTGACCTGTTTGAAATTATCGACTTGCCGGGCACGCCGGATTGCCAACTGTGTTATTGCGAACAATTTCTTAAACCCGAAACCGCTGAGCGGGTTTTTACTTCTCTCTATAATCATGTGGATTGGCAGGAAGAAACGGTAACCGTTTATGGCAAGTCACATCCGGCACCGCGACTCACCGCCTGGTATGGTGATCCGGGTGCGGGTTACCGCTATTCCGGTGTAGTGCATACACCAACCCCCTGGAGTGATGAGCTGTTGTATCTCAAGCAGCGTATTGAGCAATGTACAGACAGTGTCTACAACAGTGTTTTGCTCAATCTGTATCGCAACGGCAATGACAGTGTCGGCTGGCACAGTGACGATGAGCCTGAACTTGGAGCAGCACCGACGATTGCTTCATTAAGCCTGGGTGAAACGCGTCGTTTTCTGATAAAACCGACAAAAAAACAGCAGTACAAAAAACAGACACAGCGCAACAGTCTTGAATTGCATTTGCCGGCGGGTTCACTACTGCTAATGCGTGGCCGGATACAACGCCTTTGGTGTCACAGTGTGCCGAAAGAGAAGGGTATCGACAAACCTCGTATCAACCTGACATTTCGCCTGGTGCAGATTAACACCTGATGTCAAGGCGTGTTTAGCATTTAAAGTGAATTTGCTGAAAAGCGGTTGATCTTTTGTGGTTTTCGTGAAGAATAGAAGTGTTGCAACGGAAAGCATATCGAAGCCGGACATCATTCGGGCTTCTTACCGGTTGATATGTGTAGAACGTCATGGGTTACAACCGGCAGTTAAGAATAACTGGTGCACCAGGTTTTACTAAATGGCTGTACCAGGTGGTTGTACAGAGTGATTGTACTATGACGGATATCAGTATCCTGGTTGTTGATGATCAACATCTGGTACGAGCAGCGTTGGCACGCATGCTCGAGGACATGGACGGTTTTCATATTGCCGGTGAAGCGGATAGTGGTGAAGAAGCCATTGACCTTGTGAAGGCACTCAAACCTGACGTGGTGTTGATGGATGTTCGTATGCCAGGTATTGGCGGCATTGGTGCAACCAAGTCGATTGTGCGCTCTGCACCGGAGACCAAAGTTCTTGCGGTCACTGGCTGCGGTGAGAATCCGTTCCCGCAGCGTTTGCTCGACGGTGGTGCATCGGGTTTTATTACCAAGGATGCGGATATCGACGAAATGGTGGAAGCGATACGTGCTGTTGCCAGCGGCAAGCGTTATATCAGCAAGCAGGTGGCGCAGGAAATGGCCATGGACAACCTCAATGGCGGCACCGATTCACCGTTTGACAAACTTTCCGAAAGAGAACTGCAAACCAGCCTCATGGTGATTGAAGGGATTAAAACCACCGAGATCGCCGACAAACTCAACGTAAGCTATAAAACCGTTAACACCTACCGTTACCGTGTGTTTAACAAGCTGAAAATCAACAGCGATATGGAACTGGCGATGCTCGCGGTCAAGCACGGCG
Source organism: Pseudomonadales bacterium (assembly GCA_028280345.1). Lineage (GTDB taxonomy): Bacteria > Pseudomonadota > Gammaproteobacteria > Pseudomonadales > UBA7239 > JANQLY01. The sequence continues at coordinate 88,107 of JANQLY010000008.1, read as the reverse complement.
TGATTAATGCCGAGGAAATGAAATAAGGGCTAAAACCGCTATAATAGACACCTGATCTAATAACCACGCGATAGCGTAATGGCACAGGTGCATGCCCCGAGCTTCCAAACCTGATTCACCGGATGAAACGTCCACCTCCAGTGCGAGAGTGGGCAAGCTCATAACGAGTGATGCCGAGTCCGGGGCGGATGAATCGACCAGTGAGTTTGATGCAAAACGTTTCCTTGCCGAGCAAACCGGTAGCCCCGGTGTTTACCAGATGTTTGATCAGTCCGGCGAGATCCTTTACGTCGGCAAGGCAAAGAATCTCAAAAAACGCCTGTCGAGTTATTTCCAGAAAAGTCGCCTCGGTAGCAAAACCCTGTCACTCGTGGCGCGTATTGCCCATATTGAAGTGACCGTCACCCACACCGAAACCGAAGCACTGTTACTTGAACATAACCTGATTAAACAACAGCGTCCGCCGTACAATATTTTGCTGCGCGACGATAAATCCTATCCCTATATCTATATTTCCACCGAAGATGATTATCCGCGCCTTGCGTATCACCGCGGCAGTAAACGACGCAAGGGGAAATACTATGGGCCGTTTCCAAGTGCGGGCTCAGTCAAAGAAAGCCTTAACCTGCTGCAAAAAATCTTTCGCGTGCGCCAGTGTGAGGACTCGTTTTTTCGCAATCGCTCGCGCCCGTGTTTGCAGTACCAGATTGATCGCTGTACCGCTCCCTGTGTCGGTGCGGTCACAAAAGAACAATACGACGAGGATGTGCGCCACACACAAATGTTTCTCGAAGGTAAGGAAGAGCGCATTACTGATGAGCTGGTCAAACAGATGGATGCGGCTTCTGCGAATCTGGAATTTGAGCAGGCCGCGGCCTGTCGCGATCAGATCACCCATCTGCGCCGTGTGCAGGAACAGCAGGTAATAGAAGAGGGCGCAGGTAATGTGGATGTGTTTGCGGCAGCCTATGATCAGGGTATGGCCTGCGTACAAATGCTATGTGTTCGCCAGGGGCGTGTGCTCGGCAGTCGCAGTTATTATCCACGTATCAAACTCGAAGATGACATCAGGCAAATTCTCGCCGCATTTTTGCCCCAGTATTATCTCGCGCACGACGGTCGGGAATTTCCACGGGAGATTATTACTGCCATCGACCTCGGTGAAGATCGCAAACTGATTGCGGATGCGTTATCGGAAGCTGCCGGACACAAATTACAAATCACCCATCAGGTGCGTGGCGGGCGACAAAAATGGATACAGCTCGCAGATACTACGGCACAACAAAATCTCACTGGCCGGCTGGCCAACGAGCAGCATATTGCGCGCCGCTTTGAACAGTTACAGGAAACCCTGCAACTTGAAGCGGTGCCGGAGCGTATTGAGTGTTTTGATATCAGCCACAGCAGCGGGGAAGCCACGGTCGCTTCCTGTGTGGTATTTGAAACCGCTGGCGCGGTGAAATCCGACTATCGCCGTTTTAATATCGAAAGCGCAAACAGTGGCGATGACTATGCCGCAATGCGCGAGGCATTAACACGGCGTTATACACGCCTGCAGGAAGAAGCGGGCAAATTGCCGGATATTTTGCTTATCGATGGCGGCAAGGGGCAGTTGAGTCAGGCCGAGCAGGTCATGGATGAGCTGCAAGTGTTTGGTGTCACACTGCTCGGTGTGGCCAAGGGCACCACACGCAAGGCCGGCTTTGAAACCCTGTATCTGAGTGAAGAACGCGATAGCAGTGAAAATGATTCATCAGAAAAAAATCGCGCAAAAAACAAAGCGAAGGAATTTGTGCTGTCATCAAGCAACAGCGCATTACATCTGATTCAACAAATACGCGATGAAGCACACCGCTTTGCGATTACTGGCCACAAACAACGGCGCGATAAAAAACGCCGCACCTCAACCCTCGAAGGTATTCCTGGCGTAGGTGCCAAGCGCCGCCGCGAATTATTGCGCTTCTTTGGTGGTCAACAGGCAATCACACGAGCCGGCGTTGACGAACTGGCGCGGGTGCCGGGCATCAGTCGCACGTTGGCCCAAACCATCTACGATACTTTTCACGATAGCTAACTCACGATAGTTAATATTGCGTTAAGAGGAATCCGGGTCAAACTGGCCAGGGGCAGGGTGAGCCGGTAGAATGGCGGCACGGCAGTACACCAAACCAGAATGAATATACCCAACACCCTGACACTGTTCCGCATCTTTCTGATCCCGCTGTTTGTGGTGTTCTTCTATTTGCCCTATGAATGGAGCTATCTGGCCTCCGCAGTCGTGTTTGCGGTTGCCGCAGTCACCGACTGGTTTGATGGCTATCTTGCCCGCAAACTTGACCAGGCTACGCCATTTGGCGCCTTCCTCGACCCCGTAGCCGATAAAATCATGGTGGCAGTGGTGCTCGTGCTGATGATCGAACGCTACGACACCCCGATTTTCTCGATACCTGCAGCGGTAATCGTCTCCCGCGAGCTGTTGATATCCGCCCTGCGTGAATGGATGGCCGAAATTGGCCAGCGCGCGAGTGTGGCGGTCTCCTATATCGGCAAGGTCAAAACCACCATGCAGATGGCCTCAATCCTTATCCTGCTTGCAGTGATCCCGGGCAGCGGCCAGATCATGGAGAAAATCGGCTATGTTTGCCTGTATCTGGCGGTATTGCTCACAATTTGGTCAGCTTTCCTCTATCTCAAGGCTGCCTGGCCAAAACTGCGCGAAGGAATGACCGCACCCGGCAAGTAAACGCCCAAATAGGCATTGACTAATCGTGGCCAGGCCCTAGAATAGCCCGCCATTCACCGGGTTAGCCGGTTATGGCCCGCCAATTTGTAGGTAAGGTATAGGGATAGCGGGGCCAGAAAAATCAAAGCGGTGGTGTGGTTATCAAGGACTGCAAAAGCTTGCCCCGCGAAACGGCTCGGAGAGCCATTGAGTGTTTTGGGTGCTCCGTGTACGCCGGACACGCGGCTCGCAGATGGAAGAGCGGGCCACACAGATTAAAGGCGCGGTGGCAGAGTGGTTATGCAGCGGACTGCAACTCCGTGTACGCCGGTTCGATTCCGACCCGCGCCTCCATTTTCCCAGTCTGGCGTGATAGCGCCAAAAACCAGGGGCAGGCACGAACTACCTTCGTGGATAAATACCTCTCGTGGCCCGGGTGGTGGAATTGGTAGACACAGGAGACTTAAAATCTCCCGGCTTCACGGCCGTGCCGGTTCAAGTCCGGCCCCGGGCACCAACTTCAATAAAGCTATATTTTTCTTTCGCTTTTCAGGATTCGCATTACAGAGGTTGAAAAGGCCGGACTATTCCGGCCCTTCGGGCGCTCAGCGGAAAAACGATACTCAATCGTTTTCTGATCCGTTTCGCCCAGCCCCGGGTAGAGCCTGCCCCATGAGGAGAACGAATGCTTTGGGTACCACTCCTCGTTTCCCACTGGGTCCCATGGCGTCCATGGTGGTACCTAAAATACAATAAAAACAATAAGTTATACCTATATTGACGTCCCATATTGTCCCATGCGTACCCTGTGAATTAACGCTAATTGTTGGTATCGTGTTGGTATTCTTGGTTCAATTTAGGCGTGATACCAACAAATGGCAATACATAAACTGACAGACACGTGAAAGGCTGGTTCAGAGGGCTGATCCGGTCTTTTTTCCTAATACCTAATTGCTAATAAGCACAAAGATTAGGGTGTATAACCATACTAAAACTATAGGTTTGTCATTTCCCCATTTTTCAACTATTCTCTCAAGCGGAAATATTGAGAACATATTAATGGATGATGAAATTTTCACCCTTAAAGAGGTGGCTGAATACTTAAAGCTCGCTGAAAAGACCACCTATAGACTGGCAGCTGCAGGAAAGATACCTGGCTTCAAAGTAGGGGGTAGTTGGCGTTTTAAGAAGTCTGAATTAGAGCAATGGATGGATGACCATCATAACCAATCTGAGGACAAGGACAGTTGATCTGTGATTACCGACTACCACGCTAAATATTTCGCTCATGAGCTTAGCAAGCGATGCTCCTCAGACAGCATGGAGAAGTTTGCCGGTACATTGATGGATGCTCAGGTTGATTTAAATCCGCATCAGGTAGAAGCGGCCCTGTTTGCCTTTAAGTCTCCACTATCCAATGGGGCAATACTGGCCGATGAAGTTGGCTTGGGTAAGACTATTGAGGCGGGTTTGGTGTTATCGCAGAAATGGGCTGAGGGTAAGAGAAGAATAATAATTATCGTGCCCGCCAGTTTAAGGAAGCAGTGGAGTCAGGAGCTTGCCGATAAATTCTTTTTGCCATCATATATTCTGGAAGCGCGTACGTGGAACAGTGCCATCAAGCAGGGCAAGTCAAACCCGTTTGAGCATACTGAGATTTTGATTTGTTCCTATCCATTTGCTGCTCGCCATGCAGAAGAATTGATGTTGGTGAAGTGGGACCTTGTCATTCTGGATGAGGCGCATCGTCTGAGAAATGTATATAAGAAGCAGAATAAAACAGCCAGAGCCTTAAGGACGGCACTTGCAAACGTACCCAAAGTTCTTCTTACCGCAACCCCTTTGCAAAATTCGTTGATGGAGTTGTATGGATTGGTGAGCTTTATTGACGAATTTGCATTTGGGGATGAGAAAAGTTTCAAAGCTCAGTATTCGAGAATCACCAATGATTCTCAGTTTGCGGAATTAAAAGTTCGTTTAAGCCCTCTGTGTCATAGGACATTGAGAAGACAGGTGCTTGAGTATGTGAAATATACGAACCGATTGCCCATCACTCAAGAGTTCTGGCCAACTCAAGATGAGCAAGATTTGTATGACATGGTATCTGGTTATCTTCAAAGACCTGAGCTGTGTGCATTACCGAATGCCCAGCGTAAGCTGATGACACTGGTGATGAGAAAATTATTGGCCTCATCGACTTTTGCGATAGCTGGAGCACTAGATTCTCTGGTCAACAAGTTGAATAGGCAGCTTAAGGAGAATCAGAGGCTGGTCGATAGGCTGGAGTCACTAGAAGAAGATTTTGAATTACTGGAAGAGTATGAGGATGAGTTTGAGATAGAGGATGAAAATGAGCCTCTAACAGAAGAAGATATTGCAGCAATAAATGAAGAGATTGGTGAGCTTACCGTTTTCAAAGATTTAGCTGTGTCTATTACCGAGAATGCTAAGGGATTGGCATTGATAGATGCGCTAGAAACAGGTTTCAAAAAAGCAGAGGAGTTAGGTGCGGCTAACAAGGCAATTATCTTTACAGAATCAAGGCGAACGCAGAACTACTTGGTTAAGCTGCTTGGTGATCGAGGCTATCAAGATAAAATTGTCTTGTTTAATGGTTCAAATAATGATGAAAAATCAAAGCAGATATATTCAGACTGGAAAGAGGCGTATGCCGGTAGTGATCGGGTAACGGGGTCTCGAACTGCGGATATGAGAGCGGCTTTGGTAGATTATTTTCGTGAAGATGCGCAGATTATGATTGCGACAGAAGCGGCAGCAGAGGGCATCAATCTTCAGTTCTGCTCCCTACTGGTAAATTATGATCTCCCATGGAACCCTCAAAGGATTGAGCAGCGCATTGGCCGATGCCATCGCTATGGTCAGAAACATGACGTAGTGGTTATAAACTTTTTAAATAGGGCTAATGCGGCAGATCAACGAGTGTTTGAGCTTCTGGATCAAAAATTCAATCTATTCAGCGGAGTCTTTGGTGCAAGTGATGAAGTTCTAGGGGCTATTGAGTCTGGGGTGGAATTTGAAAATCGAATTGTTGATATATACCAGACGTGCCGAGAGCCTGAGCAAATTGACTTTCAGTTTGAGGAGCTAAGGTCAGAGCTGGATGAACAAATAAATGTTGCAATGGATTCAACCAGACAGAAATTGCTGGAAAATTTCGATGCCGAAGTTCATGACAAACTCAAGGTTAATTTAAGGGAAAGCAAGGCATATCTGGATAAATATAGCCAGAGGTTATGGGATTTGTCGAAGAATAGACTTGAAGGCTTTGCAGAATTCGATGCGAGTCGCCATAGGTTTTCTTTAAAGGGGCTGCCGCCATTAGCTGAAGCAAGCATACCGCTGGGCGACTATGAGATAGGAAAGAACATTGAAGATGCTCATGCCTTTGGAGTCAGGCATCCATTGGCAGGCGCGATCATTGATAGTGCCAAGGCTCAGGAGCTACCGTTCTCTACAATCAGGTTTGATTACTCTAACAACCCAGTTTCTTCCACAAAGGTTGAGACCCTAGTCGGAGAGTCTGGGTGGCTGAGAATGCTGCTACTTTCTGTTGAGACATTTGGTGAGGTTGAGGACGTTATTGTAATGGTCTCTCAGTCTGAAGATGGCGAGTTTTTAAATAGAGATCAGGTTGAGTCTTTGTGGATGTATTCTGCTGAAGTGGTTGGAGAAGCTGATGGGGTTATACCGGAATCGCTTAATAAAAGGTTGGAAGATGAGAAGCAGACGGTTATCGAGGCTATTAATAGCCGTAACCTTGAGTTTTTTAGTGAAGAGATAGATAAGCTTGATGCTTGGGCGGATGACCAGAAACAGGGCATAGAGCAGGAAATAAAGGAACTCGAAAAGGAAATTAATGGGGTTCGTAAAATGGCCAAATTTGTGATGACCCTAGAAGAAAAGCTTGATTTACAGAAGCAGCAAAAGGAAATGGAAAAGAAGCGGAATAAGTTAAGAAGAGAGCTTTTTGATAGGCAGGACGAGGTTGATGTGCGTCGTGATACTTTGATTCAGGGTTTAGAAGATAAGTTGGTTCAGAAGGTATCTGAGTCAGAAATATTGTCAATACACTGGGAGGTGGCGTAATGGCTATGCAGCCCGCAATGATAACTGCCTTGAAGAAGATTTTGGATGAGAGGTATGTTCCCCATCTTCCGCCATTATTGGGGAATGCTAACCCAGTAGATGCGGCAACAAAAGAAATATCTAGAGCACTCAGTGCCTATGCTATTAGTACTAAGTTTGAAGTGGACGCTTTAACGGCTTCTCGTTTGGTTGTTGATGATTATGAGGATCATGGAATTGATGCTTTTTATTATGATGATGCAAGTAAAACGCTCTACATAATTCAATCCAAACTTAAAGAGAGCGAGCAATTTAAATTGTCTGAAGCGCAGGCGTTAATCAGCGGATTGGAGCTTATTCTTGCAAAAGACTTTGATTCATTTAACCAAAATGTAAAAAATATTGAGCAGTACATTGAGAATGCACTTGATGAGTGTGAAAAAATATGTCTTTTGATTGCTTGTACTGGAGACGGGGTTTCTCAGCAGGCATCGAATGAGCTAAGACAAAAGCTGCAAGATTTAATTGATGGTGGTGAAGAGCAGTTACAAGTAGACCCTATCGTATTTGGTGCAGATGATATTGAAGCGGCCTTGAGGGAAGAAAGTGCAGTACGACCAATTAATGAAAAAGTAAAAATCCATAAATACCGCACTTCAAGCAGCCCTCGATATTCTGTCTTTGGGCTTATGAGGGTCAGTGAATTGGTGGGTTTATACGAAAAGCATGGGAAAAAGCTTTACGAAAAGAATATTCGATATTATATCGGCTCCGGAAAGAGAGGGGTAAACACTGCAATAAGAGATACATTAGTTAATGAGCCTGAAAATTTTCAGTATTTAAATAATGGCATAACAATGGTTGGCAATCATGTAGAGGCAAAGTCAAATGTTAGGGGTTCAACATTGACTAAAAATTTTAATGTTCTCGGGCTTTCGGTGGTTAATGGGGCTCAGACAATTTCGTCGGCCTCACAATTCGTTGATGAGCACCCAGACGCAGACATATCTACAGCTCAAGTCATGGTAACCCTTATTAATACAGGGCAAGAGCAATTTCATAAGAAAGTAACAAAGGCTAGAAACTTACAAAACCCTGTTGAGCTATCCAATTTTGCTGCTCTTGATGACAATCAAGAGAGATTGCGTCAAGAAATTAAACTCTATGGCGTAGAGTACCATTACCGACCACAGAGAGTTTCGACCACAGGCGTTAAGGTGATAACGATTGAAAGCTTATCAAAGGCTTTGGGTTGTTTATATGTTGATATACGATATCCGGCAAGATTGAAATCTGATCCGAGTCAGTTTACGACTGTTAATTCGGAAGCCTATAAAAAAATATTTACCGATGATTTAACTGGCATCAAAGCCGTTAACGCTACATTGGTTTATGAGCAATTGCATAAGCTTATTCTGACTGCTGAAAAAGGATCAATTAGCCCAGAAAAGCTTGTTTACAGGCATTGCAGCTACGCCATCATTTCTATTCTTATGAAGCACTTTAAAGATGAAATTGATGGTGATTCATTGTTGAGTGAGGCGGATATTGCATTAACATTTAGTACGCCATTTGATGAAGTAAGGCAGTTGTTTGCTGACAATTATGAAGCTCAGGCGCAAGGAGCTGCCCCTCACGCTTTTTTTAAGCGAATTCCCGATACAAAAGACTTGATCTACAAAGTGTGGATTGAGTATTTAAATTTAGTGGATGATGAGACCGTGCAGAATCTAATTGGCAGAGTGGCTGGCAATGATCCATACAATCAAGCTTTATATAGAGTGCTTTCCAGTAAAGCTAATCAACTAGAGTTAGTAACTAATTAATGTCTGATGTGTTAAATGAGCAAAAATAAACTTGAATTAACCTGGGTCGGTAAGGATAAAAGACCTAAGCTAGAACCTCGGATTTTATTAGAAGATCCGAGCAAGTCCTATCATGCCAAGCATAAAGTTACCGACCGTGACATCTTTGATAATAAGTTGATATTCGGTGACAACCTGTTGGCATTAAAAGCTTTGGAGCACGACTATTCAGGAAAAGTGAAGTGCGTATTTATTGACCCGCCCTATAACACTGGAAGTGCATTTGAGCACTATGAAGATGGTCTTGAGCATTCTATTTGGTTGGGCTTGATGCAAGATAGATTGGAGATCATCAAAAATCTTCTTGCTGATGATGGTTCATTGTGGATAACAATTGATGACCATGAGGCGCATTATTTGAAAGTACTATGTGATGAGATTTTCGGTAGATCAAGTTTTGTTGCGAATATTTTATGGCAGAAGCGATATTCACCTGATGCTCGAGTAGCTATTAGTGATGCTCACGAGCATTTGCTATGTTACGCGTCTAGTCCTTCAAGATTTAAACAAGCACGAAATTTACTTCCCCTTGACGAGAAACAAACAAAACAGTTTAAAAACCCTGATGATGACCCAAGAGGTCCATGGAAGGCTAGTGACTTCACGGCTGCTGGTTATAGACCAAATCAAATGTATGCCATTACTCTACCTTCAGGAAGGTCTGTAACACCGTCGGCAGGCCGCTGTTGGCGAGTAACTAAGGAAGGGTTTGAAAAATTTACAAGTGAAAATAGAATGTACTATGGTCCAAAAGGCGATAGTTTGCCATCTCTAAAAAGATTTTTATCGGATATGCCTGGTATGGTTCCTTGGTCTTGGTGGACGCACTCTGAAGTAGGTCATTCACAAGAAGCAAAAAAAGAGGGGCATAAATTATTTGGAGCAGACTCTGCTTTTGCAACCCCAAAACCAGAGAGACTACTTGAAAGGGTTGTGCATCTTGCGACGAACCCTGGTGATTTGGTTTTAGATTCCTTTGCGGGTTCGGGCACTACTGGAGCGGTAGCTCATAAGATGGGCCGCAAGTGGATTATGGTGGAGCTTGGTGAGCACTGTGATACCCATATTGTCCCTCGGCTAAAAAAAGTGGTAGATGGAGAAGATGAGGGCGGTATTACCAAAACTAATAATTGGAAAGGTGGCGGTGGCTTCCGTTATTACACCTTGGCCCCGTCGCTGCTAGAGAAAGATAGGTGGGGCAATTGGATTGTAAACCAACAGTATAATCCTGCGATGTTAGCCGAGGCCATTTGTAAGCTAGAGGGTTTTGAGTATGAGCCCTCTGATTCTTTGTGGTGGCAGCATGGCCGCTCTACAGAGACCGACTTTATCTATGTGACAACTCAAAATCTCTCAGTAGAGCAACTTGAAGCTCTATCGGAAGAGGTTGGTGAAGATCGCAGTTTACTGGTTTGCTGTAGCGCGTTTCGCTGTAAAGCAGATCGGCTTGAAAACCTGACGCTGAAGAAAATACCGAAGATGGTACTGTCCCGCTGCGAGTGGGGTAGAGATGACTATAGCTTGAATGTGAAGAACTTGCCTCTGATGGAGTTGCCTGAGGAAGACCCTGAACAAGTTAGCATGTTCGATGATGATTGAGGTTTGAATGAGTAAAACTAAGCTAGAGCTTACTTGGATAGGTAAAGATAAAAGGCCAAAACCTGAGCCACGGATTCTATTAGAAGATCCGAGTAATTCCTATCATGCCAAGCATAAAGTCACCGACGATGACATCTTTGATAATAAGTTGATATTCGGTGACAACCTATTGGCATTAAAGGCTTTAGAGCAGGACTATGCTGGAAAAGTAAAGTGCGTATTTATTGATCCACCCTATAACACCGGTAGTGCATTTGAGCACTATGAAGATGGTCTTGAGCATTCCATATGGTTATCTTTAATAAGAGAGAGGTTGGAAGTTATTAGATCACTCTTAAAAGAAGATGGATGGTTGTGGGTTACTATAGATGACAATGAAGCGCATTATTTGAAAGTGCTCTGTGATGAGGTTTTTGGCAGAGCTAACTTTGTTGCAGATATATCTTGGCAAAAAGCATATACATCCAATCAAACTGCTCGGCATGTGTCGAGTACAAATGACCATATATTGCTATACGCAAAAAACCAAATGGCAACAAGGCTTGGTAAATTGCCGAGAACCGTAGAGCAAAAAGCCAAGTTTAAGAATCCTGATAGTGATCCTCGTGGACCATGGAAATCGGAGAACCTATCTGCCGGAAAATTTTATTCAGCGGGACAATATGAGATAACAGGTCCGACAGGAAAGAAATTCCTCCCGCCTAAAAATCGTTATTGGAGATGCAATTTAGAGCAGTTCAATGAATGGCTCAATGATGGAAGAATTACCTTTGGGCTTAAAGGCGACGGAAGACCCATGTTAAAAAAATACTTAAATGAGATGAAAGATGAGCTGACTCCAAATACATGGTGGAATCATGAAGACTTTGGTAGTAATAAAATAGCAAGTACACATCTAAAATCAATGTTCAGTGATGAGGATAATGTTTTTGCAACTCCGAAGCCTGAGCAATTGCTCGAAAAAATAATATCACTGAGTAGTGAGCCAGGGGATTTGGTTCTAGATTCCTTCGCTGGCTCTGGTACTACTGGAGCAGTGGCTCATAAGATGGGTCGTAAGTGGATAATGGTAGAGCTTGGTGAGCACTGCGATACCCATATTGTTCCGCGTCTCCAGATGGTAATAGATGGGGAAGATGATGGTGGTGTTAGCGAGTCTGTAGATTGGAAAGGTGGTGGTGGTTTCCGCTACTACACCCTTGCTCCTTCTTTGTTAGAGAAGGATAGGTGGGGCAATTGGGTTGTAAATCAGCAATACAACCCCGCGATGCTTGCAGAAGCTATCTGTAAGCTTGAAGGTTTTGAATATGACCCCTCTGACTCAGTCTGGTGGCAGCATGGCCGCTCTACAGAGACCGACTTTATCTATGTGACAACTCAGAACTTGTCTGTTGAGCAACTCGAAGCCTTGTCAGAAGAGGTGGGTGAAGGTCGGAGTTTGCTGGTTTGTTGTAGTGCTTTCCGCTGTAAAGCAGATCGCTTTGAAAATCTGACGCTGAAGAAAATACCGAAGATGGTGCTGTCTCGCTGCGAGTGGGGTAGAGATGACTATAGTTTGAATGTGAAGAGCTTGCCTCAAATGGAGTTGCCTGAGGAAGATCCTGAGCAAGAAGATTTTTTTGGAGATGACAAATGACGGTCCTAACACATCAACGAATCGTAAACTCAATAAACGGACGTTTAAGTCTACGAGCTCCTCAGCATGAGTCGCTTGAAGTCTTGGCCAAGTCGTTGGAAATAGCACCAGATATTCTACAGAAGGAGAAGGATTTAGATAATGTTCTAAAGATACTGCATGAAGAGTTTGACGCTCTATCAGATTTTGAGCGTGACTTTCCTTCTCTATGCTTCGCCTTGGCAACAGGTGTGGGTAAAACTCGGTTAATGGGTGCATTTATTGCCTATTTGCACCTCGCGTATGGCATAAAAAATTTCTTTGTTCTTGCGCCCAATCTCACAATTTATGACAAGTTGATTACTGACTTTACACCGAATACCCCCAAGTATGTATTTAAAGGCATCGCAGAATTCTCTGTAGATGCGCCAAGGATTATCACTGGTGATAATTATGAACAGCAAAATATCTCTGGCGGCAGCCTTCTGGGTTCTGTCGATATTAATATATTTAATATTTCAAAGATTAATTCTGAGGTTCGTGGTGGTAAAGCACCGCGGATAAAGCGACTTTCCGAATACCTGGGCGACAGCTACTTCTCTTATTTGGCCAGCCTGCCTGATCTCGTCATGATTATGGATGAGTCTCACCGCTACAGGGCTAGTGCGGGGATTCGTGCTATCAATGAGCTAAAGCCCCTGATGGGCTTGGAGCTTACCGCTACGCCTTTTACAGAATCAAGCCGTGGACCTGTTCAGTTCAAAAATGTTGTGGTGGATTACCCGCTGGCAAGAGCTATGGATGACGGGTTTGTAAAAGAGCCTGCCGTAGTCACGCAAAAAAACTTTGATGTCAGCCAGTACACTCCTGAGCAGGTAGAAAAGATCAAGCTGGAAGACGGTATACGTCTACATGAAATAACCAAGGTGGACTTGCTTACCTATGCCAAAATGAATGAGCTTAGTCCGGTGAAGCCATTTATGCTGGTTATCGCAAGAGATATTACCCATGCGGCTCAATTATTGGAGTTGATGGAGTCCGATAGCTTTTTTGAAGGACGTTATAAAGGAAAGGTAATTCAGGTTGATAGCTCAAAATCTGGGGCGGCGGAAGAAGAGATGATACGTCGTTTGCTTGACGTTGAAAGCTTTGATGAGCCAACAGAAGTGGTAATTCACGTTAATATGCTGAAGGAAGGTTGGGATGTTACCAATCTGTACACCATCGTACCTTTAAGAGCAGCAAATGCCCGTACATTAATTGAGCAGTCTATCGGTAGAGGTTTGCGCCTGCCATATGGTAAGCGTACCGGAGAGGACTCTGTGGATCGCTTGAATATTGTTGCCCATGATAAGTTCCAAGAGATAGTAGATGAGGCCAATGACCCGAAAAACCCAATTCGTCTGAAGCAGATTGTTATTGGCGAAGATATTGAAACTGGCCCCAAGGAGAGCGTCCAAGTCACGTCTACTCTTGAGAGCCAAATTACCAATACTGTCGTTCAGGGTAGTCAGGGAACCATATATGCGAAGCCAGACAGTGTTAAGCCGGTGTTTGCTGGTGTTGAAGAGCAGAAGGTTGCGATGACTACCGTTGAGGTCATTAGTTCGCTTCAACATTCACCCGATATTGCGCCAAATAGCTTATCCCTCTTATCGCCAGAAGTTCAGGCACAAGTCCTATCCCAGGTTGAAGAACGTATCACTGGCCAACAGAGATCACTGCTGGAAGAAGAAGAGAAGGTTGACCTGGCAGCGGTTGTTGAAAAAGCGACGGCATTGGTAGTGCAGGAGACGATTGATATACCAAGGGTTGTAGTTGTGCCCAAAGGAGATGTGACTTACGGGTACAACAATTTTGATCTTGATTTGAGTAAATTTAACTTGCAGGCCAGTGAGCGGGACATCTTGCTACAGAATCTTCATACGAATGAGCAGTTAACCGTATCAGCTCAAGTTGGTATTAAAGAAGATAGATTGGAAGATTATATTGTTCATTCGCTTATTGATTATGACGATATTTCTTATGAGGATCATGCAGACCTTATATACGATCTATCGGGGCAAGTGGTAAAGCACTTGCAGACTCAAGACTTCTCAGAAGATGAAGTCATTAATATCCTTGATGGCAACCGAGTCAGGATTGCTGATCTGGTTCACGCTCAAATGACTGAGCATTTTTGGGAAGAGGTGACGGGATATGATGTTGAGGTTCGTTCTGGATTCACGGACCTGAGAAAACCCACATATTCGGTTGCGGCAGGGGAGTCTGTTAAAGATTTTAGAGAAACCGTGTCTGATGTTAAAAATATAAGAAAAATGCTTTTTGGTGGTTTCAAGAAGTGCCTGCATTACCCTCAGAAGTTCGATTCGGATACTGAGCGTCGTTTCTCGATAATAGTTGATAGGGATTCTGAAAAATGGTTTAAACCAGCCAATGGGCAATTCAAGATATTCTATAAATCTGGTAACGATCATAAAGAGTATATTCCGGATTTTGTTGCTGAGGGCGAAGACTTTATTCTTATGGCCGAAACAAAAGCCAGTGTAAACATGGAAGACCCTGAGGTTCTATCTAAAGCGGAAGCGGCGTCTGAGTGGTGTAGAAATGCTACTGAGCATTCCAAAAAGAACAATGGGAAATCATGGCATTATTCACTGATTCCGCATGATGCTGTAGCTGAAAATAAAAGTTTAAAAGATTTTGTCGCTCAGTATGAATATTCCAAATAAGAGGGAGTAGATGGTGGAAGGAACTAAACTTTGTCATGGCTAGGCCAGATGTATCCGCAGTAATCTCTTTGTTGCGAAGTTATAATGCGCTGGTGGTTCATTTCTCAGGAACACCAAAGGGTGCGGGCTATAATAAATATCCATTTCCGGACGATCTTAATAATGTTTTAAACATGGGGGCGTTAAATGGGTTGGCTTGTAGCGTTGTTATGCCAGGAGATAACTTTTATGGCAATACTCGTAATGCAATTGGAAGCATTGGAGTCGTCCTGGGTTTTCAAGAGCCTGGCTCTATAGTAAATGCATGTAGAGGGGACTGCGGATCTGGAGCTGATGAAAATGATAATAGAGATGCAAATCCAGTTGAGAATATTTCTATTGATGAACTAGAAGATACGATTGCTAATCGAAAAATAGAGTCTCATAACGAATGGGTTGTTAAAAACCAAGAAATTATAGGAATCTTTGCCGCAGTACCACTCGAAATATCTATATTTGATTACCCCGATTTTCCTGATGATATGCCTGAAAGTTTGAAAGAAAAAACATGGCTCAACAAAAGCATTGGATGGAGTGAGTTGAGAGAGACTTTTCCAAAAAGTAGGATATTTTCATTCAGCCAGAATGGTCTAGTTGAGTTGAACAACAACATGGAATTTGTACCAATTTCTCATGCAGATGTTTATTGATCTCTAACATACTGATTTTTTTATCATGAATAATAATTTCAGCGTTTTACATCCACGAACAGGGAATCAAGCTGCCAATAAAAAAACAGCAATTCAATTTTGTTTGAGGTTTTTTACTAGCTCTAAGGTGATTGATAGTCGAACTGTCAAGATTCCCAAGTGGGGGGACTGTCATGTGGCGGCATATACGCACCACAGGGCAGCCATGGTAAGCAGTACCCGTCGAGAGGACAGTAGTTACGGAAGTGTTGGATGGCATAACAGAGATTATATTTGCTTATTTCGCGAGGATGGAGAAGGTTCTTGTATAGTATATATCTGCGATATTGAAGAATTACTTGGAGAGCGAAAAGATGGAAGGCATGGTGTTTTATGGTCAAACGTGGAAAAAATAGCTCAATATAAGAAAAGGCTGCCTTCAGAAATAGTATGCAAATTATTAGATGTTAAGCCGCTGGAAAATACTGATAAACCTGCCAAAGATACCGAAGCAAAAAAGTCAAAGAATATAAATCACAAAAAATATGCAAAAAAGTGTTTGGCTTATCTTGTCAAGCACATTCGAGATTTTAAAGGCGGTAATAAATATATTACATATGGGGAATTGGCTGAGGCGGTTAATTACCCTAAGCCATATACTGGAAATTTATTTGGAAAGCAAATTGGTGAGACGCTAGGCGTAATGGGCCATCTTTTTGATGGGATGACTATAGATGGCGAGACTATACCTATAATTCAAGCACTGGTTGTTAACTCTGGAAATAAACTGCCTAGTGATGGACTTAAAGAATTTAATCCATCATATCCAAAATTAACTGCAACAAAAAAGAAAGACTTTTTGCTCTCTGAATATAAAAAAATATTTAGCTTTGGAGGTAGATGGGACAAAGTTTTACATAACTTAAATATAACCCCAATAGGCAAGAAGTATAGCAAAAGAAAACCTGGAAGAGGTCTTTACAATCCCTATGGAAGCGAAGGGTCTCCTGAGCATCGGGCTTTGCGTGATTACATTGCAGCCCACCCCGAAATGGTTGGATATGATAAGAATATTACTGGAGTGCCTGAGTATCCTTTAAGGTCTGGCGATTCGGTTGATGTGGTTTTTGAGAGTCTGAACAAGCTTCTAGGGGTAGAGGTAAAGTCGGAGCGTTCAGGTAATGATGATATTGAGAGAGGGTTATATCAGTGCATCAAGTATTCTGCAGTTTTAAAGTCTGAGCGTGACGTTAATCAGAAAAAATATGATGTTGATTGTGTTTTGGTTCTAGCTACAGCACTGCCCAGGCAGCTTTATCAAGTAAGAGATAAGCTTGGAATTACTGTTTTTGAGAATATTGAATATAAATAAACAATTTCTGAGCTGCGCTCTGTTGGCCGGATTGTCCGAATTCAAGTCCGAAAAGGGGACATTTTGGCGTTGGTATCGCTGTTGTAACCACCTTTTAGGGGGTTCAAAATGTGTTTTCAAAACAATAGCTTGCGCAGAGGATTAGGGTGCGGCCCCGAACTGACATTAAAAGTCTCTAAATCTTTTGTGCTATTGTTTGTTCAAAGCCAGCACTTACTAAATCTAATAAGTCAGAATACGAGATTATCAATGGGTGAGTTGGGGTGGCATTGTTACTTGCGTAACGAGCACGTAAGATAACTAAATGTATATTACGTGACTTAGCTCGAACTGATTATGGCCTTTCAACCACTCCAAATAGCCACCACCTTCCTTCTACTCACCAGCTTGCTATTTACCAGCACAGCATTCGCGAACCAATCCGAACCTTCCCGGGAGGAAACAAAGCGGCTGATCAAGGAGGTGCTCAAGGATGATCCATCTTTGCAGCTGACGGACGACAACCTTGTCGAGGTCGGGGAGCGTGTGGCGGTCTTGTGGCATCACAAAACCTGTCTGTATTTCGCGATGTCAAATTATATGCTGTTTAATACCTTCAAGCGTTATGACGTGGCTGATGACTTTGAGCGTGAGTTTATTGATGACTATAAAGATAAGCCGGTTTACCCAATTATTGAGTCCCAATATGAATTGCTGAAAACCGGTCAGGTCAGTAACCCACAGAATTTTGCGTTTGAGGCTTATCGTGCCTGTCTCGATTCAGGATCGGTTGCCTATGATCTGGCAGAAGAGAAACTCTGTTTCAGTTTTCTCGATCTGCATATGTTTATCCTTGATCAGAAACTTTATGGCAATGACGCTAACGCGGTCGTTGAATCATTGGTCAGTATGTCCGGTGCTGATTCGGCGGTTGATCGGCAGAATATCTCGGAGATGGTGACGGCTGTTTATCAAATGCCTTCGGCGGAGATTGCGGCAGAATTCTTTTTTTCTTTAAACCGGCAGTGTATTCGCGATATCAAAGCCGCGAAGACGGCACAAAGCACTCTTGAAACGTCTGGCGATGATCAACAGCAAGGTCAACTAGACGAACAGCCAGTTGAAGCAAGCGGGGAAAATAAGGAGTAGCGAGTTTGGGGAAAGGAGTTGAGTCGGCGGTGCTGGAAGTACTGAAGATAAAAGCACCGCCTAGCTATTAACGCTCGCGGTAGGTAATACGCCCCTTGGTCAGATCATAGGGGGTCATTTCGACGGTGACTTTGTCGCCGGTCAGAATACGAATGTAGTTTTTGCGCATTTTGCCCGAGATATGGGCGGTCACAACGTGGTCGTTTTCGAGTTTGACGCGAAATGTGGTGTTCGGAAGCGTGTCGATGACTTCGCCTTCCATTTCAATACAATCTTCTTTAGCCATAAATAATGCTGAGCGGTAGTAAAAACAGCGGCATTTTGCCTGAAAACACCCGAATAATCAAAGTCTTGTGGGGTTAATTACAATCCGGTTGAGAGGGCTTCGCGGCCGCCTGTCAGCGTACGAGTAACCAGCGTCCGTCGCGATAGATTTCAAACGGGCGATACTGGCTTTTGTAGTTCATTTTCGGGCTGTCCTTGATCCAGTAGCCGAGGTAGAGATAGGGCCGCTGCAGCTTTTTCGCCAGTTCGATCTGGAACAGTACGCTGTAGACGCCGAGGCTGCGTTTGGTTTCGGCAGGGTCAAAGAAGGTATAGATGGCGGAAACCGCATTGTCGAGGGTGTCGGTGACAGCCACGCCGAGCAGGCGGTTTTCGAGCCGGTATTCGATATAGTGGGTCACATCCCACTGCGCACTGAGAAAGCTGCCATACTGTTCACGGCTTGGCGGGTACATATCGCCGTCGTAGTGGCGCTCGTTAATATACTTTTCGTAAAGCGCATAGTGCTCGCCGCTGCTGATATCTTCGCTGACTTCGATATTCAGGTCCTGATTCTTTTTCCATACGCGTCGTTGCTGGCGGGTGGGTTGATACGCGTCGACGATAACACGCAGCGGAATGCAGGCCTGGCAGTTTTCACACCCGGGCCGATACAGGTGCTCACCGCTGCGGCGAAAGCCGTGTTCGGAGAGCCGGCTGTACAGTTCGGCGTCCACGCGGTGGTTTGGATCGATAAAGATGGTTGAGGCTTCCTGATCATCGAGGTAGCTACAGCTGTGGGGCTGGGTGGCGTAGAAATTGATTTGCGGTGCCTGTGCCATAAACGATTAGCTGCTCAGGGGTTTGCAGAGCCGTGGGGGTTATTGCTGATAGCTCCATTTTCCCGTATCTGAGGGAAAAGTACAGCCACGCGCGAGCAGATTGAGGAAGTCATGGCGCGGAATTTCCACCGCGCCAAGGGACAGAATATGGGGTGAACTGACCTGGCAGTCGATCAGCTGGTAGTCGCGCTGCCACAGATAGTCGGCAAACGTGACGAGTGCCACCTTGCTCGCATCGCGCTCGAGGCTGAACATGGATTCGCCAAAGAAGCATTTGCCGATCGCCAGGCCGTAAAAACCGCCTACAAGTTCGCCGTCTTGCCAGCATTCCACCGAATGGGCATAGCCGAGTTCGTGCATCTGGCAGTAGGCGGCTTTCATATCTTCTGTGAGCCAGGTACCGAACTGACCAAGGCGTTCCACACTGCTACAGGCTTCGATTACAGCCTCGAAATTACTATCAAATTGTATTTCAAAGCTTTGTTTTTTAAGGGTTTTTTGTAAGCTTCGTGAGACATGCACGCCACCGGGCAGAATCACCGCGCGCGGGTCGGGTGACCACCACAGAATCGGTTCACCTTCGCTATACCAAGGAAAAATGCCGTTCTGATAGGCAAGTAGCAGCCATTCCGGAGAGAGGTCACCTCCGGCGGCAAGCAGACCATTTGGTTCCTCGAAGGCCTGATTGGGATGGGGAAAGCCGGGCTGGTGCTCGTGCAGCCATGGCAACTGGATTCCGGGGGTCGTTGCCATGACTTTTCAGACCTGTAAGTGCCGGTGAGCTAGTCGTCGAGGAATTTCTCGGCGTCGAGCGCGGCCATGCAGCCAAAGCCCGCCGAGGTTACCGCCTGACGGTAGGTGTGGTCGGCCACATCGCCGCAGGCAAATACTCCAGGCACACTGGTGGCGGTGGCGTTGCCGTCGAGGCCGGATTTGATCTGGATATAGCCGTCTTTCATGTCGAGCTGGCCAGCAAACATATCGGTGTTGGGCTTGTGGCCGATGGCAATAAACACGCCCATTACGTCGATATCCTGGGTGTTGTCATCCTGGGTGGATTTCAGGCGCAGGCCTGTGACACCGGCGTCATCACCGAGCACTTCTTCGAGGGTGTGGTTCCAGCACAGGGTAATATTGCCATTTTCCGCACGTTCGAAGATCTTGTCTTGCAGGATTTTCTCGGAACGCAGTGCATCGCGGCGGTGAACCAGGGTCACCTTGCTGCAAATATTCGATAAATACAGCGCTTCTTCCACGGCAGTATTGCCGCCGCCGATCACGGCTACTTCCTTGTCGCGATAGAAAAAGCCATCGCAGGTGGCGCACGCGCTCACGCCGCGGCCCATAAATGCCTGTTCGGATTCGAGGCCGAGGTACTGTGCCGAGGCACCCGTGGCGATAATCAAGGCATCACAGGTATAGCTGTTGCTGCCCTTGAGGGTAAACGGGCGGTTGGACAGATCGACTTCGTGGATATGGTCGTTGATGATCTGTGTGTCGAAGCGTTCTGCCTGTTTCTGCATTTTGATCATCAGATCCGGGCCCTGAATGCCGTCTTCCTCACCGGGCCAGTTGTCCACATCGGTGGTGGTGGTGAGCTGGCCACCTTGCTCCACGCCGGTGATCACCACCGGGTTGAGGTTGGCGCGGGCAGCATAAATAGCCGCGGTGTAACCGGCGGGGCCGGAGCCGAGAATAATCAGTCGATGGTGCTGAACGTCACTCATGAGTAATTCCTGAACCTCTTGAAATCGGGCTGAAAAAATAATGGCGCTATATTAGTGGATGCAAGCAGGCAGGTACAGACAGGAAAACCCTCAAACCCACAAAATATAGTATAAGCGGCTGAAAAATATACAATATCCTGTACAATGGTGGCATTTAGTCGAGCGCCAGGTTATCGCTGGTGCATGGCTAAAAGCGCTGTTTGCCTGCAGTGCATCACCGCGATGTACCGCCTTTTATATAGCACCATTTATATAGTGCCTAAAAGTGCGTATACAAGGGGTGAGACATCTTTATTGCAGGCGGGTTCGGGGGAACCAGGTGCAGCGCATTTTGTGAGTGAATAAAAGACGATTAGGTAGACAACTTTGAGCAAGGCGAAAGCAGTCAGTGCCGCGGCGGGTAAAAAGAGCGCGGCTGGCAACAGAGCTGGTAAGCAGGGCGATGCCGCCAATGGCTCGGCCAAGGGCGGGGAAATTATCCAGCGCCTGAGCCGGGAAGGGGTACTGATTGGCCTCATTTGCCTCGTGCTCTATGCTTTTATCTCACTTGCCAGCTACAGTCCCGCAGATCCGGGTTGGTCCAAAACCGGTTCGGAACAGGCGATTGCCAATCTTGCGGGTAAGTCCGGTGCCTGGGTGGCGGATATTCTCTACAACCTGTTTGGCAACCTTTCCTTTCTGATTCCACTTATTCTCACTTACCTGGCAGCGATCCAGTTTCGCGACCGCAACAAGGCTTTTGAGCTGGACTGGGTGGTGCTCGGTCTGCGTGTCGTGGGTTTTTTACTTGTGGTGTCATCGGGCTGTGGTCTCGCAGCGCTGCAGTTTTACGAGCCGAACTCCCTGTTGCCTGCGAATACAGGAGGCATGCTCGGCGAGGTGATCGCAAGCAGTGCCGATGAAGCATTCAGTGATGTGGGCGCAACCATTATTCTGCTCGCAGTGTTTCTGTTTGGTATGACGATATTTACCGATCTTTCCTGGCTGCGGGTGATGGATCAACTCGGTCATTACAGTATGGAAGGTTGGCAGCGCGGTAGTCAGTTGGTGCGACAACTGATGCATCAGCTCAAGGAGAAGCAGCAGTCGAAGCAGGCGCAACAGGAGCGCCAGGTGGTGGTCGAGCGCAAGGTGGAAAAACAGCGCAAGCGTATTCCGCCGCGCATTACCGCGCCGAAACCGACACCGAAGGCGCAGCCGAGCAAACGTGTGCAGCGCGAGAAGCAGGGCAACCTGTTTGATGCGCCGGTCAGTGGCGAGTTGCCAAAAATTAACTTGCTTGATGAAGCGGAGAAAAGCGACAAGGGTTATTCGGAGGAATCCCTTGAGGCGATGTCGAAGCTGCTGGAAATGAAATTGCAGGATTTCAATATCAGTGCCGAGGTCGTGTCGGTGTTGCCCGGGCCTGTGGTAACGCGTTTTGAAATTCAGCCGGCGCCCGGTGTTAAGGTCAGTCGTATTACCGGGCTGGCAAAAGACCTCGCGCGTTCCCTTGCCGTAGTCAGTGTGCGTGTGGTGGAAGTGATTCCGGGTAAAACCTGCGTCGGTATTGAGATACCGAATGAAGATCGCGAAATTGTGCGTTTAAGTGAAGTGCTCGCTTCCCAGGCCTTTGATGAAGCGAAAAGCTCGTTAACGCTGGCGCTCGGTCACGACATTGCGGGTGAGCCGGTGATCGCCGACCTAGCCAAAATGCCACACTTGCTGGTGGCTGGTACCACGGGCTCCGGTAAGTCGGTGGGCGTGAATGTGATGTTGTTGAGCCTGCTGTTTAAATCCTCACCGCAGGAAGTGCGTCTGATTCTTGTCGATCCAAAGATGTTGGAACTTTCTGTCTATGAAGGCATTCCCCATTTGCTGACACCCGTTATTACCGATATGAACGAGGCCTCGAACGGTTTGCGTTGGGCGGTCGGTGAAATGGAGCGCCGTTATAAACTCATGGCGGCGATGGGTGTGCGCAATTTGGCGGGCTTTAACAAGAAAATTACCGATGCCAAAGCCGCAGGAGAACCGCTCAAAAATCCGATCTGGAAACCGGACGAGCTGGTTGAAGGTGAACAGGAAGCACCGGATCTCGAAGCGCTGCCGGCGATTGTCATTGTCATAGACGAGTTCGCCGACATGATGATGATTGTCGGCAAGAAAGTTGAACAGCTGATTGCGCGTATTGCGCAAAAGGCGCGTGCTGCGGGTATTCATTTGATTCTTGCCACGCAGCGCCCATCAGTGGATGTAATTACCGGTTTGATCAAGGCCAACGTGCCAACGCGCATGGCGTTCCAGGTTTCCACCAAGGTGGATTCGCGCACGATCATTGATCAGGGTGGCGCAGAGCAACTGCTCGGTCACGGTGATATGTTATACCTGCCGCCAGGTACCGGCGTGCCGATCCGTGTGCACGGTGCGTTTGTTGACGATCACGAGGTACACAAGGTGGTGAGTGACTGGCAACAGCGCGGTCAACCGGCTTATCTCGATGGCATTGTTGATGATCACAGTGATGTGATGGTGCCGGGTCTGTCGAAAGAGGATAACGGTGACGGTGATGACCCTGAGCAGGATGCACTCTACGATGAAGCGGTAGCATTTGTTACAGAAACCAATAAGGCATCGATTTCCTCGGTGCAGCGCAAGTTCCGTATCGGTTATAACCGCGCTGCGCGGCTTATCGAAGCGATGGAAGAAGCCGGGGTGGTAACACCGATGGGGCATAACGGTGCTCGTGAGGTTATTGCCGCGGCACCGCCGCAACTTTAATACTTTTTACGAGTCTGTGAGTTATGCAGATCAGTCGTTTGTTTTCATTATTATTCGCTAGTGCGCTGTTATGCGGTTTTGTGTCTGTGGCCCACGCCGATTCAGAGCCGGCAAAAGTTATGGCGCCAATGGATGTTAATAATGCCGATAGTGATGCCAGTGGCATTAGTAACGAAGCACTGGATCAGCTCGCAGCACTGATCGAACCACTGCAAAACCTGCGCGCAGTATTCTCACAGCAGATTCACGATGCGGATGGTGTGCTGCAACAGGAAAGTACCGGGAACCTGGCGATACAGCGCTCCGGTGAGTTTGCCTGGCATATCGACGAGCCATTTTTGCAGAGCATTATTTCCGATAACGAAAACCTCTGGGTCTATGATCCGGATCTTGAGCAGGTAACGATTAAACCGGTTAACCGCTCGCTGCTTGAAACACCGTTGTTGCTGTTTACCGGTAACAAGCAGGCAATTGCCTTGATGTATGAGGTGAGCGAGGATAAAGAGCGTTCTACAGAGCAAACTACTTTCTTTGTTCTGCGTCCGAACAATGAAACCTCGCTCTATGAACAGCTGTGGTTACAGTTTGAAAACACAGAGCCCCGGGGCCTGGTGATTATGGACAGCTTGCAACAAACTACTACGCTGAATTTTACCGACGTTTTGCTAAACAGCGAATTGCCCGCTACGCTGTTTACGTTTGAACCACCAGCGGGCATCGATATTATCCGTGAGTGATTTGTTTAGCGAACAGGAGGCAGCGCAACGGGCCTCGTTTCAGCCGCTTGCGGCGCGCATGCGTCCGACTCAACTCGATGACTATATTGGTCAGCAACATATCCTCGGTATAGACCAGCCGCTGCGCCAGGCGTTGGAGCAAAAACATTTACACTCGATGATTCTCTGGGGGCCGCCCGGTGTCGGTAAGACTTCGCTCGCGCGGTTGTTTGCCGAACAGGTGGATGCGCAGTTTATTGCCTTGTCGGCGGTGTTATCCGGTGTTAAAGATATTCGCAGTGCGGTGAGTCAGGCGCAGCAGCAACAGCAGTACGGCAAAAAAACCATTCTGTTTGTCGACGAGGTGCACCGTTTTAACAAGGCGCAGCAGGATGCGTTTCTACCTTATGTGGAAGATGGCACGGTGATTTTTATCGGTGCCACCACGGAGAACCCGTCATTTGAACTTAATAATGCATTGTTGTCCCGCGCGCGGGTGTATGTGCTGAAGAGTTTGTCGGTTGAGGATATTCGTCAGGTGATTTGTGCGGCACTCGAACGGGATGCGGAGTTGCAGCAGCGCGGCATCACTGTACCCGATGAACAGTTGCAACAACTGGCGGAGGTTGCCGATGGCGATGCGCGCCGTGCGCTCAATCTGCTTGAGATTGCCGCGGATATGGCCGGGGAGGGAGAAATTAACGAGGAAGTACTCGCCCAGGTTGCGCAGCAGGATTTTCGCCGTTTCGACAAGGGTGGCGATTTGTTTTACGACCAGATATCGGCCTTGCACAAGGCGGTGCGCGGCTCGTCACCGGATGCAGCACTGTATTGGTTCATGCGTATGCTCGACGGCGGTTGTGATCCGATCTATCTTGCGCGACGTGTGGTGCGTATGGCGAGCGAAGATATCGGCAATGCAGATCCGCGTGCGCTGCAAATTGCGCTCAATGCTTGGGAGGTGCAGGAGCGGCTCGGTAGTCCGGAAGGGGAGCTTGCGATTGCCCAGGCGGTGGTCTATATGTCAGCAGCACCGAAAAGTAACGCCGTGTATAATGCGTTCAGAGCCGTTCGGGCCGATGTGCAATCCCTGCCGAGTTATGACGTTCCACTGCATATCCGCAACGCGCCAACCACCCTGATGAAAGATCTCGGGTATGGCAAGGAGTACCAGTATGCCCATGAGTTTGAGGATGCGTTTGTGGCGGGGGAGTCGTATTTTCCCGAAGAGCTTCACGATCGTGTTTATTATGAACCGGTGGAGCGCGGCCTGGAAATCAAAATTGCCGAGAAGCTTGAACAGCTACGGCAAATGAATCAGCAAAGTGAATTCCAGCGCTGGCCTGATGATGGGAGTCAGAGTGATCAAGGCGGCAATGATGGTGATGGAAATGACAAGAGTTAGCTTTTGCGGGTGAAGGTAGAGAGTTAGTCATGTTGCAACTGTTTTATATAGCCTTCGGCGGCGCACTTGGTGCGTTGGCGCGTTTTGGCTTGTCGCAACTGATTAACGGCCTGCATGTGAGCCGGGTTCCCTGGGGAACATTAACTGTGAATCTTGTCGGCTCAGTGATTATCGGTGTGGTGTTTGTGATGATTGTTGAAAAACAATTGCTTCACTCGGATTTCAAACATCTGCTTGTGGCGGGATTTCTCGGTGCGTTCACCACGTACTCGACGTTTTCGCTGGAAAGTTTTCAGTTAATTGAGGAGGGTCATATGATGCTTGCCTTCCTGTATATGTTAAGTACCACCGGGGTATGTTTGCTCGGTGTGTGGCTGGGTATTTATTTAACCCGTTCACTGCTTTGATTATTTGTTACATTGGTTTGTGAGAGGAAGAGGAGTCGATGTTAGACCCGAAATTATTACGCAGCGATATTGATAACGTCGCACAGCAGCTAAAGAAGCGTCATTACGATCTCGACGTGGAAGGTTTTAATGCACTTGAGGCGCAGCGGCGCGAGTGTCAGATTAAAACGGAAGAGTTGCAGGCGGAGAGTAACGCGCGTGCAAAAAGTATCGGTGCGGCCAAGGCTGCGGGTGAAGATATAGAACCGCTTAAAGCCGAAGTGGCGGAATTAAAGCAACAAAAGGAAGCGGCAGAGGTACAGTTAAAGGAAATCCAGCAGCAGCTTGATGAATTTCTGATGGCTGTGCCGAATATTCCCGATGCGAGTGTGCCGGAAGGTAAAGATGAAGACGATAATGTTGAAGTGCGTCGCTGGGGGAATCCCCGTGAGTTTGATTTTGAAGTAAAGGATCATCTTGACGTCGGTGCCGGTATTGATAATGCGCTGGATTTTGAACTGGCGGCAAAACTAACCGGCTCGCGTTTTGCGGTGATGAAAGGCGGTGTTGCGCGCCTGCACCGCGCGCTCGCACAGTTTATGCTCGACACCCATATTAACGAACACGGTTATACGGAAATCTATGTGCCATTTATTGTGAATGCCGATAGCCTTAAGGGCACCGGGCAACTGCCCAAGTTTGAAGAGGATCAGTTTCATGTTTCTTCCGGTGCACCGGAAGAACAGGATAACCCGAACCACTATTACCTGATTCCAACTGCGGAAGTGCCAGTGACCAATGTTGCCCGTGGTGAAATTCTTGATGCGGCGCAGTTGCCGACAAAATATGTGTGTCATACGCCGTGTTTTCGCAGTGAAGCGGGTAGCTATGGCAAGGATACCCGCGGCATGATCCGCCAGCACCAGTTTGAAAAGGTAGAGCTGGTGCAACTGGTGCGCCCGGAGGATTCCGATGAAGCGCTTGAGCAGTTAACCGCGAATGCAGAAACGATTTTGCAAAAACTCGAGCTGCCGTATCGCACCGTGATTCTGTGTGGCGGTGATATCGGGTTTGGCTCAGCAAAAACCTACGATATTGAAGTGTGGCTGCCAGGGCAACAAAAGTATCGCGAGATTTCCTCATGCAGTACGTTCCGTGATTTCCAGGCGCGGCGCATGCAGGCGCGCTGGCGCAATCCGGAAACCAATAAACCGGAATTGCTGCATACACTGAACGGTTCCGGTCTCGCGGTGGGGCGTACGCTTGTGGCGATTCTTGAGAATTATCAAAATGCCGATGGCTCGGTAACGATACCCGCGGCATTGCGCCCTTATATGGGCAACGCTGAATCAATTGGCTGATTGCCAATTTCATATTGATCCGTTATGGACTATTTGCCGGTTTTTCTGAATATCACCGACCAGGTTTGTCTGGTTGTCGGCGGTAGCGATGTGGCATATCGCAAGTGTCGCTTTCTGGTCAAGGCGGGTGCGCGCATCCGTCTGGTTGGTCTCGAAATTGATGAGTCATTAAAAGCCTTTCTCGAGCAACACAGTTGCAGTTGGCAAGAGCGCGCCTATGAGAGCAGCGACCTTGATGGCTGCGTGCTCGTGGTGGCATCGACCTGTGTCGAAGAAGTAAATCGTCAGATTCATGCGGATGCGGTGAAACGCAACCTGCCGGTAAACGTGGTGGATCAGCCGGATCTGTGCACATTTATTTTTCCCTCGGTGATTGATCGCAACCCGATTACCGTAGCGATTTCCAGTGGCGGGCAGTCACCGGTACTTGCGCGCCTGCTTAGAGCCAGACTTGAAACGCTGATTCCGGCTAACTATGGCAAGCTTACAGCAATGGCGGGCAAATTTCGTGACAAGGTCAAACAGGCTTATGAAACCGTCAACGAGCGGCGTTATTTCTGGGAGAAAGTACTGCAGGGGCCGGTGGCGGAGCTGGTGTTTAACAATCGCCAGGCAGAGGCGGAGCAACTGTTTGAAGCAACACTGGCAAATGAAAGCGGTAAACCGGTGATCGGTGAAGTGTATCTGGTCGGCGCAGGTCCGGGTGACCCTGATTTGCTAACCTTTAAAGCGTTGCGTTTGATGCAGCAGGCGGATGTGGTGCTTTACGATCGTCTTGTATCAGAACCGATTCTTGAGCTGGTGCGCAAGGACGCGACGATGATGTATGTGGGTAAACAAAAATCTGATCACGCGGTACCACAGGATCAAATCAATCAGACTTTGGTGGATTATGCGAAGCAGGGTTTGCGTGTGTTGCGTCTTAAAGGGGGCGATCCGTTTATTTTCGGGCGCGGTGGTGAGGAAATGGAAACCCTTGCAGCACAGGGCGTTAACTTTCAGGTGGTGCCAGGCATTACTGCGGCTTCAGGTTGTGCAGCCTATGCCGGGATACCGCTGACCCACCGTGATCACGCATTATCGGTACGCTTTCTTACCGGGCATATGAAAGACGGTTATATCGATATGAACTGGGCCGAGCTGATGGATCCGGGGCAAACCCTGGTCTTTTATATGGGCCTTACCGGTACTTCGCATATCTGTGAGCAATTGATTAGCCATGGCCGTGCCGCGGATACACCGGTAGCCGTGATTGAAAAAGGCACCACCAATGAACAACGCGTCATTGTTTCCACACTGGAACAGTTGCCGGAATTAATTGTCAGTTGTGCGGTCAAAGCGCCGAGTCTGACGATTGTCGGGCAGGTGGTAACGCTGCATAAGACACTGGACTGGTTTCAGACACAGTCAGACAGCACATCCGGTTAACTATTTTCAGCCACTTGTTTGCAGGTGGTAACGGGAAACAGATAAAGCTATGAGCACAACATTCGACTATGACCTTGTGGTAATCGGTGCCGGTTCCGGTGGTGTACGCGCAGCGCGTACGGCGGCGGGATACGGCGCGAAAGTGGCTATTGTTGAACGACAATATCTTGGTGGTACCTGTGTCAATGTGGGTTGTGTGCCGAAAAAACTGTTTGTTTATGCCTCTCACTACCATGAAGATTTTGCCGATGCGCGTGGTTTTGGCTGGCAGGTAAATGACGCGCAGTTTGACTGGACGACATTGCGGGAAAATAAAAACCGTGAGATTGAGCGCCTGAACGGCATTTATAAAAACCTGTTGGAAAACGCCGGTGTCACCTTGTACGAAGGAGAGGCGAGTCTTGCGGATGCGCACACAGTGCGAATTGTTAGTGATAATGGCGCTACACAGATATTAAGTGCAGATAAGATACTGATTGCCACGGGAGGCAAACCGTTTGTACCGGATTTTCCGGGCAGTGAACATGTGATTACTTCAAATGAAGCGTTTTATCTCGATAGCTTGCCGCAGAAGATGGTGATTGTCGGTGGTGGTTATATTGCCGTGGAGTTTGCCGGTATTTTTACTGGTCTCGGTGTGGAAGTGACACAATTTTACCGCCGCGATCTGTTTTTGCGCGGTTTTGAAAAAGACTTGCGGGAGAAGCTCGCGGTGGAAATGCCGAAGCACGGCATTGATCTGCGCTTTAATACCGATATTGCTTCAATTGAGCAAAGCGATGCCGGTTATTGCGTCACCACAAAAACGGGTGAGAAGCTCAATACCGATCTGGTTATGTATGCCACTGGTCGCGTGCCATTGGTCGATGAGCTCGGGTTGGCCAATACCGCAGTAACAATTAATGAGCGCGGCTATATCGCAGTGAACGACGTATTTCAAACCACTGAGCCTTCGGTGTTTGCCCTCGGTGATGTGACGGGCGGTACCGAATTAACACCGGTCGCGACGGCAGAGGCCATGGTGTTTAGCAGCTACTATTATGGTGATCAGTCGCAGACTATTGACTACGACAATATTCCCAGCGCGGTATTTTCCCAACCCAATTTGGCTACAGTCGGGCTTAGCGAAGAGCGGGCCCGCGAGCGTTTTGGCGATGCGGATGTTGCGGTGTTTAAAAGCAGCTTTCGCCACCTTAAGCACACTTTGAGCGGGCGCGACGAACAGACTTTTATGAAGCTCGTGGTACAGCGTTCCAGCGACAAAGTGGTTGGTGCCCATATGCTTGGCAGTGAGGCGGGGGAGATTATTCAGGGTATTGCGGTTGCTATCCGCGCCGGAGCCACGAAAGCGGTTTTTGATACAACCATTGGCATTCACCCGACTGCGGCAGAGGAGTTTGTGACATTACGGGAGGAAGCATAGGTTTTAAAAGCCGCTCAGGGCTTTTGATAGCGGGCCCATGGCTGTTTATAAGGTTGTAATTTCTGCCTAAATCCCACACAATGGTTACGGTTTAGCTAAGGTAATGGAACTATGAAACTGACCGCAAAAAGCCAATTGGCGATTATGTCTTTATTTGAATTGGCCCTTCAGGGAAGCAAGAAACCGTTGAATCTCGCCGAGTTAGCTCGCCGCCGCGGGGTATCTCTGTCTTATCTCGAACAAATATTCTCCCATCTCAAAGCCTGCGGCCTTGTGAGCAGTAGTCGCGGACCGGGTGGCGGGTATTTTCTTGGCCGCGATAGTGCGGACATCAGTGTCAGCGAGATTGTCGACGCGGTCTACCCTCAGGAAACACTCGCGACTGACGCCGGGCTGGTTGAACAGCTTTGGGCTGATTTCAGTGATGATGTGCATGAGTATTTGAGCCAGATAAACCTCAAAAGTCTGGTGGAGAATCACAATGGGATAGCGGCTGAAACGCGTTCGCCGGCACTGTCATCACTTGGCAGCTTTAGCAGCGAGCTTAAGCCGGATGGGGTGACAGCAGCGGATAGCTGATACGCCTGACGGTTAATCCGGGCGTTAAAAAACACTCAAATTATAAAATGTAAGAGTCTCTTCAGGCGTATCTGAGGCTATCTGTTACTCGCTTATTCGCTGAGAGTTCTTTCATAAATGCTGAGGGCCCTCTTTAAAAAGCTGAGGGCTCTCTTTAAAACGCTAAGGGCTCTCTTGGAAACGCTGAGGGCTCTTTTTTTGGTGCTAAAGGCTTTTAGGCGCGGTTTTGTAACTGTACGCATTGGGTGACTTTCTTCACAAAATCTTTATGGTTAAAAAAAACACAAAGTCATATTTTTCAATAAGTTATGTGTATTTCTTAAAGTGCTGTTTGGCAAAACTACCAGTGCTGGCAGTTGAGTTTTAAGGCACTTGTCATTAATATGCCCAGCTATTAGGTGGTGGGATGTACAAGGTATAAAGAACTTTAAAAAATAAACATAAGATATTGTTTTGTATAAGTTTTTTATAGGTAACTGGAGTTTTTAGTACTTTAAGAAGTACAACGGGACAAAAAAGGCAGGATATAAAAATATCTATGAGGATCTTGGATAGGGGTATTCGTGTTTTCTCTATGGGTAAGCGCACGACAGTAACAGCTACGTGTGGCTTATTTCTATTTCTTGCGACCTTCACAGCTCAGGCTATAGATCTTGATATACGGGCAGCGTCGTTTCTGTCGAATTCTGATAACAGCAGTCGTTATATGCTGCGCGTATCGGATTGCAGCAATATTGTCAGCCTTGAAGTAGGCAGTGCTACTGAACTGC
Organism: Pseudomonadales bacterium; assembly: GCA_028280345.1. Lineage (GTDB taxonomy): Bacteria > Pseudomonadota > Gammaproteobacteria > Pseudomonadales > UBA7239 > JANQLY01. The sequence continues at coordinate 56,659 of JANQLY010000008.1, read as the reverse complement.
ATGCACTTGATCCGGGCAGTAATCTGACGCCAACCGACAGCCCGTTGAGTTGTGATTATTATTTCTCTCTTGAAGGCGCCGAACGTTTCTCACCGCGCGCTGATATTACTTATCTGGATGGCAGTACCGACACGATCAGTGAGGACTTTACTGATGATGGTACCGGGCCTTCCTTGCAGTTTTCTGAAGTGGCCATCGGCGAAGAAGACGGTGAGCAGTTCCTGGCGGTTACCGTGTCTTCCGATGCCGGTGATATGGCCTACCTGAGTTATGAGATTACCGGTTTCCGCGCGTCCGACTTGCGCTCTGCGGGTGGTGTGGTTCACACGGCGAAGGAAAGAGCATTTGCGCAAACCCGTGGTGTTACGCGCCGCTACCCGGATCGCAGTGCGCAAACCGAGTTTGTGTTGCGTCTGCCGGTGGATGCGCCATTGAGTGCGGAAGAAATTGCCTCGAATGCGCTGGTGCTTGTTGAGGTAACTGCGGTTGATAGCTGGGGTAGAAAACGCGGTATCTCGGAACTGAAGCTGACCGGTACCGACCTCAACGAAGAGGCGTTGGGCCTCACTGTGGCGCCGACCAATTTACTGTTTAGTAACGTACTTGAAATCAGCCAGTTGATTCCGACCGTAGACTACCAGTTCCGTGGCCCGACACCGCTGCCGGGTTCTGCCCAGGGAGTGAGCTACAGTTCTTCCGATACTTCCAGAGTCTTTGTCGGCCCGAATGGTTCGGTTTATCCGATTGCTGAAACCCTGCCGAATACACCGGTGATTATCACGGTTTCCTATGCGGGTCTGCCGAATGTCGAGGTGCCGGTGACGGTGGATTTTTCCAAGCGATTGGATGCGCTGCGTGTAGAGGGCGTTGATGTTGCTACACCGCTGCATCTTGATCGCCTTAACAGCGATTTTGCCATGCCGCAGGTCTACGGGGTGTTTGACGATACCAGTGAAGCGCCGATTAACAGCTCTCTGGTGATCAGCGTGTCTATTCCCCAGGGTGCTGAAGATTTTCTGTTTGTTGATGAAGAGCGTAACCTGAAATCGACGGCAGAAATTCCCGCCACCTCGCCACTGCAACTCGGTCTTTCACTAGCGTTATACCCCGAGGTTGATGTCACCATTCCGGTGATTGCTACCGATGCCTATCCTGAAGTTGAACTCAAGGCGCCGGCACGTGCTGTTGTTGATAGTGACTATGTCGTGAAAGCAACGGCAAGTGATGATGTCAGCATTAGCGAAGTGACTTTCTGGCTTGATGACAGTCTGGTGAGCCGCCGACTGAAACCACCGTATCAATTAACACTGCCGATTGCCGATGCGATGGAAGGTCAGATTCTGGAACTCAAGGCAGCGGCTCGTGACAGTGCCGGGCAGACTACAGAAACTTCTGTGTTTTCGGTTCCGGTTGTCAGTGCCTCCCGTGTGATCAAGCCGCCGTCGGAATTTGAATTCCCGACAGATGGTAGTCGCATCATTGAAGGTACACCGTTTCCGTTACAGGTGGCCTTGCCGGTTGGTAATGACCCGGAAGGAGGGCTTTTTACCAGCGGTGTCGAATATGTAGAGTTCTTTGCCGATGGCATAAAAATAGGCACAGCATCCTACGCGACCTATGAAGAGCGGCCCAATCTCGAATATCCCCAGGATCCACCAAAACGTTACGAACTCTGGAAGTACAATACTAAAGCCCCTGAAATCTCTACCCGCGAAACCTCTATCGCGGTTTCTGCTGTTATGTACATACGAAAACAGTCGTTTGAAGTGGGCAGCAAATTTATTCGTGTCGTTGAAAACACCGAGCCTACGGTGAAAGTACTGAGTCCGGTACCAGGGGGCATTGCCACTGCAGGGCAAACCCTGCCAATCAGTGTGCAAACCACGGATGATGTGCTTGCTGCGGGTACCGATGTCAGATTGTTTATCAACGATGAACTTGTAGATTCCGCTTCTTATCGCCAGCGTCCGAGTGGTGCGAATCCGAACTTTTCCTATGGCAGTTTTACCGAGCAGTTTGAATACGAGGTGCCGGAAGATGCGGTCGGACAGAGCCTGGAAATTATTGCGATTGCAACCGATTTTCACGACAAGGTGAGTCAGTCCGAGGCGATTGTGATTCCGGTCAAGGCGGATCAGTTTCCGACCATTGCATTCAGTCACCCGGTAGAGGGGCAGCACATTGTTTCAGGCTTGCCGGTAGAGCTGCGCGCCAATGCGAGTGATGATATTGATATTGATCGAGTTGATTTCTTTGTTAACGGTGAGCTGGTCGGCTCTGACCCAGCGGTGCCGTTCAGTTTTATCTATGACACGCCGCCACTGATTGCCAATGAGCAGCCGATCAGTTTTTATGCGCTGGTTACGGACAGTGCGGGTCAGGTGTCACAGAGTAATGTGGTTAACGCCACCCTTGGTAAGGATGAAGATCCGCCGGTGGTGAATATTTCTTCTCCGGTTGTGGATCGCAAGGATGCTGGAGATGATATTGCCTCGATAGTTGAAGGTAACGATTTTGTTATCAAAGCAGTGGGCTATGACAACGTCGGTGTGGTTAATCTTGAATTAACCGGTGTGAAGAAGATCGATGGACAGGGTTTTGTGCTTACCGGTGATGAGAGCGACATCGTGACCGGTGATGATTTTGCGCCGCAGAAAATTCCGGGTGTGCTCAAGGCATTTTCATCATTAAAACTGCTGGCGGCACCCGCTTTCAAGCATCTCGAAGCGGTGCAGTTTGATCGTTACCCGATCACCGTTACGGCCTACGATGAAGTGGGTAACTCATCGAAAGCGGAAGTGGTTGTCGGTGTGTTTGCAGATATTCCGCCAGAAGTGGTGCGCGTGGTGCCGAACCAGGCAGCCTACGACCTCTATGATGAAGTGGCGCTTGATGTGCTGGCAAAAGATGATATTGCCGTACACGGTTTGAAACTTGAAGTGTTTGCCAATGGTGAATCGACACCGAGTCTGGTGATAGTAGAAAACAACTCGACCGGTCTTGCGGCGCTGGCTAATCTTCAGCATCGTTTCTCTTTTGTGCCTGCCGATCTTGGTCTTGATAACGATAATCACACGCTGCATCTTGAAATTACCGCGACGGACAGTCTCGGTGTGCAGTCGGCTGTCTACAGCACAGGTATCAGTGCCGGCGCAATTGAGGATCTACAGGTTGTTCAGGATCTGGAAGCGCCGATTACCGCAATTTCTGATCCGGTTTATGGTGCGGAGCTGTATGCGTCGCATCGTGTCAGTTTTACACTGCGTGCTCTTGATGAAGCGCGACTGGCAAGCCTGGAAGTTAAAAACGGCACAGACGTGTTGTATGCAAAAGACTTTTCCGGTGAAAACACGGAAAGTTTTGAGACCAAATTCAACTATGAGATCCCGGCACAACCTTCGCTGAGTTTGACCTATACCGCTGTTGATATCTTCGGTAACACCGATGTGTCTAGCTGGGATTACTCTGTGCGCACCGATGCACCGCCAACCATCAGTATTCGCAATCCGGCGGCGGGTTCCAGGCTGGTTGAAGGTGAGAAAGTCACCGTGGCAGCACTGGTGCTCGATGACAACAAGGTGAACTCGATCGAGTTCTTTGTGCGTCTGCTCAGTGGTGGTCCGGATATTGTTACAAGGTCTTTCGAGATGCGCGACTATGTCGCCGGATCCTATGCGACTGCGGAGTTGCGTATTCCTCATCGGCCCGATGGGACTGAGCTGGTGATCGGTGTGCGTGCAGTCGATAACGCGCCGACACCGCAGACGACAGAAGAGACGATCAATCTCAATGTAATTGACGACATTGTTCCGCCAACGGTGATTCTGCAAAAGCCGCTTGAGCCGTTCTCGATTCTACCGACGAAGAGTTTTGAGGTGGAAGGTACAGCGAGTGATGATTTTGTCGTCAGTGATATTCAATACATGTTGATTGACGAGCAGGGCACGGAGTTGCCGCTTAATGTGCGTGTTGATAGTCGTGTTAATCGTGAAGAAGTGATTGAAATTGCGAATCAGAGTTCGTTTGGTTCCTCGCTTGTGGCGCGCAAACTCTATACCGATTTTAAAGCGACGCTGGAAATTCCGGCGCACATGATCTCCTACGAAAACCAGGTGTTGCAATTTGTCGTGCGCGTTAGTGATAACGGTATCAACAGTACAGACTCGCCGGGTGTGCCCGTCAGAATCAAACCCGATACCGAAGGGCCGGAAGTGACTATTGTTAGCCCTGAGGCGAACGAGATTGAGCAGCAGATTCTCGACTGGGATATCAATATCAGTGACGAAGTACTGATTACCTCTGTCAGTCTCAGTGTTGAGAGTGAATTGCGTGGTCGCGAGCTGATCTTTACCGAAGGTGGTCTGGAAAATCGCTCAACCTATAATATTCCCAGTGGCGTTGATCCCGAGATTGGTGATATTGATTACGACATCACCGGTTTTGCACCAGGTTCACAGTTTAATGTTGTGGTTGTCGCAATCGATTCTTCGGGTAACACGACAACTGAAAGCAAGTTGATCACCGTTGATCCGGACTTGCCACCGGTGATTGAGTTTTCAAATCCTGATCCCGAAGATGAGCTATCGAAGGGTGGTTTGTTTAATGCGGATTACATCGTAACTGATGATTTCAAAGAGAAAGGCGAGCGCCATGTGCAGTTTGTGCCGATGTTTACCAATCTCACCGGTGTCGGAGCGGGTGGTACCCGTGATCCGACAGGTAGTCTGAAGCTGTGGTTGAATCACACCTTGCCATTAGTGCGCTTGAACTATCCGGAAGCGGCTGGCTGGGAAGGTCAAATTGTTTATAACGGTACACAACGGCTTGAGTTTGCCGATGGCAAGGTCGAGGTTGCCGATACTTTTAATCTCTATACATCTAATCAGCTTGATATCCTCGACGATAACGGTACCGAGTATCGCTTCCATGTCGCCGTGCATTCAGACAATGTTTGTCTCGCGATGCCGGAAGTGGTGGTTGTCGATGGTGGCAACTCTCTGGATCTTGATCCGTTTGTGGATCGCGGCAATATAACCGGTCTGAGTATTCGCCCCGAGGTGCTTTCAAGTAGTGGTGCAACGCCGGGCTTCCTGCGCAATATTCATATTAACTATTCGGCAGACAAGCAGGCATTGGTAATAGTTGAGCTTGCCGATGCCCAGTCTCCGGTAGGTAGCGATGCGTTTATCCAGATCGGCGATTTCCACTCGGCGACTTATGAGCATATTGAGTTCAATGGTTCTGTTGCGGTACAGACGATGGAGCCTCACGCGGCGCAGACCTTTACGATTCTTGCTCACGCGATTGACCGCTTATCGGAAGTACGCGGCGACCTGGCGCTAGAGCCGGTTCATGTTCACAACCTGGTTGAAGACAGTGTGCTGCCAGAGCTTACGCTGGTGCAGCCGGAAAATGGTAGCGTGCGTGTTCCCGGTGAAGTACTTGAGATCAAGGTTGATGCGAATGATGAAAGTAAACTGATTCGCGATATACAGTTTTATCAGAACAATATCGATCTGATCCATCAGTTTGGTAATCTCACCGGTGGTGAGTTTACTGCGCATTATCAGATCCCGGTTGATTACGCTGGCTCGTCATTGGAAATCTCGGCGTTGGTGTCGGATTACGCAGGTAATGTGACGCAGCAATCGGTTGTTATGCCAATCGACAGTAATGAGAAGCCGTTGATTGACTTGCGCGGCTTCCATTCCTATAAGGTGGGTTCGGCCTACCTGAAAAATATCACAGAGCCTGAGCGCCTGAACTATGCGGAGTTCTGGGTGCGTGTTGACGAAACCTTCCGGCTTGATTATCAGGTTACCGATGATGCCGGGCTCGATAATGTCGCAATCTATCGCATGAACCGCGACGGTACGCTCGGTGAGCAGATTTATTACAGGGACCTGAGTCGTACCTGTCCGGATTTGCCGCTTAAAGTCGCTGATATTCAATCAGAGATTAACTTCAATTACTCCGAGCCAGTGGAGTTTTTGATTCGAATCACTGATAGTGTGGGTCAATACAGTGATCGCCGCTTCCTGGTACACCCGGTTGATAATGTGGCGCCTGAAGTGCGCATCGTAACCCCGGCGGATAACCAGTCTATTGCATCGGGTACCTTCAAAATCAAGGTGGGTGTTGTAGCGACGGATGATCGCTTCCTGTCGGTGGAAAAAGGTGCACCTTCTATAACAATCCGTGCAAACGGCATCACTCTGCAGGAAGTCAGTCGCGTCAAACTGGAACCGGATGAGATTCGACCGGATGAAATCGATCTGATCGAACAGGCTTTTGAGTCGATGACTGATTCACTCGAAGTGAACTACGGTCCGGATATCGCCGCCGAGTACGGCCATATTCATAACCCCTATGCGGTGCGCTATGAGTATGTTCTGCAAATACCGGAAGGGGTGATGCGTGAAAGCGAGCCGCTGAAACTTACCGCGACAGTTGAGGATACTGAACAGGCGGTTGGTCATGATGAGGTGACCCTGAATATTGAACCGGATACGATTATTCCGGTGGCCTTTATTTCCAAGCCGTTTGGCTATTCGCCGGCGGAAAGTTCCGACTTTACCCTCGGTTTTGGCGGTTATGACAATGTGAAGGTGCAGCGCCTTGAAGTCTATCGCGCCTACGGTGTGCTCAAGCCGGATAATAGCTACGAACAAACTGCGTTCGAACAGTTGCGGGTGATTTCCGGTATTCCCAATCTTGACTATCAGCCAGTTTCCACAGAGCAGATTGATACACCGATTTACGAACAGATTATCCATGTGGATCGGCTCACGGAAATTGCTGCGCAGTTTAGTGGTGTATCGCTCGATAACGATACCCACTTTGATGTGATCCTCAAAGTTGTGGCGCACGATCTCGCTTATTCAGATGAGGTGTCGCAAACCTATCGCGTGCATGTAGATGAACGCCCGGTCATTGATGTGATTGAGCCGCTTGATTCCACGCCGGTTGTGGAAGGCACCCAGGTGTTTGTCAATGTGCAGGCTTTTGATGATGTGGGTATTCAGTATGTTGAAATGACGCCGACCCATCGCGGCGGTGAGGCACTACAGCCGCTGAAACTTTATCAGCCACCTTACAGCTACAGTTTCACGGTGCCGGCCTTTGACAAAGATAATCCGGAAAATAATATTGTCGACCTGCAACTGTACGCACTGGATACCTATGGTCATAAATACGGCGAACTCGACAATCATACGGCGAGTGAATCTCTGTCGATTCGCATTGTGGAAGATGTTGCGCCCGTGGTGGCCATCGGTACGCCACAGGATGGCAGTGTGTTTAAAGAAGGTCAGTACATGTTGGTGCAGGTCAATGCGGTTGATGATGTCGGTGTAGATCGTGTTGTACTTGATGTGGCGGGTTTCCGTACCGGTGACGAAACCTTCACGGATCTGGTTTACCCCTATGAATTCCTGATTCAGTTGCCGTACGGTCAGGCGGGTGCTGATTTGCAGTTAACTGCGAGTGTGACCGAACAGCGGGCCAATGGTGTGGCGCGCACCGTGACTACGCCGGATGTGGTAACCGTTCATGTAGAGAAAGATGAACTTGCACCGGAGATTCTGCTGTTCTCACCGGTAAGTAACGGTACGGTGGTGGAAAACCGTGACTTCGATTACAGCATGGATGTGCTTGATGATGTGGAAGTCGGTGTGGTGACGATCAGTCTGTTTGCCGATGCAGATGACTCCGGTAGCTATGAGGAAGAAGAGCTGGTTTACGAGTCGCTGCTATTGAATCCGCCGTTCTTCGGCACAGTCATGCTCAAGGAAATCGCCGAGTATGTCGATGCAGAAGATCCTGCGCTGATACCGGACCAGTTATCGTTGCAATTTAAAGTGACCGCACGCGATGGAGCGGGCAATGAGTCGTCTACTTCTGTGCCGCTGAAGATGATTCACAATCAGCCGCCGGAAGTGACCGGCATTAATGTGCTTGATGCACGCGGTTTCAATATGGGCAATATCAGTCAGATTGCCGAGGGTCGCGCGATTGTGGTCAACGTGCTTGCGAATGATCCGGAAGTCGGTGTTGACTCTGCGACGTTGTACTACAGTATTACCAATCCGGATGGCGAGGAAACTGCCCAGGTGCTTGTAGGCGAAGATTCCTCTGCGCCGTTCCAGTTCCATATGCAGGTGCCGACGGATATCGTAGGCAGCACGTTGAGCTTTATGGCACAAGCGCGTGATGTGGATGGTTATGAATCACCACTGTCAGCGGGTCTTATCGATCTGGAAATTGTTGCCGACCAGCCGCCGACGGCGCGTATTACCAAGCCGGATAACAACAACTCTGTGATTATCGATGGTCAGAACATCGAAGTGTTTGTTGATGTGTTTGATGATCTCGGCCCGGATGGCGTCGATCATGTAGTGTTCTATCTCAATGACCAGCCGGTTGCCGATGTTTACGATAACTATGGCAAGCAGGTTGGCAGCTTCGCTCAGGAACATGTCTATCGTGCGGAAATTTCGGCGCCGGAAGGTGTGGATGGTTTCTATTTACAGGCTGTTGCCTACGATGTGTTGGGTCAGGCCGGTGCTTCACAGGTTGTGCTGGTCGGTCGTATCAAGGATACGGTGGAACCGAAGGTCAGTGTGATCAATCCGTTTGATCGCGAGATTCTCACTACGGCAGAAAGCCTGCGTTCGATTGTGAGCATCGTTGATACTGGTGAGGAAATTGAAGCGGTCACGCAATACTGGAGCCGTGGTTACGAAGACAGTGCGGGCAACTGGATCAGTGCAGATACCTTTGATCTGTCACTGTTCCGTGACGATGTGCGCGTGGATGGTGATGCGACTCCGGTCAGTGATCCGGATAACTTCTACTTTATCTATTGGGCTGACTTTACTGAAGGTAATATTTTACGTCGCGGCGTCTTCGATAATGAACGGGTGCGCGTAGTCACTGAAGTCGTGACACCGAACCATACGGTTACCACAACAAACTTCTATGAAATTGGCCTTAACACGAGTGAACGACGTTTCCTGAATCCACAGGAGAATAGTGCAGAAAACAGGGCGAAATCTGTTTTCTATACATCGGTTGATCAGTACAAGAGTGCTGAGCGCACCGGTGCCATGGTGGCGACATGGGCGTCTCACGATCCATTCTGGACCGAGCAGGATCTCGGACTGTTTAAAGAGGATGATATTCCTGGCAGCATTTTGCCGCGCACCGGTTTGTTCCTGCTTGATGCAGTGGATGAAACCCAGGGTAATGAGCAGGGTGACTTCTTTGTTTACTCCAATCTGTTAAACGGCGCGTCAGAAATTTTTGTCGGTACGATTACCGAGCTGCACGCTGACCCGAATATGATTGCGGCGAGCAAGTCCGGTACCGAAGACAACACAGGATGTGTTGGCGATGATCAGCCGCCGGCCTGTTTCTTTATCGGCGAACTTGAAGAAAAGGTTCGGGAAAACTGGCTCGGTGGCGATAATTCTGCCGAAGGCAGTGGCAACCTGTTCTACGATAACGAAAGTGGTGAACTGTTACTGTTCACGACACAAAATGGCGATAACCAGTTCGGACTGCCGTATCTGCTCGCCGGCCGCATCGATATGCCGTTTATTGATACCTATGGTCTGGATATCAAGGACAACCTGGCATTTGTCGCTAATGGCCATGGCGGCATTCAGGTGCTCGATATCAGTTTGATCACAGCGCCATACCATATCGGCTTTATCAAACCGAACGGCTTTAGCCGCGATGTGAAAATCAAGGATGGTTTTGCCTATATTGCCGCTTCCCATGAAGGGCTGGTGATTGCCGATATCAATGATCCGTCACTACCGATTGTGGCAAAGATCGACACGCTCGGTGTTGCAAATCGCCTGGAAATCTCCGGTAACCGTGTGTTTGTGACGGATATGGCCGGCGATGGCGGAACATCACAACTTAATATCTTTGATATTACCGATCCCTATCATCCGCAAATGGAGCGTGTTATTGACTTGCGTCCGGCACGACCGGATCTGGTCAGTGATGGTGTTTACGACGTGATGGTATCCGGCAACCTTGCTTATGTGACTGTGCTGTACTCTGACCAGGAAGATAAACCGGCGCAATCCATCGTTGAGGTGATCGATTTACAGAAGGCACTGGATCCGACACTGGATGCGACGATACCGGCGATGATTGATCGCCATACCAGTGTGGCGAATCTCTCTGCGCGCGGACTCACGCTGGCGCGTGGTGCAGTACAGGTGGCCGGTGGCAAGCAGGGTATTAACCGCCTTGAAATGCACGAGCTGACTGTACTGGCGCATCAACCTGGTTTTGATGAGGTGGATGTGCCGACGAATATCACAGCGATTGAGCTGGAGCTGTCTGCGGTGCTCGATCCTGCGACCGTGCTTGATGATTACATTACGGTATTTGGTGGTGATCCTGAGCTTGGTGCGCCGGATATTACCGGTGACTTTACCGTGCGCTTCGGTACGCGCAATAGTGAGCCGCATTACCGCACCATTGAAATTGTGCCTGATGCTGATGTGTTACAGCCGAGTCAGCGTTATGTGGTGCGTGTGACGGCAGGGTTGATGCCGTTAACCGGTCGCCCGCTTGGCAGCGATTATCAATTCAAGTTCTTTACCTCGGCTGCGGGTGATGCGCTGCAACCTGATATTACCGGTATTTGTTCGCTGGTCAGCGAGCTGGTAGGCAACAACTACTGTACTGCGACGGGCGGTATTGAAGGTGGTACGGAAATTGTTATTCGCGGGTTAAATTTCGGTAGTGATCCGGAACTGGAAATCGGTGGGCAGCCGGTAGTGATTGATCGCATTGAGGCACCGACGCTAGAAGATCCCTATGAGCGTATTTACGCGACAACTTATCCGAACTACGCGGGTCCGGCAGCGGTCACTGTAACTAATGACGACGGGCTCACGGATACCGTAATCGGCGGCTTCACCTATGTGGATATTTTGCAGATCTCATTTATTGATCCCGCGGTTGTGCGCACTGCACAAGTAGGTGTCAATGATCGTGTGAATATTGTCGGCTACGGTTTCCATACCGGTATTGAACTCAAGGCCTATAAGAGTGGCCAGCCGGGCACAGCAGTGACCTATACCGTTGATGATGAATTGCTCGAACTCTACAGCGCCGAGAAGATGTATTGGTATGTACCTGACTTCAGTGATGGTCAGGGGCAGCCTTATCGGGGCTTTATTGATATCGAGATTCGCGATGAGATGGGGCGCTTCTATTTATTACAGAATGCGGTGTTCTACGGCCGCCTCTCGATTAACCGCACGCTGGTAACGGAGCTGCCATTCAAGGAAAAAGACATCCAGGATCGTCTCAATACAATTGAGAACAGGAGTTTTGACAGTTATGTGCCGGATGCAACGAAGTTGCCACCGGGTGAAATTGCAGCGCTTGAAGTGGATACGGAGCTGCGCTGGATTTATGTGCTCGGTCGCGGTTTGATCGACACGAAAGTAGATCCGAAACGTGTTTACAACCAGGATACGTTCAGGGATTTCACTGCGCCGGGCTGGATCAGTCTTGTGCAGTATGATCGCGATAACTTGCAGGATGCAGCACCGCGCCATGCGCTTGGTTATCTGAATTTGCCGCAGGATGTGATGCCAATCGATATGGAACTGGATGATAACCATGTTTATGTGACGGCACAGGGCTACAACTATCCACATATCAATACGCCGTTTGATGGCCAGGCGGTATTGCTGGTGTTTGATCGCGAAACTGCACAGTCGGAGAACAGTGAAACCCTGCCGGAAGGTAACCGACGTGATTATATCTTTGCGTTGCCGATGCCGCTGCAGGGTACGCCGGAAAAACTATTGATCAAGGATGACCTGCTGATCATTAATGCCAATAGCAGCATTGCGATTATCAGCATTGCCGATCGCATACGTCCCTCGATTATTAAACAAATTGAAACTGCGGTGGTGTCCGGAGCCGAGAAAAATCTTGAAGTTGATGATATTGAAATTATTGGCGACTACCTGCATGTAGTGCTTAAGGATGACAAGCGCCTCGTTTACGACTTGACCAAGCCTTCGCTGCCGCAACTGGGACAGAGTGGTTACAGTACGCTCTCGGCAGCATTCCCGGGACAGAATCGTTTTGCTACCGGTAATGCCTTGGAAGTGGTAGATGCGCGCTTCCCGCAGTATCTGAAAACACTGGGTCGCTATACCGCGAATGGTTTCGAGATTCCGGGTGAGAGCAGTGCGATTGCGGCTCAGTCCAGTGTTGCGGCGATTCTCACTAGCAAGCAGCAGCGTGGTCCGGAAGAATGTCAGCCGCAAGGTTTTATGACAAACCTCGATGGTTTTGATTCTACTGACACGCTCGGCTATAAGATTCCCTATCTTGCACTTTATGATGCGGGTCGCACCGAAGAAATCTTGCTGCTGGATGCACTCAAGGTGGATCAGGCCTGTAGCTGGATGGATTTCACTCCGGCTATGCCGGGCCAGGATGCTATGGTGTATAGCGATGATGGTCTTGTGATATTTGGTATCAATCGCGGTGCCGGTGGTGACGGACTGTTCTCGAGTTTGAATATTCTCGATACCTTGATGATCGATCTTGCCGACAGTGTGCCGGCGGCGGGCGAGAGCAATGTGCATCGCGATGTGTCGATTGCACTCAACTTTACTCATTCGCTGCCACTCACCGAAGCGGAGCTTGCGAGTTATGTGACGCTCTACCTTGATAATGGCACTGATGGTGAGCAGGCGGTTGCGGCTAACCTGGTGATCGATAGTGCTGACGATAGCATCCTGCACATTAATCCGCAGTCACTGCTTGAAGCGAACCGTGTCTATCGCATCGAGCTGAAGGGTGATCTTGCAAGTCGTCGCACGATAGGCCTGTTTAACCACGAGATTCGTTTCAGCACCGGTGATGCGACGGGCGATCCGGTAGAAATTGTTTCCATAGCACCATCGATCACCGAAGTCACCGGTGGTGTGACCTACATTACCTTGCGCAACAGTAGTGGTGCGCCGCAGTTCTTTGTTTCCGAACAGTTTGCCAATGTGTTGTCTGAAGAAACACTGCCGGATGGTTCTGTGCGCTATGAAGTACAAACACCACCAAACAACCCCGGACCTGCAACACTCAGGGTGCGTACTGGTAACGGCAGTGAGGCGCGCCGCATTGGTGCCTTGCACTATGTAGAACCGATGTTGGTGAAATCTGTAACGCCGAACGAGGGTGGTCTCGGTGGTGGTACCGTTGTCAATATTATTGGTCAGGGTTTCCGTGCCGGAGTCGGTGAGCTTGTGGTGCTCATGGATGGTGTGGAGCTCGATAGCGAAAAAGTTAAAGTACTGGATACTGGCACCATTGAAATTGTTACACCGGGTGGCCGTATTGGCTGGGTTGATATTACTGTGCGTTTGAGTACCGGCCAGGAGCAAACCATTGAAAATGCATTCCAGTACTTACAGCCGGTACAGTCCAATATTGAATCGGAAGGTCGTATCTACGATATGGTGCTCGATCCCACAGGTACCTATCTGGTGACCGCGAACGGTGATCAGGGCATCTTTATTTATGATATCAGTGCATCGTCCTATACCACCAATACCGAGCAGTTACTGAATCCGGATGAGCTACTGGAACTTATTGATGAAAATGGCGATGAAGTTGACGACCGTATTCTGACCCAGGTGAAATTACCGTCCGGTTATGCCGCACTGGGTGTTGATACCTTCTTTGAGAAAGGTCTTGACCGGGTGTTTGTTACCGGTGCAAAAACTAACGGTGCGAAAGCCAGTGATGCCAAATTGTTTACCGTGTCGTTTGACAGTCTCGATATTACCAACTCGGTAATCATTAATAACTTGCAGTTACTCGGTGGTGCAGCGAAAGGTATCGAGGTAGAGAATAACCGCGCCTTGCTTGCCATGGGTGATGATGGTCTGGGTATTGTTGATGTGTATCTGCACACCAAACAGTATCTGGCAGATCATATTGCGATGCCGAACAACAAACATATTCTTGATCTCGATACAGTGGATTCGCTGCCGGGCGAAACGCAGAAGATTGTCGTTGTCGGTGGTGAATTCCATTATGGTAATAATCGCCTCACCGAGACTGAACAGGTTGATGGTGGTGGTTTCTATATTGTTGAGAACAGTACGGCACGTGGTCTAGCCGTAATTGCAAGCCTGGATATTCCTGCGAGTCGGGTGCGCGTTGTTGGCAACTACGCCTATCTTGCCGCGGGTGCCGGTGGTCTGGTGATTGTTGATATCAGTGATGTGCTTGCGCCGCAGATTATCTCCCGGGTTACCGAAGCCGGGTTTGTTTACGATATTGATATCAGCGGCAATATTGTTTATATCGCGCGCGGTGAGCGCGGTATTGCAACGGTTGATGTGACTGATCCTTATAGTCCGATTCTCAGTGAGGGCATGCAGGCCTACAGTGATAACATCATTGATGCCGTGCTTGCCAGTAACTACAGTGCAATTGGCTCCGGTATGGCGGGTCAAAATGCTGTGATTCAGGTAGTGCCCGATATAGTGCTCAAGGTGCATACGGTTGATCCGCAGAACCGCATTATTGATCTCAATGTGGATGGTAGCGCTGTGGTGCGTTTGCGCTTTAACAAGGCGATTGATCTGCATGCGCCGAACCTCAACCGTTTCCATATCTTCGATAACAATGCTGCGGCGCTGCCTGCGGATGTGAGCATTATTAATAACGATGCCATTCTGACGCTACAGGACCAGGTGCTTGCTCAGTTGCAGGTCGGCGCTACGTTGACGGCACGTGCCGATGCCGGAGTGGCTTCAGTGAAACCCGGTGCAGTTGGTACGAATGATGAAATCATTCTCTATACGTTGCTGCAGAACCAGGACTTTGATTTTGTCTATCGCGGTGCCGAATACGAAATTGTCAGTGTGGAAGGTGTGGTGCCGCGTCGTGTTGCTCAGGGTGAGCCGACGCTGGTAACGGTTGCCTTGCTCGGTGCGCCGACTGATACATCCCGCGTACGCTTGTATATCGGTGAGACCCAGGTGAGCATTGATGACTTGCTCACAAGTGATGAAGATGAACGTGTGGCGATTGCACGTTTTACAAGTCCGGCCTTTAATGAGGCGGGGCAGTTTGATGTCACAGTAGAAGTAGAAAAAGATGGTGTGTGGCAGCGCGATACCCTGGCGGGTGGTCTGGTTGTAGATGGTGAGTTGCAGGTCACCAGTATTGAACCGAAGTGGGGTGCGATTGGTGGTGGCACAGTTGTAACCGTTCGCGGTAGCGGCTTTGAGCCGGGTAATACTGTTATTGATGGTATCAAGCTCAAGGTCGGTTCACTGCCGGCAACTAATGTGACGGTGGTAGCCACGGATCTGATGCGCGTTACGATGCCAAAAGGTACGCCGGGGCTACACAGTGTTTATGTAGAAGATCGCTACGGCCGTACAGTGTCGTTGCACGGTGAAGATGGCTTTGGTTATGGTCTCAAATTCCGCTCCTCAGTGAACCCTGAAAATGTTACGCCGTCGGATTTGTGGATAGACGAGGAGACCGGCGTACTGGTGACCAACGCCGGTTACTTCCCGAGCAATCACTGGGCTACTGGCGTGCTCGGTGTGCTGTTCCCGGAAACCTATCGTGCGGTGAGCTTTGATATTCAAAATCCGGATCAACCTCTACTCGTGGGTGGAAACTTCAGCTTGCCGTCGGGTGATGAAGGTTATAACTGGTTACAAGGTAAAGCGATTGGCTGGAGTATTGAGGCAAATCTCGATGGTATCTCTGAAGAAGAGCAAACTCTGCTTGATCGTTCCAATGCGTTTGAGTATGCGATGGGTATGGGTTCGATCCGACTCTTCCCGCTGGAAGAGCTTGAAGAAGGTGTGGTGCGTAAACGCCTGTATGTAGCTAACGAAAAAGGTGGTGTGGCGCGTCTTAACCTCGACGAACAAAACGGTTTGCAGTACATCAATGAAATGCTGCCGGGTGGTTACATTACTGACGTAAACAAACAGGGTAATCTGTTATTTGCCGCTAGCACCGGCCTCAGCTTCAGTGAAAATGCCCAGGAACCTTGTGCAACCAGTATTGCGGAATTCAGTGGTTCCGGTGTGTCGATGGTGAACTATATCGATCCGTTTGATCCGATTGAAATGGGTGGCACGAGCCTCGTAGGTGACTGGCTCTACCGTAACGATAACTGGATGTTCTCCGGTGGCGCGAGCCGCAGCGGTAAAACATTTGTGAATTCACCACCATGTCAGTTCTGGCCTGATTATTCCATCGAAGGTTTCACCGAGAAAGCTGAAACCAGTACGATCTACGCGCAGCATCTCTACGATGCGAACCTGAGAACTGAATACAGTTTCAATGGCAATGTGCGCGATATGCTTATCTATGGTGACTATATAGTGGCGGCACTTGGCTATCAGGGTATTGAGTTTGTTCATAGAGATCGCCCGGAAGAACGTTATCAGTTTGCGATCGATGAAAAATTGCAAGGCGGCGGCGGTACCGCCGAGAAGCTCGACCTGTTTGGTAGTGCGTTGTTTGTGTCTGCAACTCGCGGACTTGTGGTGCTGGATATTCGCGATCTGCAAAACCCGGTGGTGATTTCAGCGGGTAATACGGAAACCACTCGCGATGTGGAAATTTATAAGGATCGTGTGATCGGTGCCGGTGGGCGCGGTGTGAACGTGTTTGACTTACCTGCGGCAGTGGTTATGCGCACTTCAGTCGCAGAAGGCGGTGAACTGTCGAACAACGTTGCCCAGAAGATGGTGCTGACATTTAACGAAATCATGGATGTCGCTTCTGTGCAGCTACCTGGTGCAGTGGAACTGGTTGAGATTGATGCGCAGGATGGCACAGAAACACCGGTCAGCTTTACGCTGGTGCCTCAATATCACAGTGGTCAAACTGATACAGCTCAGTATTTTGAGATTGATTTTGCCCGTGTCTCCGGTGCGGAACTTGAGCTGCGTGTTAACAGTGCAAATAATGCGCGCGGTGTTGGCCTCTGGATGCCGTTTAAACAGCGCTTCTCCATTGCAGAGGGCGGCGCATGGCAACCCAAAGTGACAGCAGTTGAAGGTGCCACCTTCCACAAAGGCCGCCAGGATAGGATTACTATTCGCGGTGAATACTTCCGCAGTGGAGCCCAGGTTTATGTAGATCAGTATCCGGTATCCTCGGTTTGGGTCGACGAGCAAACGATTGAAATTCCCGCAGGTTCTTTGGCAATGGATGGTATTCCGCTGGAGCCGGGGCAGCATCACCTGCGCGTCATCGATGGCGAGTTAACCGGGCATTGGCTCGGTGGCCTGGTGGTTGGTGAAGAGATTGCCCTGGATCAGGTTAATTTCATTATTAGTCCTGATGCAGGTGATCAGCGCGGAGGTATTGGTATTTCCATCCGCTCTGACTACGAGGTGATTCTGCCAGGTACCCGCGTTGTACTGGAACAGCGTCGCAACACTGACAATGTGATTTATACCGGCTATCAGGATACAGATCCGGTTTTCGGTGAATACACGATTGACCTCAAGGACAACGTGGAAGGGCTTGGCAAGTTTGCCTTCCTGCTGCCGGGTGTTGTGCATCAGGATCTCTATCGCGTTTATCTGCGCATTCCGGTGGGTAACTCTGTTGAGCAAGTCTATGTCGGTGACTTCTCCTATACCTTATCCCAGGGCCTGAGTATTGATTTACCGAATTATCCGCCTCATGAAATAGGTGGTGCGCAGTTTGTCGATAGCACTATGTATGTCGGTGTGAAGAAGGGAACACGTGCGACTTACTACAACCGCTTCCTGATGGAATACGGTGTGGAAACCTTCGATGTGAGCATCTGGGAGCGTCCGGTTCGCCTCGGTGCGCTGCCGATGAACGCGCCCGTAAATGGTGTTGCTGTACTCGACAGCATGATGCTTGCAGCCAATGATAGTGAGGGCCTGGCGCTGATCGATATTCGCGATAAAACCGAGCCACTGTTGATTCGTCACTGGGAGTTACCGGGGCATCGCGCGATGGATATCGATGTACATCAGGGTAACCATATCTTTGCCTTGGCAGCGGCCAATGATCTTGGCAGTGGTTTCATTCGCTTTATCCGACTCAATGGCGGTGAGTTGAGTACGCCATCCGGTTACGAAACGATTACGCTGGAACAGGATGAGCTTGGCGGCGGGCTTTACGGGCAACCACTGGATCTGCAGTGGCAGGGCGATTCGCTATACGTGCTACTTGCCCACAACGGCGAGCTGATGCTGGCGATTATCGACAGCTTCGGTACAAACCCGAGCTATACACTGCATCCGATTGAGCGCGGTTCTGTTGGTAATATTCGCGATGTTTCCATGCTTGTACAGTATGGGCAAGTAACGATTTCTTCCGGCAGTGAGCTCGCGATTATCGAAGGTGATGCGCAGAGCGGTTTTGAAACCGTTTACTGGCAGCCACTGGTCAATGGCTCTAACGCGCAAACCAGCGAACTGCTGTTTAACGGCGGTGGTGTAATGGTAGGCAACCGTGACGGTGTAATTATCAACCGCAACAACAGTCTGCTGGTTTCTGCCGTATCGCCGGTTGAAGGAACCACAATGACACCAGGCGATACCCTGCGACTACAGTTCAATAACCTGATGAATACGTCCGAAGCCAATATTGGGGCAATCACGCTGACTCAGGCGGATAGCAGTCCACTGCCTGATACGCAGTATGAAATGGAAGCGATTAATACGCTGTCAGGTGGTTATGTCGATATTCGCTTCATCGGTGACTTTACTTACACCGGTGATATTACGATAACGGTACCGACAACCGTGCTCGATCTGGGTGGCCATAGCCTGGCCCATGAGTTTGTCGGTCACTACACGTTGCAAAGTGGTGTGGTGCCTCGCATTGAATCCGTGTCGCGCTTGCTCAATAACGAAGTTTACGATGCGTTCTTCCACGCCAATGGTAGCGAGCAGGTGCAGATCATTGGCCAGAATTTTGTCAATGCCACGCTGACGTCGGTGATTATTGGCGATACCTTAATTGCGCCGGAGAATGTTGTTTCTGTCAGTGATACAGAAATCATTGTGGTGCTGCCCGAGATGCCACAGCTTGCCGGTGCCAATGCACTGTTGCCGGTTAAGGTAGTACGTAATGATAGTGGTCTGAGTTACATTCTCTACGGTGCGCTTGCGATTCTGCCGCAAATTGAGATCGATGATATTAATCCGCAAACCGGTCCGCCGCAGGGTGGTACTCGTGTCAATATCTATGGTCGCGGCTTTAGCCACGACATCACTGTGAAGTTCAACGGCGCAACTGCCGGCGATCTCAGGGTTTACGACAGTAACCATATCCAGGTACGGGCACCGAGCGGCAGCTTTGGCCCAGCCACCATCACCATTGAAAACCGTCTGTTCCCGGGTGAGGTAGAAACCTCTCCGGTGGACTATTTCTACAGCGGCAGGGAAACCGGTTCAGTTAACCTGTCAGATGATAAATCGAGTCCGGTATCGGCGATTACCCTGAACGGCCAGCTGCTCTATGCGGTTACGGGCGGCAGCTTTGATGTGATTGACAGCCAGGGTGTATTTATTAGACGTCTGTACTCCGATGTAGCGCGTCTTGTGCTCGCGGATATTTCTGATCCGGTTCGCCCGATTATTCTTGAGAAAGAATTTATCAACGAACTCGAACCCTATCATTTTGATGTCAATGGCGGTCTTGATCCTGAAGGCGTAGTGGCACTGCAATATGAGGAAAACAATCTCTATCTTGCTGGCGGCAATCGTCTCTATCACTTTGATATTACGCTGCTCGCTGATCCGCTATTACTTAATACATTGAATGTTAATGGCGAGATCAAGGACTTTGCGGTTGAAAATAATGTTATTTATGTTGCAACCACCAATGGTGTTTATATCTATCGCCTAACTAATGAGCTTGGTCTGCGCGAGCTTGCTCAGCTGACGGTGAGCAAACTCGGTGGTAAGCCGACGGAAGTGTCGATCTACGATGGCAGTCTCTGGGTGGTTGTGCCGTCGAGCAACGAACTGCTGCAAATTGATCTGATGGCAGGAGACTACTCGGTCACACGCCGAGTATTGATAGAAGATCTCGCGAACCAGCTGTTTATACCCGAGAACATGCTGTTGCACGAAAATCTGTTGCTCATATCAACCGGTAGCAGTGCCACAGTCAATGCCTACGCGATCGATAGTGATACGAGTGCCTCCTTTGTTGCGCGCTTGCAGCTTGAGTACCTGGTTGCCAATGGCGATCTGTTCGCCGGTGAAATGATCCTGCGTGGCCAAACCTTGTATGTGGCATCCGGACAGGGTGATTTACAGGCCTTTGATATTTCGCCGTGGCTTGCGAGCGATTTCCAGACGCCGGTTAATCTGAAGAATTACTTCGCAGTAACCGGTAACGTCAACAGCATCAGCTTTAGCCCGGAAGCCATTTATGCAGGTTCCTCGTTTGTTTATGTTAATGAAGAGCCGAGTGAGAACCCGATTGATGGCGCTTATGGTCAGTTAGGTGGTGCGCTGAACACAATTCTGAACACTGACCTGTTGGTGGTTGAGCAGCAACCGCTGGCTGGTGGTTGGCATTCGGTTGCAGAGCCGCTGGAAATTCAGTTCAACCGTATCCTCGATTACACCCAGGTTGATGCGCTCGGTGACAGTCTGTTTACCGTAACGCTTGATGGCGCGCCAATTACCGGACTGGTTTCACAGCAGGTGAATAACGCCGGTTCGCTGTTAATTTTCCGCCCGCTTGCAGACTTTGCAGCCGATAAACTTTACAAGGCGGAGATCAGTCAGGCGTTGCGTGATCTGCACGGCATTACACTTGAAGATGACTACCGTTTCGAGTTCTTTACCACTGATGAAGTACAGCCGCAAATTACCGTTGTTGATCCGGTAATGGGTTCCTGGCGCGGTGGTGAAACACTGACGATTCAGGGTGAAGGCTTTGGTAGTAACACTGTTGTCATCATGGGTGGTGTCGAGATTTCCGGCAGTGATATTACGGTGGAGTCTTCCAGCGTGCTGCATATTACAGTGCCGGAGCTTGCATCTTCGCCGAGTGGCAACGTGCTGGTCGGTGTGGCGGTGAGCAACGGTCCGCTCGCAGCGGTAGAAACCGCTGCCTATACCTATATTGCCGATCCGGTCATTAGCAGTATTGGCAGCTATGATCGCAGCAGTGGCTATTTCAATGTTAATGACAAGCGTTTTGTCTTTAATGCGGGTGAACACATTGGATTGTCCGGGGTTGGTCTGGGATCCAGTACCCGTGTGCGTATCAATGGTCGAGTCGTTGAGGATCTGCGTATCGAAGGTCACCAGTTGCTCAGTGTGCCGGTACCGGTAGATGCGGTTGGTACCTTGCTTGTTGAAGTGAGCAATCAGGATTTCACTACCGATACGGTGTCGGATCAGCAACTGTTGATCGAGTTTGATGCGCGTCAGCAGTTGGCCGGATTGACGCATATGGAACGCAGTGGTGATCTGCTGGTCACTGCCGCTGGCAACACTATAAAAGTCTTCAGTTTACGCGATAGTGCTACGCCGCTGTTTATTTCACAGTTTGCTGCCTCGGGTCAGGTTGCGGCGCTGTCTCTCGATGGGGCGGTACTCGCCGTATTGGTTGCTGCTAACAATGATGTTGAGGTTTATGACCTCGGCAATATTTATGCGCCGGAGTTTGTAAACCGCTTTAACAATGTAAAAGGTACCGTATACGAAAGTATTGCGGTATCCGGCCAGGATGTGATCGTCCGGGATCAGGATACGTTATATGCGGCGAATGTTCGTGGTTCTGATTTTGCTGAATACAGCCTTGCTCAGAATATGGGTGTGTTTGTTGCGCTTGAAGTATTCGGCGGCTCTGCCTATACACTTTATGAAAATGGTCTGGAGCAGCGTTCGATTGCTGATCTAGATACAGTAATACGTAGCTATATCTACAGTGCCTACAGTGATGACATTGCTGCGAATCGTGATATGCAGGTTAACGGGCAACATATTGTGCTCTACAGTGAGACCGGATTGGCTGTGCTTGACCGCAATCTGTTTGCCGATGAATTTGCAGAGCCTCTGATTGCAGAGCTTGGCGGTAGTAGTAGCCCCTATGGCCTTGTGCTTGATGGTGATGTGCTGGCTGTCTTTAATAATGCGTCTGTCGACTTGTACGACCTGGATATGCAGCTCGACAAGCAGTTGTCGGCGCGAGCTTTTGCGGTTATTGATTTGCCAGAGACTCTGGGTGGGGCAGTTGCATCGCTGCAGTTCTCCGCTGGTCTGCTTGAATGGCACTACGATGCTAACTACTACAATGCCGAAGTGCCTGTTGCGAATGTTTCGACGATTTCTCCGGCGGCACTCGGCAACAGTGGTGATATTGTGATTGCCGATCTGGCGGGTGCTGCTGAGTCCTGGCTCAGTGTTGACCTTGATCTCAATGAGCAGTTTAGTGGCACGGCAGTGAGTGGTACCACAACGCTTGAAGGTCAGCGTCTGGTGTTTGAGCCGCAGGGTGGTGGTTTTGCAGTTTCCACATTGTACGAACTGGCGTTGTCAGCAAATCCGGTGTCGCAGATTGATGGTGCGCAACTGAACATTGATCTGCCGCGTACGATTCAGGCCAGTCCGCTATTTGGTCTGAGTGCCTTGAATCTATCCTATCTGATGCCAGCCACCGTTGTTGTAGATCAGCCCGTGACCATTCGTCTGCTTGGCCAACAGTTGTCACTGGTTGAGCAGATTCTTATTGATGACGTTGAACTCGACAGCAGTCTGTTCACAGTGAATAACAATGGCACAGAGATTATCTTTAACACAGTGCTGTCGAATGCGGGTGTCCTATCAATTACTGTGAAACATGAAGGCACCGAAACGACTCTGCCGGCCGCGATCGTAGCCGTTGAGCCGATGGTTATTAATACGGTTGTATCGAATAACCCGACCGGAATGAATATTGTCAGTGACTCCGGTGGTGATCTTATTACCGTCAGTGGTTCCGGCTTCTCGGCAAATATGACTGCGCACTGGATTCCCTATAACAAGGGTGTGCAACCGGGTGTGAGCAATGCAGTAGATTATCAGTTGGTTGGTGATAGTCTGCAATTTATAACACCGGAGAGTCTGATTGGCGAGCAGTATCAAGTGGTACTATTGCGTGCCGAAACAGCGGAAACGGTCTTCGCTGAAATTGATACCTTGCTCAGTGCAATTGACGATACTGCACCGAGTGCGGAAGTTATCCAGAACTTCGATTATGTGAATCCGCTGATCATACGCGGCAGTGAGACGTTACTCGCGAGCGGCTTTACGGTTATCAAGGAATACCGCGATTATGTGGTACGCAGCGACAATAGCGAAGATATTACCCATCGCTTTGATCCGATCGTGATCCAGGGTGATCGCTTGCTCGTACGCCTGCGCAGCGATCAGGTGATTGAACACAATGCGGTTTACACGATCACGGTTACTGGTGTTACTGACACCAATGGCAATCCGGTGAAAAATGCCGGTGGTTTCAATAATGGTACCTACACCGAAGTGTTTGAAGCCCAGGACCTGTTGCCGCCACAGGCAGATTCTATTGTGCTGACACAGGCAGCGACTGGTCAGGTAGTTGATGGTACAACCCCGCTTAAGATCGGTCAGGAGTATTTGTTGAATCTGGCGGCGCAGGACAACTATATCAGTGCGGGCGAAATTTCCTTCAGCTATCGTTACTCCGGAGACGGTGGTTTTACCTTTGTGAATAACTGGGAGGGTGCGGAAGCTGATGGTGATATTACTGTAGCGGTTCAACCAGGCTTTACTACACTGACCTTGCTGGTCAGAGCGAGCGATGGTCAGAATGTGACCGAGCGCAGCTTTGTGGTACCGCTGGAACTGCCAAATATTCAGCTGTCCACCGATGGTCTCAAGCCAGGGTTCTTTACTTTGCCGCAGGGTGACAGCGCCTATACTAATCCGCCGAGCATTGAAGAGCTGATTCGTGCGGAAGTGGGCTTCCATCTTGAGGGTGATCTGGATCTTATCAGCTCCCTCTATATGCAGATTTCTGCACAGGGACCGTGGTTGCCGGCGAACTTTGATATTGATAGTGGTCGCGTGTCACTTGATTACCTGAGTCCGCGCCTCGCAGATATTCTGCCGCAAGGCGCACCGCCAGTTGCAACACCGATACCGGTTGAACTGCGTGTGGCTTATGGTATACCGGGTTCTGAAATTACCTTGCCGTTTAATAATACTTATCTGTTGCTGCCTGATAGTACGCCACCTGAACTTGAGCTGGTGACACCGGTTAATGGCACCTTTGTGCCTCGCGGTGAAGTGGTTGATGTGGTGCTCAAGTCGTTTGATCGCTACGGTGTTGCGAGAGTAGAGCTGTGTATTGACAGTACAGCAGGAGATATTTTCAGCGACCAGACGGCATGTCAGGTACTCACGAATCCGAATCGCTATGAATTAACGGTAGCGGAAGATGCGGAGGATCCGATCAGGCTCGATGCCCGTGCAATAGACCTTAACAATCTTGTCAGTGAGACTGCATCGGCAACTATCGTGCCTTACGATGGTGAAACCGGAGCGCCGGAGCTGGATATTGTGCTGCCTGCCGATGGCAACACCTTCCATGCTGGCGAGACCATTACCCTTAATGTGTTGATGCGTAATTTGACGTCGGCAGATATTTATCTCGATGTGGGTGCTGTGGCATCGGCAACAGTGGCTAAAACTGCGACGCGCAATCCGGATGACAGTGAATACGTGCTGGTAGATGTCACACTGCCTGCAGGTATCAGCAAAGATACTGTGCTATTGGTGCGTGCCGAAGCAGATGCTGATGGTCAGCCGGTACAGGCGCAGCGTTTCTATAATCTGTTACAAGATGACGGCATTGATGAGCGTGTCAGTCTTGGTCTGTGGCCCGCTAACACCATGCTTTCGGGCAGTGAATTGTGGCTACACGCGCCAGTGCCGATGGGTATGGATGACTTTGCTGCCACTTCATCGGTCGCTGTCAGTGATGGTGTTAATACCGAAACGCTTGAAATTTCCGATCACTTGCAGAAGGTCGTACTCGATAGTAACAGTGGTGATGTCAGTGTTGATGTCACGCTGCACGATCGCTCTGCCCATGAGGTGGTGACACCTTACACCGTGACACGCATACCGTACTTTGATGGGGATGCAGTAGCTTTGACCCAGGTGCCTGATGCCGAGTGGCAGATAGATGGGCTCGTCGATGTGCCGGGTTACGGGGTGGTCTATGCACAAAACTACCTCGAAAGCCGCTATGAACTGGTTGGTCCGGGTGGGCTGATCGCTGCGGTTGCCGATGCTGCTGTGAGTGAGCTGTACTTCACAGGAACTGGTCTTGCTGCTGAGGTCGTGCGCAATGGTGAGCGTTGGCTGGTGTTCTATCCACTCAGTGGCGGTGATTTTGCCAGTGCCGTCGAGCAGCGTGTGTTGGGCAGGGTTGTCGGCGCCAATGGCGACAGGGTTTATCTTCAGTACGGCGATACCATTACAGCACTGATTCGCAGTGGTGACAGTTTTGTCGATGCGCTTGCAGTCAGTGTGCCCGAGAGTATTGTCAGCGTGACTGTGGCACAGCAACGTGTCTATGCTGTTACGCAGCGTGAAATCTATCACTACGAACTGCGTGAGCAGGCGGCCCCTGAACTACAGTTGATCTCAACGATTGAGCTGATGGATGTTGAACAGGTTGTACTCAGTGGTGATGAACTGTATACCATTGCCGGTTCGCAACTGACACATTACCGTCTGGCTGCAGATGGCACAGTGGATGCTGAGCTGTATAGCTACGATGCCGAAGGTGAGATCGTACAGACAGTGGTTGACGGTGAAATTCTCTGGCTGCAACTGGCGGGTATGGAAAGTGTTGCAGGTGCACAAACCGGTGCGCATTGGCAGGCGGTACTCGCGGGTGAGCGTGTTGCGAACCTGAGTATTGCGGCTGATGAGTTGGCGGTAGGTGCGGATGCCTTGTACTACGCTGATGCGAATAGTGGCACACTCTATAGTCGTGCTCTACAAAGCGGTGATGCGGCAACAATCAGCACACTGAATGTGACGCGCCTGCCGATGGGTATCCTGCTTGCGGCAACGGTTGATAGTAGTGGCCTCGGTAGCGAAGCCCTCTATATAGAAGACGATAGTATTGATGGAGCCTTGCTGCCGGCTTACCCGCTGTGGAACAGCGGCCAGTTTGCCGGTGTGTCTGCTTCGATTACACAATCGCAACTGTGGTTCGTACCTGCCACCGCGCTGTCCGGAGTGAGCAGTCTTGAAGTGCATATTGCCAACCACGGTGGCAGTGTGGAGCAGCAGTCGCTGATCATTGACTCTGCCGTGCAACAGAGTGGTAGTGTTGTGCTGAACCCGGCAGAGGCTGCAACGATCAGTGAGCGGGCGCACCTGCCGTTGTCGGCGACACTCGATGGCTTGCAATATCTTGATGATGTCAGCCTGACGCTCGATACCGTTGTAACGCCACGTACGACTGCACTGCCGTTTATCAGTTACGGTTGGCTGGAAAATACCGCTGCGATTAATGATGAAACAACTGTCGCAGTTAGTCAGGCGGCGCAGACCTTGCAATCCGCCGATGTGACAACGCTTGCCAACGAAAATGGTCTGGCGAATGTCTTTATACAGGGTATTGCTCATAACCAGATATTTGTCGAAGGTGATACGTTGACGGCGAGCTTCAGTGTCAGTCAGCTGGATGGTTCGGCAAGCTTTAAACACGCAGAAATTGAACTCACTGACTTTAACGGTAACCGTCAGGCCCTGATACGCCACAGCACTGATTCCGGTAGCTTTGCACTGCAACTGCCGAATGTGTCCTCGTTGCAGAACTATGTGTTGGTTGCCAGAGCCTACTACGATGACAGCTACGATGTGGCTGAAACCACGGTAGGTATTAAGCTGTCGCCGCGCTTTAGCGTGCCGGATCCGCAGCTGTCAGGCGTACCGACACAGCTTTATAAAGGTAGTGTTGTCAAACTTGCACTGCAATCTGATCTGGAGAGTCATTTAATCGGTACGATTACCGTCAGGGATCAAAACGGAATCGTTATTGCTTCCGGTGATCGTGTACTTGAGTTGCAATTGAATGGTAGCGAGACTGCGCTGGAAATCACTGCTGTTATCAGTGATGGTCTGGGTAATCAACGCAGCCTGGTTAAAACTGTCAATATTGTTGATCTGCTATCCCTGACGCCAGCTGCAAGTCTTGTATTTGATGCATTTATGCCGCACGCAGGTGGCTACTGGTATAGCCAGGGCCATAATCTCTATAACGAGAGTGGCTTGCAGGCGACCTTTGAAGGTCAAATCACCGCAATAGAAGTGATCGATAACAAGCTACTACTTGCCTTGAATGGCTTTGGTGTTGTATTTGTCGATGTTGCCAGCTACTCGGTGCAAGGTCTTGAACAGTGGGCTCAACCGATTGATCAACTGCTTGTGCGTGATCGACAGATATTGATACTCAGTGCGGGGCAATTGAACCTCTACACTGTGAAAGGCAATGGCCTGAATCTTGTTAAAGCCGATATCAATGTAAACGGCAATATACTTGATTTGTTGATGATGCAAGATCACTTTGTAGTATTGACCGATACTGAAGTGGTCAATCTCAACAGCACGGGTGGCTTCAGTCGTCGCCACAACATACAAGGTCGTGCGGCTGTGGTGCACGATGGTGAGCTTTATGTTGCTAGTGACGATGGGCAAATTGCTCGCCTTGATGGCCAGCTCAATGGTGATGTGTTTACGATTAATGGCACCCCGGATGTGATGCTGCCGCTGAACGGACAGTTACTTGCCATCGATAGCGAGGCGGCGGAAGCCCTGTTGCTCAATGTGTCTGATCGGGAGCTGGTGGAAGTTGCCGGGCGTTGGGGTTTGTCGATGCAAGGTGAATTGCAACAAGCCTGGTTAGCGCAGGGCAGCCTCTGGTTACAAGATGCTGTGGGTACGGTCATTAGCCTTGCCTTTACCGATGCAGTCGATACCAGTGTTGTCGAACTTTACGATGTCGTCGCCCAGGGTGATTCACGCAAGGGTAACATCGTAGATATTGCTGTACGCCAGGGTGAAGTGATTGCTGCGGCGGACAATTACGGTTCTTATATCTTTGCTGTCGATGGTGAAAATGCCGCCTGGCAGCAGGAGTCCCTGCCAACTCAGGGTTTCAGTCTCACCATTAGTGCAGTTGAGGCGGATGAAGACTACTTCTATCTATTGGAGCCGGAAGTTCAGCGCGTGCGTGCGGCGAATCGCAGTAACCGTTACTTCTCTACCTTGTTCTCGAATATTGAAGCAGTTGATATTGCGCTTGCCGGCGAGTTCCTCGTTGCAGCGACTGGCGATAGCTTGCATTTGGTGCGCCGTGACAAGTTCAACACCAAACGCAGTGTGCGTGTGGTGGAAACAGAAAGTATTGTGGATATTGATGCTTATGGCCATCAGGTATTCCTGCTGACTGCGTCCAATAATATTTATCGTGCAAGCTTTGCCGATGATCAGAGTCTGCTTGATGTGCAGCAGATTGTGAATGAGGGAAGCCAGTTTATTGATCGCATTGAAGTGAGCGGTGATCACCTGTTTTATGTTCAGGGTGCTCGTGTCACGCAACATAATCTCCATAATGGTGATGAAAACAGCGTGGACTTCAATGGCTTTGTTACCGCTATAAGTCTTGATGACGGTGTACTGTGGGTGGCTGAAGACGCAGCAGGCAGCGCTATTGTGCACGCGCTGGAAGTTAGTACACTCAGTGAGCCGGTAGCAGCGCTCAATGTTGATAACGAAGTGACGGCACTCTCCGCTGAATACGGGCGTCTGATACTTGGCTTTGGCAGCGATGGTTTGCGTATTTTGAATCTGACAGCAGATTATCAGTTGGTCAGTGCGGCACCTGCGACACCGTGGATTGGCAATATCTACCAGATCGGTGACAGTCTCGCGGTGCAGCTGGAACAGCAGGCTGGTATCAAGTCAGTCGACTACTATATTAATGATCAGCTTGTAGAGGTACGCAGCGCCGAGCCGTTTGCGGCGACACTCGCATTACCAGCTGATTTGCCAAATGGCCAGGCGTTTACCCTGCAAGTAGTTGCCGAGAGTACGGCGGGACAGACAGTTAGTGCCGAGCCGCGCCGTCTGATGTTGCAATCAGAGAACGGAGTGACCAATCCATTTACCGTTAGTGTGGATGTGGAGGCAGAAAGCTGGTGGCCTACACCGTTGAGTATTGTGGCAGATATAGAAAACAGCCCCTATGGCATCTCGCTGGTCGAGTACTTTATTGGCGCACAAGTCGATGGTGATTATGAATATATCGGCAAGAACTACGGCCCGGCTTTTGAGTTGGAGCGCAACTTTGGTACAGAGCGCGATGGTCATTACATCAAGGTTCGCGCTATTGATGTCTACGGTAATAGTGTGGAATCGGCACCGGTACAGATTTCTCGCTACGAGGATGATGTTGATCCAGCGGTGAGTCTGTCGATCAGTGGCGAAGCGGTGACAAATAACCAGCAGCGCACGATTATCAATAAGCCTTACACCGTTAATATTTCAATGAATGATAACGGTAGTGGCATTAAGGAAGCTTTCCTGACGCGCAATGGAGAAACGATTGCGGCGGTGTTTGATAGCAATGTGCTGACCTATATCGACGTGCCGCAAACCCTTGGCAGCTTTATTTATGAGGTTACGGTAACGGATGTAGCAGGTAATACTACGGTGGTGAGCTCACAGCCGCTCGGTGTCTACTCGGATTCAAGGCCGTTTATTACTAATATTGGTGCGCCTGGACAAATTCGTGAGCAAACGCAATTTACCGTTAATGTGTCCGCTACTGATGATGCGGGTATCACTTCGGTTGCGGTGAACTGGGATGAGCGAGATTCTGCGTTTGTCAGCTATAACAACAGCAAGTCTGTAAACCGCAACTTTACGTTAACGGATAAACGTACCGAGCGTGTCATGGGTAGCGCGGCGGGCAGCCTTGTGGTGAGCGTGACGGATAATAGTGGTCAGATAACAAGCACCGAGTTTGAACCGACCTTTATTACTGTGCTGGAAGATCAGCTGCCGAATCTGGCGACACTCAATATCAATGCGCCGGCTAGTGCATTCTACGGTGGTATTGCTTCCGTGGGTCTCACGGGCATCAACGACGATGGTAATTCATTGCTGCTGGAGCTTGTCGAACTTAATAGTGGTAACAGCAATGTTGTGAAGCAGGTAACGCTCAATCAAACCAGCAATGCGAGTTACACGTTTGATTTCCGTCTGCCGGAATCCGGCCTTGCCGCTGATGAATATCGTTACAAACTGGTCTTTACCGACGACTTTAACCAGACGGTTGAAAGTGACGAGTACAGCTTTACAGTTAATCAGAAGCCGAATGAAATCAATTTTGTCGGTAGCGATCCGTTTAACCGCACGGTAGTGAGCGTTGGTGAAAGCCCGCAATACCGTATCGAAGTGCTCGATCATATCCAGAACCCGGTGCGCGACTTTGCTATTTCCTGGACGGTACGTAACAAGCAGAGTGGGGTGGTCACAACCATGGCGATAACTTCTACTGATAGTAGTGGTGTTGCGGTTGCTACTCTGAACACGTCACTCACTGCCGGTGATTATGAAGTGCGTGCAGAGCCGGCGGATTCGGGTTTTGGGCTGGAGCGTGAAGGTTTTGATATTCAGGTGCTGCCAGGTCAGACCAGTCGCCTTGTGTTTGCCTATATTCCGACAACGGCAGTTAATGAAGAGATTACGGTTGCAGTACATGCGGAAGATTCGCAGTACAACTTTGTGGCAACTGATAGCGCCAGTACATTTGCGCTGACTTTGCCGAATGCGGCTTTCAGTGTGGTTAATGCCAATGGCGCAAGCGTTAATACAGTCAGCCATAATGGTGAAACCGTAGAGCGAGCTACAGCAACGCTAACTAACGGTACTGCCACATTCACTGTGCGGACATCTCAGCAAGTGGGCGGCTACACGATGCCGTTGGCAGCGACGGGGCTGTCACTGTTGTACGACCACGATGGTAATACGTCGAACAACCCACAAAGCGTTTCAGGTTTGCCATTAGTGCTTGTGCCAGGAGCGCCGGCACGACTGCGTTTCCTCGATGAAAACCTTGTTGAACAGGCTGCTGACTATGTACAGCAGGTAGATACCAAGCGTGCGCTGCTGCTCCATATTGAGCTTGTCGATGGCTTTGATAACCGCATTGATGACTTTGATGGTTCTGTCGACGTGGCGGTTGATGGATCTGCGCTCATTGATAACACGGCTAATCAGTTGCCAGTGACGCTTGATAATGGTCTCGGTAACCTGAGTGTAACCAATACACTGTTCGAAACGATTACCGCAACTGTGGCTAATGTGCCTGCTGAATTGACAGGTATAGATTATAGCGATAGCTATCAGATGCTGTTCAGTGAGTTGCCGCCGGAGATTGTTGCCAGTTACTTTGCAGCGGCGGTGAATTCTGAGGCGCTTGTGATGTACCTGACCTATGACGAGCCGGTAGAAGAACGCGAGCCAGGTGATTACCTGCGTGTTGAGCTGGCGGGCAGTCAGGTTACGGGTAGTTTTGCGGTTAACGGTACCGAGGTCAGCTTTACGCCGGATAGTAGCTTTGCACTCAATACCTGTTACGACTTCGATACCACCAATTCTGCCTTGCAGGGAGAAACCCGCAAGGATCCGGTAGCCGTACAAACCGGTACCGCGTGCAGCTCGGATGCTCTGATCACGCTGCCCACATCGCTCAATGTGCTTGAAGGTAGTAGTGTGAAACTTGCCCTGCAATTTGGTAGTGGCATTAATCCGAATACCATTTCTGCTGGTCAGGCAATCTTGAATGGCGAAGCACAAGGCTTTGGTTGGCGTTCATGGCAACGCTCCATCCAATTCCCGATTTACTCGGTTGAGCCTGATTTTGTTGATGGCATGGCAGTGACGGTTGAGTTATCCGGTGCGCTGCCGAATGGTAATGAAACTGTGCCACTGAGAGTAGGCAACAGCCTTGCGTTTAATGTCTTTGCACCAGATGGTGACTTCGATAATGATGGTCTGAGCAACGGCTTTGAAATTGGCACCGGTACCCTTGATCCGTCCAATCCGGATACTGACGGTGATGGCATCATCGATGGTGAGGAAGACACAGACGGCGATGGACTGACTCACGCTGAGGAAGAAGCAGCGGGTACAGATATTGATGATTTCGATTCTGATAATGACGGTCTCTCCGATGGCGATGAGCTGAATCTTCACGCTACAGATCCGCTCGATAAGGATACGGATGACGATGGCCTTAATGATGGCGATGAAATTGATCTTGGAACTAATCCGCTGTCGGTTGATAGTGATAATGACGGTATCAATGACAAGCTGGAAAGAGATTATGGGCTTGATCCGAACAGCCCTGCGGATGCTGACGGTGACCTCGACCAGGATGGCCTGAGCAATGTTGATGAGGTAGTTGCCGGTACCGGTATCAACGATGCTGATAGCGATAATGATGGCCTTGAAGATGGCGAGGAAGTCTACAGCTATGAATCCGATCCGCTGGATAAGGATACGGATGACGATGGTATGAATGATGGCGATCCGAAGGAAGCGGATGTCGTACCACATGCAGTGACAACGCCGGATATTACACCGCCGGTTGTGACACTTGTTGAGCCGGTCACATTGCAAGTGCTCAAAGGGCAGCCGCTGACACTGGTGGCTCAGGCAACCGATAACGGCTACGTTGAAGATGTAGATTTTGTTATCAGTGGACAGAACTTCAATGCGACAGCGCTTGGCGATAGTCGTTATAGCGTGAACTACAATGTGCCGCTGTTCGGTGTTGAGCAGCTTGTTGTTGAAGTATTTGCTTTAGATACTAATAATACGCTGGGTACCTCGGGTCAGATTATCTTTACCGTAGAGGAAGATGAAGGTACGACGGTAGTTGGTACCGTGACCGATGCGGTGTTTACGCCAGTACCGAATGTGACCGTTGAGGCGCATGGCAGAGTGGCGACGACAGATGTTAACGGTTACTTCGAAATTCCTGATGTGCCGTTTGCACTCGGTGATGTGATTGTAGTGGCTAATGGTCAGCTTGACGGTTTTGATGCTGCAGCGATCAGTGAACCTGTTACACCGGTCTGGAAAGGCATTACCGATGTTGGCAACCTGGTGCTGAATCGCACCGAAGTGCGTGTCGGTTACTACCGTGTGAATGCCACCGAAGGCGAAAACTATCAGCAAGCGATTATTGAGAATGCGGGTTACAGTGCTGTACACAAAGGCTGGATCGCCAATGCAGTGCTTGATGATATTGATGTGCTGTGGGTAGATAGTAGCAACGACAGTGGTTTTGCTGATTACAAGCAACGTGTGTTCGACTGGGTGGCAGAAGGTAATGTGTTGATATTCCATGAAGCGCAGCCGAACTTTATCAGCGGCATCGTGGCTGAAATGCCGCTCACTATCGGTACCTTGCATTATGAGACCGGCAGTGATCGGGAGAATAATGCTTACGGCTATACCTCACTAATTGCTGAAGGTGTCCACGGTGATCTGCCGTTGGGTAGTCTCGATATCAACAATACGGTACCGGGATATTTTGATAGAGATTCCCTGAATCCGCTGGTATTGCCGGAGATGTACCGCAATGATCGTGAGGACGGTGAAATCACGGCAGTCAGCTTTGAACATGGCGAAGGCTTTATCTATTACGGTATTGCCGACCTCAAGGTAATGGCTTCAAACAGCAACTACCACCAGATTTACGGACCGAATGTACTGACTTATATGTACGAACGTTCACTGCGGGATTCGGATAACGATGGCTTACCGGATGTACAGGAATTTGATTACGGTACCAGTCCGTTCGAGGCGGATAAAGATGGCGACGACCTCTTCGATGGTTTCGAAGTGCGCTATGGCTATGATCCGCTTATGGATAGTGGTGAAGGTGCTGCGGATCCGGATGGCGATGGTCTGTCGAATGTTGAAGAACAAACCTACGGTACGCATCCGTTTGTTGCGGATACCGATCAGGATGGTCTGTCTGATGCAGCCGAAGTTGCGGGTAGTGGTGATGGTCTTGCCGGTGATTACTATGAAGGTTATGCGATTGATGTTGACGGTTATATCGATGTTACAGGACAGACACTGTCCTTTAGTCGAGTTGATAGCGATATTGATTTCTGGGATGGCAGCGAAAACTACCGCTTCGAGCCGGTGCCGGGCTGGGCAGATAGTTATAGTATCCAGTGGCAGGGTTATATCTATATTGCAGTTGCAGGTGACTATGGCTTCGGTACGATTTCCGATGATGGTTCACAGGTGTGGATCGGTGGACAGCTTGTCGTCAACAACGGCGAGGATCAGGGCTTTGATTGGGAAGATAACCGCGGTGAAAGCGATCCGGGTGATCCCGCAGATGCAATTTATCTGACCCAGGGTTTCCACAGCGTTGATGTGCGTTTCTATGATCACCTGAATAATGACGGTATTGAATTCTGGTGGTTGCGTCCGACCACGCAAGCTTCAGTAATGCCTTACAACGATGTGCCGCCTTATAACACTAATCTAAATACCAATTGGGAGTTGGTGCCGCAGCGTGTGTTGTATACCGAAGTACCGGCAGATGGCCTGGTGTTATCCGATCCACTAAATGAAGACAGCGATGGCGATAAGGTATTCGATGCCGATGAGATTGCCAATGGTTCTGATCCGTTTGTGGTCGATACCGACTTCGATGGCCTTAGTGATTACGATGAGATTTATGTTCACAACACGCGTCCGGATCTTATGGATACCGATGGCGATGGTCTTAGTGATCCGATTGAAATTGCCAATGGTCTGAATCCGAACCTGTCCGGTGATGCAGATCTCGATACGGATAACGATGGTCTTAGCAACAAGGATGAAATCCTTGTTTATCAGCTCGATTATCGCGATGCGGATGTAGATGATGATGGCCTCAAGGACGGTGAAGAAATTGCGCTGGGTCTCAATCCAACCGATCCGGATTTTGATGATGACGGTTTGCTTGACGGTGAAGACTATGATCCGACGGTGGTTGATGAAACGTCGCCAATTGTCACCATTGCTAGCCCGACTCAAACTGATCTGATAGTAAAAGGCCAGAATATTGTGATCAGACCGTCAATTGTTGAAGATGGCAGAATTACACTGGTTGATATTTATGCCAACGATGTGCTGCTTGAGAGCCTGACGTCAGGGCCGTTTGAAGCAAGTTATGATCTGCCGATTGATCAGGATAACCTCAGGGTGCTGATTAATGCGCGGGATACCAACAACAACACAGGTAGCACGGGTGCAGTTAACTTTGCGGTGAGCAGTGGTGAGCCGCCACAAATTACCTGGCTGACACCGGTAACCGGTACCGAGCTGTTTGAACTGCGTTCCTATGACCTTTCTGTAACAGCGACTGATGATATTGGTGTAACGAAGGTAGCCTTCTTTGCTGACGGTCAGCTGCTGGGTGAAGATAGTGCTGCGCCTTATCAATTTGTTTACCAGGTACCTGAAGGCCTTGAGGCTGTAACTTTCCGTGCCGAGGCACATGATGCGCTGGGTAATGTCAGCAGTACGGGCGATGTGAACTTCACCATCAGTTCGCTGAATCTGGCAGATCAGAACTGGACGGGCACAGTGCTGCTTACAGAGGATCTGCTGGCGCGCAATGTCACGCTGGATGCAGCGGCAGTAACCTCGGCTTATCGTATTGAAACCGTCGGAGACTTTACCGTACATGGTTCCGGTAATTCATCGCTGGTTGTTGATGAGCTTGTTATAGATGGCGATCTTATTGTCGATGGTGTCGAGTTCAGCATTGCAACCACGAAGCCAATTCGCGTGTTGGGTAATGTGTTGGTAATCAATGGCGGCGTGCTTACCTCGACATTGGCCAGCTCCAATACACAGACGATCTATCCGCTCTCGTTGAGCGTAACCGGTAAGGTAACCGTAGATAGTCTGTCAACAATTGATGTAAGTGGTCATGGTTACGGTAGTAGTGAAAACAACAATAGTTACTATCATTGGCCAAACTTTACCAATGAAAGTAATCAGACATATCACGAGTACTCCTGCCATGCGGGCCCACGCTCTAATGGCAATAACGATTGTGCTTACGGTCGTTATGATCGTGCGCGCTTTGCTGGTAGCGCAGGTAACTACACTAGCGCAACAAATTCAGGCTACGGCGGTGGTATTCTCGAAATTGTAGCCGCTCAGGTTGAGTTGGAAGGTGCGCTGCTTGCCAACGGTCGCAAAGGTTATTCCTACGGTGGTGCGGGCGGTTCTATCCATATTGAAACTGGTCGTCTGTACGGTACCGGTGCGCTTGAAGCTAACGGTGGAGAATCCTGGTACGATTCCTGGGATCATGCCGGTGGTGGTCGTATAAGTATTTACGCAGATGATGTGAGCGACTTCGGCACACGGGATTCAGAACTCGCAGTACTGAATAGTGTTGATAAAAATGCGGATGTAACGCTGTCCGCTGATAATCTGACTGCATCTACTGTAGCAACATCTAGCGGCTTCCCGGGTGTGCGCAGTGTATTAGGTGTTAGCTCAGGACTGGTGTACTGGGAGACAACGGTTAATAACCCGGTTGCAGATGCCGACGTTGGTATGGGTATTACACGTAGTAATGTTTCGTTGAATGACTGGATTGGTCGAAATAGTGATAGTTATGCGCTGTATTATCGAAACCTTGAGCTTGGCCAGGCGCCACTGCACGGTAATGGTAGTCGTTTTGGTGCTCCATATAACTGGACGAAACCTGCCAATCATATTGAAACTGTTATTCGTCACAGGCTCGATATGGATAAGGGCGAGTACTATATTGCTGCTGATGATTCTGAGTGGCAGCTGGTCGTGGCGGGATTGACAGGAACATGGTATCCAACGATCAGTGTACAAAATGAGTCTTCTGTCAGTGCAAACTTCGGTCAACAGGCGTTCGCCTATCCGGTACCGGCTGGATACTACCCGGGCGTGATTCAGGAAGGTCTTGTTGACTGGCAGGCTGGTACCGCATCGACCGCAACTGTGCCTGGTGGGGCGGGTACGATCTATGTTCACGAAACCGGTGAAACCTATGGTCACCTGATTGTAGATAACAACAATACAAACACTGTGGCCAGACAGGCGACGCCGATGCGTGGTGTAGGGCGTCACACCATTACGGCGATTTACCCGGGTGCTCCTGGTGAGTGGAAAGTAACTGTTGAAGGTACACCCTGGAGCGATAACTTTGCTCGCGATCTGGATGTAACGGGATACTGGGTGGATCTTGATCAAAACGATGACGCAAGTCCGCTGTATCTGATTGTCGATAATTCACACTCCACCTTGACGCTCAGTGTTGTTGATGGGTCGCTGTCGCAGTCACTGGTGGGTAACGAATTGGTCGGTGTGCATCGCTTCATATCGCTGACCCTGGCCAATGGTGCGATTGCCGACTTCGGTGATGATCGTGTGGAAGTTATTGATACAGAAGAATCGTCTATTGATAGCGACGCGACGCTCAAAGCCAGCGATGTTGAGCGCAGCTTGCTCGAGCAGGTGTTGGGCAATGACGGTACGGTCAGTGCCAATCATGCACTGGATTTTGATGGCTTGACGCTGAGTGATATTCCACAGCTGACTATTAGCGCACCGGCTATCAATATAGATGGCGATCTATCGTTTGCGCGTGGTCAACTGCACTTCAACGTTACTGATAGTGTGGAAGTTGGTGGCGATGTGCTGATCAGTGATTATGCAGTCGTGAGCGCGGATATAGCGAACCCCTATACGAAAGTGATTAATAGTCTGTCGCTAAATGCCGCAGGGCGACTCACCGTTGATGCAACTTCTGCGATAGACCTGACGGGTAAAGGATATGGCTCGCCGACCAGTGCCAGCTACTACCATTGGCCGAACTTCACCAATGAAAGTAATAACCTGAATTACGCCTACTCCTGCCATGCCGGTACGCGGTCCAATGGTGTGAAAGCCTGTACCTACGGTCGTTACGACTATGCGGGCTTTGCCGGTGGTGCAGGCAACTACAACAGTGCAACAAATTCAGGCCATGGCGGCGGCATTATTGCGCTGTATGCCGACGAGATAGAGCTTGAAGGTACTGTGGCCGTGAATGGTAAGAAAGGTTATTCGTGGGGTGGTGCCGGCGGTTCCATCCATATCGAAACCAATAGATTGTTCGGTGCCGGTGCGCTGCGTGCCAATGGCGGTGATTCCTGGTACGACAGTTGGGGGCATGCCGGTGGTGGACGTATCAGTATTTATACTGCTGACTACACCGGTTATACGCAAAACTGGCAGGCCAATGCCTCAACCAATGCAACCGAAGTAGGTGGTGCCGGTACTATCTATGTTCACGATACTGATGTTGCTTTCGGCCACCTGATTGTAGATAACAATAATGCCATTCCGAGTCGTGGTACAACACCGATACATGGTGTGGGTCAACACACGATTACCAGTGTTTATCGTTTCAGCGGTGATGACTGGAGAATTGAAGTTGAAGGAACTCCCTGGTCCCAGGGTGAAGATATTATTGGTATGTGGGTCGATCTTGATGCAGTCGATCAGGATAGTCCGCTCTATATGATCGAAAATAACACCGGATCAACATTGACGGTTCGAGTCAATGCTGCAGAGGTATTGCCGCAGAGTCTGGTGGGTAAACAACTGGTCGGTGTACATCGCTTTGAATCACTCACGATTGCGGGTGGTGCATCAGTTGATTTTGGTGATGACAGGGTAGAGATCAATCTCGATACATCAGCAGAGTCTTCTATTACAGAATTGTCGACAGTGACAGCGGGCTATCTCGACGGCAGCCTGATTGAACATGCCTTGAGTGATAACTCCTCATTGCGTACTGATACACCCATTGTACTGCGCGAAGGTTTGACTCTTGCAGATGTAGACAATATGGCAGTTTATGCGCCGTCACTGGAAGTGCAGGGCAATATCACGCTGACTCGTGCCAATGTGGCGCTGAATATTGACTCGGGTTCTATTGTGAGTGGTAATGTTGCCCTGAATGACAACTCAGTATTGACGACGTCGAAGGGTGATTCTGATAGACAGCAGGTGCATGCACTTGAAATGACCGTGGCGGGCCGTATCGCGGTTGATAGTACCTCTGCGATTGATGTGACCGGTAAAGGCTATGGTTCGATATCGAATAGCAACAGTTATTACCATTGGCCGAACTTTACCAATGAAAGCAATAACCTTAACTATGCTTACTCCTGTCATGCGGGTACGCGATCCAATGGTGTTGAGGGCTGTACCTATGGTCGTTATGAACAGGCACGCTTTGCCGGTGGTGCGGGTAACTACACCAGTGCAGTTGATAACGGTCATGGTGGCGGTATTGTTTCACTATACTCCAGCGAAGTTCAGCTCGATGGTGTTATCAGGGCTAACGGTATTAAAGGTTACTCATGGGGTGGGGCCGGTGGTTCCATTCATATTGAAACGCTGACGCTGTTCGGTAGCGGTTCCATGGCTGCAAATGGTGGTGCCTCCTGGTATGACAGCTGGGGGCATGCCGGTGGTGGACGTATCAGTATTTATGCAGAGGACTATAGCGGGTTTGTTACAGCGCAGTCTGATCTTGCTGTTCTTAACGCAAATGATAAGGATGTCAATGTTGATATCGCTGTCGATAATCTGACGGCATCAACCACCAGTGGTTCGCATTACAGTGTGCGTGGCACAGTGGGAATCCATAGTGGCAAGACCTATTGGGAAACCACGGTTAACAATCCGAATGCGAATCCGAACATCGGTATGGGTATCGCGACGTCTTCAGAGGCATTGAATACCTGGGCTGGTCGCTATAGCAATAGCTATGCGTTGTATTATAACTACCTCGAGTCAGGTACACGCCCGTTGTGGCACAACGGTGTCCAGATCGGTACAACGTATAACTGGACTAAACCAGCTAATCATACTGAAACTATTATTCGTCATCGCCTTGATATGGATGTGGGCGAATACTATATCGCTGTTGATGATTCTGACTGGCAACTTGTAGCGGATGGATTGACGGGCACCTGGTATCCGATATTCACTGTGCTTTCATCCTCCAGTATCACGGCGAACTTTGGCCAGCAGGCTTTCGTTTATGCGGTACCGCAGGATTACTACGCGGGATTCTCGCAAGAGCCGTTTGTTGATATGCAGGCAACCACAGCGCTCAGCTCTACCACTTCAGGCGGTGCGGGCACTATTTATACGCATGATCTTGATGACGCCTTTGGTTCGCTGTTAGTTGATAACGGAGGCCGAAGCGGGCCGTTTAATTCAACGCCAGTTCGTAAAGTTGGTCGCCATATTATTACTGCGGCAACACGCACATCGCTGAACAGCTGGATCATCGAGGTTGAGGGCTCACCGTGGCGGGCGACGAATTATGCGCTAGATTACGGTATCAATGGTGTCTATGTTGATCTGGATGACAGCGTCAGCTCGCCGATCTATATGATCGAGAGTAACACCGGTAACACGATTACATTGCATACAGCGGATGATCTTTCCAGTCTGGTTGGCAAAGCGCTGATTGGTGTGCACTACTTCCGCGACTTTACGGTGCAAAATGGTGCGTCGGTTGATATGGGTGATGATCTTGTTGTTATCGTCACCGATGAGGCAGATTACGATGGCGATGGCCTGAGCAATGCGGATGAGGCGCTGTACGGTACCGATATTAACAATGCGGATAGCGATGGCGACTATGTAGAAGATGGACTTGAAGTGCTGTTGCTGACCGATCCGTTGCTTGATACCAGCTACAATATTGATGGCTACACCAGTGGCATAGTGGTTGCTCCGGAAAGCGTCTCCCTGAATCTTGCGACTGACAACCCGCAGGGCCGTATCGAAGTAGTGGCTGTGGTTGAAGTGCTTGTTGACACTGAATTGCAAACTTTCTATGTCGATGTGAGTGATGACAGTCGTTTCAATACCGTATATACGAGCAGTGATTCTGCAATTGTTAGTGCCGGCGCCAATGGTAATTACACTGCGCTTGAGCAAGGCGTGGAGCAAATTACTGTTGAATACAACGATGCGGTCCTACAAACAACCTATAGTGAAACGGTTGACTTCGATATTATTGGTATTGCTGATGCGAACTGGGGTGGACAGGATGTTGTGCTGACTCAGGATACAACGGTGAATAACCTGGTACTTGATGGCACGACGATTAGCGGTGATTACACCCTGACAGTAACAGGTGATGTCAATGTGTCCGAAGTTGTATCCGGCAATGATTCCAGTATATCGGTTGCTGCGCTGGATGTTATTGGTGATATGGAAGTCAATGCAACGACATTGACACTGTCAGCAGATAAACTATCAGTTAATAACCTTGACTTGCTGGCCGCTGCGACACTGACAGTGCCAGATGCAATTGCTGCGCAGCGCACACTGTATCCGCTTGTCATTGAAGCAACAGGTACAGTGACGATTGACGCTACCTCATCGATTAATCTCAAAGCGAAGGGTTACCCGGATAACTACTGGAGTGGCCCGAATTACGATCAATCTGCACGCTCCTGTCATGCGGGTATTCGCAATAACACGTCGGCAGACTGTACCTATGGTCGCTATGAACGCGCACGCTTTGCCGGTAGTGCAGGTGATAGATATAACGCTACAGGTACTGGTAAAGGCGGCGGCATCGTTGATATAGCTGCCGATACGCTGGTACTCAATGGCACGATTGATGCGAGTGGTATCTGGGGCGGAAGCTACGGTGGTGCCGGAGGTAGTGTCCATGTTGATGTCAACACAGTGGATGGCAGTGGTCTGATCGATGTGCACGGTGGTGCTACTATTTATAACAACGCGATAGATGGTGCCGGTGGTCGAGTTAGTCTTTGGGCCAATACCTTTAATCCGGGCTATAACATTACCTTTGCTGAGTACAGCGGTGGTGACAAGTTGCCGAGTGGTGTGGGAACGGTATTTGTCTGGGATAAAGATACCGAGTTGTATGGCAACCTGATGGTTCGCGGTAGGCGTGCTGCGAATTCGAGCAGTACGCCTGTGCGCAGCATTGGTCGTCACAGAATTACCGATATTACGCTGCTGGATCAGGATGAAGGTATCTGGATTGTTGCAGTTGAAGGAGAGCCCTGGGTGTTGCCTGATGCTGATCGGGATATTGGTTTTGATGGGCTGTTCGTTGATCTCAGTGCCAATGAAGCATTTAGTGACCATTATCCGGTTATCAGCAATACTCGCAGCACGCTGACGATTCAGTCGCATAACGATCTGTCATCTGTCGGCAATCAGGAGCTTGTCGGGGTGCATCACTTTGATACCTTGGTAGTCACTGGCGGTGCTTCGCTGGACTTCGGTGAAGATCGACTGGTGATAGAGAGACCGCTTGATAGCCGCATTGGTCTGGAGAGTCAGGTGATTGCCGGTGTGGTCTCTGAAACTCTGCTTGAGGCGCTGACCGCAGATGTAACTGTTCCGATCAATGGCTTGAAAGGTACATACTACGATAATCAGGATTTCACTGGTTTAACCTTTGATCGCCTTGATAGTAATATCGATTTCTTCTGGAGCGGTGCACCGGTTTCAGGTTTTGGTAATGACTACTGGAGCGTGCGCTGGCAGGGTGAAATCGATATTCCAGCTAATG
This sequence comes from Pseudomonadales bacterium, assembly GCA_028280345.1. Classification (GTDB taxonomy): domain Bacteria; phylum Pseudomonadota; class Gammaproteobacteria; order Pseudomonadales; family UBA7239; genus JANQLY01. Next base: position 13,870 of record JANQLY010000008.1, on the reverse strand, counting down.
ATGACTATGTGTTCTCTGCCAATGTTGATGATGGTGTCAATATCTGGGTTGATGGCCAACTGGTGCTATCTGCGGGTTGCTGCAGTGTGACTACAGGTGATGCGGTTACATTGACGGCGGGTCGTAAACCGATACTTATCGAATTTGTTGAGTTGACTAGTAATGCGAAAATACATCTGTCCTGGTCCAGTACACTGTTTGCACAGGAAATTATTCCTGCAACAGTATTTTATAGTGACGGTGGTATTGTTAGTGGCGAGCTTGTGCTTACCGGGCCGGCAAGTTATACGGATCTGAATCTTGTCAAAAGTGAAGGTGCGATTGAATTTAAAGACTCTCTGACACTCGATAGCCTTACTATTAATGCACTGGATATAGATGTTAAAGCGGGTCAAATATCAGTAGAGACTGTAAGCCTCGGTGACAATGCTGCACTTGAAGCATCTCTACTCGTGGCAGCGGATGTTACCGTAACAGAAGAAGCAACACTGATTGCCGCCGATCTGAATATTGGCAATGATCTGCGCCTTGAAGACAATGCGACACTCACAGCACCCGATCCGGTTAGTTCTCCGGCATCATTTGCACCAATGACGGTTAATGTGGGTAATCATCTGTTAATTGAAAGCAATGCTGTGGTTGACCTGCGTGGTAAAGGTTATCCGAGTAATTATTATAGCTGGCCGGACTTTAATCAGAGTCGTCGCGGTTGTCATAGTGGCAAACGTGCAAATGCGAACGATGATTGTACTTATGGTCGCTATGAGCGTGCGCGTTATGCGGGTAGTGCTGGTGATTTTTATGATGGTAGCCAAAATGGTAATGGCGGTGGTTTTGTTGAGCTGTTTGCCAATAGTGCAGTAATTGACGGAACGATTGATGCAGGCGGCAGCCGTGGTGGAAGCTATGGTGGTGCTGGTGGTGGTATCCATATCGAAGCAGTTAGCCTTGATGGTAGTGGGCTGATACGCGCTAACGGTGGATCAACTGTCTACAATAATGCTCTTGATGGTGGTGGTGGCCGTATCAGTGTCTGGGCTGAACAATTCCTGTCAGGTTATGACTTTACCTATGAAGCTTATTCAAGCGGTAACAAGATTTCCGGTGGTGCGGGCACCATATTCATTACGGACACCAATGATGATGTCATAGGGCATCTGACTGTCGATAATAAGGGTCGTCAGACACCGTCCGGTAGTACACCGGTACGCGGTGTCGGTCTGCGTACGATTACCGCGATTGCATTGGCTGATGATGTGGCTGGTCTGTGGACGATTGAGGTCGAAGGTGAGCCGTGGCAGTCCAGTGGCGCTTTGGATCAAGGGCTCGATGGCATGCTGGTTGATCTGGACGCGAGCGAAGAAGACAGTGATATCTATCCGATTGTTGGAAATACGGCTAGCACGATCACAGTGCAGGCGAGTGGTGATCTTTCTGCACTGGTGTTCCCTGGACAGCAACTGATCGGCGTTCATATCCTCGATACTCTCCGGGTTATCGAGGGAGCCGCTGTTGATTTCAGTGGCGACAGGCTCTACCTGCTTGACAATGAAAACAGCAAGATTGGTAGTAACAGTGAAGTGCGGGTCGGCCAGATGTCAGAAATGACTCTGGAAGAGATTACGACTCCGGTGATTCGCGAGGTGAATGGTCTGCTTGGCGAATACTATGACAACAACAACTTTACCGGTCCGTCATTTACCCGGGTTGACGCAAATATTGATTTCTATTGGGCGGGTGGAGCACCTGATAGTACGTTTAACCCGGATTACTGGAGTGTGCGCTGGGCAGGTGAAATTGATATACCCGCAAATGATGATTACACCTTCGCTGCAAATATTGACGATACTGTCAATGTCTGGATCGATGGACAACTGGTGTTCAGTGCCGCTTGCTGTGGCATGAGTACCGGCTCGCCGGTTACGCTGACAGCCGGACGCAAGCCGATAGTGGTTGAATTTGTTGAGCAGTCCAGTCATGCCTATGTTCAGCTGTACTGGCAGAGCAGTACGATTGCGCAGGAAATTATTCCGACGGAACGCTTTATTACCACGCTGACTACGATCTTTGACGGCAAGCTGATTGTTGAGCATCCGGCCAGTTATACAGCACTGGATATTAACGCAGGTAATGGTGTAATCGAGTTTACTGATGCAACCACTATCGGCACATTGACTATGTCTAATAACAAGGTTGAAGTGCGTGCGGATGATCTCAGCGTTGATGTGATTGTGCTTGATAATGCCAGTCTGGTTACTTCTATTGATGAAATTGGTACAGCACTGGTGATGAGTGGTGAAACCCGACTTGAAGGTGTTGGTCAGGAAATTTATGTCGGTGGCGATATCGATATTAGCAATGCTACAGCCGACTTGAATGGTATACAGACGTTGATAGCTGCGGGTCAGCTGGACATAACGGCTACGACACTGGAAATCGAAAATATCGGAAGTATCGTAGCCGGCTCCCTCTCCATGTTGGATAACAGTCTGATAACAGTAGCGCAATCAACGGTCAGTCTGCTCCACCCGGTAAGGCTTGATGTGAGCGGTGCATTCACGATTGATGCAACCTCGGGTATTGATGTGAGTGCCAACGGTTTCTACGCAAGAGGCGGTCCGAATTATGAGAATACCCGTCACGGTTGTCACGGTGGCTGGGCAGCTGATCAGGGTAACGATTGTACCTATGGCCGCTACGGGCAAGCAAAATATGCCGGTGCTGGTGCTGAGAATCGCGGTGGTGGTTTTGTGCAAATCGGTGCGGGCGATATGTTGCTCAACGGTTATGTTCGTGCTAACGGCGGTGATATAACTGGAGCAAACAGTAATGATGGTGGTGCCGGTGGCGGTATCCACCTTGACGTGGATAGTCTGATTGGTAGCGGTGTGATTGAAGCCCATGGCGGTACCGGTGGTAATAACAATAATGGCTATGCTGGTGGCGGCGGTCGCGTGAGTATTCACACCACCGATACCACGTTCTTCAGTCGTGCCGATGCCTTTGATATCGACAACATCGATACGGGTTCCGGTCTGGTCAGTGGCGATACACCGAGTGGTGCAGGCACCACGTTTATCGGTATTGATAACGATGCGGATGGCAACATCGACGATGATCATCTGATCGTGGATAACAATGGCCGCGTGGGTCATGTGGGGGGCACACCGATCCGCAGTGTTGGTCGCCATCTGATTACCAATGTTGTTGAAACACCGGCTGACTCCGATATCTGGGTAATCACCGTGGCGACCAATAATGCCTGGTCAACCACAGATGTGGCGAATGACTGGGGCATTCAGGGTAACTGGATTGATCTCGATGCCAGCGATACCAGCGGCACGCTCTATGAGGTGGTTAGTAATACCAGCAAGACATTAACGATTCATACGACGGATGACCTGGATCAGTTGAACCTGCCGAACAATAGCGAACTTATCGGCGTACATGATCTGTCGTCGATTACAGTGCTTGGTGGTGCGTCAGTGAGCTTTGGTGCTGATCGTGTGATCATGAGTGCGGTGTCCTACCTTGAGCCGGATACCCATTTGATTGCGGGTGAAATTGTCTATCCGCAGAGTGTGAGCCTCGACAATGAAGAACTTAACATTAGTACCCGCGGCAAAATTATTATCGAAGGGGATCTGACGCTGACCAATAACGCCGTGATTCGTCCGGATTATGCCTATCTCGGTGAAGTGTTTGAACTGGTGTTTGAAGTCACCGGCAATGTTTCGATTGATGCCACCTCCGGTATTGATGTGGCCGCGCGCGGCTTCCTCAACCGGGGTGGTCCGAATTACGAAAATACCCGTCACGGTTGCCACGGTGGCTGGGCAGCTGATCATGGTGACGATTGTACCTATGGTCGCTACGAGCAAGCAAAATATGCCGGTGCCGGTGCTGAGAATCGTGGCGGTGGCTTTATCTCAATCAATGCGCAGGACGTCACACTTGACGGTTATTTACTGGCCAATGGTGGCGATATAACCGGAGCGAACAGCAGTGATGGCGGTGCCGGTGGCGGTATCCACCTTGACGTGGATAGTCTGATTGGTAGCGGTGTGATTGAAGCTCGCGGCGGTATCGGTGGTAATAACAATAATGGCTATGCTGGTGGCGGCGGTCGCGTGAGTATTCACACCACCGATACTACGTTCTTCAGTCGTGCAGATGCCTTTGATATTGAAAATATCGATACGGGTTCCGGTCTGGTCAGTGGTGATACACCGAGTGGTGCAGGTACCACATTTATCGGTATCGATAACAATGCGGATGGCAGTATTGATGAAGACCACCTGATTGTAGATAACAATGACCGCGTGGGTAATGTGGGAGGCACACCGATTCGCAGTGTTGGTCGCCATCTGATTACCAATGTGGTTGAAACACCGGCTGACTCCAACATCTGGGTAATCACCGTGGCGACCAATAATGCCTGGTCAACCACAGATGTGGCAAAAGACTGGGGCATTCAGGGTAACTGGATTGATCTCGATGCCAGCGATACCAGCGGCACGCTCTATGAGGTGGTTAGCAATACCAGCAAAACATTAACGATTCATACGACGGATAACCTGGATCAGTTGAATCTGCCGAACAATAGCGAACTTATCGGCGTACATGATCTGTCATCTATTACTGTGCTCGGTGGCGCGTCGGTGAGCTTTGGTGCTGATCGTGTGATCATGAATGCAGTGTCCTACCTTGAGCCGGATACGCATTTGATTGCGGGTGAAATTGTCTATCCGCAAAGTGTAAGCCTCGACAATGAAGAACTTAACATCAGTACTCGCGGCAAAATTATTATCGAAGGCGATCTGACGCTGACCAATAACGCCGTGATTCGTCCGGATTATGCCTATCTCGGTGAAGTGTTTGAGCTGGTACTGGAAGTCACCGGCAATGTTGCCATTGATGCAACCTCTGGTATTGATGTGGCCGCGCGCGGCTTCCTCAACCGGGGTGGTCCGAACTATGAAAATACCCGTCATGGTTGTCACGGTGGCTGGGCCGCTGATCATAATAATGATTGTACCTATGGTCGCTATGAGCAGGCGAAGTATGCCGGCGCCGGCGCCGAGAATCGTGGTGGTGGCTTTATCTCGCTGACAGCACAGGCTGTCATGCTCGACGGTTATTTGCTGGCCAATGGTGGAGATATAACCGGAGCGAACAGCAGTGATGGCGGTGCCGGTGGCGGTATCCACCTTGACGTGGATAGTCTGATTGGTAGCGGTGTGATTGAAGCGCGTGGTGGTACCGGTGGTAATAACAATAATGGCTATGCTGGCGGCGGTGGTCGCGTGAGTATTCATACGACGGATACCACGTTCTTCAGTCGTGCAGATGCCTTTGATATTGAAAATATCGATACGGGTTCCGGTCTGGTTAGTGGTGATACACCGAGTGGTGCAGGTACCACATTTATCGGTATTGATAATGATGACAATGGCGTATTTGAAGAAACGCATCTGACTATCGATAACAATGATCGTGTAGGCAATGTGGGGGGCACACCGATCCGCAGTGTTGGTCGTCATCCGATTACCAATGTGGCTGAGACATCACCAGGCTCTGCTATCTGGGAAATCACTGTAGCCAATAATAATGCCTGGTCAACCACAGATGTGGCGAAAGACTGGGGCATTCAGGGTAACTGGATTGATCTGGATGCAAGTACGCTTGATGGCAAGTTGTATCAGGTTATCAGTAACACGAAAAATAAATTGACGATTCACACTGATGATAATCTGGTATTGCTTGATTTGCCGAATAATAGTGAGCTGATTGGTGTGCATGACTTTACGTCGCTTACTGTGCTTGGTGGCGCATCGGTCAGCTTTGGTACCGACCGTGTGGTAATGAGTGCGGCGTCCTACCTTGAACCCAATACACATCTTATTGCGAGTGAAATTATCTATCCGCAGAGTGTGAGCCTCGATAATGAAGAGCTGAATCTGAGTACCCGTGGCCGAGTGGTAATTGAAGGTGATCTGACGCTGACCAACAATGCAGTGATTCGTCCAGATTATGCCTATCTGGGTGAAGTATTTGAGCTGGTACTGGAAGTGACGGGTAATGTTGCCATTGATGCGACTTCCGGTATTGATGTGGCCGCGCGTGGTTTCGTTAGCAGAAGCGGTCCTGATTACAATACCAATGCGCGCCGCGGCTGTCATGGTGGTTGGGCACCTGATAACAATAGCGATTGCACCTATGGCCGTTACGAGAAGGCCCGTTATGCAGGCTCTGCTGGTGAAGTTGCGGGCGGTGGTTTTGTGTCATTGACGGCGCAAGACATGTTGCTGGATGGATATATTCTAGCCAATGGCGGTGATATTTCTGGTTCGGGCAATAGTGACGGTGGTGCCGGTGGTGGTGTTCACCTTGATGTAAATAATCTGATTGGTAGCGGTGTTATTGAAGCGCGTGGTGGTACCGGTGGTAGTTCTGGTAGTGGTTACGCCGGTAGCGGTGGTCGTGTCAGTATCCACACCAGAGATAACACATTCTATACGCGTCCTGATGCATTTGATCTGGGCAATGTCGATACTGGTAGCGGCTTGACCAGCGGTGCCGTTGCGAGTGGTGCGGGTACAACCTTCCTCGGAATAGATATTGATGATGACGGTGTGTTTGAGGAAACACACATGCTGATCGATAACAATGGTCGTGTTGGCAACGTGGGTGGCACACCGATCCGCAGTGTTGGGCGCCATCTAATCACCGGTGTGGCGGAGACTTCACCAGGTTCCGGTATTTGGCAGATCACTATTGGTAGTAACGAGTGGGCGACGACCAATACGGTTTATGATTGGGGTGTGCAGGGCATTATGATCGACCTTGATGCCAGCAATACCGCTGGTCCACTGTTTGAGATCGTGAACAATACACAAAATACTCTGACAATTCATACCACAGAAAACCTTGCGTCTATGGATCTTATCAACAATAAGGAATTGATCGGTGTCCATAGTCTGACCAGTCTCTATATCGTTAATGGCGCTTCGGTAAGTTTCGGTACGGACCGGGTTGTGTTTAATGCGGGCTACCTACAGCCGGATACCCATCTGATTGCCGATGAAATTGTCTACCCACAAAGTGTGAGTCTGGATAATCAGGAGTTGAATCTCAGTACCCGCGGCAGAGTGATTATTGAAGGGGATTTAACACTGGCAAACAACTCTGTTATTCGCCCGGATTATGCTTATACCGCAGACGTTTTTGAACTTGATCTGACAGTAATTGGTGATATTTCAATCGATGCGACCTCCGGTATTGATGTGACGGCACGTGGTTTCGTTAATAGAGCTGGCCCTGATTACAACACTAATACACGTCGCGGTTGCCACGGCGGGCGTGCAGCTGACCACGGTAGCGATTGCACCTATGGTCGCTATGAGCAGGCGCGCTTTGCGGGCTCCGCAGGAGAAAGTCGCGGTGGTGGTTTTGTTTCAATAGTGTCCGGGGATATGGATCTGAATGGTTACATCGTTGCCAATGGTGAAGATATTGCTACACGTACTAATAATGATGATGCTGGTGCCGGTGGTGGTATTCACCTCGATGTGGCAAGTCTTACAGGTAGTGGTTCTATGGAAGCGCGTGGTGGTAATGGTGCCACTGGCGGGAGTGCCTATGCCGGCGGTGGTGGTCGCATCAGCATTCATACCACTGATGCGACGTTCCTCACTCGTCTCGATGGTTTTGATATGGGTAATATCAATACTGGAAGCGGACTGCTGAGTGGCGGTGTTGCAAGTGGTGCCGGTACAACCTATCTCGAAATTGACAGTGATAGTGATGGCAGTGCCGACGAGAGACATCTGATTGTGGATAACAACGGGCGTATTAGCTACACCTATGGCACGCCGGTACGCAGTATTGGCAAGCAAGTGATTAGTTCGGTAGTGGAAACACCGGCAGATTCCGATATCTGGGTTATCACTGTTAATAACTCTACCTGGCAGGTAACAGATACCCGATATGATTGGGGTGTACAGAGTTCCTACGTTGATCTGGATGCGGCCACAACCGATGGTGACCTTTACGAAGTGGTTAGTAATACGGCTAACACACTCACCATTCATACCCAGCGGGATCTGAGCTTGCTCAGCCTGCCGGGTAAATCATTGATAGGTGTACATCCGTTTACTTCACTTAATGTGCTTGGTGGTGCGGGACTTGATTTTGGTGCTGATCGTATCTGGCTTGAAAGTCCATCCGCATCCAGTCGTTCATCAATTAGTACGATTACAGCTGATGCTGAAAGTGACTTCCCGCCAGAAGAGGGAGGTGTAGCGCCATGATAAATACTGTGCGACTTTGCCTGCTGATCCCGGCTCTATTTCTACTTTCCTGTAGTGATGATCATCAGAGTGAAAGTGCGACGAGTGACACACATGTAGAAACAGTGCAAAGCAAGACAGATCGACTTAAGCCCGCGTTGATGTCTGTGGCGGGAATACCGGAAAAGTCTGTGGAGCGTCAGCAGCGTGTTTTCCAGAATTTTGAGCAGCGTACGCGTATTGCTGATTATTTGCTCGCCGAAGAGTATGCGGGTGATGCTGAGCTGGAAGTGCGCTTGTTACAAGCGCGTAACAAACAGGTTATAGAACTACATTTGCAAAATACTACTGCTAATGCCGTGCCTGATGAGGCTGTACAGGCATTTTATGAGGAGCATAGTGACAGATTTGCCATCTATGAATACAGCGTTGCCCATATCCTGATTCGGGAGCGTAACCAGGACGCAATTGCAGAGACATTGATGGCAATCAGTGAGCGACTTGATGCCGGAGAGAGTTTTGAAGTGCTCGTCCTGGATTACTCGGAAGATATGGCAAGCAAGAATAATAACGGTGTGTTAGATGCGATGCGTTCAGACAGTGGTGCCCGTGAAATTATTGAGGTAGTAAGTCGCCTGGAACCAGGTGAGATATCTGTGCCAGTGCAAACTCGTCGCGGTACACAGATATTCAAATTGCTGGAAAAAAATACGGCGGGTGCTGTTGAGTTTGAGAGTGTCAAGGCAAAAGTGCGCTATCAGCTGGAGCAGCAAGCAAAAACGAAAGAACTTGAGCGACTGGCAAAGATTGCGAGTCAAGAGTTAAACGATAAATGAGGTGTAAAGAGGTATGAATAATAGACGATTAACTCAGGTTATTTTTGCAGGTACCCTAATAATGTGCCTGGCAACCTGTGGGGAAAAAGAACAGCCGGCTAACCAGGATCAGGTATTTGATGCCTATTTGCAGTTGAAGCGTATTCCCATAGATAACCCGGATCGCGTAGCGGTCGCGAAACAGGAATATGAGGAACGCGGTGCGATTACTGCAGCGATTGAAAATAAAAACTATCTTGATACCTCACTGCTGGATGCGGAGATCGAAGAGTACAAGCGTGAATTACTGATTAGCCGATATTTTGAAAAGTATTTGATGGAAAATGTTACAGAGCAGAACGTTAAAAATTATTACAACGCCAATCAGGATCGCTTTGAGTCTGAGAAAGTACGTGTTTCTCATATTCTGATTAGAACCAATAACAAAATGAGTGAAAATGAGCGCAATGCGTTACGCAGCAAAGCTTATGAGGCCTATAGCAAGTTGCAATCCGGCGAGGCATTTGAAGAGGTTGTGCTGGCTTATTCTGAAGATAGAAATTCTGCGAAAAAGCAGGGTGATCTGGGCTGGCTGCAAAAAGGTGCAATTGACCCGATGTTTTCACAGAAAATCTTCTCCATGCAGGAAGGTGATGTTAGCGAGCCGTTTGCGAGCAGTTTCGGTTTTCATATTGTGAAAGTAGTTGAAGGGCCGAAAAAACTGAAGCAGCCCTACGAGCAAGTGAAGGGTGATATTCGCTATCAGTTGCGCCAGGAGGTTAAGAAGGCAGAAATGGAACGCTTGCTGAAAGAAGCAGGTATTGAGCGTGGCGATGGTGCCGGTAACGGTTAAGCAGCAAAGATTAATGGTATTGATGTGATGAAAATTGTGCGCTTGTGGTTAATGGTTGTATGCGGTGTGCTCGTTGCCTGTGGTAAAGAGCAGCCTGCCGATAACCAAAAAGTGAATATGCAGAATGCGGAACAAAAAATAGAAGGTGCTGCCGAGACGAGTGTACCTTCTGCATCTCGGAACAGGGTGCTGGCCAAAGTAAATGGCAGTGAAATTACAGCGGATCAGATGGACATTGTGATTGAAAAAACACTGGGAGAAAACGCACTTAGTGTGATGAATGAGGAAATGGAACAAAAAATTCTTGACAGTATGGTGGCCAGTCGCGCGATGGCTCTGCTCGCAGAGCAAGACCTAAATATGAATGAGCGTGAACAACTTGATCTAAAGGTAGCTGCCTATCGGGAAGAGCTGCTCGTCAAAGATTATCTGATGGCGCAGACGACTCCAAAGCCTGTGACCAACCAGATGGTAAAAGATTACTATGCCGCCCATCCGGAAAAATTTGGCGGTGCAGTACGCAAGCAGGTTGACTATCTGGAGATTGGCAAGGGGTTTGGCGAAGACAAACGTGCAGTACTGTATAAAACTCTCGGGGCTTTGACCGCGACGTCTGATTGGCAACAGGCCAGCAAAAAGCTTGAAGGGGAAGGGTTTAGTGTCAATCAGGTAAGCGCAACAATCAATCCGGCATTGACTGACGAGCCATTAAAATCTCTTGTAGCTAAAACTCCGATAGGTGAGGTTTCACCTGTCAAGATAGATAACAATATTTATATATTACGTGTAAATAATGAAGAGAAAGTGCCGGCAAAACCGCTGGCGGAAGTGAGTGCCGATATTCGCAAGGCGCTGGCACCTGTGCAGTTAAAGAAAGCTGTCAAGGAAGTGTCGGATAAGGCACTCGAACAAATGCAAGTAGAATATGTTGAATAATCTATGAATAAAAGGAAGATGAAAAATAATAATATGGCTGCAGTACTTGTTGTGCTGCTGGGCTTTGGTGCATTTGCGCTGTCGGCGAATGCGGAACGTGATGACTGGGGGCGTGCGCATTTTAACGACGGAGCCTGGTGTAACTGGCTGACCCAGATGGCAGATCGATTTGAGTCAGCGCGGTTTAATCGCTTGGCCGAAGAAGCTTGTGATCCTGCGGATGATCAGGGCTCCGGTGATGGCGATCCTGGAGAAGATGAGGTTGCCAATGATTTCGTTCTATTAGAACCTGTGGTGTTTGAGCGTCAAAAAGTCAATCAAGGTGGTAAAAAAGATGACGATGATGACGACGAAGATGATGATGACAAGGAAAAAAATCATAAGAAAAAACAACGCTACAAAGTCAGGCCTTCAACTACGGAATTTGATCCGGAACTAGTTCAGGTTCTCGCTGAGACTATTTTGTTGGAGCAAAATAATTTCCGGCATGAAGGTTTCACCAATGGGCTTTATCCTGAGGCAAAAATTAAGATTAATCGAAAAACCATCTTTGATGATCATAAAGGTGGAAGCGACGATGATGATGACGACGATGAAAAGCATCACAAAAACAAAAAACGCTATATCAAGCACATCCCGAAGCAGCCAGGTAATCACCTTCTGGAAGTAACTCTGTCTGAACAGATAATGACCGTGCACAACAATGGCAAGGAGTATCTGATTAGCGTCAGTACTGATGCGCCAGCGGCAAACTATCGACTAGTTATCAGCAATGGTGTAGATGGCGGCTCGCCAGTTTCCGGCTTGTCGGTAGATATTAATGGTAGAAGCCTGGTTTCTGCAAAAGACTTCTCGAAATCAGGGCTAAAGAAACGCTATGGCACGTTTGAAACAGAAATTGGTTTGAATCTTGAAAACACGCTGCGTTTGAAACTCGATGGCAAGGTTGGTAGCAAGGTTTCCATCAGCATAGTCGGAGTCGATAATACGGCGCCGTTAATCACGGCAATTGTTGAGCCACCTGCAAATGACCAGGGTTGGCACAATACTGATGTCAGTGTGACATTTGAGTGTACAGATCCTTCCATATTTGATGATTACGACAGTTTGCCGCTTGGTCCGTTTGCTGAGTTTATTGCGGAAAATTATCCGCAGTTATTCGAGCTGATTCTTGAGCATATCGAACAGCTTGTGCAAAGTCAGAGTGGAGTGGAAAGTTGTAGTGATGCGGTGACAGTCACAACAGAAGGGGCGAATCAGGTTGTTAGTGGTACAGTGACTGATATTGCTGGTAATAGCACAACCATCGATGTCAATCTCAATATTGATAAATCGCAGCCGGTTCTGGGCTTTGAGCTGCAACCTGTACCGAATGCCGATGGCTGGAATAATACTGATGTTACGATTATACCCCAATGCAGTGATGGCTTAAGTGGCGCCGTGGATTGCCCGAGTCCGTTATTAGTAAGCACTGAAGCAGAAAACCAGAGCTTCAGTTTTAGTGTGACAGACATTGCCGGCAATACGATTACCGAGTCTGTTATGGTGAGTGTAGACAAAGGATTGCCGCTAATCAGCTCACAGGCGATGCCTTCTGCTAATAGCTTTGGCTGGAATAACTCCCATGTCACCCTCAATTATGAATGCAGTGACGGACTCAGCGGTGTAAAAACCTGCGCTGAAGACCAGGTTGTCAGTGCAGAAGGAGCATCGCAGACTTATATTGGTAGCGTCGTTGATGTGGCAGGCAATAGTGCGAGTGTCACCAATACGCTGAATATTGATATGACTCCGCCGGCTTTGTCTGTTCAATTTTCTCCCGAGCCGAATACGGTGGGCTGGCTTAATCAGCCAGTAACCCTGATTTATACCTGCTCTGATAATCTCAGCGGTATTAACGGTTGCCCGGCAGTGGGGCAATACTCTGCAGATGGCGTGCAAACACTTGCGCGTAGCGCTACGGACAAGGCGGGTAATATCATAACGATTGAGCCAGTGGTACGTATTGATACTGTTATTCCGTCTATTAATGCGGTGGTTATACCGGTAGCTAATAGCAATGGTTGGCATAACGCTGATGTGACGGTGTCTTTTGACTGTCAGGATAGTGGCGCACAGGCAAGCGGGATAGCCAGTTGCTCAGCAGATGCTGTAGTTAGCATTGAAGGTGCAGATCAACCAGTCAGTGGTCAGGTGGTAGATATTGCCGGGAACAGTAACTCGACGGCGTTAACGGTATCGCTTGATAAAACGGCGCCGCAAATAGAGGCTGTGATCACGCCGCTCGCTGCTGCAAACGGCTGGCACACGACAGCAGTAACAGTTTCATTTGAGTGTAGTGATAGTCTCAGTGGTATTGAAACTTGTCCTGAAGCAGTTGTTGTTGATAGTGATATGGATAGCCAGATTGTCAGTGGGCAGGCAGTTGATCTTGCAGGCAATAGTGCGGAAACCAGTGTCACGATTAATCTGGACACCACGTTGCCAACAATTGCAGCGCTAGCTTCACCGGAAGCTAATAGCGCAGGTTGGCATAATGATATTGTCAATATTACGTTTGATTGTGCGGATAGCCTGAGTGGCGTGGCTGATTGTAGTGTGCCAGTTCAAGTGAGTGCCGATGGCGCCGATCAGCAAATTGAAGGTCTTGTCAGTGATGTAGCCGGTAATACCGCATCTACTTCGGTAATCGTTAACCTGGATCAGACCGAGCCGACGATTATACCGCTGGTTAATGGCGTTTTGTCTATCCACGGCTGGTACACCGGTGCGGTAACTGTGGACTTTACCTGTGCCGATAGCCTCAGTGGTGTCGCGAGTTGTTCCGATTCAATGACGATCACAAATGATATTGAGGCGCAGGCGATTAACGGTTTGGTCACCGATGTGGCGGGCAACTCGGCCAGTGTGGATCTGTCACTCAATGTGGATAGCACCGCACCAACGATTAGTGCAGAAATTATTCCGGTACCGAA
>JANQLY010000003.1 GCA_028280345.1 Pseudomonadales bacterium | reverse complement strand
TGCCGGGCAAAGGCTGGGCGGGGCCAATCTTGACTTGACGCCGCCCGAATTCCGGATTACTGACACCACCCACAAAGCGTGTTGCCACACGGTCCAATGCGCTTGGCGGACCCAAACAGGATCAGGCCGGGTCAGCCCTAGTCGGAGTGTAGCGCAGCCTGGTAGCGCACCTCGTTCGGGACGAGGGGGTCGGAGGTTCGAATCCTCTCGCTCCGACCATTTCCACACTTTAAGCAAAGTACAACCTTTGTATTCTGTACACTTCAATAAAATGTTATAAGAGCAGTTTTAACGACAATACACTCAACAGCTCACAGCGTAGAGCAAAGCGGGTGAGGATCAAGGCTGGATAATAGAGCAAACTGTAACCGTATTCTCTGTCCGCATCTGGAAGGATATTTTGTAGAGCGTATTCGTAGATGTTTTTTAATTGATGTAGTTTCATTGATTACATCTATTCTAGTAACAACTTGGTGATAAAATCTTCAGGGTTATTTAAGAAACTTTTAGTAATTTTAAAATGATCAGTATCTTCATATAGTATTTCATTTATACCATTATCATCTAGATAAAGTATTTTACTATTAGGATAAGCCATTAGTATAGGAGAATGAGTGGCGATAATGAATTGCGAAGATTTTTTTACTAAATTATCTATTGCTATTAATGCCGATAGCTGCCCAGACGGAGACAAGGCAGATTCTGGCTCATCAAATATATACAGTCCTTCTCCCTGCAACTTATTTATCAAGGTTGACATAAAAGATTCGCCATGTGACTGAGAGTGTAATGATTTCCCACCATACATTGAAAGATAATTTGTTTCATCCATTAAGGTAGCAAGATTATAAAAACTCTCGGCACGTAAAAAATATCCATCTTTAGGAGCCTTGTAACTTTTTATCGCCTTGATATTTTTGTGTAGATTAGAATGCGATGTCCTTGTAGAAAAAGTAGATTGTTTTGTTCCGCCCTCAGGATTAAACCCCAATTTAATAGCAACACCTTCAATAAGTGTAGATTTTCCAGCACCATTCTCCCCAACAATAAATGTTACATCTGGGTGAAATTTTACCGGGTTATTAAAAATACTTTTTATAGCAGGAATGCTTAATGGGTATTTTGAAAAATCTAAGTCTTCTGAGACTAGCTCTATTTCTTTTAAGTAAGGCTTATCCTGCATATTAGGCTAATAAATTTATATCCCATGTTAAATCAAGGTAGCCTTCCATATTCTTCGATAATTCTATCAAATTTTTCATCTATCTCTGGATGCTCTGCATAAATTTTAAACAGCAAATCAGTTGCAATCGTTTTTGAAATTTTCACCAGTGCATCTCTATATTGCACATACTCATCTTCATCTAAATGCCTTTTCAAAATAGGCATTAGTCTGCTTGTTTCGGACGCACTTCTGACTAATACATGTGACACATATTCAGCAATTTCTTTTTCCATCAGCAAGGACTACCCTCCGTCATCTATGCATTGCTGTTCTTGCTGTTCTTTACATTCTCGAAGGCACCGTCTATATCTTTGTTCAATAGTGTCGCCCGACCATCCATAAGGAGCCTCCTCTAGTATTTTCCAACAACCACAGTCATCGTCATCGTCATCGTCATCATTAGTGTCGTCAGGCACATCTTCAGTCGGAGCATCCAACGGATCTGATCCGACATCATCGACGGGGCTTACCCACGGGTCATCTGTACCATTAATCGAATCATAAATTATGGAGCCTAAAGTTGCTCCTGTGAGAGCCTGTATTCCATAGTTTATCCCCATACCAATTCTTTGACCACCCCAATACGCTCCACGAGCGGCATGAGCGGCTGTTTTACCATTAGGGTCATAGTAATTTACAGGATTAGCATTTGCGTAACGGTAAGGATTATTACCTCCTGCAAGACCTACTGGGTCAGGCTGTAAATATCTACCTCCAATCGGATCATAATCTCGAAACCAGTTCTGATGATACCCCGTTTCACTATCATAATACTGCCCCGGAAACCGCACATTCTGCGCCCCCACTGTGCTCAATTTATATTCACTATGGGTCTCACCAAAAGGCGTGCCATAGCGCTCCTGACTCAGCTTGTCAGCCCAATCCAGCATAAGGCGGGGCTGTCCTAGATGATCATTCACTACATAGTAGGCTTTTTTGGTGCCAGCAATTTCCTCAATAATCGAATTTAACTCACCATCCATATACACATATACAACCGAGTTATTCGCATCGACATACTCTTCCAGGATGCGGCCTTCCAGGTCATACAGAAAATACGTCGTGGTGCCCCCGACCGTCTTGCTGACTCGCTGGCCCTGATAGTTATAGGTATAGGTAACATCATCAACCGGTACCACATCCGAGCTGAAATGAGCTTCTACGTCCCAGGTAAGGCCGCCCACCTCTTCATGCTTAACCTGCCAGTTACATACCCCTGCACCGAGACAGTCCTGCTTCCAGCCAAAACTATCCCCCTCATCCGGTGTCGCCACAAAGGACTCATCCACACCGTCATAGGTGCCTTCGGCACATTGGGGTAATTCATGCCATTCATCCGCACCGTAAGTGCCATAGCCGGGGCAATTGGTGATGGTACTGGTTTGTAGCGCACATTGTGGATGGTCATCCCAGTCATCACCGGCGGTATAACCCGGACAGGAACTCAGTGCTGTCTCAAGTTTGGCACAATTCGGTAAATCCACCCAATCGTCCCCCGCTGTATAACCACGACAATCCGCAATATCACTAACCAGCTGCTTTTTCACCAGCGTGCAGTCAGTCATCTCATCCCATTCATCATAACTGGTGTTACCGCTGTCATAGTCATCACAGTCTATTATGGAGGTCACATACTCTTCACTACAGTCATCCGTCCCTTCATCGGTACAATCAATAGAACCCGAGACCGTGGTGACATTACCATCACCCGTTCCGGTGGTGGTGACCTCTACCTTGCAACCCGTCAGAACCAGAAGACCGAACAACAGGGCAAACACCGAGCTGTATTTTCTGTCCGCACGCGGAAGGATATTTTTGGAGATGATTTGTAATTTCATTGTCTTATCCCCCTGTTAATCGCTACACGTTGCATCAAGCGACGTACTGGCATCATCATCACACGCCTCGGTACCTTTCATACGATTATGATCACCGTATTCAGGCTCTACTGTCGTCGTGATCGTGGTCGCATCCATATCTTTTTTACGCTCATCCCTGGTCACATTACCACGGTCATCGTAGGTAAAGGTTCTTTCGCGGATAAGCGTTGGGGTCGGTGGTTCTTCCCGTTTTACTTTTAACAAGCGGTTATTATCAAACGCACTGGTATCCGGATCATTGCTACCTCCGGTGGTACCATCATCGTAATAGTATTTTTCTGTATACACTTCGCTGTAGGTTTTGGTCGGATCATCAGGGTCATAGCGCTCCAGCTTCCTCGACAAGCGGTTACCGACATCATCATAGGTATAGGTGTATTTTCCATAAAGCCCTGTAGCCTGTGTTAAACGTTGCAGGGTGTCATAGGTAAAGCTTTGATCCGCCTCGGAACCACCGTATTCATCGTTGATCGAAGTAATATTATCAAAAGCGTCATAGCTGTAATCAACATCAAAGCCACCATCGTCATTCAAGTCAAAGTTATGCTGGGTTATACGCCCCTGTGAATCATAGGTACGCAAATGTTCAAGGGTTTTACTACCAGGCAAGGGGTTATCAAAATCTTCAATACCGCCAAAAGGTTGATACACAACATTATCAACCAGCGTATAGGTCACACTATTATCAAGAAACTTCAGATCATCCAGCAGTCCGTCAGTTCGAGTGTACGTGGCCTCTGATCCTGAGTGATACTTTACTTTCTTAATATCCCCTAAGCCATCAGCGGTGTAGGTGTACTCTGTTGCCAAATTCAGGACGGTGCCGTCCGGCGTAAAGGTCGATTTCGTGATACGCCCATAGGCATCATATTTGTAATTGGTGGTACCACCATCATCGGTTACGCGCGTCAGACGTAACAGACCTTCACCATGATCGGCATCTTCATGGTCATAGATATAATCAATATCGGTTGTCGCATCATTTTTATAATCGATACTGTCCAGACGGTTCAAATCATCATAAACATACTTGTCTTTTTGCGTTAGTGTGCAACTATCGACATCGTTATGAAAACCACCTGAACCGCTACCGCCGGAGCAATCGTAGTAATAGATATACTCAACATTTCCGGCAGCATCATGCTCATACACAATGGTGCCCCGATCAACACTGTCTTCACGAACCAGCTGGTTAAAACCATCGTAAAAATAACGTGTAATAACGACATTTTGGGAACCACCGGTTGAGCCATTACTATAAGTAACCTGCTTGATATTACCCTGATCTTCGTATTCATAGTAAATATCGTAATTCGTGCTGTCACAGGTCGCCGTTGTAGAAGCCGCGTCATAGCATGTATATTCCAACCACCCTTCAACATTATAGGTTTTACGTGTAATCACATTGCTGGCGCCGTTTTCCTCCGTTATCGCTGTTACCTTTCGGGGTATCTTATTCTCACCGTAGGTATAGGTAATGCTTGTCTCATCAGCGCCTGTTCCCCGGCTTGCATAGATCAGGCGATCAAGCACATCGTAGATATCTTTTCGGCTGCGTTTAACTGTGCCCGAGCTATTCTTGACTTCGGTTAATACAGCTTTTCTTGCTTTTGAATTACTTGTGCCAAAATTATTAGTCGCGCTTATGGTACTACCACTACCGTAAGTCGAATCTTCACTGTCCGAGGTATCCGAATCGCCGTTACGATCAATCGCAGTCGTAATCAGAATTTCTTCCCCTTCCTTGTTTTCAAGTTTAATCAGCTTTCCCGCCGTCGAATAGGTATACTCCAGATATGAACCATCCGGCTGGGTAACTTTCTTTATCAGCCCGTTCGTATAATATTCATAGTGCATATCGTCATTCGAGCTGGTACAACTGGCGGTAGTACTGGCCGCCTCATAGCACACAAATTCCAACCAGCCCCGG
Source organism: Pseudomonadales bacterium (assembly GCA_028280345.1). Taxonomy (GTDB): domain Bacteria; phylum Pseudomonadota; class Gammaproteobacteria; order Pseudomonadales; family UBA7239; genus JANQLY01. Next base: position 163,459 of record JANQLY010000003.1, on the reverse strand, counting down.
TCGGTGTATTCATAACGGGTAATAATGTCATTCGGGTCAGTCACAGACTTTAAGTGACCCAACTTGTTATAGGTAAACGTCGTATCATTATTACCTTCATCGGTTATCTTGCTCAAAAAACCCCGTTGTACAGAATCAATCACCGTATCGTAGGTATAAGTGGTGACCTTGCTACGCGGATCCGTAATGGCTTTGGTTTTAACCTGCTCTTTGGTACTGGTGTCATGGTAGGTGTAAGCATAGCTCCAGGTTCGGGTCCGGGTCGTCGTATACGGAACAATATCATCATCGTCTAACGAAAGATTATCGCTACCCATTGCCACGTCATCTGTGTTTTTTGTATCTTCTATAGATATTGTCTCTATACGTCCGTTATCATCCTCACCACCGGTACCATCAAAATAGTCATATTCGATGTTCTGCCAATATACCGTACCGCTTTCATCGATGGATTTTTCAACTTTTGTCAGTAGCGGATAGCTGGAGTGCCATGTGTACTCTTCTCTTTTAAAGACATTATGGTTAGTGCCAACACGATCTCTGGCCTCCCATTTCGCCGTATCCACCTGATGTGGTGTAGACGCATCCCAAACTCGATATTCTTTAATAATACCTTTTGTAGAGTGCTTGTATCCGCCCTCCCAAAGTCCACCGTTTTGCCAGGTATCATCATTGTCTTCAAACGTCCCGAGGAAACTGCACGTACCCGGGGATTTACCAGCTTTAATATCTAACCAAGGCATAGTCTTTGTATAATCAATATAACTGTGATATTCGTTATACGTTTCACAGCCAAGCGCATCAGTAATAAAACCTTTGTGGGCATCGCCGACACCCCAACTGCCACCTTCTGCCGGTGTCAGCTCGAAAATATCTGTTTCATCTGAACCCTCTCCATGAGAACTGTAAACTGCCTGACCGGAAGAATTGTATTTCCAGGTTGCGATGACATCATCATAGCCATCACTATCAAGATCAGCTGCATCCTCTATAGCAACCAACGCAGTTTCAAAATTCCAGTTACTGGCTGGCGCTGTCGGGTGATCTGTTATGTAGGCGCTTTTACTGTCAGTGGTATCCTCTAAATAAATAAACGTGCGTTTAGAATCATCAGTGGTCGCATAATCCGGAAAAGTAATAGATGTCAGCATTTTTTTTGCCGGATCACCGTAATCTGAATAGGCAAAGTCATAGACATTACTTTCCGCATCAGTCAGCTTTGCAGGGTATCCGTCATCCGTTGTACCAGAAAACTCCAGTACAAAGTTATTACCGTAGGTATCTGAAACGGTTACATTCATTTTGCTTGATACAACATTCCTGTCCAGCGTATGCACCACACTGTTGGGCCAGGTGATCGATGTTAATAATCCATCAGACTGATTAAAGCGGTACTCCAGGCGATCTTGCGAGGTATAAACATAGACAGTACCACTGCTTTCAGTGTCCAACCGCCCGAAAAGCGCCGGCGACTTATTAATATCCGCCAAGTTGTAAGAGCCGGAAATATCTTTAAAGTCAATCGTTTTACCGTCTCGAAAATGCACAAAGACGTGATCAACACTGCCGAGAGTAGTTTCGGTAATTTTTATACCATAGGTATGCGTCCACAATCCGTGGGCTTCAACAGGGCTATCTGTAACCGGGCGCATACGGCTGTTGTAATACCAGGCAAAGGCGATCGGTGATTCACCCACTCCCTTATAAACCGGTTCATATTGCCATTTATTGCCCGTGCCGGAATGCAGCGGATTTCCGGTACTTGAATCACCACCCATGGGCGGTGCGTCTGAAGGTTTGGGGCAATTCTGATTCGGGCAACCGCTATGTGGATCACCCCAGGTGCCGTTAGTATTCCCCGAAAACACCTGACTGGAAGTTAACAGAGAAAACAACAAAACAATTAAGCGTAAATAGCGATTAGGAAACATAATTACCCCGATTGATGATTTATTTTTTTCAGGTATTGCCAACTCCATTCTTCAGACTCTATACCAACCCAAAAAGTACGTTAGCCCTGTTCCATTAATATCGTATAAAGACCTTATGGAATACCATGATTTAGATCACAAAATGAATCTTTTGTACAACACATCAACCAATACCCCTTTTTAGAAAGCAGTTAAAAAAATCCGCTTAATTCTGATTGCAATCCATATTCTCCATGACTTCAATCCACTGCCGAATAAGCTCACTACCGGGCTGATCAATCAGATCACGCCCCAGTTCAGGCATCATATTTTGAGGGTTGCGGGACACCATACGCAGATAGAGAATAGAAGCCTCAGCTCTGCCTGGCTGTATATTAAAATCATGCCCGAAAGTACCCGACGACGCCGCTGTAGGGCGCCTGCATACTCCCAGTACATAGGGATTGTTTTCAGTCAGCTCAAGAAACAAACCACTATTCTGGGCCGTGCCATTACGGTTATGACAATGCGCACAGTTGGCCTGTAAATACTGCCTGGCCTTTTGTTGCACTACTTCCCGCTCCACCCCTGACTGGTCTTTCAGCAATGCGCCTGGAGAATTAATCAACCATCTTGAGTGTTTGCCCGGAAGTTCTTCCAGCAACCCAAGTCTTTGCCAATGCTCCCACTGATTAACAGCTATGCTCTCTTCCGGTACCTCCGCCAAACTATCTATCAGTACATCCGTATCAAGCTGGTACGCATAAAGACCTAATGGCTCAATTTGATTTTCCTTATGAAAACCGCCATGACACTCGGCACACTGAAACTTATCCGGCACGCTATAGTGAAAGCTTTCCGATTCTCCTCTATCTACCATCTGCATAGGATGCAGCGCACCAGCCATCATAAGTCTGGCATCACGCTGGAAATGCCTCTGCGATTCAGCCTGATCTGAATGTATTGGCCACTGATATACAAGGGGCTCCCACTGATGATGTCGTTTGACAAGCAGTCTCGTTTCAATCAACACATACTTTGTCAGATCCAGTGACACCACGATCTGTTTATCGGCAGGCTCTCTTCCAACAACAATATGACCGGTACCGCTTTCCTTAATATTCACGCTCTTATGATGCGCAATAAAACGCGGATAATAAAATGTCTTACTTAAGATAGTACCGTTCGGAAAATCAATGCTTCCATCGTCTAAAACACGTACAGTTTCCCCCTGAGGCAATGTTATGGTACGTAATTTACCGGCATAATCGGAAAATAGCGGTGTTTCAACCGTATATACATACACACCTTTTCCAGGTAGCAAAGTATTATTTTGAATATAGAACAAGTCCCATTCAGACAGATAGTCCGGTGACGTTGCACCCCACTGCTCAACAGGCGCTATCGCGATCGCCTTAAAAGGAAACACGAAATCCAGTAAAAAAACTAATAAGGAGGCTAATAAAAAGAAGAAAGCGCTAAGGCGCATCCACCACCCCCGGTTCTAACAGAGGTAACTGACACTTGATATCCGTACTATTCGGCGACAACAAAACCGGTGTTAGCGGCTCATTAATACACAGAGGCTGTTTAACCTTATAGCGTTTGGATGGATTTTGAATCGTAATACCATCCCAAATTAAATTAACCGGCTCTTCTAACACATCAGCAATAGCAATATGTATAGGCAAACCTTCATCCGGATCAGCAACTATCGATAGTTTATCTGACAGCTCCTCCCATTTGTTTTTATAAAAATATACTTCTTCAGAAAACGGATTATATTGTGCACTGTCATCCCGCTCTTTTAACAAAGGATGGCTCGCCACAACGGCATGAGATACTGCATGCTCTTCAAAGGTATTATCAAACACCTCTGTCGTATCTGCCGCCAACAAAAAAAGCCCGATTCCACGTGGTAGTTTTTTTGCCAAATTGCCTTCTGTTGCAAAATTATTATGGTTGTTATTGATTAATCTATTGTTATACACACGAACCCGCTCTGTCCTTGCCCGGTAATGTCCTGGCATTGCAGACACTACCAGACCCACTGCATTATTTTCAATGTCATTATCGTATAGCTCCACATCGGTGGTATTTTCTGCGTGGATACCGATAACATTTTCCTGCACACTATTATTACGAACAATACCGTTATACGATTGCCCGATATAAATACCCGCATCCGAAGCACCTGACACTTTACAGCGCTCAACAACGATATCATTGCTACCGACTGGATAAATGCCATAACCACCGTTCTGACTATCACCTTTTTTCTCCCATGATACATGCACATTACTCACACGATTATGGGCAACCGTCCGCATTACCAGACCATCCCCCTTGGGATTAATAATCGAAAAGCCCTCCAGGACAACCCTATGCCCGCGAATTAACATTGCCTGAGCACCCTGTTTCTGGTGGGTAAAATCCAGCAGGGTTTTTCCAGGTCCGGCACCTTTTATCGTAATATTGCTCATCCCCAGATTAAGAGACCTGTCGAAATGAAAATGCCCCTCCGGCAAGTTAATAACGCTGTGCTCGGACGTATTGATAAGGACCTCTCGAAAAGTCTCTGAAAAATTATCTGCCTTTAAATGATAAGTCTCTGCATAAGACTCGGAAACAAGAAAGAAAAGAGTTAATGCAAGAACAATAATTTTTTTTTGAAAACAGTGCATAGAGCAACCTAATCTAAAATATCCATCGTTAAAAACGACAGAAATACACTACTTTAATGGTCTGTATTTTGGGCCTGATCATTTTTCATTCAAAGCACATAGGTCCGGTATTTGAATAGACTTCATTATAACCAGAAAAGGCAAATACAGAATAAATATCAGAAATAAAGATAGAGATAATCTGAAAAATGGACATAGCATGTATCCCACCCTCCTTGAAGTCAATATGACTTTATCTAAAAGGACTGTATATTACACACCATAGTTAATATTGGAGCCCTGCATTTTCGAAATCTTCTGGCAAACGTAATATATTGATATAGCTTATCTGGATTGGTTGTAGGGTCGTTAAACACCTAAACTTTAGTCGACATTTTGCTACTGCAAATAGAGAATCTGATAATTTATTTTTTATTATTCACTCAGCCACCAAAACCTTCGGCTTATCCACACCAAACCCTTGCGCATAATCCACACCGATTTCTTTTAATAAATCCCGAATCTCATCAGATTCAACAAACTCGGCAATAATTTTTTTGCCCATGTAGTGGCCAATCTCGGTAATGGATTTTACCACCGCATAGTCATCGGGGCTGTTAACAATATTTTTAACAAACACACCGTCAATTTTCAGATGATCGACGGGCAAACGTTTTAAATATTCATAGGATGAGAAACCGGTGCCAAAGTCATCCAGCGAGAACGAACAACCGAGATTTCTGATTTCAGAAATAAACGCAATGGCTTTTTCTATATTTTCAATTGCCGATGTTTCTGTGACTTCAAAACACAATCGTTCATTATCAATAGAACTACTCTCTATGCGCTCAACCAGGAAATCAAGAAATACTTCATCACATACCGTATGCCCTGACAGGTTTATCGAGAACACATGCAAATCATCAATCCGTTGCGGATTGGCTTCGATCCAGTCGAGCAATGTTCCCACCACCCAGCGATCAACCTCCTTCATTTTATCAAAGTACTCGGCTGCACCGATAAACTGAAAAATTGGAATCGGCTGACCCTCCTTGTCATTAAGCCCTAGTAAAATTTCGTGGTGTGGTTCGCCACTGTACTGCGGCACAATCGGCTCAATGCGCTGTACCTTGAGATACAGATCATCATTGACAATAGCTTCGTTAATTTTTGGATACCACTCTTCCAGCGTCTTCCTATGTTGCACCCTGCTGTCATCTTCACAATAAAGAACGACAGCATCTCTTCCCTGCTCCTTGGCCATCACACAGGCGCTCGAACTTTTCCGCAAAATCGATGCCACAGACTCAGCCTGACTATCAAAGCGCGCCAAACCGATACTCGCAGTCAATGTATAGGGGTTGTCTTGTACCGTCAGAGAGTGCTCGGAAATATATTGCCTGACCGTATTCGCAATATTAACCGCCCCCTGCTCATCATAATCTTCAAGCACCACAGCAAACTCATTACCACCAATACGAGCGATATTATCGTTGTCAGGAAACATGGCTCGCAGTGTTGCCGCTATTTTCTTAAGAAACTTATCCGCTTCTGCATTGCCGCAAATATTATTCAGCAAATGGAATTGATCAAGATCAATATCCATCATATAGGCTTCAGCTTCCTGCTGTCCCATACTCACTAACAGGCGTTCAATATTGCGCTCAAACTCCTTGCGATTGAGCAAGGCTGTCAACTCATCATGGCAGCGATGATAAGCCAGCTCCTGATAAACCTGTTGCAGCGTAGTGTAAATACCGCGGTCAATAGCGCTATTCTTTTTATCGTCCTTAATGATCTGATGGCCTCTGCGAATAATATCGGCCATTTCCCGGGTATTGAGGTAGGATTTTTCCCGGCCATCACGACCAGCTAGCGAAAACTGTGAGCGACTATCACTGATCCAGACGACCTGCAAAAAAGTACCTGGCGCCTCGACCGGTGAACCCACCCAATCATCGACATCAAGTTGTTTGAGAATGCGTAAATCACGCTCGTCGGGCTTATCCTGTTCAACATCAGGATCGTTGTAATCACTGATGCCATCTAGCGGGAGGGCTTCAAACAAATGCCTGGGAAAAGTTTTATTCTCTATCGCTGCGACAAGATCGGTAATTGGCAAATCGTCCATATTGACGCCAGGACTTGTCGAACTAATACATTGCTCAATGCGACTTGCCATTTGTAAAACGGTTGCTTCTTTTATTTCTTCAATAATCTTAAAAAAATCTTTCTCCTCTATCTGGTGCTGAAACAGGCCAAGCAAAGTTCTGAAATCCTCTATTGCTTCTTGCCACTCATCGCTTTCTTTGCCGAGGTTCATCCACGTTAACAAAAAGTACTGGCGCCATCCTGCATTAAGCAGATCTACACTGATTTTCGGCAAGGTATTATCTCTCGCACCATGCCGCTTGATCGTTTTATCAACACCGGTATTGGCCAAGCGCAGTTTCTCCTGACCTTCATACTCTGCCACCGTTCGATTAACATAGCGTTTGCGCAATTCTTCCTGACGATCAATAACCTCTGCTGCCGCTTCCGAGCCCTGATAAATCGTCTCGACATCATAGGCAGGCGCAGCAATCGCCGCCTCAATAACCTGGTTAACCTGCTGCAAGGTTTTGTCGTTCAGGTGTTCTGCAATCCCTCCGATAAATGTCAAACGATTTAACAACAAGCGAGCAATATTGCTTTTATCGGTAAAAAAAGTCTCATCAAGAATAATACGTTTCAGCAGTGATGACTTTAGCGTATAGAGCTTGTCGACAAACTCATTGCTCAGACCATTTTCCCTCACTAGCGCATCAAACATATTTTCAAACAGATCTATCAGATCACTGTGCGTAGCAGATAAGGCAAAATTATGGCCATCCTGCTGCTCCGGCAAATGATTTTCTATACTACGTTTTAATCCTCCCTTGCTTTTGCATAATGTTTCGTAGTCCGATGTTTTTTCCAGCTCTTCGATCAGAGTTACCAGCTCTCCACTGGCCGGGGCATCATAAAAATACTGCGCCTGTTGTATATGCTGATTTTTCTTGCTGATGACCATCAGGTTTCTGACCGTCTGGTATAAATTTTCCGGACTGTTATAAGGTTGATGGCTGCCCGGGGTTTCCTGTCCCTGCAACTCTATTTCGGCAGACAGCTGTACGCCATCTGATTCACTACCGTGGCCAGGGCCTCCTTTAGTGTCACCTGCGGTATGCGCCTCTTCTCGCTGTCGCCGCCGCAAAGCTGCTTGCTGGTTACTGATTTCCAGATCCGGCAGAATACCTGCATCAATCAGTATCTGGTTAAAAGTTGCATAGAGTTTATCGACATGCTCATGCAGTGCACTTTTGTAAAGGTTATACAACGGCGCCAACATCTGATGGTCAATTTCTATGCAGGAAATACTCTTACGAAAAGATCGACACAATGACTCAGGACTGACAACCAGAGAAGGTTCCTGCACTTCGCAACCCACCAACGCCTGAAAACGCAGCCGCGCCTTTTCAATATCTGCCTGAAAGCTCTCATAAACCGTATTAATAATGACTTTCTCATCAAGAATGTCATCCAAATGTTCCATATCCAACAGTGTGAAATCTTCCATAAATGTATCTGCAGATTGTTGCTCTAAATCCTGTAGACTTCTCACCTGTTGTTTTAGCGTGTAAACATAATCTTCACGAATGGCTTTTGCCTGCCCACGAAATTGATTGCGCAAAGCAAAATAGTCCTGTTGCTCCTGCGTGCTGTGTGAATCACGGGCGCTCAGAAAAAGATATTCATCTGCTCCCGAAAAAAATGATTTAAATATTGAACGACCATATTCTTCAATACAGGATTCAAGTTGATTCAAGGTAAAGGTGACATCGAGATTTTCTGAACGCAGCTCACTAACCAGTCTGGCAAGACGGTTGGCCTCCTGGGGCGGCGCACCACGAAAACTCAATTCAACATGCCCGGCGCGCCGCATTTTAAAAAATGCAGGTACCTTCCAGGGAGACTCCCCCTCCTCTTCTACCAGCACCGCAATTGCCGCACCAGGCTGCTCAAACAGTCCGGCTACATTGCCTATTTTCGCTTTTTTGTCCAGCTCAAGCTCAATGCCATTCTGGGAAACATCAGTGATATGACAAGGCAGCGGCTCGGTGCCAAGCATAAGCAGGGAAATCCTGACCTTCATCTGTTGAACTGACGACATATCGGGCTATAGCTGTTGCAGATTGTTATTGATACAAAACAAAGTTCGGCTTCCTGAACGACTATCTTCCTTCCTCTGTTGATGCCTTCACCTCTACAGGGTGAGCGGTCCTTAACAGGCCAACATAATACACCAATCTTAAACGATAACCGCCCTGCTCACCATCCCGAGTCTCAACCTGATCGGAAAAGACGGATTTCTGATAAAGTTTCAGTTGCTGTGGCAGGTTAATTACTTTTAAATATCAGTCACAAATAAAGAATTTGCACAAAAAAAGAGCAAAAACCAATAATAGAGCACGTTAAAGACAAGTAGTCATGGACAATAATCTTATACCGGATGAGAAAGCCACCACCAATTGCGGGGAAACCCCGGTTATTAACCTGCAATATATAGAAGGTCCAGCCCTGGACTACCACTACAACGGGAAAAATCTCAGGGCAGATATCGCCACCATTCGCGAGCATGGCCACTTCAATCATGTCTGGTACAAAAAATGCTGCGAGCTGCGCAATATAACCCTCGACACACCCAATATGATCCAGCACTACCTCACGGTTGGTGCGGCTGCCGGCCTCGACCCGGAGCATAACTTTGACACACGTTTTTATTTGACCAGTAACAATGACGTAAGACTCTCCGGGCACAATCCCTATGTGCACTATCTGAAATACGGGGAGCAGGCCGGAAGAAAACCCTATCGCCACAAATTTATCTGCAAGGAAATGAATTACCTCGTGATTACCACTGACGGCGATGTCTCCCCTTGCTGTGTTGATGTCAGAAAACAAAATACCTTTGGCAATATTTATCAGGAAAGCTATGCCGAACTACAACACAAATTTATTCAGTACCGAATGGATTTGTTCCGCAACCCACAAAAATACCCAGGCTGTGTGGAGTGCCTGCATAACTGCCAGGGCTCGTCAGGCGGTATGCGCCTCGTGGACTATTGCACAGTACAACCGCAGCGTGCACAGATAGCTGATTTCTTTGGCAAAGCAAAGCTTATGTCAACGCGCTTTCATATTGAACCGGCAAGCATTTGCAATGCCACTTGTTCTACCTGCTTTATCTTCAACAAGGATTTCCGTCGCAGCCAGGAGCTGATTGACTTTGAGAAAGTCGCGCGCAGTTTTGGCGAGAAAATTCGCGAAGTCAGTCACATGCAGTTATTTTTTTATGGCGAGCCCTTTATGAACCCCCGGACTGGCGAATTTCTCAATTACCTGGCCGATCACGCACCCGACGTTAAAGTGATCTTTTCGACCAATGGCGTTTATCTCAAAGCGCAACACGCACAGGAACTTGTCGAGGCAGCCAAAAAAATTTCTGTGACTGTGTGGAGTAGTTTGCACGGCAGCAACCAGCAGAATGTCCGCCTCTATATGGGGGACACATTTCAGTTTGAAAAAGCGCTTAAAAACATCAGTTATTTGTCACGGCTGCGCGATGAGAGCTGTCAACTGGAGATTGTCTGGAAGTATGTACTGTTTAGCTGGAATGACAGCGATGCTGATTTACGCGAGGTTGAACAACGGGCACGTACTGCCGGTTATGACCAGATTGAATTCTACCTGACCAAGCAACCTTCACCGTCCAGACGCTTTACTCTGAACTCCGAAGCCTGGAAAAATTTTGGCCACAATAAGGAAGTTCTCAGTGAGAACGTTATTCGCTATAACCTGAATTCAGGTTACCCAATACTACCCGATAATGATCAGGCCCTGATCGCGAGCAATCGCTAGCTGTTCTTTATCGCCCTATATGAATCCCGTATACTAGCTGCTTTTCTGTCTTCGATGCACCGAGCGAAGTTTATGGGCAAAGCAGCCTATAACAATACTTATAACACCTATAGCAACAATGCCTGTAAATGCATGGCGTGGCTTTGCAGCATGTTTTATCTGTGCCTGTTTTTGCCAGCACATGCCAATAACCCCGTTACCACCCAGTACCGTGAACTATCTCCTGAAGATGCGGGTACCGCGATCATTGCGTTTGTAAACCTGACCACCGCCCCCGGGGTCGATAGTGCCAGTTTTAGAGTAGACACCGACGACCGGGACTCCGATCTGGTGCGCTCTTCGCTCGGCTTCGGTGCTGAGTTTACTTTCTATAACCGCATCTACGATGGCTACTGGGGGGCCGCCATCGGTACCGGCACACTCGACGACAGAGTTTTTGCCACCAACAGCAATGGCGAACCTGTGGAAATACTTATCGAACGCTCCCTGCTATCTGCACGCGGCACATTTGGATTAAGCTTTCCCATTACCCAGCGTTTTAAATTGCGCCCCTATGGCAGCCTGATTGTAGCCGACCTCGATACCAAAGCTGCAGCTATCGGCGAGCCGTTTCCAAATCTTGACCCTTCCTTTTCTGAACCGTTTTTTGACAGCTCCGCAGAGTCCCTGACTGGCGTGGCTTCACTGGAAGCAGTCTATGATCACTGGTGGCAGAAAAATCGGCTGGAACTTACCGGGCAGTACAATTTGTCCTACACCGACACCTTTAGCAGTAGCAACCGTTATCTCGACACCCATGGCTGGAGTAATACTGCACTGGTAAAACTGCGTTTAAGTGGGCCAACCGCATGGGAAAGCTACGGTCGTTCCTGGCGCTGGGTCAGCTATATTAACCATACGAGCTTTCTTGACCAGGAAAAGTTCGCTCTGGGTTTTACCAATTATTTCGAAGTGGGTGTAGGGCTCGATTACGAGTGGAATATCAAACCACTTAACTGGTTCGGTCTGCGTACCATAGGCCTCAAAGCCGGTGCTCTGATAGGAGATGATATGGACGGTTATACTGTGGGGCTGACATTCCGATGACCATGATGCGCCATAAACTTTTCCTGCTTTACTGTCTACTGGCCAGCACTCTGGGCGGCTGCATTAGCCAGCCCGAGATTACTGATACCAATACCCCTGCTACTGTGAAAACCTGGGGGCCGATTCTCGAAGTTGATGGAAAGACTGTCAATGAAACTACCTTTCTTGTCAGCATCCCACCAGGCAAGCGTCAGATATTGACAAGCTACCCAATGTATCAGTGGGATTATCAGTGCTTGTTTGAATTTGATGCAACGCCCGGCACACACTACGAGATCATTAAACGCTCCAATCCACAACCACTGATTCTCTATCGTTGGGAGCAAAAACACTGGTTCTGGGCAGAGCGCTACGACCCGGTTACCGCCGTTTACTGTGACAAGGTAAAACAGGCAAAATAACCCACTTTGCGCGCATCGTTACCAACTGTTACTATCCCGTGCAGCAGTGTCAATCGCTGCCAATACCACCAATAACGAACCTTGACACTACCAATGAAAATAACAACAACATTGCTGATCTTTTTTTTACTGCTCGGTAGTGGTTCCTGCCTGGGACGCGAAATTATCCCGCTCAATCAACACTGGCAACTGACTGGCAACGATCTGTTTGGTGAAACCCGCTCAGAAATTGTTGATTTACCCCACAGCTGGAATGGCGCCGAGCTATGGGATGAAGAACGCCAGCAAACCCTTGGCATCCAATACTCACGCGGCGCTATGGCTTATCACAAGCATTTGCGTCTGAATAAACGCCACGAAGGCAAACGTCTGTTTTTACACTTTGGTGCCGCCAACCTTGTTGCCGATGTTGTGGTAAACGGCCAACACCTCGCTCACCATCGCGGTGGTTTCAGCGCGTTTGTTGTTGATATCTCTGACGCCGTGGATTTTTCCATAACCAATGCGATTATGGTAACCGTCGATAACAGTGATTTCGATGATATTGCACCACTTGAAGGCGACTTTAATATCTATGGCGGCCTGATCCGACCAGTAAGCTTGATTGTAACCAATGAAGTTCATATCAGCCCGCAGGACTTCGCGTCTGAAGGTGTTTATCTGCTACCACAGCACGTTAGCAAAACCAGTGCCGATATTGATGTTGTAAGCCATTTACACAACAGCAGCGATCAGGAGCAAACCCTGCAAGTGGTTACCACTGCGCTTAACGACAAACGCAGACCAGTCAGTCAACATGGAATCAGTATCACTTTGCCGGCAAATTCACAACAGCAAGTTACTCAGCCATTGCACTTTGACAAGCCGCGCCTGTGGAATGGCACAAAAGATCCCTATTTATATACCGTTAAGGTAGAAGTTAAACAGGGGGAGGAAATTCTTGATGAAGTCACTGAACCTCTTGGTCTACGCTACTTTTCCGTCGATGCTGAACAGGGCTTTCTATTAAATGGCGAACCCTACCCACTACGCGGCGTCTCATTTCATGAAGACTGGCCCGGTCGTGGTCAGGCACTGCTCGACAGCCAACGCGAAATCGATATTGAGATTATCAAGGAAATGGGTGCCAATGCCTTGCGACTCGCTCACTACCCTCACGGCAAGCATACACTTGATCTCGCTGATCGCGAGGGTTTTGTGGTCTGGTCAGAGATACCCCTGGTTGGCATGCCTGCAGGCGCTATCGGCGGTTATAACAACAGCGATGCGTTTCATCAAACTACACGTATCCAGCTACAGGAAATGATTCGCCAGCGTTACAACCACCCGTCGATTTTTTTCTGGGGTATCTACAACGAATTACCCGTCACCGATGACCCGGACCTTGATGGCAGTGCATTTGTGAAGGAGTTACAGCAACTGGCAAAAGCCGAAGACCCTTTTCGCCCCACTGTATCCGCATCCTTTTATCCCGACACGGATGCACCGCTAAACACGATAACTGATCTGCAATTCTGGAATCGCTACTATGGCTGGTACTATGGCGATATTGACTCCCTGGGCCCCTGGGCCGATGCAACCCGCCAGGCAAAACCGCAACTTGCTTTTGGGGTAAGCGAATACGGATCCGGCGCCAGTATACAACACCACCGCGACGATCTTGTAAAACCCTATGGCATTGGCGACCCGGTTCATGAGGAAAACTGGCAAGCACACCAGCACGAAGGTAACTGGCGCGATATTGCCGAGCGCCCCTGGCTAGCTGGCAGCTTTATCTGGGCCATGTTTGATTTCAGTTCATGGTTTCGGCGCGAAGGCGACACCATGGGTGTTAATGACAAAGGACTTGTGACTTATGATCGCAGAATCAGGAAAGATGCGTTTTATTTTTATCAGGCAAACTGGTCTGACCAACCTCTCGTCCATCTCACCGACAAACGCAACACCTATCGCGATAGCGATCGTATCAACATAAAAGCCTACTCCAACCTCGATGAGGTTGAACTGTTTGTTAACGGTACTTCTATGGGAACAAAAAGTGGAGATAGTGTTCACCGTTTTCAGTGGCAGGACATCCAGCTTGTTGATGGCAATAACGCTGTTGTCGTGAAAGCGATTAAAAATGGTCAAACTTATGAAGACCGTGCAATCTGGTCATACAGTTTTCAAGCTAAATCCATGGTCATTGTCAGCCCACTCGTTTCCGAGCGCTGGCTCATCATCCCCGTAACATTCATCATACTGTTATTTCTCTATGCTCGGGGGTTTCGCCTTGATCGCACACCCGGGGGCCACACCATCGCGAAAATCAGCTTTTTTATTCTCGGGCTCACATTTGTCGGTTACCTGTGCCTGCTTATCGGCATGGGATATACCGGCATGTTCCACCTGTTTAACTAACAGACACCTACCGCCCCTTCCCTACAGGTAATAATAGCGCCTATAATGTAGCCCGCACTGCGCTCACAGGGAAGCGGACTTATGTTCATTAATTTTGGCAGCAACGCAGAAGACGCCTCACTCAATACTGAAAATGGTGATAACACCACAAAAAGCCGCCGTCAGGCTGGCCTCGGCTTTTTCAAGCAAGCCAGTTTTATTGTCGCACTGCTGATTATTGGCTATGTTAGTAGCGGCCTGTATTTTTTCCAGCTCGAAGAACACCTTCACAATCGCAATTTTCGCGCACTGAACTATGTAGCAGATGAACTGCGCAGTCGCATCAATATCAGTAGTAAAATCGTTGCATTTAACCGCCAATATATCACATCAAACAACAGTAACCCTCAAGCAAAACTGATAGAAGCTGTTAAAAACTACACCCCTTTTCCTGGTTCTGTCACTGATAGCAAGGTACGTACAGGGCAATATTATTTTCCGGTCAAAATCTCCGCAGGCACTTCTGCTAATGAGGCTGACGTTTATCTTAATGTTCCGTTTGAAAACCTGATAGAAGCTACACTAATTGAGAACAATTTTAACAAGTTGATTGTTGCTAAAAAACGTTCAGATTCAGAGCAAGGCGGCATTGATATTATCTACAGCTCAAGCTTTGACAGCGACACCAGTGACGACTCTCCAGTTTATGAACATGTTTTCAAACTGAAGTCCGACCACGAACGTCTTATCGATCTCGACAATACTTCATTAACACCTTATCAGCGCGATTCCTATTTCAGTCAGTTTATTCCCCTTGTTAACAGCGAT
Source organism: Pseudomonadales bacterium (assembly GCA_028280345.1). GTDB lineage: Bacteria > Pseudomonadota > Gammaproteobacteria > Pseudomonadales > UBA7239 > JANQLY01. The sequence continues at coordinate 148,252 of JANQLY010000003.1, read as the reverse complement.
AGCAACAAGATGGCCAGTGATATCGAAAGTTCTTTTGTTGGCACCCTCAGTATATCCGGGAAAGAATTTATCGCTTTTATTCAACCAGAAACAGGCTCAGCTACCATCAGGTCGGGCACACAAATCATCAAAGGCAATAGTGACGATTCTGAATCGGGCCCAGCCGCCGAGTATCTGTTAATTGGTCTCGTAGAAAAAACAGCCTATGAAGCGATGCGCTCTACCCTGCCTCTGAACTGGACCTTTCTGATTTTGCTATTTTTTCTTGCTATCTTGTTCAGCATTCCATTGATCCGCATGAGCTTTATCAGCAAGGAACACTGTCTAACCAAACCTGACCTGTATTCTATTATTTGCAGCTTTCTATTGATTATTCCCATCTTCTATATCGTATTACTTGATTACCCTATTAGCACTAAATCATTCAGAGATGTCTATAAGGAAAAAGCGGCTCTTATAAATGATGAAATCAAGCAGGAATTTTTCGCTGAAATTGATCGCAAACTGCTGGAAATCGACACTTTAAGACAGTTGAAAAACAGAATACCGAAATCTGACAACAACAGAGAGGAACTTGAACAAGCGACAGACGCAATCGAACAGGCTCTGGATCTACACGCTTTTGCCAGCATCGACAACGCCATTATCTTTCATGTTAAAAAAAATGATCCCGATGGCAGCCAGTCAAAACAGATCAGCTTGATTCGCGAAGACGAAGTAATTCCAAAGGTTGAAGAAAGCATTAACAAGGGCATAAAAACCCGTAGTTATTATCAAAAAACCATTAATGGTCAGTACTATACTCGGGACGGTCATAACTTTATTGTTGAGCGCATCCAATCCTGGCTAAGCGCCAAGAAAAAGACCATCCTTATCTCTGTTAGTGAAAACAGCTCTACCACCCGCTTTATCCTGACTGGCAGCCAGTTTAGTAGTCTTGAGCATGCGGTACTTCCCGCCGGTTTCAAGTTCCTGATCTGGGATGCTCGCTCAGGCGACGTGATTTATCACTCCGAAGATCGCCGCAGCTTTGTTGAAAACATCTATCAGGAAACCGAGCAAGCCGTTGATTTAAAATCGGCCATTGCAGGCAATACCGACGCCTACCTCAATATATTTTACGATGGCAGTGAGAAAGGCATTTACATCAGCCCACTTAACGTGAATAACTGGATCATCGGCGTCTACTTCGATAAAGATATCATTCAAATCAGCAATTTTCGCTTTGTACTGACCACTGCTGTTGCCATGATTTTTATTCTGTTTGGTACTTTATTCGCACTATGGGTAGTAAAACGTTCCGTTACCGTTTCCCGACTCACCTGGGCTTTTCCGAATATTATTTTGTTTCGCACCTACCAATATCTCATTTTAGTTATTTCCACTTTGTCTCTGTTTATTGTTCTCGCTATTTTCAAATTAAACAAAGACGTATTTAGCGGTCTTACACTACCGATACTGGTTTTACCCATCATGTATCTTTCCTACAAAATTATCAGGAAACAGTTTAATTACAAGGCCCGCAATACCCAGTCGTTTTCAAAAATCACCAAGCTGTCATTAACCAGCTCTTTTCAGACACTCTATGAAAAAGATATTCCTCCTGTTATCAAGATTCTTGGCACCATCAGTACTTTATTGATTGCAGCTTCGATTATTTCTTTTATCTTTGCCATCTTCCAGAACTCGGATAGCAAGTGGCTCTACAATACACTATCAACCCTTGAGGGACTGGAAATACTCCACGAATTGAATAGCCAGGACAAACTCAATCAATGGAGTGTCTTATTACCGATTCTGATGTTTACCGGTATGATGATGGTATTTTATACCTATCGACTGATTTGCAATAATGCAGCGTCCGGCACTCTAAAAACCTACAGTCTACTCCTCGTTATATTAATTAATTTTATTGCTGTATTACCCACGATCGCACTCTTCAAGGAGAGCCTGAGCCATCATACGGCTATCTGGCGAAAATATGAACAATTAAACTTTGTCGATAACCTGTTGTTGAAAAATCATCTCAGGAGCAGCCCATCGCTCTCTGATATGCAGATCTATGGTATGCAGGCTTCAACCCGCATTAACGATAAAACCCCCATAGAGTACTGCACTCCGATAGAGCACAAGGCAAATGCACAGTTCTTTGCCCCGCAGGTTTGTATTGAAGGCGATAATGCCTGTGATATTGAACAGTTGCGTGAAAACCACAGACAACAGGCAGTACTGGATGGCAAGGTTTTTGCCGAATTTATGCCACTACCGGGCTGTCAACCTGAAACAAATATAGAGCATACCGGCTTGTATGCCTATATGGCTTGTCGGGACATGGAAAAGCCTTGCGATGCTGACAGTTTACGCGAGCAGTTTCTTGCCGACGGAAAACTGTCAGCAGATAAGATAATTGGTTTTACACCCATCAAGGATTGCAAAACGCTTAATCAGCAAGAAAACACGCAACTATATGGTTTGCGTGCCTGTGTTGGCGAATCGGAAGATTGTGAGATACAGATGCACGACAAAGGCTCCTTTAACCAGCGATTCATTGGCTTTTCTCCGATTAGCTGGTGTACAACAGAAAACTATACTGTTTATACATCTACGGATGAAAAACAGGATTGCGAAACTGACGACGAGCCCTGCCTCGCTATTGACATACCTGATGAGTTTTTATCAGACACTCTATCGAGCAGTAATGTCATCGGCTTTTTTACCGACCGTTTTCCCGATATCTCAACCGCCTCCAGCCTGTTGAACCATAAATACGAAAGCAGCGCCTACAGCGGCGCAATGGAATGGCGCCTGAGCCGCAGCCATAATAGTCCGCTGTATTTTATTGGCAAGCACCCTGCTCTCGACACCTCCCTAACAATTGTCAGCCCGGCGCCGTACTTCAACAAAAACGGCAGCCTGCTGGCATTTTTCATATTTAATTTATTATTGGTTATTTCAATCTTTGTTCTGTACCCGATCATTACACGTATTGTCAAAAGTCTCACAACGATCAACCTGAAACTTGAAAGCGATTACACGCGTCTTGGCACAGAAACTGACGAAAACCACGCCCACCTGATCACCTATCCGGAGATCCTTGGCCTTATCGAAGCTGGAGACGAATCCGCAGGAGACACTCGAAACATCGAACACACGTTAATACTGTGCGCAACAGCCCAGGTGATAAAAAAACAGGTTCGCGCTGCTAATGAAAGCCTTGTCGGTTTTGATATCCAGATGCGCTCCCTGCATGACAGCCATCATACCAATAATATATATGATGACTTCCTCGCTTTTACCAATGACGGCAGGGATCCAGCCAAACCGGTAGAAAGTGTGGATGAAGACAACCGGCCAGTGATCATCAGCGGTTTCAAAGCGGATAATTCCATCAAGGTACTCAACATTTGCAAAGAAGACGGAACACCGGTTAAAGATATTATTTGTATCTTTGACTTTGAACGTATTTTTAGTGATACCCAATATCGGCTTTCTCTTGAGGAACTCTGCAAGTACAGCACGCATCGTGAGAAAAATATGCCAATGGTTATTTTCTCTGAAATCTCACCGCTCTATTGGCTATCCAATCTTGGACGCCTGATGGAAACAGAGAAAAGCCTCGACTCCCAGTTTAGCGAAGCCTCCAAACAGCGTTGGTTAAAAATTCTTGCCGACTTTACAACACTGACTTATATTCCACCGGATGAGTGCAACCACAGCTATCTGTACAAGGATATTGCCGAACTCAACGAAAACTATTTCAATAGCAAAGATACCTTGCGTAACAACAAAGCCATGGAAAATACCGAAAAAGCGTTACGCGAGCAATACCCGCAGTACGTCTATACCTGGGAGCACTCTACGGATGACGAGAGGCGCGTTCTGAGCAATCTCGCCGAACAACAACTGATTAATCCGGCGGCCTATACACCGATTAACTCACTGTTTAAACGCGGCCTGATTATTGACGATGGTCGTGCCAAATTTGCCGACAACGGCTTCCGCCATTTTGTGCTGCATGTAGAAAACCGCAAAACCGTGCTTGACTACAACAAGGAATCCTTACAAGGCTGGAAACGCATCCGTCTACCGCTGTTTTCATTTATGGCGGTATCATTCTACTTTATGATTATTCTCGGCAACCCGGCACTCAGCGCGATTTCAACCCTGCTAATCGGTGCCAGTATCGGCATTATTCCCGTTGCCTTGCTGTTATTAAGCAATCTGCAGCGCTACGAGAAACAGGTACTTGGGCATTAAACTCTGTAAGCAATAGTAATAGTAAATACATTATTACTTACTTTTTAAGGCTTTTATAAAAGTTAAGAGTCACCGGAATCAGGGCTATCAGTTATAAGGCAATCGGGCCAATCCTGACTCACACGGCCCTGCCAGTCAGGTTCACGCTTTTCAAAATACGCCATGCCGCCTTCAAGCGCATCGGGCATTCCCATAGTATGGTGCAAAACTGCGGTTTCCAGTTTCTCAAAATCATCTATGCCGTAATCAAACGACCGCCACACCAGCGCCTTGGTCATCGCAGCTACCGCCGGTGCTGACCAGGTTGCGATTTCCTGCGCAAGTGTCAACGCAGTATCCAGTACCTGGTCTGCTGGCACACACTGTGTTGCAAGCCCTTTTTCCATGACCTCCACACCTTTCATCGTGCGACCGAGCAGAATCACCTGTAGCGCTTTTTCCACACCAATAAGACGCGGCAACAGCCAGTGGGAGCACGCATCGGCGAGCACTCCGCGACGCACTTGCAACAAGCCGTATTTGGCTTCCTCTGCGACAATACGGAAGTCAAATTGCAGCGCCAGACCAAAGCCCACACCCACGGCATGACCATTTAATGCACCGATCACAGGCTTGCGCAGACGCCAGGCCGGAGTAATCGGACAGGAGCTGAATGTCATATCATCCTGAGTATCAAAAGTATCAGCTCCGCCACTCATATCAGCACCGGCACAAAATGCCGAGCCCGCTCCCGTCACGACAATAACCCTTACATCATCATTCTGTTCACACTGCTCATAAGCCGCATTCCACTGTGCAGCCATATCGGCATTGAATGTATTGAGTTGCCCGGGGCGATTAAGAGTAATAACCGCGATACGATCGTCAATAGTCAGGGTAACGGATTTCTCGCTCATACTATTTATAACAGGTAGAAGATGGTTACCCGCAGTGGAACATATTTCAACACGCACTTCCACTGCGGAAAAAGCGCAAAAAGTATTTCAGATATAGTAATACAGCTATAGCGATTCAAGAAAGGCAATCAGCGCGGCACGCTCTTCGGCATTAAAGCTTAATACTGTTTGTTTTGAGTCTTCAGCTTCACCGCCATGCCACAAAACCGCTTCCATAAGGCTGCGGGCACGGCCATCGTGCAAATAATAAGCCTTGCCGCCCACCACTTCCGTAAGCCCTATACCCCATAGAGGCGCAGTGCGCCACTCGCGGCCATTGGCAAGAAACTCAGGGCGATTATCTGCAAGACCTTCCCCCATATCGTGTAGCAACAAATCGCTATAGGGAGTAATGATCTGCTCATTCAGCCAGGGGAATTCTGACGTAGATGTGACATAGTGATCAACATGACATCCCTGGCAATTTGCCTGCCTGAACAACTGTTCACCATGAGTCACCTGTTCCGATTGGGTATTTCTGCGCACCGGTACTGCGAGATTATGGGTATAGAACGTCACCTGGTTCAGCAAGTGATCCGCAACTTCGGGATCTCCTCCACTAATGCCCTGCAAGCAGTCTTTTTGTCGATCAGTGCAATTTTCATCAACAAACAGTGTCGAGGTAATACCGAGATCGCCATTAAATGCCGCCGCATTTTGCTGGCGCAGGTTCGGCTGCCCCGCCTTCCAGCCAAAACGCCCCAATACAGTTCCCTGCTCCTCGACATCCCATACACGATTTGCCTTACCGGAGATGCCATCTGCATTTTTATCCTGCGGATCCGCATGGCTTAGAATATGCTCTTCTGCAATCGCTTCCAGTAAACCCAGGCCGATCATCGGCGGTGCAATACGTGCAGACATCAATACATCTTCCGCCATTGGACCATAGGCAAGCTGATCAATTACAAGCCGGGGTTTGCGCAAGACCACTTCTGTACCATCTTTAAAGACAACCGCTTCATCCGTATAAGTGATCTGAATGCGCCCTTCGGGTGAAAGTTCCGGAATAGAAAAATCCTGTAACTGTCCACCGTAAGTCGGTTCGGGAATTAGCCCGTATTTAACCAAAGCCTGCTCATGTTGCAACGTTTTAGCCGGTACGCTCAAACGCACTAGCAGCGACACCGCATTATCATCCATACTTTCTGGCGGATGGCCACGGCCATCTTTGATATGACAGTTCTGACAACCATTGGTATTAAATAGCGGGCCAAGCCCATCCCGCGCATCCGTCGATGACGGCGCCATCACCCAGGGATTACGGAAAAAACTGTTACCCACACTGAAATCAAGACGCTGCTCCAGCGGCATATTCCGTGAAGGCTGGGAGAATGCCTGATGGTTATCGAGAAACACCGTTGTCTCTCCGCCCGGCAACCTGTTATTCGATATAAAAGTGTTTTTATTATCTGCCGCTGCTTTATTATCCGCTACGGTCATTACACAAAACAGGCCAGCAGTTATAACAATACGTGTACAGTGAATTAACAACACACTACTCCTAAAAAACAGGCCCTCGAGGGGCCTGAAAAACACATGAATAATGACTTTTTATCACCTAGAAAGCATGATCCGCAGTATCCGGCTCCAGGTTATCTATACCAATGGTATTAGCAACCTGTTCAATACTGCGAGTTTGAGTCACAAGCGCCACAATCGCATCGGTGATAATTTTTTGACCGGCCTTGTTACCGTTGGCAATCATCTGGTCGAATGCCTGCTGCCTGTCTGCACGACCTTCTGCTGTATCCACCATAACCATCAACGCTGCATCCGTTGCATCGAGATCAGCACGCATTTGCACATCAAGTTGTTCATCTTTTGCTTTGACGAGGTCGGAAAGTGAGGCACCGGAAACCGTGCTGCCATCAACACGTTTGTATTCACCGAGATACACATTACGTATACCTTTGGCATTGTAGTAATGCGAGTTATGCGTGTTGTCACTAAAACAATCGTGTTCGTCTTCCGGAGAGTTTGCTTCCAGGGATACTTTCATACGCTCCCCGGCGAGCTCACCAAGAGACAGGGAACCCATGCCAAACAGCATTTTGCGCAAGCCATTCTGGCCTTCCTCGACCAGCTCTGCGCGATAGTTATCCGCACCGGCTTGCCACTGGGAAACCATCTCCTCAAGATCGCTGATTAACAGCTCGGTAGCTGCTTTGAGGTAAGCCGCGCGACGATCGCAATTACCATTGGTGCAACCTTTTCCCTGGATATAATCCGTGTGTGAACGCTGCCCCGCACCGGCATTGGTACCATTAAGATCCTGACCCCAGAGCAGAAACTCAATCGCATGGTAACCGGTTGCGACATTCGCTTCAGAACCACCGAGTTCATTCAGGCTTGCAAGCAATTCCGGTGTAATCTCGCTAACATCAAGTTTATCTGCACCGAAAATCAGTTCGGTATTGGCAACAACATTAGCTGTTGCACCAATATTACCCATTTCGTGCTCATAGCTCGCATTGACATAGTCAATCAGGCCTTCATCGAGCGGCCAGGCATTGACCTGGCCTTCCCACTCATCAACATTGGCATTACCAAAGCGAAACACCTCACTTTGCTGATAAGGCACACGCGCCTGTATCCATGCATCTTTTGCCGCTGCCAGTGTTTCCTCACTCGGTTTTTCAATCAGCGCATCAACCTGAACCTGTAAATGCTGTGCCGTTATTAAAGAATCTTCAAATACCGCATGAGCGATATCGGCATAGTTTTCCAATACGGCCTTGCTATCCACTGTGGCTAGTGCATGACTGTTTGCTAACAGTGCCGTTGCCATCAAAACTATGTTCTTCACAAGATATTTTCTCACTATGCCACCCTCGATTTCAGTCATAACATTAAGGCCAGGTTTGAATAGCGTCGTGTACACAGCTTCAAACACTCCGACCGCACGCGAATGATGTGCATACTATCCGAGAGGTTATTTATTGTAAATAGTAATTATTATCATTTATAGGGTGGATATTTTTATCTCTCGAAAAGTAGCAGGAATTGATTCAACTTATATTTTCCCGGAACCTTGCATGGTTCAATAAAAAAGGGCCAGCATGGCTGACCCTTTATGTTATTAACTGCATAAGTACTACTTAAACAGCTTGACCTCACCGGCATTGTTGCCAAGCCAGACGGCCCCACCATCTTTATCGGCACCTTGCAGTTTGAGCAGTGCGACATTGCCAGAGCCATCCTGCAGTACAAGGTCAATATCACCATCGGCATCGGCATCAATCGCACCCATCACAGTATAACTATAGGTACCGAGCCAGCGACCGATGACCTTCGCACCGCTCTCCATTTCTATTCCGGCCACAGAACCTGTGCCGCTATCCTGCAGGATCAAATCGTCATCACCATCGTTATCAATATCACCGATAGCCAGAACGTTATTATTACTCCAGATACCTAACCAGCGACCGATCACCTTATTGCCATTCTCCATTTCAATAACCATGATATCACCGGCATTTTCCATAAAGATATCGTCATCGCCATCATTATCAGAGTCACCGACACCGGTCACGGTACGGCCAGCCCAGACACCAAGCCAGCGCGCAGCCACCTTGGCACCGTTCTCCAGCTCAATCACATTGACATTACCACTGGCATCCTGGGTAACAATATCTTTATCACCGTCCTTGTCGATATCCGCCATTGCCATCAGGGAGTGCCCGCTCCAATTGCCAAGCCACGATGAACTGAGTCTGGTGTTGTTTTCCATGATCCAGACAACAAAGTCGCCGCTACCACTATCAAATACCAGGTCATCATCACCGTCGTTGTCGATATCACCACTGCCCGCCAGGATGTAACCCACCTGGAAGCCAATATCCGCAGAGCCCGACAGCGCACCGTTCTGCATGGTCCATATTGTCACGGTACTAGTGGCTTTCTGGAAGACAATATCGGCATCGAGATCACCGTCGGTATCGGCAATTGCTGACACAGTACCCGTACCGTGGACACCCAGCCATACCGCAGAGGACAACGATGCATCCTGCATCAGCCAGAGTGTCACTGAGCCAGTGCCAGACTCCTGGAAGATAATATCGCCATCACCATCGGCTTGCTGGTCATTCCTGACCACACGGCTATCAAATACCGTCGGATCTGTACCATTCAGATACTCATCCAGGTTGGTGTACAAATCACCATCTCCATCCAGTGACGCATCATCAACCAGAGGGTTCAAACCGTAAGTAGTTTCAAAGGTATCCGGCATACCATCGTTATCATCATCGCTGTCATTCAGGTCAGAGATAAAATCACCGTCGTTGTCAGCCGGCACACTCGCATTGTTGAGCGGATCTGTACCGTTGTCCGTTTCATCACTGTCGGAATAACCATCGTTATCATCATCGGGGTCGGCATTATCACCGATACCATCATTGTCATTATCAGCTGTTTCAGTTGCATCATAGGGGAAAGTATCTGAAACATCAGGGATACCATCACCATCATCATCGCTATCCTGCGCATCATCGAGACCGTCATTATCCCAGTCGCGAATCCAGACCATGGTGCCACTGGTCACTGCCACCCAACCAAAGGTTTCATCCGGGTGGTTTTGCTCACCGTCACCCAGGTCACCCTCTTCGGCATACACACTATGACTGGTTGGCGCCAGATCCTGACCAGCACCACGAGCCCAGTAACCATCCGTATCGTTCAGAGTCTGACCATCCACAAACAACAGCGGATAGGTTTCATACTCAACGGAACCAAAACTGCTCATGGAAATCGCATGAGGGGTAGCATCATCGTAACCATCGACCGTACCATCACTGCCGCTGGAGACTTCGAAGAAATAATGATTAATTGAACTATTGCCGGCATCAAACGCAACCCAGGCAATCGTCTCAGAGACAACCGCGGAACCGGAGCCCACCGCTTCCTGCTCAACATTAAAACCTGTCGTGGTGACTGAATCGATACGACTACTCATAAAGTCTGCATTGTTATAAGTATTGAGTGTATGTATCACAACCGGTGCCGAAGAAAACGGCGTGGTAAATACTGCTGCATCAGCACCGCTGGCATCGTCACCATCAACATGGGCATTACTGGTAACCGTTGTACCCGCTTCGATCACAACACCATTCGATAGCGTCCAATGACCACGCTCAACCACCATATAGTTAGCGTATTCAGCGCTATGGCTTTGATTATCCGGCTCCTGCATAAAGATATCAAAACCGCTGCCAGTAACATTCCTCACCCGTACATCAGCAGCCTGGTTACCACCACGGGTCGGTATATAAGCAACTACTACAGGATCTGTAAACGTATTCGACAACGTAACTACCCCAACAACGGAGTTATCAATCGTATCGGAGAGCTGTATGCGACCTGTCTCAATCAGCGCTGTAGCAGTTACCGTCTGGTTAATATCGTTAGGGAAATAGTCTTTATTATCACCTACCCCATCCAGATCACTATCAACACTTTCCGTTGGGTCAGCATCAAACGCATCGGCATTGTCACCGACACCGTCACCATCGCTGTCAGCGGTCTCTGACGCGTCGTTTACAAATGCATCAGCACTGTCAATACTGCCATCATTATCCCAGTCAAATTTATAGTCGATAACCACATCGTTACCGTCACCACCCGTGTAGGTGATATAGACTTTCTTACTATTGAAAAAGAAACTGCTGTCTTCAGCATAACCGGAGAACGTGCCACTTACCGCATCGGCTCCATCGTTCTGGATAATGGTAAAGGTTTCCTGATTTGCTGGCGTGTAACTACCGGTCAGATTCAATGTTCCGCTGCCAAGCGCCACGCCACCGGTGACTTGTAGCTGATCGTAGCCACTACAAGCTGTGTTGCCTTCAATCTGGACGCCGAATACACCTCCGGAATTAAACGCCTGGGTTGTACCACTGGTTGGCAAACAACCCGCTGTCGACGCATCCGCCGGCTGTACACTACCACCGGATTTCACATCCAGATCGCCGTTCAGCGTACCCGTTCCATCCAATACTGCGCCACTATTAATCGTCAGAGTACCCGACCAGGCGGCGCTGCTTATCACCACACCTGTCAGCGCGGTGAGAAACTGCTTTATAAGCTGTGTTTTCATCACATCAATACCGTCGCTGATTAATGTTGGTCAGATTCCTGTTGCTTCAATTGTTGTTGCTGCAAGGCAATTTGTTGTTTCAGTAATTCAATCTGCTGTTGTTGTGTTGCAAGGGTTTCACGTTGTAGTTCGGTTTGTTCACTGAGCTCGTTAACCGCATTGATCAATACCGGCACAACACCCACATAATCCACCGACTTGATGCCATCGCGTTCAACCACCAGTTCCGGAATTACCTGCTCAACGTCCTGCGCGAGCAGACCGTAGTGAACATTGGTGTCGCGACCCATATTCTCTTTCCACTCATAGGTTTTACCTGCCAGCTCGCTGAGCATGGCGAGTGCATTGGCAATATCCTGAATATTTTGCTTGAGACGCGCATCGGAGTTCAGCGTCAGGTTGCCGGTCAACGTGGCGTTACCGGTGTTATCAATCGTCAGCATGGTGGTGTCGGAACCCGTGGCATAGGAACTGATACTCAGGTTGCCGCCATTAGCTGCGGTAATGGTCCATTGATCATCATTAGCCGCGCCTGCATCGGCAAACAAATCAATTTCAGCGGCCCCGGAAGCAGCGGCATTCACCGATAGTTTGTTTGAGACCACATCGCTATAGCGATAAGACGTTGTACCCAACGCGGTGACCGCATCGACGTTAGGCTGGATCGAAGTAGTATTACCATAGGTGGAGTCACTACCAATAACCACCGTATCAGCCGCCTTGGAAGTCGCACCATAACCGATAACTACCGCATCCTGGTGGGTTGACCATGCGTATGCACCAATCGCTGTACCGCGCAATTCACCGGCACGTGTACGGTAACCCAGGGTTGTTGTGTCATTTTCGTCACCGGAGGAATTGGCACCCACTACCGTTGTTCTGCTAACCGTAGTGTCACCATAGGTAATCGAGCTGCCATCATAGGTTGGATCCCATGCTGCCGCATTGCCACGCAACCAGGCCAGCTCACTGCTCTGGTTAAAGTTCCAGCGTCCGGCATTAGCCAATGCACCGAGCCAGAGGTTGTCTTCACCTTCGCGGTTGGTATAACCGGCATAAACACCCAGTGCCGTATTGCGGTTAGCGTCACCGGTGTTATTGGTACGGTTGTTATCAAAACCCGCCTGGAAACCGACAAAGGTATTAAAGGAGGCATATTCCGTATTCGGGCCCGCGTTATCACCGATCATGGTATTTGCGATACCGGTACCGATATCGGTACCCGCACTTTGACCCACTACCGTGTTACGCACCGAGAGGCCATGGATACTTTCCATCGACGTATTACTCATATCGTAACCCGCTTCAGAACCTACCGCGGTGTTGTATTTACCGTTGGCGTTGGAACGCAGCGCCCAGCTACCCACCGCAGTATTGTCATCACCGTCAATGTTGTTATAACCCGCATCCTCACCGATAAAGGTGTTATCGCCACCGGTAGTATTGTACTTACCCGCTTCCTCACCGATAAAGGTGTTATCAAAACCCGAGGTGTTGTAGTAACCGGCCTGAGTACCAACGAAAGTACCGTCTGTTGCGGTGTTGGAGAAACCTGCCTGCTTACCAACAAAGGTGTTATCGGTACCGGTAGTGGTGGTAAAACCCGCCTGATGACCAATAAAGGTATTATCTGAACCGGTGCTGCTGCTTAAACCCGCACTCTCACCGACAAAGGTATTATAGGAACCCGAGGATAAGGCTTGACCTGCGAGGTCACCAACCAACACGTTGCGATCACCGGTGGATAGTGAGCTACCCGCGTTAGTTCCCGTACACTCATAACCGAAGGTGCCGTCAGGCTCAACATCACACCAGTAGTTACCACCGCCGCCCACGACTTCGTTATTGGTTTGCGCCAAGGCGTTCAAACTGATACCAGCCACCAATACACCGCCAGCAACTTGCGAGGCCAGTTTTTTCAGTTCAGTTTTTGTCGTCTTCATCGTGAGTGTCCTCTATGGGTGCTCATTTAATACAGGTTAAGTTCAAATTGTATAAGGGCTTTAAACCGCTATTTACTTGCTTCTTCTTTGTATTTCAATCAGTTACTGAAAATATCTTCAAGCAACATCCAGGTATATCCACCCTGAAAAGAGAAAAGCAGTGCAGGTACAAGCCCCTGGAAAATCCAATGCGATATCGTAGCATTCGCGCCAATAAGGAACAATAAAGAAGGAAGACAACGTATGGTCAGCAAATAACCAGCTTTTCTTTATAGGTAGCTTTAATTAAAATCGTTAAGTTATTGTAATTTATAAAGAAAGGGCCAATATTTTCCCGTATACAATAATTCGCCTCTCTCCTTATCGTAGGCAATACCATTCGCCTGGCCCGGTTTTCTCTGCCCGCGCTGGCCCTGCTGGCTATTGATGACGGACACAAGGCGGATACGCCGCTCAACCCGGCCATTTACTTCATCAATCTGAACGATCATATCGGTGTCGAGCACGTTGGCATAAATACTGCCCTCCACCCATTCCAGCTCGTTCAAACCGTACAATGAAGTATCCACGAGCCTTACCCGATACTGATACTCAATCGCGAAAGTCTCCGGGTTGCGAAACAACAACAGATCACTGCCATTGCTCATAATCAGCTGTGTGCCATTATTTGTCAGCCCCCATCCATCGCCCTCGTATTGATGCTCACGCAGCACAGTCAATGTATCTGCATCCAGTTCATAGGCAATGCCAGCTTTCCAGGTTAACAGGAACAGACGATCGCCAAACTTCGTCAACCCCTGGGCATATAGCTGTGGTGTCAGATCAACACGCCTGAGCACCTTGCCAGTTGCCAGCTCCCATTTCACAACAAAGGACTGTCCATAACCGCCACTGCTTTCCCAGACAATACCGTTTTCTATCACCAGCCCCTGGGTTTGCACTTCTGGCAGGTGGCTATAGTGCTCTTCAGCCATTGGCTGTTGTGCCAACACTGGCTGTGCCGCCCATAAACCCAGAATGACGAGACTAGCGAGGATTAAACGCACGACGCAGCTCCTCATAGTGACCTTTATCCAGTTTGCGTAATACTTGCTCAATAAACTGATCGGTCGGCCACAGTTCGTGATAGGACTCGGCCCGTAAACGCGCCGATTCGTAGTGCCCCGCCATCACCGCACAGTGCATGGAAATACGCAGCGCTTTTTGCAAATTCGGATGCTTCATTGCCACGAGGTATTCGCTGTGTTGGTAAGCCTCATCGTACTCGCCGCGCAGAAACGACAGCTCCATCAAGGCAAGACGGTTTTTCAAATCCCCTTCATCGTATGGCAGCGCTTTGCGGTGGTAGTCGTATGCCAAGTCGAGCCGATTATAGCTGTAGCGATAGATGTAACCGACCTGCACCAGCAAATCGACATAGACAAGATCCTGACTCGGATGCAACCAGGGCTCTATTTTCGGCAGTACGCTCTCGACATAAGCTGCAAACTGCTGCTGGGAATTATTATTTGCGAGCATACCGAGCAAAATCGGACGGTCTGCTCCCATCCAGTAAGTCTGAAACGTACGAATACCTAGATGCTTGAATTTTTGTGCCGAAGCCTGCTCATCCTGCTGCACATATAACAATGGCAGGGTAAACAGTGACAAAACCATGACACCCTTTAACAAATTCCTCGCTACTCCCTTTGTATCCAGCTCTTCCATTGCAGACAACTGTTCAAGCAATACCACCGCAAATAAAATTAACAACGGCGCATGAATTGAGTACAGATCAATATCCAACGGCATACCCAACAGCGGGTTCAACACAAAATAAAACACCAGGTAGAGAATCAGGGTTGAGCCCAGACTGAGCACTTTTAATTCATTCCAGCGCACCAGCCTGAAACAACACAGCGCTGCTGCGAGCACGACAAAAAATGCTGCCGCTGATAGCAACAACAAATAAACCGCCGTATCAAATAAATGAGCCGTCGAAAACAGGTTATAACGATCCAGTGGTGCCATCGGTGATAACATGGGCAAAAATATCTGTTCCTTGAGTGGCGCAAGCAGGCGTGGGTCCTTGTAGTCCTCAAATTTAAAAAAGTAAAGCCAACTGCCCGCCAGAGCAACAGGCACAAAAAGGCCATAAACGGTATTTTTCCAGTTGAGTCGCGCCAAAACAGCTGAATCATCACGGTAGAAAAACTTCATAGTGGCCATCACAAAAGTTGGCACGAGTAAATAATTCACCGTATGGAAACGTATACATAAATAGAGCAACACCAACAGCAGCAGTAACTTGCCTGCGGAAGGTTTGTTAAAAAACAGCAGCAACAACGCCACATAAGCAAATACCAGCACAATAGTCGGCGCATAGATTTCCATATGACCGAAGAACATCCAGCACACCGGCGCCAGCAAGCCCATTAACAGGATTGATAGACTGACACGCGCATCGCTGCTATAAATCCGCGCAAAACTCAACACAAAAAACACAAACAACGCACCACTACCCGCCGACAACCACTCAAAAGCACGTCGCGGATCCACCTCAAAGATAGCAGACATAAAGTGCGCAAGATTTAATACCGTGCGCTCACCGTTTTGAAAATCGAGAATATTCCAGCTCAACAATGTGTTGAGATAGGACTGTTTAAATTCACCATCAGGCCCGGAAAAGGAGCCCTCAAAGCGCAGCACATCTCCCAGCCCATCAATTACAATCGGATTAATCAAAAACATATAACCCGCAAGACCCGACACAATGAGATTAAAAAGGAGTACAGCCGGATAGGGTAATTGCACAAATCCGCGCATGAGAGACAGACAACCTTTCTGTATCGACCATTTATCAATCAATACAGCAACTACAATCAGTAGCAGAACAATACTTGCAAGCGGCGGAATAAACGCGAGGGAATTACTCGCCCACCACAAGGTCGGATACAACCAACCGAGCAGATAACAGCCCAGCAAAGCCAGCAGCAACCAAACAACCCTGCTCGCTTGTACACCCTGATTAATCATTCTGTTTTCCGTTTTTTACAGTGATGTCGGAAAACAGTTTTACCGGCACACCGAGCTTGGCCAATCGGTATTGCAGCGAAACCATTAATACACCAAGACCATATTTAATGCTGCGAATAAAGTTAATCGACGATGCCTCGGGAAAATAATTTGCCGGGCAGGTAATTTCAGCAATGCTGTAGCCCGCATACAACACCTGGGCGAGAAACTGATTATCAAACACAAAATCGTTGGAATTCTGCTCATAGTTTATTGTTTCCAGCACATCTGACTTATACGCACGGTAACCGGTATGGTACTCCGATAACTTTTGCCCCATCAGCATATTCTGGAACAGGGTCAATAGGCGATTGGCAATATACTTATAGATTGGCATACCTCTTTTGACCGCCTCCTTGCCGAGAATGCGTGAGCCAATCACTACCGGATAAACATCTTCTGCAATCAGGCTCGCCATAGCCGGAATCAGTTTTGGCGTGTATTGATAATCCGGGTGCAACATGATCACAATATCAGCACCAAGCTCCCGAGCCTGGTTGTAGCAGGTCTTTTGATTGCCGCCATAACCGCGATTTTCATCATGGGCAATCACATGCTCAATACCCAACTGCTGTGCGATTGCCAGAGTATTGTCTGTACTACCATCATCAACCAGTACAATTTCATCGACAATGTCACGGGGGATTTCCCGCCAGGTTGCCTCAAGCGTCTTACCGGCATTAAAAGCCGGCATAATGACGATTACTTTCTCTCCATTTATCATTGGCAACAGGAATAACTTGAATTCAGGCAAAGCGGTGATGATAAACTAGAAGCCGGTTCAAAATACAGCGGCACTTTTTATTAACATCAACTGATTGGTATTAACTTATTGGTTATTGGCTTGTTACCGGCTCGCCGGCCCAATTTGCCTGCTAACCGTACATCACACCAGAGACAACACCCAATACAACAGGAAGCACCTATGGGCTCGGATCAAAACAACACTGGCTTAATCAACCGCCTCACAACCCTGTCGCCTGTTGATCTGATGCTCGTTGCAGTATTTATTACCGGCATCTGTTTCAGCCCGACACTACTCAATGACTGGACAAACTGGGATGACGGCGTTTTTGTGCTGGAGAACCCCCAGGTTGCCACACCGGATAGCCTCTCCGCGGGCAACTTGAAATATATGTTTACCGATCCAGGGGCACCAGGTATCTACCATCCCATAGCCATTCTCTCTCTGGCCATTGACTACAAGCTCTGGGAAACCAATGCATTTGGCTTTCACCTGACCAGTTTACTGTTACATCTGGCGAATACCGCACTGGTGTTTATATTATTTTTGCGCCTATCCGGACATAACGCCCCCGGCCAAAAAGCCATCGCCTTTTTCGGTGCACTGCTATTCGGCATCCATCCCATGCATATTGAATCTGTCGCCTGGATTTCAGCACGCAAGGATGTGCTGTGTTGTCTGTTTTTTCTCGCCTGCTGTCTGTTTTATATGCGTTACCGGGAAACTGCCATGGCGCGGCCACGCTTTTTGTTCTACAGCCTGGTACTGTTGAGTTTTGTACTCGCCCTGCTCGCCAAGGGCATTGCGATTACCCTGCCACTGATTCTGCTGCTGATTGATTATTTGCAGGGCGACCGCAGCTTCGCGCAATTGCGTGGCAGAATTATCGACAAGCTGCCATTAATCCTTGTCAGTGTATTAATGATCTGGTTAATCAAGCACGATCAACAAAATGTAGACTCCCTGCTCGGGCTCGACGAATACCCTTACCAGAAGACCATTTTTATCGGCATTTTCAACACTATCAGCTATCTGATCAAAGCTGTGGTGCCGTATTCACTATCTCCGTTCCATCCGTTTCCGTTTCTCGAAGGCATTGACCTGCCAACCAGTTACTACCTATCTATTATTCCGTTTCTTATTCTGTTGATGGTTCTTTTTAAAGCATGGAAACACTACCCGGCACTGTTCTTCGGCCTCGCCTTTTTTCTTGTATCCATTGCACCGCTGTTACAAATCCTGCCCTTCGGCAAAGCGGTACAAGCCGAGCGCTATACCTATATTGCCTATATCGGATTATTCTATTGCTTCGCTTTTGCGATTCAGCGCCTGTTAAGCGGCCACAACAAACCTCTGGTAACCATTATTCTCACTATCTGGCTCGGCGCATTGAGTGTTTTATCGTTTCAATATATGCAGGTCTGGAAAAACAGCGAAACCCTGTGGAGCGCTGTAATCAAAGCTTACCCCGAACACTACTTTGCCTGGCAAAGCCGCGGACAATACCATACCAACGCTGGCAACTACCCCCAGGCACAGCAGGATCTCAACGAGGCTATTGCTCTGAATCCGAATTTTTCCGGTGTGTATTTCGAACGCGGGCGACTATTTATGAAACGCGGAGAGCTGTTTAAAGCGATTGAAGATTTCAGCGCCACGATAGAGCGCAACCCAAATCACGCCCGCGCTTATTTAAACCGCGGCATCTGTATTTTGCAACTCAATGACAACCACCAGGTCGGATTATTTAATATCAATAAAGCGATTGAGGCAGACCCTAACTATGCGCTGGCCTGGTTTAATCGCGGCATGATTCATAAACGTAAAGGGCGTCACGAAGCCGCGCTTGCCGATGTAAAACAGGCTGTAGAACTTGCACCGCATAACGCCCTGTTCCAGCAACATTATCAACGTCTGGCTAACGAGACCAGGCAGTAAGATGCAATCCATAAAAAAGGGCTAACACGAGGTGTTAGCCCTGACAATCTATGGCCAATGAATGACCGGTTAACCGATCAGGGCAATATCAGCGTACCGCTATTAATGCCAAGCCATTTCGCACCGCCGACTTTAACGCCATTTTCCAGCTCGATCAGAGCAACGTTACCGGAACCATCCTGTAACACCACATCGACATCGCCATCGGCGTCGGCATCAACCGCACCTTTCAGATCGTAAGCAAAGTTACCAAGCCAACGTCCGGTAATTTTTGCAGCATTCTCAATTTCGACTACCTGAACTGAACCGGTACCGCTGTTTTGCTGAATCAGATCAGCATCACCATCGCCATCGATATCACCGAGACCGAGCACCTGAGTATCCGTCCAGACACCAAGCCAGCGACCCAGCACTTTGCTGCCGTTCTCCATTTCAATCACCATCACATCACCAGTGGGCGTGGTGGTTTCCATAAAGATATCTGCATCACCGTCGTTATCCGCATCGCCGGCACCGACCACCGATCGGCCCGCCCAGACACCAAGCCAGCGCGCAATAACCTTCGCGGCATTTTCCATCTCAACAACATTGACATTGCCGGAAGCATCCTGGGTGACAATATCGACGTCACCGTCGTTATCTACATCCGCGACGGCAGCTACTGACTGGCCAGCCCATTGTCCTAACCAGGAAGAGGATTGCCGTGCGGCATCCTGCATCACCCAGACAATAATATTGCCAGCCCCATCATTGAACACCAGATCACCGTCACCATCACCGTCCAGATCACCGGTGGCCGTCAAGTCATAGCCGCTTTGTACACCGAGCCAGAGCGCAGACTGACGCAGACCGTTCTGCATTACCCACAGCGTGACATTGCCCGAACCATCCTGGAATAGCAGATCCACATCACTGTCGGCATCCACATCTGTCATCGCCACGAGGTTGGCACTGATATCTGCGATATACACCGAGCTGTCACGCAGTGCATCCTGTAGCTGCCAGACAACAACAGAACCGGCACCAGTGGTCTGGAACACCAGATCGCCATCGCTGTCGGCATTAACGTCATAAGGCACAGCGGGTACAAAATCAGATACCGTCGGATCGGAGCCATTCAGGTATTCATCGAGGTTAGTGATGCCATCCATATCCGGGTCTGCTGCGGCATCGTTAACCAGCGGGTCTAATGTGGGGCTATACTGCTGCTCCCAATCATTCGGCATACCATCGTTGTCATCATCATTTTTATAGGTCAACACAACATCATTGCCATCACCCCCAACATAGGTGATATAAACGACCTTGCCGTCCAGCACTAATGAGCCGTCTTCTGGCAGACCATTGAATGTCCCGGTAACCGCATCGACACCGTCGTTGTCGATAATCGTAAAGCTGTCATAGGGCTGAATCGAGTAGCTGTTTACAGAGGCATTTAATGTCGCGCCGGAAATCGCTACGCTACCTATCACCGATAACTGATCGTAACCACTGCACGCCACGGTTGAACTGATCACAACATTAAATAAACTACCGGCATTTAATGTCAGACCAGACTCGGCGGTTAAACAACCTACTGCATTGTCACCCGGGCTCAAAGCACCAGCATTATTCACATTAAGCGTTGTTGACGTTATCTTGCCGTTACCACTAATAGCACCATTTACTGTCACCGTGCCGGCCATACTTCCCAGGGAAAAAAACAGGGCACCTACAATCAATAAGTGAACAAAATGTCTGGTCAGTTTATGGAAGCACATAGTCATTGATTCCTTTATCAAAGCAACAGTGTTTTAAACAAACGTCAGGAACTCTTAACCTGTTACTTAACCTGATGACCCGATGATTGCTGAAGGGTAATCTGCTGCTTCAGTAATTCAATCTCCTGCTGTTGCTGCTCAATCTGTTGCTGTTGCTCCTGCATCGCATTAACGAGGATCGGCAAAATCGCCTGATAGTTAACGGACTTAACCCCGTCACTTTCAGACACAACGTCCGGTATCACCTGCTCCACATCCTGTGCCAGAAATCCGTAGTGTTGTTTATCATCGCGACCAAGATTGGCCTTCCACTCATAAGCCTTGCCCGATAACTCCTGAATCATCGCCAGCGCATTACTAATGGTTTCAATATTCTGTTTCAGGCGCGCATCGGAATTGACCACCACATCGCCGGCCACGGTCATATTACCGGTATTGTCGATAGTCATCAGATCAACATCGACACCCGTAGCAAAAGAAGACACCTTAAAACTACCGGCACTTTCAGCGCGGATCGTCCATTGATCATCATAGGCTCCACCGCCGTTCGGGAATAAATCAATTTCAGCTGCCGTACCCATTGCCGCATTAATCGTGGCTTTTTGAGAAACCACATCGGTGAAACGATAGCTGCTGTTGCCAAGTGCAGTCACCTCATCACTATTCGGCGTCCATGCGACAGTGGAGTTGTTACCAATCACCACAGTATCTGCCGCCTTCGCAGTAGCGCCATAACCAATGGTCACACTGCCGGCGAACAAACTTTCGGTATTGGCACCAATCGCAATCGCACCGAGACCATCCGTTAATGTGTAATAACCCAACGCCACACCATCATTTTGCTGCACGCCGGCCTGGGAGCCAACCACTGTCGATCGCTCAATAGCGCTATTGGCATTCGGGACACTGGCATTACTATTATCGACAAAGGGGTTCCAGTGATTGGCAGCGCCTCGCAAATGGGCGATCTCTACAGTCTGATCAAATGTCCAACGCCCGGAGTTGGACAACGCCCCAATCCAAATATTGTCCTGTCCGTCCCGGTTGGTATAACCGGCATAGGCACCCAATGCCGTGTTGCGGTTTGCATTGATCTGGCTATTGGTACGGTTGTTATCTGTACCGGCCTGATGGCCGACAAAGGTATTAAAGTGGCCATACTCGGTGTTGGAACCGGCATTGTCACCAATCATGGTATTTGCAACACCGGAACCAATATCAAAACCCGCTGCCGCACCGACCACGGTGTTGCGCGCCGCAAGACCCACAGCGCTTTCCGCACCGGTATTGCTCATATCATAGGCAGCCTCGGAACCGACCGCGGTATTAAATTTACCATTCACATTGGAACGCAGCGCCGAGCTACCAACAGCGGTATTGTCATCACCGTCGACATTGCTGTAGCCGGCATCCTCACCGATAAAGGTATTTTCGCGTCCGGAAGTATTGAACTCCCCAGCCTCTTCACCGACAAAGGTATTATCAACACCCGAGATGTTACTCTTTCCCGCCTCGGTGCCGATAAAGGTATTATCCGTAGCGGTATTTGAATAACCTGCGTTTCTGCCGATAAACGTATTATCCTGGCCAGTGGTATTAGACCAACCGGCATCCTGACCAATAAACGTATTGTCCGATGCGCTCGTTGTGCTATAGCCGGCAGCCTCACCGACAAAGGTATTATTCAAACCTGAAGAAACAGCGTTACCTGCATAATCACCGATCAGGACATTGTAGTCACCCGTCGATAATGCAGCCCCGGCCCCGGTACCCAGGGTTTCATTGTTGGTCTGGGCCTGAGCGACTGAAAAGCCAATCAATAGTATGGTGGAGCTACCGAGCTTTAGCAGGTGGTTCATTATTCTTCCCTCTATATAAATAAACTATATAAAACCGCTGATAAACAAGCAGGAGTATCAAAAATTAAGCAGGCATCCTAGCACTTGCGATATGAAGGAACAATAAAGATGCCTTATCTTGAAGCTGTTTATAAGTTCATGAGAAATATAACCATATTGATAGAGTGGTTATATCTGCCCGGTGCACTACGCCCTGGTTTGATCGGGCGATTCAAGGCACCATCATTTATCTGCATCAATGACCTGAATTTCAAATAAACGCGGCCAGAACTTGCCCGTCACCAGCAAATTCCCACTCACCGGATCATAAGCAATACCGTTTAGCACTTCAGGTTTTTTTGTGCCAAAAGGGCGTTTTATCTCAGATACCTCTTTGCGCAACTCAGAAAGGTCCAGGCGCCAGCGAACACGGCCCTCTTCTGGCTCTATCGCAACAATAAAATCTGTCTGATAAACATTGGCGAGAATATAACCCCCTACCCACTCCAGCTCATTCAGTTGATAGAACGGCCGTCCGGACAACGTTACCGGCAAACTGCGTTTTACTTCAAAGGTTTCCGGGTCTATAAAACGCAAGCGATCACTGCCATCAGAGACAATCAGGTGCTCACCATTATGTGTCAGCCCCCAGCCAAACCCCTCATAACGATGTTCTTTAGGAACCAACTGCTGCTCGTGTTGCTGTTGTCCCAACAGTTCCTCTACCTGAAATTCAAACGCAATACCCGCCTTCCACGTTAACAAAAACAGCCTGTTATCGAATACGGTTAAACCCTCGGCAAAATAGATGTGCGGCAAGCTGGCATGATACAACACTTCATCCGAGGGTATGGTGCGCTGATAAATCGCCGATTTGCGATACAACCCACCACTTTCCCAAAGCTTGCCATCATGCACCATAAGCCCCTGGGTATAGATTGACGTTGCATGGGGATAGCGCGCGACAACGCGATAGTCCTTTAATTCACTGGCAAGATCGTAAGGTTCTTTGAAACGAAAACTGTCCTGGGCAGTTACCGCAGCAGGCAACAGGCATAAAACTAACAGACAAATATCAACAAACTGTTTCATTGACAGCTCCCCTATTCTCTCTTGCTATCGACTGGCGGATTGCCACGACTAAACAACAGATGCAGCGTTTCCAGATTATCTTCCTCTTCGAGGCGGCGATAAACTTCTGCGATATTGCCATCATCAGGCCAGACATAGTAGTACTCCGTAGCATGCATATGCGCAGCCGAATAATCCTGCGCCATAATGGCACTGTGAATCGCAATACGCAGCGCTTTCTGATAGTCAGGGTACTGAAATGCCAACAGATACTGACTTTGTGCATAGGCGTTGCGGTAGTAACCCGGTTCCTGCTCGCCAAGCGCAAAGTAACTCTCGACAATCGCCAGACGGTTGCGGCGCAGTCCCGGGTCATATTGCAAAGCTAACTCAAAAAACTCTATCGCGCGATCGTGGCGCGCAAACCGTTCGTGATACATTTTGCCAATACTGTTTGCGGTTGCCGCAAACTCCAGATCCGATCCCTCAATTGCATACGGTTGCAAGCGCCGGTAGACAAGATTATCTACATGTTGATCGAGCTTTTCTTCAGGTAACTCCAGGCTGATAGCATCCAGCGAAATCAGTATCGGGCGCGGCGCCGCAATCCAGTAGCTATGAAAGGTTCTTACACCGAGCGATTCAAGTCGCTTGGCGGCAGAGAACGTATTATTGTTAACCCATAACGCGGGGAGCGTGAATAGCGACAGCACCAGCACTGAGCGATAAAGCGCACGGCAATCAATGCCCTTGCGCTGCAATTGCACTAGCAACAGAACTGCAAAAACGATTAATAGCGGTGCCGGCAGTGAAAACAGATCCATATCCAGCGACATTCCCAACAAGGGATTAACCGCAAAATACAGACCGAGCATACTCAACACAGCCAACGCCATCGCAATCAAGCGCGGCTCAGACCAATCAATGACACGCCGATAACACAACAGACACACGGTAATCACAAAGCAGGCTGCCGCGGATAGCATCAACAGTAGATTAAAGAAATCAAAAATATGGGCCGCACTTTGCAAGGTATAGCGATCCAGTGGTGGCGCAGGTGGAACCACCGGCAAAAACAATCGCTGCAGAGTTTCACCTGGCACGCGGGGATCTCGGTGGTCACCCAACACAAACACATAAACACACAGCGCCAGTAAAAAGCCCGGCAAGATCAGCCAGCAGAGTAAAAAGCGCCAGTTGCACAGTTTTTCCGACAATGCACTCCCCCGGGTTTCAAACCAGGTTACCGCATACAATAGTGGAATTAATAATAAAAAATTAACACTGTGCAGCTTTAGCGCAATAAATAATACCAACAGCAACAGCGGATAGAGTTTTCTGGAAGGTGCAGCAAAAAAATGTAGCAACAGCATGGCAAACCCCAACAGGCACACTATAACCGGCGTATAGATTTCCATATGGCCAAAAAACATCCACACAAATGGAGCCAGCACAAGCATCAACCAAGCGGTCAGCCGCAAAGCGTTATTTGCACAAAAAATTCTGACAAACCAACACGCCAAAAAAACATAAAGGCCTGCGCACACAGAACTCAGATACTGAAATGCCTGCCGCGGAGATATATCAGCTGTAACAGACAGCAAATGCATGGCATTAAGCACAGTGCGTTCACCGTTCTTCGCATGAAACACGTTAGGGCTAATCAACACTTCCATATATTTAGGTTTGAACGCATTATCATCACCGGCAAAAAATGATTCAAAACGCACCGCGTCACCGAGACCATCAATAGCAACGGGAAGCTGATAGCATACCCAGGCAGCCACAAATGACAGCAGCAGGCTGATCGCGAGATATATTTTATTATCAAGCGCGGGCAGCAATAACGGTCGGAAAGCAAACCCACCCCAAAACAAAATCCCGAGAACTGCCGCGAAAAAAAAGAAACTATGAAAAGTCGGCAAAAAAGCCAGCTGATGGGTTCCCCACCAAAGATCAGGCAGTATCCAGCCACACAGGTAAAAACCTGCAAACAGCAGACAGAGCAATATCACTTTTGCTGTCAATGCGGGTGAAACACTGTGCATAAATAGTATGATTTCCGCTTTACTTTGCCTGTCTGCCCGTTAACACTAGCGCCTTACTCCTGGTATTTACCCTGTTACCTGCCATGCAGACGCTGAATCTCGACCAGATTAACCACCTCAATACCGGCCTGATCATTCTCTCCGCGTTGGCCGCCTGGCATTTGCCATTTGAGGTATTTCTGTTTGCCTACGCCGTACTCGGGCCGCTGCACTATTTTACAGAAATTTCCTGGCTGCACGACCGGCAATATTTTAGCCACAGCAAATGGCACAGCCTTCCTCTCTATGGCATTGCGATTGCCCTACTCGTGAGCCTGTTGATCAGCTCCATCAATTTGCAGGGCATGGTGCTCAGCGCGTTTGCATTTGCCGCCTTGCTAAGCCTGAGCCGCTCCGCAAAGTTGCTGATTCCAGGGCTAGTACTGATACTGCTTGCCAGCCAATGGCTGTCACAACTGCCACTGATTTACTTGCTGTTTTCCATCCTGTTGCCAACTCTGATCCATGTTTGTCTGTTTACCGCTATTTTTATGTTACTGGGCAGCCTTAAAGCAAACAGTCAGTCCGGTTATTTCTCCATTTTTATCTACGTCGTTTGCGCGATTGCCGTTTTTATTCTGCCAGAAAGCACTCACTACCAGATCAAACCGGAAAACTTTGCGGCAGCCTACCCCTTCCTGACCCTGGCGACAGAACTCAACCAGATGCTGGCACGCCAGGCCAATGCGGAGACGCTGACCTCCGCATTTCGTTTTATTGCATTTGTTTACACTTATCACTATCTAAACTGGTTTTCGAAAACCAATATCCTTAACTGGCACCAGATGCCTGCGCGTCGTGCTGCCTGTATTGTCGTTTTATGGCTGGCGTCTGTAGCACTGTACTACTATGACTATCGCACCGGGCTTATCGTCTTGTTCTTTTTTAGCATGGCCCATGTGCTGCTGGAATTCCCACTCAATATGCAATCGTTCGGCATGTTATACCGTGAGTGCAGCAAAAAACTGACTGCGCTCAGAGAGTAGTAAGTAACGATAAAAACTAGGCTTGAATACGTGAAGTGAGATTTGCCATACGCCCGGCAAATACTTCATTAAGGTTCGCATAAAGTTGCGCAGCGATTTTCGGATGACGCTTCTGAATACTCTCCAGATCATCGCGTGTAATCTCAAGCAAACGCACATCGGTATTCGCAAAAACATTAGCAGTGCGCTCACCATGATAGAGCGCCACTTCACCGATAATATTGCCACGCCCCATTTTTTCAAGAAACACTGTGCCATCCTCTCGACTTAGTGACACACTGATCTGACCTTCAATCACCACATAGAGATGATTACCGCGATCACCAATCTGGAATATCTGCTCACCCCCGCGGTACTCTTCGATATGGGCCAGCAAGGCAGCAATACGCGCCTGGGTCGGTGTCAGACCATGAAACAACGGGATTGATTTATGGGGTGATTCACCGAGGTTGAGGGTTAAAACATCCCACAGGGAGACGATTTTCATGCGCCCGGCAATCGCCGGTGTAAACGTCACATCGACCACCCATGCACCGAGTAACGTCAATGCTGCCAGCACACCAAATTCCATCTGGGTACGCATATCACTCATCAACATACATAAAAACCCCAGGCACAGCGCCGCCGTGGTATAGGTTACAGGGCGCCCCACCGTTTTCAGTGCGTGCAACACCCCTTCTGCTTCATTCGCTTTCTGTTTTGCGGTGCGGTTAAAGTGCGCCATCAGGTGGATCGTGTCATCCACCGCAATGCCGAGCACAATGCAGGCAACCAGCCCGGTAGTGACATTGAGATCAATACCGGTCCAGCCGAGAATACCAAAGTACAGCAGTACCGGTACCGCATTCGGAATCAGCGCAATCAGCCCCGCCTTGAACGAGGTAAACAGAATCACAAGAATCAGATAGATAATAATAAACGCGGTCGCAATGCTCACTGCCTGGCCATAGGCTATTTCGTCCATGGTTTTTGCCACGAGGTAGGAGTTGCCAGTAATTTGGGTTTCCAGATGGGGTGGAACATTCTCTGCAAGATATTGCTCAATGCGTTCGCCAAACGCTGACACCTCGCTAGAGTCCATCGCCGTAGTGCGCACCACAACCCTTGCCACCTGATAATCAAAATCGACAAAGTCTTTAAGTTCGTCGTTGCCACCAAGCAGGATCAGCTCACCGACCAGCCACTTATCAGCAGGTATTTCAAACCCGCCATCCCCTTCCTCAAGGCCACGGTTAATGACCTTGAGATAATCCACCATGGATGTGGTGCCCCCGACTTCCGGTTGTTCGTGCAACCAGGCTTGTAAATCTTCAATCACATAGAGGTTTTGCGGTTCCTGAAAGCCCTGGTAGACACTGGTTTCCAGGACTACATAAAACGAGTTTGCTCCTTGCAGGTTTTCGTTAACTGCATAAAAATCCTGACGCACTTCACTGGATTTTTTAAAGCTGTTAACCATATCGGTACTGATATTAATATGGGGCAGCGCCAATATTGATAGCAACGACACAATGCCGCCGATCACCAATACGGTTTTGCTGTGTTTAATATCAAAATCCGCAAGACGCTCAAAAAAGTGATCAAGCCAATTATCTTCATCTGGCTTGCGGCCCGGATTTTTCGGTACCAGCAACAATTGCAACAGTGCTGGCGCAAATGTGAGCGATACCACCATTGTCACAAACACGCCGACGCCGGCACCAAAACCAAATTGCTGAATTGCCGATAGCGGACTCGTTGCCAGCGACATAAATCCTGCCGCCGTAGTAATGCCGGTATAGACAACCGGCGTGGTTATCTCGCGCAAGGCATGGCTCGCCGGTGTATCACCGTCACGCACCAGCTCGAGTCGAATCGCATCGTAATAGTTGGACAACACATGAATCGCATAGGCAAAGCCCACCACCACAAGCAGCGACGGCACCGCCACGGTCACCTGATTTAACATACCGTAGGTAATGGAAATAAAACCCATCGTAATCAGTACCGAGATGCCTACCGTCAATACCGGAATCACCACGCCGCGCACGGTGCGAAATGACAATCCGGCAATCGCTGCCATCACAAACATCGCCAACGGCACAACGGTGGCGAGATCAGTAAGCATCACATTGGTCATCTCCGCTTTGATATGTGCGCTCCCTGTCACCCATATCTCGCCTTCCCAACCAGCATGAGCTACTTCACCGATGCGCGCATCAATCTTGCTCGCGAGCAAATCCTTTTCCGGAATATCCAGCAGATGCACCATCACAACGGTTACACGGCCATCTTCTGAAACCAGATTGCCGGCATAAATCGGGTCGGTCAGCGCACGCTGCTCGAGATTGGCAAGTTCTTGCGGTGTCTGCGGCGCAAAGTCATAAAACGGCTCGATCAGCAAGGCACCATCTTCACTGCGAATATTCAAGGCCATCGATAAACTCGACACGCGATTAACCTGGGGCAAACCTTCTATCTCTTCACTGATGCGTTGTATCCGCTCAAGGTTATCAGTGGTAAAAACACTTTCTTCATCAACCAGTGCCACGAGGATAGTTTCACCCCCGTCAAACAGGGTTTTCATATACTCAAAGTATTCGCGCCCCGGATCATCAGTGGGCAGCATACTGTCGACAGAGGGATCAAGTTCAAGAATGGGTTTGCCGGTACTGAAGTCGACGATTTTCGTCAAGCTCAACACCGATAGCATAAACATAACCAGCAACACAATGCGCGGATGGCCAATGATGGCACGGTGAAAAGCTTCTGCTATTTTATTCTGGCTCGACGCCATAAAAGATTCCGCTACATAGTAGGAACTACCTGTTCATCATAAGGGAGCCCCGCAGCGGGAGCAAGGAACTGCTGCAAAGGGTGAAATCAGTTGTCAGATGACAGTGCCGATGACGCCCGATCCGACTTTTCAAACAATGTCGCCGAACCGGAGCCACAGGCAATAATCGAGCGCATTGCCTCTTCCACACTCACACCCCGGAGTGGTTCAACACAGTCGGCAGGAATATGGTAGGTAATACCGGATGTCGGCACGGGCGCAGTCGGCACATAGACGGTAACAAGGCCGTTGTCGTGACGGCTCGTTACAATAGCTGTCACCATCGTAGGAATATTGCGGCCAAACAACCAGGCTTTTACTACCTCACCATTCATCAGTGAATCGTCATCATTATCACCGAGAAATTGTTCGACCACTTCCTTGACGGTTTTGTAACCCGGTGCGAGTTTAACCAGCACATGATCAAAACGGCGATGCGCCCAACGACCCAAACCGGTCTTAACGATAAGCCCGACCATAAAACAGGTGGCAACCATAAACAGCACAACAATAAGATCGCCAACAATCTCGCCGAGGCCGAACCATTGCATCACCAGATTGGTTAACGGCTGAATCAGATCTGTAGTAAATCCAAACAGCCATTTAACAAACAGCGCAAATACCGCAAGAGGCAATAGCACACCGACCCCGCCGAGCAGGGTCAGAACAAAAAACGGGCGCGCCTTGACTTTAACTTTCACAGTTTATAAAAATTCTAACTCAGGTTTTGGGCAGGGTAACCCCGGTCTGCCCCTGATACTTGCCACCGCGATCCTTGTAGGATGTTTCACATTCTTCATCAGACTCAAAGAACAACATCTGCGCCACACCTTCATTCGCATAGATTTTGGCGGGCAGATTCGTGGTATTAGAAAATTCCAGTGTCACATGCCCTTCCCATTCCGGTTCCAGCGGTGTGACATTAACAATGATGCCGCAGCGCGCGTAGGTGGACTTACCCAGACAAACCGTTAGCACCGTGCGCGGAATGCGAAAGTACTCAACAGTGCGCGCCAGCGCAAAGGAATTCGGCGGGATAATGCACACGTCATTTTTGATATCGACAAAGCTCTTTTCATCAAACGCTTTTGGGTCGACCGTTGCGGAGTGAACATTGGTGAAAATTTTGAATTCATCGGAGCAACGCACATCATAACCATAACTTGATGTGCCGTAGGAAATCACACGCTGGCCATCCGGATCAGGCTGGCGCACCTGACCTTCCACATATGGCTCAATCATGCCGTGCTCATTCGCCATACGGCGAATCCACTTATCGGATTTAATACTCATAATCTCCCCTCAAACTGCCGAAACATAGCGGCTGACAATTGCGCGCTATCATAGCAAATAAAAAAGGCGCCCTGTAGCGGGCGCCGGCTGCCTTTACGGCATTGGGGGATGGTATTAAGGAAAGTCGCTCAATTAATTGATGGTGATCTCTTTTGCCTGCGGCTGTTGCGGTTGCGCCTTGCTAACAACCAGGTGCAGCAGACCATCAGCAAAGCTCGCTTCGATGCTGTCTTCATCCACATCGTCACCGAGCGAGAAGCTGCGCTGGTACTTGCCGTAGACACATTCACGGCGCAGTACGCGGCCATCCTCTTCCGTTTTCGCCTGCTGCTTGCTCGCTGTAATACTCAACACGCCATCTTCCACCTTAACCACCAGCGCGTCTTTTTTCACACCAGGCAATTCTGCAGAAATCTCGTAGGCATCGTCGCGCTCGTGAATATCAACGCGCGGTGCAAAGGTCTGCTCACCGCTTTCTGCGGCTCCGGTATGGCTGCGTGACGGTGAAAAAAAGCCGTCGAAGACTTTATCCAGATCGCGCCATGGGTCTCGTGTTATCAGGTTCATGGTTTACCTCCTGCTAAGGGCTTCATGTAAGGGTTCACGTTATTTCCACTTGATTACTAGATAGGGTCGGACAAAATCTTTTCAAGTCAAACAGTGAAAAAAACCTTGTATATAAGTATTAAATCGCTACAGCCCAATAAAACTGATACATTGCAGAGCAACAAACAAGGATGAAAAATTGACAGAAAATGTTATAGTGCGCAGCTTTAAACACAGCAACACACAGCCCCGAAAGTTCAGCGAAAGGGCTGTATTGAGAAAAGTCGTATGCCAACAACAGAGCGCAAAATCCTTGTTACCAGCGCCTTGCCCTATGCTAACGGGCCGCTGCATCTTGGCCATCTGCTGGAGACCATACAAACTGATATCTGGGTGCGTTTTCAGAAACTTCAAGGCCACAACTGCATTTATGTGTGTGCCGACGACACCCACGGCACCGCGATTATGCTTAATGCCGAGAAACAGGGCCTGACTCCGGAACAACTGATTGCACAGATTCGCGAATCCCACGAAGAGGATTTTGCCGGTTTTCTTATTGGCTTTGATAACTATCACTCGACACACTCGGATGAGAACCGTGAAATCAGTGCCGATCTCTACCAGCGTGTGGACGCCGCGGGCTTTATTGCTCGCCGCAGTATTTCCCAAGCCTATGACCCGGAAAAGGAACTGTTTCTCGCCGACCGCTATATCAAGGGCACCTGCCCGAAATGTAAGGCCGAAGACCAATACGGTGACAACTGTGAAGTCTGTGGTTCCACCTATTCACCCACCGATCTGATCAATCCGGTCTCGGTGATCTCCGGTGCCACACCGATTGAGAAAGAGTCGGAACACTTCTTTTTCAAACTGCCGGAATTCGAGGACTTTCTCAAGGACTGGACAACCAGCGGTACGCTACAAAAAGAAGTTGCCAACAAGCTTTCCGAGTGGCTCGACAGCGGCCTGCAGGAATGGGATATTAGCCGCGATGCACCCTACTTCGGATTCGAGATTCCCGGCGCTCCCGGCAAGTACTTCTATGTCTGGCTCGATGCTCCGGTCGGCTATATGGCGAGTTTTAAAAATCTCTGCGATAAAGA
Source organism: Pseudomonadales bacterium (assembly GCA_028280345.1). Classification (GTDB taxonomy): domain Bacteria; phylum Pseudomonadota; class Gammaproteobacteria; order Pseudomonadales; family UBA7239; genus JANQLY01. The sequence continues at coordinate 115,784 of JANQLY010000003.1, read as the reverse complement.
AGCAAGTCTGAGCTTTGATGATTACTGGCTCAAAGAAAGTACCGATAAAACCGAGCTCTACCATTTTATCGGCAAGGACATTATCAATTTCCACGCACTGTTCTGGCCCGCACTACTCGACTGCGCCGGCTACCGCACTCCAAGCAGCGTCTTCGCCCATGGCTTTTTAACAATTAACGGCCAGAAGATGTCGAAGTCCCGCGGTATTTTTGTCAATGCGCGTACCTATCTAAATCATCTGAATCCAGAGTATCTGCGCTACTACTTTGCTGCCAAGCTCAGCAATAGTATCGACGATATCGATCTGAATCTCGACGATTTTGTACAAAAGGTTAATTCGGATCTGGTGGGCAAGGTAGTCAATATTGCCAGCCGTTGTGCAAAGTTTATTAACAAGGCAGGTAGTGTTTTAAGCGCCAACGTTATTGACGAGCCTCTGTGGCAGCAATTTGTCGATAAAAATAGCAGCATTGCCGAACTCTACGAGCAGCGCGAATTTGCCAAGGCGATGCGTGAAATAATGGCACTGGCAGATTTGGCTAACGAATATATTGCGGAGCAAGAACCCTGGGTACTGGCAAAACAGCAAGGCAAAGAGCAGCAAGTACAGGATGTCTGTTCACTGGGCATCAATCTGTTTCGGGTTCTGATGATTTATCTGAAACCTGTATTACCGACACTGGCTGAGCAAACCGAAACATTCCTTAATGATCAACTGGACTGGCCAGCCACAATCAGCCCGCTAACCAACCACGAAATCAATAAATTTAAACCGCTGCTACAGCGTGTTGATAAAGACAAGGTGAACGCTATGCGGGAAGAAGAACAGCAAAATCTTGCTGCCCAACAAAATCAGTCCCAGGCAAAGCCCACAGGCCCGCTGGCAGATGACCCTATCGCAGATGAAATTGTTTACGACGATTTCGCCAAAGTGGATTTGCGCGTGGCTAAAATTATCTCCGCCGGGCATGTGGAGGGCGCGGACAAGCTGCTGCAACTCACCCTCGCCCTCGACGAGGAAGAAAACCAGACCCGCAATGTATTTGCCGGTATTAAATCTGCCTACGCACCCGAAGATCTTGTCGGTCGGCTCACGGTGATGGTGGCCAATCTCGCTCCGCGCAAAATGAAGTTCGGTATGTCCGAGGGCATGGTGCTTGCGGCCGGCCCGGGAGGCAAGGATATCTGGCTATTGAGTCCGGATGACGGCGCCAAACCCGGAATGCGTATCAAATAATCAGCCGACCCAATCAACTAATCCATGACCAGAACTGTAAAACCAGGTATTTCTACATAAATTTTATTGATTTTTCATAAGGTTATTACAAGTTTTTATAGCACTATCTAAATTACGTATTGCTGATAAAAGAGGCGCAAGCTACCATTGCGACCGTCAAAAAGTTCAGGTTTTTCAACGAATTAGAAAACCTTAAGTACTCAATCAACCCAAGTACCACAAAGTACCGAAATGACCGAATATACTGAATTCATGCTGCTCTTTATTGGCGCTGTGCTCGTCAATAACTTCGTGCTCGTGCAATTCCTTGGTCTGTGCCCGTTTATGGGGGTTTCCAACAAGCTCGAATCTGCGATCGGCATGGCCGGCGCCACCACGTTCGTGCTGACACTCACCGCTGTGGTCACCTACATTGTCTACACCTGGGTGTTAATTCCACTTGATCTCGAATACCTCAAGACCATTACGTTTATTGTGGTGATTGCTGTCGTGGTGCAGTTTGCCAAAATGTTTATCGAAAAGGTCAGCCCGCTGCTCTACCGCGTACTCGGCGTATACCTGCCGCTGATTACCAGCAACTGTGCCGTATTGGGCCTCGCGATTCAAAACACCACCAAGGCACATACCTTCCTTCAAGCCACCATTTATGGCTTTGGCGGTGCAGTTGGCTTCTCTATAGTCCTGATTCTGTTTTCCACCATGCGCGAACGCATGGCAGTGGCAGATATTCCCGTGCCGTTCAAAGGCGCCGCCATCGGCATGATTACTGCCGGGCTTATGTCACTTGCGTTTATGGGATTCGGAGGGCTGGTGTAAAAGCCGGAAAGACTGATGATTGAGTTCCTACTCCAACATCCGATTATTGCTGCGCTACTCGCGCTGGCGAGCCTGTGCCTGATCTTCGGTGCCATCCTTGGTTTCGCCTCGGTGAAATTCAAGGTAGAAGGCAATCCGGTTATCGACCAGATTGATGCGATTCTGCCACAGACCCAATGCGGCCAGTGTGGCCATCCGGGCTGCCGCCCCTATGCCACGGCGATTGCCGAAAACGGTGAGGAGATCAACAAGTGCCCGCCGGGTGGTCAGGCCACAATCAATGCACTCGCCGACCTGCTTGATGTGGAGGCACCGACCCTCGACGAAGAGCACGGCGAAGAATCCGATGTCAAGAAAGTAGCCTTTGTGCGTGAAGACGAATGTATTGGCTGCACCAAATGTATCCAGGCCTGCCCGGTAGATGCCATTCTCGGTGCCGCCAAGCAGATGCATACCATTGTCACCGACTTGTGCACCGGCTGTGATCTGTGTGTGGACCCGTGCCCGGTGGACTGCATCGATATGCTGCCGGTTGAAACTACCCTGCAAACCTGGCATTGGGAACTACCACCTTCCAGTGCCGAGCAGGTGGGGCAAAGCAATCTGATCGCCACGGACAAACAGCCACGCAGCGAACAGGACAAGGCTGCCTAACATAACGAAACAGTAAACAGACATTATGCGTATGACATGGGAACTGCCGGGCGGTATTCATCCGGCAGAGAATAAAAGACAGTCGCTGCAAGAACCTCTTGCCATAGCGGCTGTTCCCGCGCGTCTGGTATTTCCGTTAAGTCAGCACATCGGCGCACCGGCGCGACCGGTTGTTGCCGCAGGTGATCGTGTGCTTAAAGGCCAGGTGATTGCCGAAGCAGCCGGTTTTGTCAGTGCACCCGTGCATGCCTCAAGCTCTGGCACCGTTACGGAAATTGGCAACCACGTGCTGCCCCATCCCTCTGGCATGACCGGCCCGTGTATCACCATCGAAACGGATGGCAAAGACGAGTGGACTGAACTGAATCCGCTTGAGAGCGGTGACTTTAGCGAGCTGTCCAACGATGACATTTTGCAACGTATTCAAGCGGCAGGTATCGCTGGTATGGGCGGTGCAGGTTTTCCAGCGCGCGTCAAACTGAGCCCACCGCCAAACAGTACTATCGATACACTGATTATCAACGGCACAGAGTGTGAGCCTTACATTACCGCCGACGATATTCTAATGCGCAACCGTGCCGGTGATATTGTCAAAGGTGTTCAGATTCTCGCGCAATTGCTTGGCAAGCCGGAAAACGTCTTAATCGGCGTAGAAGACAATAAACCTGAAGCTGCGGAAACCCTGCGCCAGGCAATCCGGGATCATGGTGCCGACAAACAAATTGAAGTCGTGACCTTTCCCACCAAATACCCGTCCGGTGGCGAAAAACAACTGATCTGGATTTTAACCGGTCGCGAAGTTCCCACCGGTGGACTGCCCGCCAATATCGGTGTCGTAGTTCAGAATATCGGTTCTACCGAAGCAATTTATCGCGCCGTTGTCGAAGGCCGCCCACTGATCTCCCGTATCACAACGGTTACTGGTGAAGCAGTACAACGCCCACGTAACTACGAGGTATTGCTCGGCACACCAATTAATGAATTGCTTGCACAAAGTGACTATGTAGCCAGCAAAGCCTCACGACTGGTCATTGGTGGCCCAATGATGGGTTACGCTGTGGAGAGCAGCGATATTCCGGTAGTGAAAACTACCAACTGCATTCTCGTGCCGACGGACAAAGAGCTACCCGACCCGCAGGCCGCCAACCCGTGCATTCGCTGTGGTATCTGTGCCACTGCGTGCCCGGTCAGCCTGCTACCCCAACAGTTGTACTGGTATGCCCAATCCCAGGATCACGAAAAACTGCAAGCCCACAACCTGATGGACTGCATCGAGTGCGGCTGCTGTTCGTTTGTCTGCCCGAGCAATATTCCGCTGGTGCAAAACTATCGCGCCGCCAAAGGTGAAATTCGTAACGCCGCAGCCGAAAAGCAAAAATCTGACCTGGCGCGACAGCGTTTTGAAGCACGCCAGCAACGTCTCGAGAAAGAGCAGGCGGAAAAAGAAGCGAAACAACGCGCGCGTAAAGAAGCTGCCGCAGCGCGCAAGGCAAAACAGGCCAGCAGCAGCGATGAGAAAGCCGATACCAATGACCCGGTAGAAGCTGCCGTGGCCAAAGCCAAAGCCGCTTCCGCAGAGCAAGGTAGCGATGAACAACGCAACAAATTGCAAAAAGCTGTGGATACTGCGGCGCGCCGTGTGGAACGCGCCGAAGAAAAAGCCCGCGATGCCGAAGGCACTGATCAACACGACAAGCAACAGGCGCGACTCGCGGATCTGAAACTGAAGCTGGAGCAAGCGCAAGAGAAACTCACCGCTTTTGATCAGGAGCAGAGTGCAGAAAGCGCCGCCGACAAAGCAGCGGAAAAGAAAGTACAGGCGACGCTGGAGATGGCAGCTGAAGCACGCTCCGGCCAAAGCGACGAACAACGCATCAGCGCCACTATAGAAAAGCTCGAAACCAAACTGCAAGGTCTTGTTGAAGAACTGCATGCAGCACGGGAAAGCCGTGCCGACCATGTCGAGGAATTGCAGGGTCGTGTTGTCACCTGGGAGAAGAAACTCGACGATGCGCGCGAGGAAATGCACTCGCTTGAGAAATCCGGCGGCAGTAATGATAGTAGTAACGCAGAAACTGATCCTGCCGCACTCGCTATCGCCAAGGCAAAAGCCAAAGCGGCGGCAATGGCAGAGATGGATCCGAAAGAAAAATTGCAGGCTCAGGTGGAATCGATTGAATCACGGCTTGAGAAAGCCAGACAACGTTTACAAAACGCAATTGACGAAGAATCGGATAACGTTGATGCATTTCAGGCTGGCGTCGACAAACTGGAAGCCAAACTCACAGAAACACGGGAGGAACTGGCCAAACTCGGCTAGCAAGGGACCATGGCTTTTTTACGTGTAACCTCCCCCCACGATCATATCCGACGCGATACCGGCGACATTATGCGTCTTGTCGCTGTCGCCGCCTTGCCGGGACTGGCAGCACTGACTCTGTTCTTCGGCTGGGGCAATGTTATCAATATTATCTGGGCATCACTCGTAGCCATTGCATGCGAAGCCGCGATTCTAAAACTGCGCAAACGCCCGGTAAGTTTTTATATCAAGGACTACAGCGCCGTTGTAACCGCGGTACTGCTCGCACTTGCCATTCCTCCCTATGCACCCTGGTGGCTGACGATGGTAGGAGTCGCGTTTGCCATTATTATTGGCAAGCAAATCTATGGCGGCCTCGGTTTTAATCCGTTTAACCCCGCCATGCTCGGCTATGTGGTATTGCTGATCTCGTTTCCGATAGAGATGACCAGTTGGCCAAGCCCGGCAAATATTGCCGGCTCTACGCCAGACTTTGTCGAGTCCTTGCAGATTATTTTCCCGATGTTTGCCTCTGTCCCGGTGGACGCTATCACCGCGGCAACTCCGCTCGACATCATGAAGCAGAATACCAGTCTGACTACCGCAGAGTTTTATCTCTCCGAGCCGGTACTCAATCAAGGCTTTCTTGTGGCAAGCGGTTACGAATGGGTGAACCTGGGCTTCTTGCTCGGTGGTATTTTTCTGTTGCAACAGCGCGTCTATACCTGGCATGCACCTGTGGCCTTTCTCGGCGCTCTGACGCTCTGCGCGATTCTGTTTAACGATGGCGGCAGCTCTGCCAGTAAGGGCTCAGCATTATTCCATTTGTTAAGTGGCGGCACCATGCTTGGCGCGTTTTTTATTATCACCGACCCGGTGACATCCCCCACTACAATCAAGGGCAAACTTTGGTTCGGAGGCTGCGCTGGTGTGATCGTATTTATTATTCGCTGCTGGGGTAACTATCCGGACGCAGTGGCGTTTGCTGTGCTGTTGATGAACCTCTGCGCACCGACAATTGAGTACTACACCTTGCCACGTACCTACGGTCACGACCGTTCACGACGTGCCACAGAGAAGGATGACAGCTAATGGACAAAGCCGTTGCCTCCAATGCTATAAAACTCGGACTATTTGCCCTGCTTACAGCGGGAATACTCGCCTATACCAATCTGGGTACTAAAGATCGCATCGTCGAACAGATTCGTATTGCCAAGGAAAAAGCGCTGCTGGAGATAGTGCCCGACAACAGACATGACAATGAAATGCTCGACGATAACTTTGTGATTCCGGATGCTGACAAGGAACGCCTGCATCTGAAAAAGCTTAACCGTGCATTTGTTGCACGTAAAGACGGCAAACCCGTGGCGGTTATTTTTCCTGCCACCGCGCCGGATGGCTATAGCGGCCCGATTAAAATGCTTGTCGGTATCAATGTCGACGGCACCATCGCCGGCGTACGCGTTGTCGATCACAATGAAACTCCCGGACTCGGTGATGGCATATCACTCAAGAAGAGCGACTGGATTTTAAGCTTTAACGGCAAGTCACTGGAAAGCCCGCTGCCCGAACAGTGGAAAGTAAAAAAGGATAAAGGGGTATTTGACCAATTTACCGGCGCCACTATTACACCGCGCGCCGTGGTCACCCAGGTACACCAGACACTGGTATACTTTGAAGACAGCAAGGCATTAATTTTCCCTGAGCTGTATCAAGTCCCAACGGTTAACACCGATGCGCCAGAGACAGCGCAGCAGAGGTAACACCATGGCAAACTATAAAGAACTCACTGTTAACGGCTTATGGAAAAACAATCCGGCACTTGTACAAGTACTCGGCTTATGTCCATTGCTTGCCGTCAGCATGAATACCGTAAACTCACTTGGTCTCGGTATTGCAACAATGGCGGTATTAACGCTATCAAATCTCAGTGTATCCATTATTCGCAATATTGTGAGCGACGCGATTCGCCTGCCCGCATTTGTTCTAATCATTGCATCTTTTACGACGGTCATTGATCTATTGATGAAAGCGTTCACCTATGAGCTGTGGCAAATTCTCGGCATTTTTATTCCGCTGATTGTAACCAACTGCATGATTCTCGGTCGTGCCGACGCCTACGCGAGCCGCAATCCCCTTCTGCCTTCACTGTACGACGGATTTATTATGGGGCTCGGTTTTGCGCTGGTGATGATCGTGCTCGGCATGATCCGCGAGATTATTGGCATGGGCACATTGTTTGATGGCATGGACTTATTACTTGGCCCCGTTGCCGCTGACTGGCGTATTGTGATCTCTGAAGATTACTCCGGCTTTCTTGTTGCTGCCCTTCCTCCCGGTGCTTTTATTGTTTGCGGTTTTTTAATGGCGGCTAAAAATGCTATCGATATGAAGATCGAGGAAGCAGCAAAAGCGAAACGCGGTGATGTAGTCAAAGGTTCGAAGCGGGTTCGCACTACCGGTACTATTAGCTAAATAGTGCCAAGTAAAGAATTAAAAAAGGCGCTTTAACAAGCGCCTTTTTTATTATGCACTCCCAATAACGCATTGTGCTAACTATCGCTACGTTTACGCTGAAAAAACTGCTGTATCTTTTCACGGCACAGAGATTCCAGAATCCCCGCCTCATACAACACCTGATGATTTAGCCAATCCGCTGAAAAAAACTGCTGGGTGCTTTCAATAGCACCCGCCTTTGGCTCCGGCGCTCCGTAGTAAAGGTTAGCGATACGCGCATGCACCATAGCCCCCGCGCACATCGCACAGGGCTCAATCGTTACATAAAGATCACAATCCACCAGACGATAATTATTAAAGTGTTTTGCTGCATCGCGTAATGCAACAATTTCCGCATGCGCAGAAGGATCACAGGAAGAAATTGGCTGATTAAAACCACGCCCGATAACTTCACCCGCCTTTACAACAACAGCACCCACCGGCACTTCTCCGCGAGCCTCAGCCTCGTCCGCCAGTTGTAGCGCTTGCTGCATAAAGAACTCGTGATGCTGACTCATACCGCCACACCCGTGAGAAAGAGATAATTTTTTCGCTGGCAAGGCGCGGGGCTGTGAGTAAGCGGAATGCACCCAATTCCTGAGAAAGAAATTTTCCTGGCCAGGGCAAGGCAAAGACTTTTCGAAAACGCGGAGTGTATCGAGTTATACATGACAAGTTTGAGAAAAGCTCTTAACGCAGCCATGGGCAGGAAAAGACTTTCTCAGTCATTCCCATTCAATAGTTGCGGGCGGCTTTGAGGAGACGTCGTACGTAACCCGGCTAATGCCTGAAATCTCATTAATAATACGATTTGAAACCGTTTCGAGTAACTCATACGGCAAGTGCGCCCAGCGCGCCGTCATAAAGTCGATGGTTTCTACAGCGCGCAGGGCCACAACATATTCGTAACGCCGCGCATCACCGACCACACCGACGGACTTTACGGGTAAAAACACCACAAAGGCCTGGCTGGTTTTATGGTAGTAATCTGCCTTGTGAAGTTCTTCAATAAAGATTGCATCAGCTTCGCGCAGTAGATCGGCGTATTCTTTTTTCACTTCGCCAAGGATACGCACACCGAGCCCGGGACCTGGAAACGGATGGCGATAAACCATATCGTAAGGCAAGCCAAGCTCAAGACCGATCTTGCGCACCTCGTCTTTGAACAGCTCGCGCAACGGTTCAACGAGTTCCATCTTCATATCTTCGGGCAAACCGCCAACATTGTGATGGGATTTAATCACATGGGCCTTACCGTGTTTACTCGCGGCGGACTCGATAACATCGGGATAGATCGTACCCTGGGCGAGCCATTTCACCTCAGTGAGTTTTTCCGCTTCACGATCAAAAATCTCGATAAAGGTATTGCCGATAATCTTGCGTTTTTGTTCCGGATCTTCAGCCCCTTGCAAACGCGATAAAAACTCATCTTCGGCATCGGCACGAATAACCTTAACACCCATATGTTCGGCAAAGGTATTCATCACCTGATCGCCTTCATTTTTGCGCAGTAGACCGTTGTCCACAAACACACAGGTCAGTTGATCGCCGATCGCTTTATGCAATAACGCTGCAACTACTGAGGAATCCACACCACCGGACAAACCGAGCAACACCTTGTCACTACCCACCCGCTCACGCACACTGTTAATCGCATCTTCGACAATACTGCTCGCAGTCCACAGACCGTCGCACTGACAAATTTCACGCACAAAACGATTAATCATGCGCTCACCCTGCAAGGTGTGGGTCACTTCCGGGTGAAACTGAACACCATAGAAATGCTTGTCGCGGTTATACATTCCCGCTATCGGGCAGCTATCAGTGGAAGCCATAAGGTGAAAACCTTCCGGCAACTCAGTTACCTTGTCACCGTGACTCATCCACACATCAAGCAGATGACCATTATCTGCCTCGTGATCGACAATACCTTTAAGAAAGTCACTATCCCCTTCCACCATCACCTGGGCATAGCCGAACTCACGCACACTGGAGCCTTCTACCTTGCCGCCAAACTGCTCCGCCATGGTTTGCATGCCATAGCAAATACCGAGCACAGGGATGCCGAGTTCAAACACGATTTGCGGTGCTCGCGGCCCTACATCCTCCGTAACTGACTCCGGCCCACCGGATAAGACAATCCCCTGGGGAGCAAAGTTTTTTATGTCTTGCGCACCACAGTCCCAGGCCCAGATCTCACAATAGGTACCCGCCTCCCGCACCCGACGGGCAATCAGTTGCGTGTACTGAGAACCAAAATCAAGAATTAAAATTTTCTGTGAATGAATATTCTGAGGCATAAATTTATTTCGTTAACCATTCGACACGAACAATAGACGTAATTTCATAGCGAAATCTGTCACACTTTTGCTACAACGGAGTAAAAACGTAATGAGCGAAACCAATGCGCGGCAAAAACTATTGAGAAAGCGGAGTGTATATGCCAATACATGAGCATTTCGAAATAGTTTTTAACAAAGCAGTGGTGAGCGCAATAGTTTTTACCTAATGGGGTAGTTGGGGGCCTCTTTGGTAATCGACACATCATGCACATGCGATTCACTCATACCCGCCGATGTCACACGCACAAACTGTGGTTTGGTGCGCATCAGTTCCATATCCACACAGCCGGTATAGCCCATTGCTGAACGCAGCCCACCCATCATCTGGTGGATAATCTGTGATACCGGCCCTTTATAAGGTACGCGCCCCTCGATACCTTCCGGCACGAGTTTTTCCGAACCCTGACTGGCATCCTGAAAATAACGATCACTGGAACCCGTCGCCTGGGACATCGCTCCGAGAGAACCCATACCGCGATAGGATTTATAAGTACGCCCTTGATAGAGCTCTACTTCACCCGGCGCCTCTTCAGTACCGGCAAACATGCTACCCATCATAATGGAGTAGGCACCGGCGGCAATCGCCTTGGAGATATCACCGGAAAAGCGAATACCGCCATCGGCAATAATTGGAATGCCTGTGCCCTTAAGTGCTTCGGCCACACCGGCAATCGCTGTAATCTGTGGCACCCCGATGCCGGTCACCACACGAGTAGTACAAATCGAACCAGGACCAATACCCACTTTCACGGCATCAGCACCGGCTTCAGCCAACGCTTTTGCTGCTGCGCCCGTAGCAATATTACCGCCAATCACCTGCATATCGGGATAAGCCTGTTTAATCATTTTGACTCTTTCGAGCACATTGCGGGAATGGCCGTGTGCGGTATCCACCACAATCACATCCACGCCAGCTTCCACCAGCGCCTCAACCCGCTGATCAGTATCTGAACCCGTACCTACGGAAGCACCGACACGCAAACGACCAAGCGCATCCTTACAGGCATTCGGGTGACTTTCCGCCTTGTTGATATCGGTTACCGTAATCAGACCTACCAGCTTGAAGTCATCGTTAACCACAAGCACTTTTTCAATGCGGTTGGCATGTAATTTATCGCGTACCTCGTCGGAGCTTGCCCCCTCCTTGACCGTCACAAGGCGTTCTTTCGGCGTCATAATCGAGGACACAGGTGCATCGAGATGTGGCTCAAAGCGCACATCGCGACTGGTCACAATACCGACCAGATCGCCATTATGCATCACCGGCACCCCGGAGATATTGTGCTCACGGGTAATATCAACCAACTGGCGAATCGAGGCACTTTGTTCAATCGTGATGGGATCCTTGACCACCCCGCTCTCGAATTTTTTCACCGACCGTACTTGCAGAGCCTGATCTTCCACCGTCATATTCTTGTGCACGATGCCGATACCCCCTTCCTGGGCCATGGCAATCGCCAAGCGGGACTCGGTCACCGTATCCATCGCGGCAGAGACAAGCGGGATATTCAGTTCAATGCCCCGGGTCAGGCGGGTTTGCAGGTTGACATCCTTGGCCACCACCTCGGAATAACCGGGCTGTAGCAGCACATCATCAAAAGTAAGAGCATCGCCTGTAATTCTTAGCATAGGGAAAAATTTTGCCAGCTTGAGTAAGCGGTGCATTATACTTCAGGCCCACAGCCGAGGGAAATATCAGGACGCCACAATCCGTATGCCAACCAGCCAGTCCAGTCAGAACCGCGCAAACACCGAGGAACCACGGGTTTTCAGTGTCAGCGACCTGAACCGCCAGGCCCGCCAGTTGCTGGAGATGCACCTCAACAATGTGCTCGTGGAGGGAGAGATTTCCAATATGGCTACCCCGTCCTCAGGACACTGGTATTTCACCCTCAAGGACGACGATGCCCAGGTGCGCTGCGCGATGTTTCGCAACCGCAACAGCCGGGTGGGTTTTATACCCGAAGCCGGCATGCTGGTACGGGTACGGGCCAAGGTCAGTATTTACGAGGGGCGCGGCGACTATCAGCTCATTGTGGAGCACCTTGAGGACGCCGGTGTCGGCGCCCTGCAACGGGCCTTTGAGCAACTGAAGCGAAAGCTCGCCGACGAGGGCCTGTTTAACCAGGAGTTCAAACAAGCCCTGCCTGATCTGCCCTGTCATATTGGTGTGATCACTTCACCCACCGGCGCGGCAGTACACGATATTCTCACCACATTGAAACGGCGCTTTCCCGCCATCCCGGTGACACTAATTCCCACGGCAGTTCAGGGCAAGGAGGCGCCAGCTGAAATTGCCCGCGCGCTAGCGCTCGCCAACCGCAGCGACCTGTTCGATGTATTGATTGTCGGACGCGGCGGCGGCTCGCTGGAAGACTTATGGGCGTTTAATGATGAAACCGTTGCTCGCGCCATTTTCTCTAGCGAAGTACCCATCGTGAGTGCTGTGGGGCACGAAGTGGACTTTTCCATTGCGGATTTTGTCGCAGATTTGCGCGCGCCGACCCCGACCGCTGCCGCCGAACTGATTACTCCTGATCAGAGAGAGATGCTCGACAACCTGTGCAGTTATGAGAATTTTTTTATCAGCTTTATTCAGCAATTGATCACAGAGCAAAAGCGCCATGTTCAATATCTTAACAAGTATCTGAAACACCCCGGGCAGATTGTAAGAGAACAGACCCAGCGACTTGATAATCTGGAACTGCGCCTGCAACAGACGACGCTAAATCGCATTCAACACAATAAAAACCGACAACAAAATATTCAACTGCGATTTCATCAGCTCAAACCGGATGAACGTCTGACTTTACTCAGAGTACAGTTGCAGTACCTGCAACAGCAGCTTAAACAACACCTGCAACTCAATCTGCAAGTTAAAGTTCGACAGCTGGAAAATCTTTCACAACTACTAAATAGTGTCAGCCCACTGAACACCCTAAACCGCGGTTACTCTATTACTAGCGACAGTAATAACCAGATTGTTGAGAACAGTGAACAACTCACCGAAGGCGATATCGTCACCACCCAGCTTAAATCCGGCAGTTTCAACAGCCGAATAACCGATATTATTAGCAGCGATAAAAAAACCTGATAACGGCAAGCCGCTATCAGGTTTAACAGGTTCTCGTTACTATTAGTTACAGGTAATCTTGTAAGTCACTCCATCCATCAGATCAACCACATCGATATCATTGTCAACACCAACATAGGATACAGAAACATTGTCAGGCGTTGCAGAGAATGAACTACAGGTTTTCCAATTGTGAGTGGAACCACTACCACCAGGCAAAGCCGCGTTTTTCCACAATACGTCAGTTTTCAGTGCACCGCCATCAATATCACGAACCGTAAAATACACCTCATCTGAATTAGTACTATCAAAACGCGCATTAAAGTCTGCGCGATCATCCAGAACCACGTTGGCACTATCTTCATTGAGGTAATTCAGGACATGTATCTCATTACCATAACCCTCTACATCCGCCATAACTACATATTGAATCAGGCTCGGGTCAGTAGTTTCGTCCTGGCCATCTTCATAGTTGTAACTTGAATTATAGGTGTAATCTGCACCTGTCAAATCACTTTCCACATAGTTATTAATAACATCATCAGACGTTGTTCCCGAAGTATTGCTATCATCATGCAATGAGTAAGCAACAAAATCTGCATCACATGTATAACTACCACTGGTATCACAGTAGGCATAAAACCCACCTGGAGGAATAATTTCGTTATAGCCATCACTATCAATATCTCCGGCATCCCATAAACCATCGTCAGTGCTATCCACTACAACCGTTGCAGCCATATTTACCGCTGTACACTCATTAGTGCTACCACGCTCAAGAACAAAATACAGATCAGCATTTTTCAAACCTGATTCTTCACCAAAATTACTGAAGGTGAAACTACATTCTTCATTCTTACCCGTTTCCAAACCTGTATCATAAACCGTACAGGTTGCTCCTGTCAGAGGTGTACCCCAGCTCACATATGCAGCATTTTCTACCGAAACCGTAATCCCATCAGTAGCACCGCTACCGCCCATATCATCACAGGTACCAGCAATCTCCTGCATTTTCACATCAACCGCAATTTCAACGTAAGAATCACTAGGCAAAATCAAACGTCGAGTCAGGGAACCGGTTGACGGAAGGATATAGGTTTTTTCTGCCTGCGATATAAAAGTACTGGTTAAATTATCATGCACCCAGCGTTCTTCATTTATATCCCAATTCATATGCAACAAATAAGAACCATTGTCATGGTAGTATCTCCAATCACGATAAGTCATACCAGCGCCTCCAGCAAAGCGATATGGAGAAAAGTCCGACACGGAATTGTAAATATCCTCCGGAAAGCCTCGATTAATATACACTTTTAAACCATTGGCATACTCAATACGCACACGGGAATCATTCGCCTTCAGATTACCTTTTAAATCCTTAAACAACATTGTCAGACTATCACTGGTAATATCCGTATTACTCTCATCAACAAAAGTGATAGTGCTAACATCCGCGTCTTTATATTGTTCCTGTAACGCACGCATCAGCCAGTAATCCATGCTATACATATCCATATAATCAACCCCGGTATGCAATACAAAACGATCGCTGAGCAAACCGGCATGACCATAAGCCATTTGTGATGCCCGGTAGTCCGCTGCCATCTGCAGCGACACATCCAGCTCTGTACCACCACGGTTGTCGGTTTGATTAAAATAACGTCGATAATAACCCATGCCATGGTTAAACATATCCGGGCGAATCACTTCCAATTCGTATTCCGGTAAAATATCGGCGTATACACGTCCCTCGATCTCACGCTCCGTGCCGTCATAAGCACCGGCAAAATAGCTGTCGGAGCGATCATTTTTGTCACGCCCTTCACCGACAACAATATCGTTTTTTGTGTTACTAGTGAGACGACGACTACGGGCCTTAACCGATTCAATCAGCTCTACCGTTTCCGTGTAGGCTTCGGAAAGCGTATTCACATCGCTGAGATCATCAAAATCCAGTGCCGTAGTCAACGGCAAGGCCGCGATAACATCAAGGTAAAAACCGGTATTATCATAAACATCATCAAGGTTTTCCGTATCAATGCTCGCATCCTCATCATCAAACGCGGTCTGACGATCTGCAATACTCATTACATTCATACCGTGACCAAAATCATCAAAGATCATTTTGCCGTTGCCATCGCTGTCTTTTGCCGCTTTCACACAGTCCGTACTTGCACCAGTGCGCGCACAGTCAGAAAAGTTCAGATGTAAAAACAGCAAGATATCCTTGTCCGCCGCCGCTTCTATCATGTCATCGATCTCGGCAACAGAGCCGTATTTGCCAATACTTCCCGCGGCTGGACCACCATAGCCATCGTCTTCAAAAGAGCTGAAGCCGGTATGGGTGCGGGTATCACCATCCTCAAACGGATATTGATAGGGGTAGTCACGATCTACACCAGAGGTCTGCCACTCATGATAAACAATCGCCAGCTCATCCATACCATATTCCGAGAACTGCTCGATCATACGCTGACCGTTGGAATAGTTGCGCAACCAATCGGTTAACTTATAACCATCAAACGTCGGAGTTTCGGAAAAAGAAGGATTACCAGCGGTGTATACAGTGTCATCAACATAGGCACCAGAATCGGGATTCAGGGGGCTCTCCCAACAGGTATTCGCGCAGCTATCCGAAGTCATATTCAGCTCGGCGCCAAAAAACACCTCAATACGCTTGTATTCAGAGTTGGTATAGTCGCCATCACCGGGATCTGAATTGGTCAGCACTTTTCCAGCATTTTCGGTATCGACAATAAACTTAAAATTAATTTCAGGATCAGCGGCATCTTCATCAAGTTTAATCAGCTCAGTACGAAAAATATCACCCTCATCAAACGTGGTATCCGCCGCATTATAGGTTGTCGCGCTATCTCCTTCCTCGACAATCAAATCCAATAGCACCGTTTCATCTGCCGTATCATCATCAATATGAATCAGTAGTACATGAAAGTTATCTGCCGATGAGCCGGCGCCAGATGTTGTAGCCACTTCAAGCCGCGGCTCTGCATTCGTATAATCACCACTAACGGGTTCCGCTGGCGCTGTCCAATCCAGCGCAATCGCATTATGCCCGAAATAGAGCTGGTGGTTACCCGCATCCATTACCAGACGCTCGCGAAAATCTTGATCACCCTCTTCTTTTGAGCTACTTAGGCCCGCTTTTGGGTATAGATCACTGAGATTATCGGCATAGGTAACATAAACCACTTCATCAATGTCGTTAAAGTCACCACCGTTAGCTTCTGTTTCTGGGTAATACAAACTGCGGCCATGGGCATAGAGCTCATCACCAGGGCCATAAACCGTATTGCTATCATTATCAAACGCCGCAACACCACGTTTGATTTCAGAGGCATTACTCTGGGCCGGATCAATATAGACCGTAGAAGCACCGATAATCGTACCGCTGTTTTTTGCAAATATCGCTACCCCTTCCGGCATATAGGGTATATTGCCAACCACACCATTATAGTTTGTACTCGACACGGTAGAAGGTGCTTCTGCCCAACCGGTATTGACACCAACAATACCCTCCTCATCATCATTAACACTATCATTACCAAATGTTCCGGAATTATCCGAGGAATGATCAGACGTCACATCAATTTTCAAAGAATAGCCGACGATTGAAAATACATAATGAATCGTCATATTCTGGCCGCTCAGCGTAAACTTGATATCAGACACTACCGTATTACCGCTGGTACACAAGCTCTGCGTACCTCCGGTTCCTGGATCACAGTCCACGATACTGTCAGTTACACTGTTTCCGGCAAAGTCCTGCGGATCATACAGCTTTGACAAATCCTTAAAGGAATCAAAATCATGCTGAATACGTGGTCCCATGCCATTGACCACCGGCACCCAGGGGTTGGTCGTTGAAGAACCACAATTTGCTGTCGAGTCATAACAGGCTTCAATATGGATAAGGCCATTATTTGTCGACGGATCAGTAATTTTGTAGTTAATCTTGGTACTGCCAATAGCAGCGGTCAGAATTCTATCATTACCGCTATTAGTAACACTTGCGGTCGTACTCGCCGATGCAGCCTGTGGCTTTATATCATAGGCTAACGACAGGACAGGTATCACCACAATTGACAAGCCACATAGGCCTGCCACCCATTTAAAACATTGAAAAAGTATATTTATTTTCACAGCTATCTCCTTTAGATTTACGTTAATTTTTATACATCCATAATTTGCCATGCCCTGGCACACCATTCCACCAACCACAACAACCGAGACAAGGCACAGAAACACACCCGCCTTGTTCAACAGATCAGACAAACGCCGACATTACCGGCACAACAAATTATTTACAGCTATTAATAAACAGACTGGCTTTTTACCACGATAAGTCTTCTTTCTATTAGCCGTTAGAGCCAGAAAAACACATACAAGTAACTTACAACTTATTCTGCATTCTTCCAGAACCGCTCAGCCAAAAACTTATACATTAACTCAGGGGAAAGTACTACGGCACCACCAAATAACAGGTCAGCTCCCTTTTGTAAAAGGTTTATCCCAAAAACTCAACACACCAACCAGACACCAGCACCATACTCGAAAAATATGACAAAATAAATACAACAATCAATATCAAAAAAACGTCAAAAAAGTAAGCCTTTAAAATCAATCGCTTAGCCCACAGACAAAGCCTATATGCCAGTTCTACTTTTTCTTCTTTTTAATATGCCGCATCATACGCTGGCGTTTTTTCACCTGGCGCCCGGTCAGCTTGTTTTTGCGCCCTTCATAGGGATTATCACCACTGCGAAACTCAATCTTGATTGGTGTGCCCACCAGATTCAGACAGCGGCGAAAGGTTTTTTCCAGATAACGCGCGTAGTGCGATGGCACCTTATCTACCTGATTGCCGTGAATAATAATACGCGGCGGATTACTACCCCCGGCATGGGCATAGCGCAACTTAATACGGCGACCATTGGCCAATGGCGGCGGATGATCATCCACGGCATCTTGCAAAATACGAGTTAAAAGCGGCGTTTTAAATTCGCCGTAGGCAGACTCGTACGCCTGATCAATAGACTCATAGAGCTTGCCAACACCGGAACCGTGCAAGGCAGAGATAAAATGCAGGGCGGCATAATCGATAAATCGCAAACGGCGCTCCAGCTCTCGCTTGATCCAGTCTTTTTGTTCGTGTTCAAGACCATCCCATTTATTAATTGCAAGCACAAGGGCACGCCCTGCCTCAATTACCTGCCCAAGCAAGTGCAAATCCTGGTCGACAAGACCTTCCCGCGCATCAATCATTAACACGACAACATTCGCATCACTGATCGCTTGCAACGTTTTAACAATTGAAAATTTTTCTACTACTAACTTGATGTTCTTACGCCGACGCACCCCCGCCGTATCAATCAGCGTGTAATTTTTGTCATTGCGTTCATAGTCAATATAGACACTGTCGCGAGTTGTACCGGGCTCATCGTACACAACCACACGATCTTCACCAAGCAGGCGGTTAACCAATGTTGACTTGCCAACATTGGGCCGGCCAACTACCGCAATGCGCGTACCGCGGCGTTTCTTCTGCTCAACTTCCTCTTCTTCCGGGTAAGCTTCCATGAGTTTGGCAAACAGACTTTTTACCCCTCGCCCCTGGGTTGCGGAAATCGTTTCTATATCACCGAGTCCTAATTGATAAAACTCACCGCTCACAGTATCCGCATCAAGGCCATCCACCTTGTTGACCACCACCGTGGCCGATTTGTTTTTATTACGTAATACGTCGGCGAGCATCTCATCAATGGCAGTAATGCCATCGCGAGCATCGACAAGAAAGAGAATATGATCTGCTTCATCGATCGCAAGCATGGACTGCTCAGCCATTGCAGAATCGATACCTTCTTCGTCACCGGTAATACCGCCGGTATCAATCAAAATACAACGCTTGTTATTAATTTTTGCTTCGCCGTATTTTCTGTCCCGTGTCAGACCCGGAAAGTCAGCCACTATCGCATCCCGACTACGGGTGAGCCGATTAAACAGCGTTGACTTGCCAACATTGGGGCGCCCTACCAGCGCGATCACAGGTATCACGGTCGTTATTCCACACAATTGGAGAGTTTGACACCGGCATCATTACATGACGCCAGGTATCAGCTATTTCTTTTCTACCGTCAGCGCTACAAGTCTGCCGCTATTACTCAGAACGTAGAGGATATTGCCATCGCTCTGCAAATCATTGCGCACACCAGCCCCTACATCATAACGCCCTGCGAAAGTGCCATCCTCTGCATTGAGAAAATGTACGTAACCTTCAAAGTCTGCTACCGCTACATAGTCATCAACAACCGCAGGCGTAGACAACTGGCGATAGGACATCTGGTCATTCTCCCAGGCACTACGCCCACTCGCCATACGCAGGGCTGTGACTGTATCATCATCCTGACTCAGGTAAATATTGCCCTGCCCATAGGCGAGACCGCCAGCGGTTGATATTTCCTCCGCCCACATTGCACGCCCCTGCATTCTATCCATCGCCACTGCGCGCCCCTGGTAACTGGCGACGTAAAGCTCCTTGCCAATCACCAGCGGCTTGCCATCAAAATCAACCAAACGCTCCAACTCAGTGCGCCCTTCCGGATAGGCAGCCTGTTGTTGCCAGACCAACAGACCGGTTTCCACATCCAGCGCCACTACCTTGCCACTGGCAAAACCAAAGTAACCGATATTACCAACCAGCGCCGGCGTACCAGAGCCACGCAATGTCAATGCCGGCATTGCTGCGGTATAACCCCAAAGGCGTTTTCCAGTGTTGAGATCAACCCCCATCACTTTGCCATCAATGGTCTGGGCAACAACCACACTCCCAGAAGCCTGGGCCGCAGCAAGCATCTCACTGGTCAGATTCGTGCGCCATTGCTCTTCACCATCCAGTTGGCTCAGCGCTACAAGATCACCATTAATCGTGCCGACAAGCACGACCCCGGAGCCGGCTCCTACCGCACTGGTAATCGTTTCCTTGATATTGGTATCCCATATTTCATCACCCTCACGACGATCATAAGCCGTTACCGTACCTTTGATACTGGCTGCATAAATACGGTCTCCATCTATCGCAGGCAAGAGACGTGTATACAATTCATCCTTACCCTGGCTGCCAACATCAACAGACCATTGCTTTTTTATCTTGATCGT
Source organism: Pseudomonadales bacterium (assembly GCA_028280345.1). Lineage (GTDB taxonomy): Bacteria > Pseudomonadota > Gammaproteobacteria > Pseudomonadales > UBA7239 > JANQLY01. Next base: position 95,694 of record JANQLY010000003.1, on the reverse strand, counting down.
CGATTCAATATCTACCAGTTCATCTGGCTCAATCTTGTCCTCCTTGGAAAACCACGAACAACCACCGACTACAAAAGCCAGCACAATCAGTAATACACGGGACAGGTTCTGCATTAACCCTCTTCCTTCTCATTGCTTGTTTCAATTGCAGCTTCTCCAGCAGCCTCATTTACTGCTTCATCTTCAGACTGCTCTGCTACCTGAAGACGCGCCTGCTCATCCATTTTCAACTTGATCATATCCAGCCTGTTTCCCTGAACATCACTCAGATTATCAATCGCTTCCTGGTAGGCCTTGCGCGCTTCCATCTTGTGCCCCTGCAAAGCGAGAACATCACCACGCACTTCCGCAAACGCAGCCACAAAAGCCTGCGGTACATCTTCGCGAGTCTGCGCTAGCGCCTTTTCATATTCACCTGTCGCACTAAGCACTCTCGCCAGGCGCAGTTTCGCGGTATAACGCAGCGTGTCATCAAGGTTCTTTTGCAACAGCATTTCGAGTTCCTGTTGCGCTCGCGGCAAGTCATTTTGCTCCACGGCAATTTTTGCCAACATCAATGATGCAGACTGACCATAAAAAGTTGAACCATAATCATCGCGAAGCATCTCGGCAGTTTCGCGAGACTGATCCAGCTGCGTAGTATCTACTGCGCCCTGCTCGGTAAACATCTGCTCCATCAATTCCGTATAAAGCTCAGAAGCGCTCTCGGACTGATTTTGCTGGTGACCCTGCCAACTTTCCCAACCAAAAAAGACACCAACAGCGAGCACAACTCCGACAACAAGCGCCCGGCCATTCTCTTCCCACCATCTCCTAAATAAAGCTAACTGTTCTTCTTCTGTCTGTACCACTTTAAGCTCCTGTTAATTTACCGATTAATTCATCCAGTTAATATTTATTACACAGCCGTCTGCAATACACCGACCAGGTCGGCTATTGCAATCTGTTGCTGCGGTTTGTCTTCACGTAAAAATTTCACACTGACAACATTATTGGCCAATTCATCCTCACCCAATATCAACGCGAGAGTTGCTGTACTCTTATCGGCCTTTTTCATCTGGCTTTTAAAACTACCACCCCCACAGTGCATCTGCAAACGCCAATGGGGCATCTCGTCACGCAAGACTTCCGATACTTGCAAAGCCCTGTTTACCGCCGTATCACCAACAGCAACTATATAGATATCTACATTCTGCTCAAGCGCATCCGGCACCAGCCCCAACTCCTCAAGCAGTAACACCAGTCGCTCCATGCCCAGGCCAAACCCCACCGCCGGTGTTGCACGCCCGCCGAGCTGCTCAACGAGCCCATCGTAGCGACCACCTGCACACACCGTACCTTGCGCACCCAGTTTGTCGGTCACCCATTCAAACACCGTGCGATTGTAGTAATCGAGTCCGCGCACCAGCTTCGGATTTACCTCGAATGCCACACTACTCTCATTCAGAAGCTCCTGCAGGCGCTCAAAATGCTGTTTTGATTCATCATCAAGATGATCAAGCAAGCATGGCGCATCTGCCAACAGAGCCTGGGTTTTCTCATTCTTGCTATCGAGAATACGCAGCGGATTACTTTCAAGGCGGCGCTGACTATCTTCGTCAAGCTGATCGCGACACGACTGCAAATAATCCACCAACGCATCTTTATACGCGGCCCGCGCTGCATTTGAACCCAGTGAATTAAGCTGCAAGGTCACCGCAGCATCAAGACCCAGAGCGCGCCAGAGTCGTGCCGTCAACAAAATCACTTCCGCATCAATGTCCGGCCCTTCCATACCAAACGCTTCAACACCAATCTGGTGAAACTGACGTTGACGCCCTTTCTGGGGACGCTCATGGCGAAACATTGGCCCCATATACCACAAACGCTGTGTCTGGTTATACAACAAGCCGTGCTCTTCGCAAGCGCGTACACAACACGCCGTACCTTCCGGGCGCAAGGTCAGACTATCGCCGTTACGATCTTCAAACGTATACATTTCCTTTTCAACAATATCGGTAACCTCACCGATTGAGCGCTTGAATAATTCTGTTTGTTCGAGAACCGGAAAGCGGATTTCGCGATAGCCATAGCTTTGCAACACTTCCATCGCTGCTGCTTCAACGTACTGCCACAATACTGTCTGCTCTGGCAACAAATCGTACATACCGCGGATGGCTTGAATTTTTTTCATCGCTACTATGCCACCCTAACCCTGCTTGTGAATCAAATCAGATTGCTGCTGATCGGCTTTCTCTCGCACAAGCTTTTCCAGCTCATCAAGCAGGTTTTCATTATCAACCTTATGACTGGTTTCACCATTTAAATAAACCAGGTTTTTCGGTGTGCCACCGGTCAAACCGATATCGGCAATCTTCGCTTCTCCAGGCCCGTTAACAATGCAACCGATAACCGCCACGTCCATCGACACGGTAATATCCTCAAGTCGCTGCTCAAGTTCATTCATGGTTTTAATCACATCAAAGTTCTGTCGCGAACAACTTGGGCAAGCAATGAAATTAATACCACGGGAACGCAGGCGCAGGCTTTTGAGAATATCAAAACCCACCTTGATCTCTTCAACCGGATCTGCCGCAAGCGAGACACGCAAGGTATCACCAATACCATCCATCAACAGCATGCCAAGTCCAACCGCTGATTTCACAGTACCGGCGCGCAGGCCACCCGCTTCCGTAATTCCCAGATGCAATGGCTGCTCGATCTGATCAGCAATTTTGCGATAGGCCTCAACGGTCATAAACACATCGGAGGCTTTGAGACTTAACTTAAAATCCTGAAAATCCATTTTGTCGAGAATATCGATGTGACGAAACGCAGACTCCACCATCGCATCAGCGGTAGGCTCGTTATATTTCCGTAACAGTTCCTTGCCAATAGACCCTGCATTCACACCAATGCGCAACGGAATATTTTTATCCCGCGCCTTGTCAATCACCGCACGCACACGATCGTCGCGCCCGATATTGCCCGGATTAATACGCAGACAGTCAACGCCAAGATCCGCCACACGCAAGGCAATCTTATAATCGAAATGAATATCAGCAACGAGCGGTACTTGTACCTGTTCGCGAATCTTGCCGAACGCCTCTGCCGCATCTTCTGACGGCACTGAAACACGCACAATATCTGCACCGGCATCTTCAAGACGGCGAATTTGCGCTACAGTCGCCGCCACATCAGTAGTCTCGGTGTTTGTCATACTTTGCACAGCAATGGGCGCATCACCGCCAACAGGCACATTGCCCACGGTGATTTGCCGGCTTTTCCGACGCTTTATCGGACATTCACTATACATCGTTTTTAATAAACACCTGTTTTTTAATAAACACTGGACTTACTGCTGAAAGGCTTCTTTATACTGTAGATACTCTTCTGAATAGGGATAGGTATTTTTAAGGAACAACACCAGACTAGCTTCGGCATCCGGATTTTCAAACAGACGCTCGAGGCGAATACCCAACCACAGTGCACGTGGTGACTGCACACCGTTGTACTTTCTCAGCAAAGCGGCGTGCTCATCATATAACTGCTTGGACTGGGCAAAACGCTTTTCGTTATAGCGAATTTCTGCCAATTCAAGCAAGGCACCGATATAGGCATAATCAAATTCGGAAGACAAACTCAGGCAACGCTCATAGGCTTCTTCTGCCGCCTCCAGATCACCCAGCTCTTCCATGCAGATACCAAGATTAAAATAAGCCAGCGCCCTACCCTGGTAGGTTGAATCCTCACTCACAATCGCAAACTGCTCACAAGCTTCTTCATACTCTTGCTGGGAAAACAAAAAGCTACCGTAGTTGAGACGCCCTTGGGAAAAACTGCTGTCGTAGCGCAAGGCGGTTTCAAAACTCTCACGCGCCTTATCCTCTTCTCCCTGGGTTTGAAAAATAATTGCCATCGCGTTGTGAGCCAACGGCGATGTACTATCAATTTCCATTGCGCGCTGCACATTCACCATTGCCATATCCTGCTTGCCCTGATCGAGAAATTCATAGGCAAGACTGACGTAATTCGCGATGGCCTGTTCGAGATCTTCTGCTGAAGGGTCTTTAAATCTGGTAACCGTTGGCTCACTGACACAGGCTGTTAAAAAACCAATCAACGCCAAGGCCGCTAGCAGTTGTAGTCGTCTACGCATGAAATCCCCCCACTTCCCGATCATTGTTTATCACTTTTGCATCCCCGGACCCGTCGCACTTTTTATACTCGCTGCGCATAGCGCTCACTACGCCGCGTGCGATCATTAACCTGACCGGCCAACTGACCACAGGCTGCCGCGATGTCATCTCCACGAGTAGAGCGTACCGTCGCCGTGTAACCCGCCTTGATCAGGATATTCTGAAAAGTAGACAACGCCTGCTGCGTAACACTTTCATAGCCGGAACCGGAAAAGGGATTAAACGGAATCAAATTGATTTTACAGGGCACATCGCGCAACAACTGCGCCAGTTCCCGGGCGTGCTCCGGGCGATCATTAACATTACCAATCAAAGTATATTCAATCGTTGCCTTGCGGTGGGTGTCCGGCAAACCGTCAAGGTAACGTTTAACCGAATCAAGCAACATCGCTATCGGGTATTTTTTGTTAATTGGCACAAGCTCATTGCGCAGCGCATCATTCGGAGCGTGCAGGGATACCGCCAGCGACACATCAGTGTAGTCACCGAGCCGATCCAGTTCCGGCACCACACCCGATGTCGAGAGTGTAACGCGACGCTTGGAAAGCCCGTAACCAAAATCATCCATCATAATATTGACGGCATCCACCACATTATCAAAATTTAACAGCGGCTCACCCATACCCATTAATACAACATTGGTAATTTTGCGCGGCACCTTCGGCGCGAGCGTGCCAAAGGATTTTGCCGCGAGCCAAACCTGACCAACAATTTCATCTGTTGTCAGATCGCGGTTAAAGCCCTGTTTGCCGGTCGCACAAAAGCTGCAATCAAGCGAGCAGCCGATCTGGGACGACACGCACAACGTGCCGCGACCATTATCGGGAATAAAAACAGTTTCTATGCAATTGCCGCCAGATAACTGCATCAACCACTTGCGAGTACCGTCTTTGGAATCGTGTTGCTCTATCACAACTGGCGCCTCAACGCAGGCAATCTCTTGCAGCTTATCGCGCAGGGCTTTGCTGAGATTGGTCATTTCAGCAAAATCGCTCACGCCGAGATGATGAATCCATTTCATCACCTGCTGACTGCGAAACGGCTTTTCACCAATTGAAGCAAAAAAATCCGACATTTTGACAGCGGACAGGCCCAACAGGTTGACCTTCTGCTGCGCAGCAGAAGTGCCAATCACCTTGTCGGTTGCTATTGCCGTTGCCATATCGGTTTTTCGCCTCTCTTCTGCCTGCTGCTTTTGACCCCTGTCATCTGTCTACGTTCACTGACGACACCAGCCAAATACCCGTTAGCGTGGGCAGATTTCACTCTCGTCAAAGAAGTAGCTGACTTCACGCTCTGCCGAAGCCGGCGAATCGGAACCGTGAACCGCATTGGCATCAATGGTCTCTGCAAAATCCGCACGAATGGTTCCGGCAGCCGCCTCTTGCGGATTCGTGGCTCCCATCAAATCGCGGTTCAGGGAAATCGCGCTCTCGCCTTCCAACACCTGCACCACAATCGGACCCGAGGTCATAAAGCCTACGAGGTCATCGTAGAAGGGTTTACCCTTGTGCTCAGCATAGAAACCGCCCGCTTTTTCATCATCCAACTGTAGCATTTTTGATGCCACGATTTTCAGGCCGGCCTTCTCAAATCGGGAATAGATTTCCCCAATCACATTTTTTGCAACAGCATCCGGTTTAATAATAGATAGGGTACGCTCCACTGACATACAGCAGCCTCCAGGTGTTAACGATAACTATTTGATTTACAACAGAAAAACACCTTTTTCCAAGGGCATTTTTCAGGCCGGCGAATTATACGTGTTTTTTGCGGGAAATAATATGCGCAATAGAGCCGGTTTGGTGCACCTGCAAGCCCCGTCAGACGGGGGCTCCGGCGAGGCCGCGAATCTTCTGAACCATGGCCCGCAGCCCGTTACCACGGGTCGGACTCAGGTGCTTGAGCAAATCCAAAGCCTCGAAAAAAGCCTCGATATCAAAGGCGAGGATATCATCGGCGGTTTTGCCATTATAAGCACTCATAATGATGCCGAGCAGGCCCTTGACGATGAAGGCATCACTGTCCACCTCGAAAAAATAGCGCCCATCTGCTACCTCGTGGTCGATCCATACCTGGCTCTGACAGCCGCGCACAAGGTAGTCATCAGCCTTTTTCTCCTCGGCGATTGGCGGCAGCTGTTTACCCATATCGATGATGTACTTGTAGCGCTCTTCCCAGTCATCAAAGAAGCTCAGGGTATCGATAATATCGTCACTGGTAATTTCGGTACCAAAAGGCATGGAGGAAATAGCGGCAGACATAATTACTACAATGCTTACAAAACGAAGGCTCTATTATAAATCAAGGCAAAAGACTGCGAGTGATTATTTATACACAGGGGGCGTTATAAGCACCGTAATGACAAGGCAAAAATTTCCGAAAAGCGCAGTGTGTCTGCAAATTCTAAAAGCGCACTAAAAAGGCTCTAGCCGGATGCAGTGGCGAAAACCGAGCCCGAACTCCCCATTTAGAGCGTGATGAGCGCAGCAAAGGCAAGGCAAAAATTTCCGAAACAGCGGAGTGTATAGATAATACATGAGCATTTTGAGGAAATTTTTAACGCCGCAATTGCCAGCGCAATAGCTCTAAATTAGTAGAACATGCCGGTGGTGAGTTGCGCCTCCTCCGACATCATCTCCCGACTCCACGGCGGATCAAACACCAGCTCCACCTTGACCGCTTCCACATTCGGCACCAATGCCACCCGATATTCCACATCACCAACCAGCACTGGCCCCATACCGCACCCCGGGGCAGTCAGAGTCATCTCGATACTCACCTGCTTTTCAGCCTGATCCACTTGCACGGAATAAATCAAACCGAGGTTAACAAGGTCTACCGGTATTTCAGGATCGTAAACCGTTTTTAACGCTTCCCAAACCTGCTCTTCGTCAATCTGGCCATCCGCACGCGGCTCAAACTCCAATGTTTCCGCCTCAAGACCCAGTGCTTCAGCATCGGTGCCATCGACTCGCGCCATATTGCCGTTATAAGTCACGGTAAAGTTACCGCCAAGGGATTGGGTAATTGTAATAAAGGAATCCTTTGGAATCGTAATCGGCGTACCCACCGGCACCAGTCTGGCGGGACAGTCACGCACGGTTGCTACCATTCGCTTTTCCATAAAATTACCTACTGCGCTCTGCAATGCTTAACTAGCTAATACTGAAACTTTCACCGCAGCCACACTCCTCGGCAACATTCGGATTATTAAAACTCAAGGTATGGTTAAGACCCTCGCGCGTCATATCAATCACGGTACCGCGTATCACGGGCAGCGCCTGTGTATCCACATACAGTTTTACCCCGTTATCAAGCTGCATGGAAAGATCTTCTGCCTCGGGTCCATCGGCAATATCCACCACATACATATAACCGGTACAACCGCTTTCCTTAATACTGAGACGAATACCTGCCTGGTCCTGCTGGCCCTGTAACTGGCCACGAAAATGTTCCTGGGCTGCTGCTGTTACAGAAACGGAGTCTTCCGGTTTAAATGTTTCAACACTCATACAATGAACCTCAATACTGGTCAGACAAGGAAGCTGCGGGCCTTGTGCAAGGCGGCAAACAAGCGATCCACTTCTTCACGGGTATTGTAAATCGAAAACGAGGCTCGCACAGTACCGGGTATGCAGTACTGAGCCATAATCGGCTGGGCACAGTGATCCCCGGTACGCACGGCAACACCTTGCTGATCAAGCAACATGCCGACATCAGCCGGGTGCGCACCCTCAAGTAAAAAACTGAACGCGCCGGCAATTTGCTGCGCCTCACCAATGCGGCGCAGCCCTGCAAACTCTGCTGCCTGCTCGTGCACATAGGCGAGCAGCTCTTCTTCATAAATCGCTATCTGCTCGCGATCCAACGCTGACAAATAATCCAGCGCCGCCGCCAGACCGACTGCACCGGCAATATTTGGCGTACCCGCTTCAAACTTAAATGGCAGTCGATTAAACGTTGTACCGGCAAAACTTACCGTTTCAATCATTTCACCCCCGCCCTGATATGGCGGCATGGCATCAAGCAGCTCCCGTTTACCATAGAGCACCCCTATGCCTGTCGGACCAAAGACTTTATGGGATGAAAACGCATAAAAGTCGCAATCGAGTGCCTGCACATCAACCGGGAAATGCGCCACCCCCTGAGCACCATCAATTAATACCCTGGCGCCTGCTGCATGGGCTTTGGTAATAATATCTGCAATTGGATTCACAGTACCCAATGCATTGGAAACATGACTGACCGCAACAATCTTCACCCGCTCATCCAGCAGTTTATCGAATGCAGCGAGATCAATATCACCTTTATCGGTTACAGGAATCGCTTCCACCTGTGCACCACAGCGTTCGGCAGCCAGTTGCCACGGCACAATATTCGAGTGATGCTCCAGCGCAGAAACCAGCACACGATCTCCAGCCTGCAACTGACTCACAGCGAAAGTTGCCGCCACAAGGTTAATCGACTCCGTGGTGCCGCGCGTCCAGATAATTTCCTCGTTGTGCGCAGCATTAACAAACTGTTGCACGGTAGAACGAGCTGCCTCGAATACCTGAGTGGCACGGTCACTGAGGGTATGAGCACCGCGATGCACATTGGAGTTATCCTTGCGGTAATAATTAGCGATGGCATCAATAACAAACTGCGGTTTTTGTGTGGTCGCCGCATTATCGAGATAGACCAGTGGCTGACCGTTCACTTCCTGCTCAAGTATCGGAAAATCCTTGCGCACAGCGAGCACATCAAAGCCACTCTTTACCGCCTGGATCGCTTCGTTCATCAGCGCGCATCCTCAACAAACAACTCGGACAATATCGGGCGCAGATAATCCTGCAACGCAGGCTCATTCACCCGATTAATCAATTCATTGATAAAACCAAAGCTCAGCATCACTTCCGCTTCACGTCGTGCAATACCGCGACTTTGCAAGTAATACAGCGATTTCTCTTCCAACTGGGCGATCGTTGCACCGTGAGCACATTGCACATCATCAGCATAAATTTCCAGCTCAGGTTTGGTATCAATCTCCGCCTCACGACTCGTGAGCAAATTGCGGTTATTCAGTTGCGCATTGGTTTTCTGCGCATCCTTGTGAATATGGATACGGCCATTAAACACCGCACGAGCACGCTCACCAATAATACCGCGAAAGTTTTCTTCTGTTGTGCAGTGTGGCACGCGATGCTCAATACAAGTGTGGTAATCAATATGCTGCTCATGACGCGGCAAATAGACACCGTTCAAATCACAATGTGCACCACTGCCATTATGGTTAACAACTACGTCAATACGCTTGAGTCGACCACCAAGCCCAAGATGAAAACCGTCGTAGAGTGCATCACGCTGCAAATCCACATGCACACCACCGATATGCAAAGCCTGCTCTTCCTCAAGCTGTAAACGGTAGTGATGCAGGCGCGCGTTCGCCTGCAAACGCAATTCAGTCAAGGCATTGGTAAAACTGTTTTGCGCCTCTTCAGTACTCGCAAAGTGCTCAATCAGTGATAACTCTGCTCCGCTTTCCAGTTCAACAAATAAACGCTGCTGCACACTGAAAGCCTCGGCCTGCTCGGTTGTCAGATAAATCACATGCAAGGGCTTATCAATGCGTGTATTCGCCGCCACCCTGATAAACAAACCCTCTTCAATCCAACTGTCGTTGAGTGCCGCAAACGGATGCTCACTGCGATCAGCAATAGAACCCAGACTTTCCTGAATCACCTGTCGCTGCGCTTCATCGGCTTCGGCAAAGCGCAGCACTTCCAGCCCTTCTGCAAAATCAGAGCTCGATAGCGCCGCATTGAAATGGCCATTTATAAATACCAGACGCGCAGCATCAAGGCCTTCAATCGCATAAAAAGGTCTTAACCGGTTTACATCAGTGAACTTGTTTTTTGCCGGCGCCCAGCGTAAAAAATCGCCACTGGATAGCGGATGCAGACTGGTGTATTTCCACGCCTCTGTTTTTCGTGTTGGCAGTGGCGTCACTTGCCACTCGTTGCGCCCTTGCTGTTGCAGCTCCCCGAGCCAACCCGGTGAGTTTTGCGGCGACAGCGCAACAGCAGCTTCAGCAAAATCGCTCATCAGGCCACCTCTTGCTCAATCCAGCCGTAACCTTTTTCTTCAAGCTCCAGCGCAAGGTTTTTATCGCCGGTTTTAACAATACGACCATCGGCAAGCACATGCACAACATCCGGCTGAATATAGTCGAGCAAACGCTGGTAATGAGTCACAAGAACAAACGAACGCTCTTTATTGCGCATCGCGTTAACCCCTTCCGCTACAACCTGCAAGGCATCAATATCCAAACCGGAATCCGTTTCGTCGAGAATCGCCAGCTTCGGCTCAAGCAACATCATTTGCATCAGTTCGTTGCGCTTTTTCTCACCGCCGGAGAAGCCTTCATTAACCCCACGCTTGAGGAATTTGTCATCAAGGTTGACCGCCTTACACTTCTCACGCGCAAGTTTCATAAACTGTATGGAGTCCATCGGTTCCTCGCCACGGTGTTCGCGCACTGCATCAACAGAAGCTTTGAGAAATTCCATATTGCTCACGCCAGGAATCTCCACGGGATATTGAAACGCAAGAAACAGACCTTCGCGGGCACGCTCTTCAATATCTTCCATTGCCAGTAGGTCCTTACCGAGAAACTCCACGGAACCACTGGTCGCTTCGTAATTATCACGACCGGACAGCACGTGCCCAAGGGTACTTTTACCGGAACCATTGGGCCCCATAATGGCATGCACCTCACCAGGCTTTACCTCAAGGCTCAAGCCTTTAAGAATTTCCTTTCCGGACACACTCGCGTGTAAATCTTTTATTGATAACATGTGTTTGATACCTGTTTGCAGATATAGCTATCTGTTTTTAACCAACCGAGCCTTCAAGACTCACTTCAAGCAACTTGCCCGCTTCTACAGCAAACTCCATTGGCAACTCGCGAAATACTTCCTTACAAAAACCATTCACAATCAGTGACACTGCTTTTTCCGGATCGAGTCCACGCTGGCGGCACAGATAGAGCTGGTCTTCACTGACTTTTGAGGTAGACGCTTCATGCTCTACCACCGCTGACGGGTTCTTGCTTTCAATATAGGGAAAGGTATGAGCACCACAGGCATCACCAATCAGCATGGAATCACACTGCGTATAGTTGCGTGCATTCTCTGCATTCGGCCCCATACGTACCAGACCACGATAGGCATTCTGGCTTTTACCCGCTGAAATACCCTTCGACACAATCGTGGAGCTGGTGTTCTTGCCCATATGAATCATCTTGGTACCGGTATCTGCCTGCTGATAATTGTTTGTCAGCGCCACGGAATAAAACTCGCCGGTGCTGTTATCACCACGCAACACCACACTGGGGTATTTCCAGGTCACTGCGGAGCCGGTTTCTACCTGGGTCCAGGAAATTTTTGCATTGTCATGGCACACACCACGCTTGGTCACAAAGTTATAAATACCGCCCTTACCTTCACTGTCACCCGGATACCAGTTCTGTACGGTGGAATATTTGATTTCTGCATCTTTCAAGGCCACGAGCTCCACCACAGCAGCGTGCAACTGGTTTTCATCGCGCATCGGCGCCGTACAACCTTCCAGATAGCTCACATAACTGCCTTCATCGGCAATGATTAGGGTGCGTTCGAATTGACCGGTTTTGGCTTCGTTAATCCGGAAATAGGTGGAGAGCTCCATTGGACAGCGCACACCCTTGGGAATATAGACAAAGGAACCATCACTGAATACCGCACTGTTAAGCGCTGCATAAAAGTTATCACGCTGTGGCACCACACTGCCAAGATAGGTTTTTATCAGCTCCGGGTATTCGTGTACGGCTTCAGAAATCGGGCAAAAGATTACCCCCGCTTCATGGAGCTTTTCACGGAAGGTGGTGGTCACGGATACCGAATCGAATACCGCATCGACAGCAACACCGGCAAGCACTTCCTGTTCGTGTAGCGGAATACCCAGCTTCTCATAGGTACGCAGCAACTCCGGATCTACCTCATCAAGGCTTTTCGGCCCTTCACCTACACCTTTGGGTGCGGAGTAATAAGACAAGGCATCAAAATCGACTTTGGGGTAATGCACATGGGCCCATTGCGGCTCCTGCATCTCACGCCACTGCTCATAAGCGCGCAGACGCCATTCGAGCAACCAGTCGGGCTCATTCTTTTTGTTAGAGATAAACTCGATAACTTCCTGGTTCAGGCCAGGGGGCAAGGTCTCTGACTCGATGTCGGTAACAAAGCCCGCCTCGTAGTCGCTCTTTAATCTTTCATCTATCTGGGTTTCAGCCATTCTCTGCCAATCCTCTCAAGTTTTTCCCCCTGCACTCTTCACACCTTTCTGCATCAGGAAAAGGGGGCGCCATTTTACCCTGGCGAAGGGCCTGCCTACAGATTAAAACCTACACCGCAACACCGTAGCGCAGAAACAATCACATCGTGACAATTCTGACTATTCTAGTCAAGTATTAAGTTGAGTATTTTACTCAGCTATTCGTCGAGTTCAAGACGAATATCAATGGCCCGCCGCCTGCTTTTCCTTGAAAACCCGCCACTGTGGCGACAATTCCCTCAATTTATTAACGGTTAATACAATATGCTCAACCGCCTGTTCTATCTCCTGCTCTGTTGTAAAACGGCCAAAGCTGAAACGAATCGAACTATGCGCCAATTCATCTGACAGGCCCAACGCCTTGAGCACGTAGGACGGCTCCACCGTTGCAGACATGCACGCGGAACCGGAAGATACCGCCACATCCTTGAGCGCGATCAGCAAGGATTCACCGTCGACACCAGCAAAGCTCACATTGAGATTACCCGCCACTCTTTGTGTCACTGAGCCGTTGATGGTCACCGCTTCAAGTGTCGACAAGCCTTGCCAGAATTTATCGCGCAACTTCTGCAACCGTTCGTGTTCAGTGGCCAGTTCCTGCCTTGCCAGAGCAAACGCCTCGCCCATGCCAACAATCTGATGAACCGGCAAGGTGCCGGAGCGCATACCGCGCTCGTGGCCACCACCGAGTATCTGTGCCTGTAGTGCTACCGGAGGATTACGCCGCACATAAAGCGCACCAATGCCTTTCGGACCATAGGCCTTGTGAGCTGATAGTGACATCAAATCCACCTGCATGCTGACAACATCCACCGCCACCTTGCCTGCACTCTGCGCCGCATCAACATGAAAGCAAATATTGCGAGAGCGGCACAGCGCACCGATAGACGCAATATCGTTGATCACACCGATTTCATTATTCACATGCATAATGGAAACAAGCACGGTGTCATCGCGCATTGCCTGTTCAACATCAGAAACCTCTATGAGCCCCTCGGCATTGGGTGACAGGTAGGTTACCTCAACACCCTGGCGTTCCAGATAACCACAAACATCCAGTACCGCCTTGTGCTCCAGCTGCGAGGTAATCACATGTTTGCTGGCCGCGTCGCTGTGCTCAACGATTCCCTTGATAGCCAGGTTATCCGCTTCCGTTGCCCCTGATGTCCAGACGATTTCCCGCGCTTCAGCGCCAATCAGTTGTGCAACCTGCTCCCGGGCAAGTTCAACCGCCTCTTCAGCACGCCAACCATAAATATGGGAACGGGACGCCGCATTGCCAAAATTACCCGTGCGAGTCAGACACTCAGACATCTTTTCCGCTACCCGGGGATCGACTGGCGTGGTTGCCGCATAATCAAGATAAACAGGCTGCTTCATAGATAGTGGTTCGTGTGCAGGGTTTTACAGACAAAAAAAAGTAACAACTCGCTAAAGTTGTTACTTTACAGGAAAGTAAAAAATGAAGCTGAATTAAAATTCAGCCGCAGTCTCGGCCTGGCTAGCCTCTTCTGAACCGGTAGTTGTGTTTAGCGGAATTGTGGACTCCTGCTTTTGTACCTGACGTGCAGATACTTCCTGAATTTCGCGACGCTCCACCAGACTACCGAGGCTGATAGATTTAAGAAACTTGTGAATCTGCTCGCTCAGATCGTCCCACAACACATGGGTCAAACATTGCTCGCCATCCTGGCAATCACCCTGACCCTGGCAGTTGGTCACATCAACGGTTTCATTCACAGCGTCGACGATATCAGCGACAAACACTTCGTGGGCATCGCGGCTTAATTTATAACCGCCACCCGGGCCACGGACACTGGACACCAGATTGTTTTTTCGCAATCTGGCAAACAGTTGCTCAAGATAGGACAGGGAAATGCCCTGACGCTGAGAAATATCAGCCAGGCTGACTGGCTTGTCCTGCGCACGAATTGCCAGATCCAACATTGCTGTTACTGCATATCGACCTTTGGTAGTAAGTCTCATAACCGGCACCTTATTTAACAATTACTGAAAGTATCTTTTCTGTCGGGGGAACAAAAAAGTTTTAATAAAACCAAGTAAAACTGTCAGGAATTATCAGAAACCCTGGTATACATGTCAATTAAAAAAAAGGCTATTTATCAAGAAATAATCACATTTTGTGAACTGTTATCGCAAAATAGCGCCATAACGGCAAATACCGGGGAACTTTTTCAGCATCCGAAAAAAGCTGTAACTAATTGATTATTCTAGATTTTATTATCTTTATCCGATTTGCGCAGCTTGTGCTGAATCCCCGTAAGTACTCCGCGCAAAATGCCGGTTTCCATCTGATCCATACGGGCCCGGTTAAACAGACGGCGCAGCCGCGTCATGGTCTGGCGCGGGTTATCAGGGTCATGAAAGCCAATATCCACCATCACCTGCTCAAGATGGCCAAAGAAATGTTCCACCTCATCGGCGGTTGAACGCTCAATATCCCACTCCATTTCTCCGGGCATTTCATCACTCACCAACAAGGCCGCCATACGCACTTCATAGGTGAGCACCTGAACCGCAGCAGCCAGATTCAGGGAGCTGTAACCCGGATTGCTGGGAATATGCACATGGTAATGGCACTTGTGTAGTTCCTCATTGGTGAGGCCGCGATCTTCACGCCCGAATATCAGCGCCACCGGGTGACTCACCGCCTCTGCTACCGCTCGCTCCCCGCACTCGCGCGGATTAAACAACGGCCATGGAATACGGCGCTCGCGGGCGCTCGTACCCACAACCAGACCACAACCCTGCAATGCCTCATCAAGGGAGTCCACCACCTTTGCCGCGGCCAGCGTATCTGCGGCATTCGCCGCACGCCACTCGGCCCGTTCCGATGGGTATTCCTTTGGCGATACCAAATAGAGATCCGACAGACCCATATTTTTCATTGCCCGCGCCACCGCCCCGATATTGCCAGGGTGTGTGGTGTGAACAAGAACGATACGAATATTGTCGAGCAATGCCTGCACGTAACTTCCCCGCCGCTGAATGGACTGACCAGATGATTAACAAGGCGCGCAGTTTAGCAGCAAAATACGGTGCGGTCGCGACTGCACCGTATTTTGGCCATCAGTTCTTTTTTGCAGAGGTTCTAGTGCCACCTCTGTCAGCCTGCTACAATTCGCAGCCTTCCGTTTTCCTATAGTTGTCTGCACATTACCATGCATCCTTTTCTCAATATTGCCCTGCGCACCGCCCGCAACGTCGGTGAAACCATGGTTCGGGCCTCCGAACAACTCGACAAACTCACCGTCGACAGCAAGGGCGTTAACGACTTTGTCACCGAAGTCGACCGCAATGCGGAACAGGAAATTATCTCGGCAATTTCCCGCTCCTATCCCGAGCACGGTTTTATCGGAGAAGAGAGTGGCCATCACGACAGTGACAAGGAATACACCTGGATCATCGATCCACTTGATGGCACCACCAACTATATTCGCGGCATTCCCCACTATGCGATTTCCATTGCCTGTACTCATAAGGGTAAGCTCGAACACGCACTGGTTTATAACCCGGTAACCCGGGAAGAATTTACCGCAACACGCGGCAGTGGTGCACAACTCAATGGCCGTCGCATTCGTGTTACGAAACGTAAGGATCTCGATGGCGCACTGATTGGCACAGGCATTCCATTTCGTGAGCACAAGGATGATATTCTGCCCGCCTACCTCAACACCCTCGGTGAGATTGCCAGTAAAACCGCAGGTATTCGCCGCCCGGGCTCTGCAGCCCTCGATCTGGCCTATGTCGCCGCAGGACGCTATGACGGTTTCTGGGAAACAGGTTTGCAGACCTGGGATATGGCCGCCGGTGCTCTGCTGGTTATCGAAGCCGGTGGACTCGTGAGTGACTTCAAAGGTGGCAACCACTATCTCGACAGCGGCGACATTGTTTGTGGTAACCCCAAGTGCTTCAAACAGATCCTGCAAATTGTGAATGCCCACCACAAATAGATCGCTCTTTATCAGGCAAGTGCTATGAGCATTCGTGTTGACGCGGACGCTTGTCCTAAAGTTATCAAGGAAATCCTGTTTCGCGCCGCCGACAGAACGGCAACCGAAGTTATTCTTGTCGCCAACAGCCCGCTACCAACTCCTCCTTCGCCATATATTCGCAGCTTGCAGGTTGAAAAAGGTTTTGACGTGGCTGACAACACAATTGTGCAACAGGTAGAAGTTGGCGACCTTGTCATTACCGCCGATATTCCATTGGCCGCCGAGGTGATTGAAAAAGGTGGTGTGGTATTGAGCCCGCGCGGTGAGCTGCTTAACAAAAGCAACATCAAACAACGTCTCGGCATGAGAAACTTTATGGAGGAAATGCGTTCCGCCGGTGTGGATACCGGTGGCCCCGCCAGTTTTTCCCAACGGGATCGTCAGGCCTTTGCCAATCAGCTGGATCGCTGGTTACAGAAGAACGCGCAAAAAAATTGATCTGAAGCGAAAAAGTTACGGGCGATCATCGAGCGCATCATCCTCGCGCACCGGCAACATCAAATCTTCCTTACTGATATTCAAAAACATCAACATGTTTGACGCCACATAAATCGAGGAATAGGTTCCGATCAGCACACCAATAATCAGCGCAATCGAAAAACCGTGAATCAACTCGCCACCAAACAAAAACAGTGCACTCAATACCAGCAAGGTGGTTAACGAGGTCACAATGGTTCGACCCAATGTTTCATTTAACGACTTGTTAATCACATCGTAGGAAGAACCTTTGCGAACCTTGCGGAAATTTTCGCGAATACGATCAGACACAACAATCGTATCGTTTAACGAATAACCGATAACCGCCAGCAAGGCTGCCAGCACGGTGAGATCAAAATTCAAACCGAGGATGGAAAAAACACCCAAGGTAATAATTACATCATGCGCCAAGGCCACAACAGCACCGAGTGAAAATTTTGACTGGAAGCGTACCGCCACATACAACATCATCACAACCAAAGCAGCGAGCATGCCAAGTCCACCCTGGTCGCGCAGCTCTCCACCCACCTGGGGCCCAACATAATCGACGCGACGCATTTCAACCTCAACACCGCCGGTACGTAAAACCTCAAGCACTTCATCGCCGAGTTTGGGATTGCCGCTCTCCTGCATACGCACCAGCACATCTTCCTCACGACCAAAATTTACCACGGTAAAGTTTGCAAACCCTGCCTGCTCAAGCTGGGCACGAATAGAAGTAATATCTGCCGGCTGTTCATAACCGACCTCAATCAGCGTACCACCGGTAAAATCAAGACCGAAATTCAAACCCCGGGTTGCCAGCGATGCAATGGATATCACAACCAAGGCAATAGACATTAGTGCCGCGAGCTTGCGACGCCCCATAAAATCCAGCTTTGTTTCAATATTCAAACTCATCACACGCTCCTAGATAGACAGGCTTTTCACATTGCGACCGCCATAGATGGCGTTCACGAGCGAGCGCGTCAACATAATCGCTGTAAACATTGAAGTTAAAATACCGATAAACAGGGTTATCGCAAATCCCTGTATTGGACCGGTACCCACCGCATAAAGAATAATCGCCACGAGCAAAGTGGTAATGTTCGCATCGAGAATGGTCACGATCGCGCGATCATAACCGGCACTGATCGCCATCTGCGGCGACAAGCCATTTTTCAGCTCTTCCTTGACCCGCGAGAAAATCAACACATTCGCATCCACCGCCATACCGACAGTTAACACGATTCCCGCAATACCCGGCAAGGTCAGTGTTGCACCGAGTATCGACATACACGCAACGAGTACCACAAGGTTAACCAGCAAGGCGGTAACGGCTGCAATACCAAATACGCGGTAATAGACCAGCATGAACAACACCACAAGGGCAAAGCCGATCTGCACTGACATCATGCCCTTTTGAATATTGTCAGCACCGAGCGAAGGCCCGACCGTGCGTTCCTCAACAAAGAAAATCGGCGCGGCAAGTGCACCGGCGCGCAGCAACACAGAGAGGCGGTTGGCTTCCTGCTGACTCAGACCTTCAATCTGAAACTGGGAACCAAGTGCGCTGCGAATATTCGCGTAGCTGATTACCGACTTTTCCTCGACCGGGTATTCCTCAATCACGGTTTCACCGTCGACTTCAACCTCGCGAGTCAGCAGCTTGGTTTCCACCAGCACAATGCCCATATTGCGCCCGACATTTTTCGCCGTTGCACGGTGCATTTTGCGACCACAGGTAGAACTCAGGTGCAACACCGTAACCGGTTGACTGTCTTGATCATAGGAAGGAAACGCCTGCTCCACACAATCACCTTCCAGAATGACCCGCCTTTCCAGTTCCACCATGTCATTCGGGTTCTGCTTCATCGGAAAGCGACGAATTTGTGATTTCAGTGTGCTCTGCCGCGCCGCCAGATGAAATTGCAGATTGGCTGTTTGACCAATAATTTCCTTGGCCTTGGTAGTATCCTGAATACCCGGCAATTGCAACACGATACGGTTGCGCCCCTGACGCTGCACAATGGGCTCGGCAACACCGAGAGAGTTAATACGACTACGCAGAGCGGTAAGGTTTTGCGAGACCGCGTAGTCCTCCAGCTCCTTGACCTTGGCATCGGTCAAATACAATTTAACCCTGCTATCCGTGCGCGGCGTTTCCGGGCGCTCCTCAAACCAGTTCATCTCACCGCGCAGTAAGGCGAGACCTTCTGACATTAATTCCGGCGAGTTAAAGGTAAAACGCAGACCGTCTTCCTCGTTGCGTACACTCCAGTCCGCCGCTTTAAAATCATTCTCACGGAACAGGGTTTTGGCATCCTGCTCCATAGTTTCAAGGCGGGCTTTGACCAGGCTTTGCGTATCGACTTCAAGCAGGAAGTGAACCCCGCCGGACAAATCGAGACCTAACTTCATCGGCTTACCACCAAACTGCGCCAGCCAATCCGGCGTAGTCGGCACCAGGTTCAGAGCCAATACATATTCACCGAGAAACTTGCTCTGCAAAACCCTGCGCGCCTCAAGCTGTGTCTCGGCGTCCGGAAGGCGCACAATAAGATTTTCATCGCCAATTTCAACGGATTTATAGTCCACACCACCTTGCTCAAGCGCACGCTCTGCTCGCTTGATGTCACGCTCACCAATAACGACTTCGGGTGACTGAGAGGAAATCTGTACCGCTGGATCCGGCGGATAGAGGTTTGGCGCTGCGTAGTACAGACCGAGCAGTACGACCGTGATTATCAGGAGATTCTTCCAAAGGGGGTATTTGTTCATAAGTCTATTTACAGCTATCGCAACGCGACACCACAGGGGCCTTCAAGCCCATTTATCATCAGTTAGTCAAAATGCGGTGCATTATAAAGGAATTCAAGGGGGGATGTGGGTAAATGATGGCTTTCTTGTTAACCCCTGTGCTGCCGCCACATCATAGTGGTGGCACTTCCAACCCCTGTAAGGCATAAAATTCGGCCACAAAGTCATCGAGCTGATCCGCCGCAATCGCCTCACGCAAACCGCGCATTAGATTCTGATAAAAACGCAGGTTGTGGATAGTGTTGAGCTGGGCGCCGAGGATTTCCTTGCATTTGTCGAGATGGTGCAAATACGCACGGGAAAAGTTCTGGCAGGTATAGCAATCGCAACGCTCATCAAGTGGGCGGGTATCGTGTCGGTACGCTGCATTGCGCAACTTGAGCTTACCCTTTGAAGTAAACAAATAGGCGTTGCGTGCATTGCGCGTCGGCATCACGCAGTCGAACATATCCACCCCGCGACGCACTGCTTCAACGATATCCGACGGTGTACCCACCCCCATCAGGTAGCGGGGTTTATCCTGCGGCATTTCAGGCATCAGATGATCGAGCACCTTGAGCATTTCATCCTTCGGTTCACCGACGGACAAGCCGCCAATCGCATAACCGTTAAAATCGATATCGCGCAAACCGTTCAGTGATTCTGTACGCAAATCCGGATACATGCCTCCCTGCACAATACCAAATAGTGCTGACGGGCTATCACCATGTGCCTGTTTGCAACGCGCCGCCCAACGCAGAGACAGCTCCATCGACTCCCGCGCCTGTTCCATCGTAGCAGGATACGGCGTGCACTCATCAAAAATCATCGCAATATCGGAGCCGAGATCACGCTGGATTTCAATCGCACGTTCCGGGCCGAGAAACACTTCACTGCCATCAACTGGCGAACGAAACGACACCCCCTCTTCTGTGATCTTGCGCAACTTGCCAAGACTCCACACCTGAAACCCACCGGAATCTGTCAGTATTGGTTTATCCCAACCAATGAAGTCGTGCAGATCGCCATGCTGTTTGACTACTTCGGTACCCGGTCGCAGCATAAGGTGGAAGGTATTACCGAGAATAATCTCCGCCCCAATCGATTCTATATCCCGTGGCAACATGCCTTTTACCGTGCCATAGGTGCCCACTGGCATAAACGCCGGTGTCTGAATCTCACCGCGCGGAAAGGACAAACTGCCACGCCGTGCCGCACCACTGCGCGCGTGTACCTCAAACGACATGGAACACGATGATTCAGCTGTACTGGATTCTGTATTGGACGTTGTACCGGACATGGAAAGACAACGAAGCACCTGGCGCCTGGAGAAAAACAGGCAATTTAACAGGCGCCCCGGTATAATTCCAGGACAAATTATACTCAACACTCTCAACCGGACAGCAAGAAAAACCAGCGCTTCATGTTAAAGGCCACATTAAAGGATACCCCGGCAAGCTCGGTTATTTTTGGCCTGATCTTCCTCATCGCCGGTTTTTGTCTCTATGGCTCTGCCGGTCACGACGACTCCCATATCACTTTCTGGGCAAGCTACAGCCTCGTAGAGTTTGGAGAGATTCTCAACTATAACGGCGAGCGTGTGGAACAAAGCTCCAGCCTGTTATTAACACTGCTTACCGCATTGTTTACTTTTATCTCGTTTGGCAACGTTGTCACCGTCGGGTATTTGATCACCATCTTCTGTGGCGCCCTGACACTTGTTTTGGCCGCAATCCTTGCCAGGCGCATCAACCCGATCAACTTATCACCCAGCCTGCTGTTTCTCGCCAGTTCCCCGGCGTTTCTACTCTGGAGCTTCAGCGGTATGGAAAGCAGCCTCGCCGCACTGTGCATGGTCTGGTTTGTATTGAGCTGGGGCGATCTGCTGGACAGCGAGCACGTAGACAGCCGCAATATGTTGATTACTTCTGTGGCTACCATGGCCCTGCTCATGGTACGCCCGGAGATGATGATCTTTCTCGCCTGCGTAGTGCTTGCATTTTATGCATGGAAACGTATTACCGGACTGCGCGGCAGTGTGCAGGTTCTTGTGTTTTACTCTACCGTACTGTTATCGATCTCCCTGCTGTTGGCATTTCGTTTTATCTATTTTGACCAGCCTTTCCCACAACCGGTCTATGCCAAGGTTTCACCACTAACCGCTCACAAACTCTACCAAGGGCTGTTCTACTTTATTGGTTATGGGTTATCCAATATCGTCATACTGATCAGTTTTATCGGTTCATTGCTCTATTTATTATCACAATTAAAGCACAAGCAATCTGACACCTCGCCACATCTGGTACTCACACTGCTATGCCTGCTCGGCTACAGTGCCTTTGTCATATTTTCCGGTGGTGACTGGATGCAGATGGGACGCTTTTTTGTACCGGTACTACCACTCGCTTGCATTCTGACCACACTCTATCTTCAGTCGATTATTAAAAATCACTACGGCTTTATCATCGCCGTCGTCGCTATTTGTATTGCCAACACCTACGGCAACCTGGTTGCACTGAAAAAACACTCCCATGGCACACCGATCTGGGCCAGCTATCGCATTTCCGAACAACATCAACAGCGTTATTCGATGTTTGAACAATACAATCAGGAACATCTGCGCGATATGGAAGTTATCGACACCCTGGATCGCACCATCAGTCATTTGATTGAGTCACAACCCCTGACACCCGTCACACTGATGAGCGGACAATCCGGCATGGTATTTTTTTATACCGCAAAAAATCACTTTCGCCAGGTGACCTTCTTTGACAACCGCGCCCTGATTGAAGACAGCCTGATCAAGTGTGAATTGATTGACAACGTACCACGCAGCAATCAGGGTTTATTTTTCAGCTTTGATGAATTTTTCGAGTTGCAACCGCAACTTGCAGAACAATGTGACATTCCTGTGCCCGACCTGCTTTACGATATCAATGATATGACGCGTCAGTTGCACAAACGTATGGAAAATCATAACTACACCCTGATTCACAAGGAAGGCGGCAAGGTACTGCAAAACAACACCAGCATTCCCACATTTATACTGCCGGCCCCGAACTTTATTATGCTCAATAATGACTTGCTGGATGTAGCTGGCAAGCACAGCAAAAAAACTACTGTGCGCTACCACGAAAAGAATCTTGTGCCCCGCGCTCTCGCGCCTTCTTCCTGAATCTGGACTCTGATCCAAACCGACTCAGGCAATAAACATCGCATCGCCATAACTGAAAAAGCGATACCTTTCAGTAACCGCTGCTTCATAGGCCGCCAATATATTGTCGCGCCCTGCAAATGCCGAGACGAGCATCATCAGGGTAGACTCCGGCAAATGAAAATTGGTAATCAGTGCATCGACCGTTTTAAAGTCGTATCCTGGTGTAATAAAAATATCCGTATCACCTCGCATTGCCTGTGATTCACCATCGACACTTGCAGATTCAAGACAGCGCACACTCGTGGTACCCACGGCAATCACACGCCCGCCATTAGCCCGGGTTTGTTTTACCTGCTCACACAGTACCTCACTCACTTCAAAACACTCACTGTGCATACGGTGCTCACTGATATCATCTACACGCACGGGCTGAAAGGTGCCCGCACCGACATGCAAGGTGACAAAACCACTGTTAATACCCTTGTTTGCCAGCGATTCGAGCAAGCTGTTATCGAAATGCAAACCCGCTGTTGGTGCAGCTACCGCACCTGGCACTTCACTGTAAACCGTTTGATAACGCTCTTCATCGAGACTTTCATCATCGCGGTCAATATAGGGCGGCAACGGCATATGCCCTTCTGCAGCCATCAGTTCATCCATGGTAATCTCACCCGCCAGGCGCAGGTGAAACAAATCCTCCTGGCGCTCTACCAACTCAAGCTCATAATCACCACAAAACAATTGCGCACCAGGCTTTGGCGATTTGCTCGCCCGAATCTGCGCGAGACACTCTTTGTCTGACAAAACCCGCTCAATCAATATTTCGATTTTGCCGCCGCTACTTTTTTGTCCATAAAGTCTCGCCGGCACCACCCGGGTATTGTTAAACACCAGCAAATCACCGGGATTAAGCAAGCCCACCAACTCGGTAAACTGGCGATGTTCCACATCGCCGCTCTGTCGCCCCAGACATAACAGACGGCTCGCACTGCGCTGCTCAAGCGGGTACTGGGCAATCAGTTCATCGGGTAACTCAAAGGAAAAATCCTTGCGCTGCATGGTTAATCTGACAGGAATAAAAAGGGCTGCCACTATACCAAATCAGCGGGGGGAAGTTTGCCTGCGACAATCCCTGAAACCTTGCTTAAGCCCGCGCCATTGCTATAATGCCTCTCCCTACCGCAGCGCCAGAATAGTGGGCGCTAAAATTGGTAGCCTGTGCCAGAGTGGTGGCCAGAAAATGCTCCTGCATTTCTGGCATACGCGCCATCCATGGCGCTAAAATTGGTAGCCTGTGCCAGAGTGGTGAAATTGGTAGACACGAGGGATTCAAAATCCCTTGCTAGCAATAGCGTGTCGGTTCGAGTCCGACCTCTGGTACCACCCCCTTCAACAACTTTCTTTGAATAGATTATTTACTTACCGACCCGCCGTGTCTGGTTTACCCTTTCAGGGCATAAATACCCCTGCGGGGCACAAGCGAGTCCAACCTCTGGCACCTCCTTTCCTGATACCCTATTATCCATCCTGTTAAATATCATTATTCAACACCATGCTAACTGCCCTACGCTATATCACCCTGTTACCTCTAATGGCCGTTATCTGGCTCGGCAGTATTGCGGTGATTTTTTTCCTGCTATCACTGATCGAGGCATTCTGTCCGCAGGATATGACAGCCGCGAATATGTGCTTTGCCAGCTGGTATGGCCATATTGAAACAACCCTGCTGACATTAAGCTATGGTATCGCTGCCGTTTGCACCGCATTGTTTTGCTGGCACTACACACCCGGCTCAAAAAAACATAAAAAAATCGCCTTTATGCTCTGCATCGCGTTACAGATTCTTCTTGTTCTGGGCTTTGCGTGGTCTGCAAATACCTGGCTGGAAAGTGGCTTGTCAGTCTCGCTACTTATTCTCTGTTTCTTTTACAAACAGCGGGTATTTGCCTGACAATAAAATGCTGTGCTACGCTCAATAACTACTGACTTATCAAAAAATACCATGACGCCAAAAAGAAGACAGTTGCTACAATTCCTCAGCACACTGCCGGTACTCTCTGCTTTTAAATCAACAAACACTGCCGCCGAAGCTGTTTTCCCTGAAACTCTCACAAACGCAAATACATCCGGCAATAATAACTATATTCTGCGCAATGGCTGGCTACTAAAACGCGATGATATTAACAATCTACATGACAGCACTTTGAGCAACACTCCTGAATGATTAACAATCTTAACCAGCTCGACAGCACAACGTTTCAGAATCGTGTTTACGATATCTGCATTATCGGTGCCGGGCCGGCAGGATTAACGATCGCACTTAATCTACCCAAATATCTGAACATTCTGCTACTTGAAGCCGGCGGCATGCAGCGCAGCGATGAGTCGCAACAGGTTTACCAAGGCACGAATACCGGCCACACCTACTTCGATCTGGAAAAATCACGTTCTCGTTTTTTTGGTGGCAGCTCCAATCACTGGTCAGGTATGTGCCGCCCGCTTGATGATCACGACTTTGAAAAAAAAGCGCATGTTCCTCTCAGCGGTTGGCCAATAAGCTATAACGACATCCAGCCCTACCAGCAGCAGGCCTGGCAGATGCTGGATCTCGACAAGCCTGATCCTTACAACGTCACACCAGCCTGGAAAGATTATCTGCAAGACACCGAAGACTTTAACAATATCGAGTTCTGGTTAAGCCCACCGACTCGCTTTCGCAAAAAGTATCGCAAGGCAATTCAGCAAAGCGGCAATATCGATTGTTATATCAATGCCAACCTCACCGACATGCAACTCGATGAGGATTTACAAAATGTTAAAGAGGTCGTATTCCATAACTATAAAAAAACACGCTTTAGTGCCAGCGCACGCCATTTTGTACTCGCTACCGGCGGCATTGAAAACCCGCGCCTGCTATTAAATTTCAATACGCAAAAAAGTCAGGGGCTTGCCAATGATTCAGGCTTTGTTGGCCGCTGTTTTGTCGACCACCCCCACTATCGCATTGGTGAATTTGTGTTTGCGGATGATGCGCTCGAAAATCTGCGCGCAGCAAAACCCGACGGTTATCTGCAAAAGCAATTTGTTGCACCAAACAAAGACTTTATTGAGCGCGAGCGCTGCCTTAATTTCAGTGTGCGCATTGAACCCTATCGTTTCAAGCTGGCAGATCGCCGCCAGGGCAGCACCATGTGGCAGCAAATCAAACGCGCGAGCTGTCGCACAGAATGGACATGGAATCTTTATAAGGAGCTAACGGACAAACCTGACAGCTGCTTTGACGGCAAGGTAAAGATTGCAAGCGACCAGACACCCAACCCGAACAGCCGTATCATTCTCGGTGATACTACCGATCAATTTGGTTTAAGACATTCAAGCCTGCACTGGCAGCTTGGCCTGATGGAAAAACACACGATGCGTGTTGCCGCGTTTGCGGTAGGCCAGTTATTTATTGACAGAGAACTTGGCCGCCTGAAAATTCCCGACTGGTTACTCGCCGATGATAGTTTTTTTCCCGGCTTTCCGCAGCAGGTGGGCGGCCACCACCATATCGGCACCACACGTATGAGCGGCAACCCGAAGGAAGGCGTGGTGGATAAAAACCTGCGCGCTCACAGTGTGAACAATTTGTTTATTACCGGCTCAAGTGTGTTTACTACCAGCGGTCATACCAACCCGACGTTAAGCATTGTGCAATTCAGTTTGCGGCTCGCCAATCACCTGAAAAGTCTTTACCCGGTAGCCCTGTAATCTGCACTCTTTAGCCTGCAACCTCTTAACCTACAACGTGGAAATACAACCATAAAAAAAGGCCGCAATTGCGGCCTTTTTCAAACAACATCTGTAAATTACAGGTTGTCGGCATTCTCGGACAGGTAGGCAGCCACACCATCGGGGCTTGCCTCCATACCTTTGTCGCCTTTGTTCCAGCCAGCCGGACAAACTTCACCGTGCTCTTCGTGGAATTGCAGCGCTTCGATCACACGAATAAATTCGTCGAAGTTACGACCTAACGGCAGATCGTTAACCGTCTGTGAACGCACCACACCTTCCTTATCGATAATGAACGCACCGCGGAACGCAATGCCCGCATCGCACTCAACGTCGTAGGCCTGACAGATATCGTGATTAATGTCTGCCGCCAAAGTGTATTTAACCGGGCCGATACCGCCGTTATTGACATCGGTATTACGCCAGGCATTGTGAGTGAAGTGTGAGTCGATGGATACGCCAACAACCTCTACACCCAGCTCTTTGAATTTATCCATGCGGTGATCTACCGCGAGCAATTCCGAAGGACAAACAAAGGTGAAGTCCAGCGGATAGAAAAATACCAGGCCGTATTTGCCTTTCAGTGCTTCAGACAGTGTGAAATTATCAACGATCTGGCCGTCGCCCAGTACAGCATTACAGGTAAAGTCGGGGGCAGGTTTACCAACAAGAACACCCATGATATGTCTCCCTTAAATTGTTTGACAAAAATTAAATAGATTGAATGGTGTGAGGATTTATCACATTGCCATTTGTAACAAGGCGTTTAATCATACAGACTTCGCCGCCCTGTTCAATTGTCATATAACAAATCCCTCGTGAAAAAACGATTAAGCCGCAGCGTCTTTAATCAGGGTTTGCAACTCACCTTTTTCGTGCATTTCGGTGACAATATCGCAGCCACCAACCAACTCACCTTTCACCCACAACTGAGGAAAGGTTGGCCAGTGACCATACTGGGGCAGGTTGGCGCGAATTTCCGGATTCGATAATACATCGACAAAGGCAAAACGCTCTCCACAGGCCATCATGCACTGCACCGTCTGGGCCGAAAAGCCACATTGAGGCGCATCAGGGGAGCCCTTCATGTAGAGAATAATGTCGTTACTCTCTATTTGCTCACGGATGGTTTGCATAATATCCATAGAAATACTCTCTTTAATTGCTTACTTAAAACTGACTAAACTGGTCAGGTATTCTAGCTCTAACTTCCTCCAAGTTAAAGCCCTGGATAACCCGAAATCACAGAACCGTATCCGGGGCCAGAGCCCGCTACACGGGCGCCAGAGCGCAGGGCGGTGTATTATAGCGCCCGTCTGGACGGTTAATGGCGTCAAAGCCCGGAAAAACAACCCCGAAAACAATGCGATAAATCCACCACCTGATGGCGATACGATTCAAAAAACTGCAAGGCCCGGCCATTTTTATGACCACTCTGTTGCTGTGCTATGCGGTACTGGAATACCTTGCGTTGCTGATTTTCTTCTATTTTCTGCCGCCGATTGCCAACCCGCTGATCGACAATGGCCTGCCGGTACTGCTGCAAAGCTCCAAAGCACAGCTGGTTCCCGAAGACTATGTTGCACTCGCAGGTGACTCCTATGCGATGGGGCTTGGAGACTGGTACTACCACGAAGCGGGCAACGCCCAGGCACGTTACCACTCCGCCCACCTGATGCACGAGCAAACCGGTCGCGATGTGATCAGTTTTGGCGCTGCGGGTACCGGCAGTGTGCGCGGCATGATCACAGAGCCGATTTCCAATCTTGCCTATCTCAACACCGTACGCAATATCAACCTCGAGCCACCGCAAACCCTGATCTATTACTTCTATGAGGGTAACGACCTCAGTGAGAATATTGAATACTTGCAATGGACAAGTAAAAAGCGCAGCAAACTGGATCGCTCCCGTGTGTATGAGCCTGACTACTTTCGCAACTACGTCCATGAGGTGGCACTGCAACAAGACGATCTCTACCAAAAGGCACAGCACTCACACTGGCAAGGTCAACTGTTTCTCGGCAAGTTTATTGTCAAGGCCAGCAGCGCACTCGGCGGACGACTATTTACCGGGTCGCCCGATAAAACCGACAACAGCGCTAACAGCGATGAACCTGCCCGCTCGCCACTAAACCGACCCGGGCGTTTCGAGTGGTTTGAACCGGGGCAGATAAACCGTGCCATAGTTAATAACAAGGAGCTTCAGTTGCCGGACTCCCTGCAAGGCCCGTCAATGGATTTAAAGCCGGCACAAAAACGTCTCGCACTTTATTCGTTTGAACAGTCACTAATGATGCTGCGTGAAGCGTTTCCGCAAACCCGCATTGCCGTGTTGTATATTCCATCCGTTGTCAGCAGTTATGACATCAGTTCAGAACAATTGATTTTGCAAACCCATCGCAAACAAAAACCGCCTCCCTATAACAGCGCAAAGGTTGTTGAGCAGAGCGACTGGATGCGCTCAAGTATTGAAACGATTTGCAACACACAGCAAGTGCCTTTCCTGGACGCCACACCGTTTATTCGCAATGCATCACAGCAACAGTTATTGCACGGCCCGCTGGACTGGAATCATTTTAATCAAACCGGTTATGAAGCATTGAGCGAAGCAGCTGTTACCCTGCTGCAACAGCTTGATTGATTAATCATAACGATTAAAACCACCGCCACCCGGTGTTTTAATCAGTAATCTGTCACCCGCTTGCACACTGAGCTGGCATTTACCTGGCAAGGGCTCACCGTTAAGTGAATTCTCTCCGGGCAACCCGGCCTCTGCACCATGGCATCCCCAGGGGCGCTCGCGACGACGCTCACTGATCAACGTGACTTCACCGGCTTGTAAAAACTCGTACTCCCGCTCAATACCGTCACCCCCGCGATGATCACCCTCACCACCGGAACCGCGGCGTATACCGTAACGGGTAATGCGCAATGGATAATGGCTTTCAACACTTTCCACCGGTGTATTCAGCGTATTCGTCATATGCCCCTGCACCGCACTCAATCCAGGGAAGTGGTAGCCGGCACCGAGACCACCACCAATGGTTTCATAGTAGTTCCAGTTTGATTGCTCTCGTTTGTTACTGTCACTCTTGCCCATAGCTACGTTATTCCCCATAGCTACGTTGTTCATCGTCCCGTAACTTGCAGCGGGAATAAACTGTTGCCAATGATCTCCTGGCATCGTTGCCAGTGCACCGAGCAGCACATCAACAATACGTTGTGACGTTTCCACATTACCCGCAACAACAGCCGCAGGATAACGTGCGTTTAACAGGCACCCCTGCGGCGCAATAATTTCAAGTCGGCGATAGGTGCCTGCACAGTCAGGCACATAATCCGGTAACAGACAGCGGAACACGTAATACACCGCCGCCGCTGTTACGGTTAACGGGCAATTAATATTACCCTCCACCTCTGCCGCCGTGCCGCTAAAATCGATTACCAGGGTATGCGTTTTTTGACTCTCTCTTGTGCTGTTTACTTTTTCGCTGCCTGTTTTTTCGTTGTTTGCTTTTTCAATCGTCACCTGAATCGGCACCGCCTGCTGCGCAAAACCATCATCATCCATGACATCAACAAAGCTGTAGCAACCGGTGGGAAACTGTTCAAGTACTCTGCTGGCAATACGCTCACCATAATCATTAAGCGCCTGCAAATAGTGTTCTATCGGCGCGTCGTGTAATTGCTCTATCACACCCTGCAAACGTGCAATGCCGACGCGATTGGCGCTAATCTGGGCGTGAAAATCACCATGGGCAGAAGGGTCCTCCTGCTCTGTGCCCGATGCCGTCAGTTGCGCAAAAATAGCTTGCTGCAGTTCCCCACCGCTGAGTAAGCGTGTCGGAGCAATCACCGCCCCTTCCTCGTGCAAGCTCCTCGATAGCGGCATCGCACCGGGCGACTCACTGCCAATACTCGCATGGTGCGCGCGGTTGGCAACAAAACCCTTTAGCTCTCCCACCACAAAAACCGGTGCAACCAGCGTCACATCTGGCAAATGGGTGCCGCCTTTAAACGGGTCGTTAAACACCACCATATCGCCTTCAACCCAATCAAACGCGTTAACAATCTGCGTCATGGCAAAAGCCATACTGCCGAGATGCACTGGAATATGCGCCGCCTGGGCACACAGGCCGCCCTGCGCATCAAATACCGCACAGGAAAAGTCGAGCCGATCCTTAATATTCGGTGAGAATGCAGAGAGTTTGAGTACCGCACCCATTTGCTCACACACCGCCTTGAGGCGGCTGGAAAAAATGCTGAGCTGAATGGAGTTCATAGGGTTTCAGGTGTTATTTCAAATACGGCTCCAGGAGCCACAAGCCCGCTATTTTATCGCGATAAAAAGCCCCTGATCTATTGATTTTACGGGTTGAATGGGTATAACATCGCTCCCCTTTTTTAAGGCAGCTTTTTCGCTGCCTTTTTTATTCCGGCTACATAATGCGTTATGCGTGCCGGCAAACTGGAAAACACTGGATCATCATGGCCACAACATTGATGGACACATACGGCACCAGGCCCCTGACCTTTGTCAAAGGTGAAGGCGTCTGGCTGTGGGACGCAGACGGCAACAAGTACCTTGATGCCGTAGCGGGCATTGCTGTGTGTGGTCTCGGCCACGCACACCCACAGGTTGCCGCTGCCACTG
This sequence comes from Pseudomonadales bacterium, assembly GCA_028280345.1. Classification (GTDB taxonomy): domain Bacteria; phylum Pseudomonadota; class Gammaproteobacteria; order Pseudomonadales; family UBA7239; genus JANQLY01. The sequence continues at coordinate 64,308 of JANQLY010000003.1, read as the reverse complement.
CTGAACAGGCCAGTACACTGGTACATACTTCCAACCTCTACAATATTCCGCAACAACAACAACTCGGCGACAAGCTGGTTGAGTTGTCTGGCATGGATAGCGTCTTTTTCGGCAATTCCGGTGCCGAAGCCAACGAGGCCGCAATCAAGATTGCGCGACTCTACGGGCATAACAAGGGCATTGATACGCCAACGATTATTGTTATGGAGCAGTCCTTCCACGGGCGCACCATGGCAACACTGACCGCGACCGGCAATCGCAAGGTACACGCCGGATTTGAACCGCTGCTCAAGGGTTTTTTGCGCGCCCCCTTCAACGATATCAACAGTATCGAACAGATGGCCGCCAACAATGCAGATATCGTAGCGATTCTGGTGGAGCCCGTGCAGGGTGAAGGCGGTGTCAATGTGCCTGCGGCAAGTTATCTACCCAAACTGCGAGACATCTGCGATCGACAGGGCTGGCTACTTATGCTCGACGAAATCCAGACCGGCAATGGCCGCACCGGCTCGTTCTTTGCGTATCAACAATGCGGCTTGCTGCCCGATGTGGTGACAGTGGCCAAAGGGCTTGGCAATGGCTTTCCGATAGGCGCTTGCCTGGCCCGCGGTGCAGCAGCACAGACTCTGCAACCAGGCAATCACGGTTCCACTTATGGCGGCAACCCGCTCGGCTGCGCCACTGCTCTGGCGACACTCAACGTGCTATCTGAACAGAATCTGCCAGCGCGAGCTGCTCAGCTCGGTAGCTTTTTCCTCAGTCAATTCAAGGAGTTACTGAAAGGCGCGTCCTGTGTCAGGGAGATTCGCGGCCAGGGACTGATGATCGGTATCGAGCTTGACCAGCCCTGCGCAGAACTCGTGGCCAAAGCCGCCGCGCAAGGCCTATTGATAAATGTCACCGCAGGCAATACGATTCGTCTCTTGCCACCGCTGATTATGACTGATGAACAGGCACAGCAGGTGGTAGATATCCTGGTTCCCCTGATTAAGGATTGGGGATCATCAGACGCGACGTCCGTTTAGTTCTGTTTGCCTGATTTGATCGATGCGATGCCAGCACGAGCTGGCACAGGATAGTATTTTTTCAGCAACAAGCTGTTAACCAAGCAATAACTGTAAACAACACGATGGCCAGACATTTTCTGACATTACTCGACCTTTCCCCGGCTGAACTGCAGCAGGTGATCGCGCGCGCCATCGAACTCAAGGCACAGCACCGTGAGGGCAGCGCCGGTGAGCCCTTCAGAAACAAGGTGCTCGGCATGATCTTTGAGAAGTCCTCCACACGTACCCGCGTCTCGTTTGAGGCGGGCATGGCACAGCTTGGCGGCCACGCCATGTTTCTCGCACCGCGGGATACGCAGCTCGGCCGCGGCGAGCCTATAGAGGATTCCGCCCGCGTGATGTCGCGCATGGTGGACATCATTATGGTGCGCACCTACGAGCACGAAAAAATCGAACGTTTTGCACAATACTCCTGTGTACCGGTTATCAATGCATTGACCGACAGCTTTCACCCGTGCCAGTTGCTCGCGGATATGCAAACCTGGATCGAACAGCGCGGTGATATTCAGGGTAAAAAAGTTGCGTGGATCGGTGACGGCAACAATATGTGCCAGTCCTATATTAATGCAGCGTGTCAGTTCGACTTTAATCTGAGCATTGCCTGCCCTGCCGGCTTTACACCCGATGCACAACTGGTAGCCGACAATGCAGAGCGCGTTACTGTGCTTGAAGATCCTCGCGAAGCCGTGGCCAATGCCCAGGTCGTAGTCACCGATGTATGGGCTTCCATGGGTCAGGAAGACGAGCAACAGGATCGCAAAAGCGTTTTTCAACCCTATCAGGTCACACGGGAATTGCTTGATGCGGCGGCAGACGATGTAATTTTTATGCACTGTTTGCCTGCCCACCGCGGCGAGGAAATCAGTGAAGATCTGCTTGATGACCCGCGCTCGGTGATCTGGGAAGAGGCAGAAAATCGTTTGCATGCACAAAAGGCACTGATGGAGTTTCTACTGCAAACCTCGTAACCTTCATCACCAGCCACTATCAAAAAATAGTCTGTTTTAACGCCTCTGAATGATAAGTCACAGCCGTTCTGCACAGCTACGTGCTACTTATAGCACCTGCCTGATTTATTCTTTATAATCTTTCGTCGAAGCGACCCTTCCTACCCAGGATGTATCTACATATTCGCCAGGACAAAGGGATTAGAGCAGTTCCAAAGAAAAGGAGATATTCCGATGTTAATTCTGAGCCGCCGTTGCGGAGAAAGCTTTCTCATTGGTGACAACATCACCATTACCGTGTTATCAACAAAAGGCAACCAGGTTCGCATCGGCATCGACGCACCGCGTGAAACGCCAGTGCACCGCGAAGAGATTTATCATCAGCTAAAACAACAGCGCGAAGGCAAACAACTCACTGACTACAAATCCGGTAAGCCAGACTCTGTCGACCAGGAGTGACATCCTTCGTTACCCCGTTGATGTGGATAACCCGGCTTTCCGGGCTTCTGCTTCACCACAGTAAAAGTCAAAAAATGTTGATAAATGTGACTTATTTGACAAATTCACACTTTATCCACCGATATTCACAAAAAACCCCCAGACTTATGACTTGCATTTAGCGGTAAACCGCATTATCTTGTATATCGTTTTTCCAGTACCCCAATATATTGGGGTAGGCGAGATTCCGGGGGCTACTTTTTACAGACCTGTTTTAGCCAGCGAAATCGCAATAACAGCACTTAAATCAAGCTTATTGTGAGAGTAGAGATTGGAGTAATGACCTGTTGTGGTGTGTGGTTGGCAAATTTGCACTATCCCACCCTGCCACAGCTGACGGGTCACTACCCGTTGCCTGTTGCAGGCCGGTCAAAGACCGAAAAACAAACAGTGATAACCACAGATCGGGCCAGGTCGTTGTTTATCACAGCTGTTTATCGGCCTTTAGCGGTATGGCATGGCAATCGAACGATGAAGATACAGATACGGTTAAAACGGTTTTACAGGGGGAGTTGGTTATCGAGTCAGGCAGTTAGCAGACATGGTACCAACAAGCTGAAAACAGGTGACAACACTCTACGAGCCAGTTTTCAGACACTAAAAAGCTGCCATCAATCACGCCACCGGGGCGCTGAGTCAACCACCAGGGTTGGTTTGGCGACATAAAACGGCATAGTCAGTATCAGTTACATGTCGGGTTACAGGATCGGTGATATACCGGGTTGTACAGGTTAACCGAGGGTCATTGACAGTCATCAGGCAACACCGTGATGACTGTCAATGACACAGTGTAATGAAGTGTTGCAGGGACTTGATAAAACGGGATTGGTGACGGAACCAGACCACCAAAAACGCCAAACAAGCCACCTCATCCGGCAATTGATCAGACTATGGGTTAAACGTTGGAGCTCTGGCGCCACCTGATGTGCGACCAGAGCAGTCAGTCAACCTATAACAGCAGGATTAGCAGGCGGCGGTAATATGCAGACAGAAATCAGCGAGAGCACGGCAAACACAACAGCAAACACCCAAACTACGACGGAACCCGTTCAAACAACGATCAGTGCAACTGCACCAGGCCAGTTGCGAGTTATCAAACGCAATGGCACGGTCGTGCCGTTTGATGAAAGCAAGATCGCTGTTGCCATGACCAAGGCTTTCCTCGCTGTAGAAGGCGGCACCGCAGCAGCTTCTTCCCGTGTCCACGAGCTTGTAAACGGCCTGTGTATGCAGATCCTCGACACGTTCAAACGCCGCATGCCCTCCGGCGGTACGATTCATATTGAAGAGATCCAGGACCAGGTGGAACTGGCGCTGATGCGCGGCGGCGAGCAGAAGGTCGCTCGCGACTACGTTCTTTATCGCGAAGAACATGCGCGTCTGCGTAAACAAAAAGACGAGGAAGAAGTAAGTACAGCTTCACCGCTGAGCCATAGCATTAATGTTGTACTCGCTGATGGCAGCCAACAGCCGCTGGATACCGAACGCCTTACCACGGTTGTACGTGAAGCCTGTGCAGGCCTGCCGGAAGTCAGCGAGAAAACCATCCTCGATGAAGCGCTGAAAAATCTCTACGACGGTGTCTCCATTGACGATGTGAATACCTCGCTGGTGATGACTGCCCGCACCCTCGTGGAGCAGGAACCTAATTACTCCTATGTCACTGCGCGCCTGTTGCTCGATAACCTGCGCAGCGAGGCATTGAGTTTCCTCGGCACGGCCAAGGCAGCTACCCACGGCGAGATGCACAGCCTCTACGCCACCGCCTTCCCAGCCTTTATTAATAAAGGCATTGAACTCGAGCTGCTCAACCCGGTACTGCGCGAGTTTGATCTGGAAAAACTCGGCAAGGCCTTACAGGCAGACCGCGACCTACAGTTTAACTACCTCGGACTGCAAACCCTTTACGACCGCTACTTCCTGCATAGCAGCGATGAAATTCGTTTCGAACTGCCACAGACTTTCTTTATGCGTGTTGCGATGGGTCTGGCGATTAATGAAGACCAGCGTGAAGAGCGTGCGATTGAGTTCTATAACCTGCTCTCCTCCTTCGACTACATGAGCTCCACACCGACCCTGTTTAATGCCGCCACACTGCGGCCGCAGTTGTCGTCGTGCTACCTGACTACCGTGCCAGACGACCTCGAAGGCATTTACAACTCCATGCGCGACAATGCGCTGTTATCAAAATGGGCCGGTGGTCTCGGTAACGACTGGACCCAGGTGCGTGCACTCGGTGCCTACATTAAAGGTACCAACGGCAAGAGCCAGGGTGTAGTGCCCTTCCTCAAGGTGGTGAACGATACCGCCGTCGCAGTTAACCAGGGCGGCAAGCGTAAGGGCGCTGTATGTGCCTACCTTGAAACCTGGCACATGGACATCGAAGAGTTTCTTGAGCTGCGTAAAAACACCGGTGATGATCGCCGCCGCACCCACGACATGAACACCGCTAACTGGATTCCGGATCTGTTTATGAAGCGTGTGTTTGAAGACGGCAACTGGACCCTGTTTTCACCCAACGATGTGCCCGACCTGCACGATCTGTACGGCCCGGCATTTGAAGCGCGCTACGAAGAGTACGAAAGACAAACTGAAAACGGCGCATTGAAACTGTTCAAGCGCGTCAAGGCGCAGGACCTGTGGCGCAAGATGCTCGGCATGGTATTTGAAACCGGCCACCCGTGGATCACCTTCAAGGACTCGTGCAACATCCGCTCGCCACAACAACACACCGGCGTGGTACACAGCTCCAACCTGTGCACAGAAATCACCCTCAATACCAACGAGGAAGAGATTGCCGTGTGTAACCTCGGTTCGGTTAATCTGCCACAGCATATTGTGGATGGCAAACTCGATCTGGAAAAACTGCAACGCACGATCAAGACTGCGATTCGCATGCTCGACAACGTGATCGATATCAACTACTACTCGGTACCGCAGGCACGCACCTCCAACATGCGCCATCGCCCGATCGGCATGGGCATCATGGGTTTCCAGGATGCGCTGTACAAGCAGCAAGTTGCCTACGCTTCCGATGAGGCAGTTGATTTTGCTGATCGCTCCATGGAAGCTGTCAGCTACTATGCAATTCAGGCATCCAGTGAACTCGCCGAGGAACGCGGTCGCTACTCTTCCTACGAAGGCTCGCTGTGGAGCAAAGGCATTCTGCCCATTGACTCACTCAAAGTGCTGGAGAAAAGCCGCGGTGCACAATATCTCGAAACCGACTTCAGCCAGACTCTCGACTGGGAAAGCCTGCGCGAGCAAGTTAAAACCACCGGTATGCGTAACTCCAATGTAATGGCGATTGCCCCGACGGCAACGATTGCCAATATTACCGGTGTCAGTCAATCCATCGAACCCACCTATCAGAACCTCTATGTGAAATCGAATCTGTCCGGTGAGTTTACCGTTGTTAACCCCTATCTGATTCGCGACCTCAAAGATCGCGGTCTGTGGGATCAGGTCATGGTTAACGACCTCAAATACTACGAAGGCAGCGTGCAGAAAATTGATCGCATTCCTGACGATCTCAAGGCGCTGTATGCCACCTCGTTTGAAATTGAACCGCGCTGGCTGGTAGATGCAGCGGCCCGTCGTCAGAAATGGATCGACCAGGCCCAGTCACTGAACCTGTATATCTCCGGTGCCAACGGTAAGAAACTCGACATTACCTATCGCATGGCATGGTTGCGTGGCCTGAAAACCACCTACTATCTGCGCGCACTCGGCGCTACCAGCACCGAGAAATCCACGATTAATACCGGCACTCTCAATGCCGTAGCCGCACAGGGCGAAGCCGCTGGCGCAGCTGCTGCACCCGCACCGGTACCCCAGGCCTGTTCGATTGACGATCCTGACTGTGAGGCTTGTCAGTAACAGACCTGACCGATTTTCTGGGGGAGAAAGTCGAGGGCCGGCCTCCTGCACCGTTGACCATCGCAGGAGGCCCGGCCTGAGACCCCGCCGGAAAATGACAGAGCAAAATAAACGAGGTCGTGTGCTTCGCCAGGCAATAAAAGCACACAGCAAAACTAACCATACGATAACCGAGGTAGTGACATGTTAAGTTGGGACGACTACGACGAAAACGCAACCGCAGCAGCACCACAACCTTCTGTAAACCAGGCAGCCATGGATACCACACCCGCTGCTCCCGTCGCAGAAGAACCCGCTCCGGCACCAAAAGCAGACCCTGAACCTGCCCCGGCAGCTCCGGTTATCGAAGCTGCTGCGCCTGCTGCCGAAGACGGCGACGCCATGGCAAAAGCCCGTGCGGCAGTTAATGCCATCGATCCTGCTCCAGGCCTCGAAGCACTGGAAATGGGTGCCGCCCGTGTGCAGGTAGATGACAAACGTATGATTAACTGTCGCGCCGACCTCAACCAGCTGGTGCCATTCAAATACGAGTGGGCCTGGCAAAAATACCTCGATGGTTGTGCCAACCATTGGATGCCACAGGAAATCAATATGACCGCAGACGTCGCGCTGTGGAAAAGCAATGACGGCCTGTCCGACGATGAGCGTCTGATTGTAGAGCGCAGCCTCGGCTTTTTCTCCACCGCGGACTCCCTCGTTGCCAACAACCTCGTACTCGCCCTGTATCGCCATATCACCTGCCCGGAAGCACGCCAGTACCTGCTGCGCCAGGCATTTGAAGAAGCGATTCACACCCACGCCTACCAGTACGTGATTGAATCGCTCGGCATGGATGAAGGCGAGATCTTCAATATGTATCGCGAAGTGCCGTCAATTGCGAAAAAAGCGGCTTGGGGACTGAAAAATACTCAGAACCTCAGCGATGCAGACTTCCAGACCGGCACCCCGGAAAACGACCAGCGCCTGTTGAAAAACCTCGTGGCGTTCTACTGCGTGCTCGAAGGCATCTTCTTCTACTGTGGCTTTACCCAGATTCTTTCCATGGGTCGCCGCAACAAAATGACCGGTACCGCAGAACAGTTCCAGTACATCCTGCGCGACGAATCAATGCACCTGAACTTCGGCATCGATGTGATCAACCAGATCAAACTGGAAAACCCGCATCTGTGGACGCCGGAGTTCCAGCAGGAAATCAGTCAAATGATTCTCGAAGGTATGGAGCTTGAAGTCATGTACGCCCGCGACACCATGCCACGCGGTGTACTCGGCATGAACGCGGCGATGATGGAAGAGTACCTGAACTTTATTGCCAACCGCCGTCTCGCCCAGCTCGGCCTGCCGGAGCAATTTCCCGGTGCACAAAACCCGTTCCCGTGGATGAGTGAAATCATGGACCTGCGCAAGGAGAAAAACTTCTTCGAAACCCGCGTCACCGAATACCAGGTGGGCGGCGCGCTTAACTGGGATTAATCCCGAATGCATAACCCGCCACAGTCAACACTGTGGCGGCATGTTTAAAAGCAACAACAGACAGGCACACAATGGATAACGAACAGGATTTTGAAGACATTGATCCGGAAACCATCCTGATCACCCTTGATCAGGTCAGCCAGACCATTGAAGTACTTGCCAATGTGGTCAGTCGCCTGCAAAACTACATGCACCACTATATGGAAAAAGATGGCGAACACGCCGCCCAGGGTGAGCTGCCCTTAGTCGGCGGCAAGGAATACCACTAGAACAGCAGCAACCAACATTCATCCATACGCAATATATAAAAAAGGCCAGGATTAGCTGGCCTTTTTTATTCTCTCCATAAACAACGATTATGACTCTGCAGGAATCAGGTGAACATCACGCTGCGGGAACGGAATCTCAATACCCTCGGCATCAAACGCCAGCTTTACTTTTTCCTGAATGCCAAAAAATACGCCCCAGTAATCCTCAATCTTGCACCACGGTCGCACCGCCAGGTTAACCGAGCTATCCGCCAGTGCCAATACACCGACAAAAGCGGAACCATCCTTAAGTACGCGTTCATCTTCAGAGAAAATACGCTCAACAATGGATTTAGCCCGGGCAATATCAGACTTGTAGGAAATACCGATTTCCAGATCCACACGCAAAGTCCCCTCTGCAGAGTAATTAACCAATGAACCATTCGATACCGCTCCATTCGGCAAAATCACCCGCTTGTTATTCGGATTGGTAAGAATAGTATTAAATATCTGGATTTCCTTAACAACGCCCAAATGCCCCTGTGATTCAATCAGGTCCCCCACTTTGTAAGGTTTGAAAATCAGCAGCAAAACACCGCCTGCCAGATTGCTCAAACTGCCCTGCAAGGCAAGACCAATCGCCAAACCGGCAGCACCGAAAATAGCTAAAAACGACGTTGTCTCAATGCCAATCATCGAGGCAACAGAGATAAGCAACAGGCATTTTAGGATAATGCTGCTTGTACTACTTAAAAAGTAGGTTAATTGCTCATCAGCGCCATGCTTTTTCAAGCCCAGGCTCAAGACATTGACAACACGCTTGATAAGCCAAAAACCAAGAAACAGGACAAAAAGTGCCATTGCCACTTTCGGGGCATATTCCACCCCCAAAGACATTAACTGGTCAGCATATTTAGCGGTGGATTCACTATCAAGCATAAGTCACTCCTCAGACAAATAAGTTAAAACACATCGATGACAAGCATTTGTGTCATGTTGATGGTAATAGCGGGCCATTAAGATAACGTAAATAGTCTTTCCTGACTACTACTGACAGGATATGGCAGGCAGTACGCCCTAAATCTGCTGTTATTTATTGATACAAAACTTGTGCAGATCGCGATTAAGCCGTGAAATAACATTGGCTCACCTGGGGGTAAATGAGCAAAGATAAAAACGTATTCCCGCCCTTTTACCTGATATTTTCACGTACTGCTTTTCACCTGAAACGCACATAGGCTACAACATTCAATGTGGTAATGTTATGAGAAAGCATGAGCGAAACAGCCGACCCCTCCCAACAAAACCAGCAAGATAAAAACCTGCGCCTGCAAGCCGCTGCCCATACCGGTGTGTTTTTACTCGCCGCAACCATGTGGATCAGCAGCGATTTATGGCTACAGTTTAGTGATGTGTCGCTGGCCAAGCCACTCGCCTTTCTTGTTGCCATCGCTGCCGGCATTGCAATGAGCCATATTATCCACGAATGGGGCCATTATTTTGGCGCGGTATTATCCGGCGGCCAATACACAGTTAAAGCATCAATCCATCCATTATTTTTTGACTTTGATTACGCCAGCAATACACCGAAGCAATATCTATGGCTGAGTGCCGGCGGCCCAATCGGCAACATCTGTTTAATTACGCTGCTATGGCTGTGTCTGCCACTCGATAACTTTGCACGGGAGTGTTTGTTTGCCACCTGCATCGGCAACCTCGTGTATGTATTGGTGCTGGAAGGGCCCGTGAGCTTACGCATACGCAACGGTGAAAACCCGCTCGATGTGATTATCAACCACTTTAGTCAGGGCGCAGCATTATTTAAGCGCTCGCTCTATTGGGGTATTGCTGCGGGTTTTATTACGCTCTGGATTTTATAGGCCTTAAGCCTGCTTGAACGCCAGCTGCGGCCCGCCATGAATCGCAGGTAAATCCAGCGGAGTCACAATACCGGGCTTTGCTGCACAGACCGCAGGAATCGCATTCACAATACGGTTAGCTGCCGAGCAGTTACCACCACCTGCCGGCCCCGGCTCCACCGGATCTTCACCGTGATAGGACAGGGTTAAATTCGGGTTGCCGGTAATTTTAATCTGGTGACAGCCACTTCCCTGCGGCGGATAGTCCCAGTCCGGCGCACAGTCATCATCAATACGCGTAATATGTTCCACTACAAAACGGGGCTTGCCGGCAATCATGCCTTGCACTTCAAAACGAAACGCGCCCTGAGTGCCCGCTGCAAATGTGCCCATCCCATCCACATCAACGGTTTTCTGCAACGCCCTACGCTCGACAACCGTTTCAATGCTATCGAGCGGCGCCCCCAGTGCATCGGCAACAATCTGTACCATTGGACCCCACACGGTTTTTAACGCACTTTCTTCCAGCATGCGCGGCAGTTCATCCATGGACTTGCCAAAGCCGATAATCTCACGCACCACTTCCGGTTGATCGTAAAGGCCGTAGTTAAAGATTTCCTGCACACGCACTTCTTCAATACCGGATACCACACCGCTGGCAATAATCGGCATCATATCCATCGCCCAACCGGGATCAACACCGGAAATAAACACCGACGCACCGGATTGTTCACACACACCCTGCACCGGATCAATCGCGTCTTTAATCGCATCGATACTGTCCGGATATAACAGCGGATAAAACGAGGTCGATACCACATTCACACCCGCACCAAGACAGCCGAACAAATCCATAAACGCTTCTTCGGGACGTGTATCCGCATTTGCGGTATAAACCACAGCATCAATATTGCTTTTTAATAAAGTCTGCCAGTCATCAGTGGCTAAAACGCCGCAGGCAGCAACACCCGCAAGCTCACCCGCATCCTTGCCCACCTTATCCGGGTTACTGACGATAACGCCCGCCAGAGTCAAATCACGATGGGCCAATACTGCTCGAATCGCCGGCCTGCCGACATTACCTGTGCCCCATACAACCACGCGTTTTGTCATGTCTCTACCCTTTAGCTAATTACTACATTAAAGGGATTGTAAAAGAATTATTTAAAGAAACACCTTGGGAATTTACCAGGCAGAAAGAGAATATCTATTACTTATTTTTTATCGAACAATCAGAAAAGGCGTATCTCCCCACTGTTCACACCCAACCATTTTGCCCCGCCAACTTTAGCACCGTTTTCCAGTTCGATTAATGCTACATTTCCCGAACCATCCTGCAATACCACATCCATATCACCATCAGCATCAGCATCCACTCCGCCTTTAACGTCATAGTTAAAATTGCCAAGCCAACGACCAACAACTTTCGCTGCATTTTCAATCTCAATTCCAGCTATAGCACCACTATCCGAGTCCTGCAAAATCAGATCTACATCACCATCAGCATCAATATCGCCCAAGCTCTGAAATTCATAGCCAGACCAGACGCCAACCCAGCGCCCAATCACCTTTTGCGCATCTTCCATCTCAATCAGCGATATATCACCGCCATTCGCCATAAAAATATCTTCATCTCCATCCAGGTCAGCATCGCCTGTTCCAATAACTTCGCGTCCGTTCCATTGTCCTAACCAGCGTGCCGTTACCTTTTCTATATTTTCAATTTCTATAATGACAACATTACCTACGGCATCCTGCAAAACAAGATCATCATCACCATCGGCATCCAGGTCACCTGACGCAACATGCGTATAGCCTGCATAGGCACCAATCCAGGCCGTGTGACCATACGCTGAAGGAAATGAGTATCTTCCTGTACGCATCGTGATGATATTCCCCTCGCTATTACTAAATACCATACCATCAAAAGTAGCATCACTGAGTTTTGCTGCTTTCACAACAGGGAAACCATCTGGCCCTTCAACATAATGGGTATCTACTCTCTCACCATTTTCCATTACCCAGATAACAAGCTCTGTCACACCATCATGAAAAACCAGGTCCTGATCATAATCGCCATCCACATCAATATACGCAACCAATTCAAAATCAGCAGACAACCACCACTGGTTAACAACGGGGATTTGATCCCACCAGGACCCGGTAGATTTCAAACCATTCTGCAATTCCCATCTTGAAATCACTCCTGAATCACTATCCTGAAAAATCAAGTCATCGTCTCCATCTGCATCAAAATCATTCCGGGCTATCACTGCACTATCTACTATGAACGGATCGAAACCGTAACGATACTCGGCATAATTACTCAAGCCATCACTATCGGGATCAAGATCAGCATCTGAATTATCTACAGCGTTTAAACCATTATTACTCTCCCATATATCCGAAATTAAATCATTGTCATCGTCAGCATCATCAAATATTGCAAATGGCACAGAACCCTGACCCTCCGAATCTCTTCCCCAGCAGAACACCCCATCCTCATCCAATGCACAAGTATGCTGATAACCCGATGTTAGCAATGTTGTTTGTTCTGTTGACGCAGACCAGGAAGACTGTCCCAGACCATCAGAACCCCAGCAGCGCACCTTATTTATATTATTGTGTTTATAGAGAGCACATGACATATTTTGACCAGCACTAATATCCAGTACAGAATGTCGATAGAAAGGATCTGGAGACGACTGCCCTTTACCATCAACTCCCCAACAGGATACGTAACCAATTGTAACTCCACCTATAGCACAGTTATGTTTATCACCGGCAACCAGTTTTGATACCGAGCTTCCGTTTTTCTGGTTTGACTGACCATGATCGTTTAGTCCCCAGCAAATAATGATTGCACCGTCCAGCGCACAGCTATGTCCTCCCCCTACTGCTATTTGTGTGGGATTAGTCAACACAGGCACGATTGTTTGCCCGTAGGTATTATCCCCCCAGCAACTGACACCACCATCATGTAAGGCACAAGTATGGTTTTTAAAGGAGCTGATTTGTGTAACCCCGGTCATAGCTGGTACCGAGGTATACGCAGGATTTCCCCAGCACTGAACCCCGTTATCATCCAACCCACAAACATGACTGGCTCCTACAGCCAACTCTTGTAAATTACTGAAAGAAGGTATATTAGCGTTTTGCCCATTACTGACATCCCCCCAGCAGGTAACACCACTATCTGATTTACTACAGGTTGTATTCCACCCCGCGCTAACAAAAAAATCCGCTACTGCCGGGTTACGACTATTATCACTTTCCCAACTATCAACCAGCATATCATTGTCACTATCACCTTCAATCGCTCCCAACGGCCCACAGAACATTAACGCAAGCGCACAATACACTTTTATCAATACAGAAGAGCTGTTAAACAGTAGTCTGACAATATCACCCGGTTTCTTTATATTCATTTGTTTTCCTTTAACCATACTGGTTATTTCTGTTAGCTATTTGTTTAATTAATTTCCTTAGCTACAACCAGGTACTTTTATACGCTTTATATTTTTTATTTATAGTTTCGCACTCTAACACCTGCTCAAAAAATCTTCAATACTACACCACAGCATGATGCCAGCCAGCTTCGCAGTCATTAAAACCATATAGTAGATGGCAATAGGCCACAATGACCAGATAAGCTTTATCTCACAGACGCAGCTCTGCCAAATTACATCCTGAGAATCATTATTTAATGTATAGAATTCTTTATTATTACTTAACAATCTTCAGTGTCGGCTTACCCGCCGGCTTATTATTATCGCCTTCCTCTTCCGGCCCTGTTGGCGGCGGCTGTTGTGGCTCGTTAAAATCAAACATCATACCCTGGCCGTTCTCACGGGTAATGATGCCAATCACTGAGGCAACAGGAATGTAAATATCGGTTGGAGTACCGCCAAAGCGTGCATTAAATGAAATCGCCTGGTTATCCATTAACAGGTCGACCACCGCAGTAGGCGCAATATTCAACACAATCTGTCCATCCTGTACGTACTGCTGCGGCACATCCACACCTTCGGCATCGGCGTGTACGAGAATATGCGGGGTGCAGTCATTGTCGAGTATCCACTCGTAAAGCGCTCGAATCAGATAGGGGCGGCTTGATGTCATGCTCATAGCGGCTTCCATAAAAAAGGGGTGATTGTTATGCCACCCCTTTTGTGATTAGTCATGTTTTACGGATACGACAGCTTCGTCTAATTCATTTCCTTTTCATCTTCAGACAGCGATTCCTGGAACGCATCGCGGTTGAACATTCTTTCCATATAATCCTGCAGCGGCTTGACCTGCTTGGTGTTAGGCAATGAAATACCCATCTCTTTCAAACGCCACAAAATCGGTGACAGACAGCAGTCGATCAACGTTAACTCTTCACTCATAAAGTAAGGCTTCTCGGAAAAGATTGGCGCAATGGTCACCAGGCTTTCCTTGAGTTCCTTGCGCGCCGTGTCTTTTTCCGCATCGCTACCCTGACCGCTGGTAAGCATATCGATGTAGCCACACCAGTCGCGCTGGATACGGTGGCGCCACAGACGGCTGTAGGCACGGGATACCGGTTGCACCGGCATCAGCGGTGGATGAGGAAAGCGCTCGTCGAGGTATTCCATCATTACCCAGGATTCATACAGGGACAGGTCGCGATCAACGAGCACCGGCAGTGAGTTATACGGGTTAAGATCTGCAAGTTCGGCAGGTTTATTGTCAGGATCGATTTCAATCACCTCAACGACAACACCTTTCTCTGCCAGTACAATCCTGACCCGGTGACTGTAGTGACTTTTGGCATCTGAAAACAGCGCCATCGACGATCGTTTGGTGACTAATGACATAACTTACCCCTAACCCTTCTTACTCTATCTTGTGTGTGTAGCGAGAGACTAGTGGAACTAGTGAATGTCACGCCAGTATTCGTTGTTGAGCAGCACCGCCACAATCGTGAAGATAAACGCATACAACAGTGCCCACAGGCCAATGCGTTTGCGATCTTCTTTATAGGGCTCCGCCACATAGTCGAGGAAGTTGGTAAGGTCGTATACCGCGATCTCGTATTCCTCAGCTGTCATATAACCGGCTTCGGTAATTTCACAGTCGCCAATCACCGTTTTCTCTTTACCCTCATCGTCGGTTACAACATGCTTTTCACACTCCTGTACACCCTGGGCATCAACCATGACATGGGGCATACCCACATCTTTGAAGACCTTGTTGTTCATGCCAAACGGACGGCTGTCGTCCTTGTAGAAACTCATCATATAGGTGAAGAGCCAGTCAGGGCCGCCTTTTAAACGGGTAATCAGTGACAGATCCGGCGGTGGCGCGCCAAACCATTGCTTTTGGGTTTTTTCGTCCACCGCAATGGTCATCAGCTCACCGATTTTCTTATCGCTGAAGTTCAGGTGTTCCTGCATCAGCTCATGGGGAATACCCAGATCATCCGCAATACGCTCGTAGCGCATGTACTTGACTGAGTGACAGCCCATACAGTAGTTGGCGTAGATCTTCGCGCCGTGTTGCAAGGATTCCTTGTTGGTGTGATCTGCACGGATATCCATCAGCGGCACACTCGGGCCACCCGCAGCCAGTCCCATGGCAGGCAGAACAGTGAATAAAATAGTCAGTACAATCTTTTTCATTAGCCTGTCACCCTCTCTGGAACCGGTTTGGTTTTCTCTAGCTTCGTATACCAGGGCATCGTCAGAAAGAACAGGAAGTACACCCAGGTAAAGATCTGCGCCCATGCAGTTGCACCTACACCCAGAATCACCAGGTCAGCCGGCTTCGCACCGAGATAACCGAGGAACAGGAAGGTGAAGGCGAAGACGTAGATCCAGGTTTTGGTCATCCAACCTTTGTAGCGCCAGGATTTAACCGGGCTGCGATCCAGCCACGGCAGCACAAAGAAGATTGCAATCGCCGCCGCCATAATAATAAAGCCCCAGAACTTGGCAGTGAAACCGATATCAAACGTGGTTGCACGCAGCATCGCGTAGTACGGTGTGTAATACCAGACCGGCGCAATATGCTCCGGAGTCTTGAGGTTGTTCGCCGGTTCGAAGTTGGCGTACTCAATGAAGTAGCCGCCCATCTCCGGCATAAAGAACAGAATAAAGAAGAACACAAACAGGAACACGCCGATACCAATCATGTCGTGAACCACAACGTGTGGGTAGAACGGTACACCATCAAGCGGCTTACCGTTTTCATCCTTGGTTGCCTTGATTTCAACACCGTCCGGGTTGTTAGAACCCACTTCATGCAACGCGAGAAGGTGCAGTAGTACCAGTGCGAGAAGAATAATCGGAATCGCTACCACGTGCAGTGCAAAGAAGCGATTCAGGGTAATACCGGAAATCAGGTAGTCGCCGCGCACCCACTCAACCAGGCCTTCACCAATGACCGGAATCGCACCAAACAGGGAGACGATAACCTGGGCGCCCCAGTAGGACATGTTGCCCCAGGGCAGTACATAGCCGAAGAAACCTTCCGCCATTAATGCGAGGTAGATCAGCATACCGAAGATCCACACTAGCTCACGGGGTTTTTTATAGGAACCGTACAGCAGACCGCGGAACATATGCAGGTACACCACGGCAAAGAACGCCGAAGCACCGGTGGAATGCAGGTAGCGAATCAGCCAGCCCCACTCCACATCGCGCATGATGTATTCCACAGAGGCAAACGCACCCTCCGCAGAAGGTGTGTACATCATAGTAAGCCAGATGCCGGTAAGAATCTGGTTAACCAGTACCAACAGGGACAGAACACCAAAGAAATACCAGAAGTTAAAGTTCTTCGGCGCATAGTAACCACCCAGGTGGGTATCCCATGCACGCATGATCGGCAGACGCGCATCGACCCAATCTCTTAAATCAACTAACCATTTCATGCCTTAGCCTCCTCTGGTGGGATACCGACAACAAGAACATCATCACTTTCGAAGTGATACGGAGGAACTTCCAGATTGGTCGGTGCAGGTACACCTTTATAGACACGACCAGCCAGATCAAACATGGAACCGTGGCAGGGGCAGAAGAAACCGCCTTCCCAGCCTTCCTTGTCGAGCGGAATGCTGCCCACTTCAGGACGATACTTCGGTGCGCAGCCCAGGTGAGTACAGATACCGAGCACAACAAGGTATTCGTCCTTGATAGAACGGTATTCATTCTTCGCGTAATCATCCTGAGTGGATTCATCAGAATTCGGGTCAGAGACACGGCTTTCAACTTTCTTAACCGCCGCGAGTGCTTCCGGTGTCCGGCGCAAAATATAGACAGGCTTGCCGCGCCACTCTTCGGTCATGATTTGACCGGGTTCAAGCTTGGCCACGTTCACCTTGACCGGTGCGCCCGCAGCTTTCGCCTGGGCACTCGGATTCCAGGACTTAACAAATGGAACGACGGCAAAGCCGGCACCGACAGCCCCCACTCCCGTCATGCCGCCAATAAGCAGGTTGCGGCGTGACTTGTTAACACCGTCACTCATGGTGTTTTCTCCCCAAAGACAGTTACAAACAAAAACGCCCGGATTGCCAGAATCCAGGCGTCCACCAAAATGCTATAAAACGAGCCCCAAAAACGCTTAACGTTTGGAAAATTGTGGCTTCTTGCGCGCCTTGCGCAAACCCACTTTCTTACGCTCTACCTCACGGGCATCACGGGTCACATAACCGGCCGCACGCAATGGCTGGCGCAGAGTCTCATCGTACTCCATCAGCGCGCGGGTAATGCCGTGGCGAATCGCACCAGCCTGGCCAAATGAACCACCGCCGTTAACAGTGACATTAATATCAAACTTGTCCGTCATCTCAACGGTTTCGAGCGGCTGACGCACAATCATGCGCGCGACTTCACGACCAAAGTACTGATCGATGCTGCGCTGGTTAATTGTAATATCGCCGTTACCGGACTTCAGGAAAACACGGGCCGTGGAAGTTTTGCGACGCCCGGTTCCATAATATTGCTCAGACATGTCTTGCTCTCTATTCTCTCTAGGCCTGTATGGCTTCTATATATAGACGCTGTAATTACAACGACAGGGTTTGTGGTTGCTGGGCCGCGTGGGGATGTTCCGCACCGGCATACACTTTCAATTTCTTGAACATCGCGCGACCGAGGGGGCCACGGGGCAACATGCCTTTTACCGCATGCTGGATAGCGCGCTCCGGAGCTTTCTCGATCAGTTTCTCAAAGGAGATTTCCTTGAGGCCGCCAGGATATTCACTGTGGCTATAGTAGATCTTGTCTTTGGCCTTGTTGCCAGTAACACGGACTTTTTCCGCATTTACAACCACAATATAGTCGCCAGTATCCACATGGGGGGTGTACTCGGGCTTGTGCTTGCCACGCAGCCGACGGGCGATCTCGACCGAGAGGCGGCCAAGCGTCAAATTCGTTGCATCAACTACAAACCAGTCGCGCTTGACGGTTTCCGGTTTGGCGCTAAAAGTCTTCATTTGCTGTCCAGTTCTGGGCTAGTAAATCGGGAGCGCGAATTCTACTGACCCCCGCTATTTTTTTCAAGCGAGAAAGGCCAAATTGGAGAGCGAAACTGGAAAAAAGCGCTCAAAAATCACGCAGTTAGGCGCAAACCCGGTAATTATCGCGAATCATTCCCATTAATTCCGGAGATTTACCTTTTCCCTGATATTTTCATCCTCTATCAGACCTGGGCGCGGTGCTCCCGAGCCAGATACTCATGGCTCTGCATCTCAAGCAGACGACTCACGGTGCGCTGAAACTCAAAGGCGAGGCGCTGGCCCTGATAGATCTGCTCCAGCGCCACTGCGGCGGAAATCACCAGTTTGACATTGCGATCATAGAACTCGTCCACAAGATTGATAAAACGGCGCGCCTGATCCTCCTTGTTGCCGTCGAGCAGCGGCACATTGGAGAGCAGCACCGCGTGGAACTCGCAGGCGAGCTCGATATAGTCATTCTGGCTGCGCGGGCCATCACACAGCGCCGTAAAATCAAACCACACCACATCGTCGGCGAGATAGCGGGACGGTATCATGCGCCCTTCTATCTCGATATCAACATTTGCCCGCCCCGGCTCCGGTGCGAGCCGGTCAAAACTGCGCTGCAGACTTAGGTCAGCCTCGGCATCGAGCGGATAGTGATAGAGCTCCGCCTGCTCCAGTGCCCGCAGCCGGTAATCGATACCACCATCCACATTAACCACTTCTGTATATTTTTTAATCAAGTCAATCGCTGGCAAAAAGCGACTGCGTTGCAAGCCGTTCTCGTAGAGGCCGTCGGGCACGATATTCGAGGTGGCCACGAGGGATACCCCGCGGGCAAACAGCTCCTCAAGCAAGGTAGCGAGAATCATCGCGTCGGTGATATCCGAGACAAAAAACTCGTCAAAACACAGCACACGGGTCTCCCGTGCAATGCGGCTAGCTACGGTTTTCAGTGGGTCTTTTTCGCCATCAAGGGTTTTCAGTTCGCGGTGAACACGGCGCATAAAACGGTGGAAGTGGGTACGCATTTTCTGCTCAAACGGCAGGCTATCGTAGAACATGTCCATCAGGTAGGTTTTGCCGCGACCTACCCCACCCCAGAAATACAGGCCTGTCACGGGTTCCTGTCGTGCATGCCGCCCCACCAGCCCGATCTTTTGCAGTAGCGAAGGTTTGGGTGGTTGGCTGTGACGCTCCAGCAGACGTTCATACAGATCCTGCAACTTCTCGACAGCCGCCTGTTGAGCTGCATCAGGACTAAAGTCCTCACGTTGTAAGTCCTGCCGATAATGTTCCAGGGGCGATGTCATAGCGGTGGTTATCAGGTTTCAGATCGATCAAACAGGCAGCACTTTAATAACAGAATAGCAGCGGCGCAAGCGGCGATAACCCCTGGCTAGTGGCTATTAATCAGCTTACTAACCGGTCGAGCACGGCCTGTTTCAATTCCACAAGCTTGCCATGGTAGAAATGGCTGGTTTGCGGCAACAGGCAGACCTCTACCGGCTGCGCTGATTGTTTCGCCCAGTTACAGGCATCTTCGACGGATAACAGTTCATCGGCCTCACCCTGAATTAACAGTGTTGGCAAGGGCATCACCCTGTCGGCCTCAAACCCATAACGACCAATCGCCGGTGAAACCAGCATCACCTGACGCACTTGCTCATACACCGGATTGCCCGGCTTGAGTGAAGCTACATAAGCAGCAACCACTGCACCACCAAACGAAAAACCCGCCAGATATAATTCCACTTTTTCACACTGTTGTTGCACCCAGGTAATTACACTGGCAAGATCAGCACGCTCACCACCGCCTTCATCGTGCACACCATCGCTACTACCCACGCCGCGAAAATTAAAACGCACAGCAACAATACCGCTATCGCGAAACACACGCGCCAGTGTTGATACCACTTTGTTATCAAACGTGCCCCCGTATAACGGGTGAGGATGACAGATCACCGCAACTGCCCGCACATCCTCTGCTGTACCTGTCGTTGCGGTAATGCCATTGATTTTCACTTCGATATTACCCGCTGCACCAGCAATCGACAGCGTAGTTTCCTTATCAAAAAAAGCACTATTCAAAACAAAAAACCCAACAATTCTTTAAACGGGGGGCTATAATAAGCGAAAATTCATCACTAACAAGGCAGGATTTTATTGTGTATACCTTTTCACATCTGTTGCTTGCCGCACTCGCCAGCGGATTGACCGGCGTTGTGGTCGGTGTTGCTGTAACACGCTACCTGAACCCGCAACGCAAAGAGAACAAGGCACTCGAAGCCCGTCTCGAAAAAGCCGAAGAAGGTCTTTCCGAGTACCAGCATCAGGTAACTGAACATTTCACCCATACTGCATCGTTGGTTAACAACCTGACGGAAAGCTACAAGGATATCCACGAGTATCTCGCAGTCAGCGCGATGAAACTGAGCAATATGGACATTAGCCAACCAGTGATTATTGCCGATGCCAATTCCCGCCTTGCCCAGGTTGCTGCCGGTCAGGTGGAAGCACCGAAAGATTACGCACCGAAAGATGAAAATGGGCCAGGCACCCTGTCTGAGGAATACGGTTTAAAAGACGATGAGACAAATGTTGAAGTGGTTGAAGAAGAGGAAACGCCGAAGGCAGTTAATGACGCATAAGCCAGGCCTCCAAACCATCATCTATAAAAACGCCGACTTTAAGTCGGCGTTTTTATTTTTCTTTAATTAAGAAAATAATAATAAAGCATTAAACAATTTCGTCTATTAAGCCCCACTGTAACGCAATATCCGTATTAATTTTTTTACCACTGAGCACCCACCAGTTAAGCCGCTGTCGGCCGATGCGCTGCATAATACTCACCGTCCCTCCGGCACCGGGTATCAGGCCCATCGACAACTCCGGCAACTGAAAAAAGGTGCTGCGCTGTGCAACAATATGATGAGCAAAAGCCGGTAACTCAATTCCCGAACCGATACAGGCCCGGTGTACCTTGAAGCAGATTTTTTCCGCGTGTTTTAATAACAGGTGTGCCACATTGCGCGTTGAACGTAGCAGATGAGCCGAAACCACATCATCAGCATGACCAAACTCGTGCAAATCACCACCAATCGAAAAGCATTCCCCGGCACCATCAATCACACAGTGCTCAAGCGTACGATCCAGATCAAGCAGACTCAGCGCTTCATAAAGCCCATCGCGCATGGCCGTTGAATACGCATTGCGCTGCGCAGGGCGATTCAGCGTAATGGCAAGTGTATTCCCCATACTGCCCTGCCGCTGCATTA
This sequence comes from Pseudomonadales bacterium, assembly GCA_028280345.1. Lineage (GTDB taxonomy): Bacteria > Pseudomonadota > Gammaproteobacteria > Pseudomonadales > UBA7239 > JANQLY01. The sequence goes on along the minus strand of JANQLY010000003.1, from coordinate 42,592 downwards.
CTACGGCCGGCTCTGTTTGCGGCGCTGAGGCGACATCCTGTTGTGTCTGTCGCCAATTTTTCAGCCATTGCGCAAAAGCCTGTCCAGACTGTAAGGTCGCATAGGCCAGCGACTCCGCCAACAGTGCATCATGCAGAGAACTGTTTTCGTGATGGCGCAGCAGTTGCACCAATGTACTCGCCGCCAACGGCTGTTTTTTTATACCATTAATAACACTATCGGCCTCGGCGCGGGTACGCACAATGACATCAAATTGTGCGAGTAAATCCGCTGCCTGATTTTCCATGCGCCTTGAAGTAATCGCAATCGTCGGGCACGGCAACAGTGGCAACTGTGCAAGCAAAATACCGTGCTGCCCTGCCGAAATCGGATTTTCACTGAAATCCAGCAAGCACCAGGCCTGTCCGGTAAGCGGCGAAAACACTTCGCGGCTTTCCGGCAGCAATAAACTGGCTATTAGCTGGTCTCTATCCATTATTCTTTCAGATTTGGGTCAGTTATATCAGTGATTTACCTGCCACCAGCAATAGACTATTTCCAACAGGTCAACCTGGTTGCAAGCCGTGGCAATATAGCTACAATCAATCATTCTTTTTTCATCATACGTTGAAATGCTCGCAACGAATAGTAACAACAAGGATGTAATGGATAAACATGAAGCTAATGACAGTGACACACCCTGCCCTTATAGCGCCCGGTTGTTGCAATCATTATCTCTCCCCGCACAGAGCGTTTCACAATATTTACCGCCGCCACAGCATCCATTAAAGAGCCTCGCAGAATCGGGCCTGATGTTTTTGGCTGGCAACAAAAAACAGCCGCATTATGCGCCCTGTCAAATTCCTGCCAGCGCCCATTGCGCGATTGAGCTGCTACACACCTTACAGCCGCTGACGGAATCCGTAGATGGTGCCAGATTATTAGCTGAACGCGCAGCCTTGCTCAGGCTGAGCACACAGACACAACAATCCGCCAACGGCAGTTGTTATTTATTTAAAACCCGCGATGACTGGATCGCACTTAATCTCGCGCGGGATGATGACTGGCAATTATTACCGGCATTACTGCATGAAGAAAAACCGATTACAACGATTGGTGAATTACAAAATGCTCTGCGTTCTTGCGATGCCACTGAACTGTTACAACAAGGCAGTTTGCTCGGACTGCCAATAGCAATTGCCAGAACTGATGACAACAAGGTTGCAAGCTGGTTCTCAATAGTCGCTGAAGGAGCCACCACAAACACCATTTTCACACGCCAGCCAAAAGTACTGGATCTATCATCACTATGGGCCGGGCCTCTATGCTCTCATCTGTTACAGCTTGGTGGCGCTGAAGTTATCAAGCTTGAAAGCACACAACGACCGGACGCAGCGCGCTTTCACTCGACTGAAGGCGGTCGCAATTTTTTTGCTCTTTTAAACCGCAATAAACAGCAACAGGAATTCGATTTAAAAACTGGCGAAGGCATTGAACAATTAACAGCATTAATCGATCAGGCCGATATTGTTATTGAGGGCTCCCGCCCCCGCGCACTACAACAACTCGGCATTGATGCCACACAGATCATAGAGCAGCAAGCTGGTAAACTCTGGATCAGCATTACCGGCTATGGGCGCGATGCAAAAAACGCGCAACGTGTGGCATTTGGTGACGACGCGGCGATTGCTGCCGGCATCTTCAATATCATTGATAACAAACCTGCGTTTATTGGCGATGCGATTGCTGACCCACTCACCGGTATTCACGCGGCACTTGCCGCACGCGCCCTGTGGCCTCAGGGAAAAAGCCGGCTTGTGGACATCAACCTGCATAATGTTTGCCGCTGGTGTTTGCAGTTTCCTGATCAAACCTCTGAAACTATCGACTTTAAAAACACGACTGAGATAACACAAGATCGGCATCAGCAATGGCAATTGACTTGCGGCAGTAATCAATGGCATATTCAATTACCACAAGAAAGAACAAAAAATAAAAAAGCGCCATCAGCGCAAACAACATCGCGGTTAAAAGCAGGACAGTAAAATACATGTTGCTGATAAAAAATGCCGAGCTTAATGGCTACCTTGCTGATACAGGGGCAAATACACCTGTTGATGTGTTATGCCATAACGGCCTGATTAAAAAAGTTGGCAAACAGCTTGAGAAAGAAATCAGCGGAACACTCCACCAGGAATTAACGGTCGTTGATGCCAACGGTGGCGCACTGATACCTGGCTTGCACGATCACCACATGCATCTGTTGTCGCTCGCCGCTACGAGCCAGTCACTTAAATGCGGCCCACCGGAGATCTGTCATGAAAGCCGCTTTCGCGATCTGCTAGAAAATGCACCAGGCAGCGGCTGGATTCGCGGTTACGGCTATCACGAATCGGTAGCCGGCGATATCGATCGCTGGCGCCTCGACAATATTGTCAGCCACCGTCCTGTGCGCATTCAACATCGCAGCGGCAAGGTATGGATTGTCAATTCCCTCGCCGCACAGTTACTCGACCTCGAGCGCATTCAGGCACTTGAAGGTGTGGAGCAAAACCGTATTGGTGAAATTACCGGACGCCTGTTTCGCCTTGATCGCTGGATCAAACGCAATATTGGTACGATAGACCAGGCTGACCTGTCGGACACTTCGGCAGAACTTGCCAGCTATGGCGTTACCGGCATCACTGACACCTCACCGGATAACGATGATCGCACGCTGAATATCTTTCAACAGGCCGTTGATCAAAATCATTTGCGCCAACGGGTGTATATGATGGGCAATGAAAATTTATCGATTATCCAGCATCCGAAAATCAAACGCGGCCCCTTAAAAATTTTGCTTGATGAAATAGCACTACCGGACTTTCAGCAACTGATTGGCCGTATCGAACAAGCCCACTTACGCAATCGCCCCGTGGCGATTCACTGCGTCACCAAGACCGAACTGGTATTTGCCCTGACTTCCCTCAAACAGGCCGGACCTATTGCGGGTGACCGTATAGAACACGCATCGGTAACTACAGACGATATGTTTGAACTGATGCAACAGTGCGGTATTACCGTGGTCACCCAACCCGGCTTTCTCGATGAACGCGGCGCAGAATATCAAAGTGATGTCGAGGAAGAGCTACACGACAGCCTTTACCGCTGCCGCAGTTTTATTGAACACGATATACCCCTCGCGGGCAGCACCGATGCACCTTATGGCCCGGCAAACCCCTGGCAGGCAATCAAGGCCGCTACCGAAAGAAAAAACAAGCTCGGCTATCAGTTTGGGCCCGATGAAATCCTCTCACCGGAGCAGGCATTAAAACTGTTTTTAACTTGTGCCGAAGCGCCAGGCGGTGCATGCCGAACGGTTACAGCGGGTAAAGCCGCCGACCTGTGCCTGTTGTCAAAACCCTGGGCAGAAATTCGTGAGCGCCTGGATAGCGCGGATGTGCGACTGACGGTTTGTGATGCAGAAGTGATTTTTTCCCGCGACTAACCATCTGGCCAACCATCTATTGTAACTAGAGCGTTTTAAGCAGTGCCGCGAGAATTTTGCGCGGCCCTCGATACGGCAAGCGGCCGTGCCCTGCGGCAAGATTATCCACAATCAATACATCACCACGCTGCCAGGTAAAGGTACGGGTTTCATCCCAGATAATCTCGCGAATTGCCAATATCGTTTCACGATCTATCGGACTGCCATCACCGTAGCTACAACCATAGGGGTACGGTGGCATCCGGTCGGCAAAATGCTCCAGCAGAAACTCATACAGACGCACAGCTTTTGCCATCCACGGTCTGCCAATATAGAGAAACTCAGCCGACATAGTCGGATAGAACACATGAGCCTGATTAAACCAGACAGGCTGGCCGGTTTTTGGATGCTCGCGAATCGCCGGGGCATTATTGGTCAGTTTTGCTATATCCCTGTCCAGCCACTCAACACTGACACCCTGCTCGGCACACTTTGCTGCCACTACCTGTTTATCTTCTGTAGAAAACATATCTGACCAGGTTTTTGTGCGCGTGTTGCCGCGACCGGGCGGGCAATACTGGTGGTAGGTAATGCCTTTTTCACTAAAGTTTTTTACCAGCGCTTGCGGCAAGCGCTGCAGAACCTTGCGCATATCCGCCAATGGCGTTTCACCTCCTTGCTGCGGTGGTATTTCACAACAAAACACCAGCGCCTGTGGATAAAGGGAGGTATAGGACATCTCGGTATGAATCGGCAGCGGCAAATTTGCTGGCACTTCCGTAGACGTATAAACCTGATCATCCACTTCACTGCGCGGTGATGTGCCGCGCGGATAATCCATGCGCTCACTACCCAATTTGTCACAAAACAGCGCCATGGTTTGCGCATCACTGATATTCAAACCGCGCAGTAATAATGCACCGTGTTGTGCCAGTTTTTGTTTCAATTCACTCGCATTGTCTTCGAGCCACTGCCCCCATGCATCCACAGACGGCGAATCTGTAATCTGCAAACACAACGGCAGTGTATCTTCGCTGCAAACTTCGGTGACGTTCATGACATTGATGCTCAGACTGATGAGCCGTTACGATTGCGGTTGCAAATGGACAGTTAAAAAGTCTATCAGGTGCCGATCACTTTTTTGTTTGGTGGCATCGTGACGGCCACCGCTGTAGCCCTCATGCACACAATCGAGTAATGCAGCCCCGGTACGCAAACGACTGGCAATGCGCTGCTCGCGCGTGGTTTCCAGTGGCACATCAACAAGATAGGTATCATTAACAAATGCACGACCCATTTCATCATATTGAATCTCACAACCACGGATATAGGGTGAATCCTGATCTTCTTCCATATCCGCTTCCCAGGCATGCCCTGCCCCCGGATAAATATGGGTCTGCACAGTCATACCCAACGCGCGGTATTCATCTTCCCGCTTGCGACAGGCAACAAGATCATTTGACGCATCCGCATCACCGCGCAGGGTTAACAGCGGCGCACCATTAACCTGTGTCGTGCCAAAATTCTGAAAACACGGCCCATAGAAATCCACAAATACCGCAAAGCCGGGCGAGTCCGGCGATATTTGTTGGCGCACACGGTCGTCAATCGCCGCCTTGACTGCCATGCCACCATAGGAAAAACCCATCACGCCGATTCTTTGCGGATCAATCGACGGGTGTGTACTTAACAGATTTAACGAACTGTAGGCATCGGCGACAATATCAAATTCGGTACTGGAAATTGCACCGAGAAAATAATTTGTGTCTTCCGTTACGCCGCGCGGCATATAGTAGTTAATCAGAAATGCCGCAATACCGTTTTCATTGAGCAGGCGTGCGTATTCCTGTTCGCGATCTTCCTTGATACCACCACTGCCGTGCAACAGAATCATCGCCGGCACCGGCTGATCCGGTGATGCATTATCGGGCAGAGAAAGATAACCAATACCGGTTGTTTGAGGCGCCACCGAAAGATCGTTAATAATGACATCAAAGTCATAGGGTGAATACGTCACAAAGTACAGCTTACCCTCATCCAGTTCCATCAAACGCAAACGCGCCGGCGGGTAATAGGGAAACTCGGGAATCACCAGACTGACAACAAAACCTGCAAACCGTGTTGATGTCAGCGTTAACACCGCCGTCACGGCGAGCACAATGAGCAGCGCTAACAACAATGAGCGAAATTTTTTCACGATACTCATCCGCAAGCTCCTGTCTGACCTATCTGAAAATAATCATGTACAACGTCAATATAATGACTTACATGATGACTTGCCAGGCATCCTCGGCCCCGGACTCCCAATCGCGAAAGCGTTCATCACCACCGCGCGCTTTCCAGTCAGAGTCAATCGTCAGTTTGGAACTGATACCACCGCGTGGATTGCAAATCATCACAAGACGCAAACGTTCCGGCTCATATTCCTCCATCAGGTGATCGTAGACAATATGAACAAGGCGCTCATAGGACACCACAATCGTACGCAAATGGAAAAAATAATACTTCAGGGATTTTAATTCGATGATTTTGTCTTTCGGGTAAAACGACATGTAGACCGTTGCAAAGTCCGGCTGCTCCTGAACACCAAGAAACGTACACTCCGGTACCTTGAGCTTGATTTCATAAGCCCGCTTGTCGGGGTTCGGCAAACTCTTTAACAAGGACTTATCGATATCCTTGTAGGTTTTAATTTTTTCACTCATTGTCGTTCCCCCCTCCAGCTCGGCCCAGCTCAGTTTTATCAAGCTTAAATCCTACTACAAGCCTCTGTCACTGTCAGCCTTTTCAAGACACCTGTCATAAAAAAACCACCAGTACCCAAAGGCTACAGACAGATATTCCATTTGGTAGCAGGATTCAATACACTGATGCACCCGCATTAACTCCGAGGACAACCCCGGTATGCCATTCAAGGAATACTCCGACTACGACGCGCTTGGCCTCGCCGAACTGGTTCATAACGAGGAAATCAGCGCTGCCGAGGTTCTCGAAGCTGCACTGGCTCGCGTGCAGCAGCACAACCCCGGATTGAATGCGATCATCGATTTCTTTCCCGAAGAAGCACGGCGCGACCTCGACAATCTCAACACCGATGCGTTATTTGCCGGCGTGCCATTTCTTATCAAGGATCTGGATACCGATGTTAAAGGACACGCCACAACCCACGGCTCGGTGTTGTTTAAAGATCAGGTTGCCCATAGTGACTGTGAACTGGTAACCCGCTACCGCAACAACGGTTTGCTGATTATGGGCAAAACCAATGCACCGGAGTTTGGTCTTAATGCGAGCACCGAAGGCACATTGCACGGCCCGTGTCACAACCCCTGGCAACTCACCCACAGCACCGGCGGCTCCAGTGGTGGTTCTGCGGCGGCGGTCGCGGCGGGCATCGTACCTATGGGTCACGCCAGCGATGGCGGCGGCTCAATTCGCATTCCCGCCTCCTGTTGCGGTCTGTTTGGCCTCAAACCAAGCCGCGGCATGTTAAGTTTTGCGCCTCACAATGAAGGCTGGGGGGGCCTCGACCACATGCACGTAGTCACACGCAGTGTACGTGACAGCGCCGCCCTGTTTGATGCAAGTGCCGGTTTTCTACCCGGGGACTTTCATCCGGTTAGCGCTCCCGGCGATTGCCTCCAGGCACTTGAAGCTGACCCAGCTGCGCTGCGTATCGGCTTTATTAACACCACTCCGGATGGCTCAGCACTGCACCCGGACTGTCTTGCCGCAGTAGAACACACCGCAAAGCTTTGCGAGCAACTTGGCCACCACGTAGAACTCGCTAGTCCGGATTACGATGCGATGGAACTGGCCTACCACTGCGCATTGATTGGCATTTCCCATGTACGCGCCGCGATTAATCGCTATCTTGAAAGCAGCGGCAAAACCCTCAATGAAAATGATCTTGAACTGGCTACCCGCTTTTTACTCGACGTCATGAAACAAGCAACCGCCGCCGACTACGCCACCTCTCTCAACTACATCAATCAAACCAGTCGCCGCATCAGTGATTATTATCAGCAATACGACCTGTGGTTAACCCCGACACTCGCGATACCACCGCAACCACTGGGTTATCTCGAATGTCATGGCGAAGACGATATTGCAGATTTTCATGAGCGCATTCGCAACTTTACTCCGTTTACCGGTATGGCTAACGCTACAGGACTGCCCGCTATGTCAGTGCCACTGCACTGGACTGATGAGGGCTTACCGGTAGGACTACAGTTTGTCGGACGCGCCTGCGCAGAACCAACATTGTTTGCGCTGGCTGCACAACTGGAACGCACACAGCCGTGGTTTGAGCGGTATCAGGATATTGAGCTTTAGATCGATAAAAACAAACCGGCAAACAAGTGTGTTAACCTTCGCCTGCAAAAATTAGAGGTAAGAATTTTGGAACAAAGCAATAAAGAAAAAACAACCGGCCTGAAACATGTTATCGAGGCACTGTATTATACCGCCGCAGGCTTTAAGGCAGCCTACAAACACGAGGAAGCAATTCGCCAGGAAGTGGTAGTTTTTGCTGTGCTGATCCCCGCTGCATTCTGGCTCGGCAGCAGTGCTGTTGAAGTTGTTTTACTCGTCGGATGCTGCCTGTTGGTATTTGCCGCGGAGATTTTTAATGCCGCTATAGAAACCGTCGTGGATCGTGTCGGGCTTGAGCACCATGAACTATCCGGGCGCGCCAAAGATCTCGCTTCAGCAGGCGTTTACGTTACCTGGATTAATATGATTATGACCTGGGTGGTAATTGGTGTAGACCATTTCTTCTTTCAAGGGTGACAGCCTGTTTTTTACCAGGCTCTTGCTTAACTAACCTATTGAATTGTTAATTTTCTGGCTTCGGCCCAAAAAACCACCAGACAATTAAACCGAGCAACGGCAAAAACACAATCACACCAATCCAGATCGCCTTGTGTAAATCTTCGGCGCGGCTTTTTATAATCTGAAAAATCGCCCAAACGCACAGAATAAATAAAACAAACCCCAACAAACCTCTTAACTCAAGCATCTCTTTCTCCTGTTAACGACATTTCTCCCGCTATACATTAGTTACTCACCGTAAAACTGTTTTGACCACGAGCGCCATTTACCTATCGGTCCATCACCATCACACAAGACCGGACTGTCGATATAGGCCTTGTTTTCCCAGATCGCAATATCACCTTCAAACTCGGCAGCGACACGCTCTGCAATCGCCTCACCAATCAGGTTGGTCAGATTTTCATCATCATAGCGCCTGGGAATATAGGCCATGCGCACTTCTACTTGCTCATGGTCAATTGGCGTGCGCGTAATAATCACGCGCGTTTCCACATCGCCGACAAACTCATTCATCGACAAACCCATACCCCACAGCGTGCGTTTAATCTCACCTTTAAATTCTGCTTCCTCGATATCTTTTGCCTGGGTCGATAAGGTCATCACCGGTCCATTAGTCGAAAAATCCAGCACAACAAGCATCGGCGAGTTATGCACAGCCACCACATGGGCGACATCAAGACCGTTTTCACCAATTTCCTGGATATGGGTGCGCACCTGCCACTCGCGACGACTGTGTATCACCCAATCCTGTTCACAATCGGGTAAATCGACATCCCAACGCGGGGTTTTGCTTTCGTCTTCCGCAAAATACATCAACACCTGCCCTGCCCAGATTTTTACCGGCCAGGTTTTAATACTCACATTTTCGCGCAAGCGCTTTGCATAGGGAATCTCGTTACAGATACCGCTATCGCCATCAAAGCGCCACGCATGGAACGGACAACGAATTGAGGTACCTTCCACCTTGCCACCCACGGCGAGATGCGCACCGAGATGCGGACAGAATGCATCGAGAATCCGAATCTCGCCATCGTCACCTTTAAACGCCACAAACTCCTGATCAAAATACTGCAAGCGGCGCGGGTTTTCTGTATCGAAATCAGACACCAGAGCGACACAGTACCAACCGGACGGAAACTGGCTAAACGGAAAACGCGAGGTTGCAATCGGCTCGCCACTCATACCGCACCTGTGTTTTTCTCTGCCTGCCATTGCTCAAGTCGCGCGGCGCGCAATCCTGTACGGCGCACCTTGCCCGCATCGTTGCGCAAGGGCTCATTAACAAACTCGAAGTGCGCTGGAATTTTATAGGGCGTGAGGCGGCTGTTTAAATGTTCTTTAAGTGCATCATCGTGCAGTGTTGCTCCGGCACTATCAACAATCGCATAAATCACACTGCCCATATCTGCGTCGGGCATGCCGACCACTGCGCAGGAGCGCACCAGTGGATGCTCCTCAAGCGCCGCTTCGATTTCTGCCGGATAGATATTGCGCCCACCCGATAAAATCATATCGTTAAGGCGGTCGCCAAGATAAAGATAACCATCTTCATCGAAGTAGCCCATATCACCAACGCTTTCCCATCCTTCCGTATTGGTTTTACCAACCGCACCTTTGTATTGATAGGTAGAACCGCTACCGGTAGCCGGCAGCATATAAATCTCACCCATCTGACCTGGCGCGCAATCGTTACCATTTTCATCAAGAATCCGCATACGACTATAGGCAAGGGGTTTGCCGACAGAGCCCGGGTGTTCTACCCACTCCGCGCCGTTGATCATCGTACCGCCGATACGTTCACTCGGGCCAAATACATCATTCATAACCGGCGCACCAAGCCAGTCAATCCAGTTCTGCATCAGCCAGGCAGGTAATGGTGCGCCACCACTTAATACATTTTTCAAACTCGACACATCGTATCGCTGCTTCACTTCTTCAGGCAGCTTCCAGATACGCAACATCATGGTCGGCACTAGCCAGAGGCGATCTACCTGATGCTTGTCGATATAGTGCAAACATTTTTCCGCATCAAAACGCTTTAACATCACAACCGTGCAGCTGTTAAAAATACCCTGCCAGGTAGAGCTGAATGGCACCGCGTGATACAGCGGTCCGGGAACCAATACCGCTTTTTCCGGTTTAAATAACGCAGAAATAAACTCCGGGTTATAAACGGCCTTGTCGCTCGGCATAATCAGTTTTGGCGTACCGGTACTGCCACTTGAGGCAAGCGCCCGTTCACCGCCATGTTCTGTTAATGGCGGCAAGGGATCAGCGGACAATGAGGTATCCGACACAAAATCGGCGGGCAAACACTGATGTTCGGCAAAGTCTGCTGCATCAGCACCGACAATCAACGCTGATTCGGCACAGCTGACCAGCGATTGCAGTTCACGCAATGGCATGCTTGTGGATACAGGGTTGGGAATCGCACCGATCTTCCATGCAGCCAGCGTTGCCACAAGTAATGCAAAGCTATTGGGCAAGGCGATGGTAATAATACTGTTGAGCTTAACGCCGTGCTCAAGATACACCCACGCCAAGCGATTTGCGCTTTGATCCAATTCTGCCAGGGTATGTGGTGTATCTTCAATATAGACAGCAATACGCTGCGGCTCGGCAGCTGCAAGATCACTGATATGTTGCCCAAAACCCGTTTCGCTCAAGTGTTTGTCTCCAATATTTTTAAATTACACCTTTAATTTACAACCTTCAATTTACGATCTGTTTTTTCCAAGGTAGTTTGCCAATAGTTTAACCACAGCATAAAGCAGCAGGATGACACTTAACAATACCAGTGCTGCGGTTAGTACAATACCCTGCCACATATTTTCCCACCCTTTCTGATCCTCGGGTGCCGCACTGACTTCAACCGGTTTGCCCGGTTTAACATTCCGCTCAAATTCATTTATCAGATTTTGCAAGCGCTCCACTTCGCCGCGGTTTTTACTCGCAAGGTTATGTTGCTCTCCCGGGTCTTGTTGCAAATCAAACAGCAACAGATCATGGCCATACAAACCCACTTTCATTAGCGGCTCCAAAAAAGCCGGATAAAAACCTTCGCGTGGCAGCTTCAGTTTCATATGGTTATCGCGCACACCGGCCAGTTTATGTTCGAGACCCGCCAGTTTGGGTGGCCTGAGCTGAAAGTAGAAAAATGGACCCGGGGGGTGCTCACCCTCGCCACGCAGTACCGCGGTGATATCGACACCGTCGATTTCCAAATCTGTTGGCAACGGCTGCTGTGCCAGTGCCGCAAAGGTCGGCAACCAGTCCATCATATTGGCCATTTCTGTGTAAACCTCACCGGCGGGAATCTGTCCCGGCCAACGCGCGAGAGTCGGCACACGCTGGCCACCTTCGAACGCACTCATCTTGCCATCGCGTAACACGCCGTTACTGCCACCGTGATCACGCATTGCAAGCCAGGCACCATTGTCACTGGAAAACACCACGAGGGTATTGTGATCAATATCGTGTTGTTCAAGCGCCTGCAATATCTGACCAACCGACCAATCGAGCTCTTCTACCACATCGCCATAAATGCCACGCTGTGATTTCCCCTGAAAATCCGGCGAGGGATACAACGGCACATGGGGCGCATTGTGAGCCAGGTAGAGAAAAAACGGCTGCTCACTATCTGCCTTGCGACGAATATACTCCAGCGCCCTTTCGGTATAGCGTTTAATCAGCCACTGCTGATCTACCGCCTCTGCAATGCGCTGCTCGCCGTCATAAACAAAGAAATTCTTTTCATCGTTGCTGTAGGGCACACCAAAAAATTCCTCAAAACCCTGATTGAGCGGCATAAACTGCGGCAGATGCCCGAGATGCCACTTCCCTACCATCGCGGTGTTATAACCAGCGGCATAAAGCACCTCGGCAATGGTAAGTTCCTCCGGAGGCAACCCTTCCATGGTGTCGTGAAACAGTACTGCATTAACGCCCGAGCGCAGCGGATAGCGCCCGGTGAGTAATGCCGCCCGCGAAGGTGAACAGGTGTTGGACGCCGCGTAGAAATCGGTAAAACGCATACCCTCAGCGGCGAGCCGATCAATATGGGGAGTGCGAATATCTGTTGCTCCGTAAGCCCCAACATCACCATAACCGAGATCATCGGCAAAGATAAAAATAATATTCGGCCTCGCCTGTGCGATACTGGCAAACATCATCAACACCAGGCTGGCAACCCCTTTTCGGTAGCATCGGTTTTTTCGCCACTTTTCGGCAGCCCGGCCGGCAAAACAGCTTTTCAAGCGATTTAACCCACTGCGAAAAAAAGAAGAAAAACTACCTATAGATTTCACTACGACGGAGCCTTAAATTTGCATTCAGGGGGAGTATCAAGCATATGCAGTCTAACAACAAGACCGATCTGCGAGATCGCATCGAAGAGGGATTTGGCCGCTGGGGGCTGTTTGTCAACAAACACCCGTGGCTCGTACTGCTGTTCTCCCTGCTTGCCATTGCTGCGATTACTACCCAGCTCAGCAAAATCTATATGGACACCTCGACGGAAATCTTCCTGCACGAAGATGATCCGATCCGTATTACCTACAATGAATTTCGCTATCAGTTTGGCCGCGAAGAGCGCGTCATTCTGATGGTGGACAGCTCACAGAGCATTTTTAACTTTGAGTTTCTCGAACGGCTCAAGGCGTTTCACGAGGATCTCGAAAACGAGGTGCCAAAAATTCAGGATGTGCTGAGCCTCGTCAATGCGCGTTATACCCACGGTGAGAATGACCAGCTTGTGGTGGAGGATTTACTCGAAGACTGGCCCGAGACCGAGGCAGAGCTAGCTGCCCTCGAAACCCTCGTCATGAATCATCCCACCTATCGCGACCAGTTTATCGGCAAAAATGATAACACCACCCTGGTATTGATTCAGACCGATGCGTTTACCTCGGAGGGGCAAGAACTCGATGCATTGGCAGGTTTTGACGACAGCACCGAGGTAAGTGAAAAAGAACTGGCATTTATCAGTGGCGAAGAAAATAACGAAATTGTCTTTGCGATTGATCGGGTGATTGAAAAGCACTCCCACGATGATTTTGTCATCACCGCCACCGGCACCCCCCATATGAATACCATTCTGATGACGATTCTGATGGAGGACATGGGCCTGTTTGCCTCGTTATCGATTCTTGCCATCGGTTTGATACTCGCCTGGCTATTTCGTCGCCTGTCGATGATTTTTTTACCGCTGTTGATTTCAGCGTTGGGTATTATCGTTACCTTTTCCATTATGGCAGCTCTCGGCATTCCGTTTACGGTGATTGCCCAGATTGCGCCCTCCTTTTTACTCGCTGTCGGCGTCGGTAACTCGGTACATATCTTTGCCGTATTTTATCAATCGCTTGATAGCGGCAGTGACAAACAGTCTGCCCTCGTGCACGCACTGCAACACTCGGGGTTTGCGATTGCCATGACCGCTTTCACCACCGCAGGCGGTCTACTGTCATTCACCACCGCGGAAATCAAGCCGATTGCGGATTTCGGACTCATTGCAGCTATCGGTGTTGTGACCGTGTTCGTATTAACACTAATTTTATTACCCGCATTGATTACTATTTTGCCCCTGAAAGGAAAAGCCGATACGATCAGTCACCACGAAACACTCAATCAGCGTTTTCTCGCCGGCTGTGCGCGACTTGCAGCTCAACGCCCCTGGCATATTCTCGCATTTTGCGCTGTACTGGTTGGCAGCGGTCTGTTTTTTGCCAGCCAACTGGTACCGAGTCACGACCCGATCAAGTGGTTTAAAGCCGATCATCCATTCCGCATGGCCATGGAACGCATTAACAGCGACTACGGCGGCGGCATGTTCCTTGAAGTTCTGGTCGATACCAAACAGGAAAACGGTTTACACAATCCGGAAGTGCTCAAGCGTATGGAAGCCATTTACGCGGAGGCCGCATCGTTTAACGAAAACGGGGTTTATGTTTCAAAATCCTATTCTGTGATTGATGTTAATAAGGAACTGCACCAGGCGCTCAACAATAATAATGAGGATTATTATGTTCTACCCGAATCCCGGGAGCTCATTGCCCAGGAGTTATTACTGTTCGAAAACTCGGGCAGCGATGACCTGGAACAACTCGTTGATTCACAATTTTCCAAAGCGCGTATCACGATGCGCATGCCCTATGTGGATGCCACGCTATATTACATTGTAGAAGATGATTTTTATCCGGCCGCACGAGAGATTATGGGCGACTATGCAGAACTCAGTTTTACCGGCCTGATGGCAATCAATATTGAAACCACACCGGCGCTAATCCGCAGTATGATCAGTTCCTATATGCTTGCATTTCTGATTATTACACCCCTGATGATGCTATTGCTCGGCTCGATGCGGACCGGGTTAATGAGCATGATTCCAAACCTGTCACCAATTATTATCGTACTCGGCGCCATGTACCTGTTGGAAATTCCTCTCGAAGCTTTCACGCTACTTATCGGCTGTATTGCACTCGGCCTTGCGGTGGATGACACCATTCATTTTATGCACAACTACCAGCGCTACTACCGGCACACAGGCAATGCGGAACTCGCCGTGGAGAAAAGCCTGCGCACCACAGGGCAGGCACTGCTGTTTACCACCATTGTCCTGACTGTCGCATTTTATATTTATACGCTGTCGACCATGTCCAACCTGATTAATTTTGGCCTGCTCACCGGCACCTGCATTGCGCTGGCTTTCCTTGCCGATGTTCTGCTTGCTCCGGCGCTGGTTATTCTTGTGTCACGCTACAAAAAGACCCACGACAGCGCATAAGCCTTTTCAAGACAGGTGCCTTGGAATAGAATAACTCCTCTAATTCCCGATTCCGGACACTTTGGTTTAGCCATGGCAAAAAAACTGACTACCTGCAAAGGACTTAACTGCCTGATTACCGGCGCTTCCAGCGGTATTGGCCGCCTGCTGGCGCTTGCCGTTGCTAAAGACGGCGCACGTATGGCACTTGTGGCGCGCCGCGAAGACGAACTGAATACCCTGAAAAAAGAGATTGAGGAGGCCGGCGGTGAAGCCATGGTGTTTACCTGCGATGTCTCTGTGCTTGATGATGTCAAACAAACTTGCGAGCAAGTGAGCCGTGACTTTGGTCAGGTAGATATGCTGATCAATAACGCCGGGTACGGACATCACCGCACTTTTCTCGAGTGGGATATCGAGGATCAGGAACGCATGATGCGCGTGAATTACTTTGGCATGATGTATTTCACCAAACTGCTGTTACCACAAATGGTAGAGCGCAAGAACGGCTGGGTGATTTTTGTTGCATCTGTAGCGGGCAAACTCGCCACACCGGAAGAATCTGCCTATGCCGCGTCCAAGTTTGCCACGGTTGGCCTGGCCGAAGCGCTGTCAATCGAGGTGGAAGATGACGGCGTCCATGTTCTCACCGTTTGTCCGGGTGCGATCAACACCCCGTTCTTTGATGAAGAAGCGCTGCGCCGCATGCCTCCGGTGGCAAAAAACAATATGGCTGACCCGGATAAACTGGTCGCTGCAATTATGAAGGCCCTGCGCAAAGGCAAACACGAAGTCACCTACCCTTACGGTATTGCTGCAGGTTATATCGTGCGCGCACTCGCTCCGGGATTTATGCGCAAACAGGTCAGGCGTGTGACGCTTGACGCAATTAATAAATAGGGTAGAGAACTTTTACCATGGCGAGCCTGACACAGCATACACGTTTGATTCTGCTGTGTATCGCCCTGTTATTGCCTGCTTCCCTATATACCCAGGCTGCCTATTCCCAGGTAGCGGTTGAACCACTCGGTGTCGTGGAAACCCTGCCCGACACACCAGGTGCTACCTGGTTCTGGGCTAGCGATCCATTGCTTGAGCGTGTTGCACTAACAGATTTTTCCAGCAACCGCGTACTCGGCAGTGTCGATGGCGGCTGGGGGATTACTGCCATTTTGTTTGCACAGCAAAACCGCCATGAGTTTTATGTGCCGGAAACCCATTATTCGCGCGGCAGCCGTGGCGAGCGTACCGACGTGGTGACATTTTACGATAGCAAAACTCTTGCACCGATTGACGAAGTTATTATCCCTGCGAAACGGGCGCACAATGCCTTGCCCACCGCCAACGCCACACTCACAGACGATGAAAACTTTGTTGTGATATTTAATATGACACCCGCTCAGTCCATCAGCATTGTTGATACCCAACAGCGGCGTTTTGTCACAGAGATTCCCACCCCGGGTTGTTCACTGGTTTACGGTGCGGGCGAACGACGTGTGATGATGTTCTGCGGTGATGGCAGCCTACTGTTTATTACTTTGAATAATGATGGCACATTGCAACACAAACAACGCAGTGCGGTATTTTTTGACCCCCAACAAGACCCATTGACAGAAAAAGGTGTGAGAATCGGTACACACTGGTATTTTGTATCGTTCGAGGGATATGTGTACGCAGTGGACACCAGCGCTCAGGCTGGTAGCTTCGCAACACCGTGGTCATTGATTAGCGATGAGGAACGTCGCGATAGCTGGCGTGTTGGCGGACGACAATTTTTTGCCATCCACCCCGATACCATGACCGGATACGTACTTATGCACGAGGGTGAAATTGATACCCATAAAACCGGCGGTACTCACCTGTGGACATTCGATCTCAACACACAACAAAAAATCGCTGCGCATAAACTGGTCAGTCCGGGCTTTACCTTTTCGGGCGTACCCACAGAGTTTGGTGCCGACTGGATCTGGCCATTTAACGGCCTGTACAGCTGGCTCGCCGGTTTCAGTTTTATCGAGCCCCACGCGCGCCCCGATGCTATCATTGTCACTGCCGGCCCCGAGCCGGTATTATTACTGGGCGGACAGTTTTCCGGCATGGTTGCCGTTTACGATGCCCTGACCATGGAATTTCAGCACCGCATCACTACAGGCAATTTGTCGAATCTGGTGTTGCAGTATCCGCCAGTAACCAGCCCTGTAATTCCAGCGTCTCCATCTGAACAAATGGCGGCGCAATGACGCTGGTTGTCAGTTATATTGTTCGCTGTGTATTGTTCTGGATATTTGCCAGAGCACTATGGCACAAACTGAAAAACTTCTCTCTCTTTCGCGCTGAACTTGAGAACTATCAGTTAATAACTTTCCGCTTGATCACACCCATTGCTATCAGTTTGACAATGCTGGAGTTCCTCTGCGTTATCACACTACTCAATCCGCAATGGCAGCTCCCGCTCCTGCTCGGCGCCATCTTACTCAGCATCTATGCACTGGCCATGACACTCAACCTTGTCAAAGGCCGTTATATGATTGACTGTGGCTGTAGCGGGCCTCTCTCCAGTCGTAGTCACAACACCAGGATTAGCTGGTGGCTGGTAACGCGCAATCTGTTACTCGCGGCGCTCGCTATTACCGCCACCAGCGCAACTCCTCGACCACTGGAAAACTTTGAATACTTTCTGGTAATCGCCACCACACTCTGCAGCCTCCTGATACTGGCCAGTCTCGAACAGGCATTGAATAACGCACAGCGTCAACACTACGCCCTGTTAAGCAGCAAGGCGGGATAAGTACACAATGGATGCCCTGTTTTTATCAAACCTGCTGCTCTGGATTGTTGTCATTATCCTGAGCCTTGTGGTGTTTGCACTGATGCGCCAGATCGGTGTCTTGCATGAACGGGTTTTCCCCGCAGGCGCATTAATGAGTAGCACTGGACCACAAGTTGGCGAAAGCAGCCCGCAACAGAGTGTTACCACACTGAACAATGAGGTGATTACTTTTAATAATGACACGACAAGTACGCTGCTATTGTTTATCTCTCCAACCTGTCCGGTTTGTAAAACCCTGATTCCGATCGTGAACTCGGTAAAAAGAGTAGAGAACACACAACAGCAACCACTCCAGGTACTGTTTTGCAGCGACGGCGAGGAAACGGAGCATCGCGAATTTATTGCCCGGCAGAGTATTAGCGCAGCGCACTATGTGTTATCAGCAACCCTCGGGCTCGGTTTTCTCGTGGAAAAGCTGCCGTTTGCTGTACTGCTTGATAGCAGCGGGTTGATTCGCGCCAAAGGCATTGTTAACTCGCGAGAACATCTGGAAAGTTTATTTGAAGCCTATGAAAGAGGTGTGGCATCCTTACAGCAATACCTTGCCGAACCCGAAACAAACACAACACACTCTCAAGGTTAGTGATTGATGAACTGGTTTGACCGACTCTTTACCCGCTCCAGCCGCCAGCTGGCTCGCCGCACCTCACGGCGCAGCTTTCTCAACAAGCTCGGCTTGCTAACGCTTGGCGGCAGTATCAGCACCTTGCCGCTGCTGCCAATTGCCCGCGCAAACCCGGCAACGAATCCTGTTAACCGCGGCGAGCCCGATCCCAACACACCGGAAGGCGACATTTATGACTGCAACTACTGGCGCTATTGCTCCATCGACGGTTTTATCGCCAGTTGCTGCGGCGGCACGGCACGCTCTTGTCCGCCCGGTACAGAGATGTCGCCGGTGGCCTGGGTCGGCACTTGCCTCAACCCGGCTGATGGCAAGCACTATATTGTTTCCTATAACGATTGCTGTGGCAAAACCAATTGCCAGCGCTGTTTTTGTCATCGCAACGAAGGCGATAAGCCTGTTTACTATCCAAGCAAGAGCAACGATATTGACTGGTGCATGGGTAACCAAGCGGGTATTGTTTACAACTCTACGGTGTCGATCGTTATCGGCGTTGAAGAATAAGCAGAATAAGTTGAGGAGTAATGTGATCCACTGCTGGAAAACATACATCAGTCTCTGTCTGCTTCTTATCCTGAGCCAAACCAGTCAGGCACGGGATCCAAAAATTAACTATATGATGGAATGCCAGGGCTGCCATCTCGCCGATGGCAGTGGCGGTCTTGATAATATTCCACCACTGAATAACCACGTTGCCAAATTTCTTAGCGTGGAAGGCGGTCGTGAGTTTCTTGTGCGCGTCCCTGGTGTCGCCCAGGCACCCCTGAGCGATGAAGAAACTACCGCAGTAATCAACTGGATGTTGCGTGAATTCGGTCCGGTGGACATTGCCAACCAATACCCGCCTTACACGGTTAAGGAAGTCGCCCACTGGCGCCGCCAGCCACTCGACGAAATCGATGCAGAACGGGAAAAACTTATCGCTGCAATAAAGGCACAGGAGCAAACCGCACCATGAATCCGGTCGCATCTGAGCTGCCGTCATCGCGTCGCTATATTTCTGTCAGCGATGATCAATCCCTGGCGATAGCAACCGACAAGTTACCATTACCAAGCGAGCATGAAGTACTGATCCAGGTTCACGGGATTGGCATTAACCGCGGCGATCTGCTACAGCGCAAGGGGCTCTACCCCGCCCCCGCCGATGCCTCTCCGATTCTCGGGCTCGAAGTTTCGGGAAAAATTGTTGCAACCGGCAATGCGGTCACGCGCTGGAAAGTTGGCGACAGAGTTTGTGCCCTAACCCACGGTGCCGGTTATTGTGATTACACCGTAGTACCAGACCATCAATGCCTGCCAATACCGGATAATATTTCCACAATCGAAGCAGCGGGCCTGCCCGAGGCAGTGTTTACTGTGTGGCACAATGTCTTTGAACGTTGCAGATTAAAAGCGGGCGAGAATTTTCTCGTACACGGCGGTGCAAGCGGCATCGGTACACTCGCGATTCAAATGGCCAAAGCCGCAGGAGCCATCGTGTATGCTAGCGCTGGCAGTGATGAGAAGGCTGCTTTTTGTGAGCAACTCGGCGCACAACAGGGAGTGAATTACAACAGTGAAGATTTTTTTGCCCATTTGCCCGCAATAGATGTGATTCTCGATATGGCGGGCGGAGATTTTATCCAGAAGAATATCGAGCATGCTGCGGAAGATGGCCGCATTTGCTCTATTGCCTTCGTGCGCGGTATCAAGGCGGATATTAACTTTGCCTCAGTACTGTTAAAACGATTAACACTGACAGCTTCGACCCTGCGCGCACAATCTTTTGCACGCAAAGCTGCGATGGCGCAGCAAATTGAGCAACATATCTGGCCCCAGATCAAGACCGGAGAAATCAAACCGATAATCGACAAAACCTTTGTGTTTGAAGAAGTAGAAGCAGCACATACCTACATGCAAAGCGGGCAACACAAAGGGAAAATTCTATTAAGTGTCAGTCCACCATAGGCCACTACCAAAGAGCTTTCCCGACCATGCATTGGCAAACTGAGCTGCTTTTGCTTTAATAGCTTCACACAGGGATAAAAGACATATTTTTACAGGGAGGGCCGCTATATGGATCACTCAACCGTTCACTTTTTAACCGTCTTTATGGCATTTTTTGCCATTATGAATCCAATTGCCAATTCATCACTGTTTATCGGCCTAACGGATCATCTGGATGCCCGCACTCGCAATCTGGTTGCGTTGCGCTCTGTGGTTGTTGCCTTTCTGATTGTTACCGTATTTGCCATTGGCGGACGCGAAATCTTTAGCGTCTTTGGTATCACCCTGCCCGCATTTCGCATCGCCGGTGGATTAATGATCGGCATGATCGGTTACCACATGCTACAGGGTGAGCATTCCAGTTTTCACACGCCCAGTGATGAAGATAACAGGAACAGTAAAAATGCTGCTCTCGACATGGCTATTACACCATTGGGAATTCCCGTACTTGCCGGCCCGGGCACAATTGCCACAGCGATGAACTATGCGGCAGAATCCACGTTTGCAGAGATCATCCGTGTTGTCGGCGCTTTTGGTGCGATGTGCGGTATTACCTTTATTGCGTTTATCGGTGGTCAGTGGCTTGCACGCGTTCTCGGTCAAAACGCCATCAAGGTGGTATCACGTATGATGGGGTTAATACTGGCAGTCATTGGTGTACAGATGTTAATTGATGGAATACGTGGCGCTGTAGCAGGCTGATATTTCAAGCCTGATAACAATAAATTTTTAGCAGAGAGTGTTTGTTTTTTATCAATTATCGTTCTAATCGTTGCGTCGATCAGGACTTTTACGACGTTCCGGACCTTTATAGTCACCATCTCGATTGGGGTCGCGGCGATCAATAAACACATCCTGACGCCCGTCGAATCCCTCGCTGGATTCCTTCTTTTGCTTGAGCTTCTGTTTGTCTTCTTCCGTCAGTTCATGGTCGGATTCATCCTCGACAATATAGGACTTATCCTGGTCACCGCTTTTATCTTTATTGGTCATAACTTACCCTCATACCCCACTCGCTCTCAAATTCAAGCCACGCTTTTATCTTCAAACGGACTCTTATCGCGCTGTCTTCGTATGCTGCATATGCTACATTCCTGGGCACTCTATGTACACGTACAGTACTCTGCCCGCCACATCATTAAGATCCAGCCACTGGCCAGCAAAGAATACTGGCGCCGACCACCCTTCTACAAGGCCAGCACCAAATTTATACTATTTTATTTCTAGAGTACAGCCTCGGCGTATTCAGCAAGCAACGAGCGTGGCACCCCCTGTAGCTGGATATTGCCGCCATGGCGAAAGCCTTTAAAGCGCTCATTCAGGTAAGTCAAACCGGAGCTTGTCGCCGACAGGTAAGGTGTATCTATCTGGGCCAGATTACCGAGACAAATCACTTTCGAACCACTCCCCGCCCGGGTCACAATAGTTTTGATCTGATGCGGTGTAAGGTTCTGGGATTCATCAATCAGAATCAGGCTTTGCTGAAAACTGCGACCACGGATATAGTTCAGGGATTTGAATTGCAACGGTGTCGAGTCGAGCACATATTCAATGCTACTGGCGCTGTTTTCGTCACCGTAGTGCAAGGCTTCCAGATTATCGGTGATTGCACCGAGCCAGGGCTCCATTTTCTCAGCTTCAGTACCCGGCAAAAAGCCGATATCTTCGTCCAGTCCCTGGGTACTGCGTGTGGCAATAATGCGGCGGTACATTTTCTTCGACACGGTCATTTCTATGGCCGCCGCCAGGGCGAGAATCGTTTTACCAGAGCCAGCGGTACCGGTCAGATTAACAATATGGATATCGGGATTAAGCAACAGGTACATCGCCATCGCTTGAAAAATATCCTGGGGCTGAAGCCCCCAGGCATCCTGCTCCATAAGCTGCTGGCGATTCATATGCATGAGGGTAAAGCTATCTTCGCCAACCTCTATTACCTGACCGATAAAATCAGTTTCATCAACAATAAACTGATTGGTATACACATCGAGGAATGGGTCCTGTAATGGCAAGTGATGCAGTGTTTTGCCTTCAACGTGCTCGGTATCGACTGTATCAACATAATCCCAAAACGAACCGGCAAATTCTAAATACCCTTTATTGAGCAATTCGATATCACTAACGAGCTGATCGTTGTGATAGTCCTCAGCTTCAATGCCACAGCCACGCGCCTTGAGGCGAATATTAATATCCTTGGTGATCAACACGACTCGACTATCGCTGTGCTGCTGTTTCAGATAGTAGATATCATTGAGAATTTTGTTGTCGTTAATATGGGCGGGAAGCAGGCTGACATTATCACGCTGCTCTTTTTGCCCACCTTTTGTCGAGCTATCAAGACCGGGCATGAGTATCGATAACGACCCCTGGGGAGTCGCCTTGTCGCCGCGCCGAATCGGCACCCCTTTCTCAACCTCTGGCGGAGAGGCGCGCCCAAGTATTTTATCAATTTCCCGAATCGCCTGACGGCAATCTGCCGCGAGCGCTTTCTTGCCGCTCTTTAACGAATCAAGCTCTTCCAATACCGTAATCGGCAGGACAACATGATGTTCTTCAAAGTTTAATATGGCAGTGGGGTCGTGAATCAGGACATTGGTGTCCAGGACATAGTAGATCGGTTGTTCTTGTTGCTTTTGTTGCGGTGTCGGCGTTGCTTGCGTCGGCTCTTGCGTTGACGATACATCCGTTGAAGAAGCTTCATTGGTGTCATCAGCCGTTACTATCACTTCCATAGGCATTTCTCTTCCCGTTATCAGTGAAAACGTCTGGTTTTGATTCTACGACATTTTTGCGTGCAATGAACAGCATTAAATCTAATAAAACAAAAAATACTTGTGGAATAATCGTTTTTTAGTGGCGCTGTAATAGACAGATAGGCAAGCGTATTTTCTGTCATCAATAAAAATTTGTCTTTATCAAAACCATAAAAACCAATGGCATGATAACTCCCTCCTTTACGGCAACGCTTTGCAGGCGTCTATTATTATCGACTCGGAAAGCAGCCGGGCAACAACTGTTTCACGTGCTCACTGCTCCTGATCAAGCACTTTATAATCCGCCGTAATCTGGCGCCAAGTTTCGCCCTGTGGAGTTTCAAGAACAAGAATCCAGTAGCGCCGGTAACTGCCTGCCATCGTATGCGGACCGAGCTCATCCTCGTCTAGCACATGACGTGCTCCGAGCCCGGCGGGCATCTCTATTTCCTCACGCAGCCAGCCATCATACTCGGGGCCATGGCTAAAGCGCAGCACTTGCTGCACCTGAACTTCTCCAAACGGCCAGATATTTTTTTGCCGTTTGTATAATGTTACATCCGTAGGCGGTGACTGGATCAGCAACGGCTCCTCAGCCAATACAAAAACTGCCTCAGGTGGATTTAACCAACTGATAACCAGCTCATTAGACGCTGCGGGAACGCGAAAATGCTCAATACCCTGTCCCGCATACTGACCACTCACTCCTTTGATCGACACAGAGCCACCAAACACCCAAACCGTCAGTTCGCCGTCTGAGCGAACACGCTGTATAACTTCACCATTCGCTTGTAACTGCACCCCATCCAATGCCAGCATGGTTTTTCCTGAGCCACTGTTTAATGCCGACAACAACACCAACCAGAGATTTCCTTCTCCATCTGCATCAAGCTGCTGCTGTATCGCCGGATAGTCACGATACCAGATATTTTCCTGCTGTTTTCCCTGCAGCGCCTGCATCAAGGTTTCCACCTGCTGCTCAAACCACTCATCAAATTCAGTCTGTCGTTTGCAGACAGGAAACGGTTGTTGCATTGCATCGGTGTTAAACAGCAAGCAATCGCCGACATTCATAATTTTAAATAACAAACGGCGCATATCTTTTTGCTGCGTATAAAATTGCTCCATAACTGCCTGCGATAAGTTCACTTGCAACTGCTTTGCATTGGTCTGTTGATAACTGGCAAACTGCTTTGCTTCAGCCGCCAACACATCAGATTCTGGCCACCAGTTTTTTTGCCACAGCAATTCACGTTGATTCGGCTCAATGGAGACCGGGCTATCCTCAGCACTGCGGTGTACAACGGTTTTGCGTCCGGTATCGCGCATCAACGCGCTCCGTTCACGCACAGCCAGTACATCATATTTGTCAAACGGCAAGCTTTTACTCACAGGGCCCTCACCGATCAACTGCCCATTAATATAGATTTTTACATCGTCCGCAGTCTGTATTTGCAACGGTGCTGTGCGAGACCCGGATGCTGATACCGCCGTAGCAGATGTGGTCGTTGCTGCTGCTTTTTCTGCTGTCGGATTTTTCTGCGCAGCCTGCTCTGCCACCAGGGTTATCTGGCGACTTTTATAGGTACCAGGCTGAATGTCCAGCGGCACGCTTTGCGTGACATAGCCAGGATTTGTCACTTCCAGCAGATAGCGCCCCGGCTCTACCGCCAGTGGCATGGTAGTAGTCGAATCAATATCCAGCACCGCTTTACCCGTGCTGCCAGTGGGCTTTAAAACAGCTTTGGTACCAGAGGGTTTCAGCACCAGCGACAGTTTTGCAGGTTCTATTTGCAGGGGAACAATCACATTGTTTTGCCCGGCCTCAAGTGTCACGGTTATCGTTGTACCACTGTAATCCGGGTGGAACGATGTGAATGTGTAGGTATTAATCGGCACGCGCAACGAGGTACCGCTGTCGACAACCTTTCCGGATTCTTCAATTCTAATCTTGCCACCAAACGGGCGAGTAATAATATTCAGCGTGGCATAACCGCCAGACTGCCCACCCGTTGTATTATTTGCAGTTGTACTATTAGTGGCAGGAGCGCAGGAAGCGAGCACAAACGTTAGCAGCAATAATGGCCACAATAAAGCTGTCAACTTCATCGAATCGGTAACCGATTTGAACATGCAGTGTCTCCATCTTGCGCCTGGCAAATTTTATCGTCAGGGTGCAAAGCTTCCCCATACAATACAATTTTGTTCACAACTGCGATTCAAACCATAAACGGTCACCAGACCATTGGTGCTCGCGGTGACAATATCAAGCAGACTATCGCCATTGACGTCAGCAAGCAAGGGTGAGGCAATGAAGCCCTCTGCATCGGGGATAAACAGGCGTTTGTGTATTTTCTTCGGCTCTGCACCAAGCACCAGTAGCAGGCTGCCACTTTCATCAAGCAGACCTATATCGGTCAGACCATCGTAATCAATATCGAGCGGCATCGGTGATGCTGTTAAATCAGTATTAAACTCCAGGCGCCAAAGCGGCTGACCATCAGCACTGGATAATGCCGAAGCCTCCCCCGTCTCATCCACAACAAATACATCATCCATGCCATCACCGGAGAAATCACCCACCAGCGGTGTCGCATTAACCCCGGCACTCAAATACGTCGTCCACATTTCAAAACCGCCACGGCCATTAATAGCGGCAACCCGCCCTTCGGCATTCGCCACTACCACCGCAGGCCACTCCCTGGTTTGCAATAGCACCGGCGAGGAAAACTGCACAGCGCCAACATTAATTTGCCACAGTTTCATCGGACGCCCATCTACCAGCGTCAGTGCGAGCAGCTGTCCGGTGTCGCTTAATATCACAATATCTTCAACACCATTATTATCAAGATCGTACAACAGAGGGCGACCAACAATGCGCCCCTTGCTCAAACTTTCTGTTGTCCATAACAAACGGCCACTCGGCCCATCCAGGGCCACTAGCCCCTGTTTACTGGTTGGTACCAGCACATCAACAATGCTGTCGGCATTAATATCAAGTAACGCCGGGCGATTGAGTACCGCGCCGAGGCTGAGATTCGGCTGTGACTGCCAGATAATATTACCGCTGTGATTAATGGCTGTGACAACACCGCGATCACTGCCAACAACCGCAGCCACCAGCCCGGTGCCGGTTAAATCTCCGAGCACGGGAGGTGCATAAAAGCGGCCACTGAGTTCCACTTCAAACTGTAATTGAGTCAGGTTTGCATTAATGTTCGTTACGGAGCCTTTCGTATCAGCCAGTACGACATTGTTATTACCATCACCATTCATATCAGCAATAGCCGGTGTTGCTGGCGAACCTGTTGATGGCAACGTATAACTCCATAATTTGTTCAGGGTAAGCGGTTCATCAATGACTGCCTGCTGCGAGCTGCCCTGTTTGGCAAAATAGATAATTATCACCAGCAATACAGCAACTACAGCACCAAGCGCGATATACACCATATCAGATGATTGCTGTAGCAATGCCTTTAAACCGGACAATGGATTGGTGCGCTGCACAGCCACATCGGAAACCGCGTCTTCAGCACCGCCAAGCACCTCCACAACCTCCGTTGCCTCACGTCCTACACGTGCTGGCTCGAACCCAAAAGTAACTTTTTCACCCACTTGCAACGAACAGCCGCGCTCAAGTTTTGCCGATGACACAATTTTCTTGCCATTAAGGTAGGTACCATTAGTGGAGTTGTTATCCTCAACGTACCAGTCGCCTTCGCGCTCCACGAGAGTTAAATGGCCGGACGAGATCGTTTTCTCTTCGATAACGATGTCATCTTTTTTACTGCGCCCCAACACCATTGGAGATTTTTTTAATTTAAACGTCACTTCCTTGACAGGTGCGCTCTTACCCACAAGACTCGCCTTGGGCATGGTAACCACATTCGTCTTGCCACGCTCCTGCATACTCGCAGATTTTTTCTGTTCTGCTGCGCCCAGTTGTTGACCAAGTATCACGGCTTTTTCAGCCACCTGCTCAGCCTCAGGATTAGCTGCCGGTGGCGATGGCGGCACGGCTGCAGGCCCGGGAGGTACCACCGCAGAACGCACCAATGTCGGCTTGCGCCCTTTCGGGTCCTGTACTTCGATATCTATTTCATCAAGGCGAAGGTTATCCCAGGACTTAAAGGTCTGGATCTGACTGACACGCTTGCCATTAACAAACGAACCGTTGGTACTGTCGAGATCGCGCAGGGAGTATCGCTCTTTATCTTTATCGTAGAGAATCTCGGCATGAAAACTTGAAACACCCTCATTGTCGAGCACGATGTCATTGCTGTCATCACGGCCAATAGTTACTCGGGATTCTGTAATCTCTATCGGCTCACGTTCAATTGAGGTAAAAACCAGTTTTATCATCCCACCCCCCAGGGATTGAATAAATAGCACGACATAGTGTCGCCGTTCTACCTTCTACAATACCCTCTTTGAATAATAATGCTGGCAGTGTCGTCTACGCGAACTAAGAAGGCTGCTTGATGTTGGCTTATTCCGGGATGATCCAGACGGAATCACACAAACACAGCTCTAGTGTCGAATCTTAAGGGAGACGCCTGGTAAATTCAATGCGCAGAAAAGACAAACGGCAGTCCGAGGACTGCCGCCATATAAACTTTTACTCTCTGCAAGGCTAATCTTCGCCAAATTCCTCCATCGCCCTGCGACGGCGTTCTTCCAGCTCAGACGGATCTGCCATCATCGGGGTCGGGTCAATTACACCAGTCATCATACCTGCACAGGTGCCGCCATCGGTAAACAGGTTCTCACCGCTGATATAGCTCGCCGCAGGGCTGCCGAGAAACAGCAGAGGCCAGGCCTGCTCTTCCGGGCGCGAGTTGCGATTTTCGATTGGCTTCGGATATTCATCAAAGAAACCTTCGCGCTGGTTTTCCACAAATGTCGGCATCATCGCGGTATCGGTTGGACCAGGACTTGTGACATTAATTCGCACGCCGGTTTTCATGGTGAAATTTGCAGCCGCTTGCAGGGTCCACACCACTGAACACTGCTTGGAAAAGGAATAAGGTTCGTACCAGTCCGGTACTGTGCGACGCGGTTCTTTCAACCACTCAAACGAGGCTTCGTAATCATTATTAAACGCCAGCAGTTCCATCACATTGCCCATATTAGCCAGATAGGCAAGGCTCGCACCGGAAGACACATTGGCAATCGCATCACCGACACCCATGTGCTCAACAAACAACTCGGACATATAGCGCAGACTTAGAAAGTTAACGACAATAACATCAAAATCGGGAAACTTTTGTCCCGGCAGACCCGCACAATAAAACAGATTATGCACCTTACCTTCACCGGCAATTTCTTTCACCACATCTTGCACAGCTTGTTTATCGCGCAAATCCACTTCCTTGTAATCTGCAAAATCGTGCGCCGGCTTGCGAATATCAATCGCTACCACTTCTGCACCCTGCTCTTTAGCCAGCTTTGCGGTGGCTTCCCCCATCCCGGAAGCAGCGCCAGTTACTACAACCCGTCTGCCGGTATAATCCAGTAAATTCTGCATGTGATACTCCTCGTTATTTTTCCAGGTTACCGTTATAGCCGATGGTCTTGGTGGCAAGATACTCCTCAAAACCTTCAATACCCATTTCTGTACCCACACCGCTTTCCTTAAAACCTCCAAACGGCGCATCGGCACCAAAGAAACTGGCGCCATTAACATTCAGGGTACCGGTGCGGATACGGCGCGCTACACGTAACGCGCGTTCATTAGTGGCACTGTGAATTGAACCGGATAGGCCATAGCGCGAGTCATTGGCGATACGAATCGCATCCTCTTCATCTTCATAAGCAATCAGGCACAGTACCGGACCAAAAATTTCTTCCTGCGCAACAGACATATCGTTAGTGACATTGGTTAGCAGGGTTGGTTTTACATAAAAACCTTTTTCCTGATCACCCGCGACACCACCAGCAGCAATAGTTGCGCCCTCTGCTTCACCCTGTTTGATCATGGTGAGAATGCGATCGCGCTGCTTGCGATTAATAATCGGTCCCATCATCAGGCTGGCATCTTCAGACGGATCACCAAATGGCATACCCTCAAAAATAGCGGCAAGCGTTGCTGCACTCTCTTCGTAGCGGGATTTCGGTACCAGCATACGGGTATCAATCGCACAGCCCTGACCGGCGTGGAAGCACACCGCCAAACCATGCATCAGGGCAATATCGAAATTGGCATCGTCGAGCAGAATGTTCGCCGACTTGCCACCGAGTTCGAGGAACACCTTCTTCACTGTTTGTGAGCCGACTTCCATAATGCGCTTGCCCACCAGGGAGGAACCGGTAAATGTCACCAGATCTACATCGGGATGGGAAATCAGTACCTCACCCACTTCCGCCGGATCTTGCGAAGTCACCACATTCAACACCCCCGCAGGTAAACCCACCTCGGCGGCAATGCGGCCCAGTTCGGTAGCCATCCACGGGGTATCAGGGGCAGGTTTAAGCACCACGGTATTACCCGCCGCCAGTGCCGGAAATACCTTGTTAAGGTTGATCTGCATCGGGAAGTTCCAGGGCGTAATCGCCGCTACCACACCGGCAGCTTCCTTCCACACCACACGTGTGCACGGCGTGCCATGTAATTCTGTTTCCGGTAACTCCCGACTCCACTCAAAGTCCTTGAACACACCGAGTACAAAATCCAGTGCTTCAACGGCCTGATCCATACCCGCAGATTGTGTAACCACCAGAGTATGCCCCACTTCTGCCATCGTAATCGGGCGAAAGCGGTCTTCTACACTGGCCTTGATGGCCTCGGCAAAGCGACTGAGAATTTCGTAGCGTTTTTCATGATTGACTGACCAATCAGTCTCGTCAAACGCGCGGCGCGCGGCCTTGATCGCACGCTCCATATCCTCGGCACCTGCGTCAGCAACCGGACCAAGCACCTTTTCATTCGCAGGATTGATGTTGTCGTAGGTTTTGCCGGAAGCGGCCTCACACAATTCACCATCTATATACAGACGCGCTTCACCGACGATGTTTTTTGCCCTTTGCAGCGTTTCTTCCGCTGTGACTTGTTCTGACATACGGCCCTCTAAATCCTGTTCTGATCAGAAAAGCGCTACGATGCCATGTTCAGCCATAGGTAGTGATAGTCACTTTCCACAAATCGGCAGTTACTATACCTGAAAAGCAGGCATTGCGGGGCTTTATTCAAGACAGCTAACTTGGGAAAAGGACCAGGGCACTAGCCCTCATTGAGGATATTCTCGTCCTTGCGCAGGGCCCGGCGGATCATCGCCTCCCAGAGAAATGGAAAACCATTGCCATCAATCATGCCGCCCGTTTGTTCCACGATTTGCGGTGCAATCGGCACACCGCCGCTTTGACCGGCAGCACAGTCCACATGCCAGGCAAGTCGGCAGCGCATTTCCAGAGTCATGGCTCGCAGGTAAGCCTGGCTCACATCCCGCGCCGTTACCACCGCACCGTGATTGGCGAGTATCGCCCACTTCGCATCTCCGAGAGCCTCAGCGGTTGCCACTGCTTCATTGCTCTGGTTGACCGTACCGTCATACTCGTTAAAAAACGCCACATCGCCATTCACCTGGGCCGCCGTCTGGTCGTAAACATCAGGTGTACGATGCAGACCCGAGAATACTGATGACCAACGCGGATGATTGTGAATCACCACGTTAACATCCTCGCGACGCTTGTAGATTTCAAGGTGCAGGGTCACCGCCGGTGTTACATTCCACTCGCCTTCAATGACCTTGCCAGTTTCTCCATCAACACGAAGAATATCCGCTGCAGTCATCTCATCCCATGTAAGTTCCCAGGGCGTCATCAGCAGGGAACCATCTTCCTGCCGCCAACTGATATGGCCTGCGAGATGGTCGTCATAGCCCTCCTCAAATAACACCCGTGCGAGCAGCGCTACTGTGGCGCGGTCACTGAGTTCGGGAACCAAAGCGTAGCGACCCGGATTGGGCGCAATCATTTTCATTAGTGCTTTATCAACCACAATAATCTCTCGTTATTTTTCGCTAAATTGACAAACAGCAGACAAATTTAATTGAATAACAGATCCATTTCCTTAAGGCGGCGCACCAGCACCTTCATCACATGCAGGGAAAAGTACGGCATTTTCTCTGTCATAAACAGAAACTCTTTTTCATCAATTGGAACCACCCGGCAACTTTCCTTAACCCGCGCTGCAGCAGTGCGCGGTCCTTCCTCAATCAAGGCCATTTCACCAATAATGTCACCCGGGCCCGCAACTTCAAACACCCGACGCAGGGCAACAATTTCGATTTCACCTTCGAGCACGATATACATCGCATCACCAGCATCTCCCTCGCTGAATATCAGATCGCCTTCCTCGAATTCCTGTATGTTATTGCTGTGCTTGTACAGCTCTACCAGATCCATACCCCACCCTTCGCGCTTCATTAAATTGGCTTCATTAGCTCATCCGTTATACCCGAAAATACCCCTGACTGCACCACGGGTTAACCGGCATCGGCGACTGAACGGCAGGTAAAGGCGGACAGTTGGCCCATCCAGCCAGGTTTACTGGTAGGGGTGTCTCCAGATCACCTCAGCCTTTTCCAGCGCCGCATCATCTTGCAAAAACTGCTCCCGGCGCTTGCGCCACGCGGCAATAAACGCGTCTTCATAAGCATAGTCAAACGGGTCACCGAGATTTTGCTCTGGCACACTGCCCGGTTCCAATGGGTTGTCCAGATACCATTTCACGGTACGTTCCAACGCCTCTTCGGCACTCACTATATCGCGATAACCAAGCTGCTGTTGGAGTTTATCAATACTCAAAATACCGTGGTTGCGATAAAGTAATTGCGGCGGTGTGGCGCGAAAACCTTGTGGCAGGCAGTCAAATGGAATATCTACCCGCTCAAAAGTAAAGTCGAGCAAATCCTCAACCAGACTTATCCACTCGTGATTGTGCAACAATGCTTCATCACGGATATTGTAAATCTGTCCCGCAGAAGCCTCGGGCTGATCCACCGACAGCAATACGCCGTGGGCCACGTTGTCACAAAACCCGCGGCAGGGAATCGTCAATCCACCCGCTGGTGTAATAAGCGGCTTGCGCTGTTCCCGCGCGCGGCGCACCAGTCCCCACTCTGCCGGGCAGAGATTATCCGGTCCAAATACCGTGGGATAGCGGTAATGCGTTATATTGAGGTCACCGGATTCATGCAAGGCCATAACCTGCTCTTCGGTAAAACGCACCGCCAGTGAAAAGCCTGTTTCGGTTTCAGCGCTCGCCAGCGGGTGATCCTCTTCAAGAAACAGCGGCGTTGCCGAAGTCGTTTCCCAGGGATTCATCGCTGTCATATCCCCCCATCCCTTGTAGATCGGTGCCGCACCGCCAACAGAAATCATTCTTTTGGTTTTACCAACCAGTGCCTTTGCCACATGTCGCAAACGGCCATAAGTCACAATCGCCAGATCAAATGAACGCCCCTCAAGTGCTGCGGGAACCGACTCCTTGTCATAGGGGTCTGCCTGCAAACGCTCCACACTGTCGGGCACAGCTACCGGGCGCTGCCCTCGACTCAACATAGTCACCGCATACCCGCGCTCAAGCAAACCTGCTATCAATAATCTTCCGGTGACACCTGCACCACCGACAATCAATGCTTTCACCTGATACCTACTCCGTAATTAACAGGCCTGGTAGCCTATCACTTTTTTAACCGCATTCAGACAGACAAAAACCGCTAATAATGAATCACAACACAAGGAATGTTATCTTTAACGCTGTGAAGGAAATTAAAGTCGGAGACAACGATTGAAAACAGCATTAGTTTTATCAGGGGGCGGCGCAAGAGCAGCATACCAGGTGGGTGTGCTACAGGCAGTTTCCGAAATTCTCTCCAACCCGAATCGCAATCCATTTCCAATCATTTGCGGCACCTCCGCCGGAGCAATTAATGCTGCATGTATTGCCGCCTATTCCGATTTTTTTCACGAAGCCGCCAATGGCCTTGTCGGCCTCTGGAGCAAACTGCGCTCTGACTCCATTCACTATATTGGCTATAACGAACTGGCAAAAAGCTCGCTAAAGTTATTCGGCGCATTCTTTCACAGTGGTATTGCCCAGGGCAGACCGTTGTCACTACTCGACAACACCCCACTGTTTCATCTATTGGTAGAAAACATACAGCTTGAACGTCTCGATCGGCTTATCAAACTCGGTCACCTGCACGCACTGAGTATTACCACACTCGCCTATTTATCCGGCCACAGTATTAATTTCTTTCAGGGCCACGAAAGCATTCCAGAGTGGGATCGAGCGCGCCGCATTGGCAAGCGCACGCAGCTCACCCTGCAACACCTGATGGCCTCATCCGCACTACCAGCGATCTTTCCTGCAGTGCGCATCGACCGGGATTACTACGGTGATGGCGCGATTCGTCAGACCACACCGATGAGTGCCGCATTACATCTGGGGGCCAGTAAAATATTTGTGGTCGGGGTCAGTGGCAACAACCGCGGTGACAGCCCACATCTTGGGCGCTTGCATTCACCATCTCTGGCACAAATTGGCGGCCAATTACTCAACAGCGCGTTTATCGACTCCATGGAAGAAGATATTGAAATTCTCGAACGCTTTAACACACTACTGAACAAAATCGATAAAAGCGAACAGCAGGCGGCCAACATGCGCCCGGTGGATGTACTCTATATAACTCCGTCGATTGCCTTTGACGAAGTCGCAGCAAACTATGTCTCAAGCCTGCCACGCTCGATGCGCGCCTTTCTTAAAACGATCGGTGCAACACGCAGCGGCGGCGGCTCCAGTATGGCAAGTTATTTATTGTTTGAACCTGGCTATTGCCAGCAATTGATACACCACGGCTATGAAGACTGCATGCAGCAGGCGAAACAGGTACATGCATTTCTGACCTGAACCTATCCCCGAAATAGATACATACCTTATAGTGGTTTTTAAAGCAGCAATAAACAGCTAAAGATCAGACAAATAACGCACGCGCAAGGCGCTGTGCACAGTCCTTGAGAACATCCCTGCCTTTATCCACAAGCGCAGCAAACCCAATAAAACCGTGAACCATACCCACGCACTCAATATGCTCAACCGCAACACCTGCGGCACGAAGCTTTTCCGCATAGGCATCACCTTCATCGCGCAAGGTATCGTACTGCGCTGTTACTACACAGGCAGCTGGCAAATCGTGTAACTCAGCCTGCAAGGGTGAAGCGAATGGATCACTACGTTTATTCGCTTCTGCAATATACTGATTCCAGAACCATTGCATATCACTTTTACGCAACACATAACCCTGCGCATTATCGTTATAGGATGCCGTCGTAAAATTTGCGTCAGTAATCGGATAAAATAACAACTGGTAAGAAACCACGGGGCCGTTTCGATCACGTGCCAGCAGACACATTTCTGCCGCAAGGTTACCACCGGCACTATCACCTGCCACCGCAACCCGATTACCATCAGCACCAAAATCTCCCGCGTGTTCAGCAAGGTAGACAAGTGCCGCATAGCTGTCTTCGAGCGGCACCGGAAACGGGTGTTCCGGTGCGAGACGGTAATCCACTGAAACCACCACACAACCGGACCAGGCTGCAAGCGCACGACAAATTGGATCGTGGGTATTAAGACTGCCTATCGTCCAGCCGCCGCCGTGATAATAAACCACCAGCGGCAGCTTTTTCTGCTGCGGGTTTTCCGGTTGGTACACCCTGACTGCAAGATCAGCAGCATTAGCATAAATCGTTCGATCCTCAACGTTCGCAAGCTCACCCGCCTCAAACGGCAACAGCATGCTTTCACACATTTCACGTACCGCTATGTGCCCGAGTTCAGCAAACTCCGGCACTTCACCTTCGCTCATACCGTCAATCAGGGTTTGTATTTGCGGATCAACTGGCATACTGGTTATCGACTTCTAGATTGCAGTTTTTGCATCTTCCCAATACGGGTCGCGCAGCTTGCGTTTGTAGAGTTTGCCATTCGGGTCACGGGGCATCGCATCGGTAAAGTCAATCGAACGCGGCACTTTGTATTTGGCAAGTTTTTCCGCGCAGTGATCAATCAATTCCTGTTGTAGCGCTTCACTTGCTTCAACACCGGCTACCGGCTCGATCACTGCTTTGACTTCCTCACCCCAATCCGTATTTGGAATACCAAATACGGCTGCATCCCCCACTTTCGGATGGGAAAATAACGCACCTTCCACTTCCGCCGGGTAAATATTCACGCCACCGGAAATAATCATGTCAATTTTGCGATCGCACAGAAACAGAAAACCGTCTTCATTAAGATAACCCACATCACCAACTGTGAAAAAATCTTCAATGCGGTTGTCTCTGGTTTTTTGATCATCGCCTTTATAAGAGAAATCCTGCTGCAACTTCATATACACCGTGCCAATTTCATTGGCTGGCAACAGGTTCTTTTCATCATCATAAATACGCAATTCCGCTCCTTCCCAGGCCTTACCCACAGTACCCGGGTATTTGAGCCACTCATGGGGCTTGGCAATTGCACCGCCACCTTCGGTGGCGCCGTAGTATTCGTAAACCACTTCACCCCACCATGCCATCAGTTGTTGTTTCGTTTCTACCGGACACGGTGCAGCAGCGTGCATCACATTGCGCAACGATGAAACATCATATTGGTTTTTCACTTCATCTGGTAATTGCAGCAAGCGGTGAAACTGTGTCGGCACCATATGGGTTGTTGTGACCTTGTGCTTTTCAATCAGGCGCAAGGCCTCTTCCGGATCCCACTTTTCCATTAACACCACCTTGTGTTCAAAGTGGGTAGAAAAATAGCTGTAAGCGAGCGGCGCCATGTGATACATCGGTGAGGTACACAGGTGCACATTATTTTCTCCCGGCTCAATGTCGTAGCGCGTCAGGTTGCCCGCGAGAAAACCCACCATGGTATCAGGATCAATCGGAAACACTTCACGATGCACGCCTTTCGGCCGCCCGGTGGTCCCGGAGGTGTACTGCATAAATTGTCCGGCAACACGGTCTTCAGGCAATGCTGAAGACTGTCCGTCCTTGATCGCACCATAGGGGCTAAAGCCATCAATCGCACCGATCGCAAAACAGTGCTGCTCATCAATACCCGCCTCATCCGCTGCCGCCTTGCACTTATCGGCAAACTTTTCATGCGTAAAAAATGCTTTTGCACCGGAATCCTGCAAAATATAGGCAATTTCAGGGGCCGTCAGATTATTATTCACCACCACAATGTGCCAACCCGCCTGCATCGTGGATAACAACAACTCGAGAAATGCCGCGCCATTTGGCAATAACATCGCCACAATGTCATTCTGCTCAAGGCCAAGATGCCGCAAACCGTGCACAATCTGATTCGCAGAAGCCAGAAGTTCGCCTGCTGAAATTTCAGTGCCATCAATATCTACAAGCGCAATACGCTCCGGCTCTGCCTGGGCCGCCTGCCAAAAACCGCGAATAGTCATAGTTTTACCACCGTCAAGGATTGTTGGGTCGGTTGAGGAAGGGCCTAAGCATACACCATTTGATAGCTTGTCAAAAAGTTCCCGGGCCGTTCAGGCACTGTGGCTTTCCACTGCCACAGCCCTGAACAAACGCCCAAGGCATTTTTGCGTTTTCGAGGCAAATCGGGATAATAGCCCCCTGCTTTAATCACATAACAAGGTGGACAATCCCGTGAGCAAGTTTCATATCTATGGCATCGGCGCCGCCCTCGTGGACACTGAAATCGAAGTCAGTGACGAGGACCTGAACAATCTCAATATTGAAAAAGGTCTTATGACCCTCGTCGATGAAGCACGCCAGCTCGAACTTCTCGATTATCTCGGTGACCACCTTGTTGCAAGCAAACGTGCAAGCGGTGGCAGCGGTGCCAACTCAATCATTGCCGCCAACTATTTTGGCGCCAACAATTTTTATTCCTGCAAGGTATCGAGTGATGAAAATGGCAATTTTTATCTCAAGGACATGGCCGATGCCGGCGTAAGCTGTAATAGCAACGACCAACTTGCCGAGGGCCATACCGGCAAATGCCTCGTACTCATTACACCGGATGCGGAACGCACCATGCTCACCCATCTCGGTATTAGCGAAACGCTGTCCGAAATCGAGCTTGACCTTGAAGCCGCAAAAAATTCCGAGTACATCTACCTTGAAGGCTATCTTGTCACATCGCCCACCGGCAGGGCTGCTGCGATCAAGTTACGTGAAACCGCCGAAGCGAATAGTGTGAAAACTGCCCTGTCCCTGTCTGATCCCGGTATGGTGGAATTTTTTGGTGACGGCCTCAAGGAAATGATCGGTAACAAGGTAGATCTGCTGTTTTGTAACGAGGACGAGGGCAAGGGCTTTGTCGGTGCCAACAGTGTCGAGGAAGCAGCTGAAGGCCTCAAGCAATACGCAAGCACCTTTGCCATGACCCTCGGCGCCAAAGGTGCACTGGTCTTTGATGGCACTACACTACATACCATTGACCCACACCCGGTGAAAGCAATTGACACCAACGGTGCTGGCGATATGTTTGCCGGTGCTTTCCTCTACGCGATCAGCCATGGCCACGACTTTGCCACAGCAGGCCGCCTCGCAAGCCGCGCTTCAGCGGAAGTGGTCACCGCTTTCGGGCCACGGCTCCCGCCAGAGAAACACCAGACCATTCTCTCGGAAGTCGTCAGCTAAGTCGTTCGAGACCCAGTATTTTAAAACCAGGCCGGTGTTTGCTCATCGGCCTGGCTGTTTTCCAGGACAATTACCTACAGCCTGCTTCAGCCTGTTCAGGCAGATGAAAAAGCCATATAAAACAATAATTTAGGAATTATTTGCTGCTTTTTTGAACAATTTCCTATCATATTGAAACCCTCAATTCAAGCTAGTGGTTGGCATTCCAGAGGAGTAAAATTCGGCAAATTCGGAAATTCAGTTGGCACCCCTATGCCAGATAACGCATTACAAGACGGACTGGATGTTTCCCAACTCAAAACAGTGAATTTGGCACTGGTGTCGAAGTGCCTCTGTGTACTCATGTTGGTTCTCGCCACCATGATGTTGGGCGCCAGTAAGCCACCTTCGACGCTCGAACAGGTCACCCTGTCCGGGGAGCTTGTGGTGCTGTCTGATAATGGCCCGACTACCTACTACGAGGGCCCGGATGGTTACACCGGTTTTGAATACCACCTTGCCCAGGCTTTCGCTGATCACCTTGGTGTCGAATTACGCATCATCGACAGTCTCAATGAAGACACCATGTTCCGGGTACTCGATACCGGCTATGGCCACTTTGCTGCATCGGGCATTGCAATTACCCGGCGCAATGAACAGGCGGTAGATTTTTCCGTGCCCTATTTGCATACCACACCGCAACTGCTGTATCACGCCGGTCGCGACCACCCATCTGACAGCACAGAGCTTAGCGATGAACATATCGTGATCAACGGCAACGGCGCACATAACGATCTATTACAGGTACTATCGATCAATCACCCGGACATCGGCTGGAAAAGCGAGCCAATGCTCGACAGTCTTGAACTCATGGAGCAAGTCCACACGGGCAGCATCGATTACACAGTAGTGGATTCCCATGTCTTTCTGATGAATCAGGGTCTGTATTCCCAGGCGCGCGTAGCGTTTGATTTAAGCAACCCGAAACCACTGGCCTGGGCTTTCCGCAAACAGGACGATTCTTCACTGCGCGATGCTGCAAATCGTTTCTTTACCGAATTCGAACAAAGCGGTGAACTCGCCCAGCTGCAGGAGCGCTACTTTGGCCACCTTGAGCCCCTGCACAGTCAGGCCACAAAACTGTTTGCCAGGCGCATTGATACACGTCTGTCCAAATACAAGGAAATTATGCAAAGTGCCGCCGAGGAACACGAACTTGACTGGCACCTGTTGGCAGCAATGAGTTACCAGGAATCTTTCTGGAACCCGAATGCAAAATCTCCCACCGGCGTACGCGGTTTGATGATGTTAACGCGCAACACAGCGAAGGAAGTCGGCGTTGATAACCGCATTGACCCGCAACAGAGCATTGAAGGCGGCGCCTTGTATTTTGCAAGTTTGCGCGACCGCATCCCCGCCGATATTCAGGAACCTGATCGCAGTTGGATGGCATTGGCCGCCTATAATGTTGGCATGGGTCATCTTGAAGATGCGCGTATTCTTACCGAGCGTTTTGGCGGCAACCCGGACTTGTGGCACGACGTAAAAGAAAACCTGCCATTGCTACAGCGCAAAAAACATTACAAAACGCTCAAACATGGCTATGCGCGCGGCCAGGAGGCGGCAACCTATGTACAGCGTATTCGCCACTACTATACCGTTCTGTCATGGCATACACGTATGCAACAACGTAAACTTGCCGACAATGGACGCGGCTTGCAGAACGTTAATAATCCGGAAACACTGCTGCCGCACTCTCATTCAATTCTCTAGCAGCTCTCCCCTTGCCAGCTGAAAAACAATTACGCATGCTCCACAGTGCGTCTTAAACTGGTGAAATGATAGACTGTGTCAGGCAATTACCTGTAATAACTAGTCTGCAATGAATTTCTCCGAAACAGAATTAAAACAACAATACCCTGATGCCCCCGACTGGTTTTTAGCTGCAATCCGTACACCCTACAAGACTCATACCAGCAACTTTAACAACTGTCTGCTGGAATTTTATCAATGGGGCGATAGCAACAAACCTTTGTTGATTCTTGTTCATGGTAATGGGGGTCACGCCAACTGGTGGGACTTTATTGCACCTTCGTTAACTGACAAGTACTGTGTCTGCGCTTTACATCTGAGC
The DNA here is from genome assembly GCA_028280345.1 of Pseudomonadales bacterium. Lineage (GTDB taxonomy): Bacteria > Pseudomonadota > Gammaproteobacteria > Pseudomonadales > UBA7239 > JANQLY01. The sequence goes on along the minus strand of JANQLY010000003.1, from coordinate 2,568 downwards.
GGCATGGGTAATAGTGGTTACCGCGATGAATATAGCCTCGATATATTTGCCGCTGATATCCGTGCCGTTGCCCACGCCATGGGTCACGAGAAAAACGTCACTATTGTAGGGCACAGCATGGGAGGCGTTGCCACCCTGCGCTGCGCAGAAACCTGGCCAGAACTGGTAAGCGAACTGGTTATTCTGGATTCGCCACTGATCTATAAAAGCAAAGGCAGTCGTGAAGACGAAAGCCATAAGCCGGACAGGCCTACCCACCACAGTTTTAAAGGCAAACGTTATTACGAGGACTTCGATACCGCATTCAGCCGGTTTCGGCTTGTGCCAGATCAACCCTGTAATAACCAGTTTCTTGTTGACCATGTTGGTCGTCACTCAATCCGGGAATTTGAGCAAGGCTGGAGCTGGAAATTTGATGAAGGCATTTACACACGCTTTACAGTAACGCAAAAGCCTATTAGCCGCAGTAAAATTCATTGCACGTTCAGCTACTTTTACGGCGGCAACAGTGTGCTAGTTCCCGGCGCAATCATCCCGGAGCTAAAAGAATTTCTTAAAGATCTCGGCCCCGTCATGAAGTTACCCGGCGCGCACCACCACGTGATGCTCGATAAACCCCTGTTGCTAATTGAAAGTTTACAACAGCAGTTGGGAATCAATAATTAATAGAAGGGTTTCTTTTATTATGGAAACCAAAGTTCTTATTGTTATGGAAACCAAAGTTTCCACGACCACGCGAAACCGGCACTGAGGTTGTGATCTTCGAGAAACAGGGGTGAGTCTGCATTCTCACTGCCTTGTAAATCAAAGTGACTGATAAAGAACCCCAAATGATGACGATCAAAATGACGACTTAAGTGAAAACTGTAACGCATACCGGTGTAGCCACTATTGGCCTCATAAACCGGGCGCATTGCTGTAGCATCATTTATCGTCACACCATAAATATAATTGGCATAGTCCTGACTGCGAAAGATCGGCGCAGCGCTGATATTCCAACGCAACTTTCCCACGCGGTGGATATATTTGATATTGGGGTCAACACTGAAGCCACGGTGATGCCCTGTAAGACCATCGAAGCTCACAGCCGCACGTACTGGCAGCTCAACACGCACACAGGATACATCCTGCTCCGAACAATAAATCTCATAAGTGAGTTTCGGGCCAAACTCCAGAATCGGATCGAGATCTTCCATACCACTACGTGCATCATTGTCCTCGCTATCGACACCTAATGAGAAATTGGCACTCACACTCATCAGCCATTTGTCATTTTCAAAAAACACACCGCGAAAGCCTTTATCATCGTAACGAATGGCATCACCGCGATAAATGAAATACGGCACCGGCACCACAATATTGCGGCTTTGCTCTGCTCCGAGGTAATGTGGCAAGTGCAAGCCACCAATACCGATACCGGCCTCCCAACGCGGTTCAGCCTCGGCAAAAGCAGACAATGGGAATAATAGAAAGGGCGTTAAATAAATTATGCGCAATAGCACTTACTCTGCATCGAGAAATAGCGGCTCAAGTTTTGGCTTAACGATTTTATTCATTGCATTGCGTGGTAGTGACTCAACCGTTTTAATCGTATCGGGTACCTTGTAGCGGGCAAGTTGTTCACGACAGTAATCGTAAATTTCTTCCTCCGCCACCTGTGTTTCTCCGTGTTGCTCTATAGCGGCTACCACACGCTGACCGAGGCGCTCATCATCGACTGCCAGTACCGCAGCACAGGTAACCGCCGGATGCTCCATCATAATGCGCTCCACTTCAGCTGGATAAACATTCGCACCGCCGCGAATAATTAACTCCTTGCTACGCCCGCGCATATACAAATCACCGTACTCATCAAAATAGCCGAGATCACCGGTGTGATACATCCCATTGCTTAACGCTTTTTCAGTTGCTGCAGCGTTATTCCAATAACCAAGCATTGTGGTGTAGACATTGGCAAAGCGACCATCCCCGGCAGGCCTGACACAAATCTCACCAACTTCCTCCTGTGGCAGTGGTCGATCATCGTCGTCCACCACCAGAATCTCTATCTGCTCCACCGCCTTGCCACACAGTTCATTAACCGGTGGCTTATTTGGATCCGTACGCGAAACAATCGTCGGCGCCTCTGTCATACCGTAGGCTATAGTAATACCACGACCAAAACGCTCCTTGTAAAGTTGCTGTACGGTTTCGGGGCAACCTGCGCCGCCAATATCCGGATGACCGAGGCTATCGAGATCAGAAGGGTTTATTTCCGTAGACGTTAACAAGTCGTGGATGACTGTTGGTACTGACGCAAAGTGGCCAATCTGTTCCTGCTTTATCCAACGGGCAATAATGTCCGGCTTAAGGCCATCAATACACACACAACAATTGCCCCCCTGAAATGCCACCATCGGTGCCAGCACCACAAGATTCAAAATTGTTAATGGCAGCATCACGCCCTGTGGGCACGGATCAGGATAAACACCTTTGAATACTTCAATGGCACCAGGCAACATCACATTGTGATGGCTGTGCACGGCACCTTTAGGGAATCCCGTTGTTCCACTGGTGTAGGCAATAGCT
>JANQLY010000017.1 GCA_028280345.1 Pseudomonadales bacterium | reverse complement strand
CTCGTCCGTTATTATTAACAGGTAGCAACAGAATTTACGTTATTGACTGGACTTGAAGCTATTCCAGGCTCTACTCCAAACCGAGGAAACCGCCGGACTGATGCTCCCACAGTTGAGCGTATAAACCCTGTTTTGCAATCAGCTCTGCATGAGTACCCTGTTCAACAATTTTTCCTTCATCAAAGACAATTAAACGATCCATCGCCGCTATCGTTGACAGGCGGTGAGCTATCGCAATCACGGTTTTACCTTCCATGAGCCTGTAGAGGCTTTGCTGGATCGTCGCCTCTACTTCTGAATCCAGTGCCGAGGTTGCCTCATCAAGCACGAGAACCGGTGCATCTTTTAATAACACACGAGCAATCGCAATGCGCTGACGCTGGCCACCACTTAATGTAACGCCACGCTCACCGACATGGGCATCATAACCACTGCGCCCCTTGATATCATGAAGTGACTGGATAAAATCATGGGCACGCGCCTGTTTGGCTGCTTCGATCATTTGCTCATCGCTAGCGCCAGGCTTACCAAATAAAATATTTTCACGCACAGAGCGATGCAATAGTGAGGTATCCTGGGTCACCATTGCAATATGGGCACGCAGACTTTCCTGCTCTACTGTGCTGATATCCTGACCATCAATACAGATTTGACCGCTCTGGATATCGTAAAAACGCAGTAACAAATTCACCAGCGTCGATTTACCCGCACCGGAGCGTCCGACAATGCCAACTTTTTCTCCGGGTGCGATTTGCAGATCCAATTGTTCAAACACCGAAACATCTGCCGTGTAAGAAAAATCAACTTGCCTGAATTCAATAGCACCACTACTAACCTGAAGCTTATTGGCATTTTCTTTATCCGTGACACCCTGCGAATTCGACAGTGTTGCAATACCGTCCTGCACCGTACCGATATTTTCAAACAGCGTGCTCACCTCCCACATTATCCAGTGGGACATACCCGTTAAACGAATCGCCAGACTGAAGGCAATCGCAATCGCACCCGGTGTTATTGCACCGTTTAACCACAAATAAATACCAAGTGCGCCGGTAATAAATACCAGCGACATATTTAACAGCCAAACCGAAATATTGAGCCAGGTCACGAGGCGCATTTGCGGATGTACTGTATCGAGAAACTCCTGCATTCCTTCCTGTACATAGGCCGATTCGCGACTGGTATGGGAAAACAGTTTCAGTGTCACGATATTGGTATAACTATCTACGATACGCCCCGTCATCACCGAACGGGCATCCGCCTGCAACATGGCTATATTCTGCAAACGCGGCACAAAAAAACGTAATAATCCAACGTAGATAAGCAACCAGGCAATAAGTGGCAAACTGAGACGAATATCAGAATGAGCTACTAACAACAATGTGGTAACCAGATACACACTGACAAACAACAACACATCGAGTACTTTCATCACCGATTCGCGCACCGCAAGCGCAGTTTGCATCACCTTGGTGGCAATACGACCACTAAACTCATTTTGAAAGAAACTGTAACTCTGATTGAGCAAATAACGGTGGGAAAGCCAGCGCACCACCATCGGAAAATTTCCCATCAGCGTTTGATGCACAACCAGAGAATGCAACAGTACAGTGATCGGAATAAATACAAGAATATACAGCGTCATGATGATCAACATCGTCTTCTGGTCTTGCAGAAAATTCTCCGGTTCTTTTGCCGCTAGCCAGTCCACAATTTGCCCGAGAACCGCATACAATAGTGCTTCGCCGACGGCTAGTGTCGCAGTCAGGAACGCCATCAAAATCAACCACGGTTCAATACCCCGGGTATAGTGGCGACAAAACGCATAGATACCCTGCGGAGGCTGCTCGGGGTGCTCCGGCGGAAACGGGTTAATCAGGCGTTCAAAAAAGCCAAACATTGCGAGGAACTCGGGGTCACATGGAAAATGTGCGCGCAAGGCTAACAGGTTTTCACCGCAATGCAAACGCTGGCACAGAGTCATGGACAAGAGGGATAAATAGCCGATGGCCAGAACCTGATGAAGCCGTTACACTGCATCCTTTTCCATCAACCGTCTAAGCGTTCCGCAATTTTATGGACCCTCTGAGTCAGGCCGTGCTCGGCGCCACCGCACCGCAACTGGCCGCACGCCATAAGCATCTTGCCAGTGCGGGCCTGCTGGGCTTTTTTTCCGGCATGGCCGCTGATCTCGACATCTTTATTCGCTCGTCGACAGATCCGTTGTTATTCCTTGAGTACCACCGCCAGTTCACTCATTCGCTGGTGTTTATTCCCATCGGCGGACTACTCTGTGCACTTTTCTTCCATTTGCTGTTGCGCCGCTCAATGCTGAGCTTCCAACAAAAATGGCTGTTTTGCACGCTCGGCTATGCCACTCACGGTCTGCTCGACAGCTGCACCAGTTACGGCACACAGTTATTCTGGCCATTCAGCACTGAGCGCATTGGCTGGAATACCATTTCCATTATCGATCCTGCCTTCACCCTGCCTTTGCTGGTGCTTGTGATTCTCGCCGCCGCAAAGAAACAGCGTGTCTTCAGTGTGCTCGCGTTGTGCTGGGTATTTTTCTATATGGGGATTGGTCTGTTACAACAACAGCGTGTGGAATCAGCTGCATATGCACTGGCCAAACAGCGCGGTCACGACATTTTACAACTGCAAGTTAAACCGGGCTTTGCCAATATGGTGTTGTGGAAGGCAATCTATGAAACCCGTAGCGGTAACTATTACGTCGATGCGATTCGTGCAGGCTCCGACTTACAAGTCTATGAAGGAGAGCACGTTGCCAGGCTTGATCTCACCCGGGATTTTCCCTGGCTTAATCCCGACTCTCAACAGGCAAAGGATATTGAGCGCTTTCGTTGGTTCTCCCAGGGATTTATTGCGATGAACCCGCAAAATCCTTTGCAGGTAATCGATGTACGTTATTCCATCGTGCCTAATACCATTTCACCACTCTGGGGAATTGAACTTTCCAACACTGCTACGCCGGAGCAACACGCCCGCTATGTGAGTGATCGCAGCTCATCAGCGGATAATCGCGAACTGTTCTGGAAAATGGTGTTTGGCAGTACCCCGGGCAAAATCCTGGTTGTGGAAAAGCATTAAACCCGACTGTACTTACTGCTTTGCTTTCTGTTCGCTTTTTGTTTTGCTTCTTCAGACGTTATCGGTTTGACTGGCATCTTGCAGCGCGTGCGCTTGCCGGCACTCACCGCATTGTTATACAACGGAGTTACTGCTGGCATCATCGCCTGTAATCGCTGTGCACGGTTTTGCGGATCCGGGTGGGTTGACAAAAACTCCGGTGGCCTTGCACCGCCACTTTGATCCATCAAATACCAGAGATTAATCGCTTCCTGCGGGTTGTAGCCAGCTCGCGCCATTAATTGCTGACCGATCTCATCCGCTTCCGACTCATGGACACGACTAAACGGCAGTTGAATACCAATCTGGGCGCCCAACCCCAGTGCCGCAATAATAATCGCCTGATCTTCATTGTCTGCCAGTGCGATACCAGCGAGGGTAAGCCCCAGCACTGTCATTTGCGCGGTTGTCATACGCTCCGCCGCATGATGAGCAACCACATGGGCAACCTCATGCCCCATCACCGCAGCAAGCTGATCCGGGTTTTCAGTGAGATCAATGAGTCCGGTGTAAACGCCAACCTTGCCGCCCGGCATCGCAAATGCATTAACCTGTGGACTATCAAACACCACGATTTCCCAGTCTGCAGGCATAAAGCTATACAGCATGCGTGCTTCATCGATCACCGGATTAACCACGCATTGCACATAGCTGTTTACATCCTTGCGCTGACTTACTGCCTGCTGTTGCTTCATCTGGTTAAACGATTCCGCCGCCATCGGTGCAATGGTACTTTCATCAAACATAATCATCTGATTACGCCCGGTAGGCGAAGTCGTACACCCGGCAAACAGGGTAACGATCATCACTACAGTCGCAACTCTCAGCAGAGAAACAGAAGAAAACTCGGCACGAAACATGACAGAAACTCTTTTATCGTCGCATAGTTTGTTGAATCGCCTTCCCACTCACCAGCGGCAAATCCAGATAGGTTTTAATACCTGCACCCGCAGCGCATACCGCAGGAATACTATTTACACAGTGCATCGCGGTTGCCACCATGCCAGGATTGCGTTGCTGCGCTTGCTGCCAATCCATTTCCAGAGACGGATGCACACCGTGCAATAACACATCCACCGGCGGATCACCGGCAACACGGATATCATAACACTCTCCTTTTTGCCGAATTCCGTCCGCATCAAACCAGCCGCTTTCAATATGATCCAGTCCCATATACCAGTTGACCACAGCTTTAACGACAGGTTCACCGTTAACACAGCCGAACCAGCTGAAACGCTGTGCAGCAACTTGCCCCGCCTCGATAATCCCCATGGGTGAATCAATCGGCGCCGTTGCCAAGGCAATATCGTGCTGCTCAGCAAATTCATCATCTAGCTGAAAACCGAGTTGGTCTGCCACCATGGCAATCGATTGACAAAAGCCACTGCCCATAAAGCGCAACATCGAACTTTCTTGTGCTTCTTCGCGGGTTTTGCCAAATAACATAATATGATGCAGCACATCCGGGGCGCCGTAGGTACGCACATCGGAAAACTCCTCACAACTGACTGCCATGACTTCACGGGAAAAGCCCGACAGAATCAACGGTAATTTTTCAGTCATCCCCCCGGGATGAATTCCCGTGCCATGCAGGGTTGCATTACCCTTGCGGCAAGCCTCTTGCATAGCTGCGGTTTCAAGATGCCGTGGATAAAACCAGCCAAGTGGCGTAACGAGGTTGATACCGGCTTGCAGCAGCTGTTTCATTTCTTTTTCATTGGGTAACAACGGGCTGTAAACCACGCAGTCCGGTTTTAACGCAATAATCTGTTCGATATCGCGGGTTGCAGCAACCCCTGTTTTTGCTGTGCCGTAGATATCCGGGCGATCCACAAGCTCAAGCGCATCACAACCCGCCTTATCTTCACTGTGCACCCAAACCCCGGCCAACTCGAGTTCCGGGTGAGAAAGTATTCCCTCAATCGCGGCACGCCCGAGGTTACCGGTTGCCCACTGCACGACTTTTAACATACTGCTCACACTGTCTTTTATCTGTCATCGAATGCTGCCAAGATTAACACTTACAAGCCTGTTTTCAATTCGCTAAAGTCACCATAAAATAGCTCTTGTTATCATTTCACAAACCGCGCGGGACAACCACGATGCAATTTAAATTACTCGGCACATCCGAACTCAACGTCAGCACTGTCTGCCTCGGCACCATGATGATGGGATCCCAAACAGATAACAAAGTTTCCAAACGTATTATGTCCGAGTCCGTTGAAGCTGGTGTCAATTTTCTCGATACCGCCGAGATGTATTCAATTCCCCCGGTGCCGGAAACCCAGGGTAACTCGGAGCGCTATGTCGGCGAGTGGTTAAAGGAACGCGGCAAGCGCGATGATCTGATTATCGCGACAAAAGTCACCGGGCGCTGTCCGATGCACTGGATTCGCGGCATCAACGAAGGACAGGAACTTTGCCTCGACGCCAAAAATATTACCCACGCCATTGAAAACAGTTTACGCCGTCTGCAAACCGACTATATCGACCTGTATCAGATTCACTGGCCTGATCGGCCGCTGCCCAAATTTGGTTTTGATATGCCCGAAGCACCACTCGACAGTCCGGATTTTATCCCGATTGAGGAAACACTCCACGCGCTACAGAAACTGGTTCAGGATGGCAAGGTACGTTATATCGGCGTTTCCAATGAAAACCTTAACGGCGTAAAAGAGTATCAGCGTCTTGCCGACGAAGTCGGCCTGCCCATGATTGCGAGCATTCAAAATGCCTATAGCCTCGTGAATCGAGAATTTGAAGACGAACTCGCATCCTACTGCCTCGAGCAGAAAATCGGTTTGCTACCCTATTCTATTCTTGCGATGGGGCATCTCACCGGGAAATACCTTGATGGACAAATTCCGCCCGACAGTCGCATGGCCCTGTTTAACAATCTTGAGCGTTATGCAAAGCTCGACGACGGCCGCATTGTCAAACAATACGAAGCAATTGCCCGGGATGCTGGCATGACACTCAATGAACTCGCACACAGCTTTGTCTGCGCACAGGACTTTGTCGATTCGATTATTATCGGCGCTACTTCTTCACAGCAGCTTGCAGAAAATCTCAAAGCCTGCGCACTGCCACTCGCCGATGAATTTCTTGCCCGTATTAACGACATTCACAATGCCGAGCCTAATCCGTGCCCATAAGCCGGATCAATCAAGGAGAGGCCGTGTCTGAATATCAGGATAACAATTGATTCAGTTCACCACTGTCTGCGAGCGCTTTTAGATCACTGAAACCACCGACCAGACGGCCTTTCACAAACACCATCGGGAAGGTTTGCCAGCCCGACCACATTTTTAACGCACCGCGGCGCTTCCATTCGGCAAAATAGCTGCCATATTCAAGATAATGATAATCCAGCCCGGCAGCTTCGAGTAACTTACATGCTTTTTTTGGAAACGGATTCTGCTTCATGCCCACCACCACAATTGCATGCTGTGCGACTGCCTGTATTACCTCATCGACCGTTGACTGATAATCAGATACACCACCAACCTGATCGACAATCGCTTCATGAATGGCTGCTGCTTCAAGAATTCTTCGTGCCATTAAAGACTCTCCGTTAGTTTTCTATCTTTACTCGCCTTACCGCAATTAGGGATTACAGCGACCAGAAAGGTAACAGTGTGATACCCAATACGATCGCAACCGACAGCAGTGTCATAATACACAACACCGGCTGCTGTAAAAAACGCTGCCACAGACTCCCGATCAGCCCCTGCGCTTCAAGTGCCGCACGCTCCTCTGCAAACTGTTCATAACGCTGTTGCTGATACTCACGAAGTAAGGCCCGCGCCATATCTTCCTGCTCCCGATCCCGCAACCAGATTGCAGCAACAGAAATACGCCAGCGCCCCTGTTCGGTTTCATAAAAATCGATGTCGTGGCTTTCGAGCAGCTCGCGCACCTCATCCGCTTCGTCATCGGGCACACCGTTCAATTTAAACAAAAGGGTCGTCATGGGTTATTAACTACCAGACGCCGGTGCACCCACCAGAAAACAAACCAGGGCACCACAATCCAGGGTGAGTTCGCGAGGCCGAATTTAATCCAGGTAGCGATAAAGCTCTCTGTATTGACATTAGGTAATCCGTCCAGAATCTCAGTGAGGTAATACAATGACGCCGAATACAAATGCACAACCGCTGTTGCACCGAGCACCAAAACCGCCAACCGACTCTGCCGGCTGGAGCGCAAAAAGGTTATCAGTGCCCATAAACCGATAACACCATTAGTAACCGACAGAATTTCCATCACAATCAGGTTAATATCAGGTTTGGCATAGCGCAAATCACCACCATCGATATAGGCCCACCAGATATAGGTCCAGGGCACATCGGGGCTTGCAGCAATCGTGTCGCGCAACAACAGCCAGCCCAACTCCCAACTCAGATGGGTGACATAGGACATGCCCAGATAAACAAGCACGAGGGATTCGATGCGGCGTGCCTTATCCCACTGTGCAATGCATGACAGCGGCCAGAATGCTGTCGACATCGCCGCAATCAAACCAACGCCATAGACCACCGATAGTACATTGGCAACGCTGTGACGATCATAACCCGCCACAAACACAAAAATCGCAGCCAGCGGAAATGCGAGCGCTACAGTACCAAACAGGCAGATACGCCAGTTAAGCAAGGCATTGAACGTTACATGATTTGCGGCTGGTGAATTCATAATCACACAATGTACCTTATTGCCCACCCGGGAGACAACGCCACCTGCTATGGGCAGTCAGGAAGACAGCAAAGCTTCAGTTAAAAAGTCCCATCTGCTGGCTGGTAATCGCGGTAAATGAATCACCGACAAAAGTCAGTATGCCATCGGCAATGGGTTCCATTTGACGTTCCACATATAAATCGTAATCCAGCGGCGATGTGGCATATTCCAGTGGTTCAGCGCCGTTAACCGTCATCACATATTCGATCCAGCCACCCCGCGCATAGCGCAGTGGCAAGCCCTGTTGCTTGCGTATTGCATCAGCCTTGCGCGCTGCCTGCACATGAGGCGGTATATTGCGCTCATAATCCTGCAAGCGACGGCGAATACGTTTGCGATAAACCAGTTGATCATCAAGCCCACCATTTCTCACCAAAGACACCAACTCCGCAATATAGTCACGATAGGGCTCGCCATAAAAAATCCGCCGATACAGTTCCCGCTGAAAATTACGTGCCATCATCGTCCAGTCGGTACGCACACTTTCCAGTCCCTTGAAGATCAGACTGGCTTCGCTATTATTTTTTTCATCGCCATCACTATTGTTACCATTGTCATCGGGAACAGCCACCAGCCCGGCATAGCGCTTTTTACTGCCGGTTTCCGCACCGCGTACCGTCGGCATTAAAAACCGGGTAAAGTGGGTTTCAAATTCAATTTCAAGATAGCTTTCAAGCTGGTATTGCGTCTGCAGTTGTTCAGCCCACCAGTGATTTAATTCCGCGGCCAGTTTCTGTCCGATCGCTTGTACTTCACTATTGCTGCCATCGTGACCGTGAACCCGTACAAATACCGAATCGGTATCACCGTAAATCACCTCGTGCCCTCTTGCTTCTATCCACTGCTTGCTCCGGGTAAGAATCGCGTGACCGCGCAGGGTAATGGAGCTCGGCAAGCGATAATCAAAAAAACGGCACCCGGGCGTACCCATCACACCGTAGAACGAATTCATCAGGATTTTGATCGCCTGGGACATCGCACTGTTGTTCTCACGTTTGGCATGATCCCGCGCCGCCCAGAGTTCACCGATAATATCAGGCAAGATCGCATGCTCACGGGAAAACACGGCGCCGTTAAAACCCGGCACAAACTGTGCAACATCTACATCCTGTGTTTCCTGCCTGTCTTTTACCGCTTCCTGTGGTGACTGCGCAAGCCCCTGCAACAAAGCCAGTGGATCAATTTGAAAACTGCGAATAATACTCGGGTATAGACTTTTAAAATCCAGAACCAGCACATGATCGTAGAGCCCCGGGAACGATGTCATCACATATCCCCCGGGGCTGCCGACACCTTCCGGGTCTTCCGGTAGATTCGGCGCTATATAACCGCTGCGATGCAAGCGAGGTAAATAACGATTATCAAATGCCGCCACCGATCCACCAAATCGGTCGATCGCCAGGCCGGTCAGCTGGGCACGCTCAACAGCAAAATCCAATAATCGGGTTTCAACAAAAATATCCCAAACCAGCTGGCAGTCTTCGAGGTTATAGGCCGCAAGCGCAGGCTTGTCTTCGTGAAAAAGCCGCGTAATCTCCCCGCCGCGATCATCAGGGTCGTGAATCAATTTACCGCGCTCCAGCAATGCAGAGGCAACAAATTGCAGGGCAAAGCTTTCAAAGTTGAACGTCGCGGATTTTAGTGTATCAATACCATCCAGCACCGCCCGCCCTGGTACCAGCAAGGTGTAATGCTCATCATCGTTACGCGATTGCCGCCAATCCGGTAACTGTTGCTCACGCCCGAGCGTAAACGCGATACGCAACCTGTCCGCCACCCGTTGCAGAAAGCGCAAATCAAAGTTGATAACATTCCAGCCTATCAGCACATCCGGATCAATGTCGGCCAGCCAGCGCAGAAAGCTTTGCAACAATTGTGCCTCTGACTGACACCAGGCAATTTCAACTTGCGGTTTGCCATTATCTGTTTCAGGCTCACCCAACATAAATACCCGTTTATCGATCACCTGCTCATCATTAACCGCAAGCACACCAATTGAGTACAGTTGCTCACCCTGTATCGCAGTTTCAATATCGAGGGAAACAATCGTAAAAGCCGGTTTGTAGTCACAGGGCTGACACAGGGGATCGCGACACTCGATAAAACCTTCGCGCTCCACAAGCTCGCCATCAAACTCCATCCCTCCGGTGATAAAGCGCTCCATTAAAAAACGATCCGCCGGCTGAATATCTGCCTCCAGAGGAATAATGTCATGCTGGCGCAGCAAATCCCGCGCGCGAAACAGGCTGCGCTGCTCCCTGAAATACACCGCATGCACAGGTTGCTGCGCAAAACTTTTCAACGCCACTGACCGACTGTACCAGCGTCCACGCACATATTGCTCTGAATACATGCGCCCGAAATGCTGTTCAAGCAGTGCTTGCGCGCCGGCAATTTGATCAGTCTCAACAAAAAACACCGCCTGCTGATCAGTAAACAACACTTTCACCGCACCCTGCTCCGTGCTCAACCAGGCCGTTAGCAATAATTGCTTGTCGCGCAAGGAACTATGCTGTCCGGTCCCTCCCGGATTCAACTGCACATCATCCCATTGACGGGTTAATAAAAAGCCTTTCACTGTATTTATTCAGAAAGTGTTGTTTTCAGACATTATGTAGAAGATGATTGTACCGCAATTTTTCGGATAACCTTTACGGCATACTATCTACCATCAGAACAGGAACCCGACTTATGAACACACTGACTGAGCGCCTGCTAACCGAGCAGAATGAGTGTACGCTGAGCTGGCAAACGGCTAACAACCACCCCGCTGCCACCATTGTCAGTTTTGTTTACCTTAACGATAGAATTTGCATGACCGCACTGGCTGGCAGCGCGAGGGTCAGAGCCCTGCAACGCAACCCGAAGGCTTGCGTAGTCATTTCCGGCAAAGGCAGTCCGGTTGGGCACAGCCGTTGTGTTTCCATTCAGGGGAGCTGTGAAATTGTTGAAGATCAGGTGATACGCGACCGCTTCTTCCCATTATTCGCCAGCGCCGTGCTGCCGAACAGTGAAAAAGGGGCTGAAATGATGGCCAATATGATGAACTCACCGGAAAATCTGCTACTGGCTGTAAGTATCGAAAAAACTTTCCCCTACGACGCCCAGAGCATGCTTGATCAAGCCAACCAAATGTGAGCGCAAAATTGCCTGAAATCAAAACTTCCCTGATTTCCTATTGTCATAATAATTGTAATAATAGTCGGCAAATTTCAAATAGCCCTGCGACCGGAGCGCCCCGATATTGATGATTAAGCAATTACGTTATTACACCGTCCTTCGTTTGTGTTCTCTTTTCCTACTTTGCGGCTTTATCGCTACGGGCAGTCAGGCGGATGACGACTGGATCGCACCACCCGAAGCCGGCGAGCTGGAAAACCCGGTGCGCTACGATGTGGATTCCGTGGCAGCTGGAAAACGCCTGTTCAGCAAATACTGTCTGGAATGTCACGGTTATTGGGGTGAAGGCGATGGTATTACCGGTCTGGTCCTCGACGACCGACCCGCCAACCTGTTAAAGCTCTCCGGCACGCAGTCCCACGGGGCCTTCTTCTGGAAAATACGCGAGGGGCGCAACACCATGCCCGCTTTTAATGAAGAAATGCTCAGTGATACCGAAGTCTGGCAGATTATTAACTTTGTCGCCTCACTGGAAAACGAAATCGGTAGTGAATCGCAACAAAGCGTGGTGGTTTCTCGCTGCGCTTCCTGCCACGGCCTTGGCGGCACAGCCATGCTCGAAGGCTGGCCTGATTTGCCCGAGATGACTCAGCAGGAGTTGGAAAACAAATTGTTCGCCCACCGCGCCGGACTGATACCCGACAGCACCATGTCACAGGTCACATTTGATCTTACTGATGAGGAAATCCGTGAAGCCGCACGGTATTTTTCTTCTCTCAATCAGATCGACAACCAAAGCAACCAGTAGCCCATTAACTAACCACCGGATTAACAAGAGACCTATTCATGAAAATTCTTGCCTGCATTGACTTCTCGGAAGCGACCGACAAAATTGTCACCCAACTCAAGCTGGTTGCCAGAGGCAATAATGCAAGTATTATCCTGTTACATGTCAGTGAACCCGAGCCCCAGATGGTGGGTTACAAAACCGGTGCAGGCTCAGTGCATGACGAAGTTAACAAAGCGCGTCGCGAGCAACATCACCAACTGGAGAGCTATGTTGACGCCCTGAAACAGGAAGGCCTCGACGCCTCTTGTATGATGAAAAACGGTGCTTATACCGATACGATTCTTGAACAGGGAGAACAACAGCAGGCAGACATGCTGGTAATTGGCTCTCATGGTAAAGGGCTCGCCAGTCACCTGCTACTCGGTAGTGTTAGCCAGTCGATTATTAAAAATGCCAAAGTACCTGTGCTGGTGATTCCAATTCACAAATAGTTATTCAACACTATTCAATGATCTGCCACTCGTCATGCACAACAAACAAACGCTGGCAGCCACGATCTGACCAGGCTTCAAACATGCGCGGCTTCATAGGCAATGACAAGGTATTAGTATCACGCATTTCCGCAACCAGTTGCTGGTAGTCACACACCCGACTATGAATCTCGCCGCTTAACCAATTCGATTTATCGGGAAGTGGCTTCCATTGTTTAATTTTCTCACACATCCGATACTCATCCAGTTGCAACAAGGTAACCCAATCACCTCTATTATGACTCACAGAACTGTTAATCGGTGGCGGCATAGTCTTACCCGATGATAGCCAGGGGTAAAACAGCACCCCTCTTATACAGGCCTCCACGAGCACCTCTTGCTCGATACCTGCTTCTCGCAATACATTCATACCTGGTGATGTGCGCGATAAAACCAGTTGCCGATCCAGCATCTTGTTGTATTTTAAATCCAGGCGATCTTTTTTCTGCGGCCCCAGCCAGCGACTCATGTTTGAAAGCCCACCATCACCATTCTCGTCAGCTTTATCTGCAACGTTATCCAAAACCCCGAGATAGAATTTTACCGCCACTTCCAGATGTACATAGCGCTGACGACGTTTGCAGTAATAAATAAAGTCATACTCTCCTAACGTTGAGTGCTTATTACCTGCTCCGACTGACACCTGCAAGTTTTTAGCAAACAACTCTGTATCCGGGGAATGAGTCAGATAAAACTCCCACAGCGCTTCAAAATAGGCACCAAGAAAATGACTGCGACCTTGCTGCAAATGATCCAGCAAGGCACCCGGGTGTTGATCCTGATAGCTAAACCAGTCTCTATCCACCACTGGCGGCAAAGGATAATCATCAAATTCAACAATAGCTGCACTGTTACACGCCCAGTACAAGTCCCGCACTGCCTGCTGGGTCAAACCGGAAAAATCTGTCATCTTTTTATACACGCTATACCGGCAAGCCCTGTTGCCGGTACTCTTCAACCGCCTCGCGTACCCAGGAAAGATCGTCATCCGCAACCTGCTGCATCACCTGGTCACGATCAATACCATAGACGCGTACGGCATTGAGTCCGAGAATTTTATTTTTAACTTCCGGAGTCAGTGCGGGATAACCAAAACGTTGCTGGTATTCTTCAGGTATTTCAAATGCACGGAATGCGTCAATTAATGGCTGTGTCGGACCATACCAGACAGAGTCGGTTCCCCACAGAATATTATCTTCCCCTACGGCTAACAATAATTTGCCAAGTACATGAGTCGCCTCATCCGGTCGCTTAATCAGAATATACCAGGTACTGCCAAGCTCGGCATAAACATTACTGCCAGGCTTAATGCCGGCGTTTTGCAAGCTCTCTACAAGGCGGTCGGTACCTTCTTGCACGCCGTCTTCATTGCTACCCGCTTCATTAAACGCCCCTTCACTACTGAGCAATACGTTATCCTTGCGCGAACCTGACAGAGGCCGCGGCACTTCATAACCTGAGTGGTACACCAAAAAATTCATATCAGGGAACTTCGCCGCAACCGGACCAATATCTGCCGGCGACCCGGTTGGTGCCAGCCCCGACAAGCCCTTGTGCGCACAGATAATATTCACACCGAGCTCCCGCGCCCGTTCAATAAACGGCAGACCGTAGCGTTCATCATCAAGCATCCAGCCACGGTTTTCACTATCACCATGACTGTCGCCGAATAATGTATACACCTTGAAACCGTTGGGCCGATAACGTTTAACCAGTTCCGCCATCTGATCCAGCTCACCTGGCAAATTCGGATGCACAATGGAATGATGCAACAACCGGCCACTGCCAGCAAAACGATCAATCAAGGCTCGCGTACCGGCAATCTCTGCGTTGGACAGAATGTTCACATCCTCTGTGCCCGGCGCCGAAGTTAACACCGCCACCCTTGTTTCACTTTGCAAAAAGACACAACGCAAAAACTCACTGAGCGATAAATCCACCGCCGGATTTAATTGACTAAACCACTGCGGCGCAACCTGCCTGATAAAACCGTTTACGCCTTTTGCTCCCGACAAATGTGTACGGTGATCAGCCACGTAGTGTGTCTGCACATCAATAACAAAACCATTACCAGCCAGACTCTCCTGCACCTCATCACCGTCAAACTCTGCGCTGCGGCTCACTTGATAGAAGCTCTTCCCCGCCGCAGCATTAATCGCTGCAAGGCTCGCCACCGTACCGCAGCGGCTGTGGTAATAGTGATCCAGCGAGCAATTCAGAGAGCGTGCGATGCCCTCGCTGCGCTCTTCGAGTAATGACAATGCATGCAAATCCCTGCGGGTATAGGGCGGCGCATAATATTCATCCGATGCCAGACGGGAAAGAATCGTCGGCAGCGTGCTTGCCGAATATTGTGTATTAGAACGTCGTGTCACAGACGGTAAGGACATAAAAGCCCACCAATAGCGCTGATCCGTTGCTTGCTAGTATACCTGCAAGAGCCATAGTTATGACAAGGTTTCAAACCTGTCACAAACCCGCTATAGCGAGCTTAAGGCACCGCGTTATGATAAATTGAGATTAACAACAACTGAAAGAAGCTGGAATACACCATGGAACTCGGCATTATCGACATGATCGGCATGACAGGCACCCTGCTTGTCGTGCTTGCCTATTTTTTATTACAACTGGAAAAAGCTGACGCGAAAGGCATTATTTACAATATGATGAATTTAATCGGCGCTATTCTGCTACTTGTCAGCCTGTGCTTTAATTTTAATCTCGCAAGCTTTGTGATTGAGCTGTTCTGGATCAGCGCTTCATTGATTGGCGTTATCAAATACTACCGCAGACCTGTTCCTGAAGTCTGAAAGTCATCTATCGCGGTCACTACCAATTCTATCCGTGGCAGGCGGTGGCCTCTCATCAAATGCCATTTTCTCTTCAAACCCACAATTAACACAGTCGCGATAGTAATCACCTGCGCGCTCAAACATGCGCAATTTATCTGCCACTCCACATTGTGGACAAACCGCTCCGGCAATAAAACGTTTAACCTCTGACACTATATTTCTTTATCTCCGCCTTATTTATTTTCTAGTGTAGCTCCAGCCATAGTCAGGCCGCCGTTCGCGCCATATTCGTATGACGCTGCCGTTCAATCATCTGCGCAATTTCCTGCGGACAATGCAGGCGTTTAATCTGCTCAAACAGCTGCGCCGCATCAGGATAATAACCGCGCAAATAACCTAGCCACTGCTTGACTCGATTACCCACATAGCGCGCTTCATACATTTGTTCTGTTACCACGCAAAAATCGGTCAGCATGTCCAGCACTCCCTGCCAGCCGAGTATATCTACAGCTTCTGTATTCTCAGCGCTGTTGTTCAATAGGGACTGCTTAATCAACAACGCCAGATCCGGACGCGTTAACAAACCGCGCCCGAGCATCAGGTCCTCACAACCACTTTCTGCGAGGCATTGCCGCGCATCAGTAACAGACCAGATTTCTCCATTGGCAATAATCGGTATCGGGCACTGCGCTTGCAAGGGGGCAATCCGGTGCCAGTACGCCGGCGGTTTATAACCGTCCTGGCGAGTACGGGCATGAACCGTAAGTTCATTTGCTCCTGCTGCTACAATGGCCTGCACAATCTCTGTAAACAGACTACTGTCATCAAAACCGAGGCGAATTTTTGCGCTAACAGGAATAGCCGGATCAACTACTGCACGCACCGCAGAAACAATGTCATACAAACGTCGCGGCTCTTTTAACAAAACCGAACCACCATCACGGCGATTCACACACTTTGCCGGACAGCCGAAGTTAATATCAATTCCCGGCGCGCCGAGACTCGCCGCACGCAGCGCATTTTGCGCCATGGCCTCGGGCTGCCCACCCAGCAGCTGTATATATACAGGCACCCCGGAGGGTGTTTTACCCCCGTGATGTAATTCAGGGCAAAAACGGTAGAACACACGCGCAGGCAAGCAGCGATCTGTCACCCGCACAAACTCTGTCACACAGCGATCCAGACCGCCCTGCCGGGTCAGCATATCTCTGAGGGTGTGGTCCACCACTCCCTCCATAGGTGCCAGTACAATACGCATAGTGCGAGAATTATAGGGTATCGGGCAATTTGCTGTCACTTGCCCGAATAGTCATTTATAACCGTGGCCATATTTATAAGCGTCATCTAGCAGGATGTACCGCTCCATATTCTTTTAATAGAGCAATCATTGCTTCATTGCGATTGCTTTCTGTAAAACGCAAGGCATAGCGATTGTGACTGGCCAGCGCATTGACATTTGCGCCGCGCTCCAACAATAACCGTGCGGTTTCCAGCTGATTGTTTTTTGCAGCCCCCATCAGTGCAGTCACTCCAGTGGATTCCCCCGCAGCATTCGGATCAATGCCCGCATCAAGCAATTGCTTAACCGCGAGGGTATCGCCGTTATAACTCACAACATACAAGGTTGAATACAGTCGGTTGCGATAGAGTCCCTCTTTTACCTTGCGCCAGTCCACTCCGGAGGCAACCAGTAACACCACAACATCAGTATGACCATTGGACAGTGCCGCTTCGAGTGGACTGTTAGGATGTCCGCTGCCAGGCTTGATATAATTCGCATCATGCCCCGCCTCAAGAAACAGTTTTGTAATGGCAGCATTGCCTTCACGCGCTGCAAGCATGAGCATTGCCACACTGTTTTGACCAAGCACATCGAACCACACTCCATCGCTGGCGAGGATTTGCGCCACCTGTTCTACCTGATCATTAGAAATCGCTTCGTACAGTGCATCCAGCGACGCGTGATAACCGAGCTCTGTTTCTATATCGCGCAGGGGTCGGTAAGGTGAATAACTACTACGTACCGGGTGGTTACCGTAGGCACCGGTTGCCAGCACAGCATCGGTAAGCTCGTGCAAAACCGGAACAAGATACTGCAAGTCATCAAAACCCTCCTCCCTGAGTCGCGGAATATAGTCATAGGTCATGGATTTCAAGTGCTGCATGTATTCCATTTGCGGCCAGGGATAACTGATATGGGCCGGTGGATCGGTCGGGCCATTGGTAACAAACTGTTGCCAACTCATCACCTCAATTTCACCGAGTTCATTACTCCATGAATCCCCAAGCGAGTGATAGGCCATGACATATTCGGGATGGTAGCTATAGAGCGAACAACCTGCAGGAGACAGGCCCTGCCAGGTAAAGCGAATAGTAAACGGCTCACCGGAGCGCACTACCTTATAACTTTCCCCCGAACCGTAGCTACCATGCAGGCCGTGGGAACGGCAGCGCACCTTGACCACAATATTTTCAATCGGTTGTGCACCGACACCAATGTCATCTTTATTAACAACCAGCGTAGCGGAAACAGACAGCTTCAGTGGCGCGGCCAATAGCCAAACGGGAAAGAACAGAAGTAAAGAAGCAGTCAGGTAGCGGATCACTGTTATTTACAGGCTGTTTTTATACACTTTTTACAAGCTTAGATCTCGCACACTCGCTTTGATAAATTCCTGCTTGAGATCTTCGTAGCTATGTACAGCGGGATACTGCGGAAACTCTTCAATCACATTATCCGGCGCCTTGAACAGAATACCTGCGTGGGCTTCTGCCAGCATCGTGGTATCGTTGTAGGAGTCCCCCGCCGCAATAATGCGGTAGTAGATAGATTTCAGGGAAATGACTGCCTGGCGCTTTGGATCTTTCTGGCGCAGCAGATAGTCCACCACGCGGCCCTGGTCATCCACTTCGAGCTTGTGACACAGCAAAGTGGGGAAACCGAGCTGACGCATCAACGGCTGGGAAAACTCATAAAACGTGTCAGACAGAATAATCACCTGGAAACGCTCGCGCAGCCAGTCGATAAATTCGCGCGCGCCCTCCAGAGGACTCAACTCATCGATCACTTCCTGAATCTGATGCAAACCATAGCCGTGCTCATCGAGCAGGCGCAGGCGCTGCTGCATAAGCACATCGTAATCCGGAATATCCCGGGTCGTGGCACGTAACTCGTCGATGCCGGTTTTTTCCGCAAATGCGATCCAGATTTCCGGAATCAGGACACCTTCAAGATCGAGACAGGCTATTTCCACAGCATTTCCCCTGGCTGGTTGTTTTGGAAAGCGTGGCAATCTACCTGCTTTTTATACCCGGTTCAACTCCAATCTCGAACCACTGCGACAACACTGTCCAAATACCCGGCCTGAAGCCGTTATAGACTTTGTTTTCATAAGTTTATAAATCAAAAGGTATTATTTAATTTAAATAAAGCCTATAAATTATTGATATTTAAAGATAATTACTATTTTTCTAACTGTGGAAAAAGTGCGAAGCAACGCTACAGCCCCCGGTATTCGTACACCCCCCACTTCTCTGCCAGTCCCGGCTCTGGTATGCTTCGCGGCCTTTAAACAGAGGCCATTAATGGTCTGAACAGTAACCAGGTAACATTATCAATATGTCAGCATCAGAGAAAATCGAAATCACCGATATCAACAGTGATCTACAGGGCAAAGAGCCCCAGGAAATCATCGAATATGCCCTCGAGACCCATGACAATATCGCCATCTCGTTCAGTGGCGCCGAGGATGTCGTGCTCGTGGATATGGCCACAAAGCTGAAAAAAGACGTGCAGGTATTCTCACTCGACACAGGCCGTCTGCATCCGGAGACCTACCGCTATCTGGACAAGGTTCGCCAGCACTATGGCATTGCAATTGATATTCAAACCCCGGAAGCCGAGCCTCTGAACCAGCTTGTGCGCGAAAAGGGTCTGTTCAGCTTTTATCAGGATGGCCACAAGGAATGCTGTGGTGTGCGCAAGATTATGCCGTTAAAACGCAAGCTGCTGACACTTGATGCGTGGATTACCGGCCAGCGCAAGGATCAAAGTCCCGGAACACGCAACGAAATTCCCGTGATTCAGGAAGACCGCGCGTTTTCACGCCCGGGTGAAACCCTGACCAAGTTTAACCCGCTGTCCAACTGGACATCAGATCAGGTCTGGCGCTATATCCGCCAAAACAACGTGCCCTATAACGAGCTACACGATCGCGGCTTTGTCAGTATCGGCTGCGAGCCTTGCACACGCGCAACCGGCCCAGGACAGCACGAGCGCGAAGGCCGCTGGTGGTGGGAAGAAGCCACGCTCAAGGAGTGCGGCCTGCACGATGTAAACATTAAGAAGTAACTACTATTTTTGTGAACTACTGTGAAAATTACTTTCGTTAAAAAGATCAAACTCGACGGCAGCCCCTGCCCGAAATGTAATGACGTGCAGGAAAAACTTGAGCAGAACGATCAACTGAAATTTATAAACGAAACCGTGATTGCCGATGAGCGCGATTCGGATAGTGCCGGCATGGTCATTGCCCGACAATACAATGTAGAGCGCGCACCTTTTTTTGTGGTGGAAGAAGATGGCAAGGAACCGGTGATCTACACGGTCTATCTCAAGTTTGTGAAAGAAGTCCTTAACGAGCAAACCTCTGCAAAAGAAGAGATCGCCGATATTATGGATAGCAATCCGGATCTGGATTTTCTCTAGTCCTATCTCCAGGCATTATATCTTCAGTAATTGATAAAGATAGCTGCAACGCTTCGAGCCCACTTCATAAGTGGGCCTATGAATTTATACAACTACGTCAAAATTCAACCAGATCAGTTTCCGGACAGCATTCCCCGATAGTTGCCACCCCGATAATCATCATCAAGCGGTAATACTTCATTGCCGGTTTGCAATCGGGCATCAAGCGGGAACAGATCATCTGCATCCAGACTACCATCATCATCACTATCCGGATCAAGTGGGTCATAGCCATACAGAACTTCTACCGCATCACTTAACGTGTCGTTATCATCATCAGAATCACAGGCATCACCACTGCCATCACTATCCGTATCGATTTGCAGTGGGTTATAGTCATTCGGACAGTTATCCAGCAAGCTCGTAACATTATCCAGATCAAAGTCGAATGACAAACCAAAGGGCACGATATCCTGACCTGCATAGAGAAGCGGAGCCTGGGTCAAATCGTAATACATACACCTCACACCTGCTCTATCGAGCACACAGGCATGTACCACTCCACCATTGATTGAAACAGGCTCATCCAGGGGCGGCATATCATCTTCAGTAAACTGCCCCCAGCAGTAATAGTCGAGGGAATCTCTGGCACACAGGGTAATACCTCCGACACCACCAAAGCCGCCAATAGGCCAGGGATCTTCTGCAAATGCCGGCATACCGGCGGGAATGTTTTGTCCCCAGCAAACCATGCCGGCAACAGCATCCATCGCACAGCTAAATGTTTCAGAAGCAAATACCAGACGCGGGTCCTGGACGGAAGCAGGCACATTCAGCTGACCATTGCTGTTATCACCCCAGCAAACCACACCCCTGTCATCAAGCACACAACTATGGCGCATACCTGCGGAAACCTGATAGGGATTTAGCAGATCTGTCGGCGGTGTTGATTGACCAAATTGATTCAGTCCCCAACAAACCACACCCGTATCATCAATAGCGCAGGTGTGACTATCTCCGGTATCGACATGGATCGGATTTACCAGTGCCGGCACACTGGCCTGACCATAAGTATTGCTACCCCAGCAAACAACACCGGTGTCATCAAGGGCACAATTGGTATTCGTGTAGGTAATCAGGTAGTACGGATTAATCAATGCTGGCACATTGTATTGCCCATAATCAAAGAAGCTGCCCGCACCACCCCAGCAGGTTACACCGTTATCATCAAGCACACAGTTATGCACAATCCCTGACATCAATATATAACGAGGGAAATTCGGGTGGCCACCAGCAGCAACTTCCACCCCATCATCCAGACCATCGCGATCACTATCTGCACGATCCGGCCAGGTTCGGCGCAGGTGTTCTTCCAGGTTGGTCAAACCATCGAAATCCAGATCCCCTGCTGCATCATCGAGCAACGGATTCAGCCCAAAACGGACTTCATAGCCATCTGGCATACCATCCCCATCACTATCCGGATTGAGAGGGTCTGTGCCTTGCTGCCCTTCCGCTGTATCGGAAAGCAGATCATTATCATCATCAAGGTCTGCGTTATCACCAAGACCATCTCCATCAGCATCCTGCCATTCTGTAGCGTCAAACGGGAAAACATCGCTGATATCATCAACGCTATCGTTGTCATCATCCGTATCGTAATCATCCGGCAAACCATCGCTATCAAAATCAGAGTCTGCAACCAGCGGATTGGTGCCAAAAGTATTGATTTCATCCAGATCAGAGAAACCATCATTATCATCATCCGCATCATATTCATCCGGCAGGCCATCACTGTCATTATCACCATTCGGTGTTAGCGGATCGGTACCATACAGATTGATTTCATGATCATCTGAAAAGCCATCATTGTCGTCATCCGTATCTGCGTTATTACCAATACCATCCCCATCGGTATCCACACTTTCCGCTGCATCCAGCGGGAAGGCATCTGACACATCCGGCACACCATCATTATCATCATCGTCGTCATAGCTATCCGGGTATGCATCACCATCAGTGTTAATGTCCGGCACCAGCGGATCAGTGCCAAAGATATTCACTTCATCCGTATCACTAAAGCCGTCGTTATCATCATCGGCATCAGCATTGTTACCCGTTCCATCACCATCGGTATCGACACTTTCTGCGGCGTCAAACGGGAATTCATCACTGACATCATCAACACCATCATTATCATCATCGGTATCGTAATCGTCGGGCAAACCATCGCTATCAAAATCGGAATCTGCGACTAACGGATCTGTTGAGAAGATATTAATTTCATCATCATCGCTAAAACCATCATTGTCGTCGTCGAGATCTGCGTTGTTGCCGGTACCATCACCATCGGTATCAACACTTTCTGTAGCATCAAACGGGAATGCGTCGACAACGTCTGCGACCCCATCGTTATCATCATCGGTATCGTAGTCGTCCGGCAAACCATCGCTATCAAAATCGGGGTCTGCGATCAGCGGATTGGTACCAAAAGTATTGATCTCATCCACATCACTGAAGCCGTCATTATCATCATCCGTGTCATAGTCATCCGGCAAGCCATCACTGTCATTATCACCATCTACAACAAACGGATCAGTACCAAAAATAGTAATTTCTTCATCATCACTAAAACCATCGTTATCATCGTCTGTGTCATAAGCATCGGGCAAGTTATCGCTATCGTTATCGCCGTCCACTACCAACGGATCGGTACCAAAAATAGTGATTTCATCATCATCACTAAAGCCATCATTATCGTCATCGGTATCGGTGTTGTTACCAATACCATCACTATCGGTATCGGTTGTTTCAGTTTCATCCAGCGGGAATGCATCACTACCGTCATTCACACCATCCCTGTCAGTATCAGGGTGAACAGGATCTGTGCCATTATTTGACTCATCGACATCAGATGCACCATCTCCGTCATCATCGCTATCGATTGAATCTACCAGCCCATCATTATCCCTGTCCCATTCAGAGTTCGATGCAAACACTCTCACCGAACCACTGGCACTACCATTGGCATCATCGCCAATGGCAGCTACCATATAATCAGCAAAGCCATCCACGTTAATATCAGTCAGCCCGCGTACCCGGCCTCCAAACCAATCGGAGCCATTATCTCCCGCCACATGATACAAAACACTTTGATCATAGCCACTGTAAACAAACACCTCACCCGCATTCGTAACACTGGTATCTGCCCAGCTCGCGCCAATAATATAGTCATCATAACTATCGCCGTTAATATCTATCCCTGCATCAACAGAAATCCCGAAGCGATCACCGGTGTTATCACCATCAAAGATATGTAACACACTGCCGTCGAGACCACTGAAAACACGCACGCTGCCACCATCAACAACCAGGTTATCATCATTGGAGCTTCCCACTACGAGGTCATCGTAGCCATCACCGTTAACATCACCCGCAGCAGCCAATGATGTACCAAAATACTCATCTTCAGAATCGCCGTAAAAATGGTATAACTGACTACCGTCATAACCACTGTAAACCTTGACTTCTCCACCATTCAGCGCACCAAAGTCTCCACGGTAAATGCTAAAGGCAAAGTCATCATAACCATCATTATTAATATCTCTCACACCTCTAACGCTGTACCCCAGCCAGTCACTGGTATTTTCTCCCTCGTAGGTGTATAAAACTGCGCCATCGTAACCGCTATAAACTCTGACCATTCCTGCATCAAGACCTCCTGGCGTGTCAGCTCCATAAGCACCAGCGATAATATCGGCATAACCATCCTGGTTAACATCTCCGGCACCATTGACAGAGCTACCCAGAAAATCACCACTCAAGTCACCATTAAATTGATACAACAATAAACCGTTATAGCCCGAATAAACCCTAACCGAGCCACTACTGGCTGCAGTTTCGTTATCGCCTTGTACGCCGACAACCACATCAGCAAAACCGTCACCATTAACATCCCCGGCACTAGCAACAGAAGAACCCATACTGTCGTATTCTTCTTCGCCTGTATGCTCAAAGCGCAGCTGACCGTCAACACCATTAAATATCTGGAATATCCCGGCATTAATACCAGCGAAATCATCGTTATGTGCACCGAACACAAGATCGGAATAACCATCATTATTCAAGTCACCGGCATCATCAATCGCCGTACCCAAAGCACGATTCTCTATACCGTCAAAACGGTAGAGCTCTGAATGCCCGGTTAAACGCCGAACCGGTTTGCTACTATCCAAAGGATAGGGATCCGTGTTATCGCCCCATCCATCTCCATCTGTATCAACGGATTCCGTCGCATCAAATGGCAAGTCATCGGCACCATCATCAACGCCATCATTATCATCATCGTTATCAACACTATCCGGCAAACCGTCACTATCGTTATCACCATCCGGCAACCAGGGATTAGTAGCAAAGATCAGTATTTCATCACTGTCGGAAAAGCCATCGTTGTCATCATCGTTATCGTAATTATCCGGCAGCCCATCAACATCGTTATCCGCATCTGCAACCAGTGGGTCAGTGCCATAAATACCGGTTTCGTCCGCATCGCTAAAGCCATCACCATCATCATCCAGGTCATCATAATCACAGCTACCATCGCTATCGGTATCGGTGTGATCTACACTGTACATACAGTCATCAGCCGCATTCTGTAATCCATCGGAATCTACATCAAAACTCAGCCCTGACGTATCCAGCTGACCTTCTGCAGAGCGCCCCCAGCAATGCACACCAATTCTGTCCAAAGCGCAAACATGCTGATAACCTGCTTCGATTCGCACAGGAGAAATCAAGGTCGGCGGATCTGATTGTCCGGCGCCATTGGCTCCCCAACAGCTCACATAGGTATCGCCGTTATAACGCAGTGCGCAGCTCATGTTCTGACCAAGTGTCAGGGATACGGCATCGGTAATACCCACAGGCACGGCAGATCGGTTATTACCATTACTTCCCCAGCAAACAATCTCGCCCGCATTGTGTATTGCACAACTGTGCCTATCGCCCGCTGCAACAAACGTCGGTCCCGTCAAGGACGGCACAGTAGCTTGTCCAAAATCATTTAAACCCCAGCACTGAACACCGTCATCATCAAGGGCACAGGTATGCTGGCCACCGGCACTGACCATTTTGGGGTTATTAAGTGTAGGCACTACTGTCTTGCCATTGGTCGCCTCACCCCAACAGGAAACGCCACCATCATGTAACGCACAACTGTGTTGCCTGAATGCCGATAGTTGTTGAATCCCTGTCATTGCAGGTGCAGAGGTATTGGCCGTGCCCCAACACTGAATCCCCGCAGCAGAATCATCCAGTGCGCACAGGTGGAAATAACCACCATCAATGTAGCGAGGGTTGTTCAAAACCGGAGGGCTGTTTTGCCCGCTACTCAAATCCCCCCAGCAGCTGACTCCGGCATCATCTTTAGCACAGCTGGTGCGATAGGCTGCCGCTACCAGATAATCCGGCTCAAGCTCGGAGTAACCAAGATCTATTTCCGCCTGATTGGGTATGCCATCGTTATCCTTGTCAATATCGTCAAGGTCATCAATACCATCACCATCGGAATCTATCGAGCGAGATGCGTCATAGGGAAACTCATCATTAACATCGTCTACGCCATCGCCATCATCATCATCATCGTATTCATCTGGTAAACCATCATTATCAAAGTCGTTGTTATAAACCAGAGGGTCGGTGCCAAAGGTATTGATTTCATCCTGATCGGAAAAACCATCGTTATCGTCATCATCATCAATCAGATCACAGAGAAAATCGTTATCCGTATCGACAGGCAAACTCAGGTTATCAAGTGCATCTGAACCACAGGTTAGCTCGGTTTGGTCTGTCCACAAGTCATTATCATCGTCACCATCACACGCATCACCCCAAGCATCACTATCAGTATTGGTTTGATCGGGATTTGCTATCGCAGAGCAGTTATCGACATCATTAGTCAGGCCATCGCTATCCGCATCTGTCGCTATTCCGAGTTCATATCTGGCAATAAAAAAATGATAGTCAAGAGTAACCCCCTCACTACCCGCCGTATACAGAAAACCATTGCTGCCTAGCAGTGCATCATTCGCTTTGGAAGAATCAATAGTTAGCTGGGACTCCACTGTGCCATTCATACCAAAACCGGCATCAACAGAACCGTCACTACCAAAACGCGAAATATAAGTCGCGGGATAATTTGTGTGAAGCGTTCGCGCCACCTGAAGTATATTGCCATCGGCCTGGCGCATGATTGCACTCATTTGACCTGCGTACAGAGGTGTCGAGACTACGCCACTATTGCCAAAACTACTATCCAGCGTGCCATCATAACCAAGCTGAGCAAGAAACAGTTTGTAGTGCTCATATCCCGTACCATCTCTGGCATCACCGGCAAGCAGCATTTTACCGCTCGGCAAAATTTCCAGCTCTTTTGCGACACTTAAATAGGAACCAAAGGTGTATTCCTGTAAACCGTCATCAGAAAAGCTGACATCGCGGGACCCATCTACGTGATAGCGTAGAACTACGGTTTGTAAACTATCCCCTCTGCCCGCTACGACAATGCGACCATCTTCAAGCAACTCCAGCGCTGAAAAGTAGCTCAATTTATTGCTATAAAGTTCTTCTGCAACCATGCCATCGCCAGCAAAAGAGGTATCCAACACTCCATTGTCTGTAAAACGCATCAAATAGGATTGATAGGTTGAAAAGATCCGTGCATAACCAACCGCGAGAATTTTATTATCCGGCTGCACCGCAACGGCGTAGAAGGCATCGGTTTGATTATCTATATTTACAGTAGAGAAACCACTAACGCCAAAGGTGGTATCAAGACTACCGTTGGCATGCAAACGCATCAAATACATGTCATTAGAAAACTGTCCCGCCAGGATAATTTTGTCGCCTTGCAAGACCATATCGGCAACATCAATTGTTCCGGTAACATTAATAATGGCAATACCGTTGCTACCAAAACTGGTATCCAGACTGCCATCAGTTAAATATTTAACAACCGCCAGATCACCGGATTCAGTCTTGCCTCCAACCAATAATCCCCCATCGTTAGCTTCCAGCACAGCACGACCATAGCTTGAAGCAGGGTCTACCGCTTCGCTAATCACAAACCCGTTGCTCCCAAATGTAGTATCCAGATCACCTGGCGCGGCGACCACCACTAACGCGTTTAGTGCAAGCAGGATAAATAGGAAGCAAGCCTTCACGGCTTTTTCGATGCAGAGACTTTTCACTTGAGCCCTCCGGGTTATTTATTTTTTCCGATTATGGTCCGGATTTGCTGCGCATTATACGCTATTTGTACGCCGGGTTTAAACCGCAGATGCAGCAGAAAACTGCTTTATTAACAATAACTTAGATTTCCACACTCGCTTTGGGAGGCGCAGGTGGCTGCGCACCTTTTCTATTCAGAAATAACACCGAAATCACAAAGATAAAATTCTGTTTATCGTATTCGTCATCGCTAATGCCATAGCTCTCCGCATCGCGATTTACTTCCAGTTCGCTAAACTCCTCTGACTCTTCATTATAAAACGCTCTATACACTTGCAAGCCGGTCCAGCTGCGGTGCATAACCAGACAGTTATCTTCAAAATAGATAAACCATTTGTGATCCATTGTTTCAGGAAAATGACCGGGCTTGATCAGTTCAAGCTCTTTTCTGGAAACAGGAAAGTGCAACGGCAGGGTTTTAACCTGCTTCGGCGGAGGCAGAGTTTTCCAGTCAGATTTTTTTAACACCGGGTCTCGGACAACTCATACAGGGCTAATAAGTCGGCAACTCCACAGGCTCAAATAGCGCATCAATCTCGGCACGGGAATGGCGATTATAGGCATCCTCAACTACTTCCCTGGTCAGATGCGGTGCAAAGCGCTGTAGAAAATCAAACATAAAGCCACGAATAAACGTACCGCGACGAAAACCGATTTTAGTGATGCTCGGTGCAAACAAATCGTCCGCATCCAGTGAAACCAGATCGCTATCATTGTCTTCGTCGTAGGCCATCTTGGCAATAATGCCGATGCCAAGCCCGAGTCGCACATAGGTTTTAATCACGTCCGCATCCGCAGCGGTAAATACCACCTTGGGCACAAGTCCCTTGTCGAGAAACGCTTCATCCAGTTTGGAACGCCCGGTAAAACCAAACACATAGGTCACCAGTGGATGTTCCGCCACATCTTCAAGACTCAGTTTTGACACCTGGGTAAGCGGATGATCTTTTGGCACGATGATACTGCGATTCCATTTGTAGCAAGGCATCATCACGAGATCGCTAAACAGCTCCAGCGCCTCGGTTGCTATGGCAAAATCTGCCGTACCATCTGCAGCCATTTCCGAAATTTGCATCGGAGTGCCCTGATGCATATGCAGCGCAACTTCCGGATACTCGGCAATAAACCCTTTGATGACATCAGGCAGGACATAGCGCGCCTGGGTATGAGTGGTTGCGATTGTCAGACTACCCTTCTTTTCATCACTGAATTCCTGTGCTACCTGCTTGATGCTCTCTACTTTGCGCAGCACTTCACCGGCAGTTTTCAGTATCGCCTCCCCGGCCGGAGTAATGCGGGTCAGATGCTTGCCGCTGCGAGAGAAAATTTCCACTCCGAGTTCGTCTTCGAGCAGACGAATCTGTTTGCTAATCCCCGGTTGTGAGGTATAGAGACTCTGCGCAGTAGCAGAGACATTCAGATCATGGTGCGCCACTTCCCAGATATAGCGCAATTGCTGCAATTTCATCGTTGGCCCTCCCGTTGGGCCGCCGCCGCTCAGCCTGACTGCTTTACAGGCTACGCCGTGGCGAGCCGATTTCTGCGTAATTGGGGTATTGTCAGCATCGATTTCCGGTCATTCTGCCAATTTTTGGCCCTTGCAGAGCCCTTTTTCACCGTTCTAACCAGTTATTCGACTTGATTCTAACAATATAAAAAACTATTCCTTTCAAGAATAGACAGAAATCGCTACATTTGCCAACTTTTATTTATACAGAATGGCAGATTTATAACCGTTAGAGCAGTTTTATGGATATTGGCCTGATTTCAGACTTTATTGGCTACATTATCGGGGGGGCAGTCGTTGGCCTTGCCATTGGCCTGACCGGGATCGGCGGCGGTTCGCTGATGACCCCGCTATTGATTCTGTGGGGGATTCCCTACAATGTCGCGATTGGCACCGACCTGTTGTATGCCGCCCTCACCAAAACCGGCGGCATCGTCGCCCATCAGCGTCAGGGCACAATACGCTGGCGTCTCGTGCTGTGGCTAGGTGCCGGCAGTATACCCGCCTCCATTGCCACTGCATTTGTACTCAAAACGGTCTTTGATGGCAGCAATGACTATGCGCCACTTCTCACCACAAGTCTCGGCATCATGCTGATTCTCACCGCACTGGTGCTGTTCTATCGCAAACGAATCATTGATCAATCCCAGGGCAACACCAAAGGCATTACTCACTGGGTTCAGCAACACGCGCGCCCGGTTACCTTTTTCACTGGCATTGTACTCGGCGTGTTTGTAACGCTTTCGTCGGTGGGCGCTGGAGCTTTTGGTACCGCTGCACTGATGATTTTGTATCCGCGACTGCCAGCTATCAATGTTGTCGGTACCGACATTGCCCACGCGGTGCCTCTCACCCTGATTGCCGGGCTCGCCCATTTAATTTTGCTCGGTAACGTGGACTTTATGTTATTGGCTGCCCTGCTGATCGGCTCCCTGCCCGCAGTCTGGGTTGGCACCAAACTCGCGGTGCGTATGCCCAACCAGTTTTTACAGCCAATTCTCGCTGCGATTTTGTTTGTACTCGGGGTGAAGTTTGCGTTTTTCTCTGCGGGCATTCACTAGGCCCAAACGCATCAATGAGTTTCAGTATTTGCACCTGTATTCGCGATACCATGGGGTACATGGCCAGTAGCAACCTTCTGACTCGCTGAATGACAATGCTGCTGCTGGTCATCAAAAAACACATCCGCACCATAAGCCTGTAGAAATTCCGACTTGTTAAGACCCCCGAGAAACAGAGACTCATCAATACGCACGTTCCAATGACGCAGGGTGCGTATCACTCGCTCATGGGCCGGTGCTGATCGCGCTGTTACCAATGCAGTGCGAATCGGACAATCCTCACTGGAAAACTCCACTTGTAAACCATGCAAGGCCTGCAACAATGCCTTGAACGGCCCACCACTGAGCGGCTCCTTCGCCGCCGCCCGCTCACTCTCAGTAAACGCTTCCAGCCCTTCCTGTTTGTATACCCGTTCGGCCTCGTCGGAAAACAGTACCGCATCGCCATCAAATGCAAAACGCAGCTGCGGCTTTGACATAAAGTCGCCTTTTTCCGTCGACGGTGACGAGATCAACGTTGCAGCTGCCACACCGTGATCCAGTGCATGGCGCACATCATCAGCATGGGTTGACAGAAACAGATGACAGCCAAAAGCTTGCACATAGCGATAGGGTTTTTGTCCACCACAAAATGCTGCGCGCGTAATTTGCAACCCATGGTGCTCAATGGAATTAAACACGCGCAAACCGGTATCTGCACTGTTGCGCGATAGCAAAATCACTTCAACCCGCGGCTCACCACCGAGGCGCTCGTTAATATGCAGCAACTTGCGTACCAGAGGAAAAGCTTCGCCTGGCGGCAGCACCTCATCCTCGTGATCAATTTGATACTGCTGATATGCGGCAAGTCCTTCCCGCTCAAACACCTCGTGACTGTCGTCGAGATTAAACAGTGCACGGGATGAAATCGCTATCACGAGTCGGGCGCCGAGATCTTTTGTCATAGCCTGGTTTCTATCTTTATTCCATTGTTTAGGTATTTTGGTTCGAAAGAAAACCTTTACCTGCAAGGTAGATAACGCAATACTACCACACTATAAAGCCACGCTATAAAAAGGAGCTTTGCTATTCTGGATGAAAATACCAAGTGACTTTCCCGTCAGCGCAAAACAATGGTTTGAACAGTATTGCAGTGAACAACGCTGCGGGGATATACAGCGCATTGATACGGTGAGCGGCGGCAGTATCTGCACCGCACAGCGTGTAGTTTTTGCCGATGACTCAGCCCTGTTTATCAAAAGCCATCACCGCCCGCCTCCCGGATTGTTTTGTTGTGAGGCCAATGGCCTTGAGGCGATTGCCGCGACCCAGAGTATTACCACGCCCGCTGTCTATTTTTACGATGAGCACTGTCTGATTCTTGAGTCTATCGATGAAGAAGCTGCAAGCCCTGCCTACTGGCAAGCCTTTGCGGAGCAGCTCACACAACTACATCGCTCCACCTCGGAGGATTTTGGTTTTCGTGCAGACAATTACTGCGGTACCACACCACAACCCAACCCTGTGACGCAAGATGGTTATCATTTTTTTGCCGAACAGCGCCTCGGCTATCAGGGCAAACTCGCCCGTGAACACAACCACTTTGATGCACGGGATTTAAAACAGCTCGAATCTCTGTGCCAGAAACTGCCGACACTGATCCCCTCCCAGCCCGCCAGTCTTATACACGGCGACCTGTGGAGTGGCAATACCCTGTGCGGGCATAATGCAACCCCGGTATTGATTGATCCTGCGGCACACTATGGCTGGCGCGAAGCAGAAATTGCCATGACACGACTATTCGGACAGTTCCCTCCACTTTTTTACGAGACTTACGATAACTGCTACCCGATGGAAAACGATTGGCAATCACGCATAGAGATTTATAACCTCTACCATCTACTTAACCACCTCAATTTGTTTGGCAGTGGCTACTATGTCCAGGTAAAAGCCATTCTGAATCGCTACAGCTGATAGCAGACCTTTGACAACAGCAGATATTTAACAACAAAAGGCTTTGGCAACAAATGCAAAAGATAAACCAAGGCGGTATTATGGGTGCTTTACACAGCAAAAACTATTTATGCTCAGGCACGCACCCTCTGCCATTATTCACCTGGACCATCTGCGCCATAACCTGGTCGTAGCGCAGCGCTTTGCGAGTAAGCGCAGCCTGTTCGCTGTGGTTAAAGCCGATGCCTATGGACATGGGCTTTCCCAGGTTGTTGATGTCTTTGCCAATCACCCGAAAACTCCCGCAGAGGGTTTTGCCGTTGCCCGGCTGGAAGAAGCACTTGCTGTACGCGAACAGCTCAATGCTCCCTCTTCTCCTTCTCGCCCCGTTCTGCCTGTGCTTCTGCTTGGCGGCGTCTATAGCGATGAACAACTCAAACAGTGCCTTGAGCAACACATCGACCTTGTTGTACACAGTATGGAGCAGGTTGAGTTACTTTGTGCGCACAAACCTGCCAATAGCAACTCGCTGACAATCTGGCTAAAACTGGATTCCGGCATGCACCGGCTCGGTCTGTCTCCCGAAACTTTTCGGAACAGTTTCGAACGTATCTCTGCGCTGCCTTATATCAACCAGGTTGTTGCCATGAGCCATTTTGCCAGCGCCGATGAAGTGGATAACACCAATACCACGACACAGTTCGAACAGTTTGATAAAGTCATCAGTCGCTTGCCCTCACCACCCGAAACCAGCCTGGCTAATTCAGCAACGCTCTGCCACTGGCCTGACTACTACGGCGATCGTGTGCGCCCCGGACTCATGCTCTACGGCATTAATCCAACACCACATATTGTACAGGATCTGAAACCCGCAATGACCTTGCAGGCCCCCATCATCGCTATACGCAACGTTAAAGCCGGTGAACGTGTCGGCTATAACGAAACCTGGCAAGCACCACGTAACAGTGTGATTGCAACCGCTGCACTTGGTTACGGTGACGGCTATCCGACCACCTTGTTGGAAAACACACCGGTCTTAATTAACGGGCAACGCGCTTTTATTGTCGGGCGCGTTTCCATGGACCTGATTACGATTGACTGCACCGGTTTCAATGTCGCTATTGGTGATAGTGCGATATTCTGGGGCGAAGACTCAAAAGGCGAAAAATTGGCGGTTGAAGAAATTGCCAGGCAGGCACAAACCATCCCCTATGATCTCGTAACTAAAGTAACTGGTAGAGTGACCAGATTATATCAGTAGCCCCATACTGATACGTTCTTCTACAGCAAAACCCAGTTGGCGATAAAACGCTACCACTTTCTCGTTATCACTGCGCACCTGTAAATTTACCTTGCAACAACCAAGCTGTTTTAAGGCCTGCAATGCATGCTCAACCAGTTTACGACCACAGCCCTGGCGCTGACATTCGGGTGATACAGCAACAGAATACAACCAGCCGCGATGACCATCGTAACCGGCCATCACTGTACCGACGATTTCACCTTCCTCCTCTGCCACAAACAGCATGTTATCAACCTGTAATTTTGCCGCAATCACAGCAGACGGTTCATTGTGCGGTTGATCATCAGGCAACACCCGCTGCCATAATGCAGTAATTGCCGGGTAATCCTCAGCAGAGCAGTTTCTTATTTGCATCATCTGCCATCAGGCCGAATAGCCCACCAGTATGAATAAAAAGAATATGATCGGCATCATCAAAGCGCCCTTTCTGTATTTCACTCACGAGCCCGTGAAACGCCTTGCCAGTATAAATCTGATCGAGCACAATGCCTTCGCTCGTCGCAAGCTGCTTGATCGTTTGATAAACCGGTGGCTCCGCTTTTGCATACCCCGGGCCGACATAGCCATCAATCACGCGAATCTGCAAGCTATCGAGATCAAGCTGCGTATGGTACTCCTGCTGCCATAAATCCAGATCCTC
Organism: Pseudomonadales bacterium; assembly: GCA_028280345.1. GTDB lineage: Bacteria > Pseudomonadota > Gammaproteobacteria > Pseudomonadales > UBA7239 > JANQLY01. Next base: position 126,395 of record JANQLY010000017.1, on the reverse strand, counting down.
GCGGGTCTTGCGTAAAAAATACGCCTCGTCATCACAGACATTGATCCCCCAGACTCTGGCGCCCAGCTTATACAGTGCGACACCGGCATTGAGTCCAGCAAGCGTGCCGCCGGAACCCGCCGCACACACGATGTCATCAAACTGAATACCTTTAAGCTCATCAAGCGTTGCCAGTTGTTGTTGTATTTCCTCGCAGGCGTGAATATAGCCCCACACGCCTGTGCCGTCACTCGCACCAATCGGAATAAAAAACGTTTTCAGTCCCTGCTGCTCATAGTGCCGCTGTGTCTGCGCCAGTATTTCATCAAACCGCGAGATAAACTCCCGGGACGGATAGCAATCCATCTGCGCACCAACTACGGCATCAAGAAAGTGATTGCCGCGATAAGTCAGTTCTTCAGGTTCACCGCGTAACAACAGATGGCTTTTCATGCCGAGCTGTGTCGCAAGCATCACCGTGGCACGGCAGTGGTTGGACTGCACACCACCACAGGTAATAATGACATCAGCACCGGCTTGTTGTGCCTTTGCCAAGGTAAATTCCAGCTTACGCACCTTGTTCCCGGAGATGGTACAGCCGGTCATATCATCGCGCTTGACCCAGAGTCGCGGCTTGCAACCAATAGCGTCACGAAAACGGTCGAGTGGATGTAGTGGCGTTGGCAATTGAGCCAACGCCAGGCGCGGTGGATAGTTCAGATTATGAGAAAAGTCCACCGCAAACAGGATCAGCTTTGATCAATCGCCTTGATAGTTCCCTTCGGCAGTACCGCATGAACCGCCTGCTTCTGGAATTTCAATTCAATATTGCCGCCGGTATTAATCACCACGTAGTTTTCGTCCAGCTTGGTGATTTTGCCAATCATACCGCTGGTCAGTACCACTTCATCGCCTTTGCCCAGCTCACCCATCAGATTTTCGTGTTCTTTCTGACGTTTACGCTGCGGGCGAATAATCATAAAGTACATAATCGCGAACAGACCGATCATCATAAAAAAGAAAGACGGATCTGTGGTCGGCGGCGCGCTTGCAGCCTCCTGAGCATATGCGTTTGAAATTAACATGGTCTGCTACCCCCTTCTACTATCTATAGGCTATCAAGTTACTATTTATTCAGTTTCAATTCTTTAATCAACGCTGCCACATCATCGTGATGAGTCTTCGTGTTCACCTTGTCCATAACATGCTTGAGACGACCATCCTTGCCGATAATAAATGTGGTGCGCAGAATTCCCATAAATTCACGCCCCATGAATTTTTTCAAACCCCAGACACCATACTTTTCCGCAATTTTGTGATCTTCGTCGGAAAGCAGATCAAAATTGAGGCCCTGTTTGTCGCGAAATTTTTCCAGCCGTGCGTATGGATCCGGACTCACACCCAGTACCACCGTTTTCAAACGTGAAAGTTGCGCCTTGCTGTCACGAATACCACAGGCCTGTACCGTACACCCGGGAGTCATCGCTTTCGGGTAGAAATACAGCACCACATTCTTACTACCTTTATAGTCCTTGAGACTGACTTTTTCGCCTTTCTGGTTTAACAGGGTAAAGGCCGGTGCCATATTGCCAACTTTCGGAAATGCCATAAATGGATGCTCCAGTGAGGTCTTGGAAAGGGGCAGATTATACGCGAGCCGTCTGCCTTGTGACAGCCTGAAAGCCCCTGCCAGCCTACCCTGCAAACCTCACCCGAAATTATAAGCATATTCGGTAATTGTCTGATTTTACGCCACTAAAATTCGTCGAAATCCGGCATTTTGTAGTATCATGCGCGCCAGTTTGAACCTGTACAGAAAGCACACTGCACCATGTATCAGTACGACCAAGTCGACCAGCAAATTATCAACGAGCGCGTTGCGCAATACCGCAATCAGACCGAGCGTTACCTCAAGGGTCAAATTGCCGACGAGCATTTTCTGCCACTGCGTTTGCAAAACGGGCTCTATGTTCAGCGCCATGCACCAATGCTGCGCATTGCAGTTCCCTATGGCATGATTTCCTCGACCCAGCTGCGCGCCCTTGCGGAAATTTCCCGCAAATACGATAAGGGTTATTTGCATATCACGACTCGCCAGAATGTCCAGATTAACTGGCCAACGCTGGAATCCGTGCCCGATATTCTCGACGACCTGTCCAAAGTGCAAATGCACGCCGTGCAAACCAGCGGCGCCTGCATTCGCAATGTCACCTCTGACCCGTTTGCCGGTGTCGCCCAGGACGAACTGGTCGATCCACGCCCCTGGTGTGAAATCATTCGTCAGTGGTCAACCTTCCATCCGGAGTTTGCGTTTTTACCGCGCAAGTTCAAGATTGCTGTGAGCAGTACCGAGGAAGATCGCGCAGCGATTCGCGCCCACGACATCGGTTTGCAACTGGTTAAAAACGGCGACGAAATCGGCTTCCGGGTTTTTGTCGGCGGCGGTCTTGGCCGCACCCCGGTCGTTGGTGTCGCCATCAACGACTTTGTCGAAAAGCAGCATATCCTCACCTACCTCGAAGCCATTCTGCGGGTCTACAACCTGCACGGCCGTCGCGATAATAAATACAAGGCTCGTATCAAGATTCTCGTGCGCGCCATGGGCGGTGACGCATTTGCGGCAAAAGTCGATGAAGAGTGGCAACACCTCAAGGACAACAGCCTGACATTAACCGATGCAGAAATCGAACGCGTCGCCGCGTATTTCACAGAGCCTAATTATGAAAGCTTCGATGCACTCGAAGCTGACAATGCCCTGCAGCAACAGATTGATAGCAATGCAGCATTTGCCAGTTGGTATGGACAAAATACCCGCGCCCATCGCGTGGCAGGTTATAGTTCGGTAGTGCTGTCGCTTAAGCCCACAGGCACACCACCCGGTGATGTGACCGATGTGCAAACCGATGCAATTGCCGATCTGGCAGACAAGTACTCCTTTGGTGAGGCACGCACAACCCACCAGCAAAATATTGTACTGGCCGATGTAGCAAAAAACCGCCTTTATGACTTATGGCAGGATCTCGTCAGCCTCGGCTTTGCTACACCGAACTTTGGCACGCTTACCGATATGATTTGCTGCCCGGGCGGTGACTTTTGCTCGCTGGCCAACGCCAAATCAATCCCTGTGGCCGAAGCGATTCAACGCCGCTTCTCCGATCTCGAACGCCTGTATGAAATCGGCCAGATCGATGTGAATATTTCCGGCTGCATGAATGCCTGCGGTCACCATCATGTGGGCCATATCGGTGTACTCGGCGTAGATAAAAAAGGCAAGGAGTACTTCCAGATATCCCTCGGCGGCGACAGCAGCTATGACACCGCCATGGGCAAGATTCTCGGTCCGTCTTTCTCCCGCGAGGAAGTACCCGATGTGATGGACAAGCTTATCGGTTTGTACCTCGAAAAACGAAATGGCGATGAGCGTTTTATTGATACCTATAAACGTATTGGCCTCGACCCGTTCAAGGAGCATGTCTATGGCAAATAAGCTGATTCGCGATGGCCAGATCGTTGCTAACGACCGGGAAATCAGTGAGACCTATAATGCCGGGGACGAGGCTGGCAAACTGATTCTGCCGCTGGCGGTATGGAATGATCACGCCGCTGAACTTGGCAGTGCTGAACAAGTACCCGGGGTGCTGTTTGAAAGCGACGAGCACCCCGCTGATTTCGCCGGTGATTTTGCCAATGTACCGGTGATTGCGGTGAACTTCCCCGCGTTTATGGATGGCCGTGGTTTCTCTATCGCTACCCTGTTGCGCGAGCGCTACGGCTATACCGGCGAACTGCGCGCGGTAGGCAGCCCGATTCGCGACCAGCTTTACTATCTGAAGCGCTGTGGCTTTAGCGCGTTCTCATTTGATACTCCCGAAGGTCTTGAGGAAGCTGCCGCCTCACTCAACGATTTCAGTAACGATTACCAACGCTCCGCCAACCAGGACAAGCCTTTATTTTTGCGTCGCAACTAATTTAGCGGTAAATTTCTGTCTTTCTTGTAAAAAAGTGCTAATACATAATAAATGGATGGACACTCTCTCTTTTACTCGTTTTTCCTGATCTTTTCCGGGGCCGCGGTGGTTACCACCATTGCCCTGTATACCCGCCAGCCATTGCTCGTTGCCTACATTGTACTTGGCGCCCTCGTCGGCCCCTACGGGCTCGGTTATGTCGAGGATCTCGACCTGCTTTCGGAAATCGCTTCCATTGGCATCATCTTTCTGCTGTTTTTGCTCGGCCTGGATCTGCAACCAAAAGCGCTGCTCGCAACGATGAAAAAATCCAGCCTTACCGCCCTGCTAAGCTCATTACTGTTTGCTGCAACCGGCTATATTATTGGCAGGCTTTTCGGATTCCCACACAATGAAAGCCTGATCATTGGTGCTGCGATGATGTTTTCCAGCACAATCATAGCCATCAAGTTACTGCCGATGACGGTGCTACACCATCGCCATACAGGTGAACTGATGATAGGCCTGCTACTGATTCAGGATGTGATTGCGATTTTAATTCTGATTGTGCTGCTAAGCGGCGATCTCGGCAAAATTGATATTCAACAACTTTCCATGGTGTTTGCGGTACTACCGCTACTCGCCTTCGCCGCGATTGGTTTTGTGAAACATGTACTGCTTAAACTTATTACCCGCTTTGACCACTTTCACGAGTATATCTTTTTACTCGCGATTGGCTGGTGTCTGGGTTTTTCCCAACTCGCCTATTATCTCGGTCTGTCTGTAGAAATCGGTGCATTGATTGCCGGCATCAGCCTTGCCACCAGTCCGATCTCCCAATTTATTGCGGTAAATTTGCGCCCGTTGCGGGATTTCTTCCTCGTGATGTTTTTCTTTTCCATCGGCGCCCAACTCAATCTGATGTTATTGCCCGAAGTCTGGCTACCCGCACTGGTACTATCGTTTTGTATTCTTGCAATCAAACCTATGGCGTTTCGCTTCTTGCTGGTAAAGCAACAGGAAACCCGAGAACTTGCCTGGGATGTTGGCTTTCGCCTTGGACAAAACAGTGAGTTTTCATTATTGATTGCATTTGTCAGCGTGCAAATGGGCTGGATTACTGAACACACTTCCCTGTTGATTCAAGCCACCGTCATTATTACGATTCTGATATCTACTTATATCGTTATGCTCAACTACCCGAGCCCGATTGCGATTTCGGAAAAACTGCGCCGCGACTAGATTTATTTTTCCGGTACAGCAGCTCTTTACACATCCTGCTGGCGGATCAGTTCCTGATACAGATCACTGCACTCTGCAAAAAAAGCCTGCTGGTCGACCGTCAAGTGTGGCGTCATTAGCGACATCACCTGATAAACCCCCTGGTGCATAAGCACTGCATCGTTATCCAGAGGTTTGCCATTGAGCGCATTAAAATTAATCCAGTAAATCACTGTCATAACAATCTGATTAACCAGCGCATCCAGCTCTGCATCTGAACTCACTGTTAAGGCATCAGCCTCAACCATCGCCTCACACAAAGAGCGTGCCGTGGTAGTTTTCATCCGCAACAGACGTGCAAAGCGCTTACGAATCTTTTCATAGCGCTGCATGATGTCGGTAAGATTGTAATAGAGAAAGCGGTAATTATAGATATCTTCAAACACCACATAGAGATAGAACCAGTAATCGCGAATTTCCAGTGCGGTATCTTTCTGTATCGGCGCTGAAAGTACTTCAGCCATCTGCTCATCAAAACGCTCATAAAGCGCCTCAATAATGATCTCCTTGCCTTTGAAGTGATAGTAAAGATTGCCCGGACTGATATCCATTTCATTGGCGATATCTACGGTAGTAACGTGAGACTCGCCCTCCTCATTAAAGAGGTAAAGACTGGTTTGTAAAATACGTTCCCGGGTTTTCATTGATAGTCTTCCAACAGCAAACCAGTTCATCCTAACAGGCGGGATAAAAAAAAGTACAGTTCCAGGATAAAAAACAGATAAAAAAATCGCAAGGCCTCAGGGGGTGAGGCCTTGCGTTTAAAGTGGATCAGACATTAAATAGAAGGGTGTGTCTGGTCCGCAAGAAAAGTAAATAAAGTCTCGCCTGGCTAGGTTGATACTTAACTTACTTGAGGATCATATAACCTTAGGCAGCAGAAGAACGCTTGGTAGTAGTCTTCTTCGCAGCAGGTTTTTTCGCGTCGAGCAGCGCATCAACTTTCGCTGTCAGCGCATCGATTTTTTCACTCAACTCAGCGATGTCAGCAGAAGAACCGCCCATGGACAGGTTCAGGCTGCTACGTACTTTGCTGATACGCTCTTCGATAGTAGAAGAGGTTTTGTCTTTTGCCTCAGTGATTTTCTCCTGACTTTCGTCATCGAGTTTTTGACCTTTGGCAACCAGCTCTTCGAAAAACTGGGTAGTGTCTTTGCTAACTTTCTCAACTTGCTCATTGAGTTTGTCCATCTGCTCGGATGCACCGTCGAATGCTTTACCGTAAGCACCGAGGCCGGCCAACCAGATTTTTTTGGCTACTTCACTGGCTTTTTCAGTAGCGTTTACTTCGGCTTGTTCAGTCTTCTTGTCTGACATGATGATTTCCTCCAAATCAAATAATCTATAAACTGGGCAACAACAACTTAACGAATAACTTCAGTTGATGCGCATATTAGGGGGAAAAATTAGAATAAACATACTAAAGAAAAATTTTTTATTACTTTTCTCCACCACTCCTTCTCAACCTCCTCCAGAACGGGCTCGCAATTAAAGACTCGCCAGCACACAGACACCACAAGTCAAAACCTGAACCGATTTTCGAAACCACAGGTTTTCAGACCCTGCTGCCAGTTGATCCGGCAATCAATCCACCCGGTAGCCGAGGCTGACCAATCTGCCCACAAATCACCCAAAATGGTGCAAAAAACACCATAAGTTGTAGTTATTTTCGCCAATTTACACAATATATGGTGGTAATACACCCCTCTGAAATAGTACTATTACGCCTGCTTTTTATCTCTGAAGGCCGAATTCCTCACACTATGAGTCTGCAAGCTACCGCATTCAATATCGTGTTGCGCTCGTTGAAAAAACGCATGTTTGGCAACACCCATCATCTGAAACTGCGCAAATTTGTCGACGCCGCTGCGAGTCGAGCACCGAATCCACCGGAAAATATTGATATCAAGGAAGAAACCGTCAACGGCATGTCATGCCTGTGGATCAAGGCTCTGGGCAGCGAGCCTGAGAAAATCATCCTCTATTTACACGGCGGCGGTTATATTTTCTGCTCGATCCACACCACCCACAAAGACATGCTATGGCGCCTCTCCGCCGCATCCAAATGCCGGGTCTTTGCGATCGACTACCGCCTTGCACCGGAAAATCCCTACCCGGCTGCTGTCGATGATGCCGTATCCGCCTATCAATGGCTGCTTGATCAGGGTTACAAACCCGAAAACATTGCCGTCGCTGGCGACTCCGCCGGTGGCGGGCTTACCTATGGCTCAGTTCTCAAGATCAAGGACATGGGCCTGCCCGTACCGGCCTGCACTGTAACCATGTCACCCTGGACTGACCTTGCGGTCACAGGAGAATCGATAATTACCAACCTGAAGCGGGATGTACTGATTCCGGGCGATGGTCTTACCGAGGGCGCCGACTACTATCTTAACGGCGCCGACCCGCGCACACCCTACGCGTCACCACTCTATGGCGACCATAGCGGCATGCCACCGACACTGATTCAGGTCAGCTCTGATGAAGTGTTGCTCGACGACTCGCGTCGACTGGCCGCACTCTACAAATCTCTCGATATCCCCGTGGAAATCGAAGTGTGGGAAGGCTTGCCACACGTGTGGCAAAGTCTTGCATTAATGATTCCCGAGGGTAAAGCCGCAATCAAAAAAATCGGTGAGTATTTGCGCAAGCACCTGCACGTAGATGACAGACTGGCAGGTTGAATAGCATAACGATACAACGCTTATCATTTTCCTGTCCGATTTTCTTTAACCGATAGCCTTTATCGTCTTACTCAAAAGACAGTTTAATCTCATCTGTGTAATCGGCATTTAAAAAATCCCACGCCTACAGTATTCGAAAACGCATTATCATCATCGGGGTCCAGCGGATCACAAAGCAGACCCTAACCTCTAGCGACGGCTTCTATTTCCATTTTTAATATAAAAGCTTATCTCTCCCAGAGGGACAATAATATATTTTGTCTTTTTAGCCTGGCCACGCGTCGCAGCACCCCATAGTCGCCCGGAACCTTGATTATCCCATGACTCAATAGGTCTCTGAGAAACACGGCCCCGTTTATAGTTTCGCTTACCACCCTGATAAGTTGTAGCAAAAGGCCACTCATCACAATCCTGAGTTGCACCCACACGGCCTTTTTTTCTGCCTCCCAGGCAAGGGCCATCGGAACCTACCCATTTTGCACTTGTTAGCCAACTCCTGCTACTGTTAGCCCCTGGCTTATAGCTTACTACTGGAGAGATTGGTCGAAGCTGTGATCCACCATTTGTTTGTGCATCAAAAATATGCAGCTGGGACTCGGGGAAGTCTTCACCGACAACAAGCAGGTTTGGCAATAAACACCCTCTGCCATTCTTCGACACACATTTTTTAATCTGATGTCTTATCGCCTGAGTCCCCAGATTTGCCAAGCGCTGGAAGAATTTCGGAAACTGACTGGCAAAGCGAGGATAAGCAAGAGACAACATCTGTGCCTGTGTTTCCTGCACTTTCTGGGTTTCGACAAGCGTCATATAGCCACTCGGGTCGACACCGTTTAGTGGGCTATTGTGAGTGTAGCTGTATTTATGCAAGCTCATTGGCTCATCTGGATTACCCGGCCAGCGATCCATTTGTGTAAACCGCCCTTGCACAGCATCATAATACCTTGCTCGCAAGTAATACTGACCTAAATCACTATCATACAGCTCTCCGGCATAGAGATAGGCATTATCAGTAGTACCACTTTCCGACAAGGTTTCGCCAAAAGCCGAATAGGTATAAGTATCCGAGATTGAACCAGTACTATCTACCAATGCTCGAGTACTACCCAGACCATCATAAACATAATAGGATGTATCCGTTGACAACATCTGGCTGACAAGATCTTCACCATAAGTAAACAGTGCTGTAGGTGAACCATTTTCTATTTCTGCAACAACCTGATCAAATGCCCGATTGGAATCAACAATATACTCAGTACTTACACCACCTGTTACTTTCAAGTGTCGATTACCTGAAACATCATAAGCAAAGTCGACAGTTCCATTTACATCACTCATGGAAGATAGTTGCTGCTTGCTATTATAGCTATAACTTTTCACCACACTGCCAGCACTCTCTGACAACAGATTACCCGCCGCATCATAGGAAAACAGGGTTGGCCCCGCACTCAACTGGCGGTCGTTCCGGTCATAAGTGTAATGTGTAGTAATTCCGTTAACTGTGCCAGTCTCTCGATTGCCAACCAAATCATACTGATAGCTAGCACTATAGTTTCCATTATCCGGATCAATAATGGTTTCATTCAATAACCTATACAGATCATCATAAGACCAGGTACTGACCCTACCGCTCATTTCCACAGCCTGCTCACGCATACCATCAGCATTTAGAGTATATTCAATAGTCTCCAGTAACTGCCCACCACTGTTCAGCACTTCGATACCCAACAAGCGGTCCAGGTCATCGTACCGGTAATGCTGAGCAATACCATTCGGGTAAGATAGCTGAATAATATTACCTACTGCATCATAGCTATATTCTGTCGTTCCATTGCTATCTGTCACTGTACTCAAACGATCCAGCGAATCATACGTGTAGTTAACTACTGACATTTCCAATCCCTGGTATGTAACCTTAGCCTGCAACAGGTTACCACCAACATCATACTGATAATCGAGCCTTGCCCCATTAGGTTTAGTTTCCGTTTCAAGTCGATCACGCTCATCATATAGCCAGGTATGCACGCCAGCATCGGTCGTCGCTGTATGGATTCGATCATTCCCATGATAAGTATACGTCTCAATAGCTCCATCTGCATATTCAACCCGAGCAACACGCCCCATTACATCAAAGCTTGTAATATGCAACTGCCCATTGAAATCTGTATGAGACATCGTACGCATTACGTCATCGTAGACTCTGTATTCGCATTGCCCTTCTGGCAAACAACGTTTTACTTCCCTGCCCAGGAAATCATACTCCCACGCCGTAACTCGACCTTCCGCATCTATCTGGCTTAAGCGGTTACCTACTTCATCATAAGTGTACGTAGTAGCCGGCATCAGCTGACCATTAATTTCAACCTCTGGCATAACAGTCGCCAAACGTCCTAATGCATCGTACTCGTAGCGAGTTCTCAGGCCGCTCTGTTTTTCAAGCAAGGATCCATACCCCTGAGCATCCAGAGACACACGAGTGCTAGTGTTATCGGGGTAAATCGTCTCAATACGCTGATTAAGCTCATTATAGTTATAGTATTTTGTACGATTCAGCGCATCGGTTTCGCTTTTGAAATCACCATTCAAATCATACTCAACGCGATGTTCGTATTCTTCAATAATCGCGCCACTGCTATCTTTAAACTGCATGATGGTTTTTATTCTGCGCCCTGCCGGACTCACAATATACTCTACCCGATTACGGTTTTCGTCCCATTGGTAACGTGGCCAGCCCTGCGGGTAGTATTGCACTTCTGTATAACTACCGTCAGATAAATTATGAATTTCAATATTTCGTCCCAGATCATCATATACATAGGACAAAGTGACACCCTGTCGGTCAGTTGCTGTCTCTAACAACCCTTCAGATGAATAGGTATTATGCTCGGAAGTACCATCTGGATAGCCAATAAATGTCACTCTTCCATAAGCATCATAGCTATAACTGGTTATCTCCCCAAAACGATCTCGTTCCGCCGCAACATTACCTACTTCATCAAAAGTTGTCTGCTCATAGCTACCATCCGGATAAACCGTCTTAACCAGACGATCCATTGAATCATACTCAAAAGCTGTTGTTTCACTAACGACAAGACCTTCTACTGTACGCTCTATAGTTTCAGAAATGATATTGGAATTATCGTCATATACATACAGTATCGTGCCACCTAATGTCGTGGTTTTTGTGCGCGGCAAGCCCGCATTAGGGTGAGGATACAGATAATACGTATAGCTGGTTGTTAAACCACGCTCATCTGTATGACTCAGTATCTCGCCACCAACGCCATAAATAGTCGCCGCCGAAAACTGCTTTTGTTGACCTGTAAGAGGATCTGTCACTGCAGGGAAAGTAATTTTTTCAATATCCCCGGCGGAGTTATACTCAATAGTGGTTTCATTACCATGCTCATCTATATAGAGCTGCTCTTTACCAAGGTCTGTATAGTTATCAAAGAATTGTTCCGCGCCATCCGGATCTTTTGCATAAAGGAAATCACCGTTATCCGAATACGTCGTTAACCAGGTACTTGCAGCTTCATGCAACGTCCGACTACTCTCATTATCATCAGCGTCATAGGTATATGTTGTTTCAACATCACCACCATAGGCCTCCAGCCCTTTCGTGCTCAGCACGCGCTTAACATCACTCACCACATTACCACGAGCATCGTAGATAGCGACTGTCTGTCGTCCGTCCCGGTCAATGGTCAGAGTATTTCGACCCGATAAGTCATAATTGAATTCTGTTCGATTACCCTCACTATCCTCCTGAGCAATCATGCGTCCATCTTCGTCGTAAACATTCTTCAGCAGTGGACGCCCGAGCGGATCAATAATATCCGTCAAATCATGGGCTCGGCCATATTCATAGCTGGTAGTGTTATCAAGCCTGTCATCCACTTCCAACAAATCACCAGTACTGCTATAGCGATATTCCAGCGCGTTGCCGGCAGGGTCAATGACTTCGGTAATACGTCCGCGGTGATCGCGCTCAAATAAAATACTCTTGCCCGCGCTGTGGAAGATACCGTCATTGGTATAGGTCAGTGTATTACCGTTAGGGTCAGTAACTGTCTGAATACCAAAGTTCTGGTCGAGGATATAAACATAGCCTTCACGCGTCGTCAGACGATAGCGATCAATTGGCGTCGGTGTATCGTCAAGAATATCTTCGGTCAGGTTTCCGCCATCCACATTACTCAAATAGAGCTGACGCTGCCCATCAATCCATTCAAGCTCGGAAGTCGTACCCTCTTCAGCGTCAAATATCAGTGTGTGCCAGCGAATATCTGTCGCGATATAACAATTCGGATCAGAGACCGCAGCCAGACCGGAGGAAACCGGTTTGGCTCTAACAGTGAAACGCTCAACCGAGTCATCAGGCAACGTCACCGTTACCGTTTTCTGGCTATAAGGCAGCACACAGAAAGCCGGGAATCTCACTGGAGAGTCCTCAATAATAAACAGGTGGTTCTCCTTACTGGTATACCAGCTACGGGTCGGCTCACTACTTTCTTCTACCGTGACATCCTGGTAACCCACACTCCAGCCATAACCAAAGTCGAGGTTTTCAAAACGGCGGCGGCTATCGTAACTACGAGTTACACGTACCGGAATACCGATCATCGGAATATTCAGATCTTCAACGGTAAAACCAAAGTTACCGACCTTCATATTTCCGTCAACCACAATTGTTGCAGCAGTATTCGATAACTGACCACTGTAATCCATTGCCTGCAATACCAGCTGATATTGCCCGTTACGCAACAAGGTGGGATCAAATACGGCCATCTGCTCGTTATTAAAGCTTTCAGCTCCCTCATATAACGGCACATAGCTATCACTGCTCATACTGCGATAAAACAGCTGAACATTAGCCAGACCATCGTTATCCGTCACAGTAGCAATAATACCGGTGGGCTCTGTCACAGTTGCACCATCACCTGGTACACGCAGTTCCACTACCGGCGGCGTTTTATCATTCGGATCGGCCACTGCAACAAACGTCGTCTCGGTGACAACTTCATTGCCATCTGTTGCAGTTACCTCAACTTCATGGCGACCCAAACTCTGCGGCGTATAGGTTGCATTGCCAAACTGATTAAGCGGTGTTTCCACACCATCGATTTTCACCGTCAGTGTTGCCGGCCCGACACCACCGGAAGCCCATGCTGACAGCACAGCAAAGTCACCGAGGGAGATCACCTGTGGCGCTACCCCAACAAACACATCCAGCGGGCGCGGCAATTCATCAATTTCCAGTACATAACTCTGATCAACATAGTACTGGCCATCATCAACACGTATCGTTACAGAGTGGTTACCACCCTGCCCGGCTTCCGGCGTCCAGATCACAAGGCCGCTGTCATTAATTTCCATACCCCGTGGCGCAGTTGGCAAGCTGTAGTTAAGTACATCACCATCCGGGTCACTCGCTTCAACACTGTAGTTATATTCCTGCCCCACCACACCGACAAAGATCGGCTCACTGCCAATCTCCGGAGAACGATTCGGAATCACCGCCGCGGTCACATCAACATTGAAATGCTGACGACTGCTCAAGCCATCTATATCCGTTGCGACTACGGCCACAAGTACCACACCAACCTCTTGCGGCTGCCAGTTAACCGCACCCGTTGCGGCATTAATCGTCATACCCATTGGAGCATCTTCCAGTGAATAGGTAATCACATCGCCTTCAGGATCATCTGCATTCACATCATAGTAATAGGCAGCGTTCACTCCTACATTGAAAGGCGGCACCGAAGTAATGATTGGCACACCGTTGGCAAGTACCGACAGTGTATAAATCTGGCGCACAATAAATTCACCATCACTAATAGCCACATCAACGGTGTAATCACCCACATCTGTCGCCGTAGTGACCCAGGTAAGCAATCCATTGCCATCAATCGACAGTCCTGCCGGACCAGCGACGGAATAAATCAGGCTATCGCCATTCGCATCACTCGCAACCAATTGATAACTATAGAGCTCACCTTCACGTACCGAATATAACGGCGCACTGGTGATAATCGGTGCAACATTACCGTCATTGACGGTTGTCACATTAATCGTATAGGTTTGCAACACCTGCACACGGGTATCATGCACGGCGACTGTTACGCTGTTGCTGCCAAGCTGGGCTGCATCCGGCGTCCAGTACACGGTTTGCCCATCAATATACATACCGCGCGGACCATCAATCAGTTGATAGAAAATTTCGTCACCATCGGCGTCTGTCGCCGCAATCGTATAGCTGTAAACCTGAGCCAGACTGGCATCAAAACCTGGCAGACTGGTAATTTCCGGGGCATTATTTTCCGGTAGCGGTTCTGACACCGTTAGCACATAGCTTTGCTGTGCCTGATTGGCTGTCGAGTCTTCTACCGCAATGGTTACGGTGACATCACCGATGTCTATTCCCCCGGGTGTCCACTGCACAAGCCCTGTTTCAGCATCAATTTCCATTCTCTCTGGCCCTTCTACCAGGCTGTAAACCAGCGCGGCATCATTGGCATCCAGTGCCTCTACATCGTAGGCGTAGGTTTTGCCAATCTCGGCAATGGTATTCGGGGTACTGACAATTGCCGGTGCCGCGTCACTTGTAACCAGCAATGGGAAGAACTGCGTTGTATAGGTACCCGTACGGAAGCCGATACTCGTGAGTTCTTCTGCGGTCATCGCAATCTGGTACACACCTTCATCACCGGGACTGGTTTGCCAGGCAGCTGTACGCCCATTGATCATTTCAAAACCGGCAGGCCCCTGATCTACCCGAATTTCCATCGGTCGGTTATTGAGGCTCAAGGCAATCAGCTCGTATTCGTAACGATCACCGGTTTGCACAATGGTTTCCGGATTACTGAAAATAATCGGCGGCTGAATCACACTCGCCACGGCATCCGGCGCTGTTACTGTAATCGTAAAGCGCTGCTCGGTAAGACCAAAGTTACCGTCATCTGCATAGAGAATAATCTCGTGATCACCCACCTGATGCTCGCCGGGCCACCAGGTGATATTGCGACCATCAAACATTTGCATACCGTGCGGAACTTCAACAAGCCCGATTTGCACCGGATCACCATCCGCATCGGTCGCCGAAGGTCTGTAGGTATACGGCCCCGGATTCCACGGATCAATGTAATGGGTCGTTGGCGGCACCGAGGTAAATACCGGCGGTGAATTTACCAGTTCTGTGACTTCAAGGGTAAAGGTTTGATCCGTGCGGAAGTTCAGCGTATCGGTTACACGCACAGTAATATCGTAACTGCCGAGATCAAGAATAGTCGGATTCCATTCCACCACACCGCTTTCCGAATTAATCGTCATGCCGTTGGGCGCATTCACCAAACTGTAGGTCAATACATCTTCCGGATTAGGATCAACCGCTTGTGCATCATAGACATAGAGCTGATCAATATAGGCTACCGTAGTTGGCTGTGAGATAAACACCGGCAACTCATGAATAATCGCCAGATCGTAATGCTGTTCATCCCAGGCACCCTGTGGATCTTCTACACGAACAGAGACCGGATAGCCGCCCACGTCTGCCGTTGTGGTCTGCCATTCGATCAAACCGGTCACCGGATTAATCGACATGGCCTGCGGTGCATCAACCAGAGAATAGGTCAGATTATCGTCATCCGGATCAAATGCATCGACATCATACTCGTAGTTGCGATCCGCCAGAGTTTCAACCGAGAAACCACGATAACGCACATGAGACTGGGAATAGTTATAAAAACCAAACTTACCACTGGTATAGGTATCATCCTGAATCGTGACAGATTCAAGTGTCTTGTTACCTTCCATCACCGTGATCGTAAACTCACCCGGATAGAATGTCAGAATAAAATCGTATTCAACAAAATCGCGCCAGCCATAGGTACTGCTGTGCCACAGCGTTTCAAAGGTTGGGTGATAGGTTGCCCATAATCCCGGACCGGAATCACCTGGCTCCTTGTTGACCAACTTGACGGTCATGCCGCGATTTGCCTGTCCCTGCTTGTTTTGCTTCCAGTCAAACAGGTAATAGTGGTTTCTATCCTGCACACCAAATACGAAACCGATAAAGTCATCGTCACTGCGGGTTTCAACTTTGAATTTGCCCTTGATCTGCGCATTTTCAAACGCAAAATCACTGATAAATGCGGAGGGTCTGGAGTTAATAACCTGCAACACACTTAGACCATCACCCGCGATATTCCATCTACCTGGCCCCTGGCCACCCGGCGCAAAGTTGACATCCTGAACCCAGTTATCAAGATTGATCGGCTCACCATCCCCCGATGCACCTTCAAAAATCAATTGGGTTTCAGGTTCGCTAACAATCAATGGCGGCGTGTTTTCACCCACCACATCAATCGTGACTACACCCTGGTTGGAATCCAGCTCACCGTCATTAACAAGATAGGTAAAGCTGTCCTGCCCCTCGAAGAAGGCATTCGGGGTATAAATCATATTCGGGAATTCGCCTACCAATACACCGAACTGCGGCTCATCGACCAGAATCAACGTCAGATCATCGCCATCAGGGTCTGTACCCTCCAGCTCCATACCCACCGGAGTATTCTCATGGGTAGACAGGGATTGATTGCCTGCTTGCGGAGCACTGTTTCTAACTTCGGCTGAAATCGTGAACGTGTAATGGTCTTCAAGACCCGCAAGATCAACCGCTTTTACCGTTACCGTACTGTCACCACTTTGCTCTGCGCTCGGCAGCCAGCTAATCACACCGCTCACCGCATCAATTTGCATTCCCTGGGGTGCAGTGACAAGGCTGTAGCTGACAAAGTCACCGAGGTCGGGATCTATGGCATTGATATCGTAGCTGAATGCACGCTCGATACCCGCCAGCACATTGGTTTGCTCGTTAAGAATTTCCGGCGCTTCATTTTTATCAGAGACATTGATCACAAAGGTCTGGATATCTACCAGCTCACCATCGTCTGCCATCACCTGAATGACCGGCAATAACTGATTGTTATTATCCGGGACACACTCATCCACTTCCCTTTCAATTTCAAGCAACAACATATTGCCCAACTGTTGCGGTGTAGCAGCAACCGACAGGGTTTCGATCTGACTCGCAGCAAGTGGCGCAATCTCTACACTGCCAATATCTTCAACACCATTAATATGCAATACAACCCCAATCTGCGTATCAGCGAGGCCACGGTTCAATATCTGAATCGATAATTGTTGCTGCGCATCGCTATAGGACACAGAAGCGACCACCAAATCCGGCAGCGCTTCACCCATGGAGTTTTCACAGCCCGTATGCGCTAGCAAATTACCATAGGCATAGCGTGAATCTGCCAGCCAGTTAATTTCTCCATTGATCGGATTAATTGTCATACCGCTGACATGACTTGCCAAGCTAAAGGTCAACACATCACCATCGGGGTCTGTTGCCTCGACCGGATAATTAAACGCAGTGTTTTCTGCAATCTCGCTATTGGGCTCGCTGGTAATTTGCGGTGGGCGATTCGCATTATCCGGCACAACAATCGTATAGCCCTGGGTATCAGTACCGCCAAACTGATCATCAACCTGAACGATAACCGCATACTCACCCTGAGCTGTCGGCACCCAACTGATCAAGCCGCTAGCCGCATGAATATTCATACCTGACTGCCCCGACAACAGGGAATAAACCAGTTCATCATTATCCGGATCGGTTGCTTCTACATCGTAGTTATAAACCACGTTAATCTCGCCCATAGTGACCGCAGAACTGGTAATTTGTGGCGGCAGATTCGGGCGCGGCAAGACTTCCACCAGGTAACTCTGCGTTGTATAGGCGCCGACAATATCTTCCGCCTTGATCGTCACACGATGACTCCCGAGATCCGCATAGTTTGTCGACCAGGCAATATCACCATTGGCGGCATTAATCGTCATACCTTCAGGTGCATCCAGCAGCGAATACAGAATCATTTGATTTTCCGGATCCGTTGCTTCCGCTGGGTAGAGATAGGTATCGCCCGCTGTTACCGTGGTCTGCGGAGACGTAATAATGACCGGCGGTTGATTAGGCTTGTAGGAAACGTTAAGCAACCAGATTTGAGTATCCAGTTCACCATCCGGATCAGCTACCTGCACCGTCACAATATGCGTACCGATATCTTCAACACCTGGTAGCCAGTCGATAACACCAGTCATCACACTGATGGTCATACCCTCGGGCGCATTCACGAGGCTATAAAGCAAGGGATCAAGATCCGGATCTTGCGCAACAACCGGATAGACATAAGGTTCGCTGGCAACCGCAAGACGTAATGGCTCACTGACAATCACAGGCGGTTCATTACAACGCTCAATATAAAGCAGGTAGCTTTGCTGATCGGTTCCACCCAGTCCGTCATCGACTTCTACGGTAACAGCATGCTGCCCGTCATCACCGCGATCCGCCGCCCAGCTAATCACACCGCTTTGCGGGTCAATCTGCATACTTTGCGGTGCTTCAAGCAAACGCCAGACAAGTGCATCACCATCAGGGTCAACAGCACCAACCGCATAGCTGTAAAGATCACAGTCAGTACCATTAAAAACCGGCTCCGTCACAATCCCGGGCAAGCGATTAACATTTTCAATCTGCAGGACGTAATCCTGTACATCGGTTACGCCAAACTCATCACGCACTTCAACAGAAACTGTGTAATCACCCGCATCGTCATAACCCGGCAACCAGTTGATCACTCCACTACTACTATCAATCGTCATGCCCTCGGGGTTCTGTAACAGACTAAATGTCAGCACAGCCCCGAGATCAGGATCTTCAGCGTCAACATCGTAGCTATAAGGTGAGTTCTCTGCCCCTTCAGTCACCACCGTCGAAGTAATCACCGGCGGGCGATTTACATTGGCAACCGTTAACAGGTAAGTCTGGCTATCCTCCAGACTACCGGTATCTGCTACAGAAACCGTTACCGTATGTACACCCGCATCTTCAAAATCCGGTGTCCAGCTCACCAGCCCACTGACAGGGTCTATCGTCATACCGTCAGGGCCTTCATCCAGACTATAGGTTAGCGGTGTATCAATACCGACATATTCCGAGGTAACCTGGTAAAGATAGTCTATGCCTTCCGTACCCTCTGTAACTGGCAGTGACGTAATATCGAGCGAGATATTAAACGTACAATCGATATAGCCGTTATCGCCGTTTTTGGTTGTTGTATTGTTGCCATTACCACCTTGTAGCTGATCCTTCCCATCGCCGCCAAACAAGGTGTCATTACCGTCGTTACCTTCAATCTGATCGTCACCGGTTCCTCCGTACATCGTGTCCGGGCCGTCACCACCCTGCAACTGGTCGTCACCGCTACCGCCATAAATAATCGACGGAATAGTCAATGATCCCATTTGCACCTGATCATCATCTCCGCAAGCGTGCACAGCGATCGAATCGATCTCAGACTTTTTAAACCACAATTCCTCTTTGAATTTACCATCATCGTAGTCTGACTGGATTTTCCATTTATTACCGTCATCAGACACCTGAATCGAATCTGCACCATCGGTTCCGAGTATGTATATCACACCATTTTTCGAAAACGACCCGGCACTGGCAGCCGCCTGCATCGAAGCCAACGCCAGCAACATAGCGAAAAAAACGATAACCGCTCTACGACATTGTGATAATTCAAGAGATAAAGACATAAGCTTTCCTGTTCCTTTTTATTCCATTACCCACGCACCAACAGTCCCGCAGACCGTGGAAGCCTGAATGTTCTATTTATTAAATTGAATCTGTCTGAATTAAACCTGCTGTGTTTTCCCTGTTGCCAATTTCTTTTTATTTAGTTTTATAGCATTGAATTTATGCATCGCCCTATTCCTTCTCCATTTTCTGTATCTTCGTTAAACTGAATACTGCCTGATCAAGGCACTTATTATTAATCCAATCTTAATCCAACGCCATTATATCCATTCACCTCGCCAAATCCACCTCTGACAGCCAGAATTTTCATACCGGCAACCAGACACCACTTCAGAAATCAGTTAAGTAATGATGCCAAGTGATTGTTATGCAATGGATTAAACGAAATGCCTACACAAAGGATTCGAGCAAAAAATGATCAGTGCTCAATAAACGGCTTATCCCCTTTCCCTGGCATGACCATGGTGCCATCAACCACTTCGGTTTTCGGATTGGTTTGTTCAGCCAGTCGCGCAATTGCTGCTTCGAGCAGTTCTTCATAGGACTTACGCAAACACGATACATAAAAATCCGGATCATCCATCATATGACGGCACGCGGTAAATGAAATGGCCATATGATCATAGGTTGTACTGACAGTGTGGAACAGACCGGTGTTCGGAATTAGCGGCCCCATACCAAAAGATTCCACCATTTTTGCACCCGCCATATACACCGGCTGATTAGTCCCCGGCACATTGGTTACAATCGTATTGTTAGCTGGCGGGAACTTATCCATCACACCGGAATCCACCGCCGTGCGAATACCCCAGGAAATCAGTCCAGCATACAAACTGTCGAGCAGATCGTGAATCGAGTGATCACCGAGCAGATGGGCAAACACTTTGCCCGAATGCGCCTCTTCATGCAGTATCTTCAAACGCTCCAGCGGATCGGCAATATCGGTGCGCAGCGCAACGTTCATAATATTAATCATATTACCCATTACATCGCGGTCTTCCTCCTTGCGCACATCGATTGGCACACCGGCCACAAGAGAATCTTCCGGTAACTCATCTTTCGCCGTCAGATACTCACGCAGGGCACCACCGATAATGGTCAGTGCAACATCGTTAACCGTTTCGTTGCGAAATACTGACTTGATGGTTTTGATACCATCAATGGGAAAAATCGTGCGGTCAATAATACGGCGCGGCGAGATGCGACCGTTAAAGCGGGTTTTGGGTTTGTGTAACGATTTTACTTCCTTGTTGCGCAAGGCAAGTTTCACATCCGCATAGGTACCAATGCCTTTCAGTGCGAGTTTTAACAAGCGACTGGTTTTACGCAAATTATTCACATACGCCTTGCGCAGTAATTTCGGGGTAGACACATTGCGGCTCAATTCCAGCGTTGGATACTCACCGAACAGTGACTCGTGGCTCTCCTTGCCGGAATCCGGTTCAAGGGTATGCAGATTGCCAAAGATTGCCATGCCGGTACGACCATCCATCACCGAGTGATGCACCTTCATCATGATCGCAAATGCGCCATTCGGCATACCTTCAATACTTTCCAGGCCATCAATCACATAGGCTTCCCACAGCGGACGACGGCGGTTCAACGGCTGCGCATGCAGGTTGGCCACCATCGAACACAGCTTGTGCCAGTTGCCAGGCTTTGGCAACGCGATATGGCGTACGTGGTACACCATGTCGAAATTCGGATCTTCTTCCCAATAGGGTTGATCAATATTGAACGGCACCTGGTGCAGGCGTGAGCGCAGGATCGGCACGCGGTTCTGAATGCGGTTTTCAAAGATTCCGAGAATATCACGGAAATCCACCTCCCCGTTCGGCGCGGTGGAAGGGTCATAAACCGACAGGGTGGAAATATGCATGGGCAACCCGTGTTGCTCAGCATGGATAAACATGGCATCAAGGCCGGATAACTGTTCCATATTGATACTACGCCTGATTCAGACTCAAGAAGTGCGCATGATACCCTGATTTATGGCCCTGGAACAGGCGAGGCTTTCTATTTAAACGGCAGATTTCACCTTTCAGTGCAGCTCAATAATCACTGAACAGATAACTATAACCTATTGATTTTATTGCTTTATTCCGAATTGACCGAGTCATCTTGACGATATCCCTATTCAATGCAAAAACTGGTGATTAAATAGGGGCTCAGAGTTTTCTTTGGCAGTCGTAATTGCCTTCGGAAGCTGGTTGGTTATGAATCTGAATTTTCATACCAGTTAACTGATTCGGTTGAACTAATAAAGTATGCAGCCATAAAAAATAACGCCAACTCAATAATGCCAAATATTGTAATAATGCTGCTTTCTCTCATTAATGGATCAAAGCAATCAATTACAAATGACACAGCCATACATATTAGAAAGAAATGTACTATTTTTATTGCCCGATGATCTCTTTTTGTAACCAACACAATAATCCCCGGGATTATTAATATAGAGAGAATAAATACCAATACGACCACTGATTTTATCAAAAGATTTTTTTCTACAAATCTATCAATACAGTATTGTCCACATAATTCTGTCAAATATAAGGTTGTTCCCGCCCAGGTTAGAAACGCTAATACAAGGCACAACATAGCCAGATTTACAGATACAGGCCTACTCATTGTTTATACTTTTCTCATTGCTCCTAAAATTACTGTTTAGATAAGGTTCTGGTTTTATCCCTAACTTCAATACCCATATCATTAATCATTTGCATAATATCTTCTATCTGATCGGGATCACTAATCTGGGATGGCAAATACTCGAGAATTTCCTTTTTAGTCAGAAAACCCTGACTTTTACCTTTTGTAATTAGTTCTTTGAGACTTTTATCAGGCATTCTACGGACGCCCTAAGAATTACACACAATGACTAATTTATGCAATTGTGTCACGCTCTTTTGCCTCTTGAAGCATTTTTGCTATTTCTGCTTCTGCATTTTCCTCAGTATAACCATATTGCTGCCAGAGCGGCTTGTAAATTCTTTCCAAAACTGCATCTGCTTTATCAAACTTTGCTATAAGTCCTCTCATCTCATCAATCATTTCTTTCTGACCTGCTTCAGAAACAAAGTTTGTAGCGTGAGCCCTGAAAAAATGATGAGTTACATAGTTCCTTAAATTCAAAGCTTCATTTAACAGCTCTAATTCTTCATCCGAGAGATCAATCTCTTTTTTACATGCACCCAATAGCTGACCAAAAGTTCTTTTCTCTAAGTTAACACTAATCTCATCGAATACCTGCACTGTACAAAGGCCAACTTCTGGTAGTTTTAAAGCTAAGACAACATTTAAAGCTGAATGCTCCATTAGCTGAGCCGCATATGACGTTAATCCATAAAAAGCATATGGCTCTTTAGCACAACAATTCTCACTTTCTGGAATCTCGGGCATTCATTCTCCTATTTACATAACACCTCATAATCAGGCACCAAGCTGATTACACTATCTTTTCTTTGGCTCCATTCCCTCTAATAGTTTATTCAGTAATATTACTGATATATCTGATGTTGGATGCCCTGGAAGAGGGCTTTCAACTTTTTTGTCCTTACTACCAATTAACGACGTTGCGGTATAAGCAAAAGCTCCATCTGTAAGCGCCTGTCTCACCTCTGTTTTAAACCCCTCCAGATTATGGTTATTTGCTGCAACTCGCACCCGAAGAAAACCCATTTTATAATGCTCTGAGCGAGATATTTCATTTAAATGAAAGCGATAAACAGCCATTAAAACACCAAAAACAATGATGAACATAGCAAATATTCCGTACAGAAGCGTGTCGGGTGCTTTTATGGAAAGCGGCATTACAAAAAGCATCATAACAAACGTTAGCACAAAAAGACTAAAAAGCATTAGATAAGAAAGAAGCCTTTTACTAGCTATCTGATTATCAGATATATATCCTTGAATTGTTGCTATCGCCGAATCAATGGCATTCTCTTCGCTCATATTTATTTTTCCCTATAGCTTGTAACTTAATAGCTGCTTAAAACTTCACAATCTATGTCCTTCTTCAACTATGCTTCAATTAAAACAAAATAGCTAAAGAAAATGGAGCCAGCTCAACACTCTCCATTTGAGCTAGTTAAAAAACCGAAAATCCCGCCCTTTTAATAACAGCGTCTCCAACGCTTCTCCTACGCCATGACGCACCGCAATACCGAGCTTTTCCTGCAAGCTGCGTTTTTCGACAAATTCCACTTTGTAGATATCACGTTCATTGGAAGCATCAAGCAGATATTCCTCGGAGGTTTTGATCTCATCCACGAGTGCCTTGTCGAGCGCGCGACTGCCAAACCAGACTTCACCAGTAGAGACCTCTTCGATATTCACCTGGCTGCGATGCTCGGACACATACTCTTTAAACAGGTCGTGGGTATCCTGGATATCTTCCTGGAATTTCTCGCGTCCCTTTTCGGTATTCTCACCAAACACGGTGAGTGTGCGCTTGTATTCACCGGCGGTTATCAGTTCGTAATCGATATCGTGTTTTTTCAGCAGGCGGTGTACATTGGGAATCTGTGCCACTACACCGATGGAGCCGATAATTGAAAACGGTGCCGCCAGTATTTTGTCGCCGATACAGGCCATCATATAGCCACCACTCGCCGCTACCTTGTCGATACAAATGGTAAGTGGAATTTCGCGACTGCGAATACGCGCGAGTTGTGATGCCGCATAGCCATAGCTGTGCACCATACCGCCCTGGCTTTCCAGACGTACCACCACTTCATCAGTGCCTTTTGCCACCATTAATACCGCAGAGACCACCTGCTCCAGCCCCTCGGCTTCACTGGCCTTGATATCGCCGTGAAAATCCACCACAAACACACGCTTTTTCGCTGCGTCTTCCGTCTGGTTTTTTTCCTGCTTCTTTTTTTCCTTGTGCTGCTTCTTTTCTTCCTTTAGCAAATCCTTCTGTGCCTGCTCCGGCAAGACACTCGCTGTGAGCGTATGCTTCATTTCCTCGTATTTTTCGTTGAGCTTTTCAACTTCGATATGGCCTTTCTTTTCCAGCCGTTTGAGTTTTGCACTGCTTGACGCAATACCCATTACCACAACGAGCACAGCCAAAACCAAGGTGACGGCCTTTGCAAGAAACAAACCGTAGTCGGCTAAAAATTCCAAGTTAAACCTCTAAGAATATAGAAAGAAAATTACCACTGTTCTGCCGCAGCACGAGCAGCATCGTTAAGCGGGTTCGCCGTAAGCTTGGAACCGTTAACGACTACCTCATACAAGGCGCCATCTGCCATGGGTTGGGAAGACACCTGAGCAGTCCTTGCATACACCATGCTGTCTTCTGACATATTGTCACTCACCAGTTGCCACACATCCAGGTACTGCGACACCGCTATCTGCGCGGTTGTTGGCTCGCGCGAACGCTGCTGATCCAATGCATAGTATTTCCCGGAAAGGCTGTTAAGACGATAGCCTGGCTGCATGCCCATACTCGCCAGACGCTGCGACCAGACCAGCACATTGGCATTGAGACGCCAGGCATCCCCTTCTATCGTATAACGCAGTTCAAGGCCTTTATCGTTAACGAGGCGCATCTCATATTTCTGCTCGTCAATCTTGTCAAAGCTCACCGTTGCAATCGGCTTTTCGTGCACCATCGGTGTATAGGTGCGAATATCAATAATGCAGAAACCGAGAAACGCTGTCATTAACAGACAGACAAGCGCAATCGTGCCAATTAACCATTCAATCAAACGGCGCAGATTTAAAAATAATTTGATACCAATCAGAAGAAATATCAGTCCGGCAACGCCAAAACCGATAGCAAGTCCTTCGTATTGCATGATGCTCCCCTCTGCCTGTTCGCTAACTGTCTCTTATCAGTCAGCGTTTAATTAAGCTTCTTCCTCTTCATCCGGTGCGTAACCAAGAGCCACTACACTTTCATGTGCGATATCGAGTACCGCATCATCGGCCACACCGATTTCATTGTAGCTTTCCAGGAAATACTCGAGGCTGATAATTGCATCGGCAAAGGTTTCAAGAATCTGTTGAATCGCGCCACTGATTTCACCCTGCATCAATGAATCATCAACAAAACGGATCATACTCGCTGAAATTTTTGCCGCCCGATCCAGGTTCAACACAATCATCGCACCGCGGAAAGCATTAAGACTTTTCGACAGGTTGGCAATATGATTGCGATCAAAACTTGATTCCTCAAAGGAAGAAATCGCACGTTTCACCAGTGCCAGACCCGCCTGCGCTTCATCCAGTACCACTTTCTCGGCTTCTGCGAGATGGCTCGTGGCGATAACATCATCACGCGCCAGTGAGTTGGCTTGCGCGAGTTTTTCCGGAGACAGATTGATTTTCTCCAGCGCTGATACGGTACTCTCTACATAGAGCAATGAGTCTGCAGCGTCGAGTAACTCCTGACGGTCTGCTTCATGCTTTTGCTCGGCCCAGCTATTAAACAGTTTAACCTGCTCCTTGAGTGTTTCACTCGCGGTATCCAGGCCCACCACCGCAAGAATATCCGCCACCTTGCCAAGTGACTCAGATACTTCAGCGTAACTGTCGACCATATCGATACCCTGGGAGGCACTCTCAAGACGGTTCTTGGTGTTACGCAGTTCTTCCTTGATCACTTCCGCTACGGACTGCACGGTATCCATTGCCGGGCCGCGCAGGTTATCAAGTTCCTGCTGCAACTGCGCATCGTTAAACGGCATTGGCATCAGGGCAAAAGTTTGTTTCACTTCCTTGGCTGTTGCCAGTTCGGAACCGGATACCGCAATGATATAAACCAGTTCCTTGATAATTCTTTCACTGGCTTCTTCATCAAGTGCGGCAACTCCGCTCTTCTGCACTTGCCTGAGTTGACGATCCACCGAGGAAAACAGGAACTTGCGCGCGGTGTTGATCACCATATCCTTGTCTTCCATCGCATCCAGTGCAACCAGCATCAGCCACCACAGCTTGCCAAGTGGCTTGTCACCACATAATTTGTCGAGACGCTCCATGGCGCGCTTCATCAAGCCCAGCGAGTATTTGGCTTTTTTATCAAGCAGTACGCCGAGCAAACCGACCTGATACATATGACGCAGGCGTCTTACCAGCGCCATAAACTCATCGGCGGGCGGCAGCTTTCCTGCCGGCAAGTTACTGCGATTCGGCGCCGTATTTGCGGTAAAGAACTGGCTCTCCGGCAGCGGCGCTTTGCTATTGGCAATGCGGATGTCATTGATAAACCCGAGTAACAACACCGGGATACAACCTTCGATCTGCTGGGTGTATTCAAAATAGCGCGGCAGGATAAAGAATCCGGTACTCAACACACTCAAGGCCTGGTCGTAGCTTTCATCGGCCCCGGCCGGTATCGACGACAGCAACTCGATCATTTCCTGGGTCAGCAGCTCTGCTCCGTGCAGCTCCACCATCTGCAATATGCCAAGTATGCTCTTAAGCTCATCAAGGCTTTGTTGCAGGAAGTCCATTTTGTCGCGATTGGCAATAAATTGCTCAATATGGGCCCCGGATTGATTGATGGAGGTCAGTAGTTCCCCCTTCACCATGCTCAGAGACGCGAGATTAACTGCTTGTTTTTCAGACACGCTTGTTTCGCCTTTTCTAATGTGTTGTGCAACTTGTCAGGAATTGTAATCGAAGTCAAAAAAATAATCGATTTTCTTTTAAGAATCCGTAGAATAGCGCGCATTTCCAGGCTTTTACCTTAACTTGCACCTGGCCACAGCGGCAGACAAGCCAAACGTGTAAATCGGGGCCGCCTGATCAGCAAATTGATCAAAAAATGAACAATTATGCCGTTTTTAATGTATCAATAGCGCAATAACAAGCGCCAAGACGCCCTGACCTGATTTTTAAGGAACCTGGTAATGACCCAGACAAAGAGCCTGCCACAGGCTTTTCTGACAAATTTCCTCGGCAATGCCCCTACCTGGTACAAGTGGAGCATTGTCGGTTTTCTGCTCATTAACCCGATTGCCCTGGCCGTTGCCGGTGCCACTTTCACCGGTTGGCTGCTGATTGCCGAATTCATCTTTACGCTGGCGATGGCACTCAAGTGTTATCCACTGCAACCCGGTGGTTTGCTTGCGATTGAAGCCGTCGCGATCGGGCTCACTTCCAGTGAATCGGTTTTTCACGAGGCAAAGAACAATTTCGAAGTTATTTTGCTATTGATGTTCATGGTGGCAGGTATCTATTTTATGAAAAACCTGCTGATGTTTATCTTCACCAAAATTCTGATTCGTATCCGTTCGAAAAAGCTGCTGTCTCTACTGTTCTGTTTGTGCGCCGCTTTTCTCTCGGCATTCCTTGATGCACTCACCGTCACTGCAGTATTGATCAGTGTTGGCGCCGGCTTCCATGCTGTATTCCACCGTTTTGCCTCCGGTGCGCACCAACACGACAAGCTGCACGACCAGACTAACGATAAGAACGTTCAGGAATATCATCGCGAAGACCTTGAAGCGTTTCGCGCCTTTTTACGCAGCCTGTTAATGCACGGTGCTGTCGGTACTGCCCTGGGTGGAGTGTGTACTCTGGTCGGTGAGCCTCAGAATCTGCTTATTGCCACCGAGATGGGATGGGATTTTATGGAGTTCTTCTGGATCATGGCACCGATCACCCTGCCAGTGCTTTTCTGTGGTCTTACAACCTGCCTGATTCTGGAGCACGTAGGCTGGTTTGGCTATGGTGAAGAGCTACCGAAAAGTGTGCGCGAAGTGCTTGAGGAATACCAAAGCAAGGAAGACAAAAAGCGCACCTACCGCGATAATGCTGAACTGATCATGCAGGCACTTATCGCTGTGATCCTTATTGTTTCCCTTGCCACCCATATTGCTGCTGTGGGACTTGTAGGTCTCATGGTCATCGTTCTGCTCACGGCTTTTAATGGCATTATTGATGAACACCAGTTGGGCCATGCATTTGAAGAAGCCCTGCCGTTTACCGCACTGCTTATTGTGTTCTTTGCCATTGTTGCTGTGATCCATGATCAGCATCTGTTTACGCCGATTATTGCTGCGGTTCTGGAAATGGAAGCAGACGCGCAACCAGTGATGTTTTTTGCTGCCAATGGTGTACTTTCCATGATCAGTGACAACGTATTTGTTGCAACGGTTTATATCACGGAAGTAAAAGATGCGTTTAACAATGGTTTAATCACTGAAGATCATATGTTCAAGCTCGCTGTCGCCATTAACACCGGCACCAACCTGCCCAGTGTTGCCACACCGAATGGTCAGGCAGCGTTTCTGTTTTTGTTAACTTCGGCACTGGCTCCGCTGATTCGACTGTCTTACACGCGCATGGTGATTATGGCGTTCCCCTATACGGTTGTTTTAAGTGCTGTGGGTCTCGTTATGATCAATATCGTGCACTAAGCAGGTTTTCTGTAACGGCTTAATACGGTAACCAGTGCCGGCGCAAAAAGCACGTCGGCTAAAAACGCCATGGAAATACAGAACCCGGTTAGCATACCAAAGGTTCTGAGATTGCCCATTACCGATAACATATAAACCAAAAACCCGATTGTTAACACCACCGTTGTAAACAGCAATGCATGCCCGGTGGTGGTCAGAGTCTGTTTAATCGCTTCTTCACAGTCACCTGTATTCAGATAAAAACGCTGAAAGTTGTGCATAAAATGAATCGTATCATCTACCGCCAGTCCCAGCGCGATACTGCCGATCAACATCGTAAATGCATCTATTGGTATGCCGAGCCAGGCCATGCCCCCGAGGGTGATAATGATCGGCGTGAGGTTCGGAATCATACTGATAAGACCGAGGCGCAGGCTACCGATAAGAAAAATCATTAACGGTGTTATCACCAGTACCGCGAGCAAATAGGAATCGCGCATACCGTTCATTAGCTCAAAGAATATCTTGCCCATCACCGCCTTGATACCGGTGAACTGCAACTCTGCTGCATCACCCATAATTTCACGCGCTTTGGGTTCAAACACTTCATTAAACGGCACAAAGTGCAAGGCATCGGTAAACGGTATCTTGATCGTTACCCGTGCCTGGGTGAACAGGGAATCGACGCGATCTTCAAGATCATCCGAACCACTGTTTTCAAATAACAACAGTTCCTGCGCCAGCAGGGTTTTGTCATCGGGAATTTTATAATATTCGCTGCGATTTTCATTGAGCGCCTGGTGTATTTCCTTACTGATATCTGACAACGAGGTTGCCTGCTTCGCATACATTTCTCCGATGCTCAGTGTTTTTGCATAGGCAACAATCTCATCGATGCGGCGCAGAATTTCCGGATCTTTGACGCCATTCTCCTCACCAGTTTTTACCAGCATTTCCAGCGTCATCCCACCGTCGAAATGATCGTTAACCATCAGGATGGCATCGCGCACCGGATCGTCTTTTGGATACCAGTCCATAGGGTTATGGGAAAACGACAGATCCTTGATCGCACTGAACAAACCCAGACCAATTAAAACAAACCAAACCGAAATAACTTTTAGCGGGTGATGGTAGGAAATTCTTGCGCAAGCCAGCAAAAAGCGGTTTGCCGGACCATTATTGCGATGCACCATACTGCCGGTACGCATGGGGAAAACAGAAATTAACGCCGGTAACAGAATTAAGGACAGTGTCAGTGCGCAAAGAATACCAATAGGTGTAATCAAACCGAAATCCGCGACGGGTTTCATTCCGGCGCTGGTAAACGATAGCAAGCCTCCCGCTGTGGTCAAACTTGTCATAATGACGGCAAGCCCCGAGTGGGACAACGCATAGGACAAACTCTTCTCCTTGCCTTCGCCCCGGTTCAAGGCCTGAAAAAACACAGCAAAGATATGTACGGAATTACCTACCCCGACTGCAATCAAAAATGAGGGGATGATTTGCCCGGCTATGGTCATCGGCAAATTGGTCATCGCCATCAGTGACAAGGTGCACAGCACAGAAAG
Source organism: Pseudomonadales bacterium (assembly GCA_028280345.1). GTDB lineage: Bacteria > Pseudomonadota > Gammaproteobacteria > Pseudomonadales > UBA7239 > JANQLY01. The sequence goes on along the minus strand of JANQLY010000017.1, from coordinate 95,909 downwards.
GAAGGAAACGGTCAGCGGCAAAATCACCATGACGACCCGCTTAAACAGAAACGCGAGCAACAAACCAATCGTGATCATGGAAATCAGCGTAAACTTGCTCATATCAACACGAATGATTTCCATCGTGCGCACAATCATCGGCGGCGAACCGCCGAGATAGATATTGAAATTCTCGCTCTGATAATTAACGATGATATCTCTCAGCGCAGCAACGATTGCTTCATCTTCTTCCGTGGTAATGATTTTCTGTTCTATTTCGGCACTCTCTCCTGCTTCACCATTTCCTTCATCACCGGCATCAGAGAAATCATCTTCAAAACCGGACAGCGCCACATCCGTGTCGTCAAACTCTTCCGTTGAACTTAATGCATCGGTTTCGATAACAATCGCAGCGTATTTGCCATCGTGGGTAAAGAAATTATTTTTATACAGCGGGTTCGCATAGGCTATGCGTTTGACTTCCGCAAGTTCCTGCGCACTGGTCGGCAGTTCTTCCATTAAATCACCGACAATCAGACTATCACCTTCACCGCGGGTGTTACGTGCATTAACAAGACTCATCACATCTTGCAATTTCGGCACATTGTCCTCAATGTCCGTATGCAAACGCGCAAGCTTTTCAAGGAATTCAAGTTCAAAGACCTCGTCGGTCTCTACTACTACAATGATCGCCTGATCGCGACCATATTGGCGCCGGAACTGATCATAGAAAATCCGTGCGGGATCATTTTCGTGTAAATAATCTTCCGTGGAGGCAACAACCTGCAACTTGGGCAATTGACTAATGATCGCCGCAAGGCACAAACAACTGATCAGAATAACCAGCCAGGCATGGCGATAGACAATACGCCCCCAGACTCCGAGGCGAAATTCAATGCTATCTCTGATCCGTTTAAAAAACTGACTGGCACCCATTATTTATATACTGCTACTGCTTTATGAATTGACAACAATATGGACTAACAACAATGGGGGCTTATTGTAGGGGAGGTATTGTTAATAAATACCAGGGTTAATACTGAACCTGCCAGGTATTTACCTCACATTTTCCATTCCCGCTGTGTGACACCGTAGCCCGCTGCTTCCGGGATACGCAGGTAAACTTTTTCTCCTTCAATATGGACTTCCGCCATCACCGGCAATACCTCTTTGGCAATTGCTTCCTCAAGAGCGTTCACTACCGGCGTACGCTGCGACACCCACAGCACATTCATCTCGGTAGCAAAGACCACCTGATACTCACCACTTTGCGCGTAATCGAGTACCTGCCTTGTCGGCAGCCACGCCGTTTCCACGATTTCAGCACCATCGAGTTTGCCACTCTGATCCGCTGGCGCCGGCGCAAGAAAGAACAGTGTATCAAAACGTTTCGGTGACTTTTCCGGGGTAATCCAGCGCGCATAACTGTGTAACTGGTTGCAGCACAGACGCAACTGGTGTTTTTTCACAAACGCGAGAAAGCCCAGCTCTGCCGCATTAAGCAAATAGCGATCATCTTCAAGCGCAGCAACATCTGTCTGGGTTAGCATATCCTCCGAACCTTCACGGCGCGCAAGTAAAATCGCACTCTCTTCCCAGGTTTCACGTATCGCCGCAATTTGCCAGGCCAGTAACTCAGGCTCTGTTTGCGAAATATCGCAGTAATCCTGCCACTCAGCCAGCGAATCCTCTTCTTCAAGCACACCACCTGGAAACACCAGCGCCCCTGGCGCAAAAGCTGCCTTTGGCGTGCGCTTTACCATAAATAATTCACTGTCATCACCACTGTCGCGCGCGAGCACAAGTGTAGAGGACGGCAAAGCCGGTGCAATAGCTACTTCACTATTATTGTCAGTCATAGAAAACTACTGTCAGTCATGGAAATCTGCTTTTTACACGAATTGGAAAGCAGGTATCATACACAGCAATCCAGCGATTAACGAGCCGCCCTGACCAGTAGCGAGGCATAAAGGAGTAGTTTGAGCCGATCCCTCTACCATATTGAGCACCTGCGCCCGGCGCTTGAATCGGGCTGTCTGATTGTCACTCCCAATCGCCGTCTCAGTGCCAAAATTCGGCAAGCCTGGAGCCTCGCCCACAGCAATCAGGTTATCGCCAGTGCCAATGTACACGCCCTCGATGACTGGCTCTATAAAAAGTGGCAGGAAGCCTGCTATCGGGATACCTCTGCCACACTGCCACAATTACTCACCGCCACACGCGCAACAATTCTCTGGGAACAGGTTATCGCTCGCAGCGATCACGGCCTGCTGATGTCAGATCGCGCTATTGCCCGGCTTGCAGCTTCCGCCGACGACCTGCTGCAACAATGGCTGGTAGATCCGGACACCCTACCCCCCTCGGCTGACAGTGAGTTGTTGCAGCAGTGGATCACCGATTTCGAAGCGATACTTGCCAAACATCACTACACAACGACCTGGCGCGCTCAACGCTTGCTGCTTGACACCTTTAAGCAACAACCTCCCGCCATCGACCGTATTGTGCTAACCGGCTTTGACAATCAGACGCCGCTTGCACAGCAGTTGCTTGAGCACAGCGGTGCCAATCTGGACATTATTGAGCCAAATATTAATGAAGCAAACCAGAGCAGTGAAGTAAAACTAAACCCTTGCAGCGATGGCGAACAGGAACTTCATAGCGCTGCGCAGTGGGCAGAAAACGTGTTGCAACAACACCCTGATACCCGGGTCGGCATTATTGTGCCCGAACTCAATCAACAACGCGCCCGCGTCGAACGTATTTTTCAAACTGTATTCGAGCCCCAGTATATTTTGCCAACGCAACCACGCTATGCCGCGCCGTTTAACATCTCAGCCGGTGAGCCACTTTCGCAACAACCGGTGATTGCCTGCGCTTTCCTGTTGCTCAACCTGAACCACTACGATCTGAAACTCAACGATACGCTCGCCCTGTTACATTCGCCGTTCTGGGGCAACAGTGACATGGAGATAGAACAGCGCAGTAATGCTGAACTTGCCTTGCGGGAACGGCAATGGGACAGCCTTGGACTTGCCACCTTGCGCAATAGCTTTACAGAAAACGGTGCTGTGTTTCAGCGCCTGTCACGTTTTGAAAACCTGCGCTTTAAAGGTAAGCAGCGTTTTTATCCAGGCGAATGGCTCGACCTGATTCAGCAACAACTGCAACATTTTCACTGGCCCGGCAGTCGCCGTCTCGACAGTGTGGAATTTCAGCAAGCGCAACACTTTCAATCTGTGCTCGAGGAATTTGCCAGCCTTGATGATGTACTCGGTAGTATCAGCTTTGCCGATGCCCTGAGTCACTTACAATTGCTGTGTCAGCAAACCGTATTCCAGGCCCAGACCCAGGATTCACCGATTCAAATTCTCGGTTTGCTCGAAGGTAGCGGTCTGAACTTCGATTTCCTCTGGATATGCGGCATGGGGCAACGACAATGGCCTCCCGCACCCGATCCCCATCCGCTGCTACCACTACCACTGCAAATCGAGCAAGATATGCCACACTGTTCAGTACAGCGGGAAGTTCAATTTGCCCGTTCCATTAGCGATAGACTGTTGCACAGCGCCGCGCAGATTGTTATTTCCTGGCCACAACAACTCGATGAAAGCCCACAGCCCGTCAGTACTTTTTTTGACACCTATCCGCTGCATGCAACCCCATCCACGCCTGCCGGTCACTGTTATCAGCAACTGCTCACACAAAACACCCGTTGTGAACTCTTACAAGATGACAACGGCCCGGCATTGGCAGTTGATGACAGCGGCAGGCGCCATGCCAGGGGGGGCCAGGCGCTGCTGAAAGCCCAGGCCATGAATCCCTTCGATGCCTTTAGTCAGTATCGCCTCAATGCCACCCCACTCAAGGAAAGCTGCAATGGCTTGCCGAAATTTTTGCGCGGCAATCTGATTCACAAGGCACTGCACTTTATCTGGCAGCAGCTCGGTACACAGCAGGCGCTGTTACAACTCGACGAGCCACAACAGAACACACTGATACACGACAGCATTGACCATGCATTACGCCATACGCGACCGCATCCTTCGCTATCGATTGAAAGCTTACGTGGCATTGAAATTCACCAGCTTGCCAAACACTTACACCACTGGCTACAACAGGAAAGTCGACGCCCACCGTTTACTGTGGCAAATCTCGAACATGCGATTGAATACGAACTCAATGGTCTGAATTTTTCCCTCGTTATTGATCGCATCGACAGTATAGGTGATAACCAGTTGCTATTAATTGATTACAAAACCACCCGTGCCGGTCTCAGTAGTACACAGTGGCAAGGCGAACGCCTCGCAGAACCCCAGTTACCGCTTTACAGTCTTACTAATGAGCACAGCCAGGGCATCAGTTTTGCCCAGGTTAATCTCACCTCAATGAAATTTGTTAGCCTTGGTAGCAGTGCAAACATGCCCGATGGCGCAAAGCAGCTTGAAGCAGATCAATGGCAGGAACAGCGCGGACTCTGGCAGCAACATTTATCCGCACTCGCCGCTGAAATATTACAGGGCTATGCTGCCGTGCAATACACCTCTACCCCACCGAGCCATGCCACGCAGAATTATTGCCTTAACCGCTGGCCTGAGCAGGCCCTGATCAACGAGCTTGTCGCAAAAGACAACCCGGAAGACAAGGCCACACAATGAAGCAAACACCGCACAAACAGCCGGCAGATATTCAGGCACGACAACAGGCGCTTGATCCAACCCGCTCATTTGCGGTCAGCGCACCGGCTGGTTCCGGCAAAACAGAAATGCTCACCCAACGCGTACTCAGCCTGCTTGCTCACTGTGAACAGCCGGAAGAAATTCTTGCCATTACCTTTACGCGCAAAGCTGCCGGTGAAATGCAACATCGCATTATCGACGCACTGCAAAAAGCGCAACGCAATGAAACACTGCAACACAGCCACGAACAACAGACCCGTGCGCTCGCCGAACAAGCCCTTGCGCGGGATCAACAACAGCAATGGCAGTTACTGGACAATCCGAATCGGTTGCGCATCCAGACCATTGATGGCTTTTGCCGCTGGCTCAGCAAGCAACAGCCGGTAAGCTCGCAACTGGGCACTCTGCCGGACACCCTGGATGAACACAGCACTCACAGCGCAATGCAACAGGCCGTGCGTGAAAGTTTGCTGGAATTACAGGCACAGCACAGCTCCTCACAAGCGCTGGCAAATATTCTCGCTCACATTGATAACGACGTCGCCAAACTTGAACGTTTTGTTATCAGCATGCTACATAAACGGGATCAATGGCTCGAGCATTTGCTCAACCTGCCCGACGCAGCCGCCTTGCAACAATCCAACCAACTACTGGTAGAGCATATTCTGCAGCAAACATTTACGTCACTGGAACGCTGGCATCCAGCTATTACACTTGCCTACGACTACGCATTTGAAAACCTCAACAGTAATCCCGATCTCAACAATCCTTTTCACGCGGCTTTTAATGGCACTTTTCCGCAACCGGTAGTGGCACAATTACCGGCCTGGCGAGATTTGATGCATTTTTTACTGACCGGTGATGCCAGCTTGCGTAAGTCCCTTGACAAGCGTATTGGTGTTCCCGTCGACACCAGCGAACAGAAACAACAGAAAAAAGATATTGTCGCTTTATTTAGTGAACTGCGCGCAGAGTCTGCACTCGCAGACACCCTGGCACTGTGTCAACGGGTGCCGGATCATCCGATCACAGAGCAGCAACTCTCTATCCTGCAGGATATCAAAGCCCTGTTATTACGCACTGTTGCCCACCTCAAACTGATTTTTAGCCAGCAACAAGCAACGGACTATATAGAGATATCCCAGGCTGCGCTTAGCGCCCTCGGTGATAGCGACGCACCGACAGACCTTTCCCTGAAACTGGAATACCGTATCAAACATATTCTTGTCGATGAATTTCAGGACACGTCGAAACAGCAACTGCAATTATTGGAGAAACTTACCGCCGGTTGGCAAGGTGACGACGGGCACTCACTGTTTATTGTCGGCGACGGCATGCAATCCTGTTATAGCTTTCGCAATGCTGATGTGCGTATCTTTCTCGAAGCCTGGCGCTATGGCGTCGGCCAGGTACCAATCACGCCGTTAAACCTTACTGAAAACTTTCGCTCCCGTGCAGGCGTGGTGAACTGGATAAATGCAACCTTCGGTCAGGCGTTTCCCGACAGCGATAATATCAATCTCGGCGCAGTGAGTTATAGCCCGTCGACAGCGTTTGACGAAAGTCCGGATAGTAACAATGTACAATGCTTCGCGTTTATTGATGACGAACAACAATTTCACAGTAGCACACATGTCGTCAACACATTGCAGGCTCTACGGCAACAACATCCGCAGGACAGTATTGCCATACTCGTGCGCAGCCGTAACCAGATTCAGCCGCTGTTACCGGCACTGCAGCAATCCGGCCTTGCATGGCAAGCCACCGAGATGGACAAGCTTAATCAACGCATGGCAATCATCGATCTGCTGAGTCTCAGCCGCGCCCTGCTCAACCCCACTGATCGGCTCGCCTGGCTTGCCTTGCTGCGCAGCCCGGTAATTGGTCTGCCGCTGACGGATTTATACACAGTTGCCACAGAGAACAGCGGGGAAGTTGGCCAGACAATATACAGCCGTTTACTTAATCGCCAGTTCACAACTCTGAGCGAAAGCAGCCAGAATATTTTACAGCGCAGCGTCAACATCATAGAACAGGCACTGGCACAACGTTATCGCAAACCACTGCGTCAGTGGCTCGAAGGACTATGGTACAACCTTGGCGGCCCCGCCACCCTGCCAGCCAATCAACTGGAAGATTGCGAACATTTTTTTAATCTGCTGGAGAGTTTTTCCAACGCAGGACAGATTCACGACTGGCCGGCTTTTGAGCGCGCGCTGGAACGACTTTATGCTGATAAATCCAGTGACGAAAACACAGACTTTGAGAATTCGATACAAATTATGACGATTCACAAGGCCAAGGGACTGGAGTTTGATCATGTAATACTACCGGGACTCACTCAGCGCACCCGCGGTGATGACAAGGAAATTCTGCTGTGGAACGAGTACTTTCTCAATCCAGATCAACAACAGCTGGTACTTTCACCGCCTGCAATTCAGGAAGATGACGAGGACTCCCTGTACCACTTTTTGCGCGAGGAGAAAAAACAGAAAGACTACTACGAAAGTACTCGACTACTCTACGTTGCCGCCACCCGTGCCGTTAAACAACTATACCTCTATGCCAACCTGCAAACGAATCGACAGGGGAAAATAGTAGCACCTGCAAAAACAACATTGCTCCACAGTATCTGGCCGAGTTTTGAACAGCAGATGTTGCGTCACGACACGGAGGGCACTGAAGAAGAAAACACACAGGAAAACCGTGCAACACCAGCTCTGCGTCATATTCGACGCCTGCCGCCAGACTGGCAGGTACCGAAGTGGCCCGAAGGTCAGTTACTCGCAAACTACCGTGGCAGTGAAGTCGACGATGAGGAAAACCTGCCGGAATGGATAGACAGCGCTCGTATTGAAGCACGCCATATCGGCACAGTTGTACACCATATTATGGAACAGATTACTCTCGAAGGCCTTGAACTCCAGGATGCACAAACGATCAACCAACAACAGCCATTGTGGCGCTACCAGTTACAACAACTTGGCATTTCAGAACGGCGTATCGATTATTGTTTGCAGCGCATTACGACCATTATTGAGCGTTTATTACAGTCAGAACAGGCACGCTGGATGCTCGACAACAACCATGCACACAGTTATTGCGAATTCGAACTCTACTATCGTGGCCAGTTACATATTATCGACCGCACTTTTATTGCCAAAGACAGCACTGCATGGATTATTGATTATAAAAGCGCGAGCCCACAGGACGGGCAAGATATTAATGAGTTTCTCAACACAGAAGTCACCCGCTACCGTTCACAACTGGAACAATACGCGCGACTCATGCAACAGTGGTACAGACAGTTACCCCCGGATTCAGCTGTTGATATTCAGCAGCTCAAAACCGCCCTGTACTTCCCCGCCATAGACCGTCTGGAAATAGTGGCCTGATTCAGTCTTTCTTGAACAGCCCTTTGAATTTCTCCGACAGCTTTGAAGAGACTTTCTCTTTAGCTTTCTTTTCCAGTTCCTGTTTCAGCGCCACTTCAATCTCTTTTTGTACTGCATCACTGGCCTGCTGACTGATAATCGCCATAACCTGCTGACCGAGTTGCTCCGGTGTCAGGCCACCCTCAGCCTTACCAAGATCAGCAAGTTGCAGGTCGGGAATGGTGATCGTGCGATCTCCTAATTGCTCACTAACAAGATCAACTGAATTACCAACAAAGTTAAGCTGATTAACGACCAGTTTAATTTCCCGCTGTGGTGCCGCACTTTCTTCCTGCTGCGGCGCAGGCGCTGAAGATTTACCCTGCCCGCGCTTTGCATTATTTGCGATGGCTTGCAGATTGGTATTTGTAGAAGTGCCTGTCTGCTCGGCAATAATGTTTGCACCGGTAATTGTAAACTCCTCAATCGTTACTACATCGCCAAGTACGCTGTTGAGATCAACATGAAATACCAGGTTATCGAGTCTGATCGCATGAGCGGTGGTATAACCCGGCGGGTTGGCAACCACCAGTTCATTCAGGCCTACCCGGCCATTCAGCAATTGCACATCGACACCGGCAAGAGATACCGCTGTACCGGTTGCCTGAGGCCCATAGGTTTCCACCGTATCAATCACAATCTGATTGATATTTTTAGACAGATAGAATGCCGCGCCACCGAGCGCAAGCGCGATTAAAAAGATCAATACCAACAATAATTTCAGTACCTTACCCATGGTCACTCCCTTTCGCTCAACTTTGACTGACTGTATTGTGCGGCATAATATAACAGCCTTTCCTCAATAAACAGCCTGCCATGTCTGATCACACTATGAACTGCCAACTGTTAATGACCGGTAACGAATTAATGACCGGCGTCACCGTTGACACCAACTCTACTTATATCGCCGAACAGCTGACCGGACTCGGTATTCATATTGGCAAAAAAATCACCGTTGGCGACCAGCTGAAACAACTGGAAAGTGAAATCAACGCTGCAGCGGCCACAGCACAACTACTCATTATTAATGGCGGGCTCGGCCCGACAACTGATGACCTCACCGCTCAAGCGCTGGCCAATGTGCTCGGTGTGCTTCTCGAAAACCGCGCTGAGGCCGAGCAGCATATTCGCGACTGGTGCGCAAAACGCGGCCTCGTACCCAATGATGCCAATCTCAAGCAGGCACTACTACCGCAGAACTCCCGCATTATCCCCAACCCGGTGGGCAGTGCCGTAGGCATCGCCGCCGACCTCGAACGCAACGGAAACCGCTGCCTGGTCCTGTGCACCCCCGGCGTCCCTTCCGAAATGCGCAAGATGATTGGCGAGCAGGTATTGCCGTTGATCAAACAACACTTTCCCGATTGTGAACAGCAATTTATCAAACGCCTGCAAATATTCGGTATGGGCGAGTCATCTATCCAGCAACAGGTTCACAACCACCTGACGGACTGGCCCGAACAAATCGAACTTGGCTTTCGCGCCGGTGCCCCGAGCCTCGAGGTTAAACTCACTGCACGCTCCGAAGCCGACCTGCCCCTGCGCGACGAGTGGGAAAGCAAATTGCGCGAGGTACTCGGCCACCATATCTTCGGTGAAAACGATGACACCCTGCCCGGCGTGGTGGTGGATTTGCTCAGGCAGCGCGGACAGCAAATCACGTTTGCTGAATCCTGTACCGGTGGCCTGATCGCCTCAATGCTGACTGGCATTGCCGGATCTTCTAATGTGTTCTGCGCGGGCTTTGTTACCTATTCCAATGACATCAAGCAGAGCATCGTCAATGTAAGCGCTGATACGCTTGCCACCCACGGTGCCGTGAGTGAAGCCTGCGTACGGGAAATGCATGCAGGTGCATTGGAAAAGTCCGGGGCCGATGTCGCGATTGCGGTATCGGGGATTGCCGGACCCGGTGGTGGCAGCGAGGAAAAACCCGTCGGCACCGTATGGATCGCCTGGGGCAGCCGGGAGAATCCGAAAACACATTGCCTGTGTTACCCGGTGGAGCGGAAGTTTTTTCAGACTATGGTAGCGGCGTATAGTCTGGATTTGATTCGCCGGGAGTTATTGGGGATTGATGAACCTGCGCGGTATATGAAAAAGCGTTAGGCTGCTTTTAGATTGCCAGTCGGGTTTTCCCGTGCCGGGCGAGGGGTGTAACTTTTGTAAAGAAACAAAAGTTACCAAAAATTCTTGCCCCTGACGCTCGGCCTGCGGCTATCCTCAACGCTTATCAGACAAACGCGCCGGCGCGATTCGCATCCATGCTTAGCGCGCCTGATTTGTACGTCCTGTACAAATCGCGCTAGTCTGTTTTGCGTTTTCGGCGAGCGTCGAAGGGTTAATTTATCCTCCGCACACGCTACGTAAGAGCTTCGCGACTTATGAGCAACCGAACGAAAGCAGGTTTTTTCAGGGTAAATTTGCAGGACGCAAATTTAGGCCTGCTGAGCAGGAGCGAATCAGGCCGACCCCGGAGAAAACCTGATGGAGTGAGGAAACCCGCAGGGTTGCGATTAGGAGCAGGCCCTTTTGGTTACTTTTGGGGCCACCAAAAGTAACACCACCCCTGGCAAGGGTGAACCACAAAGAAAATTTGAAATTAAAAAAAATACGACCTATTTACGGTCTGGATACAAGTAGACCGCCAGCTTCTCTGTAACTGCATTGGCAATACTCTGCACTTCCATCTGCGAAATTCCTGTAATGCGGTCGATATGGATTTTATGCAGGTGAACGTAAGGCACTTTTGCGTTGAACTCTCGCAAATCCCCTTTGGTAATCACCGGTAGAAACGGTGACTCTTTGGTATGGCGTTTAATAATAGCGTGGAAGCCCGCTGTGAGCGGTAACGCTCTTGGACTGGACTGCCCTTTCACCGGCAGGCTCAGATAAAGTCCCCTTTTGCCAACGAGATCGCCAGGAATAATATTGAGGCCGGTCGGCGTTACTGCCTCGGAGGGAATAAAGTTAAAAGTATCATGAGGCGCTGACGGATTTGGCAGGATCACAAGCTTCTTGTCGCCATCCCGCGGCAGGTAGATGTCATAGTTGGAATAGAGCTGCTCGACGGGACGCGTGTAAACGCACAGAGAATGCTTGAACTGCATAACAAAGTTAATTGCCCGGGTACGGTTCTTGATCTCTTCAAGGTCCCAGACATTATAATCTGCTGCACCTTGTGTCTCATCTACCATTTAAAGCTCCAGTATGTCGTATTTCAGGTTTGAAACCGCTATAACTGACAAGGATAAGGTATTGAAATTCCAAACACTTTAATACTTGTCCATCTCGGTTAACAACCGCCCGCTATAATGGCACAAGCCATGCAAACATGAAAGTCCCGTATCTTTTAACGGGCTTGAATGTTAGAGATTCATCACAGAACCTGTTGGCTGTGAGGCCAACTCAGCACGCACAAAATATGGGCATCATGCCGGAACAGAAAATCTGCTGTGCGCTTTATTTAGACTACATCACATTTTTAAAAAAGAACCATTTTCATCAGTCAAAACTATCCACCGTTTTTGTGGATAACTCTGTTAGTAATAGTGTTAAAAATGTTCTAAATAGCGGTTTTTTCAAGGTATGCCTCAAATTGTATATTTTTTGGTCATAGGTATATTTTTTATATATATCAATAACTTATAGGAACTTAATAATATAAATTCTAGCTTTTAAAAAATTTATGAAATTTTATTGACACTCGAACAATCCATGTGCATAAAGTCTAATGTTAGTGAATCTTAACAGCGAATCGCAGGATATTTGGTCATATTTCTGTCACAAACGGTTTAATCCAGATTAAGAAGCAAATGACAACGAGCCACAGCAATGGGCTCTGACCTTTTTTGCTGCCAGGCTGAAACTCCCACATTGGCTACTCGTCGCCCCTGTCTCGCCACACTACAAATACAAAACGTGTCTTCAAAACGACCTGCACGCAAATAGTCGAGCGAAAAATCTACAACTTTGGGCAATTGATCCAGCTGTAAGGTTGCAAGCATATGAACAATCGCTGCGTTTTCAAGAAAGCCCCCTATCACACCACCATGTAATGCCGGCAATGTTGGATTACCAATGTTGCTTTCTTTCGCTGGTAACTTGTAAATTAACTCCTGCCCCAACGTTAACACTTCCATGCCAATCAGTTTTGCATAGGGAATGTGTTCAACAATCGCATTGATGTCGTTAGCCTGCATCGCAGTTTTAACAATGTCAGAAAGTTTTTGTGTCACGACTTTTCCTTGTTGCTTTCTATTGCATCTTTATCAAGGCACATAAATGTTGCCGAGCAATGAGCAACCGGTTTATCACGATCACCCTGATAAGCAATACCACGGGCAAACAAAACATTGCGCGTGGTGCGATACACTTCCGCATAACCAAACACGGCTTCGCCAGGTTTTGCCGCACGCATATAGTCAATGCGTAAATCCAGTGTTGGTGCTATAGCTGCATCTTCAAGCGCGGATATTGCCGCAAAACCACAGGCATTATCCATTAATGTGGTTAACGCGCCACCGCTGATAACACCAGTTTCCGGGTTTCCGACAATCTCATCCGAATACGGCAATTTAAGTTCAACCGATCCCTTTTGCATATCAACCACTTCAAGACCGAGGGTCTTGTTGTGCCGTATATCGGGAATAACGGCTTTGAATATTTCAAGGCGTTCATCAGACATGGGACTATTATAGGCATGAAATCTCTGTTTGTGTTGATAGATATCCCAATGTTGCTTCGTGTGTTATGCGTATATACGACAGCTATTTTTTAAATATGAATTTAACAAATATAGAAAATAAAAAAGGCAGCCGAAGCTGCCTTTTAATCAGTTTGTCTTAATCGCTTATGACCAACCGGTTATCTCACGCAAGCCATCGGCAATTTGCGCCAAACTGCGTACAGTTTTCACACCAGCATCTTCAAGCGCTGCAAATTTTTCATCCGCCGTACCTTTACCACCGGAAATAATCGCACCGGCATGGCCCATGCGTTTACCTTTCGGTGCTGTGACACCCGCAATGTAGGAAACCACCGGCTTGGTAACATTTTCCTTGATAAACGCTGCCGCCTCTTCTTCCGCTGTACCGCCAATTTCACCGATCATAACAATCGCTTCCGTGGCCGGATCATCCTGGAACATTTGCAGGATGTCGATGAAGTTGGAACCCGGGATCGGATCACCACCAATACCAACACAGGTAGACTGACCAAAACCTGCATCGGTGGTTTGTTTAACCGCTTCATAGGTCAATGTACCGGAGCGGGACACAATGCCTACCTTGCCTGCGAGGTGAATCGAGCCCGGCATGATACCGATCTTGCACTCATCCGGCGTAATTACACCCGGGCAGTTCGGACCAATCAGACGTACACCGAGTTCATCACATTTAACTTTGCACTCGAGCATATCGAGGGTTGGAATACCTTCAGTGATGCAGACAACCAGCTCCAGGCCGGCATTTGCCGCTTCGAGGATGGAGTCCTTACAAAAAGCTGCGGGGACATAGATAACCGATGCCTGGGCGCCAGTCGCCTCCACTGCCTCAGCAACAGTGTTAAATACCGGCAGGCCGAGGTGTTCCTGACCACCTTTACCCGGCGTCACACCGCCGACCATTTTGGTGCCATAGGCAATAGCCTGTTCGCAGTGCAATGTGCCCTGGGAGCCGGTAAAGCCCTGACAGATAACTTTGGTGTCTTTGTTAATTAAAATGCTCATCTCTACGTCTCCCCCTTAACCTTGTGCCGCTTTCACAGCCTGCTGGGCTGCATCTGTGAGGCCATCTGCTGCAATGATATTCAAACCACTGTCAGCGAGGAGTTGTGAGCCCTTCTCGGCGTTGTTGCCTTCGAGGCGAACAACCACAGGAACTTCAACACCTACTTCTTCCACCGCACCGATAATACCGGCAGCGATGATGTCACACTGTACGATACCGCCGAAGATATTGACGAGTACCGCTTTAACATTGTCATCAGAGAGAATAATTTTGAACGCTTCGGTAACACGCTCTTTCGTTGCACCACCACCCACATCGAGGAAGTTGGCCGGGAAACCACCGTGCAGTGCCACAATGTCCATGGTGCCCATGGCGAGGCCGGCACCGTTAACCATGCAACCAATATTACCATCAAGAGCTACGTAGTTAAGCTCCCACTCCGCTGCGTGCGCTTCACGCTCGTCTTCCTGGCTCGGGTCGTTCATCTCGGCCAGCTGTTTCTGGCGAAACAGCGCATTACCGTCAACACCAATTTTGGCATCGAGGCAGTGCAAATCACCATCTTCTTTTACGACCAGCGGGTTAATCTCGATCAGCGCAAGATCTTTTTCGGTGAACATTGTCGCCAAACCCATGAAGATTTTCACAAACTGCTTCACCTGGGTTGGATTTAGACCCAGTTTGAATGCGAGGTCACGGCCCTGATATGGCTGCGGTCCCGTCAACGGGTCAATCGCTGCCTTGTGAATTTTCTCCGGTGTTTCCTCGGCCACTTTTTCAATTTCCACTCCACCTTCGGACGATGCCATAAAGACAACACGACGCGTGGAGCGATCAACAACTGCACCAAGGTAGAGCTCATCGGCAATATCTGTACAGGCTTCAACGAGAATCTTGCTAACAGGCTGGCCATTTTCATCAGTCTGATAGGTAACAAGGTTTTTGCCGAGCCAGGTTTGCGCAAATTCGCGAGCTTCATCCGGCGAATCAACGAGTTTCACACCCCCTGCCTTGCCGCGGCCACCGGCGTGAACCTGTGCCTTCACCACCCATTTATCACCACCGATTTTATTAGCTGCCTCAGCAGCTTCTTCCGGCGTATCACATGCAAACCCCTTGGAAACGGGTAAACCGTATTCGGCAAACAATTGTTTGCCCTGGTACTCATGAAGATTCATAGTTTTTGCTTACCATTAGTTAACGAAATGAAAGAAATTAAATCTGTTTTTTGCGGCAATCTCGGGTGCAATGCCCCGGCAACCCCCAATAAAAGGCGCACATTAAAGCGTAAATAGTGCGGTACAGCAACTCGGAAAAGCCCGGTTCGAGCGCGTTTTTCCCTCTGAATCCCACCCATATACGAGGTCTGCGGGTAATAGACTGCCCGACACCTGTCACCTGCCTGGTGCCTGCTGCAACAAAACCGGACATTATTTGCGCTTGCGTCGATTCGCTTTGTGAATTGCGTGATTGTGGACTGACAAAGCCGCTTCGTGAACTGCTTCCGAGAGCGTCGGATGACCAAACACGATCATGCCGAGATCTTCCGCACTGGAACCGAATTCCATCGCAATTGCCACCTGCTGCACGAGGTCCGCCGCACTCGGGCCAATAATGTGACACCCGAGGATCCGGTCAGTCTCACCATGGGCGATAATTTTCACCAAACCATCGGTATCGTTTGCCGCGAGCGCACGACCACTGGCCACAAACGGGAACATGCCCACATTATAGGGCTCACCATCCGCCTTGATTTGTTCTTCCGTTTGTCCCACCGAAGCAATTTCCGGATGGGTGTAAATCACGTTCGGGATAATGTCGTAGTTCAGAACCGTCTGCTGCCCGGCAATGCGTTCAGCTACCATCACCCCTTCTTCCGAGCCTTTGTGAGCAAGCATCGGTCCGCGTACTACATCACCCACGGCATAGATACCTGGTGCATCCGTCATACAGAGGTCATTCACATAGATACAGCCGCGCTCATCAATATTGACGCCACAATCCGGTGCGAGCAGGTTTTCTGTGTAAGCTTTGCGACCTACACAAACAATAAGCTTGTCAAAGGTTTCACTCTGTTCATTGCCGTCGCCATCCTGAAACTGAACTTCGACCTTTTTATTTTTCACCTCCGAACCGGTGACGCGGCAACCAAGACGAATATCCAGCCCCTGTTTGTTGAATATCTTCAATGCATCCTTACTGATCTGTTGATCCATCATCGCAAGAAAGCGATCCTGAGCTTCGAGTAATACCACCTCGGAACCAAGGCGGCTCCAGACACTGCCGAGTTCAAGACCAATCACACCGGCACCAATGATGCCAAGTCGTTTTGGCACGGTAGAGAACTCCAGCGCACCAGTGGAATCCACAATGTATTTGTTATCGATCTGGGCCACTGGAATATCAATTGAGGTAGAACCTGTTGCAATAATCACGTTCTCCGCCTGATAGCTCGTCACTGCACCATCATTATTGGTGACCTCTACAACTTTCTGGGCGAGTAGCTTGGCAGTACCTTCAATATGCGTCACCCCATTGGCTTTGAATAACTGACCAATACCAGAAGTCAGCTGTTTAACGATACCATCCTTGCGTTCGATCATTTTTTTCACGTCGATCTTTACGCCTTTGGTTTCGATGCCATGGATGGAAAGCTGCTCTGCTGCTTCGTGATATTTGTAGGAGCTGTCAAGCAAGGATTTGGAAGGAATACAGCCTACGTTGAGACAGGTTCCCCCCAGCGTATTTTTGCCATCCCTGTCTTTCATTTTCTCAATACAAGCCACTTTCATATCGAGCTGTGCACAGCGAATCGCCGCTACATAACCCGCCGGGCCAGACCCAATTACAATCACATCAAACTGTTCTGCCGTTGTATTATCAGACATGGTTATTTTCCCATACGAAGTAATTTCAGAGTTGTCGTAAGTCCGGCTTTATATCTCCAACAGAATCCTTGCCGGGTCTTCTATCATATCCTTGACGGTAACAAGAAACTGTACCGCTTCCTTACCATCAATCAGACGGTGATCGTAAGACAATGCCAGATACATCATCGGCAGAATCTTCACCTCGCCATCAACTGCCACCGGACGCTCCTGAATTTTATGCATGCCGAGAATGGCCGTCTGCGGCGGATTCAGAATCGGTGTTGAGAGCAGTGAACCAAACACACCACCATTGGTAATCGTGAAGGTGCCCCCGGTCATCTCATCGATACCGAGTTTGCCATCACGCGCCTTGATGCCGTAATCGCGCACCTGATTTTCAATATCTGCCAGACCAAGGTTTTCCGCATCGCGCAACACCGGTACAACCAGTCCTTTTTCTGTAGATACGGCAACCCCGATATCCTGGTAGCCGTGGTAGACAATGTCATCGCCATCAATCGAGGCATTGACCGCCGGGTAGCGTTTCAGCGCTTCAACGGCAGCTTTCACAAAGAACGACATAAAGCCAAGCCGCGTGCCGTTGTGAACCGTTTCAAACTGATCGCGGTACTTTTTGCGCAGACGAATGATCGGTTCCATATTCGCCTCATTGAACGTGGTTAACATCGCCGTATTCTGCGAAGCATCCAGCAGGCGCTCGGCAATACGCTTACGCAAGCGAGTCATCGGCACACGTCTTTCCGGACGGTCACCCCCGCTGGTTTCTACAAATGGCTTGCTTTCTGCTTCTTTCACCGGCGCTTGCGTCGCAGCCGGAGCAGCTGCTTTGGGCTCCGGTTCAGCTTCACTGGTAGCAACAGGCATTACCTGATTTTTAATCGCATTGAGCACATCTTCCTTGGTGATACGCCCACCTTTGCCGGTGCCACTTACCATCGCGAGATTGATATTATTTTCCTGGGCGATCTTGCGCGCCGCCGGACTGACAATTTGTGTGCCCGCGGTCTCTTCTTCTGTCTCCTGCACCGCAGGCTCTGGCGCTGATGGCGCGGCAGGTGCGCTGCTGGCCTCTGCTGCTGTTCCCTCTGTTAGCACCGCAATAATTTCGCCACTGAGCACTGTTTCACCCTCAGCCTTGTTAACACTGGCAAGCACGCCGTTGGCCGGTGCCACAACTTCAAGTACCACCTTGTCGGTTTCAATATCGACCAACAATTCGTCGCGGGATATCGCCTCGCCGGGCTGCTTGTGCCAGGTTGCTATCGTGCCATCCTGTACAGATTCGGGAAAAGTGGGTGCTTTAATATCGACAGACATCGTCATTCCTTACCGTTCAATTAAGGGCATCATTGAATATCCAGTGCTTTCTCAACAAGCTGTTTCTGCTCTTCAAGGTGCACAGACATATAACCGGCCGCAGGCGATGCTGAAGCGTCGCGACCAATAAAATCGAGATAGAGTTTTTTGTTCACCTGCATAATGACATTACGCATATGGTGCTGGGAGCTGTACCAGGCGCCCTGGTTCATCGGCTCTTCCTGACACCAGAAAATATCCTGCATGCCTTTAAACGGCATCAGTGCTTCAAGCAGTACTTTTTCCGGAAACGGATAAAGCTGCTCGAGACGAATCAGGGCAACGTTGTCCTGTTGCCGCGCTTCGCGTTCTTCAAGCAAGTGGTAGTAAACCTTGCCTGAACACAGAATCACCCGCTTCACTTTTTTCGGGTTGACCGATGTGTCGGTGATAATCGTCTGGAACTCACCATTTGCCAGTTCATCAATCGTCGACGTCGCACTCGGGTGGCGCAACAGCCATTTCGGGCTCATCACAACCAACGGGCGGCGCAGTGGGCGAATCGCCTGGCGGCGCAGCAAGTGATAAATCTGTGCAGGAGTGGTCGGTAGACATACCTGCATATTATGTTCCGCACACAGTTGCATAAAACGTTCAAGTCGCGCCGAGGAGTGTTCCGGTCCCTGCCCTTCATAACCGTGGGGTAAAAGCATGGTAAGACCGCACTGGCGCGCCCACTTCTGCTCACCGCTTGCCACAAACTGATCAATCACCACCTGGGCACCGTTAGCGAAATCGCCGAACTGGGCCTCCCAGATCACCAGACCTGTTGGTGCCGTCGTCGCGTAACCGTATTCAAAGGCCAGCACAGCTTCCTCGGAAAGCAGGGAGTCATAAATCGACAGCTCCGGCTGCCCTTCGTAGAGATTTTTTAACGGCACATAGTCAGAACCATCACGCTGACAGTGTACAACCACATGGCGGTGTGAAAATGTTCCACGTCCAACATCCTGACCCGTGAGACGCACTTCATAACCCTGTTGTAACAATGTGGCATAGGCCAGCGTTTCCGCCATACCCCAGTTCACATCGAGAGCTCCCGCTGCCATCTTGACGCGATCGTCATAAATTTTCGCCACCTGCCTCTGCACTTTGATACCGTCAGGTATCTCGCACATGCGGTGAGCAACTTCCTTGAGTTCAGTGATCGGGTAACTGGTATCACCTTCCGCATCCCAGTCGTGGCCAAGATAGGGTTTCCAGTCGACAAACAGCGAGGTATCCGGCTCACTCACGAGTGCTCGTGCCACGTGTCGCCCCTGGTCGAGAAGATCGCGGTACTCTTCAAACATCTGGTCAGTTTCCTGCTGGCTCAATACTTCCTCTTCAACCAGTTGCTGCGCATAGAGCGTGCGCGTGGTTTTGTGCTGGCGAATCTTCTCATACATCAGTGGCTGGGTACCGGAGGGCTCATCGGTTTCGTTGTGACCGCGGCGTCGGTAGCAGACGAGATCAATCACCACATCCTTTTTAAATTCGTAGCGGTAATCCATCGCCAGTTGCGTCACAAACAGTACCGCTTCCGGATCATCGCTGTTCACATGAAAAATCGGCGCCTGTACCATTTTGGCAATATCGGTACAGTATTCTGTAGAGCGTGCATCTTCGCGCTTATTAGTAGTAAAACCCACCTGGTTGTTCACAATTACATGGATCGTGCCGCCGGTACTGTAGGCGCGGGTCTGGGACATCTGGAATGTTTCCATCACCACCCCCTGACCGGCAAACGCTGCATCACCGTGTACAATAACTGGCACGACGGTTTCACCGAGCGGATCGTCGCGGCGATCCTGACGCGCACGCACCGAGCCTTCCACCACTGGAGAGACAATCTCCAGATGCGACGGGTTAAACGCCATCGCCAAATGCAATTCACCGCCGCCAGTCATAACATTGGAAGAAAAACCCTGGTGGTATTTCACATCACCCGAAGTTTTCATGAGACGCTTGCCTTCAAATTCATCAAATAGCTCGGCGGGGTTTTTGCCGAGAATATTCACGAGCACATTAAGGCGACCGCGGTGTGCCATACCAAGCACTGCTTCCTTGGCACCATAGTTACCCGCACGCTGAATCAGTTCGTTAAGCAACGGCACGAGACTCTCGCCGCCTTCAAGGCCAAAACGCTTGGTACCTGGATATTTACTATCGAGGTGGCGTTCCAGACCTTCTGCCGCAGTCAGTCGCTCCAGCAGATACTTTTTAACACCCGCGGTATACACCGGTTGTGAGCGCACGGACTCAAGGCGTTGCTGCAACCACTGTTTCTCGGCAAGATCCACAATGTGCATGATCTCGGCACCGACGTGATGACAATAAGTTTGTTCAAGTGCTTCGACAATTTCACCCAGCGTCGCCTCTTCCTGACCAATAAACAGCGAACCGGTCTGGAATACAGTATCGAAATCCGCTTCGGAGAGCTGGTGGAAACTTAAATCGAGATCGGGAATTTTTTCACGCACCATCAGACCGAGCGGATCGAGCGCTGCTTTCTGGTGACCGCGATGGCGATAGGAAGCAATCAGTGCCAATACTTTGACCTGTTTGCGTTCGTGTTCAATATTGACACCACCGGAACCCGGCGCCACCAGCGGTCGCTTGCGCCCCTTGCTCAGCAGTTCAAAGTGTTCAACGATGGTGGAATGCGGCACATCCTGGGTTACCACGCCTTCGATACGCGGCAATTTCTCGAAATAGTCACGCCACTCCTGCGGGACCGAATTTGGATCGTGCAGATAGTCTTCATAAAGGCCCTCCACATAGGCGGCATTACCACCGGAAATGTGGGATGTGCGCCAGAGCGCCTCCATGATGCTTTCGTGAATAATGTCCTTCACTTTAAATACCGCTTACCCTGTTCTAAACAGTGATGACTACTAATAGCCATTGTCACACAGCTTGATGACAGAATGACAACAGCATTGGCTTAACTATCGCTACTTCTATATAAACTACTATTATAAGCACTTCACAAATAGACAAATCTGTAGCGTGATTAAACACGCCCGAAAGATGTCATCATAGCAGTAACGACATATTGTGGTAAGAGTAGTTCAGTGCCGCCCCGTTGGTGCGGCACCGCAATCAATGAGCGTACAGCCCTGAAAATATAGTCAGGTGCCGCTCTGCAATAACATATTGCGAATATGGCCAATCGCCTTGGTCGGGTTAAGGCCTTTCGGGCACACTGACACACAGTTCTGGATGCCATGGCAGCGGAATACGCTGAATGGATCGTCAAGCTTGGCAAGGCGTTCCTCTGTAGCTGTATCGCGGCTATCTGCGAGGAAGCGGTAAGCCTGTAACAAACCTGCCGGGCCGACAAACTTGTCCGGGTTCCACCAGAACGACGGACAGGATGTAGAACAACACGCACACAGAATACACTCGTACAGGCCGTCGAGCTTCTCACGCTCTTCCGGACTTTGCAGACGCTCAATCGCCGGGGCCGGGGTGTTGTTCACGAGATACGGCTCCATTTTCTCGTACTGGGCATAGAACTGGGCCATATCCACCACGAGGTCACGGATGACTGGCAAGCCCGGCAGTGGACGCAGTACCAGCTTGCCATTTTTTGCCGCTTCGGAAATACGCGTAATACAGGCAAGGCCATTTTTGCCGCCCATGTTCATACCATCGGAGCCACACAC
The DNA here is from genome assembly GCA_028280345.1 of Pseudomonadales bacterium. GTDB lineage: Bacteria > Pseudomonadota > Gammaproteobacteria > Pseudomonadales > UBA7239 > JANQLY01. The sequence continues at coordinate 74,194 of JANQLY010000017.1, read as the reverse complement.
GCCTTCACGGCAGGAGCGGCGAAACGCCAATGTTGGATCCTGGCCCTTGAGCAGCTCAAGCAGTTCAAGCACCATGAGATCCTTGCCTTCCGGAATATCGAACTCATAGTCCTGCATGTAAGGCTCGGCGTCTTTCGCAGGGTCGTAACGATAAATGCTGATTAACATAATTTCTCTACTCCCCTTGCCTAGTAGGTACGCGCTTTCGGTTCGAATGTATCGACAGTTTTCGGTTTGAAGTTAACATCACGTTTGCCAACGCGCTTCTCTGTCGGGAAATACATGGAGTGACACAACCAGTTCTCATCATCGCGATCCTGATAGTCCTCACGAGCATGAGCACCGCGACTTTCCTTACGCTCTTCAGCGGTAATGGCCGTCGCTTCAGCCACTTCAAACAGGTTTTGTAACTCAAGTGCTTCAAGCCTTGCGGTATTAAAGGCCTGGCTTTTGTCTTCAAGCTTGCAGTTTTCGATGCGCGGACGCAGTTCCTCGAGTTTCTTGATGCCTTCCTGCATAAACTCGCCCTTGCGGAACACACCGAAGTGGTTTTGCATAATACCTTGCAACTCCTTGCGCAGATCAGCCACTTTCTCACCGTCGTTGCTGCTATTAAGGCGATCCAGACGCGCCAGCGATGCTTCAAGATCACTGGCACTTGCATCGCGCAGTTCAATACCTTCGCGCAGAGCCTTCTCGATAAACAAACCGGAAGAGCGACCAAATACCACAAGATCAAGCAGTGAATTACCACCGAGGCGGTTGGCACCGTGTACGGATACACACGCCACTTCACCACAGGCATATAGACCTTCAATCACAGAATCCGTTCCCGCATTGTGTGTCAGTGCCTGTCCATCAACATTGGTCGGGATGCCACCCATCATATAGTGACAGGTCGGTACCACCGGCACCGGTACTTTAACCGGGTCAGCGTGGGCAAAGGTGCGAGACAACTCACAGATACCCGGCAGGCGGCTTTCGAGCACGTCCTCGCCGAGATGATCGAGTTTCAGGTAAACGTGGTCACCTTCGGGGCCACAACCACGGCCTTCGAGGATTTCGAGTACCATGGAACGTGCAACAACATCACGACTGGCAAGGTCTTTGGCATTCGGCGCATAGCGTTCCATAAAACGCTCGCCGTCTTTATTAATCAGGTAGCCCCCCTCCCCGCGACAACCTTCAGTCACGAGTACCCCGGCTCCATGGATACCGGTGGGATGGAACTGCCACATTTCAATATCCTGCACCGGGAAACCCGCGCGCAGTGCCATACCGACACCGTCTCCGGTATTAATGTGGGCATTAGTGGTGGAGGCATAAATACGACCTGCGCCTCCGGTGGCAAATACGGTCGCTTTTGCCTTGATGTAAACGGTTTCACCGGTTTCCATGCAAATCGCAATCACACCGACAACCGCACCATCCTGATTTTTTACGATATCTACGGCAAACCATTCATTGAGGAACACCGTGTTGTTTTTCAGGTTGTTCTGATACAGCGTGTGTAACAACGCATGACCGGTACGGTCCGCGGCTGCACAGGTACGCGCCGCCTGCTGGGTCACATCGTAGTTCTTTGACTGACCACCAAACGGGCGCTGGTAGATACGACCCTCTTCAGTACGGGAAAACGGTAGACCCATGTGGTCAAGTTCAAAAATCGCCTCGGGGCCAACCGAACACATGTATTCAATCGCATCCTGGTCGCCGATATAGTCGGAGCCTTTGACGGTGTCATACATGTGCCAACGCCAGTCGTCATTCGGATCGGCACTGGCAATTGCACAGGTGATACCGCCCTGGGCAGATACTGTGTGAGAACGGGTCGGAAATACCTTGGTCACCACCGCGGTTTTGTAACCGGACTGGGCCATTTGTAGCGCAGCGCGCATACCGGCACCGCCACCACCTACTACAATGGCGTCAAACGTCATCGTGCGCACAGATTGTGTATTAATTTCTGCCATAACCTAGAACCCCCACACAATGGCCATACCCCAGAGGATATAGACCGCCATCAATAACACGGTGATGATTTGCAGCAAGATACGCAATGCCACTGCCTTGTCACCGATTTCGATACCGAGCTCCAGTTTGAAAAAACGCGGCGTCACATAATCGGTTAATACACCCCAGGCGCCAATCCAGCTGTGTGCCACAACAGACAACAGCGCCAGGGTACTAAAAATTTTCACACCGGTGCCGGAGAACAGCTCAACCCACGCGGCATAGTCGAGTTCACCACAGAGGAACACGTATAGCAGCCAGCCAAAATAAGCAGCAATAATGACAGCGCTGACGCGTTGTACCAGCCAGTCAGACAGGCCACTGCGGCCAAAACTTGTTACTGCTCTTACCATGACATTACCCACCACCCTGCAAGCAGGATTCCAGCAGCTGAAATGACCAGCGTTAATTTGGCACCTTTTACACCCCCTTCGAGTGTTTCACCAATGCCCATATCCATAATCAGGTGTTTAATACCGGCACAGGTGTGGTAGATGGTAGCAGCCAATACCAGCCAGATGGCCACTTTCCACCCGGGCTGGCGCAGCATCTCGGCAGCAGCGGTGAAGCCCTCGGGGGAAGACAGGGACATTTGCAGAAAACAAAGGAAGGCAGCGAATGCAGCAATCAGAAAAATACCGGAGATTCGGTGCATGATTGACACAAAAGCTGGCACTGGAAAATGGATAGTCGAAATATCCAGATTAACAGGTCGCTTATCAGTCACAACTATTCTCACTTAATGAACGAATGATTGCTCAAAAAACAACCAGCCAGAGTACCCGGCGGGTCAGGTTTCGAGTGCGCGCATTATAGGGTTATGAACCGCCAAACTCAATTGAAAACGCTAACAAATCAACTACTTGGGAATACTTCTCATGCACCAGAATAGGGAGCAAAAAAAAGCTAAAAATAAGCCTGAATCCAGTCATTTTTGTGATTGACAAACTTTTTTCAGCCCCTATAGTTGTCCGTCCATCGAATCAGGACTTTAAGCCAAGCGGCGCAACCCGATTTCCCGGAATACAACGGTAAATCAGCGGCAGATTGCAGCCCCGGCTCTGAACAGCAAACGAGTAAAAAGCTGTATCCAAGAATCTAGATCAGGAGCAAGTAATGACTGATAAAAAGGCTCACCTTACCGTAGATGGCATTGATGACCCTGTTGAACTGGCAATCTATCCGGGCACTCTCGGCCCCGATGTGGTCGATGTCGGCCCGCTGACCAAACAGGGGCTCTTCACCTACGACCCTGGCTTTGTCTCCACCGCCGCTTGTGAGTCCAAAATCACCTTTATCGATGGTGCCAACGGCGTATTGCTGCACGGTGGCTACCCGATTGAGGAACTTGCCGAACACTCCAATCACCTCGAAGTCTGCTATCTGCTATTAAATGGCGAACTCCCAAACCAACAGGAACTCGAAAGCTTTATTGAAGAGATCGATGCCAATCGCAGTGTCGATGACTCCATCGCCAAACTGATTGCCAGTTTTGCCCGCGATGCACACCCGATGTCCATGCTCTGTAGCGCTACCGCCGCACTGGCCGCACAGTATCACGACAACCTCGATATCAGTGAAGAACAGCAGCGCTACAATTCTGCGGTCAATATTATCGCCAAAATGCCGACTCTGGCCGCCATGTGTTATCGCCACTCCAAAGGCCTCGCACCCATCGCACCGGATACCCGCCTGCGCTACGCCGAGAACTTCCTGTATATGATGAGTGGCGAGCATGTCAGCGAAACCCTCGCGCGCGCAATGAACCGCGTCTTTCTGTTGCACGCCGACCACGAACAAAACGCTTCCACCTCTACTGTACGGCTCGCCGGCTCTTCAGGTACCAACCCCTATGCAGCCATTGCCGCCGGTGTTGCCACTCTGTGGGGCCCATCCCACGGCGGTGCCAACGAAGCCGTACTCAATATGCTCAATGAAATCGGCGATGAGAGCCGTATTGACGAATTTGTCGCCAGAGCCAAGGACAAAGACGACCCGTTCCGCCTCATGGGCTTTGGTCACCGCGTTTACAAAAACTTCGACCCGCGCTCCCGCGTCATGAAAAAATGCTGTGACGAAGTCTTTAGCGAACTCGGCCTTGAAGAAGACCCCCTGTTAAAAGTTGCGATTCGCCTTGAAAAAATCGCGCTTGAAGACGATTACTTTATCAGCAAGAAACTCTATCCGAATGTGGATTTCTATTCCGGCATTCTGCTTAAAGCCCTCGGCATCCCGGTTGAGCTGTTCACCGTTATCTTTGCTACCGGTCGCACCCCGGGCTGGATTGCCCACTGGCATGAAATGCTCAGCGAACCGTATAAAATCGGTCGCCCACGCCAGCTCTATACCGGCTCCACCAAGCGCAGCTTTGTGGCAATGGCTGACCGATAAAAGTTATTTCTTTATCTTTATAGTTCTACAAAACAAAAAAGCCGCAGTAATAACTGCGGCTTTTTTGTTTGTACATTTAAAACCTTGATTATTTCCGGCAACTGTCCGCCTCATATGCCACCGGTAAATCATGGGGCAATAGCTGCCCCGCATAAAAGCTCACGTCTTTTGCTTCCTTGTCGGCAAACGTCGGCGCACTAATATCAATCTCCGCAAGAGATTCTATTTCACCATTATTAAACGCAACCACTTCCCCGTTAATTAACAAATGCAGAAACGAGGCTCTGGTGATGTTTTTTACTGATGAATAACGGTCATAAAATTCACCAGATAACACCACGTTATAACACTGCCCCGGCTCAAGCTTATCTATTGAAACCGTAATACCGTGCACCTGTGCCTGCAAGCTTTGTGTATTGCCATCATAAAGCGCCGATAAAACTTCTGACTGCTCCAGCAACACTATCTGTTGTTTTGATTTCTGTTGATTTCCTTCAGGCGGAACAAAAGAAAATGAAACCGCAAACGCAGGATTAACCGGTGTACGCAAAAAATCACTACCGGTTATTACCACCTGCTCCTTATCATCCTTGCTTTGTTCTTTAACAACCGGCACCTTGCGAACCTCACGGCGCCAATCAGCAAAATCACCAAACAGGTGTTGCTGAGTTTTTTCCCAGTCTTTCTGCTCACTTTCATCACTGCGCGGCAATGGCCAGACTTCTGTTTTTTCGTTGTAATAAAACACCTCTTCACGAGTGAAAGACTGACCACTCCATTCCCTGACAAGGCGATGCTCCTTATCGCGATCAAACACACTGAGCGCACCAAAAGTTAGATGCTTCAAACTATCGTGCTGTTTATGGCTATCGGGCAACAAAGCAGCCTTGCCATCAAATAGCACTTCTTCGCCGCGTTCATCACTAACCTCGGCATCAAGCAAATCGCTAATCGAGGGATAAATATCCATTATCGAAACCACACGACTAACGGATTCCCCACCTTCCGTTTGATAAGGCCACTTGATCACCAGCGGCGCACGAATACCGCCTTCATCATAACTGTTCTTGCCACCGCCGAATGGCGCATTGCTATCCACATGTTTGGCGAGCGCACCGTTATCACTGGCAAAAATAATCAAGGTATTTTCCCACTGACCACTTTCCTGTAAAGCTCTGAGCATTTTTGCCGTAGCACCATCAAGTGAGGCCAATAATGCTTGATAGCGACCCGCCTTGGTATCCGGAAACATTTCCTGATAACGCTGTGCGGGCTGCAACGGTGTGTGTGGTGCATAAAAGGCATGATAGATAAACCAGGGCTGTGTTTTATCTGCATTGCCAATCAGTTCAACACTGTGATCGGCAAGAATATCGGTCAGATGACCTTCGTATTGACGATAGTTGCCGCGCTCATCTTCGAGCCAGGGATCATAATAGGTAGGCGCTTTAAGGCGTTTGTTACCCTGTTTGTCCGGGCCTTTAAGGAACCACTGCCCGAGAAAACCAAAACTGCTATCAAAACCCTGCTGTGCCGGAAACGCTGCGGGATTAATCTCACCGAGATGCCATTTGCCCACGTGGTGTGTTACATACCCCTGTTGCTGCAAAAACTCCGCGAGTGTCAGCACATCCGGCGACAAGCCGCGCGCCACAGGAGTAAAACCGTGACGTGCCGGATACTGCCCGGTGAGCAATGCGGCCCGACTGCTTGAACAGGTACTCTCGGTATAAAAACGCGTATAGCGCACACCTTGCTCTGCCAGCTCTTCTAGCGCCGGCAAGGACATAACCGGCGGCTGTTCAAAGTCTGTCTGATAAATACCACTGTCATTCAAGCCCATGTCATCGGCCAACAGCAGCAAAATATTCGGTGCCGGCTGTTCCGAATCCGCAGCCAGCAACGGCAAGGGCATCGCCATCGACACGACAGCAGCAAGCCCATATAAAAAAGGATACAATAAAACCCGTCGTGCGCCTGGCTGACAACTTTTCAGGGGGAATACAGTGGAAGGTAAAAATCGAATCATAGGTCGAAACATAGGTGTGTTTTCTTGTTTCCGGCAAGCTGGGTTGAATTTATTCTACCGTTAAAACAGACACCTGAATACATGATGTCCGAAAATCAACAAACAACCTTCACGCCGGGCTCGCGAACTCTGCTCTATGCTTATGTGACACTTGCGTGCCTGTTAAGTTTATTTACGGTTTATTTGTGCTACGAAATTATCTGGCGCGGACCGTTCAGAGACTTATGGGAGTTTATCGGCATTATCGAAAATCAGTTTCACGGGCACTGGCAACTCAATGAACTGATTCAACCCTATGGCGGCATTCACCGCATCCTGATTCCAAAACTGTTATTTTATCTCGACTATCGTTTTGCCAACGGCTCCAACCTGCTAGCCCTAACGGTTACCCTCGCATTGCATATCACCGCCTGTGTGATTTTTTTACGCAGTATTTATGTCAGCAATACACTAGCCTCTGCGGAGCGCTGGCTGCTCGGTGCTACCGTGTTGTTATTTTTCTTTAGCACCACACAGATTTACAACCTGATTTATATTTCTGACAACCAGGTACCGATCAGTAATGCCTTTGCACTTATGGCTGCCTGGTGTTTTTGTCGCAACTTCCAATACTGGCAATACTCCCAACATTCACAACAACCTCAGCATACTCATACCCTACGTTATCTCATCTATGCCAATGGTTTTGTTTTGCTTGCCTGCCTCAGTCACTCTTCAGGACTGATGATGCTACCGGCAATTTTTATCGCCATGTTTCTGCTGCGCTACCCGAAACAGCAGTTAATCGCACAATTATTTTTTGTTGTCGCTACACTACTGATTTATACGAGTGGCAGCGATCCTTTGCAGCAGGGTGCACAACCGGCACTAAGTCTGTGGGAAAAAATTATCAATGCACTGGCTTCAACGCTTATCAACAGTGTCGGCATTATTAAATACATCGGTCTGCATTTGAGCAGCCCGACATCACGCCTCTGGCCCGGCATTGGCATCGCTTTAAGCTACCTGTCGATTATCTATTTGTTGAGCCAATGTTATCGGACCTGGAAACAAACCACACCGGCTTCAATCGGTACCGTATTTTGGCTTACGCTTGCCCTGTATGTGTTATTAATTTCGCTTGTTACCGCCTACGGTCGCCAGATGTATCCAAACTCGGCACTCACTGATCGTTTTCAAACACTGGTTATGGTCTATTGGCCTGCACTGCTAATGCTACTGTACTTTGACCTGAAACATTTCTTACCACAGCGCTTTCTCCCGCCAATGATCATACCCGCTGCCGCCCTGTTATTGTTATTCCCCCACCAATATAACAGCGCAAGGGATATGGCCTGGCTTTCCAGCCGCGTGCATATTGCCCATACTGCAGCGATGACCAATATTACTGATATCAAAACCGTCGCCGCAACACTGTCTCACCCATTGCTGATGGACAATAAAAACCTTGTCGCTACCCATCACGACTTTTTACAACAAAACCGGCTCGGCTATTTCAGCTACTCCCTTGCTGATCTTATGGGCCAGCCGTTTAATGAAGGGACTCTTACCACACACAATTGCAGCGGCAAAGTCAGCAAAATTACCCGAATAACAAACCAGTCTTCCACTACTCGCCCATTCAGGGTTAACGGACAAGCTGCTTTTGATAACAGGATGCTTGGGGGGATCGTATTTATCGACGCCACACGTATGACCGTTGGACTTGCGCGCAGTCATCGCAAAAAAGGCGACTTTATGCACTCCGGCTTAAAGCGTGGCGAGAGCTTTCCCTGGCGAGGCTTTATCAACCTGCCGGCAAATACAGTATTGCCTCTTACTGCCTACGGAAAAACACCCGCAGGCTATTGCAAGCTGTTTACGATTGAAGATGGGGATATTAAGCAGTAAGGTCTTTCAAGACTTGTCGAAACGCGAAGTTAAGCTGAGCACTTCCAGTTTTTCACGGCTGACGATCTCTTCATACACGCGCTTGTAACCTGTATGACTGATTTTCCATTCGCCGCCCACCTTGCGGTAAACATCAGTGTAAAACCCTGTGCCCTGCAAGGTAATTGGCGGAAAGGGATTATCACCATCCGGATTACCCGGATTAATCACAAGGTCGGTAAGATACCAGGTCGCTGTCGCTTCCACTTCGGAGTTAAACGCAATCTCCGGGTGATGACACTGGTGCTTGGTAATAATGCGCGGATCAGTAAGTGCTTCAGACAGAAACGTTAATACTGCCTCCTTGCCTTCGTGGCTGTATTTGCCATCGGAGTAACTACAAGTCACATCATCCGTAAGTAATTCCGCCAGCTCATCCCACTGCTTCAAATCCACCGTGCGCAAGTAGGCATACTTAAGCTGTTTGATATTTTCAGCTTCAACCAGTTGCTCGGGGCTTGTAATCATAACCTTTCTCCAAATAAGACAAATAACAAGACAGCACTTACACTACCTTACACTTGCCAATTCATGGTATGTGTGATTGCCGCAAACAGTAACCGCTCTCTCGTTACCTTACCAGATTTTTTCCACTGTCAGATAAAGTGAACGCGGCTCACCGACAAAATAGCGCGGCACAGCATTGGCCGGATTACCCTCCACAGTAACATCCGCACGCTCGGCATAATCTTCGTCGAGCACATTGAGCAAACGGGCACTTACATTGATATCCTCACGGGGATGCCACAGTGCGCGCAGATTTAACAAATCGTGTCCGTCATAAGACCAGCTATTCTCAGGGTCGAGGTAATACGGGCCGAGATGTTTCAATTCAAGCTCCAACAGCCCCCAATGAAAGTAACGACCAAGCTGGGTTGACCCATAGTGCCGCGGCGCCGAGTCAATGATATTGCCTTCGATATCACCACTACCACTGTTAAACAGTGCGCGATCGATTTCTTCATAGCGATGCTCGGCATAGGTGAGCGCACCACGCCAGAAATAATCAACCGCAAAACGATAGTCCCAACTTAACTCCACCCCTTCGTGAGAGGTTTCACCATCACCAATATAAAGGCGATTGCTATCACGCAGAATCACATTGTCCTTATCCATAGTGAACACAGAAACTGTATAGAACACATCACCGAGCTGGCCGCGAAGGCCAGTTTCAAAACTGATAATCTGCTCCGACTCAATATCATCAATCGGCTGCCCACCCTGCAAACGATACAGCTCTGCCGTTTGCGGAATGCGAAAACCATTTGACACACTGACATACCACTGATGATCAGCCACATAATCCACGATCACCCCGGCATTCGCACTCCATTCACCGAAATCATCTTCACGACTGGCCGGCCGTGTATAAATACCACTACTACCCGTTGTTGTGTTGTTTTCATAATCGTAGTGCTGGTAGTCATAGCGCAAGCCAAAAATAAAACGACTCATGTCATTAACCAGGTAATCCATCTCGGAAAATGCCGCCAGTGTGGAAATATCCACGTTGTAATCATAGTGTACGCCCTGGGTAAATTTGCCAAATTTGGTCGGCTCACTCTGGGTTTCTGCCACATCAACTTTTGCCGCTTCAACGACAAAACCCGATACCACTGCGGCCTGCCCCACCTCGTAGAGAAAACGACCATCAAGACCGAGACTGTCTGAAGCATTCTCTTCAAGTGGCGTAGTCGGAATCCAGTGCTGGATAAACTCCATCTCGGAGTGGCGCAAATATGGTGTAAACACCATCTGACTACCTTCAGCTACACCAGGCAGGGTGAAGCGAGAATAAGCACGCCAGCTACTCGCATCACGGTAGGCTTCAGGATTGTTATTATCTTTTTTCAGGTCGTCATCCTTATACACTTCCTCGCCGTTAACACTCTCAAGGTAGCCTGCGGTTTCCTGATTCAGGTTCGTCGCAGTAAAGTAACTATCCACCCGCAATTCATTTGCAGTGTAGCGATGTTTGAGACTGAGTTTCTGTTGATCAAAACCGGAGTCATGTTTGTAACCACCATCGTGATCAAAATGTGCATCAATGCGAAACTGTTCGCCATCATTATAAGTTGCAAACAGACGGCGATAATCGTGAGGGCCAAGATCAATTGCCGCACTGCCAAACTCCTCATCCGTGACAGAGGGAGAACTCACATTAATCACACCGTGTACCGCATTACTACCGTACACCGCACTGTTTGGCCCTTTGAAAATTTCAATACGCTGCGCCTGCTCGGTATTAATTTCAAACAACTGATTGACATTACAGAAGCCTGCCGGGCGAATCGGCAAACCATCTTCTGTCATCAAAAATGCACCACAGGAGCCAGCACCAGTAAAAACCGGCGAACGCACAGACGGCAAACTCTCCTGACCATTACCACGACTAATCCAGACACCGGCGACACGGTCCGCGGCCTCATTAATATGACTGTGTTTAACCAATTGCAAGGTTTCATAGTCAACCTCACCGACAGAACCCGCAACTGCACTCAACGGTGTAGCAGTAGGTCTTGCAGTAACAACCACGGTTTCCAGATAGCGATTCGCCTGTTCTTTAACCTGACTGTTATCTGGCTCATCACCAGCCGATAGCTGTTGCGCTTGTACACCAATACAACCCAACAGACCCAGGCCTGTGAACATTTTTCGTAACAACATCATGAAAATCTACAAACCCCTACTGCGCTTCTATAACCTCAATATGACAACTACCAACTTTGCAGCCACTGTCAGTTATTGTTGTTTGTTTCCAGGCTTCTGCACATCCGTGACTTCCTGCTTCACAGACAGTTTCGCCTGCTCTACATACTCCATGGTGTGCTGCAAACTCTGGGCAATAATACGCAGATTTTCCGAAGTGTCTACCATGATTCTCCGTAGTGGCATTACCATAAAACGGTAAAACGCAAGAATCGTACCCGCAACGATCAACACAAGCACCAGCGCCACCAGCATAATCACTTGCTTGACATCACGACTGAGCTCGGAAGCCATCCCTAATATCGGCTCACTGGTTTGCTCCACCGCTTGCGGTAACGCCGTGACTGAATGTTGCAGGCTTTGAGCAATGTCATCAACCCGCTCCAGCAGCGTAGTGATTTGCTGTTGCTGCTCCTCCCCCAGGTCCTCGTGAGCACCGAGGTCTTCCAGACTTTGCGCCAGCGACTGTGACGCATCGGCCATATCATCTACCGCATCACGCAAGCTGCGCAATTCCACATTCACATCAACATGGATATAGGGGTGGTTTGATGGCCGGCCTTGCTGCGCAGATGTTGACTCTTTATCCTGCCCTGCTGCTGCAGATGCCACCAGCATGAAAACCAGCCCGGGTACCAGGCGAAGAGAGAAATATTTCACGTTCTGTTTCCACTTATTCGAACAAAGCTATATGATAGGGCAAAATTCATGATCTGACAGCGGAGGCTTTATGAAACAGATTATATTATTGGCGCTTTTATCCATTTTCAGCCTGCCAGCGATGGCCGGCAGCTTCTATCTCGGTGGTGGCATTTATTACACGGCTGTTGATGAAGATTTTAACGGCAACAATTTCGACGAGAGCGATTCCACACTGGGTATAAACCTCGGCTACAAATTTAACAACTTTATTGGGCTTGAAGCAGGCTACTATGACCTCGGCTCCTACTCCAGACAATGGGGCAACTCACAGGAGCTATCTCTGGATACTGATGCTGTCACACTCGGGGCCGTTGGCATTCTGCCACTCAGTGTCCTCGACCTCTATGCCAAGGTTGGCGCTGCTTATCTGGATACTGAAGTTAATGCCATTGGCCTGGTTTATGGCAATGGCAGTGACAGCACAACCGAAGCCTATGGTGGTGTCGGCGGCAACCTGAATCTCGGCAGCCATGTAGACCTCTACCTTGAATACATCGTGTTTGATGGTGATATTGCCGTTGACAATATCGGCCTTGGTATCCGTGCCGAATTTTAATACTGTATTGTTTCGTTAAAACAATTCCAGTTGTTGCAAAACGCGCCTTGCCGGCGCGTTTTGTCCTTCTGGCACAAGCACTTCTTTTACTGTTGTTTGCACATCTTCTGGCTGCAAGCTTTTTGGCTTACGACGCCGTAAGCCTGCATCACAATACTGACAAACATACTGTGCGCGGCGGCGCTGTATGCGGTTGTGTACTGTTGCTGAAACTTCATGCTCACGGCATTCACAATAGTAAACATAACGTTGCTGACGCCGCTGCGGCACACCGGTGAAATCGTATTCACAAGTCACCTGGGGATTGGCGCCAAATAACTGCATAATCTGTTGCCACTCGGGGCCGTGAGGTTTGACACGTTTACGCCCTCTTTTCGGCGCATGACGACATGCAACAATATAGTGAGCCACTTCATGCGGTACGGTATCGCGCAGGTTTTCCTCAAAGTATTTGGCAAAAATCCAGGGGTTATAGCGAATGCACTGTCCATCGCTGTCTGACACAAACATACCCACTGACAGTCCGATCAAGTCAAAGGCAACGGGAATACGTTTAAACTCACAGTTAAAATAGTGTTCTGCCTGCGCAATAAAAGCATAGGTCTGCTCTACTACCTGCTGCTGCAAGCTTTCCGAAATCGGCTCTACAACTGTATCAGACAAGAACTTCTCTCTTTCTCACCCTTTCGCACTTTACACCTGCTTCGATAATACTCTGGATAGAAACGCCACCTCGCGCTCTACCGCTTCAGGCTGCACCGATCCCCCGTCATACACGTCGAAATGATCACCCTCATAGGCAAACTGCTCTACTTCGGGTATCAAATTTGCCGTGCGCTCCACGTCATCGAACGCACAACCCGCATCCTGTTTGCCGTAAACCATCAATACCGGGCAGTGGATATTCGCCGCCACATCGATCGGGTTGTAACTGGAGGCCTTGAGCAAGGACACCGCAGGTATCGCATTCACCCAGGTAAGCGACCCCTCTGCAATGCGATGGTAACCTTCATACCAACCCGCATGCTGCATCACCGAGAAGTGACTATCCTGCGGGCGTCCAACAACCGGCACCGTGTGATTAACTCCCACCAACGCGAGCAAACTGGCTTTAATACCATTGAACGCCCCCTTCAAAGCAACACGCGCACCGACCTGACGAAATGCATTGCGGCTATCGCAATGCGGCACCTGGGAGACAACACCTTTAAGATTAAAGGGCTTTATCCATTCACTGCCCGCCACGCTAATAACATGGCCTCCACCAAACGAAGACCCCCAGATCGCGATTCTCTGACTATCCACCTGCTCCAACGCCTGTACCGCATTGAGTGCTGCCTGCCAGTCCTCAAGCTGACGCAATGGATCTACGAGTTGACGCTGCTGCCCTTTAATCGCGTCACTATCACCAAAACCGCGATAATCAAAGGAAAATACCGCAATCCCCGCCTCCAGCAAGGCGGCAATCAAGCCCTGGTTACCAAAGTTACGCTCGGACCCGTAGCCCTGTGCCATTACCACTACCGGGGCAGCTTCCACCCCATCAGGCAGCCATAAATCTGCTCCGCATTCACTACCCTGACATGGAAATCGTCGGGAAATTTTTGCCATGCTGCTCGCCTCCTGAAACAAATGAAACCTGTTAATGAACTCTGCCCTGGCGCATGTGTCTGAATGGGCATGAAGATACTCAAACCACTCTCAAGCTCTTTATCATCCCTGGCAAACCGGGCAATCTCAGCACCGACTTCCTTCGTCACCGCTGTAAGCAGCCTGATAATTCTCTGCCTGGCTACATTTATCTCCAGCGGATTCGCGCAGCCGGACTCTACCATTAATCCCCCGCTTGCCGCCACCAGCACCCCGTCAGGTTATAAAATTGCCATTGTTGCTGGCGGCTGTTTCTGGTGTGTGGAATCCGATTTTGAAAAACTGCCCGGGGTTATTACAGCAGAATCCGGCTATACCGGCGGCCATACTCAAAACCCGACTTACAAACAGGTCAGCTACACAGAAACCGGGCACTACGAAGCCGTCAAGATTACCTACGACCCGAATCAGGTCAGCTATAGAGAATTACTTGATCATTTCTGGGTCAATATCGACCCGTTTGATGACCGCGGGCAATTTTGTGACAAGGGCAGCAGTTATCTCTCGGCTATTTTCCCCATCGACGCAGAACAGCGTAAACTTGCGCAACAAAGCTACAACAGTTACCTCGCACTGTTCCCGGACAAGGTGAGCTTTGCAACACAAATCATTGATGCAAGTACCTTTTACCCCGCTGAGGATTACCACCAGGATTACTATAAAAACAATCCGCTGCGTTACAAATACTACCGTTACAACTGTGGCCGCGATGCGCGCCTTGAAACTATCTGGGGCGATAAGGCAGGTGGCAAAACGGCAAGTAAAAACAATTAACACCTGACGAACAACACTTGACAATCAGAACAAAAATAAAAACGCAGTTGTGTTAGTTACGCAAATACAATGCCACTTTAATTAACACTAAAGCCGTTATGGAATCATATATAAAAATATTATATTGCCTATGAAAAAATTTTCTAACAGAAACACACTGTTCGACCAACGGCTATTTATTTTTTTCCAGACAAGCGTAACATTAACCTCAGTAACCGGGATGAGTTTCACTTGTTGCAAGCACTATTCTAATTGAACGACTCAGGTTTCAAGCGGCAGACAGACATGCCCACCTGGATAAAACGACAATTGCCCAGTGCTAGTCAGCAGTGACAATATCAATACGGAACCTGACATTGGAGGGTAAAAAAGGGGCTACGGCTCCTTTTTTATTGCCTGCCTTTTTTGCGCTTTTGCTGACCATTTTTATTACAAGTGTTTTTACCACACAAAAAATAACGCCAGCTGAACTGGCGCTACTCATACTTCATGCAAACCTCATGTTCGCAAGATGGGCATCCTTTGTTTTTGTACCCCTCACCCATTCCAGAGGAACAGTCTCTCCTGTTCGTCACACCATTCGGCAGGTGTCGCTTTGCCGGTTCATCCTGAACAGGCAAAGCCATTGTAGATAATTTTGATGACCAGGAATGTCAGCCAGGATTTCAATTGTTGTAAGAAATGGCTTACAGAAAACCCCGAACAATATAATGAACTAAAGCGGCTCCACAAGTGCCGCCGGTGGCACGACCACTTCATCTCGAACCGGCAAATCCCGACGCTCAAACACAATATCCCGCTTGTTAATCCGATACATGCGGCGGTAACGCTCGTCAAAACGCGGGTCGTGATAGAAGCGCCCGATCAGTGTATTGGGCTGGCGCTTGACGTAGCGTTCACGCAACAACACCAATTCAGGTTGCTCGGCAAACAAACGCTCAACCAGCGCTTTTTTACTGTAATAATGCTGTTTTTCTGGCCAAAACCAGCTCTTTAATGTCACCAACACTTCTTCATACAAAGCAAAGACGGTACTTTTTTGCGCTTTATAATGAAAGGTATGGTAACCAATCTGCTTGTCTGTCAAACCGGTGTTATCAATAAAGATTTTGTCACTGCCGCCATACCAGGGCGCTTGCCCCATTTGATCAAATACTACTGTAATGCCTTGTGAATAATTGTCATGAATAAACCGCCCCACCGTTGCATTGCGGTTAAAGCCGAGATGGTCGCCCGCAAGAATTGGCTCGCTCTCTATCAAATAACCGTCAGGATTTTGTATCACTGTGAATAAATGTTTATGGTATTGCGCAGGCCCTTCAAGAAAATGGCTTACTCCTCCGTAGATCGGATTTGGCAACACCGTACCGCGGGACGTCGTATAACGACTCAAGCAAGCTAGCCAAAGCGCATAACAAATCAGCACCGTCAAAAGCGCAGGTTTTATCCAAGCTCCGCTTTTAACAAAACGGAAAAGGTTCTTATCAATAAAAATAAATAGCAACAGAAACACAAACGGCAGCCAACTACTTAACTGGCGATTAAACGACTTCCAGTCTGCGCCAATCACTCCCCACACCGCGGTAATAGCAAACAGCAACAACAAGGGAAGATAGGCACGCTGCCATGCGTTTTTTTGTAACAGGGCGGGTAACGCCAGTAACAACAATAGCGCGAGACCATTCCACCAGCTATAACTCAACAGGTCTTTCAAGCTGCGCGCATAGTCACCACCGATTTTATGGTAAAACGCATGGGGCACCAGATCATGAAAATAAAATAGTCGTCCGAGCAATAACAAGATACATAAGCCGACAAAGATACTCACTCCCTGCCAGAACCACGGAATGGAGTTACGCTCTAACCACAACCAGGGCATGATCGCACCCACCATTAAAAAACCTTCGGGCCTCGAACAAAATACAAGAAACGCTGGCACATACCACCAGCGTTTTTTGTTGTCATCCCCCAACCAGTCGAGCAACCACAGCAACACAAACACAAACTGCGGTGTTTCAAGTCCGCGATGCGACCAGAAATAAAACGGCGTACTCACGGCAAGGCACACAGCAGGAAACACAGCGAGTGCTTTATCTTCAATATAGCGCTGCCCGAGTCTGACCATCATCCACAGCGATAGCACACCAAAAACCAGCCCGAGGTATTTCGTGGCCATCATCAGGTCAACAGGAAAACTCGCGAGCAAGGCGAGCATCATTTGCCAGATTAACCCACTGCCACTTTCGATACGCTCACCGCCAATATTGAATACATAACCATGGCCATTGGCAATGTTGTCCGCGAGGCGAAAATAAATAAACGCATCTTCCTCGATGCTGTTAAAGGTAAAATACACCGCCACCAGATAAAGCAGCAGTGGCCACACCATCATTGAAGCGGGAGCGGGAGCGGAAGCAAAGACGGCTGTTATTGTTCTTGTCAAAATATCTGTTTTCTATCCATAACGGTCATTACAGACAAAATTCTACCTGATTGAGCGTCAGATCAACACTGCCCAAATACCGCCTTCGAGTAACGTAAACCCCCTGTAACTACAAGCCCTGCAGCCCTCAAAAACGCTTCGGAATCTACGCTGGCAAGCCCCCTGCCCCCTCGCTATGATGGCGAGCAATTTCATTTTTAAAGATTGTTGGAGCGTACTATGTCTGAACCCAAACCTGTGATTGCTGTGCTCGGCGGCACCGGCGACCTCGGCAGTGGCCTCGTCTATCGCTGGGCCAAAGCAGGCTATCCGATCATTATCGGCTCGCGCAAGGAACAAGGGGCAATTGATGCGACCAATGCCATGCTGGAACGTGTACCCGATGGCAATATCCGCGGTATGGAAAACGCCGCGGCAGCTGGCGAAGCAGAAATAGTCGCAATGACGGTACCGTTTGCCCACCAGCAATCCACCCTCGACCATATTAAAGAAGCGGTTCAGGGCAAAATCTTTATCGATGTAACGGTTGCACTGGTACCACCCAAAGTCGGCCGCGTACAACTGCCCGCTGAAGGTTCCGCCGGTGTGATTGCCCAACAGACCCTCGGTGAAAACGTGCAGGTGGTTTCTGCGTTTCAGAATATTGCTGCAGCCCACCTCGATTCCGATCACGAAGTGCATTGCGATGTACTGGTTACCGGCGACAAGAAAGATGCACGCCAGTTGGTGATCGACCTTGCAGCTGACGCAGGACTCAAAGCCTGGCACGCAGGTCCGATTGCCAACTCTGCAGCCACCGAAGCACTGACCTCGGTACTGATTACCTTAAACAAGCAGTACAAGATTCCAGGTGCCGGTATCAAAATCACCGGAGAACCTGGCGTTTAATCGCAGATCCGAGCAAGACATCCCGTGTCCCGGCACGTTGAACTATTCACACTGACCGGCTTCCCCCTTGTGCAGCCGGGGGATAGTCTGACGACACTGATTCTGCAAGCATTACAGGATAACCACCTGAGCTTGCAGGATCGCGATGTCGTAGTGCTCGCCCAAAAGGTTGTTTCCAAGGCAGAGGATCGCTATGTATCGCTCAGTGATATTACCCCTTCCGAAGCGGCACAGGAACTCGCCGACAAAGCCGACAAGGACCCGCGCCAAATGCAGGTTTTACTCAATGAATCCCGCGAAGTGATTAAAACCAAGCTTGGTGTTGTTATTGTTGAACACAATAATGGCTATGTGCATGCCAATGCAGGCATCGATCAATCCAATATTGAACAGAACGGTGACGAGCGTCTGCTACTGTTACCGGAAAATCCTGATCAATCTGCCGAACAGCTAAAACAGTCACTGGAACAGGCAAGTGGCACCAGACAACTTGCCATTGTGATTAACGATAGCTTTGGTCGTGCCTGGCGCAATGGCACCTGTGGTGTATGCATCGGCGCAGCCGGGTTTGCTGTGATTGACGACAAGATTGGCGAAAGCGATTTATTTGGCAACGAACTCAAGGTCACCCAGGCCGCAGTGGCTGATGAGATCGCCGCAGCCGCTTCACTGGTAATGGGCCAGGCGGATGAAGGAACCCCTGTGGTGATTATTCGCGGCTTAAATCTCATGTCTTCCGACCAAGGCAGCGAAACCCTGATCCGCGCCAAACAGGACGATCTGTTTCGATGAATCAGACCGAACAAAAGAAAATCCTGTGCCTGTGTGGCGGTGTCGGTGGCGCCAAACTTGCACTGGGTTTCAGCCAACTACTGAACCCCGATAATCTCACCATTGTTGTGAATACCGGTGACGATTTTGAACATCTGGGTTTTACGATTTGCCCCGATATCGACACCGTGATCTACACTCTCTCTGGCCGTAGCAATAAAACCCTTGGCTGGGGCCTGGAAGGAGAAACCTGGCAGTTTATGGAAGAACTGAAAAAACGCGGCGGCGAAGACTGGTTTCTACTCGGCGACAAGGATCTCGAAACTCATAAAAAGCGTCTTTTATTACTCACCGATGGCAACGATTTGACAGCAATCACTGCACAATTGGCAAGTGATAGCGGTATAGAACAACGCATTTTGCCGATGAGTAATGACCCGGTACGCACCATTATTCGCAGCAGTGATCCCTTGTTTGGCGATCTCGCTTTTCAGCATTATTTTGTACGGGAAAAATGCGAGCCACCGGTGAGCGGTTTTTATTTTCACGGCGCCGAACAGGCAACCGCCAACCCCGCATTTGTACAGGCACTTGAAGATCCAGCATTGAGTGCCATCGTTATTTGTCCCTCCAACCCGTTTGTCAGCATCGATCCCATTTTGTCCCTGCCCGGTATTCGCGAGAAATTACAACAGACTAAAGTTCCTGTGATTGCTGTGTCCCCTATTATCGGTGGTCAGGCCGTTAAAGGCCCCACTGCAAAAATGATGGATGAGCTAAAGATACCCAAAACCTCTGCAGCAATTGCCGAGCACTACCAGGGGTTAATTGACACGTTGATTCTCGATAATACAGATAGCGATCAACAACAAAGTGTGACTGCGCTTGGCATCGAAGCATTGGTGACACAGACATTGATGAAAAGCGATGCAGACAAACAGGCGCTGGCCAAGTTTGTTCTGGATTCACTGTAAACGACTATTTTTTGTTAACCCTGGCCATTAATTCCTCGGCGCTTTCCTTGCGTTCAGAATATCGATCTACCAGATAATCGCTGCGATCACGCAGCAACAACGTAAACTTGATCAGCTCTTCCATCACATCCACGACACGGTCGTAATAACCGGAAGGCTTCATACGCCCGTCGTCATCAAACTCAAGAAAAGCTTTTGGTACCGAAGACTGATTGGGAATTGTAAACATACGCATCCAGCGCCCGAGCACACGCAACTGATTAATCACATTAAACGACTGTGAGCCTCCATTCACCTGCATCACGGCAAGGGTTTTACCCTGGGTAGGCCGCACTGCACCGAGGGAAAGCGGAATCCAGTCGATCTGCGCTTTCATAATACCGGTCATCGCTCCATGACGTTCTGGCGAACACCACACCTGCCCTTCTGACCATATAACAAGATCACGCAGTTCCTGCACTTTGAGATGATCTTCCGGCACATCATTTGGCAGCGGCAGACCGGAAGGATTAAAAACGCGGGTTTCAGCACCGAGCGCTTCAAGAATACGCTGTGCTTCTTCAATTAATAAACGGCTAAATGAACGCTCCCGCAGCGAACCATACAACAACAGAATGCGAGGTTTGTGATCTGAACGCTCAACAGGCTCAAGCTTTTCCCGATCTACCGTATGAAAATGCTCAGGCTCTATATTTTGAGAAGGCAAGTCCGTCACTTTGACTAACCGAATAGCTCTCTA
This sequence comes from Pseudomonadales bacterium, assembly GCA_028280345.1. Lineage (GTDB taxonomy): Bacteria > Pseudomonadota > Gammaproteobacteria > Pseudomonadales > UBA7239 > JANQLY01. The sequence continues at coordinate 53,626 of JANQLY010000017.1, read as the reverse complement.
GTTAACTCTTTCCAACACTGTAGCAATACCCTGCCCCAGGCCAATACACATGGTTGCCAGTCCAAGGGTCGCATCTTTCTCCTGCATAACAGAAAGCAAGGTACCCGTGATACGCGAGCCGGAACAGCCGAGAGGATGTCCAAGTGCAATCGCACCACCGTAAACATTCACTTTATCCTGCTGATCCAGCAAATTCATGCCTTTTAATACGGCAAGCGACTGTGCAGCAAAGGCTTCGTTGAGTTCAATATACTCAATGTCACCCATGGCAAGACCCGCACGCTTGAGTGCTTTTTCACAGGCCGGTACCGGACCATATCCCATAATGGAAGGCTCAACACCCGCAACCGCCATCGCACGAATTTTTGCAATGGGTTTTGCACCGATAGCCTTCGCCTTTGCGCCGGACATCACGAGCATAGTCGAAGCACCATCGGTAATCTGGGACGCGTTACCTGCGGTAACAGTACCACCCTTCGGATTAAAGGCCGGGCGCAAATTGCCCAGCCCTGCTGCCGTGGTATCCGGGCGAATCGTTTCGTCTTCTTCAATCAATTTTTTAAAGCCATTTTCATCATGGCCTTCAATCGCAATAATCTCGCGCTTAAAGTGGCCAGCCTTCTGCGCCGCATCCGCTTTTTTATGCGAAGCTGCTGCAAATTCGTCCTGATCTTCACGGCTGATGCCGTGCAAAATTGACAGGTATTCCGCCGTCAGGCCCATCATGCCCGCCGCTTTGGCAATTTTGGTACTTAAAAACGGGTTCGGATCGAGATTGTAGTCCATCGGCACATGCCCCATATGTTCGACACCGCCGATCACATAGACATCACCGTAATCCGCTGCAATACCCTGTGCGGCGATATGTAATGCACTCATGGACGAGCCACACAAACGGTTAACGGTTTGTGCCGCAACTTCCTGGGGAATGCGGGTTAACAATTGCATCATACGACCCACGTTCCAACCCTGTTCCAGGGTCTGATTTACACAGCCCCAGATCACATCCTCAATATCCGCCGGGTCAACATGACTGTTGCGCTCAAGCAAGCCTTCAACCAGATCCGCGGACAAGTTATCCGCGCGGCGATTGCGAAAGCAACCGTTTTTTGAACGACCCATTGGGGTACGGGCATAATCAACAATAACGGCATCTTTATTATTAAAGCTCATTTTAAAATACTCCCGTCGCTCAATTAAAAGTAGGTTTTACTGCCCGACGCCAAAGCTTTCTGGCTATCGGTTGGCTCGTATAACTTGCCAAGACCCTGGTACTTTTCTGCCATCGCCACAAACGCTTCGAGACCGATCTGATCCATCCAGCGGCACACACCACCACGGAACACCGGAAAACCTAACCCGTAAATCAATGACATATCCGCCAGCGCTGCAGACTCCACAATACCTTCATCGAGGCAGCGCCCCATCTCGGTACACATCGGCACCATCATACGCTCAAGAATTTCCTCTTCGCTAAATTCTTTGCGCGCATCAACATGAGGTTTAATCAGCTCATAGGCCTCATCCGCTGCTTCCTTGGTCGGCCGACCGCGCTTGTCCTTGCCATAGTTATAAAAACCCATACCGTTCTTTTGCCCAAGGCGATTGTTTTCGTTCATCACATGGGGCGCAGTTTTGTAATCGACACTTAAACGATCTGGAAAACTTTCTGCCATTACGTCAGCGGCGTGCACCAGCGTATCAATACCCACTACATCAGCGAGATAGGCAGGCCCCATCGGCCAGCCCCATTTTTCCATCACTTTGTCGACCTGCTGAAAGTCTGCCCCTTCCTTTAATAACTGGCAAAAGCCTGCAAAGTAAGGGAACAATACGCGGTTAACCAAAAAGCCCGGGCAATCCTTGACCACCACCACTTTTTTACCCATCGCATTACCGTAGGCAACAGTCCGTGCAATCGCCTCTTCGGAAGATTTCTCGCTATAAATCACTTCCACCAATGGCATCGCATGCACCGGATTAAAAAAGTGCATACCGACAAAGTTTTCCGGTCGTTGCAGACACTCGGCAAGGTAACTAATAGAAATGCTTGAAGTATTCGACGCCAGAATTGCGTCATCTGCAATTTCCTTTTCTACCTCGGCGAGCACTGCGTGTTTAACTTTTGGGTTTTCAACCACAGCTTCAACCACAATGTCCACATCCTGAACCGGCCCATAGGTCAGTGTCGGCACAATACGGTTGAGCACCTCACCCATTTTCTTCGCCGTCATACGCCCCTTGTCGACACGCTTTGATAACAACTTCGATGCTTCCGACAAACCGAGATCAATACCTTCCTGGGCGATATCTTTCATTGCTACAGACATGCCTTTTAGTGCCGTCTGATAAGCAATACCACCGCCCATAATCCCGGCACCCAGCACACCGGCTTTTGCGGGTTTTTTATCGGCTTTTTTCTCCCACTTTTTCGCTGCCTTTGCCATCGCCTGATCGTTAATAAAAATACCGATCATTGCGGCTGCCGCAGGTGTACGGGAGATTGCAATAAATTCCTCTGTTTCAATTTTGAGTGCAGCGGCACGATCTTCGCGGCAAGCCTTTTCCATCACTTCCACTGACGCGAGCGGCGCAGGCATTTGTTTCGGATTCGCCTTTGATGCTACCTGCGCTTTGCAGGTAGTAAACGCCATCACGATTTCTGTGTCGTTATGCTCAAGCGCCTGCAGTTTCGGTGCACGTTTGGCTTTGTAGTCAAGCTTTCCAGCAATTGCCTGCTGGCATAAATCCAGTGCAGCCTCGCGTACCTGATCCAGTGCAACCACAGCATCGACTGCACCCACCTTTAATGCCGCCTCGGGTTTTTGCTCGGTGCCACCCGCGATCCACTCCACAGCATTATCGATGCCGATCATACGCGGCAAACGACAGGTGCCGCCAAAACCAGGGAACAAGCCGAGTTTGGCCTCGGGCAAACCAACTCGTGCACTATCCGCGCAAACGCGGTAGTCAAATGCCATCGCCACCTCAAAACCGCCACCAAGTGCATAGCCATTAATCGCCACGACTGTTGGATACGGCGCGTCCTCGATTCGGTTAAACGTATCATTGGCTTTGGTGAGATAACCCGCCACGATTGATTCTTCCCGGGAAAACATATCGGTAAACTCAGTGATATCGGCACCCACTATAAACACCGGCTTGCCACTGGTCATTACCAGGCCGTTCACCCCGTCCTGTTGGTCAAGGGCATCAAGCGCCTCACCCAGTTCGCTGATAGTTTTGGTATCAAATTTATTCACCGATTCTTCTTTCAGATCGATAATCAGCTCTGCAATACCGCTGTGAGCGCCGTCGAGCATCCGGATCGAGACAGACTTACCCTCAAAAATCATGGATTATCCCCGTTTTCTGGAACTGTAAATGAGCGCCGTATAGTAAACCATTCTGCCGGGCAGATAAAACGCTACGGCGAGATTCCACTGTCCTCTGCCCATTGGCAGCACAGGCCTTTCCCGTTGTTCGGTGGTACACTGCCTCCATGACTCAAACTGGCAAATCCCTCGGCAAAACAGCCAAAAAAATCGCCATCAATCTCGGCCTTGTGCTGGCAAGCCTGCTACTGTGCCTGGTGATTGGTGAAATTGCGATTCGCACACTGTCCGCCATCGGCTATATGCAGGCAATTGATCCGGCAGCCCACAAAGCTAATATCAAAAAGAACCGCAAGCTTAATGCGAAACTGATTAAAAGCGAAAACCCGGTACTCTATCTTGAGTACGACCCCAACAATCGTCATATCAATAATGCCGGACATCGCGGCAAGGATATCCAGCTCGAAAAGCCCGCCAATGTTTTTCGTATCGCTGTACTTGGAGATTCGATTGCCTATGGCTATGGCGTACCATTAAAAGACACCTTCACCACTCTGCTGCAACAGCAGCTCAATGAAACCGGGTATGCGCAAAAGATTGAAGTCTTAAATTTTGCCGTGAGCGGTTATGGCACGGAAGCAGAACTTGAACTGTATAAGACCAAGGTACAACACTACCAGCCCGATCTTGTCTTGCTCACCTACACTCTTAACGATCCGATACCGCCACAGTTTCTCTATAAAAGTGTTGGCAGCGCGCGCAAGAAAGCAAAAACCTTTCAGAAAATTGCCAGTCAATCACAGTTCCTTGGCTGGCTTGTTAACACCTGGAACCGCGCCACTAAACAGTTTCGCGTCAAGGCTAACTACAAAACATTTTATAACAGCGAAGAGCTTTGGTCGGCGGTACAAACGTCAGTTGCTGAATTAAAGCAACTGACTGATGAGCAAAACACACAACTCGCCGCGGTAATCTTCCCGCTGCTACTGCCCTACGATGACTATCCAATGATGCAGTACCATGAAATGGTTGCCGCCGAGTTCGATAAACATCAGATTCCCCACCTCGATCTGTTTAGCACCTATAGCCAGTATGGAGCAAGTGAACTAAAGCACAACGATGAAGATACTACTCACCCGAATGCACTCGGCCACCAACTGGCAACCGATGCAATGGCGGAGTTTTTACAACAGGAAAGATTAATACCGCAGTAAGTAACTGTTCAGACAACCACAGTCCTGCTTACTATCTGAACAATTTTTTATAGAAGTTCTTTCCTTACCAGATAAGTTACTTTTGGTGGCCCCAAAAGTAACCAAAAAGGCCTGCTCTTAATCGCAACCCTGCGGGTACCCTCACTCCGTCAATTTTCCCAGGGTCGTCCTGATTCGCTCCTGCTCACCAGGCCTAAATTTGCGTCCTGCAAATTTACCCTGCAAAAACTGACTTCGTTTGGTTGCTCATAAGTCGCGAAATATCCATAGTCAACAGAAAATCAGGATAAACTAATATCCGCGCTTCTACTAAGCAGTAATATCTACAATACCGCTATGAAAACGAAACTCGTTATCCTCGGATTCAATCAGGCCTTTTTCAATTTCAAGAAAGAATTCACAACGCGGTCCAATCGCCTCTTCACTGTATTTGCGTGCGAGCGACAAATAATCTTTGTAATGGCGTGATTCCGATTTCAGCAGTGATTCGTAAAACTGTTTTAAATCTTCATCAAGATACGGCGCGAGACTGGCAAAACGTTCGCAAGAACGCGCTTCAATAATTGCACCGATAATCAAACTATCAACCAGGCGCGCAGGTTCATGGGTGCGAATATGCTGATGCATGCCTGCGGCGTAGCGCGCAGCGCCAATCACTTCATAGTGAATGCCGCGCTTTTTCATAATCGCGAGTACCTGCTCAAAGTGGCGTAACTCTTCGCGGGCAAGTTTACTCATCTTGAGTAATACATCCGGCTTCTCTGTATAGCGATAGATAAGGTTCATCGCTGATGACGCCGCTTTCTTTTCACAATTGGCGTGATCAATTAACAGCAACGGCAGGTTCTGCGGCTGACTCGCCACCTCCAGCCAAGCTTGCGGTGTCGGACAGTGAAGAAAGTCGTTTATTTCCTGCAAGGCAAGGTTTACATCAGCCACAATAAAATCTCTATAGCTTCAGGGCGCCTGGCGCTCAATCTGTTCCGGGTCGAAGTAACGCTGAAAATGAGCTTCTGACAATGCCAGGTATTCTTTTTCTATGGCCTCATTAATTTCTGCCAGCGACATACCCTGCGCCCGTGGTAACAGCTGTAATCCGTACTGCTCCAGGTCGTTAATCTGGCTCGCACCGGCGCGCAGCAGATCATAGGCCCAGGCGTAGCTGTTGAGATTCGGGTTGAATTTGATTTTTTGTTTTACGAGTTGCTGCTGTAGCAGTTGCTCGTCCGTGACTTCCAGCCAACTGGAAACAATCGTGGTACGGAACCCGCCCAGCCGCTCCCAGACAATCTGTCGCTCTGCGTCGGTATAGGTGTTCCAGCGAATCACCTCGTGGGCAAAGCGCTTGCAGCCGCGGCAGACACTACCGGCAATGCTGGTGGAACAGATACCCACACACGGGGTTATAACAGTTTTACTCATATTCTCTTGGCTTGGTCTTGTCCTGAATCGGCCTTTTACGGGGGCAGAGCCCGTTAAGGGCGCATTCTGCGCCAGTGGCCCGCCGCTGTCTATCATTTTGCTAAAAATGCTCCTAAGTCATTGATTTTTAAAAAAAGCCTGTAGTTTTCGCTGTTTAATTCAGGCGCACTTTTGCGTACAATACGCGACCTCCAAAAGGCCTTATCGCAGTCAGTTGCGAAACTCGGGCCACCCCGCTAAAACAACGAAGTACGAGGACTTAATCTGTGTTAGACGAATACCGTAAACATGTTGAAGAACGCGCAGCCCAAGGGGTAGTACCCCAGCCACTGTCAGCCGAACAGACCAATGGTCTGGTGGAACTACTCAAGAATCCACCGGCTGGCGAGGAAGATGTTCTCCTCGATCTCGTTACCAATCGCATCCCCCCCGGCGTTGATGACGCCGCCTATGTCAAAGCAGGCTTTCTCACCGCTATCGTGAATGGTGAGGCCAGCTCCCCGATTATCAACCGTGAGCAGGCAACTGTTCTACTCGGTGGCATGCTCGGTGGCTACAATGTAAAAACACTCATCGCCCTGCTCGACGACAGCGAACTCGGCGCGCTAGCCGCAGAACAGCTCAAGAAAACCATTCTGATTTTTGATGCCTTCCACGATGTCGAAGAAAAAGCCAAAGCGGGCAATGAACACGCCAAGGGTCTGATCCAGAGCTGGGCCGATGGCGAGTGGTTTACATCCAATGATGCGGTAGCGGAAAAAATCACCGTCAGTGCCTTCTTTGTTGAAGGCGAGACAAATACCGATGACCTCTCACCGGCCCAGGATGCCTGGTCACGTCCGGATATTCCGCTGCACGCAAAGGCCATGTATAAAAACCCGCGTCCAGGTATCCATGATAACGAGGCGCAAATCAACGAACTGAAAGAGAAAGGTCATCCAATTGCCTTTATCGGCGACGTGGTAGGTACCGGCTCTTCACGTAAATCAGCTACCAACTCGGTGCTGTGGTACATCGGTGAAGATATCCCGGGCGTACCGAACAAACGCTCCGGCGGCATTTGTATTGGCGGCAAAGTGGCACCGATTTTCTATAACACGATGGAAGATGCGGGCGCACTCGTATTTGAGGCCGATGTGACCAACGTGGAAATGGGCGATGTACTCGACATCTATCCCTACGAAGGCCGCATGGTCAACACCACGAAAAACGAAGACATCAAATTTGAACTGAAGTCGGACGTATTGCTCGACGAAGTTCAGGCCGACGGCCGTATTAACCTGATTATTGGCCGCGGCTTGACCGCCCGTGCCCGTGAATCCCTCGGCCTCGCTGAGAGCGAACTGTTCCGCAAGCCGGTTGATCCGTCCGACAGCGGCAAGGGTTTTACCCTGGGACAGAAAATGGTCGGTCGCGCCTGTGGTGTTGAAGGCATTCGCCCTGGCACCTACTGCGAACCGAAAATGTCGACGGTTGGCTCCCAGGATACCACCGGCCCGATGACCCGCGACGAACTTAAAGACCTCGCCTGTCTCGGCTTTCAGGCTGATCTGGTAATGCAGTCTTTTTGTCATACCGCGGCCTATCCAAAGCCAATTGATATTGAAACCCAGCACCACCTGCCGGACTTTATTATGAACCGCGGCGGTGTTTCACTGCGCCCGGGTGACGGTGTGATTCACTCCTGGCTCAACCGCATGTTACTGCCGGATATGGTCGGTACGGGCGGTGACTCGCACACTCGCTTTCCGCTGGGTATTTCCTTCCCCGCCGGTTCCGGTCTCGTAGCGTTTGCCGCAGCAACCGGTGTCATGCCACTGGATATGCCGGAATCTGTGCTGGTTCGTTTTAAAGGTGAAATGCAACCGGGTATTACACTGCGCGATCTTGTACATGCGATTCCTCTCTATGGAATCAAGCAAGGTTTACTTACCGTAGAAAAGGAAGGCAAGAAAAATATTTTCTCCGGCAAAGTGCTTGAAATCGAAGGCCTCGAAGATCTCAAGGTTGAACAGGCGTTTGAACTTTCCGATGCCTCCGCTGAACGTTCTGCCGCAGGTTGTACAATCAAACTCAACAAGGAACCAATCATTGAGTATATGACTTCCAATATCGTGTTGTTGCGCTCTATGATTGCTGACGGTTACGGTGATGTGCGTACACTTGAGCGCCGTGCACAAAAAATGGAAGAGTGGCTTGCTAACCCGGAACTTCTCGAAGCAGATGCCGATGCAGAATACGCTGCCGTGATTGAAATCGACCTGAAAGATATCAAGGAACCGATTGTGTGCTGCCCGAATGACCCGGACGATGCAAAGTTTCTGTCAGAAGTTGCTGGCGATCCGATTCAGGAAGTGTTTATCGGCTCCTGTATGACCAACATTGGCCACTTCCGCGCAGCGGCCAAACTGTTAAATGATACCGACGAGGCACTCTCTACCCGGCTGTGGATCGCACCACCTACCAAGATGGACGAGCATCAGCTTATGGAAGAAGGCCACTACAACACTTTTGGTGTCAAAGGCGCGCGTCTGGAAATGCCGGGCTGCTCGCTGTGCATGGGTAACCAGGCACGTATTGCGGCGAACTCAACTGCCATTTCCACCTCCACACGTAACTTTCCAAACCGTCTTGGCCAGGGCGCGAATGTTTACCTGGGCTCAGCAGAACTATCCGCCGTAGCTGCTGTACTCGGTAAACTACCCACACCGGAGGAGTATCTGGAGTATGCAAAGGGTATCGACGCAGTAGCAGGTGATATTTATCGTTATCTCAATTTTAACGAGATCAAGGATTTCCAGTTGCGCCACGATGAAGGCAAGCGAATTGCGGCAACCAATATCTAACGGACTACACTTCAGTCCATAAAGCACTCCCCGGATAATAGATCATCTCTTATCCGGGTTTTTCATTCTCAATACAGGCTCCCACCATGACCGAGCATCCACCACCCCCCTCCCTGGATTTATCATTAAAAGAAATCCCGCGCTCCGGTCTCGAAACCACAAAGTTGCTATTCAACTTTCGCAAGCTTGTAAAACAGGCACCACCGGGGGATGGCTCTCCGGTATTAACGATTCCGGGTTATGGCGGCGGCGACAGCTCCATGTTCGTGATTCGCTACCTGCTCAAACAGCTTGGTTACGAACCCTATACATTGAACCTCGGCGTTAATTACGAGGCATCGGAAGAACGCATCAAACGTGTTGAAGACGCCGTGGCCTATCGCGAAAAAATGGTTGAAGCCTGCAAGGCAAGGCTGCAGGAAGTGTACGAACAAAGCGGCCAGCCAGTCTCATTAATCGGAGTCAGCATGGGAGGGCTCTACGCGTTTGATACTGCACAACAGCTACCGGATCTGATGCGTCAGGTTATCACCATCGTTGCACCCTTCGGTGACCCGCGCGGTGTTGCACTGTTTAACCTGTTGCGGCGTATTAACCGCAGCACGGTGCCGATTGAAGAGCAAAACTTCGATAGCTGGAACAACAAACGCAAAATCATCACAGACGACGTGCCGATCAAAGTGATCTACAGCCCGCAGGATGGTTTTGTCAGTACCGAAGTTGCCAGACTGGATGACCACCCCGCCGTTTCCCATTACGAGGTGGAAACATCCCATGTCGGCTGCGCAGTTAACCCGCAGGTACTGGAACTGATCGGGGAACTGATGGGTAATTCACAGGCAGCCAGCTAAATACTGACGCTAGCCGTTATTAACATCCTTGAGCTGACTGACACCGGCCATTTCACGCTCCCGTTTGATGCGTTCATAGATTTCCTCACGGTGAACACTGATATTCGCCGGTGCATCTACACCAAGGCGCACCTGATTACCGCGCACACCGAGCACTGTGATATCAATATTGTCACCGATGATAATTCTTTCGCCTATACGTCGAGTCAAAATAAGCATAATTCCGTCTCCTGTCATCCAGAGTGAAGCTGCGTTAAGCAGCATAGAGCCGTCAGAGCGATAGAAAATCTGTACCGGGACGTTGTGCCCGGAAAGAGACTCCTTTACTATCCGCCTGTCGGATGATTACAGGGAAGCTGTACGACTTCTCCCAACTTCCCTGGCCTGTTATTCAACCGGCAAGATCATTAAATCGCGGCGCACGCTCAGTCGCGATGGCAAAAACGTTGGCAAAAGCTGGTCACGGACTCACAAATCAACAGCGGCAATGAGTATTAATAGCGGGATTCCACAGGCATGAAATGGCGGCTCTACAGGGAAAAACTTCTATGGTTAAGGATTAACCGCGGCTGGTCTCAGGAAGAGGCCGCTTTCCAGTGTGAAGCCCCCGACAAAAAAACCTGGCATTTGTGGGAGACCGGCAAGACCGAAAGGCCGCGCAAGCGCAATCTGGAAAAGATCTGTAGCGGTTTTGAGATCGACGATGTCGAAGAAATTATGTTACAACCCAACCAGCGCCCCGCCCCGGAACTGGAGATTTTTTATAATGCCCACTACGGTTTATCCACTCCCGGCGATGCAACCTCCCCGCTCGCGCGCAAGCAAGGCCCATTCAAGCTGATCTGCTTTGATCTCGATGCAACCCTGATCCAGGGGCTCGACTTTTCCTGGAAAGCTGTCTGGGCATTTCTTGACGACGATGAAAAACGCCGTCAGGGACTGCGCCTCTACCACACGGGAAAACTCAATTACGAGGAGTGGTGTCTGTGGTGTTGTGAGATTTTTAAAACTCGCGGCCTTACAGAAAACGATATAGAAAAGATCGCAAGTAACTACAAGATCGCCAATAACCTCTATGCAGGCCTTAAACAACTAAAGCAGGAAGGCTATACACTTGCGATTATCTCCGGTGGCATTTATAAATTTCTGACTACACTGATACCGGATTATAAAGACTACTTTGACTACGTATTTATCAACAAATTTTCCTTTGATAAAGACGACTGTGTCAAACACATCATCCCTACTCCGTTTGATTTTGATCAAAAACCTGAAGGTATTCGTTATATTTCCAGCATGCTTGGCATTGATCCCCGGGAGAGTATTTTTGTCGGCAGCACCTTTGTCGATAAATTTGTCATTGATACAGCGGGGCTCTCTATCGGCTATGCCAATCCCTCTGACGAAATTGTGGAATTATTTGATGAGCAAATCGATGGCGATGATTTTCTTGCCGTGGTTGACCTAATCACCTACTACGCCCGGCAGGAGCCTCACTGATCCGACCCACACTTTGCCGCTGCTTTAGCTCTCATGTTAAACTTTATATTCTTTCCCCATCCGCTCTAATGAGGTTGTTATGAAATTCACACTCACCCTGATTTCCTTTCTGTCTGCCTTTATACTGCTAACTGCGAATAGTCACGCCTCCGATATTATTATCGACCCCAACGGTGTAGATATGGGTCAGTACCAGGCAGATCTCAACGAATGTGTCGCGATTTCCGAGCAGGTAGACAGCAAGGCCGGCAGCACCGCAGTAAAAGGTGCCGTTGTCGGTGGCGCGGTCGGCGCTTCTCGCGGCAACAGTGACCAGGCAAAACAGGATGCCGGTGTTGGTGCCGCTCTCGGGCTTGCCAAAGGTGCTTCTGCAACGAATCAGGAAAAGCTCACGGTTCAGAAAAACTGCCTGACTAACAAAGGCTATACTGTCCTGAACTGATTTCCATAACCGGGAGTTCAATAACTCAAAATCAGGAAAACACCTTTGCCAAACCACCTGAGGGGAGCTATACGCAGACTGTTTTATCTGCTGCTGCTTGCTTTCGCCTGCGAGTTACACGCCGAAGCAAGCAGTTCTGATAGCCACAACAATGAGAAATCCTCTCCCTGGCTCGCTGCCCCGCTAATCAGTAGTGATCCGAAAGTCGGCACCTCCCTCGGCGCTCTCGGCGCCTATCTGCATGACTTTGATGAAGAATCACCGGTATCCATGTTTGGCCTCGGCGCCATTTACAGCAATACCGACTCTTATGGCGGCGGCCTGTTTGCACAGACGTATTTCGACAAAGATACACAGCGCCTTACCGCTTTTGCCGGTGGCGGCAAAATCCGTAATGACTACTCTGATTTCCTCGGTAGTGGCTTGCCAGTACAAACCACCGATGACCTACATATCTTTGGCGCACGTTATTATCACTTGCTCAGCAACAGCAACTGGTACATCGGCCCGCAAGCTATCAGCACCAACTACGCGATTTACGGCGGTGATATTTTCAGCAAGGCCGTTCTCGAATTGACCGGTTTAACCGGGTTTGACTCCAATGGTATCGGCCTCGCCATACTCTACGATTCACTCGACAATCAAAATTCACCCGCCAAAGGACAACAGCTGACACTGCACAATATAGCCTACCGCAAAACATTTGGCGGCGATGTCAGCTTTGACTCCTACCAGGCCGACTATCAAAAATACTTCACCCATAATGGCAACTTCGTTCTCGGCTTTCACACTGCTGGTCGCTGGACCAATAATGCACCGACCTCAGGCTATTCTTCTATCAATATGAGAGGCTATGTCCGCGGGCAGAATCTCGCCGAAAATATGATCATGTTTGAATTTGATGAGCGCATACCATTTACCCGACGCTGGGGAGGAACACTGTTTACCGGTGTTACTTGTCTTTACGGCACGGGCAAAAAATGCAGCGATTCAAGCAACCTTTTCCCCATGATCGGAGGCGGCATTACCTTCGTTATAAAACCGGAAGACAAAATTATCATGCGCGCAGAATACGCCAAAGGAAAAGGGGATAACAGCGGTTTTTATCTGACCTTTGGTCAGCCGTTCTAGAAGGCCAGCCACTCCAGAATTAACTACGCAAGGGATTTCATATGAAAAAAGTTATTTTATTATTCTGTGTGACGTTTATCACTGGCTGTCTATCAGACCAAAACAATACTACTGATATTAATACAAACCTTAATGGCACATGGCTTGTAACCACGATTGATGACACTCCGGTGATTGCTGATAGCATGGCAACACTGGTATTCAATACAGATGAACTACGACTCTCCGGTAGCACTGGCTGCAACCTTGTCAATACAGGTTACAAACTCGACAACGATATGATCGAGCTCGGTATGGCGGCCACCACACTCAAGATGTGCCCACCTGCACTAATGGAACAGGAACAAAGATTCATCAAAGCATTGGAAAAAGTAGCCCGGCTTTCAATAACGAACGATTTATTGATACTTCAGGACAACGCAGACAACGAACTATTTCGTGCAACAAAACAGCCGTAATTTTTTATCTCCTGAACAACCTAACCGGCATCAAGTAGCAACTTAACATCTGTGGAATCATCCACAACACCTTCTTCCTTGAGAAATACCTTGTCCGGTGCCAGTCCCTGCTCACTAATCAGGTAACGCTTGACTGACAGTGCACGCTGCCTGGCCAGCCCTTCCAATTGTTTTTTATCAATTTCTATCGCACTCACCAGCATGCGATTCTTTTTATCAAAATCTGGCTCCTGCCCTGCAGGTACATCAAGCTTCGCCGGGAAGCTCGCTGCAAACAGGCTGTTAATTTGTGCTTGCCACGCAGGAGTACGATTATCAATATCAGCCTGTTGCAAACCTGCCGCCAATAAAGACTGTTCAAACTGTTGCTGTTGCATATGCAAGGTATCTTTCGCTGCATCATAGCGACCCACTACACCAAGTCGCAGGATCGGGCGCTTATCAAGCCCTTTTTTCACATCATCAAGAACTTCCCGCCCCACCTCAGTCAAACTTTCACTACCTATATCAAACGGCACATATTCCAAATCGTGTTTTGATTCAAACAGTGAACCCAGCGCCTTAAACGGCGCTGTTACCAGTTTCACCACCAGGTTGCGCACCCCCTGCCAGATAACACCGGAAAGTTTGAAACCCGGATCATTAACATCACCTTCAATCGGCACATCCAGATTCATCGTACCGTTTTCGTCCGTGAGCAAGGCAACCGCAAGTCGCAATGGCACGTCTACAAGACGATAACTCTCTACACGTTCACCGAGCTTGAGCTGATCCACCACCACCTTGTTACTGCCAACAATGTAATTATTTTGCAGTTCATAACCGAGGTTAACTGTTAACAAGCCCTGCTCAATTTTCCAGCCGGCATAAGTACCGGAATATGGCGATATCGTACTTAAATCAATGTGATAAAAATTTAAATCCAGATCGAGTTGTACCGGATCGCTCAGGGGTGCGACCGTACCCAGTATGCTCACCGGCGCATATCCATCGACCTTGCCACTTAAATTAACTGCGGCTTGCGCATCGGGCGATGATGAAATACCGGTAATCTCTCCGCCCAGTTCTTCCACCTGAACACGGAAGCGTGTGTTGAGCGACAAGTCGCTAAAATCCAGTGTGTTATTCACAAACACAACTTTGTTCAGGTCCACTTGCCACGGTAAAGCTTCCTGTGTCTGTGTACCTGCAGTAGCCGGTTGAGGCGTAGTTGTTTGAGGGGTAGCTATCTGAGGTGCATCAGACTTGGGGGCCGGCGAGTACGCAAACATACGATGGAAATTGGTGCTGCCATCCTCGTTAATTTGTAAACGCCCGGCCAGGTCATAGATCGTAACCTGATCAATCACCGCATTTTGTGCACGACTATTAACAGCAATATCCTGAACATGAATTTCCTGCCAGGACAAATAGGAACCCGGATCATTGCGCGCCACCATGCTGTAATCAAACAGCCGGGCAAAACCGTTACTAATCTCATAATGCGGTGAAACGATGTCTTGCCATGAAAACACATAGTCACCGCCTACTGTAAAAAAAGCCGAGTCGAGATTGAAGTTCACATCCTCTTTCATAAAACGCCAGCCCGGTAATAAGCTGATTCCTCTCAGCTCGAGGCTACCGCGGCTTTCCTTACCCAGCACGGACACTGTACCCTCCCACTCTACTTCACCACCCGCTTCCCCCTGGGCAACCAGACGATAAGGCTTACCTTCGGCAATCAGGGTTGAAAAATCCTGCAAGGACAGATTGATATTCTTCAAAAAAGCGATAAAGGGCTCAGACCGGGAAAAGTCACTGTACCCCATATAATCCACCGATAACTGTAGACGATGAATGGTCAGACCAGGCAAGGCCTGTTCAGTCTTCTCAGGCTTATCTTCTGCGGCCACCGGCATAGCAACACGATGGTCGATGATATCCTGCCAGCTATGTTCTCCGTTTTTCAATTTGCGCGGATGCACATATAAACTATCAACGAGTAAATAATCCAGCACAATGCCGTCTGACCAGAGACTCGCTATCGACAGATCAAGTTCAAAGGTTTCAAATGACCAGAGCTTTTCGCCATCACTATCACGGTCGCTCACCTGGTAGGCATACAAGGTCACCGCGAACGGGTCGATACCCACCTTGTCATACTGCAATTGACGACCGGTTTGCTGCTCATAAACCACGCCAGCGTAATAGTTGAGAAAGGGATTAACCGCAATAAAAACCAGCGCCAGATAGCTCAGGTAAAAATAGATCAGGATTTTACAAATACGCCGAATGTTCACCAATACTTCCCCTGAATTAATGACGGCTGAGCATAAAGACAACACAGGCAGGGAAAACCTGCCTGCGCTATAAAATACAAAGGGATTCTAGCAGACTTTTACAGGTGGGTGACTATCCGATTTTTTAAGGAACCGGTGTAAGCGCCCTAGTAATACGCGTTGGTCGTATCAGTGTGATCGGTCATATCCCGCACCCCTTCCAGGCCCGGGATACTTTCCAGCAGGGTTTTTTCCACACCATCCTTGAGTGTAACATCCACCGCTGAGCAGCCCTGGCAACCACCGCCGAATTTCAACACTGCAACGTTGCCATCCATTTCCACAAGTGACACTTCACCACCGTGCGCAGCCAGTTGGGGGTTAACCTCATTCCAGAGTACATAGGTAATGCGATCCTCAATTGGGCTATCGTCATTAACTTTGGGCATTTTGGAATTTGGCGCCTTGATCGTTAACTGCCCACCAAATTTGTCCTTGTCGTAATCAACAAAGGCATCCTCAAGAAACGGCACGCTGCGCTTTTCAAAAAATGCCTTGAAGGCTGGATATTCCACAATCACATCGTCTTCCTTTTCCTCACCGGGGCGGCAATAGGAAAGACAGGTTTCAGCGCGCGGTGTGCCCGGCGACTGGATATGCATGCGCACTCCAATACCTTCACAGTCCTGCTTTTCCAGCAACCCCATAAGGTACTCCTGGGCAGACTCAGTAATGTTGACACCTACGGTGTCATCGCTCTGTGTATCAGTTGTTTTCTGTGCAGCTTCTGTCATGGCTCTACGTTCCAAAAATGATTGCAAAAGATAAGCTTTCGCTATTATTTGACAGGTCGTTAAACCAGCCTTCCCGCAGGGGTTATACCCAAGCAATTTACCTGGGTATTATTGTAAACATCCTTCCCACTGAAAAAAACCCCGAATATTTGTATTAGATGTACTTTTTGTCATTTTCTGCCACCCTCATACCTATATCAAAATATTTTGATATAGGTATGAGGGCATGCTAAACTGCGCCGCTTCTTTACCCTGAAACCCTGGTTGGAAAGTAGTCTCTATGTCTCAGCGCGAAGCCCAAATTAGTCAATTAAAACAAGCACTTGAAGAGCGTATTCTGATCCTGGACGGTGCCATGGGCACGATGATCCAGGGCTACGGTCTTGAAGAAGCTGACTACCGGGGCGAACGCTTTGCAGACTACCATATGGATCTCAAGGGCAATAACGACCTGCTCTCAATCACCAAACCCGAGGTAATCCAGGAAATCCACATTGCCTATCTCGAGGCTGGAGCCGATATTGTCGAAACCAATACTTTTAATGGCACACGCGCCTCCATGTCTGACTACGATATGGAAGACCTCGCCGTGGAGCTCAATCTTGCCTCGGCAAAGCTTGCCCGGGAAGCCGCTGATTCCATAGCCGCAAAAACCGGCCAGCCGCGCTATGTCGCCGGCGTTGTCGGCCCTACTTCCAAAGGGGCATGCACCGTCTACGACCTCAACGACCTCGCCGCGCGCAATATCACGTTTGACGAGCTCGTTGACGACTACTCTGCATCAGTCCACGCGCTTATAGAAGGTGGCTCGGATATCATTCTGATTGAAACGATTTTCGATACACTCAACTCAAAAGCCGCGATTTTTGCGACCAGGAAGGTCTTCGATGAACTCGGTTACGAATTACCGATAATGATTTCCGGCACTATGACCGATGCCAGTGACCGCACCATGACCGGCCAGACTGTGGAGGCCTTCTATAACTCTGTGCGTCACGCCAAGCCTATTTCTATTGGCCTCAACTGCGCCCTCGGTGCCGAGGAATTGCGCCCCCACGTCGAAGAACTGGCACGGGTCTCCGAATTTATGGTGAGTTCCCACCCGAATGCAGGCCTACCGAATGCGTTTGGTGAGTTTGATGAAACACCGGAGGTAATGGCGCCCAAAGTACGCGATTACGCCGAAAGCGGCTTCCTGAATATTGTCGGTGGCTGCTGTGGCACAACACCCGCCCATATCAAGGCGATTGCAGATGCCGTTGCAGATTGCAAACCGCGTCAGAAACCCGACTTGCAACCGGCGCTGCGATTGTCCGGCCTCGAAGCCGTGAATATCACCGAGGATTCACTGTTTGTGAATATCGGCGAGCGCTGTAACGTAACCGGTTCTGCCAAATTCAAGCGCCTGATACTCGAAGAGGAATACGATGAAGCCCTTGAAGTAGCGGAAACCCAGGTGGAAGACGGTGCACAAATCATCGATATCAATATGGATGAAGCGATGCTCGACTCCGTCGATGCGATGAAACGTTTTAATAACATGATTGCACTGGAGCCGAATATTGCCAAGGTGCCAACCATGATCGACTCTTCCAAGTGGGAGGTAATAGAGGCAGGCCTGAAATGTAACCAGGGCAAACCTGTGGTGAACTCCATCTCCCTCAAGGAGGGCAAGGAAAAATTTATCGAGCAGGCACGATTGTGTCTGCGTTACGGCGCAGCAGTTGTTGTGATGGCGTTTGATGAAGACGGTCAGGCTGATAACTTCGAACGTCGTATCGAAATTTGCAAAAAGTCTTATGATATTCTTGTCGACGAAGTAGGTTTTGAGCCCAACGACATTATTCTCGACCCGAATATCTTTGCGATTGCCACCGGGATTGAAGAACACAATAACTACGCTGTAGACTTTATTAAAACTACTGCGTGGATTAAGGAAAACCTGCCGGGCGCACTAGTATCGGGCGGCTTGTCCAACGTGTCGTTCTCGTTCCGCGGCAACAACCCGGTGCGTGAAGCGATTCACTCTGTATTTCTCTACCATGCGATTAAATCCGGTCTCGATATGGCAATCGTTAATGCAGGCCAACTCGCGGTCTACGACGATCTACCCGAAGAACTGAAAAAAACAGTGGAAGCCGTAGTAAGCAACACTTCGGAAAGCGCCACTGATGATCTGCTTGCCATTGCTGACAACTACCGCGGCGACGGCAGCGGCCAGGCTCGCGAAGAAGATCTCGAGTGGCGTGAGTGGCCGG
Organism: Pseudomonadales bacterium; assembly: GCA_028280345.1. Classification (GTDB taxonomy): domain Bacteria; phylum Pseudomonadota; class Gammaproteobacteria; order Pseudomonadales; family UBA7239; genus JANQLY01. The sequence goes on along the minus strand of JANQLY010000017.1, from coordinate 35,117 downwards.
TGGAAAAACGCCTGGAACACGCACTCGTCAAAGGTATTACTTCGTTTATTGTCGAAGACACGGAAGAAGCGCGCCTTAACGCCGATAGACCGCTCCAGGTGATCGAAGGCCCACTGATGGACGGCATGAATGTAGTTGGAGATCTGTTTGGCTCAGGCAAAATGTTTCTGCCCCAGGTAGTAAAAAGTGCTCGCGTAATGAAACAGGCGGTAGCTCACCTGAACCCGTTTATCGAGGCAGAGAAAGCCGGTGGTGCAAGATCCAACGGCAAGATTGTTATGGCCACGGTTAAAGGCGATGTGCATGACATTGGCAAAAACATTGTCGGCGTTGTGCTCGGCTGTAACAACTTCGAGATTATTGATCTTGGCGTCATGGTGTCGTGTGAAGATATCCTGAAAACCGCAAAGGAAGAAAACGCCGACATTATTGGACTGAGCGGACTGATTACTCCTTCCCTCGACGAGATGGTACACGTTGCCCACGAGATGGAGCGGCTCGGTTATGACCTCCCGCTAATGATCGGTGGTGCCACTACATCAAAAGCGCACACCGCAGTAAAAATAGAACCGCAATACCAGCGCGACCAGGTGGTTTATGTGGCAGATGCCTCGCGCGCCGTGGGCGTTGCAACCACACTGATGAGCGAAGAGCTCAAGAAGCAGTTTGTTATTGATACTAAAGCGGAATATGACGTGGTGCGCGAGCGTACCGAGAAACGCCGTGGCAAGGAAGAATATGTTCCTTACGCTGAAGCAAAAACAGAAAGTGCGATTGACTGGAACAGGTTTACACCAAAGACCCCTGCGTTTACCGGTACCAAAATGTTTAATGATTATCCGCTCGAGGATCTGATTGATACCATCGACTGGACACCGTTCTTTATGACTTGGGAATTGGCTGGCAAGTACCCGGCCATTCTCGATGACAAGGTCGTTGGCGACAAGGCACGGGAACTGTTTGACGACGCCCAGGCCCTGCTCAAGGATATTGTTGAGAATAAAAAGCTCAAGGCACAAGGTGTTATCGGTTTCTGGAAAGCCAATCAGATCAACGGCGACGATATTGTGTTGCCTGAAGCAAACATCACCCTCAATCATGTTCGCCAGCAAAATCGTAAAGGCACAGACAAAGCACTAGGCAGCCTCGCCGATTTTATCGCACCGCAGGACAGCGGTATTGAAGATTATATCGGCGGTTTTGCAGTCACTGCCGGCATTGGTGCCGAAGAACTTGCCAAACACTACGATGACCAGGGAGACGACTACAACAGTATCATGGTGAAGGCACTTGCCGATCGTTTGGCAGAATCCTTTGCTGAACATATGCACGAGCGCGTACGCAAGGAATTCTGGGGCTATGCGCCAGACGAAAACCTCAGCAACGAAGAGAAGATCAAGGAACGTTACCAGGGCATTCGCCCGGCCCCGGGTTATCCGGCCTGCCCGGATCATTCGGAAAAACGTAAATTGTTTGATTTGCTGAATGTTGAACAACAGTTGGGTATCGCTTTAACCGACAGTTTTGCCATGACCCCCGCCGCTTCTGTGAGTGGCTGGTATTTTGCACATCCGCAGGCAAAATACTTTGGCACCGGAAAGATTGCCAAAGATCAGGTAGAAAGTCTGGCCGAACGCCGCGGGGTTTCCGTCGACGATGTTGAGCGCTGGTTGCGCCCGGTATTGGGATATTAATCGCAGCGCTTACTTTTAAAGCCTGCGCTTAACGCAGCCTGCCCGGTTTACTTTGCAAAGTTACGAAGCCACTGGAGTCCCCGACATACACGATCAATACAGTATCCAATGTCTTGTCCAGGCCGTGACCACCTTCGCTAAACAACAGCTTCATGTCCTCTAAAATCAGCTCATCCTGGTCAGCTTTCAGTACCTGATTAACCGGCAATGGCTTTCCTTTGCCAAGGTATTTCCAGCCAGGAGGGCGACATCGTTCCTTGCCTGAAGAGATATAACAAAAAGGCTCAGGTTCCAGATACCCGAAACTAAAGCTCGTGTACTCAATCACATGATCACTGCGTGGATAGTCCGGACTATGTGCCAAAGTCATATTGGCAACATCCAGAAACAGGTTACCCTCCGACTCCATCAGCACTACATCAGCAGATACCTGAAGCTTGAACATTGGTTTGGTTGCAAGATGCAACTCAACACCACTCAGGTAATTGTGTTCCTCCATCACTGTTTTCCCGGTTGAGGAACATCCCGTTAGCACAGCCATTAATAGCCACAATATCGCATACTTTTTCTTTACCATCTGATGATGCCTGACCCGCTACCTGGTAATCTGCTCAATCCACTTGCGCTTAAAGTGTGCTTTTTCAATATAGGGGGCAATTTCCACTGCTCGCGACACATGCACATAGGCCTCCTCATAATCCTTAAAGGAAAACAGCAACATCGCTTTTTGATAGTGGTAGTAATACTGGTCTCCATACTGTAACGCCTTGTCATAGAGCTCCAACGCCATTACAAAATCTTCGTCCGCACGACTTTTTTTCCAGCGACTGTGATATTGCCTTGCGTAATACGCCAGCACTCTTCCCTTCAGCGACTGCAAACCACTGTTGGGGTGTTTATCCTCACCTAACTCATCAATAATCTGCTGCATTTTGTCAGTGGACCGGTCACCGTGCCACTGCGGTAAATTGTAATCCAGATAAGCCCATCTTACTGAAAAACTGTTTTCATTAATCGTCAGTGCCTTTCTGTAAGCTTGCTCTGCCAGCTCATCATTACCACTCGATGACTTATAAATATCTATTAATTTTGAATAAGAGAACTCGAAATCCGGATTCAATTGCAGTGATTTTTGCAGTGATTTATAACTAATGCGATGAAGCTCTGCCATGCGTGCAAACTGTTCCTCCCTGGTTTCATGCGCATATTTGCTGCCTCGAGCCTCATATCCCAAATCTGAATATACTTCGGCACGAACAAAATAGGGCAAAAAATGATCCGGTGTTTGCTGCACCCATTCATCGACTATTTCCTGTGTCATATATTTGTCGTTGGTCAACACACCCACCGATTTCTCTACCGCTCGTTCTAACTGGTAATTCACCGTATTCTGTTTATGCCTGTGATCAGCTGCATCGATTGCCATATTAATGGCAGCAAAGTTCCCATCCAGCAAGTAACGCACCAGAATCCGGGTTTCATCCGGTAATTGGCGATATGACTCGGTCATCGCATACTGCCGCTTGGAATCTGTTTGGGACTGGTAACGCGGTAAGGCCTGAATATGTGCCAGCACGGCCTCATCGGTCGTGTTCGGCCCCTCTTCTATTACGGGTAACTGCTCCGCATGCAACAACCCCGAGCACAGCAATAAGACAGAAACCGTCATCCCCGTAAAACACTTAACAAAAGCAGACACATAACACTTCATAATTCCGTTCCCGGTTTTGTATTAATAACTTTTTATTTTTCCATCTTGCAATATTTATACAGAACGCTCAATAACCCATTTCTGCTCACTTCGTATAAAGCCCCGCCGCACGCCCTGCTTAACTGACGGTACTTTTCACATTATTTCTGCTATACAAAGAAAATACTACCCCGAGCCTATCAAAGGCGTATGCACAAGCACGACAGTAGCACCTGCTTTATGCAGTATATGCTGTTCAGGCCTATTAGCTGACAGAATTTTAAGGGGACAGTAACCTCTGGTGGCAAATCCACCCGTTTAAATGAGGCACACGCCCCGATTTTGTCAGCCTCTCTATTTCTCTTTTAGTCTTTTAGCCATCAACAGCTTAACAAACAACCAAACCCGACCAAAAGCAGAGGCACAAAACCTTTTATACGTCAAAATCGTAGTCGTTCATTTGTTTTTGTAGCTGTAAATCCTCCAGACGGTCTTCAAGGCGTCGGCGGGCATTTTTAGCAATTACCCCCGGATGAACTTCCGGCAACTCCTCGTCGAGGTCCAGTTCGTCTACATCTAACAGATCGTCACCTAAATCTAACTTACCCATCACTAAACCTCCTGAAAATTTAGAAATGCGTGTTAGAAACATTCTTACGAATGTTACTGTTCAATATCCAGATACTGATAAAACACAGCAACTGTAACATCTCAAACTATCTACAGCCTGCATCTGTATCTCAACAAAAAACAGAAAGTTTCTCTGTTCTCAAACGCGAAAGTAACGCTATTTTTATCAACGGTCAACTGCTTTTAAACCTGTAAATTTGACCGTTGATCCCCTCTTTATAAAATATTTATTTATACCTAACGACACGTTAGATGATGCTAATATATGAAGTTCTGTTGGCACTCTACTGCCCACCTGACACAAGGCAAACACTATGGGACTTGAAATCTGGCTTAATCAAATCGGTACAGAGTTCGACATCTGCCAAAGCCTCGAACTACAAAAGTTTGGTATCGGTAAACACCACCTCTATGCCAGCGGTGAAAAACAGGGCGAATGTCATGTCGATACCATGTGGGTCGCCATGATTTACGCACGTCATGGTGTTGATCTGCCACGCGCCTGCTTTGTTTACGCCGATATGAGAAACATAATTTATCAGCGAGAACAACAGGCCAATCGAAAACACGTGGCTTTTGTCTGGCGGAAAAATAAAACGGAGAAATTATGCGCCAGCATTATCCTTGAGGTAACCAGTGACCCACTGCAAACCTTTTTCAATAATCTTCAACTGCCTAACCCGGGGAAAACCTGTGATGAGCAACAAACCAGAATTGACTATCCGCTATTACTACGCAGTCAAAATATGACTCTGGACTTACAACTCTCACCCTACAATACAACCTGCCTTGTACTGCAAGAGCAGCTAAAAAATCTACTGATTCAATTTAGCGAACAATACGAAACTGCACGCCATTACCTGCAACAATGGCAACAGTTTTCCAGTCTGGAAAACTGACCGCACCATGATCGGAGCAATTATTGGCGATGTGATTGGCTCAACCTACGAGTCCCTCGGGCAAAAGCGCTATGATGTTCCATTGTTTACCCAATGGTCAAAATTTACTGATGATACCGTGGTCACCGCCGCAGTCGCACGCTGTCTGCTTGAAGGCGGAAGCTACAAGGATCATATTATTGAACTGTGCCGCCGCTATCCCCAGCGCGGCTACGGACAGTCCTTTGAGCGCTGGCTTGTCAATCCGGAAATCGGGCCTTACAACAGCTGGGGCAATGGCGCAGCGATGCGGGTCAGCCCGATTGGTTTTGCAGCAGATACAGAGGCATTTGTACTGGATCACGCGGCACAAAGTGTTGCCATGAGTCATAATCACCCGCAGGGTGTTAAAGGTGCCCAGGCAACAGCACTCGCTATTTTTCTGGCGCGCCAGGGAGAAAGCCGCGAAACAATACGTACCTGCCTCGAGCAACGTTTTAACTATGACTTACAGCGGGAAGTCAGCGATATCCGCCCCGACTACACCTTCGATGTTGCCTGCGAGAAATCTGTGCCGGAAGCAATTATCTGTTTTCTTGATGCCGGAGATTATGAAACAACCATTCGCAATGTGCTGTCCCTTGGCGGTGATACCGATACGATGGCCTGTATTGCCGGCGGTATTGCCCAAGCCTACTGGAATTGCATACCCGCGGCATTGATTGAACAAACGCAAACACGCCTGTCAGAAGAACTACTGAACATCGTTGAATGCTTCAACACCCGCTATAACATAGCTCCTGATACAACTATAGCTGTCCACGGAGCCCTGACAGATGACTGATCCCGAAACGTCAATCAGACCGCATCACTGGAAGATTGAGACAAACGCTGATAAAAAGCCCCATGGTAGTGCCCCTGCCGAATACAGTGAATCACCAGCACAATTTTAAGCGGCTCAAAGAAAACCAGTACAGCAATCCACAATGCAACCAGATTACCCTGGGCAATAGACCACCCCGCTACCAGAATAAATGGCACATACCAGACTATTTCAGCCCGATTACCGATACGAAACACATTGCAAAAAAGAAAAAACGAGTATCCCACATAGATAGGCACAAGGAACAATGTACTACCGGGAACAGTTTGATAGATAAACCAGCACAACAAAAGAATAGCAATGATCAATATCAGATCAATCAGATTGAAGCGAAACCCTGCCTTTCTTTGTATTTCAAAGGTAAACCATTTCATCACATACTGCTTACGTAGTGCTCAACAAAAGCTTCAAGTTCACCAACATTGTAGTCGGGGCGGCCTCCACGTTGCATTTCACTGACAAACGCCATCAAAATGGTGTTAAAACACAAGGGACTGTTTTCTTCCAGCATCTCTCGCTCTTCATCCTCCGCCTGCATTAGCTGCTCTGCTTCATCTCCCTGTGCAGACTTTCGCTTGTCATAATAGCGCGCCGTCAATTCAAGATCCGATTTGATGTATTTTGCCTCACGACTTACCTGAATATGACTGTCATAACAAAGGCTCTCTACAAGCTCGCAGTACCTTGACCACTCCTTATCTTCAGGCAACAGCGCAATTTCGTCCAGTATCATTAGCACTGACCAGCGGGTTAAGTAAGATGGTGAGGTGAGCAAATGCTGTTCTATCCAATCATACTGATATTCATCACTTAGCCAATTAATCTCAAACAATAGTGATGGCAACAACAAGGGGTCGCTTTCCTTACACATTAGTGCATATTGCTGTAATGCAGCCACACTGTCCTGCGCATATATTTTTCCCAAAGTAAATATTGCCTGATCTCTAATCGCAAAACAGGAACTCTTCAGCAAGGCCTCAAGGCAAGCTGGAATATCACAGTCGTAGAGCTGCTCACGAAACTCGCTACGACAGGAATGATCAGGCGCATTTATCACCAGATCGCGCAGAAAAAGACAGGTTTTTAACACCCGCTCCTTCTCTTCAGCCTGATTGCCGTCATGCATCATCAATAGCGAGCAGACCGCCGCAACGATATCAGGTACCGAATTTTCATAGATTACCGACCAATAAGTTGCCTCATCATCGCAATGTCGGTGGCCCAGTATTTTTGTCTGTAAACTGCTGCTATCCATAAAGTTGATTGACTCCTGTTTTCCACTCCTACTCACACCACCCGGCTTCAGGTATCGTTCATCAAGGAACACAGCTAACAGTATAGCTGATCACAACCCTTATTTGCCGCTGAAGCAGATATCGCAACACACCGGCCAACTGGTGGCATTGATCTGTAAAAATATCCATAATACGTAAAACAGAATAAACCTACCCGCTAAAAAACCACAAGGAGTAGCTGAAGGCGTGACGCCTAATCAACAAACAGCCACCCGGCAAACCCTGCTATTGCTGATTGCCAGCGTTGTTGCGATGCGCTTTTATCTAAACATTCATAGCGAAATTGCCTGGTTCGAGTTTGCCAGTTTAAGTCGTAGCTACCAGTTTTTCACGGGCATATCCTATGTCGATACTGTGAACACTGCCTATGAGGCTTTCTTCCTGCTATTATTTTTTCATCTGGCTGAAACACCCGGCACTGAAATAGCCAATATCATTTTTATGCGTCAGTGCCTGCTAGCCCTGGCTACTTTCAGTGCATGGCTGTTCTATCGTCTGTGCAAGCGATTTGCCCACCGCAATCTGGCCCTGCTTGCGACACTCTGTTTACTCAGCTTCCCTCCAGGCGGGGAACTGGTTAATCAACTCAATCCGGGGACAATGGCCTTTGCTTTGGGGCTCGTGGCCAGTTGCCTGTTTCTACTGTCAACGCGCCCAGTGATAGTGTTTATTATCGTACCCCTTGTTATGGGCAGCGCAATGCTATTGCACCTTGCCGCTCTGCTTTATATTCCTGTTTTTATGACTCCGTTGTTACTCGGCCAATCACGACACTACCTGCCAGGAAAAACCACTAGCACCATCACTACATTTATTCTCGCGACGTTACTGTGTTACACCTTAGCGCTGTATTTTCTCGACAACTACCTGCTGGCTACAGACCCTTTGCAAATCGCCCGTAACCGAATCACCCACTGCAACGACGCCCTGTCTTTGCTAACGTGTAATAACTTTCTCAAGGATCATTTAAACCTGACTTATCAGAACTGGGAAATTACTCTACTTCCATGGACGCTGTTTTTTATCAGTCCATTTGCCGCCATCGTCGCTTTGTCAACACGAGAAGCACCCTCCACTGTTCTTAAAGCTCTGCTACTGATCTATCTGTTAACCGTTGTAAGCTTGCTGCTACCACCGTTCGCACAACATTTCCCTACATTTCTATTTGCACCGCTATTACCTGGCGCCATACTTCTGAGCGCAATAAAACTTGATCCTCATTTTCAGTCATCCTCAATCGCTCAGCAAAGGCAATGGCTTACAGGAATAACCAGTCTGATATGGCTTACAACCTGTTTGTTTTGGGCCAAAGACTTGACCACAGACAACCACACACAACGGCAAACGTTGCAAATCGTGCACAAGCTTTTTGATACTCCAGTTAACTATATTGATTGCTGTGCAACCATAGCGAGCTTTCACAAAAAAGGACCTATATTCCCGGTCTCCACACAAAATCGCCATGGCGGTGCACCTCCAAACAGCCTGAAAACAGCCATGCGTAAATACCAACCCATGTTTATCATTGCCAACACTCCGTGGCTTGAACAGGTATTCCGCAAACCTTTTGATAGCGAATTCAGCAAGGATGAATTTAATCTGCGCCACAATTATCTACACCACGCCGGGCAGATCTACACAGTAGGGAAAAATTATGAACTGGAGGATTTCAGGCCTGTGCATACACGCTTTATGATCGCGGGCACTTACCAATTACACAGTGACAAGCCGGCACTAATCAATAATCAGGAATTCGCACCGGGCGAAATTATTTATTTTAAAAGCAGAAGCTATCGCCTTCAGGGTACGACCCCTGAACAACATATAACCCTGCGCCACATACTCATGTCCAAAACCAATGGCCACAGACAAATAACCAGTGGGCTACTGGCAATGTAGCCCACCTGGGTACAGCTATTTAAACAACGGCGCTAATAACAACCGCTATTACGGCAGTAACGACGGCGAACCCTACCAATACAGCAAAGATTTGTTTAATAACCGGTGCATCAGCGGCCTGATTGGGATTAATAACTTCAGCCATATTTTTCTCCAAATTAATCACTAATGAAATAAGTAGCTGAAATTATATTTTTTAACCTGAATTCCACCTTGACCTATATCAAGTCAGTCCGCATCAAGGCCTTTTATCAAACTGATTCAGACTCGATAAACCCCCTGTCAAAAGTAGGGTTTGGTAAACGCAAGTACAAAAATACCGGCAAGAATCAGCAACGCGAGTATCCAGAAGAACGCGCGTATCTGTCGGTTTTTACCAAAACGAAACGCCACAAACCCACAGCCAATATAGGCAAACAGGGCAACAATTTTCAACAATAGCCAAGGGTGATGCAACGGGTTCAGATGCCAGCTCACTGCCAATATAATTGCGCTGACAAGTAGTACTGTATCAATACAGTGAGGTATAACTTTGACCATGCGATGCTGACGCAAGGGAGAATCCTGTAGCATCAACACACCTCTTGCAAAAAAAGAAACGGCCGTTAACAGCGCGCAGCTAACATGAAGGGTTTTTACCAACTCCAACACTTTATCGGCACCACAAACCTTGTAAAGACGGACATATTCTATAGTGTAAGAGCTGGCGACAGGAAGCCTGTTGATTTCCTGTCTACCTCTCTAATCTATCAACCCACCAACCTGCCAATCTATCAATCTACCCGGACTTTAAGGCTTGGGCTGATTCAGTAATTGTTTCCGGATCCAGCCCTTTATGTCCCCAGATATCCCCTTCACAGAATTCACTAGGTAACCAGTTATCATCAACCAGCAAACCTTCACAGCCTATTTCCACTTCAAAACCAAATGGACTACTGATATAGAATGACAACATATTATCGTTGGTATGGCGTCCCAGCGTCGATGTAATCTGAATACCTGCCGCTTCCACACGATCAAGACACTGCCCCACCATATCGGTATTTTCCATTTCTAACATCAGATGGTGCAAACCATTGATTTCCCCAACCCGTGTTAAGCCAAGGGTATGGTGGCGCGGGTTGCAGTGGAAAAAGTTTGCCGACAACCCCGGTCCGAAGACAATATAGTCGCTCAAACGAAAACCGAGTGCTTGCTCATAAAAATCAATGGTTCCCTCCAGATCAGCAGCAAACAGGTTCATATGCCCCATTCCAAGCTCACCCATTTTAAACACAGCGCCAACAGGTGATTGGAACTTATAGTCCTTGCAAGGGCCGTAGAACAGCTCAATCGTATTACCCGCCGGATCTTCGGTAAATGCAATACCTGTCACCGAACGCTGTCGCGCTTCATCATCCGTACCAGGCCGCACCGTGTAATCCTTGCCTTGTAATTCCTCCACCGCCTGCTCCAGTTCTACACGACTACCGAGCTCAAAGCCAATATAAAGCAGGCCGTAATTTTCCTTATCCGGATGTACTGCAACACGCCACTGGTAGTCATCAAATTTTAAATAAACCGAGCCATCTTCCCCGACACCACTGCCGCCACTTGCCGGCCCTGATGTCGGATCCATAGGCATGCCCCAACTCTCTCCGGGCAAACACCGGGCAGGCATCGCACCGATAATCTCCGTTGCAAAATCCAGCCACTGTTTGGGATCCGGCGCACCGATTCCCACATAACCCAAACCGCGAATATTCATCGTTTTACTCCAGCTATTAGTCTTTCAGTGCAGCCTTGTCAGCATCCCAGGTAATCGTCACCTTGCCCCAACCAGATAGGTGCTCTCCGTAAAGACGCTCACACTCGTCCTCAACCAGTTCATAGTCACCAATCGCTGACAATAGCTCTTCAAGAATCGTTACACCCATCAACACACCGAGATGCATACCGAGGCATTTGTGCCCGCCATGACCAAACATCAACGAACGCTCCGTCGGCTGACGGTGAAAATCATAAACATCCGGATTATCGTAGACACTTTCATCCCGCTCCGCGGATGCATAGAGGAATAGCAGCGGTTGCTCTTCCTTGATCTGCACACCATTGAGTTCAAAATCCTGTTTGGCACGGCGCGCCAGCATGTTCGTGGGTTGATCGAAGCGCGCTGTCTCAAGGAACGCATTTTTCAGCAATGACAAATCCGCCAACACCTCGGCTTTCTGCTGCGGGTTTTTCGCAAGGTTATATAGCGTTCCTCCCACAGTAATTGGCGTAGTTTCAGAGCCCACCACCAGTAGCGAGAACAAATAGAAGGTCAATTCCTCATCGTTGAGCTTTTTGCCCTCAATTTCTGCGTGCAAATAAGCCGCTGCGTGCCTCACTGCCTCATCCGGGTGCTCGCGCAACTCGGCAACCTTGGCTGCAAGGTAACCGAACAGTTCGCCAGCGGCGGCATTGTTTTTGTCTGAACCACCCCCCTGCTGTCCCTCATCACGCCACAACATGTCATCAATGAGTGCACGCCATTTCTCCGCATCAGCTTCGGGCAGACCCAGGTTGTAACCACCATTTATCGTTGTAATACGGTTCGCATATTCGGAGTACACATCCATTTTTCCTTTTGCCAACAGGGGTGAAAGGTAGCGGCGTACCAGCTCACGGATACGCGCTGCTTCTTTTGCCACACCCTCCGGTGTATAAGCCTCGCGGATCAAACTGCGCCAGTGGCGGTGCTCTGGCGCATCCATGGTCATAAACGTGCGTGGAATCATTTCGCCGAGCAGCACCTGCCCCGGCGTCTGCCCACTGGTGAATGTAATGTTGTCGTTTTGCATCAGACTGGCATTCCAGACATCGTCAAAACGTGCCAATGCCCAGGCATCGTAGCGCGCAATGTAATGCGGCTTACCTTCCGCACGCATTGCCTTGTAAAAAGGAAAAGGGTCTTTCATGGCCTCGTGCGAAAAAGGATCGTAGTCAACGCTCATCATCTGGCTCCTGTCAGTTACACAACTAATTCGAGACCTAAAGTACCGTTACTATGACAAAGCCATTTTGCGACAGATCAAAAAGCGCTCTGAAAGCGCTAGCAAAAAACCGAATCCATTAAATATTGAACCTAAACACTATCGGTTAGTTGAATCCACGCCTGTTTGTCAGCAAGGTAATAAAATGCCACCCCCTGAGAAGTCACATAGCGCGCTTCACCGGACTGCGGCGGATCGTATTCTTCAAGTCCCTCAAGCGCGAGTGAATTTGCCAGCGGCTCTTTCCAACGTAACTCGATCGGCCCGGCGGCATTTAGGCCAAGCTCCGTTTCTGTCCAGACCATGCCGTCGCGCTCCACTGGCGAGGCAAATGGATAATTCACTTCGATAAATACCGCTGAGGTACCTGCCATTTTTTTGTAGGTTCGTTCGCGCATCTATTACCCTCAAGAACTGAATGGAAATTTAATGGGAGAAACTTCAGATGGGACACCCTAATAAGAAAACTCCGGTACCCAATTGATTCAGGTCAAGCAAATCCCCAATCCGTTCTGCTAGTATGCCCTTGCGTTTTACAGGTGGTGCTCACTTACTGTCTGTAGTAGTTTATGCAATTTTTCAGGAGCTGATAATTCAGGGTCTCACTATATGGCACTCAACCCATTGGCATTTTTAGTAAACCCCAAGGCTCAATGGCAAAACGTTGCGCAGATGCCTGCCAACCAGTTTAATGTCATTATCCTCTACCCCATTCTCTGCGCAATTGTGCCGGCTATTGCCTGGTACTTCGGCACCACCCAGGCGGGCTGGACCGTAGGCGACAGCGAAATTATCAAACTTACCGAAGCCAGTGCGTTTAGAATCGTCTGCGCGTTTTATGGTGCGATGGTGATCTCCATTTTTGCGATTGGTTACAGCATCCACTGGATGAGTCTCACCTATGGCTGTGAAACCAGTATCAGCAAAGGCATCGTGATTTCCGGTCTGACCGCAACACCGCTATTTCTAGCGGGACTACTCGGCTTCTTCCCGCTGCTCTGGCTCGATCTTATCGTCGGCACGGTGGCAGCCTGCTGGTCTGTCTACTTGCTTTATATTGGCGTACCGATTGTCATGGGTATTCCCGAGGAAAAAGGTTTCCTCTATTCGAGTGCCATTATGGCAGTATGCCTGGTATTGTTGATCTGTATTTTGGTGGCAACGGTGATTCTCTGGGACATGGGCTTTATGCCTGTGTTTACAGACTAGGGTCTACGGACTCGGACAATCGCCTGCCATTGAGATACGCGGCAAACATCTTTAAACCTTGTAACGCTAACTTTTGGGAAACGTCGTATGAATACGCCCGTCAAGTCGCAAAGTTTTGAACACCCGGTGTACAACTACCAGGTAGTGCGCCAGTTTGCGGTCATGACCGTTGTCTGGGGCATTGTCGGTATGCTTGTCGGTGTTCTGATCGCTGCACAACTGGTGTGGCCTGCACTGAACTTCGATCTACCCTGGTTACATTTTGGTCGTTTGCGCCCACTGCACACCAATGCGGTGATTTTTGCTTTTGGTGGCTGCGCCCTGTTTTCAACATCACTGTATGTGGTACAGCGCACCTGCCAGGTCAGATTAATCTCGGACAAACTCGCCGCTCTCGTTTTCTGGGGTTGGCAACTAATTATTGTCGCTGCAGCGATCACCCTGCCACTGGGTTATACCAGCGGCAAGGAATACGCTGAACTCGAATGGCCGATTGATATTGCAATCACTATCGTGTGGGTCGCCTACGCCATTCTGTTTTTTGGCACAATTATGCAACGCAAAACCTCTCATATTTATGTGGCTAACTGGTTTTTCGGCGCATTCATTGTCGTAGTTGCTGTGCTGCACCTGATTAATAGTGCTGCGGTACCCGTCTCGGCATGGAAATCCTACTCTGCCTACGGTGGCACGATTGATGCGATGATACAGTGGTGGTACGGCCACAATGCCGTGGGCTTTTTCCTCACCACCGGCTTTCTCGGCATCATGTATTACTTTGTGCCCAAGCAGGCGGAACGTCCGGTGTATTCGTACCGCCTTTCCATCGTGCACTTCTGGGCACTCGTCACTGTCTATATCTGGGCCGGCCCCCACCACCTACACTACACCGCTCTGCCAGACTGGGCACAAAGCCTCGGCATGGTTATGTCACTGGTGCTACTCGCGCCTTCCTGGGGCGGTATGATTAACGGCATCATGACCCTGTCCGGCGCCTGGGACAAATTGCGCACAGATCCGATCCTGCGTTTCCTCGTGGTGTCGCTGTCGTTCTATGGCATGTCCACGTTTGAAGGCCCGATGATGTCAATCAAAACCGTCAACGCCCTGTCTCACTACACTGACTGGACCATTGGCCACGTACACTCCGGCGCACTCGGCTGGGTCGCAATGATTTCGATTGGCGCCATGTACCATCTGATTCCAATTATGTTTGGTCGAGAGCGCATGTACAGTATTGCGCTGATTAACACCCATTTCTGGATGTCTACCATCGGCACAGTACTCTATATCTCGTCCATGTGGGTGAACGGTTTGATGCAAGGCCTGATGTGGCGCGCCTACAACGCCGACGGCACACTGACCTACAGCTTTGTGGAATCCGTACAGGCCAGCTACCCGGGTTACTTTGTACGCCTGGTCGGCGGCGCAATTTTCTTTGGCGGCATGCTCATTATGGCCTATAACGTCTGGAAAACTGCCAAAGGTGAAAACAGCGATAATGCTGTCGGTACTCCCGCAGCCCAGCCATCTGTCTCACAGGAGGCCAGCGCATGAAACACGAAGTCGTTGAAAAAAATATCGGCCTGATGATTATCCTCATCATCGTGGCGATCAGTTTTGGTTTTCTGGTCGAGATTGTTCCGCTGTTCTTTCTTAAGACCACCACTGAACCCATCAAGGGTTTAAAGCCACTGCCTGCTCTCGCACTTGAAGGACGTGACATCTATATCCGTGAAGGCTGCAATGTCTGCCACTCCCAGATGATTCGTCCGTTCCGTTCCGAGACCGAACGCTACGGACACTACTCGGTTGCCGGTGAGCATATTTACGAACATCCGTTCTTATGGGGCTCGAAACGCACCGGGCCAGACCTTGCCCGAGTTGGCCAGCGCTATAGCGACGAGTGGCACCGCGCCCACCTTACCAATCCGCGCGATGTGGTTCCTGAATCTAATATGCCCGGCTTCCCCTGGCTAAATGAAAATGTATTAACCGGTGAGTTAACCGGGCAAAAAATGAAATCATTGCGCAGAGTCGGCGTGCCCTACACCGACGACGACATCAACAATGCCAAAGCTGCAGTAGAAGGCAAAACAGAAATGGACGCCATGGTTGCCTATCTACAACAACTTGGCACGCTGATTCAGACAAAGAGGTAAATCATGGATATCAACACCCTCAGGGGTATTGCCACCCTCTTTGTTATGCTCGCTTTTATCGGCGTTTGCCTCTGGGCTTATAGTGGCAAACGCAAGAAGACATTTGAGCAGGCAGCACAGCTGCCGTTCGAAGATGACCATCTCGATATCGCGTCCCTTAACAACCCCGAAAACCGTGGAGAACACAACCGTGAGTAATTTCTGGAGCCTGTGGATTATTGTTATCACCGTTGGCAGTCTGATTGGCTTACTCTGGCTGTTACTCGCCAATCGCAAAATAGATTCCACCAAAGCCGACCAAAAAACTGGCCATGAATACGATGGTATTGAGGAATACGACAACCCGCTACCGGCCTGGTGGATGAATATGTTCCTGCTTTCAATCGTGTTTGCAGCAATCTATCTTATTGCCTATCCTGGGCTCGGTAACTTCAAAGGCTTGCTCGGCTGGACACAGGAAAAACAGTGGCAGGCTGAAGTAACAAAAGCCGATGCGCAATTTCTTGCGATGTATAACAGTTTTCCGGAACTCACCGTTGCCGGACTGGCAGGTGAAGAGCAGGCAGTCAAAATGGGCAAGCGCCTGTTTGCGAATAACTGCGCGATTTGTCATGGCTCCGATGCCGGTGGCAGCAAGGGCTACCCGAACCTTACCAATGGCGTCTGGCTTTACGGCGGCAGCCCTGAGCAAATTTATACCTCAATCAATGACGGTCGTCGCGGCGCCATGCCCCCCTGGGGAGAATCACTCGGTGAGGAAAACGTCAAACTGGTCAGCAACTATGTGCGCGACCTCGGTGCCAATCAGGCACAAGCTGACGCTAACACCCAGGGCAAAACGATTTACGCCACCTATTGCGCAGCCTGCCACGGCGGCAGTGGCGAAGGTAACATCTATCTCGGTGCACCCAATCTTGCGGACGATGTCTGGCTCTACGGCGGCAGTGACGCCGAAATCTTTGAGTCAATCAGCCTCGGTCGCAGTGGTGAAATGCCCGCGCACAAGGATCTGCTAAGCCCGGAAAAAGTGAACCTGTTGGCAGCCTACGTCTACAGTCTGTCCAAATAGTTCCTTTTCAGTACTGAAGCTTCACTGTTATGCCAGGCAAAAGTGCCTGGCAACAATACCTGTAGTGCAGATGACACAAAACCAGTCCAAACAGAACGACGAGTCAACACAAGTCATTGCTTCCGATCAGGAAGCCGTGGAGCAATGTGTACCCGCAGAAGTTGGCGAACTCGATCTGTACCAGAAGCGCGAAAAGATCTACACCCGCGCCATCGAAGGTTTTTATCAACGCATCCGACTGTTTACCGGCTGGCCTCTGCTTTGCGGTTATTTTTTTCTGCCATGGATTAATTGGGATGGTCGTCAGGCCGTATTATTCGACCTGCCCGCACGGCAATTTCATATTCTCAACATAACCTTCTGGCCCCAGGACTTTGCGATGCTCGCCTGGGTGTTGGCAATCTGCGCCTTCGCCCTGTTTCTGTTCACAAGTTTGTTTGGCCGCATCTGGTGTGGCTATAGTTGCCCACAAACCGTTTGGACCAGTATGTTTATGTGGATAGAACAAAAAACCGAAGGCAGCCGCAACCAGCGTATCAAACTCGATGCCGCTCCCTGGAGCACTGAAAAAATCATTCGTAAAGGACTCAAACACGGCCTCTGGTTCGGGCTCGGCCTGTTCACAGGGTTTACTTTTATCGGTTATTTCACCCCGATTTACGAACTCGGCTACGATTTGTTTATGTGGCGGGCCGAGCCTGCCGCCGTATTCTGGATTTTACTGTTCTCTTTCGCCACCTACCTGAATGCGGGCTGGTTACGTGAGCAAGTTTGTCTGTTTATGTGTCCCTATGCCCGCTTTCAGGCAGCGATGTTTGATGTTAACACCCTGATTGTTTCCTACGACCCACGCCGTGGCGAACCGCGCGGGTCACGCAAGCGATTTTCCGATAATGATGAAACATCACTCGGTGACTGCATTGATTGTCAGCTATGCGTCCAGGTCTGCCCCACTGGCATTGATATTCGCGATGGTCTGCAATACCAGTGTATTGGCTGTGCGCTGTGCATTGATGCCTGCGACTCGATCATGGAGAAAATGCAATACCCGAAGGGCCTGATTTCCTACACCACGGAAAATCGCCTGAACGGAAAAACCAGTCGCATCTTGCGAGCAAAAGTTATTGGCTATGTGATTGCCTTGATGGTTATGTGCAGTTTGCTCGGCTATCAACTGTTTAACCGTATCCCGTTAAAGCTGGAAGTTATCCGCGACCGCGGCCAACTCTACACCACAAACAACCTCGGCCATAGTGAAAATAACTATACGCTGAAAATTATCAATATGTCCCGTGAGGCACAGGTTTACGAGATTGGTGTCAGTAGTGACTCACTGGAAAACCTGACAATCAATAACAACAATCATCACAAGGTTGATAGCGGTGAAGTTCTCGCCATTCCCCTGCGTCTCAATAGCAGCGATCAGGGTGCAAAAAGCCGCCACGATATTGTGTTTCATGTAGAATCCATCGATGGGGAGACCCCGGCTGTCTCCCACCCAAGCACATTTTTTACCGCTCAACCCGGCAAATAAAGAAGCAACGTAATGAACAGCGAAGCTATCCACAACACTCCCCACTACGACTCACGCCCCTGGTACAAGCAATTCTGGCCCTGGTTTCTGATTGCCCTTCCCACTACGGTTATCATCGCGTGTTTTTTCACCATTTATCTTGCCATCGTTAATCCGCTGAATATGGTTAAAGACAACTACTACAAGGAAGGCCTGGAAATTAATAAGGATTTTAGCCAGCAACAGCTTGCGCTCGATCTCGGTATACGCAGTGAATTGTCAGTCACCCACAGCAACCTTGAACTAACGTTGCATGGCAACCCGGAATTTACCCCTCCAACCCAGGTAATGGCGAGCTTTACACACCCACTTAACACTGCGCTGGATTTCTCTACCACTCTCAAGACCGAGGGTAACGGTATTTATTCGATACCACTGCCCGAGGCACAACTCAGTGCTCTCAGCGAAAATCCGCGCTGGTATGTCAACCTTGAACCTGTTGCCAGTCAATCGCCGTGGCTTGTCAAACTTTCCTTTGAACCACATTTCCTTTAAACCATAGTAGATGGAACCATGACCAGGCACACCGATTGCTACCACTGCGGACTCCCGGTTACTGACCCCGGACGCTGGCAGGTAACAATTGATGGTTGTGCACGGGATATGTGTTGCCCGAGTTGTAAAATGGTCGCGGAAACCATCCTTGCCGGCGGCTTTAATGAATACTACCGACTGCGCACAGGCACTTCCGGACAAGCTGCCCCGGAACAAAACCGCAACAGTTTTACACGCTACGATGATCATCTTTATCAAGCGGAATTTGTCAGAGCAACGACCAGCTCACAGACTCAGCAAGACAACGAACTCGAAGCCATACTGGTCGTTGAAGACATTCACTGCGCAGCCTGTTGCTGGCTGATCGAACAAGCCTTGAAACGACTCGATGGTCTTAGCGATGTTATCGTGAATCTTTCCACCCACCGGGTCACGGTATACTGGCAGCCGGAGCGTTTGTTGTTAAGCACGATCATGCAACAACTGCAACAGCTCGGATTCACTGCTGCACCCTATCTACCTCATCTGGAACAAACACGCACAGAGTCACTAAACAGGCAACAGCTGTTGCGTCTTGGCGTCGCCGGAATTTGTATGATGCAGGTAGGTATGCTGTCCATTGCTTTATACGCCGGGGCCTTTCAGGGCATTGCCGCAAATCACGAGCACTTTATCAACAAGCTCGCATTCTTTTTCACGCTACCGGTGGTATTTTTTGCCGCACGTCCGTTTTTTAAAGGTGCCCTGCGTTCTATACTTGTTGCCCGCGGCAATTTGTTCAGACTGGGTATGGATGTACCGATTTCGCTCGCGATTGTTGCCGCATTCTTCAGTAGTGTAGCTACGCTATTCACACAGCAAGGTGAAGTCTATTTTGATTCGATTTGTATGTTTGTCTTTTTGTTAACACTTGCGCGCTATCTGGAAAGCCGTGCCCGTCAGCAGCAAGACCAACAACTCTATCAACACCCGGTTCCCGCTACCTGCGAACTTGTCTCGGATCAACAAACTCTGACTGTCGCCACTACGGAGCTGCAAAATGGCAATCATATTTGTATCAAGCCCGGTGCCACCATTCCCGCTGATGGCATTGTGATTGATGGCAGCAGCACGGTGAATGAAGCAACTTTCAGTGGTGAGCAGGCACCGCAGCATAAACGGCCCGGCGACAATGTTTATGCCAGTACATTAAACTGTGATGGCAGCCTGATTGTAGAAGTCACCCACTGTCAGCAGCAAAGTCGCTTTGCCACCATTAATCGTCTGATGGAAAATAACCGCCTCGAGCGACCACAACTAACACCACTGATCGATCGTATCGCCGGTTTCTTTACCTTTGTCGTGTTATGCATTGCCGCGGCAACGGCTTACTACTGGCTGCAACAGGGCAATCCTCACTGGCTTGAGATAACCCTTGCAGTACTGGTTGTCAGCTGCCCCTGCGCACTGTCATTAGCTACCCCTTCCTCACTCGCATTTTGCCACCGCGCGTTGCGCGCTGCAGGTTTATTGGTCCAGTCACCCCAGGTGATCGAGCGTTGCACCAGCATTAACCATGTAGTCTTTGACAAAACCGGTACCCTGACATTAGGGAAACCCCACCTGACGCAAAGTTACTTTTTTAGTGAACGTCCCGACAACGCCACGCTTGAGTTGGCCAAAGCGCTTGAAAACCATTCTGAACACCCGATTGCCCTGGCCTTTGCACACATTCACACCGACCTTGTTGCCAGCGGGGTAACTATAGAAACCGGGCAAGGTATTGAAGGCACTATCAATCAACAGCGTTACCGCCTTGGCAACGCCGCGTTTTGCGCCACCTTTTGCCACCAGCGCCAGCCTGATATCACGGGTACAAACCCCCACGGCAGCACTGTCTGGTTGGTTTGCGAACAACAGTGGCTCGCATGCTTTTTCCTTGCCGATAGTCCGAGACCAGACAGCGCTGCGGTAATTCAGCAACTGCAACAACAGGGTAAACGGATCAGCATCATGTCCGGCGACCAACACGATGCCGTTGTGCAACTCGCCACCGAGCTGGGCATCGAGAACGCAACAGCCAATATGTCGCCAGAACAAAAATCTGCCGCCCTGCAAGCACTACAGAACTCAGGCGAACAGGTTTTAATGGTTGGAGATGGTATCAACGACATGCCGGTACTATCCCGTGCCGATATTTCTGTCGCTATGGCTAATGCAAGCGATCTTGCCAAAATTGGTTCCGACAGCATCCTGCTCGTGGAAAGCTTACAACCACTGTTATCACTATTTTCACACAGTGAAAAAACACGCAAGGTGATACGACAAAATATTACTTGGGCCATCACCTACAATTTTACCGCTCTGCCACTTGCGGCTTGCGGTTTAATCCCGCCGTGGCTCGCTGCGCTCGGCATGTCGGCAAGCTCTCTGCTCGTAACAGCCAATGCGCTGCGCTTGAAAACGATCAACATGCCCAGGGCCAACACGACAGACACAACATCTGACAACAACCTGCGCAGCCCGATGCCTGATAGAGCGTAGTACTATGGAAAGCATCTATCTGATTATTCCGGTCGCGCTGATACTTACCTTTATCGGTATTGCTATTTATCTGTGGGCTGTTAACAGCGGCCAATACGATGACCTCGAACGGCACGCTTCCCAAACTCTTTTTGAAGACCACCTTGACCGTTCTGACACGGATAAAACGGATCAGACGGACAACAGTAAAGCGGATAATGATTGAACTGCACTACCTATCCGCCTTTCTACTCGGACTGTTCGGGGCAAGTCACTGCCTGGGAATGTGCGGTGGTATCAGTGCGGCGTTTGGTCTCTCCGTACAATCACCGCGGGGTGCCCTTACCGTTAACAAGGCACTACCACGCATTATGGCGTTTAACATTGCGCGCGTTTGCTGCTATGCCACACTCGGTGCACTGGTTGGTTTTGCCGGTTGGCTACTTGCCGAAACCCTGCAACCAGCTCTGCTGATACTGCGCCTGCTTGCAGGTTTTATGTTAATCGCCATGGGCTGTTATATCGCGCAATGGTGGATGGGACTGACCGTGCTGGAAAATGCCGGGCAAAAGCTCTGGCGTTATATACAACCTCTAACACGTCCATTCCTGCCAATGGACTCACTGTCAAAAGCCTTTGCAGCAGGTTTTTTATGGGGCCTGCTTCCCTGCGGCCTGATCTACAGTGTACTGCTATGGGCAAGTATGCGGGCACACTGGTTCGATGCCGCGCTCACCCTGTTTTGTTTTGGCCTCGGCACCTTACCGGGTATGGTCGCCATGGCATTTTCATCTGCCAGCCTCAAACAGTGGCTACAAAAGAAATCCCTGCGCCAGGTCATTGCGCTGTTACTGATTGCATTTGGCCTCTGGACAATGGCTGGCTATAACCTGCATCACCACCATAATTCCGATAACAACCACACCCACCATGCACATTAAACACGAACAATAAAAAACCGGGCGAACAATTATCTATCCACCCGGTTGTTTTTAGCGGTTCAATGAATCAGAATTTGTAACCGACACCAACCATATAAACCCACGGATCAATTTCCAGATCCACTTCTACGGCATTTGCCACCTTCGCCGTGGTATCGATGTCCATATACCAGACCGCAGCATTAAACAGCCACTTCTCACTGAGCTCCACATCAACACCGGCTTGCAGGGAAAGCCCCACCGAGTCATCCACATCAACACTGTGATCGGAAATACCGAGACCGTCCAGCACACCGGCACCGTTACTGGTAATTTCAGATTCCAACATTATGGTGTAGTTAATACCTGCACCGAGATACGGCGTGGCAATGGAGTTGGTATCGAAATAATACTGGGCACTGATCGTCGGCGGCAGGTGCGTGACTTCAGCCAGAGATCCCGATCCCTTCAAATCACCTTCCAGCGTCACCGTATGGGTAAAGGGCGTCGCCGCCAACAGTTCGACACCGATATTATCGGTAATCATATAGGCAACGGTCAGGCCGAGTTGTGTATCGCTATCGAGACCCACTTCACCCTGCGCACCTGGTACCGGCGATGGCGTAATCACCCCACTGTCTTCATTCGGATCAACAGTTGCGGCACCACCGCGCAAAATCCAGTCCCCGGCTTCATAGCCCTGTGCAGAGAAACTTGCAGCAGCCAACAAGCCGCAGGCAAAAACTGATTTAAAGGTTTTTTCTATCATGTGCTACCCCTTAATACGGTGTGTTTAAAAGCCTGTTCAGCATAGGCCTGCACATTGTGTTAACCATTGATGCAGGTCATATATCGACTTGCACCCTCGCTTAAGAAACACTTTCTTTATGCAAGGTCAAACTTTTGGGTTTTACACCCTGGCTATTTGTCTGAGGCCATCGAACATTACCACCGTATTTACCACAGCAATTTTTGTCGCCGACTTTGATCCAGGACAAACCCCGGATTACACACCTGCGCCACAATTAAATCTGACGAAGCGTCAGATTTATCCAACACGCTAATTTACCTACCGTTTTGAGAGGAAAAACCATGCAACTTGAAGATATGATCCTTGTCAGCGTCGACGACCACATTGTGGAACCACCGGACATGTTTAAAAACCACCTCGGTGGGAGCAAATACAAGGATAATGCTCCAAAGGTGGTACGCCTCGACAACGGCTGTGATGTCTGGGAATTTAATGGCAGCCAATTGCCCAATATCGGTCTTAACGCTGTGGTAGGCCGTGTACCGGAGGAATACGGCGTCGAACCCACCTGCTACGAACAACTGCGCAAGGGTTGCTACGATGTCGATGCACGCATTGCTGATATGAATGCCAATGGTGTGCTCGCCCAACTCAACTACCCCTCATTTCCGGGCTTTGTTGGTCAACTTTGGGCCAACACCAAAGACAAGGAAATGGCCACCGCCATGTTGCGCGCCTATAACGACTGGCATATCGACGAGTGGTGTGGCGCCTACCCGGGTCGCTTTATTCCACTCGCCTTGCCCGCACTGTGGGATCCGCAGCTGATGGCCGACGAGGCACGTCGTGTCGCGAAAAAAGGTTGCACCACGATCAGCTTTGGCGAAAACCCGGAGAAACTTGGCTTCCCGAGCATCCACGACGAATACTGGGATCCGTTCTGGCAAGCCTGTGTCGACGAAGGACTTGTCGTGAGCATCCATATCGGCTCCGGTGGCGGTATGTCATTCCCCACCATGGACTCACCGGTAGACGTCATGATCACCACCACACCGATCAGCATCATTAACCTTGCCGCTGACTTGTTGTTCTCAACGATTCTGCGTAAGTACCCGACACTGAAATTTGTACTCGCCGAAGGTGGCACGGGATGGGTTCCCTACTTCCTCGAACGCGCCGACTACGTGTACAAACACCATCACGCCTGGACCCACCAGGACTTCGGTGATCTGCTACCCAGTGAAGTATTCCGCCGTCAGGTCTACAGCTGCTTTATTGACGACCAGGCCGGCATTGGTCTGCGCGACAAAATCGGCGTAGAAACTATGATGTGGGAATGCGACTATCCCCACTCCGATACGACCTGGCCGCAGGCACCGGAAGTGCTTTGGGAAAGCATTGAAGGTGTCAGCGATTACGATATCAATCGTATCACCCATGAAAATGCCATGGAGCTATACCGCCTCGACTTCACCGCTGAGCGCCCTCGCGAACAGTGCACCGTTGCCGCACTGCGCAGCGAAGCTGCCGATGTCGATTTAAGTCTGATGTCGGGCATGGGCGGGCATTCAGCCATAGATGGACAGCGTGTGGTAACTGCGCAGGATATTATGAATCAGTTGGCTAATGCGCTAGTGTAAAAACAATACCCGGAGCATAAAGCAAAAAAGCCGTGAGTTTCCTCACGGCTTTTTTATCTGCAATATATACTGCGAAATTAGCTGCTGACCTTCGCAAGCGCCTTCAATCCATCCAGCTCTTCAATGGTAATTTCTTTGTTATCCACCTTGATCAAGCCCTGCTTTTGCAAGCGACTAAAGATACGACTCACGGTTTCCAGTGTCAGGCCGAGGTAGCTGCCGATTTCAGCACGGGTCATCGGTAGAATAAAGCAGGTCTGTGATAGTTTGCGGTGATGATTGCGTGCTGAAATGCTTAACAGCAATGCAGAGACACGCTCTTCCGCTGTATTGGTGCTGACCATGGTCAGCATTTTTTGATCCTTGGTAATTTCCTGGCTCATCAGGCGAAAGAAACGCCCTTGCAGCGAAGGAATTTTCACACTGAGTTCTTCCAGCAGATGAAATGGAATCTCGCAAACAGAAGCAGTTTCCAGTGCCACTGCGGTATTGTCATACTGCATACTACTGATACCACCCATGCCGAGAATTTCACCTGGCAGATAAAGCCCGGTCACACGCTCTTCACCATCAAGCGCCGTCTGAAACGATTTCACACTACCCGAACGCACGGCAAAAACAGAGGTAAACTTTTCACCCTGACGATACAAAGCATCGCCGCGCTTTAGCGGGCGACCCCGTTTGACAATTTCATCAAGCTGGTTAATTTCACCGGCATCCAGTGTTATTGGCAAACATAAATCACCGAGGCGACAATCACCGCAGCTCACATTGGGATTTGAGGGACAGACGCGCTCACCGCTGTGGGTTCCCCCCTGTCCACTACCCGGCTCACTCATGTTGTTCATTATTCTCAGACCAGATGCTCTCATACAGAAACGACCATTATATCACTCTTGAGAAAATACGCTGCTCATTTGCTGTCTGACTCTCAAGATATTCATCAAACAGCATGCAGATATTACGCAAAAACAGGCTACCCTTATCGGTTACCCGAAGGGAGTCGCTGTATAGTTCGACAAGGCCATCCTCTGCCAGTGGCTCTAACCCTGCCAGACTACTGGCAAAATGCGTGTCAAAATCAATGGCAAAACGCGCCTCAATATCCGGTTTATCGAGGTAGCGGTAGCAAATCAGTTTCTGAATCACCTCACTGCGCAGGTGATCTTCCTGGGTCAGATTGAGGCCTTTTTCTACCGGCAAGCAGTTCGCATCCAGCGCCGCGTAATAATCCTTGAGCTTGCGGGCATTTTGCACATAGACATCGGTAAGGCTCGTAATCGACGATGCACCAATGCCGACAATCTCCTCGGCCTTCGCTGTGGAATACCCCTGGAAATTGCGACACAGATTACCCTCTTCCATCGCCACAGCAAGGCTGTCGTCGGGCTTAACAAAGTGATCCATGCCCAGATGCAAATAACCCGCCTCTGTAAGGCGTGAAACGATCAACGACACCATTTCGAGCTTTTCATGGGGTGTCGGCAAGGCCTCCGCATCAATTGCCATCTGGGCCGGAAAACGGTGCGGCAAGTGAGCATAGTTGTAATAGCTAATTCGATCCGGCGAGAGAAAAATCACCTTGTCGAGGGTTTCCTCGATAGACGTCAATGACTGATTTGGCAGGCCATAGATCAGATCAAAATTCAGGGAGTGAAATGCGCGAGCGCGGATATAGTTAACCTGTTCCTGAATCATGGCAAGCGGCTGCACGCGGTTAATACTGTTCTGAACCGCTTCATCAAAATCCTGCACCCCAAGACTGACCCGATTAAAACCAAGCCCTCTCAGTAGCTCAATGCGCTCCTCATTCATGGTGCGCGGATCAAGCTCAATGGAGTAATCCCGGCTATCATCATTGACGAGGTGAAAATAACTGGCAATATGATGCATAAGCTCCGTCAGCTCCGCATCATCGAGAAAAGTCGGTGTACCGCCACCCCAGTGCATCTGGGTAATCGGCCGTTTATAGACATTGAGCTGCAGGCGCATCAGGGCCATTTCCTTACGCAGATGATCAAGGTATTGACGCACCAGCTTGCGGTTTTTTGTGACAATTTTATTACAACCGCAGTAATAACACGGCGCGTGACAAAACGGCACATGGACATACAACGACAGCGGCGCGATGGTTTCCATGCGCCCTGCGATCATGGCGAGATAGTCATTATCAGTATAATCTTCGCTGAACTGTACTGCGGTCGGGTATGAGGTATAACGCGGCGCACTGACATCGTATTTCTCCAGTAGCTCGATATCTACCGCGGCCTTCGCACAATTACTACCAGCCAAAATAGCTGATGACTTCTCTTCGTGTACACGTTTGAACGGATAGCTCATTGTTCACAGCATATGCATTTCCCCCTGTGCTGCCATGACCTAAATCAATAAAGCCAGAAATGGCTTGCACCAGATAAAGACCCACTAACTTCCCAGGTTAAAGCCCTCTTCGGTAATTATTCGGGCAATGGTATTTGCTGAAGAGATATTGACTTCTATCAACTGCCCCTGCCGTGTAGAAATCTACAATATCTATCAGAAGAGAAACCATAACCATGGAGTGCCCCATGATGGAATGTGTATCACAAGACGGCAAGGTCAAAACCCGCACACTGTTCAAACAGCTGCAAACCGATCATATTAATTTGCGCCTTGTTATAGATATTTTGTGTGACACATTCTATAGCTGGCGCAGTGAGAACGACCCCGAGCACAGCCCCGGTACCATTAGCCTGATGTGCCAGGCTGTGGACTATATCCAGGCTTATCCGGAACATTACCACCACCCACTGGAAGAGGCCGCGTTTAACTTTTGTGAAGCGAACAATCTCGGTCCACACCATATCATTCAACAATTGCGACAGCAGCATAAACTGTTGGAACAGGAAACCCCCCGGATACGCACCATCCTCGACTGGATAACCCGGCAGATTCCACTAACGGAGAGTGATGAGACACTGTTCAATCGCTATATCGCCATGCAAAAGCATCATATTGACATAGAAAACCGCTATATTTTCCCCACCCTTGCCCGCCTCGAAGCAGGCGACTGGTGGAATATCGCAAGCTGCATGGCTCTGCAACAGGACCCACTGTTTAGTGCAGGCCCGGAAAGCCAGCGTCAGTTTGATTTATTACTCAACAGTATTCGGCAACGCAGCCCGATTGCAAAAGCTAATAAACGACGGTCACTCATTGAAAATATTACGGTATAACAAAAGATAACAATAAACATGCAAACACAGAGAAGCGCCACCATCCCATTATTCGAGCCGGCATTCGAAACAGAAAACTCCGGACTCAGCAACGAACAACAGGCCTTTTTCAAATTATTTGGTTACCTGAAACTCTCCGGCCTGTTGCGTGAGGATATCTCCGCTCTGTCCACAGCCTTTGACGAAACCTTTAAAACTTACCAGGACAGTATCGTTCACTGGCAACACGAAACCCATGCCAACCTGCCGCGACAAATCATGCCGCATATTGTCGAGAAAAGCTCTGAAATTGATGCCCTTTCGCATGACCCGCGACTCGGCGCGATTGTCAGTACACTGCTTGGTTCAGACTATAAACTCGTCGGCAGTGACGCAAACATCTTTGCTTGCGGCACTCGCTGGCATACCGATCTGATCGGACTTTCCTATAACAGCGCTAGCGTAAAAATTATTTTTTATTTCGAAGCCGGCAAAATTGGCGAGGACGCATTTCGGGTTATTCCAGGCAGCCACCACCATACCGACGTTTTCCACAAAAAACTTAAAAAAAATATACGCACCCCAGGCGACACGCTTGATCTGGACATGAAAGATATCCCCTGCCAACAAATTCCCACAGAACCTGGTGATGTGATTATCTTCGACCCGAGACTGTGGCATGCAGTGCAGTTTAGCGGCAACACGCGTCGCTCTGTTTCGTTTATTTTCGGCGACCGGGACTACGAGATTGCCGAAGCCAGTTCTGATCCCGACTATCGCTAGTTATCGGCAACCATGAAACTATGCAACTTAGTACACAACAAATAGATTACTTCCAGACCTTTGGTTTTATCAAACTCGAAAATATTTTCGCTACAGAGATCGACTGGATCAGCCAGCGCTTTGACAATTTATTCGCACACCGTAGCGAGCAGGTGATTGACTGGGTTCACGAAGCGCATTACAACAAAATCAGAAAAGTACTGATGCAATTTATTGAAAACGACTCTGAACTTGTGAACCTCGTCGACCACCCGGTGGTGGACGGCATCTTTTCAAGCCTGCTCGGTAACGACTACCTTTATCGTACCAGTGAAGGCAATATTTTTTCCAGTGACACCTATTGGCATACTGATCTATATAACATCGACTTTAATTACCAACATCTGAAGATGTTGTTCTATCTCGACCCGGTCGATACCGACTCCGGTTGTCTGCGCGTAATTCCCGGCTCTCATCACTGGGACGACAGTTTTGCGCGCACTCTAGAAAAAAACGTTTATACTCCGGAAAAAAATTACGGGCTCAGCGCTGCAGATATTCCCGCTACCGCGGTGCCGACAAAGCCCGGTGATTTGATTGTATTCGACTATCGTCTTAAACACGCTACGTGCAATACCAAAGGCCCACGACGCATGATGACCATTTGCGCCTCCGAGCGTTTTGCCGACAGCGACCTGCCCTCGCTAGCCAAATTAATGGGAGAACTGAAAGCTTATACCGGCATGCTCTATGGTCCGGAAATGATCGATAAAGCAAACACATCACGCATGCGTCATTTGCAACAGTGTCTGGATTGCGAAGCACTGATTGTCAATTAGAAAATCTGTTTTTAATTATTCAACGACTGTTTTCTACTTCTTGTTAAAGCGGAACAATTGTGGGCGTGTTTCTTCCAACGGCAACGCTCGCTCCTCAACAGTTGTCGGCACCCAATCAACAAAACCCTTATATCCGGAAAAATGTTCAGAACGCGGCCGATCAATCATATAGTAGTAAATTGCTATAGAGTTGCGGCGACGATCTGGCGGACATGTGAGTGGTTGTGGATGACCATGATAGGTATTCGTTCCCGATTTGAAAAACACCGCACGGTTTAATGCCGGCAAAATACGCTCGGCGCAGTGCTCGAATGCTTCATCCCAGATTTCCAGATGCCCACCATAATCCTCTTGCCAATCCGGGTTCAAAAAGTAGATCAAATTGAGTACCTGATCAATTTTTTTATTTGGGTGGCGCGATTTATCTGCATGTACCATGAGCTTTCCACCACAGCCTGTCGAGTGCAAACCACCACCGCGATAATGTGGATCGATCACAAAGTCTGCTATGCCGCTAAGCTGCCCGAGAAAATCGAGAAAAGTCGCAGAATAAAACTGTAAAATCAGATGGCGCGTAAAGGGCCCAAATGCCTCCTCATTGGAATGACCAAGTTTATAACGATTACGAATATTTTCACGCATATCCCCCTGGTCACCGCGATCCCATTCGATATCTTGCGGATCGGGAAACTCATCAACCAGACGCTGTGCAATCTCCGCTGGCAAAAAATCGTCAATCACCACATGCTCGTACGGCATGGCTTGCTGAAATGTTTCGGCGTGCTGGCGTGCCAGTGCGGCAAGATGCTCACCATCAAAATACCAGGCCGGTATCTGCTCTCTCATTGAATCACGCTATCGTTTTTCTGTTTATGAGATTTTCACCGCAGAGCCCACAACACTTTATTAATCTATATCAATAAATAGATTTATTTCCAGGCAATATAACGACTTGTTATCAGGCGCGTCTTGTATTCATGCCGGGACCTGTCAGTATTTTATCTTAATCGTTTTCGCTTAATCGCATTATCCGATGGTGTAATGACGTTGCGAGCGGTAGTTTATTTACAGATCGCGAACGAGAAGGAGTGACTTATGTCAGAATGCCCATTCAGAAATATGCTCGACCCGGATATCTTTACCGACGGCAAACATCACGCAATATTCAACGAAGTCAGAGATCAGGCGGGTGCGCTGGCCCATGTTGAAGACCCGATTGAAAATGTTCCCTACTGGGCTGTGATGCAGCGCGATCTCGGCGACCAGATATGTAAAACACCACTAACATATTCCAGTCAGGCCAAAACCGCCGTCCCCAAGGAAATGCCAGAAGAAGATATGGCAATGCAACGCCTGATGATGGTTAATATGGATCCGCCGGATCACATCAAATACCGTCGCATTGCGCGCAATGCGTTTACCCCCAAAGCGGTAGAATCCTATGAGGAAACCTTTCGCAAGGTAGCCAAAGAAGTAGTCGACAAGGTTGCCAGCAAGGGTCAATGTGAGTTTGTCACCGAAGTTGCAGCAGAATTGCCTTTAATTGCCATACTGCAGCTTTGCGGCATTCCCATGGAACACAAGCAGCAGTTCTTTGAATGGACCAATGTCATGTTTTTTACCGAAGACGAAGACATGAGTGGAACTGAAGGTCACAACGCTGCACAGGAAGTTGCCATTAAGGTCTATGAGTACGCCGCAAAACTGGCTGAAAAGCATAAAACCGAACCACTCAGCGATATTGTCGGCGCTCTACTGGATGGCGAAGTAGATGATGAAAAACTCACTCCGGAAGAATTCCAGTTATTCTTCCTTATGCTAATTGCTGCGGGTAATGAAAGCACCCGCTCTGTCACTGCCCACGGCATGCGCCTGTTGATCGAAAATCCGGACCAGCTGCAGAAACTTGTCGACAACCCGGAAATGATTCCCTATGCCATTGAGGAAATGCTGCGTTTTAATCCTGCCTTTGTACAAATGCGCCGTACCGTGATGGAAGACGTGGAACTCGAAGGTCAGCAACTCAAAGCCGGCGATAAGATGGTACTTAACTGGCATGCCATGAATCACGATCCGGCAATTTTTGAGAACCCGGAAAAGTTTGATGTGGAGCGCTATAAAAACATGCCGGATCTCGCCAACCAACACCGCGCGTTTGGCATCGGCGAGCACTACTGTATCGGCGCCCATCTTGCCCGCCTCGAACTCAAAGTGATGTTTGAAGAAATTATACCCCGCTTGCGAAACCCCAAATTCGCAGAACCTGTAGAGTTTGTTCGCGACTATTTCGTTAACGGTATCAAGGCCATGCAAATCACCTTTGATCCTGAAAGCTAGGTGTACCTGCCCCCCCGCCGGTCTATTAGCTGGAGCTATGCTATGCTTCGGCTAATAGACCGGAATTTTAACAGGAGCCCATGCATTTAAGCCGCTTTACCGATTACGCCATTCGCGTATTATTTTATGTAGCACTTTACCCTGATCGGCTGGTGACACTTGCTGAACTGGCTGATTACTATAGTATTTCCCACGACCATCTAAGAAAGATTGTTCATCAATTAGCCACTTCTGGCTACCTACAAACCTGGCGTGGCCACGGTGGCGGCATGCAGCTGAAGCGCTCGCCGGAGAACATCAACATCGGTACGCTAATCGCTGAATTGGAAGGGCGGGATGCATTAATCGACTGTAAGGCTCTCGACTGCAAAGTACTACCTGCCTGTGGTCTACCTGCGATACTCGCACAAGCACAGCGGGCATTTTTTGCCGAACTGGAGCAATACAATCTTTCCGACCTTATCAAAAAGCCCAGATTAAAAAATCTGGCATTAAATATTGCACTTTGAACAACAACTCTTAATCCAGATCAAGTTTATCCCGGTTAAGGGTTATAGCTTCTGACAAAGATGTATTTTTAATATATGTTTAACTCTCAAACCAGTGTCAGGAGTCTTGTCTATGTATTGCATTCAGTGCGAGCAAACCGTCCGAAACGAAAGTCTAAACGGCTGCCAATTAAAACGCGGCATGTGCGGCAAACAATCCGATACCGCAGAGCTTCAGGATATTTTGATTTATTGTCTTGAGGGCATCAGCCAATATGCACACCGCGCAAGACAATACGGTGCTATTGATAACGAGGTTGACAGGTTCATCGCCCCAGCCTTTTTCACTACGCTAACCAACGTAAACTTTGATGCAAATCGATTTGTCAGCCTGATCAAGGAAGCAGCGGCAATGCGTAACAAAGCCCGCGATCTTTATCTTGATGCCTGCAAGAAAAACAACGCCGTACCTGAGAAAATCAGTGGACCAGCACTATTTGAACCTGCTTCAAATCTTGAGGACTTGCTCACCCAGGCGGATGAAGCCAGTATTGAATACAGTGATGTTAATGAAGATATACGCGGTCTGCGCTTGTTATTACTATACGGCCTGAAAGGTACCGGCGCCTACTGCGAACACGCCATGGTGCTTGGCCAGGAGAGTGAAGATGTATTCGGCACCTTTCATAAATATCTGAATTTTATTGCCGGCAAGCCGACCGATGCTGAAAAAATGCTTGAAGTCGCTATGGGCATTGGCGAACTCAATCTCAAAGTGATGGCCTTACTCGATACCGGGCATACCGAAACCTTTGGCCACCCTGAACCTACAGAGGTGCGCACAACTCCGATCAAGGGCAAAGCTATTCTGGTTAGCGGCCATGATATTCGCGACCTCACTGCCATTCTTGAACAAACCAAAGATAAGGGTATCCATGTCTATACCCATGGTGAGCTACTGCCAGCACACGCCTATCCGAAACTCAAGCAATACCCTCATCTGGTCGGAAACTATGGCACGGCCTGGCAGAACCAACAGCAGGAATTCGCCGATTTTCCCGGTGCTATTGTGATGACATCAAATTGCCTGATTGACCCTGACCTCAATGGCTATAGCCACCGTATTTTTACTTGCGGTCCGGTGGGTTGGGAAGGCATTCCCCATATTGAAAATCATAAATTCTCCCCCGTCATTGAATGTGCACTTAACGAAGACGGCTTCTCTGCTGACCAGATTGAACGTGCAGTGACAGTTGGGTTTGCACGCAATACTGTAATGAGCGTAGCCGATAAGGTTATTGATGGTGTAAAAAGTGGCTCAATCAAACACTTCTTTTTGATTGGTGGCTGTGATGGGGCCAAGCCCGGTCGCAACTACTATACCGACTTCGCCGAAAACACGCCCGATGACACGGTGATCCTGACCCTCGGTTGCGGCAAATATCGTTTTAATAATCAAAGCTTCGGTGATATCGGCGGCATTCCCCGCTTACTCGATATTGGTCAGTGCAACGATAGCTACTCTGCAATCCAGATTGCCGTAGCTCTTGCTGATGCATTTGATTGCAGTGTTAACGACTTGCCTTTAACTCTGATCATTTCCTGGTTTGAACAAAAAGCTGCCGCCGTTCTATTAACACTACTATCTCTCGGCATCACTAACATTCACCTTGGCCCTACTCTGCCCGCCTACCTGACACCAAACCTTGTCAACACGCTGGTCGATAAGTTTGCCTTAAAAACCACCGGAGATGCACAGCAGGATCTAGACGCGATACTCAAGGCATCTTGATAGATAAAACGTCTTAACCAATCAAAAAGATACATTAAAAGGGGGAGCAACGCTCCCCCTTTTAATGCTAATACCTACTCACAAAACTTCAGGTTTCATAGACAATACGAACCATATCAAGAGATGAAATAATACCGACAAGCTTATCCTCCTCCGCCACCAACACCCGGTGAATTCTCTTGCTCACCATAAGCTTTGCCACTGCATCTACTCGATCATCAGGAGCCACACAAACACTGTTATCTGTCATGATATCCCGCACACAGAGCTCGCGCAGGCTCTCCGCAGCTGGCTTGATACTTTTGTTGGTACCCACCAACACAGACATTAGAGAACCCTCAGATCCCCACATATAATCCGCATCTTTTGAAATATCACCTGACAATTTTCGGGCAATATCTGAACGGGAAACCACACCGAGCAATTTCCCATCCTCTACCACCGGTGCACCACCAATACCTCTTTTAAGCAGCTCTGCATCCATATCAACAACTGACATTGTCGGCCTGACACTGAACACATCACCAGTCATAATATCTTTGGCGTATTTATACATAATCGCTACCCCACAAGAACCAGTTTTTATCAAAACATTTTTTAAACTGATACAAGGTCAGGCGCGCCTTCATCATCAGAAAAATACATTTCTTCAAAACCTTCGTTGTGCTGCTCCGAGGATTCCAGGGATTGAATTGCCAAATCTAGCAAGTCACTACTGCTGAGAATCCCGACAATACGCCGATCAGCCCCATCAACTACCGGCAGACAATCATGATTTTGTTTTTTCAGGTAAATCGCTGCTGACAACAGGCTATCACGAACATCTACCACCCTGACCGCTTTCGTCATAATGCTTGATAGCGTCACCTGATGGTCGTATTCGTCACGGTCACATTGATCCTGATCAAGCAAAATTGACTGGCTGGCTGCCAAAACATCACGATGGCTTACCACACCGACAACCACTCCATTAGCATCCACTATCGGCACATGACGAATATGTTTTTTCAGCATTAAATCGCGCGCCTTTTTAAGCGAATCATCTTCCGTAAGGGTATAAGGCTCAGGTGTCATCACTTCGCTAACATCTATCATTTTCATCTCCTTTCGATGGTGCATATGTTCTTGACGATAACGACCAGCAATAAGTAATGCGTTGACTTCAATCAATCTTTAACCAAATCTATGTATATAAAAATACACTAAGCTTATTTCTTAAAACTTCATAAAAAAATTAATCTACATCAAACAAAACAGACAACCCGATAGATGGCCCGGGTATTTTCCTATAATGTAAATACCTGAAGTTGCTTGCAGGAAGCTCAAGTTTGCAATAAATGACACCAATCTTGATGCAAAGCAGTTATGAAAAACCTGACAATACCACAACCTGTTTTTTTT
>JANQLY010000014.1 GCA_028280345.1 Pseudomonadales bacterium | reverse complement strand
GGGTGATGTCATGGTGATTGAAATGCAGGATGGCAACAAGGTTACCGGACGCTGGCTGGGTGTCTGGAGTGGCACAGAGGTAGATGCTATCGGTGATATTGATGGCGATGGTGATGTGGATCTGATTCAGCAGAACAGCTTATCCGGTGACGTGCAGGTTGTAGAAATTGAGAATGCCACCAAAGTCACCGGGCGTTGGTTGGGTAATTTCTCCTATACCATACAGGGGGTAATTGATGACGGTGCTGATGGTGATGTGGATGTAGTGCTGCAGGATGGGTTTGGTAATGTGGCGCTGATTGAGCTTGAGAATGGTACCAAGGTAGGTGGTGCGAAATGGCTCGGTATTAATAACGCAGCGGTGAAATTGTTTGATTAAATGGCTGTTTATTTAGAGGTGTGAATTGGAGCTAGCCAGGCAGGGACAGGGCCGCAATAGTTAAACTATTGCGGCCCTTTTTATTGATGCAAATTATGGTTTTTATTTAATTCGCTGTTCAAGCGTGGCAAGTTTGACACACAGTGCAAAGCCGTTAATCGCCTGTTGTACTTCATCCAAAGTGGGTACCGTTGGCGCAATGCGAATATTTTTATCATCTGGGTCTTTTTTATACGGGAATGTTGAGCCCGCCGGGGTCAGTTTAATACCTGCATCGTTGGCCAGTTCAATCACACGGCTCGCCAATCCCGGCTGAGTATCAAATGAAATAAAGTAACCACCCTGAGGGGTTGTCCAGCTGCCAAATTCTTCTGACAGTTGGGTCTTGAGCGTGTTGAGCACGCAATCAAATTTGGGTTTGATACTCTGCGCGTGCTTTTGCATATGGGCTTTAACTGCGTTGAGATCAGGCAGAAAAGCACTGTGGCGTGCCTGGTTAAGCTTGTCATTGCCGATCGTAGACATGCCCAGGTGCTTTACAAAAGTAGCGAGGTTATCCCCGGACATACCCACCCAGGAAATGCCGCTGCCCGCAAAGGTGATCTTTGAGGTTGAAGCAAACAGATAGATGTTATCAGCGCAGCCGTGTTCTTCGGCAAGCTCCATAATATTACTTAAATGTGGAGGTTTGCCGGTCAGGTCGTGCACGGCATAAGCGTTGTCCCAAAACACACGAAAGCCAGCGCTCGCAATCGTGCCGAGCTGGGCAAGACGCTCCACCACATCCTGACTATAAGTGGCGCCGGTGGGGTTGGAATATTTTGGCACACACCAGATACCTTTAATCGAGGTATCGTTTCTGACCAGGTCTTCCACTGCGTTCATATCGGGCCCGTCATTGAGCATCGGTACGGTAATCATCTCGATACCGAGTTCTTCGCAGATCGAGAAGTGTCGGTCATAGCCGGGCACTGGACAGATGAATTTGGCCTGTTGGCCTTGCCAGGGTTCATCAGTGTGCGGGCCAAACAACCAGGCAAACATCACGCACTGGTACATAAGCTGCAAGCTGCTGTTGCCACCTACGAGTACCTGCTCTTCGCTGAGGCCGAGAATCTCCGCGCCGAGTCTGCGTGCCGAGGGAATACCGTAAAGACCACCGTAATTGCGCAGATCAATACTGCCTTCGGAGAAGTTGCCGTCGAGAATCGCATCGAGACCATTAGCCAGGGATAGCTGCTCTGCCGAGGGTTTACCGCGGGTTAGATCCAGCCCGAGATTGCGCTGTTTCAGGCTCTCGTAGTCGTTTTGCAGTTGCTCCAGCCACTGCTGTAGCTGGGCCGGGTCAGCATCGTGTATTTGCATGATTTTTCCGGAAAAGTCTGGCTTGGAAAACGGGGCACATTTTACCCAAAGCGCGGCCTCATGTGTGGTTTTTGACGCAAAATATAGCTATATTTGTGTGTCAGAATGATAAACAGAGGTTGGAGAACGATGCTGATAAACAAAACTCCCTTTATTCGTATAGCTTCTATTCGTTTTATGGTTTCCCTGATCGCCGGATTGCTACTACCCGCATCTGTGGTTTGGGCCGGTTATGACTTTGACGGCGATGGTGATCAGGATTTACTGGTTGGTGATAACGGCAGTTTCTCGGCACTGTTGCTCGACAATGGTGCAAAAGACACCTGGGTGAGTGGTATGACTGCCAGTGGTTGGGATGTCATGCTGATGCCTGATGTGGATGGTGATGGCGATGATGATCTTGTCTATCAGAACGAAGATACCGGTGATCTGTTGCTCAAATACTACGATGAACTCTCAGGCAATAATTTCAGCGGGCAGTACTACGGTGCAGTTTCCGACTCTCTGGCTGCTGCAGGTGACTTTGATAACGACAACGATGAGGATTTACTGTTTTTGCGCGACGGCGGTAACCTGATTGTGTGGCGTATGGATAACGGTTTGAAAAACGGTGCGGTCTGGCTCGGTGCCTGGCCGGCTTACAATCTTGCGGCAATCGCCGATCTTGATGGTGATGGCGATGACGATATTGTGATGCAAAACCCGACGACTGCTGATGTTGCGGTGCTTGTTATGGAGGGCGGCAACAAGCAGGTGGCGCGCTGGATTGGTCGCTGGGCTGATAATACGGTTATCGGGGCTGGCGATGCGGATAACGACGGTGATGCGGATATCTTTCTACAAAACAGCGACACCGGTTCACAGATGCTCGTGCAAATTGAAAATGCGCAAAAAGTCACCGGCCGCTGGATCGGTACCTGGGGTGGTGTAACCACTCGTTCCATTGCCGACATTGATGCCGATGGTGATGTGGATCTGGTTCAGGAAAATATCAATACTGACTCGGTGCAGGTAGTCGAGTTGGAGGCAGCGCAGAAGGTGACAGGTAAGTGGCTCGGTACCTGGAGTGGTTTTGATGTGCGCGGCACAGTTGATGCGCACGACGACCTTGATGACGATATTGTGATCCAGAAAGGCGGCTTTGTGTATCTCGTCGAAATGGTTAACGGCCAGAAGAGTGCGGTAACTTCACTGGTGCAAAGTTCACCGATTGTGATTCCTTAAGCGTTTTTCTTTATATTCCTATCTTCATTTGTTGCGTATTTTGTCAGTGGGCTCCTGAATCGGGAGCCCAGCAACTTAACAGAATTTCTTAATTGCTGCGGCGTAAGGCGCGCCGTTAGCGTGCTTCGCAATCACATCCAGTAATGATCCATTTGGCCCAGCTGCATTGATGTTGCCGCCACGTTCACTAAACACCGCGAGAAAACGTTCAAAATCCGGTGCCTGCAAACCGCGGTAGGCGCGCTCAAGCACATGGTAGTCATTATCTATACCATCCGGTGCTTCGAGCATAAAAAACTCACGCAGACGCTCATCGTCAATGGTTTCGTTGAGAACCTTCTGTTTGTCTTTTTTTAATGCCATCGTAAACCTCTACAGTAAATCATTAAGTTTTTTCAGCAGGATCTCATTCACCTGCTTCGGTTCGGCTTTTCCTTGAGACAGTTTCATCACCTGACCGACAAAGTAGCCAAGCATTTTCGGACGTTTGTCCTCGGTTGCCTTGCGGTAGTTTTCCACCTGCTTGTCAGAGTTGGCAATAACCTCGTCAATCATGCCTTCGAGTTCCGAGCTGTCGGCGATCACTCCGCCGCCCTGGTCCTCAATAATCGCATCAACCGTTTTGTCCGGTGATTTCCACAGGGTATCGAAGATATCCTTCGCCATTTTGCTGGAAATGGTGCCATCTGTAATGCGTGCAATCAGAGTGCCGAGTTGTTCAGCGCTAAGTGCAATATCCCGAATCGATATCTCCTCGGCATTGAGTCGCGCACTGAGTTCGCCCATACACCAGTTTGCTGAAAGCTTGGCATCTCCGCTGCTGCTACAAACTGCTTCAAAGAAGCTTGCCATATCTGCTTCATCCGCGAGGATGGAAGCATCGTAGGCGGAGAGTTGATATTGCTCAATGAAGCGTGCCTCGCGGGCATCCGGCAGTTCCGGCAGTTTATCCCGCAGTACATCGATATAAGCGTCATCAATTTCTACCGGTAGCAAATCCGGGCATGGGAAGTAGCGGTAGTCATTGGCTTCTTCCTTGCTGCGCATCGATTTTGCTTCGCCGGTCTCGCCGTTATAGAGGCGGGTTTCCTGGGTGATCGCTTTTTGGATTTTTTCCATGGTGTCAGCACCACAGGCTTCGATCACTTCAATTTGCCGTGCCACTTCTTTCTCAATGGCTTCTTCCATAAATTTAAACGAATTGAGGTTTTTGGTTTCGGTACGGGTACCGAATTCACGCTCACCTTGCGGGCGCACAGAAATATTCACATCAAAGCGCATTGAACCCTGAGACATTTCGCCGTCGCAAATGCCGAGTGAAGTCACAATCGAATGTAGCTTTCTTGCATACGCAACAGCTTCCTCGGCATTGCGCATGTCCGGCTCAGACACAATCTCGATTAATGGTGTGCCGGCACGGTTCAGATCAATACCTGACATATTGTGAAAGTCTTCGTGCAGGGATTTACCGGCATCTTCCTCGAGATGGGCATGGTGAATACGCACGGTTCTTTTATTGCCGTCAGCCAGTTGAATTTCCACTTCGCCGGCACCAACAATCGGGTGGTCCATCTGTGTGGTCTGATAGCCCTTGGGTAGGTCGGGGTAGAAGTAGTTTTTGCGATCAAACACGGAGCGTTTGTTGATATCGGCGTTAATTGCGAGGCCAAACATAATCGCATAGCGCAGCGCTTCTTCATTAAGTACAGGTAGCACACCAGGCAAGCCAAGATCAATTGCACAGGCCTGGGTGTTGGGTTCTGCACCGAATGCGGTGGACGCTCCGGAGAAAATTTTTGATTGTGTGGCCAGTTGTACGTGTACTTCGAGGCCGATTACCGTTTCCCATTTCATCGTCTAGCCCTCCGTACCGTTAGCAACTACAGCGGGTAGTTGTTGGTGCCAGTCTGTCGCCTGTTGAAAACGATGCGCTATATTGAGCAGCTTTGCTTCGGCAAAATAATTGCCAATCATTTGTAGCCCGACCGGTTTGTTGTCGACAAAACCACAAGGTGCAGACAAGCCTGGTAGTCCGGCGAGGTTGGTGGAAATCGTATAAATATCTTCAAGATACATGGCTACCGGATCATCGCCCTTGGCACCGAATTCAAATGCCGGTGCGGTGGTGGTTGGGCCCATAATGACATCGACTTCGCTGAACGCTTCAACAAAGTCCTGTTTGATTAACTGGCGTACCTGCTGCGCTTTGCGATAGTAAGCATCGTAAAAACCGGCAGACAGGCAATAGGTGCCAACCAGAATACGCCGCTTAACCTCGTCGCCAAAACCTTCGGCGCGAGAGCGCTTGTACATATCTTCAAGGTCTTTTGGTTCCTCACAGCGATGGCCAAAACGCACGCCGTCAAAACGTGACAGGTTTGCCGAGCATTCCGCTGGGGCGATCACATAATAGGCGGGAACGGCGAGGCCGGTGTGAGGCAGGGTGATTTCTTTCAGGGTTGCGCCAAGCTTTTCCAGTTCCGCGAGTGCATTGCGTACCGCGGTTTCCGCGTCGGGGTTTAAGCCTTCACTAAAATATTCCCTGGGTATGCCGATGGTAAGCCCTTCAAGTGAATCGTTCAGTGTGGCGCAATAATCCGGTACCGCCTTGTCGACACAAGTGGAATCTTTGGGGTCAAATCCTGCCATCACTTGCAGCATGAGTGCTGAGTCTTCAGCGGTCTGTGTGAGCGTGCCACCCTGATCAAGGCTGGAGGCAAACGCGATCATGCCAAAGCGCGATACGCGACCATAGGTCGGTTTGAGTCCGGTGAGACCGCACAGTGAAGCGGGCTGGCGAATTGAGCCTCCGGTATCGGTCGCTGTCGCACCGGGGGCAAGACGTGCAGCGACAGCAGCGGCGCTACCGCCGGAAGAGCCACCAGGTACACAGCCGGTGTTCCACGGATTTTTTACCGGGCCATACCAGGACGTTTCATTGCTCGACCCCATGGCGAACTCGTCCATATTGGTTTTACCGAGCATGACTGTACCGGCGGCGTTAAAATTTTCTACTACGGTGGCATCGTAGGGTGCAATGAAGTTATCCAGCATGCGCGAGGCACAGGAGGTTCTCACTCCAGTGGTGCAAAAGATATCTTTATGGGCTATCGGTACACCGCACAGCGGTGCTTGTTCACCGTTGGCCAGTTGTTCGTCTGCCATGCGCGCCTGGTTCAGTGCCTGTTCAGCAGTGACGGTGATAAAACTGTTATAAGTGTCATCGAGCTTTGCGATGCGATCGAGATAGTGGCGAGTAATTTCCTCACTGGAAAACGCCTTGCTACGCAGGCCAGCGACAATATCGGTCAGAGTTTGCTTATGCATATTGGTAATCTTGTCAAAGAGTGTAAAGCGTCGGTGAATGACGTTAATCGATTACTTTGGGTACCAGGAACAATCCGTCTTCAGCAGCGGGGGCATTTTCCTGCAATTGCTCGCGACGATTGGGTTCGGTTACCTCGTCAGCGCGCAGACGCTGGGTAGTATCCAGAGGGTGGGCGAGAGGGCTGATACCACTGGTATCCACCGCTTGTAGTTCGTCCACAAGTGCCAGTACCTCCCCGAGGCTGCGGGTAGTGGCGGCAAGTGTCTCTTCGGTGATGTTGAGGCGGGCCAAATGGGCGATTTTCTCAACCTCGCTGCGGTCAATGCTCATGATGAATGCTCGTAATGATCCGGAGAATCCTGTTAGTCGTCGATTTTTGCAATTTATCTGCCCCGTCTGGCTGGTCATTTCAGCAGGGCAGCAAGTGTTAACAGGTGCTAAGTTACCACATTTAAGTCTTGCTCTAAATGCTTGACATTGCTAGAGTTTCTTATCCGGGGGATTTCGAGCAAATTTCAAGAAATATTGGCAAAAAATCGCCAGTTTCTTACATAATCGGGGTGTCAGCACCAATGTTAAAGAGTTTTTTTGGACTGTTTTCCAACGATCTATCTATTGATCTTGGTACAGCCAATACGTTGATTTTTGTCAGAGACAAGGGGATCGTACTCGATGAGCCATCCGTAGTGGCGATTCGGCATCACAATGGTCAGAAAATTGTCGAGGCAGTAGGTATCGAAGCCAAGCGTATGCTTGGTCGTACACCGGGGAATATCACCGCTATCCGCCCACTCAAGGATGGCGTTATTGCCGATTTCCAGGTTACTGAAAAAATGCTCAAGCACTTTATTAAAAAAGTGCATGAGAATTCCCTGATCAAGCCAAGCCCCCGTGTATTGATTTCCGTGCCGTGTAAATCCACCGAAGTGGAAAAACGTGCGATTCGTGAATCTGCCCTCAGTGCTGGTGCTCGCGAGGTGCGAATTATTGAGGAACCGATGGTAGCTGCAATTGGTGCAGGTTTGTCAGTTGAAGAAGCGAGTGGCTCCATGGTGGTAGATATTGGTGGTGGTACCACCGAGATCGCAATTATTTCTCTCAACGGTATTGTCTATTCCGATTCTGTGCGTATCGGTGGCGACCGCTTTGACGAAGCGATCATTGCTTATGTGCGTCGCAACTACGGCAGTGTAATTGGTGACGCTACGGCTGAACGTATCAAACAGGAAGTTGGTTGTGCATTTGGTGGTGGTGAACTGCGTGAGATTGATGTGCGCGGTCGCAACCTTGCCGAAGGGGTGCCGCGCAGCTTTACGCTGAATAGCGATGAA
This sequence comes from Pseudomonadales bacterium, assembly GCA_028280345.1. Taxonomy (GTDB): domain Bacteria; phylum Pseudomonadota; class Gammaproteobacteria; order Pseudomonadales; family UBA7239; genus JANQLY01. The sequence goes on along the minus strand of JANQLY010000014.1, from coordinate 205,594 downwards.
ATTCTCGAGTCCCTGCAAGAGCCGCTTAGTGGCATTGTGCAGGCGGTTAAAAGTGCGCTCGAACAATCTCCACCGGAACTTGCCTCCGATATTGCCGAGGCGGGTATTGTCATGACGGGTGGTGGTGCGTTGTTGCGTGATATTGACAAGTTGATTGCCGAGGAAACCGGCCTGCCGGTATTAATCGCCGAAGATCCGTTGACCTGTGTTGCACGCGGCGGAGGTCGGGCGCTTGAGCTCATGGATAATCGCAACCTGGATATTCTGTCCAATTAAGATTGTAGCTACCCCCCTTGCGGTAAACGGGTGTAGAAAAACGGGAAACACCGGAAGGGGGTCGCGCGATTAAACCGCTCTTTTCAAAAGGTACCTCGATTGCGTCGCGTATTATGCTGCTAGCCGTTCTGGCTCTCGCACTGATCATTCTTGATGCTAAAACCGATCTTCTCAAGCCCCTGCGTGAGCAATTCACTGGCCTTTCTGCGCCGTTGTACTGGGTAACCAGTTTGCCTGAGCGTATCGGCGAATGGGGCGACGATAATCTTACTTCGCGAGAAGATTTGCTTGCTGAAAATGCCGCACTGCGTTCGGAAAACTATGTGCTAAAACAAAAGTTACAGAAGATGGCAGCGCTGACAGCTGAAAATGCCCACCTTAATGAATTATTGAATTCCAGTGAAATCGTTGACGAAGATGTGCTGATTGCCAAGCTTATCGGTGTTTCACCGGATCCGCGTCGCCATGAGATCGTGCTCGACAAAGGCAGCAACGAAGGTGTGTTTGTTGGCCAGGCGGTACTTGATGCCGATGGACTGGTTGGATTGGTAATAGAAACCAGTCCAATATCGAGCCGTGTATTGTTGATCGTTGATAGTCAGAATGCGGTACCGGTGCAGGTGCTGCGTAACAACGTCAGAGCGATTGCCGAAGGCACCGGGATTATTGATAGGCTGCATCTACGCCATGTGGTCGCGACAACCGATATTGTGGAAGGGGATATGCTCGTGAGTTCCGGTCTTGGTCGACGTTATCCTGCCGGTTATCCAGTAGCGAAAGTTTATGCGGTAGAGGCAAACCCGGGACAGGCTTTTTTGACGATCAAGGCACGCCCGTTGGCACAGTTGAATCGCAGTCGTCATTTCCTGCTGGTATTTTCTGACGATATCACTGAATCCGGTAATGAGGCGGGTGAGCCAGGCAATGAATAATAATCAGGCGCGTCTGGTATTGATTCTGATTAGTCTGTTGCTGGCATTTATGCTTGCGGTGTCGCCGCTGCCAGACCAATGGCGCTGGTTGCGCCCAAATTTTGTTGCTCTTGTGTTGATTTACTGGGTGCTGCGCGAACCGGAAGTGGTTGGTATAACGCTAGCCTGGCTGGTCGGACTTATACTTGATGGAGTGACCGGTGTTTACCTTGGGCAGCATGCACTATCGTTTGCAATTATTGCTTATGTGGTGATTGTGTTACACAAACGCCTGCGCATGTTTTCTGTGGCACAACAGGCAATGCTCGTGTTTATTTTGTTGGGGCTCGATCAGATGATTAACGGCTGGATTGATCTGGTATTGCGTGGTGGTCGCGAAGAACTGCTACTGCTTATGAGTGCAGTGATTGGTGGTGCCTTGTGGCCAGTAGTTGTGGCATTGATCAATCGCTTTCATGGACGTTTAAGTAGCAGTTATTAACGATGGCCAATTCTGAAACTACCCGACTGGTACTGGCTTCCTCCTCTCCGCGCCGCAAGACATTGCTCGAGCAAATCGGTTTGTCATTCACCGTTTGCCCGGTGGATATTGATGAGAACTGGCGCGATAGCGATAACGATGTGGAAAGCTATATTCGTCGCATGGCGCAGGAAAAGGCCACTGCAGGACTGGCATTAGTTGCAGCGGACAGTGTGGTGCTGGCCGCAGATACGGCGGGAGATCTTCATGGGCAGTTGCTTGTAAAACCGCGTGATCGCGCCGATGCCATTGCGATGCTTGAAGCTATGGCGGGAAATACCCACAAAGTAATAACCGCAGTGACCGTGATGACACGTGAGCATCTGGAAACTGTGGTTTCGACCAGTGAAGTGAGTTTTCGTGCAATTGAGCGGTTGGAGATTGAGCAATATTGTGACAGTGGGGAACCCTTTGACAAAGCTGGTGCCTATGGAATACAAGGCAAGGGTGCGGTATTTGTTGATAAAATAGCTGGCAGTTATTCGGGTATTGTAGGTCTGCCTCTGTGTGAGACGGCTTCATTGCTTGCCCGTTTTGGAATTACCTGCTGGAACTGAACAAAAAACAGCCGAGTCAGGCGGGATAGTATGTCAGAAGAGATTCTTATTAATGTAGCACCGATGGAAACCCGGGTCGCCTTGATTGACAACGGGGTGCTACAGGAGGTGTACCATGAGCGCAATCAGAACCGGGGGATTGTCGGTAATATTTATCGCGGCAAGGTTGTGCGTGTGTTGCCGGGTATGCAGGCGGCGTTTGTGGATATCGGGCTCGATAAGGCGGCGTTTATTCACGCTTCGGACATTGCGCCATTAAAACAGGAAGAAGACGACAAAAATGGTGATACGCCGCTCATCCAGACCATGGTTAAGGAGGGTGATCCACTTGTCGTGCAGGTGACGAAAGATCCGCTTGGTACCAAGGGCGCGCGTTTGACTACCCATCTGTCAGTCTCTTCTCGCTACCTGGTTTATATGCCGAAAACTCGACATATTGGTATTTCACAGCGTATTGAGGAAGAGGAGGAAAGGGCGCGTCTGCGCACGCTGGTTCAGGAGTGTATTGAGGAAGAGAAGCTGGGTGACGATTGCGGCTTTATTGTACGTACCGTCGCTGAAGGTGCAGAGAAACCGGAGTTACTCAAGGATATTAAATTTCTGGCAAGAATGTGGGAAGACCTTGTACAGCAGGTAAATGCTACCCCGCCCCCCGGTGTTATCTATGAGGATTTACTTTTATATTTGCGCACCATGCGCGATTTGGTAAAGCCGCAGGTAGAAAAGGTACGTATTGATTCACAAAAAGAGTATGAGCGCTTGCTCAAGTTCACTGAAGACTATGAGCCCAATGCAAAAAATCTCATCGAATACTACTCTGGCGAACGACCGATTTTTGATCTCTACAGTATTAACGATGAAATTGAAAAGGCACTGGGTGATACGGTGCAGCTTAAGTCCGGCGGCTATATTATTATTGAGCAGACCGAGGCAATGACAACGGTTGATGTGAATACCGGTGCATTTGTCGGGCATCGTAATCTTGAAGAAACCAGTTATAAAACTAACCTTGAAGCGGCGAGTGCTATTGCGCGTCAACTGCGTCTACGTAACCTCGGTGGCATAATCATTATTGATTTTATCGATATGCAGGATGCCGAGCATCGCCGTCAGGTGCTGCGCGCGCTGGAAAAAGCTCTGGAGAAAGATAACGCCAAAACCAGTGTGATGGGAGTTTCCGATCTTGGTCTTGTGGAAATGACACGTAAGCGTACACGTGAAAGTCTTGGGCGTGTGATGTGTGAACCGTGCCCGGTTTGTCATGGGCGTGGCAGTTTGAAATCTGCAGAGACAGTTTGTTACGAGATTTTTCGTGAGATCCTCCGCGAAGCAAAAACTTATGATACTGCAGAATTGCGGGTGCTTGCCTCGCAGTCTGTGATTGACCGCTTGCTTGATGAAGATTCAGCGGCGGTAGCTGACCTTGAGGAAGCAACCGGTAAAACAATTCGTTTTCAGGTTGAAAATATTTATTCCCAGGATCAATACGATATCGTGTTGACATAGAGAGATAGATACCGTGCGCCTCTTTCTTGAACGCCTGCTCATCTACACAAGCCGCTGGTTGTGGCGTTTGGTTGTTCTATTGGTAATTACTATTGCTGTACTTGTATCACTCGGACGTGAGCTTGCGCCATTGCTTAACGATAATAAGGAATTGCTTGAACGACATCTGTTTGTGAATACTGAAGTGCCTATCAAGATTGGGAGTGTTGAGGCGCAGTGGTCTGGTTTAAGCCCCGAGCTTGTATTGGGCGAAGTGTTGATTGATAACAAAGTGCTGATTGAGCATGCGGTAATTCGTATCGATATTTTGGGTAGTGTGAAATCCCGAACAGCAGTGTTTGAGCAACTCTCAATAGAGACAGCGACTGTCGATCTAACCTACGACCCTGTTGACATGGAAGTTGAAGAAAATAATACGGAACTTAAACCGCAGTTTTATTTACGCTTGCTATTTGGTAGTGCGGATATTCAGCTAAAGGATATACAGATCAACCTGTTTGATACAGAAGGTTCTGTAACGCAAATGTATCTTGAAAACATTGCGGTAGAAAACAAGGGTAGTCGTCATTGGCTTAACGGCTTTGTTTATTTTTCTGAGCATGAGAAGCCGCTTGAAGTGTTGACCAAGTTCTATGGTTCACCCGACGATATTCTTGGAGGCAGAGGTAATGTCTATATAGATATGGGGGATAAAAGAAATCTCAGACATATCTGGCCCCTGTTGAGGAAAATGGCGCCGAACAATCTATCATCGATGAGCTTTCTTGATCAGGGGGGGATCAATGCCAAGGCGTGGATAATCTGGGATGATGAAAAGTATGAATGGTTGGCTGATGTAGATATTGAGAATTTTAATTTTCAGCCAAAGCAGCAGGAGCAAGCCTGGCTATTAAGTTTACAAGGGGTTTTGTCCGGGCATGGTGGTACTCGAAATGGCGATTATCTACTGACAAGAGGTATAAATCTTTCACTAAATAAAACACCGTTGACATTGCCCGATCTACAATTAAATGTGCGTGAGAATCGCAATGATGATGAAAACAGGGTTTTGGAATTAAGTATACCGGAGCTTGATGTTACAACACTGCATGACTATTTCCCTCTTGTTCCATCGGAAAAAGGGCGTGAGGTGTTAGGTATATTATCCCCTGGCGGTCATCTCGATAATTTTTCTGTCACTCTGCCACTCACGGAGAAAATCGATCCTGAAACTATATTGATCCGCAGCAACTTGCGCGATGTGTCGGCATCTTCCTGGCGCGGTGCGCCGTCGCTGTGGCAGGTAAATGGTTATTTAGAAGCGAATCCTTTCGCCGGTTTTGTAGAGCTTGATTCGACAGAGGGATTTAGCATGCACTACCCGCAGATATTTAACGAGACGCTCAGCTATGATCGGGCAAAGGGTCGTGTACGCTGGTCTATCGATAGAGAGAGCAAATACGTCTATGTCGGTGGTACACACTTGGGCTTGCAGAGTGAGCAGGGGCGAGCCAAGGGTGATTTCTGGCTGCAGTTTCCTCCGCGCGGTATACAACGTGATCCGGAGATGTATCTTGCCATTGGCTTGGTTGATACAAAAGCGATGTATCGACACCAATATTTGCCCTATACACTTCCAGAGGCTTTGCTGACATGGCTCGAAAGGAGTATTCACGGTGGCGAGATTTCAGATACGGCTTTTATCTATCGCGGTGCGTTAAAAAATATCACTGCACATAATAAATCTATTCAATACTACGCCAATGTTTCCAATGCAATATTGCGATTCGACCCGGAGTGGCCAGTACTCGAAGATATAACAGGGCTGATTGTTGTTGATGAAGCGCAGGTTCATGCGGAGGTGGAGCAGGCGAGCTTGTATGAGCTGGACATGGGTCAGGGTGAGGTGCATGTCGATGCTTCAAATAAGGGTCAATATATAAAGGTAAGCGGACAGTTGGATGGCTCCGCAGAAGATGCCTTGCGCATCTTGCGAGAAACACCTTTGCGTGAAACATTTGGTGCGACATTTGATAGCTGGCATATTACCGAAACGATTGCCGGGTCAATCGATATTGGCGTGCCAATTGGTGAGGTAGATAAGCCGGCCTATCAGGATATAAAAGTCACCTTCGATAATAACGATCTCGGACTTAACGATCTCGACCTGGGTTTAGAGAAACTACGGGGGCAGTTGCACTACTCTTCAGCAGAGGGTTTGTCTTCCCCTCACCTCGATGCAACGGTCTGGGGTCAGCACATGGTCATAAAGCTTGAGCCGCAGGAAGATAATGACGGCTTGCAAGATATTCGCCTGACTCTGCAAGGTATGATTGAAATAGCTGAGGTGGCGCGCTGGAGCAAGCAGCCCTGGCTGGATTTCCTTGAGGGTAGTGCAGAAATGAATATCGCGCTGGATATTTTTCTTGATGAGGAGGCGGTAACTGATACTACTCATCAGCCGGTGGAAAAACCTTTTGGATTAATTGGTGTTAAGTCGTCTTTGCAAGGGGTGTCGTTGGATTTGCCGGAGCCATTACAAAAAACTGCTGAGCAAGACATGCCGTTGAATTTATCAGTAGCTCTGTGGAAGGAGCGCCAGGTTTATGATTTTATTCTGGGAGATTCTACCAGCGGTTATATTAATCATTCAGCCAGTGGGCCAATCTTTGGTGATGTGCGACTTAATCAGAGTGAAGGTCCAGACCGTCGTAAAAGTGAAGAGTTACTGATACAAGCGTCGCTGCCAGAAGCAACGCTGTCGGAGTGGCTGGAGGTGGTTGAACGCTATGAGAATCTCGCGGGGCAGCAGGCTGTAGTACAGAACGATGATGATATTGAGAAGGTGGCTACAGGGTTTAACAATATACCGGTTTTTATTGCAGATATTGGTGTGGCAAGTATTGGTTACCTGGATTTCCAGGATATTATTTTGAGAATCGAACAACATAAAGGAGGCGGGGCAGATGAGGAAGATGAACATTGGAATATAGGTTTTGAAAACGCGCTTGCAGTCGGTGAATACCGCTATTATGGAGATCACAGGATTCCGGAGGTGAGTTTTAAAACTATTTTTATTGAGTCGGAAGATGAAGAAAAAGCACCGGCAGATAAAAATGGAGACGATAGCGAAAAAGAAAAAGTCGACCCGCTTGCCGGGGTTGTATTTGAAGAAATACCGGCGCTGAAAGTGGAGGTTGAGAAACTACTATATGGTGAAGCTGATCTTGGCGAATGGCAGTTTGAAATTGTGCCTGGGTCACAGGGGCTTACACTTAAGGATTTTCACGCCAATATGGCTGCGCTAACGTTAACCGGTATCAAGGATGGGCAGCAGGCTCGTTTGTCCTGGGGAGGCAAAGGGCAGCAATTACAAACCCGTTTTGTCGGCAAAATTATTATTTCAGATACGCTCGCGCTTGCTGAGCAGCTGGGTTTTGATGCGATGATTGAATGTCGTGAGTTTATATTGGCGGGTGATATAAACTGGGCGGGATCACCCGCAATGCTTGCCTTTGAATCGATGTTTGGCAATTTGCAAATCGATTCCACGACAGGCGTATTCCTTAATAACTCTCCGACCAGTGACTTTATGCGCCTGATCAATATCTTCAATCTGTCCGCCTGGGCGCAACGCCTGCAAATGGACTTTTCGGATATGTCACAAAAGGGTATTAGTTACAATACACTGACTGCGAATGTGAATCTTGATCATGGGCGTATTGTGTTTCGCGAGCCGCTGATTATGGACAGCCCGAGCAGTGAGTTCACGATGGATGGTACGGTCGACAGTGTGGCGAATAGTATTGATGCAACACTTGTTGTGACCTTGCCTGTGGGTGATAACGCAACCTGGATTACCGCGCTGGCAGCGGGTTTACCCGCTGCGGTTGGAGTCTATCTTGCGAGCAAGGTATTTGCAGAACAAATCGATAATGTATCGAGTCTGAGTTACGGCATTACCGGTACTCTGGATGACCCCGAGGTGAAATTTAAGCATCTACTGAAAGATACAGGAATTTCAGATTCGGAAGTGGTAGATCCGAATGATTGGGATACCGACCTCGATTGAAGAGAAAGATTACAGTTTGTGATTCATTTCCAGACCGGGTTGATCGCATTTTGGGGTGCCGATGGTTTTGGCAGGTACACCGGCTACTGTAGTGTGTGGTGCTACCGGTTTTAATACTACGCTGCCAGCAGTTATCTGTGCACCTTCTCCGATATTGATATTGCCAAGAATCTTTGCGCCGACACTGATTAGTACACCATCGCCAATTTTTGGGTGACGGTCACCAGATTCCTTGCCAGTACCACCGAGCGTTGATGACTGCATGATCGATACATTATTGCCGACGACTGCTGTTTCACCAATAACAATGCCTGTGGCATGGTCGAGCATCACGCCGCTGGCAATACGTGCGGCAGGGTGAATATCGACGTCAAACACCATGGAGGTGCGATTTTGAAACAGCAGTGCCAGTGTATCCTGTTTGTTAAGCCATAAATCATGCATTACGCGGTAAGCACATAGCGCATGGTAACCTTTGAAAAAGCACAGAGGCTGGTAGTAGTGGGTGCAGGCACTATCTCGCTGAAATACAGCCTGTAAATCATCCGACAGAGCTTGCAGGATGTCGGGCTTTTGCAAACTGGACAAAACGAGATCGTAGTATTTTCCAGTTTCAAGTGGGAAAGGTTTGAGCTTTTCTGTAAGGATCGTTGCCAGTGCTGCAGCGAGGTTGTCATGCTGTAACACCGTTTTTTGTAAGAAATCCGCCAGCAGTGGCTCTGCCTGGGCTTCACGGCTGACCTGTTCACAAATAATGGGCCAGAGTTCATCAGCAGGTAAATAGGCGGGAATATTTATCATGGTGGTAAACCGTTGCTATACAACCATTACAAGTTGTTTCGTTTATAAGAAGCGAACCAGTTGAGCCGCGCTATTCTAGCGCATAGCAGTCCGTAAACAAACAGGCCAGCCAGATTTGCAGCAATGTCAGATAGGCTTGCATAGCGACTTGGTAAATAATGCTGTAGGCCTTCAAGGGCGAGACCATAGATAAACAGGCCGAGTGGTTTGGCAATACGGTAAGGCGTATGCGGAAAACTGTAATCGAGCAGTAGTGCCAGAGTGAAAAACGCACAAGCGTGTAGGAGCTTGTCCCACAATGAAAAAATTAGCAAATCGGTTTTACTGGTCAGCGCGAGGAAAGTGATGATACTGATTGCTATACAGAACAGGCAGCGGCTGGCAACAATGAATTGGGACGGAGAGGGATTCAAAATGCTTATTGCTGATAATAAATATTGTCAAACTTCTTGCGATTAAAGCCGTGAATTTTTTTGCGCTCAACAAGTATAACGGGTACTCCAGTGCCTCCGAGACGCTTCCATTCATTGCGGTATTTCTCCGACTTGTTAACGTCTTTCTCGACATGGGGAATGCCATTCGCTATAAAATACTGTTTGGCCTTTTTGCACCAGGTACAACGTTCGGTGCTATACATCACAACGGTTTTACGTGATGTGGTTTCGATAAAACCATCAAAGTCTGGCAGATCATATACGGTGGTATGGGTATAGGTCATTGGTTCCTTGAGCTCAACTACTTCGGAGGCCTGGTTTTGTGGTTTATTGTCGGAATAATGAACCCGCCCCTGCTCATCTACCCATTTGTGAATTTCCGCGAGTGTTGGTGCGGTGAGCAACAGGGCCAGTATGGTCAGCAAGGCTGTGAGTGGTTTGTGCCGATGTGGGGAAGTTAATGCTGCCATAAACGTTGTGGTTATAAAGCGGCTTTTAGTGTACCAGTAACTGGACACAGCGGACAGCCGTGGCACAATAGCTGCCCAATTCACCTCCCGGCGTTTCAGAGTCCTATGACGACCCATTCTACAGCGCTATTTGATTATCCCCGCTACTGGGCCGAGTGCTATGGCCCGGCGCCGGTATTGCCGATGTCCCGTAGTGAAATGGATGCGCTTGGCTGGGACAGTTGTGATGTGATTATTGTTACCGGTGATGCCTATATTGATCATCCGAGTTTTGGCATGGCGGTGGTTGGTCGAACGCTGGAAGCTCAGGGCTTTAGGGTAGGTATTATTGCCCAACCTGACTGGCGCAGTGTGGATGATTTCATGGCCCTCGGGCAGCCCAACCTGTTTTTCGGGGTAACGGCGGGCAATATGGATTCGATGATTAATCACTACACGGCGGATCGCAAGCCGCGCTCCGATGATGCTTATTCCCCCGCAGCGGCGGCAGGCTTGCGCCCGGACCGCGCTACCTTGGTATATACGCAACGCTGTCGTGAGGCATACAAGCAGGTACCGGTGGTCATTGGTGGTATCGAAGCGAGCTTGCGGCGCATTGCGCACTATGACTATTGGTCAGACAAGGTGCGCCGTTCCATTCTGGTGGACAGCAAAGCTGATATGCTTGTATTCGGCAATGGCGAACGGCAGATCGTGGAAATCACGCATCGCCTCGCTGGCGGAGAAAATATTGAACAGCTCGATGATATTCGTGGCACGGCGTTTCTGTGCAAGCACGGCACTCTTGCGCAGAAAAGAACGGATACTCAGGAGCTGGACCTTAGCGATCCGGATGTTGTCCCATTAAAAGTTATGCCACTGGAAAGTGCTGACAATGTACAAATCCGTGAAGCCTTGCGTATTCCTGCGTTTGAACAGGTTAAACAAAACAAGGCCGATTACGCCCATGCTTCGCGTACGTTTCATGGCGAAATGAGCCCGGATAATGGCAAGGTGATTATTCAGCAACACGGCGATCGCGATGTGGTGTGCAATGAGCCGGGGTTACCGCTGACAACGGAAGAACTGGATGCGGTATTTGACTTGCCCTACAGTCGTTTGCCGCACCCGCACTACCGTGAAGCCCGTTTTCCCGCCTATGAAATGATCCGCTTTTCCGTCAATATCATGCGCGGTTGTTTTGGTGGCTGTTCGTTTTGTTCGATCACCGAGCACGAAGGCAAAGCTATTCAAAGCCGCTCGGAAGATTCGATTATTCGCGAGGTAGAAAAGATTCGCGATCATACACCGGGCTTTACCGGGGCGATTTCGGATCTCGGTGGCCCTACGGCTAATATGTGGCGCATGAACTGCAAGGATCGCGAAGTAGAGAAAATCTGCAAACGGCCTTCCTGTGTCTATCCGAATATCTGTTCTTATCTGGATACCGATCACACGCCACTGATTAATTTATATCGTCGGGCGCGCAACTTGCCGGGCATTAAAAAAGTCTCTGTAGCTTCGGGGCTGCGCTATGACCTTGCCGTGCGTTCACCGGAATATGTAGAGGAGTTGGTGACACACCATGTAGGTGGCTATTTAAAGATTGCGCCGGAGCATACGGAGCAAGAGGCGCTGTCCTTAATGATGAAGCCGAGCATGGACAGCTACCATGAGTTTGAGGAGATGTTTTACAAGTACTCAAAGAAAGCTGGCAAGGAGCAATATCTGATTCCCTATTTTATTGCAGGCCACCCTGGCAGTACGGAAAGAGAGATGCTCAAAGTGGCGCTGTGGTTAAAACAACAAAAATTCCAGCTCGATCAAGTGCAAAATTTTATTCCATCACCAATGGCCCGTGCGAGTACAATCTACCACACACAGGTCAATGTACTGAAGGGGCGAAACATTGCAGACCGGAAAGTGTTCACAGCACGCGGCGACCGTCAGCGCAAAATACAGAAAGCCTTCCTGCGTTATCACGACCCGGAAAATTGGCCGCTGTTGCGCTCAGTACTCAAAAAAATGGGGCGGGCTGATTTAATTGGTAACGGCGCCAAATATTTAATTCCGACGCGTCAACCAACCCGGGTTGATGCACGTATCCCGGGTGCGGAGAAAAAATACCAAGCCCATGCCAATCAGTTGCTCAATGGTACCGGGCAGTCGCGCAATCAGAATACCCATGAGGTTAAAAAGTCTACCAACAAGCGTAAACGTAGTTGGGCAAAGCCTTCTTCAAGACGTAGAAAATAGCTGGTTTATGGCTCGTAGAGATGCAAGCGGCCATTGGCATAGTAGCTGAGCGGATAACTGAGGTGGTTGGTGAGCACAAAATTTTTACTGTCTTCAACTTTTATTTTGTAACGTTTCTTTTTTGAGATTTTTATCTGAACCCAATCGTCGTACAGGCTGGTAATGCGATAGCGCTGATTGCCAAGTGATTCAATATGGAAATTTTCATCGCTCGTAACAACAGGGTGATAGGCAGCCAGGTTATGTAGTCGCGTTGCCTTGCTGAATCCGTTGTAAAAGATATAGCTGCTATCAATATAGGCCGGTAAGCCAATCACGATAATTGGCTTACCGGTTTGTTGATTAAGTGCTGCGACATCACGCAGTATTTGCTGCGTGATAACGCCGGCTCTGTTCCATGCGAGATTTCTTTCCTGAATAAAAATGATATTACTAATAATCAGTGGCGCCAGGATGGTGGCACTGATGGTATAGCCTACCCAGCGCCGTGAAAAACAAGCGTTAATAGCACACAGTAACAAACACAACGATATAATTAGAAAAGTGCTGGGTAGATAAACGTGGCGCGTAAGTATGTCGGAGGTAAGAAAGGTTATATCGATTTGTGAAACAGGGATAACCATGACGAGGAAGATAAGAAAACATAGCAAGGCCTGCTTTACTGTCGAATTGTATTCTGTGTTACGGTGATATAGCCCAAGGAAAATAAAAGTAGCGGTTAACACAATAGTGAATATTGATAGTGTAATGGCTGGCAGGTTGGTGATCCCCAAGGCTATAAATAGTTCTTTTGGCGGTAGGGCGGCAAAAATTTGCTGTGTGTAATTATCCGTGAAACGGGAAAGTTCGAAATGGTTAAATGAAATCTGACTTTGTATGCCCAGTTTGTAGCGGGCGTGTAGATGCAAAAAAAATACTGCGAAGAATGGAGCAATAATGGCGATAGCTTTCAGAAATTCCGGGCGTCTCCAGTTTTTAAGTTGGCTAAAGCGGTCAAGTAGCTCATAAGCCAAAATGGCTAGCGGAAAAGTGAGTGATGATTCCTTGCTCAATGTGGCGCAACCATAAGCAAGCAGGCTCAGAACAAGGAAAGTGAGGCGTGAGTGCTGTTTGAAATAAAGAAAGCACAGAAACGATAACAGAATAAACGTGGTCTGTTGTACGTCGCCCCTTGCTACAATCCAGGAAACCGAACTCGCGTGGCGGGCCATCACCAGGAATAATAGTGCGCCGCCAAATGCAATTAGCTGATCGAACCTGTACGTTGCTTGACGGGATAAATAACGAATTAGATGATAGACAAGAAAAGCATTAATAATATGCAGCAGAATATTATTAATGTAGTAGCCATAGGCCTCCTCGCGACCAAACAACCAGACATTAAATTGTAGCGAGTAATCAATTAGAGGGCGAAAAAACAGTGCCTTGTCGCGACTCCAGGCATTGTTACCTATTTGGGTCCAGTCGTCGGAAAGAAAAGAGATGTGAATCGCATCGCGGTATACGAGGAAGCCGATAAGCGTGAAGGTCAGCAATACTGCGCTATTGCGGGATAATAGAATGGTTTTAATATGGGCTTTCATGTCACTGTATTACAGCTTGCTTCGTGCAGGCTGTCCAGCGAGGTACATAGGCAGTGTATAGACTGTATAGACGGAAACGGGCTAGCTGTAGAACTTAATAACAAATTTGTTGTTATCGCCCACCTGCTCGCCAAGGCCAATTTCACCCGAGCCAAGTAGCGGCAGCTCTTCGCGGCGCAGATAGACCTGTTGTCCGGTAGAGTTTTTTACATAAGTGCCGTTAGTGCTGTGATCGACAAGGACAAACTTTCCATACTGATAGTCGATGTGGCAGTGGTCGCGTGAGGCGAGCCCAGTGGGCATAGCGAGCTGACAGGAGGACTCGTCGCGGCCAATATGAACCGGGGTGTTGTCCTGGGTCAGGGTAATACTGTCACTACTGCCGTCGTGGCGCATATAACTTAACACCAGTTGATTCTGGATCGCGCTGATATTGGTCATGATCACGGTCTGATCGGATTTCTGCGCACTGTCATGTGCTTCCCAGTCAATGCGATAGAGTGTGGTGCTGATATTGCCGCCTTTGAGTTTGACCTCATCAAACTCCGATAACTTGGCAGCGTTGGTGGCGTTGAGGTTGTCCTTGTGTTCCTGGGTGGTAATGATCTGCTTGCCGCGAGCAATCTTGGCAACGGCAGCGGCATCGTTAACGGCCTGACCGAACAGGTCGTTGTCTTTTTCAATCACATTGCCCCAGGCCATGCCGACCCGGATCGGGCGGGTTTCCTGACCGATTTTCTGGAACTCAATGCTTGCAGTGCACGCGTCATCAGCAGACGGAAAATGTGCCATAACCTCGTCGCCAATGGTCTTGATGACGGTGCCATTGTTCTTGCGCGTGGCTTCCATCATTCGATTAACGATTTCCGTGATGCGGCGGTTGGCCTCGTCATTGCCGACTTCCTTATACAGCTTTGAGCTGCCGGCTACATCGGCAAACACGACCACGGTATCGTAGGTTTTCTGTTCAGTCATAGAACCTTCTTAAGGTGTTTCAACGTCCTGCCAAAATCCAGATCACTTGTCTCTGTGTCTCCTGCTTCAGGACACACAATGTAGCGGACTTACTAAACCGGGTCTATATGGATTAGTACATCAGCGCGGGGAAAAGCTTCCAGCAGCATGCCTTCTACTTCTTCGGCCAAATCGTGGGCCTGCTGCAGGGGCATGTTCTTGTCCAGATCCACGTGCAGCTGAATAAACTGCATATGTCCCGCTTCCCGCGTGCGTAATTCATGTTGTCCGCGCACTTCAGGATGTGATTCTACAATAGTGATGATTTTTTTTCTTATTTCTTCTGATAATTCGTGATCCAGTAATGATTGTGTGGCGCGGTGGGCGATTTTTCCAGCACTGTAGAAAATATAGACAGCGATGAGCAGGCCGAGGGCAGCATCAGCACCAGCCCAAAGGTACGGGTTCAGTAGCAATATCACGATAATTGACAGGTTTACGAGCACATCACTCACATAGTGCAGGGAGTCTGCTTCAATGGCGGCGGAGCGGGTTCGACTCACCACGTACTTCTGCAGAATCACCAACGCAACCGTAAGCAATAACGAAATAACCATGACAATAATACCGATTTCTGTGGCCTCGAGGGGTATTGGGTTGTTCAGGCGAGAAATCGCATGTAGCCATAGAAAAGCCGCTGAGCCGGCGATAAACGCGGACTGGATCAGGCCCGCGATTGACTCCGCTTTGCCGTGCCCAAAACGGTGTTCTTCGTCGGCGGGCTGTAGCGCGTAGCGAATCGCCACGAGGTTAAATAACGATGCGGCGGCGTCCATTGTAGAGTCGAGTAGGGAGGCCAACAGGCTCACCGAGCCGGTCATAAACCAGGCCCAGAGCTTAATGAGAATCAATACGATTACAACGAGAACCGAGGCAATACTGGCAAGTTTAACCAGCCTGGCGTGTTCTGAATTTACCGCCTTCGGATGTGCCATCGGTTGCGTGCGCAGAGTGAAAGAATCAGCCGTGGCTATTCTACAAGAGCCATTTGTGAGGAGCCAGATGGCTTTACATGATTTTAATTATTGCAGGACAAGAATCGGCTCATCGAGAGCGGCGAGCTGCTCCCGCAATGAGAGAATATGCTCTCCCCAATAGCGTTCTGTGTTGAACCACGGAAAATTATGCGGGAAAGCCGGGTCATGCCAGCGGCGTGCAAGCCACGCGGCGTAGTGCATCAGACGCAAGGTACGCAGGCTCTCCACCAGGTTGAGTTCCACCGGATGGAAATCACAAAATTCATTATAGCCATCAATGATTTCAGAGATCTGTGCAAGCTGGTTCTGGCGGTCACCGGAAAGTAGCATCCACAGATCCTGAATGGCCGGGCCGTTAAGGCAGTCGTCAAAATCTACAAAGTGGGGGGTGTCGTCGCGCCACAACACATTGCCCGGGTGACAGTCGCCGTGCAGGCGCAACGGTGTATACGGTGTTGCGTCAAAAATCGCCTGGATGCGCTGCAACAACAGTTCACACAAACTGGCATAGGATTCGGTGAGCGCGGCGGGAATAAAATCGTTATCGAGCAGGAAGCGCACACTTTGTTCGCCAAAATGCCCAACCGTCAAGGTCATCCGTTCGGCAAACGGTTCAATACGTCCGGCTGCATGAATACGCCCGAGAAAGCGCCCGAGTACAAGCAGGTGATCAAGGTTGTCGAGTTCCGGTGCGTGGCCGCCCTGACGGCGGTAGAGACTGAAGCGAAACCCGTTGTAGTCAAACAGGTTATTACCCTGGGGATCACACAGGGCGGGTACACTGGGGATTTCACGCTCGTAAAGATCCTTAACAAAGCGATGTTCTTCAAGGATTTGCGCATCTGACCAGCGTCCGGGGCGGTAGAACTTTGCAATAAGGGGGTCGCCATCCTCAATGCCTACCTGATAAACACGGTTTTCATAACTATTGAGGGTAAGTATGCGCGCATCACTCAGATAACCAACACTTTCCACCGCATCAATAACGGTGTCCGGGGTCAGTTGTTCGTATGGGTGTTGATGATCCATGGGCGCAGTGTAGGGGAAACCCGCGGTGTTCGCTATAGAGTGCAAGTTGGCACGTTTCGTGAATATAAGTATACAGAAGCAGTGATGACATGCTTGAAAATGTCGAATGATTAACTACCTGTTCACAAATGGTGCAAATTATGGGAATTTTTGATCACAACAGTGCAAGTTTAAACGCAACAGAAGCTGACCTGTGTTTGCAAGGCTCACAGGTTGATACACATTTTTCATCCGGTTTCAGCAGCGCGCTGGAAATGGATGAATTACTACTCGAAGCAGATGAATGGTGTGAGACGGAAAGCGTTATCCATAGTGAAGATTTTATTTATCACTGCGGACTTGCGCTGCGCCTGGGCATCTTGCAAGAGGACCACTGAACATTTTGTTCTGACTTTGCGGCAGGCAACTCCGGGCTCTGGCTATCTTCTATCACCTTAAATCCTCACAGAGCCCGGAGCTGTCTTTCAATGCTATAGAGAAAGGCAGCGTCAGATCACGGCTGTTTAATGCCGCTATAGGGTATGCCCGCCAGCTGTGCGAGTTCCCGATTCCAGGTGGCAATATCTTGTAAATTGACTTCATTTAAATGACGGTGCCCACAGGCTCGCGCCATTACCTGCATCAATTCAACCGTTGCAGCTAGAAAACGGGAAAGCTGTTCGGCACTTTGTTCAACATTGAGTTTTTTGCGCAGTTCAGGCTTCTGGGTGGCGATGCCGGCCGGGCAATTATTGGTATTACAAATACGTGCACCGACACAACCCACGGCTTGGATCGCACTGTTGGCAATTGCAATGCCATCGGCACCCAGCGCGAGAGCCTTGTAAAAATCACTGTGGGTGCGTAAACCTCCCGTTGCAATTAGAGTGACGCGTCCGGATGCCTTGTGTGCATCGAGGCAAGCGCGGGCGCGAGCCAGTGCGGGAATAGTCGGTACGGAAATATGGTCGCGAAATAACAGTGGTGCAGCGCCGGTACCGCCACCGCGACCATCGAGAATAATATAGTCAGCACCGGCTTCGAGTGCGAAGGCAATATCCTGCTCAATATGATTGGCGCTCATTTTGAAGCCCACAGGAATACCGCCAGACACCTCGCGCACGCGGTCAGCGAAACGTTTGTAGTCGGCGGGTGTCGTGAGATCTGCGAAAGTGGGTGGAGATACCGCCGGCGTACCTGCTGGAATACCGCGGACTTCGGCAATGCGATCAATATTTTTGGCAGCGGGTAAATGCCCGCCTGTGCCGGTTTTGGCGCCCTGGCCTGCTTTAAAATGAAATGCCTGTACCTTGTGCAATTGTTCTTCGTTGTATCCGAACATGGCACTGGCGAGTTCGTAGAAATACCGTGAGTTGGACTGTTGTTCCTCGGGCAGCATTCCCCCCTCGCCGGAGCAGATACCGGTGCCTGCAAGCTCTGCGCCTTTGGCCAGCGCGAGTTTTGCTTCAAGCGATAACGCACCAAAACTCATATCAGAAACAAACAGGGGTATCTCCAGTCGCAGAGGTTGCTTTGCTTCGGGGCCAATAACCAGTTCGGTATCGACCGCTTCGTCTTCCAGCAGCGGTTTGTTTGCCAGTTGCGACACCATGATCTGAATCTCGTCCCACTGTGGTAATTGCGAGCGTGGTACACCCATCGCTGCCATTGGGCCGTGATGTCCCATCTTGCTTAAACCCTCTTTGGCAAGTTCGTGGATAAATGCGACCGTGGGTTCTTCCGGGGTTGCACTGGCAACCGGCATGTCGTTTTCACTCTGCTGGACACCGGGCCCTTCCTTGCCGACCTGATCACTTGTAAATTGTTTGTGGGTGCCATCGCAAAATGGCAGATTATTGCTGTGTTTGCATGCACACAGCCACGCTTCGTCAGTGGTTTCGGCAGTAAACTTTTTTGGTGTAAACGTTGTGCCCTTGTGTGAACCATCACAAAACGGTTGTTTGGATGAGCGGCCACAGGTGCAGAAATAATAATCCTGTCCCTCTTCCAGTTGAACTTTAACGGGTTTGTTGTCAGCAATAATCGGTGTGCTCATAAACGTTCCTGTGTTAAATAAAATAATGAAGTAACGGGTATTCGGTTAATGGTTCGCAAGCTGTTGATTGAGCCATACGCAATAACCTTCAATAAAACGTTGCAGACGGCGTTTGGCAGTATCATCAATCAGCGCTCCCTGTTCATCAAAGGCATTGTGGGCGCCGCCCAGTATAAATTCAACGGCTGGATAGATAACCGCCAGGGTAGAGACGAGTACCGGTTTTAGTTGCGCCTGCATACGAGCACCGCCTACCGGGCTCGGAGAAGCACTGAGAATAGCGACCGGTTTACCTTTTAGCGGTGAGTTGAATGCCGGTCGGGATGCCCAGTCCAGCGCATTTTGTAACACGCCGGGGATGCTGTGATTGAATTCCGGTGAGGCAATCAACAGGCCATCAGCTGCTGCAATGCGTTGTTTAAATTCATTGACAACAACGGGTAAGTCACTTTCGAGGTCTTCGTTATACAAAGGTAAATCAAGATGAGCGATATCAACGCTGGCGGTGGTAGGAAAATAACCGGCAGCTTGCTCTAGCAGATAACGATTTAGTGAATGCTGTCTGAGGCTGCCTGATAAGGCTAAAATATTCATAGGCTTTTTGATCCGGACTTCAGGTTAATCGACAAGCGTGCCATTGCGATAATCGCTGATCGCTTGCTCAATTTCTTCGCGGGTATTCATCACAAAAGGCCCCCAATTAACAACCGGTTCGTTTAGTGGGTTTCCTGCCAGTAGTAACAGCCGGGAGTTTTCAGTGGTGCTCATTGATATCTGTTCGCCTGCACCGAGCATACCCAGTTGTTGTGAGAGCAGTGTTCCAGCATCGCTATCCTGATCACTGTGAATCGTAATAGCGCCTTGATAAACATACACTAACACCTGTTTGTGACTGGCAAGTGGCAGGTTGAGACTTTCATTAGCAGCAAGGTTGATATCAAAATAGTCCGGCTGGGTACTCACTTCGGCAACCGGGCCCTGAATGTTCTGACCATTAAGGGCTACCGTACCGGCAATAACTTTGATGGAGCTGTGATCAGAGATATTGAGAACCGGGATCTGTTGCGCATCATATTCCCGGTAATTAGGTGGCGACATTTTTTCTGCTGCTGGCAGATTGATCCAAAGCTGAAAACCGTGCATGCGACCTTCATGCTGTTCAGGCATTTCAGAATGCAGTACACCACGGCCTGCAGTCATCCACTGCACGCTGCCACTTTCAAGTAAACCTTCGTTACCGAGGTGGTCGCGGTGACGCATACGCCCCTCAAGCATATAGGTGACGGTTTCAAAACCCCGGTGGGGGTGCTCCGGAAAGCCGCCAATATAGTCTGCCGTATCGTCAGAGGCGATTTCATCAAGCAGCAAAAATGGGTCGAAAGTATGCAGTGCCTTGCGGGCTACTGATCGATTGATACGTACACCATCACCATCGGTCACTGCCTCACTGCTTTGGCTGTGAAGCAAAGGTCGATTTTGTTTGAGTTGCAAGACTGTATTCATGGTGGTTCTCCGGTTGTTGTCCTGTCTCGTCAGGCAGATTTCTTCAGCGCATCAAAACGTTCGCGGTCATGTGAGCGAAGATAATCTAGCTCCGGGCCAACAGGCACAACGCGAGTTGGATTAATGGTGTCGTGGCTGTAGTAATAGTGTGTCTTGATATGGTCGAAATTAACGGTTTTAGCCACCCCGGGTTGCTGATAGAGGTCGCGCAGGTAATTGGACAGATTCGGATAATCGTCAATACGTTTGAGGTTGGTTTTGAAATGGCCGTAATACACGGCATCAAAGCGAATCAATGTGGTAAACAAACGCCAGTCTGCTTCAGTGATATTGTCGCCCAGCAAGTAGCGCTGTTGAACGAGGCGTTCTTCCAGTGCATCCAGCGTAGCAAAAAGCTGATTGAAGGCCTTTTCGTAAGCCTGTTGTGTGGTGGCAAAGCCAGCGCGGTAAACACCATTGTTCACCGTGTCGTAAATACGACTGTTAAGCTCATCAATTGTGTCGCGCTGTGCTGCCGGGTAGTAATCGGTTTTAACATCGGTAAAGTCATTAAACGCACTGTTTAACATGCGAATGATTTCCGCTGATTCATTGTTAACGATGCGGCCTGATTGCTTGTCCCACAGCACCGGTACGGTTACCCGCCCACTGTAGTCCGGATCCTGTTTTGTGTAGAGTTCATAGAGATAGCGGATACCCGGTACCGGACTGCTCGATGCATCCTCGCTGAGCTCCCAGCCGTTATTGAGCATTTTTGCATCGACAACTGTCACGCCAATTACGCTTTCAAGTTGCTTGAGAGAGCGAAAAATCAGCGTGCGATGGGCCCAGGGGCAGGCGAGGGAAACAAACAGATGATAGCGTCCGGTTGCGGCGGGAAAGTCTGCCTCACCGATCCAGTGACGAAAGCGACTGTCCTGGCGAATAAACTCGCCATTATGGCTTTCAGTATCGTACCACTCATCGTGCCAGCGGCCATTGACTAATAAACCCATACTTTTTACCTCTTTAATCATCAAAATAGTTGTTGAATATGGCTATTGTATTATCAGTATTTAAAATAAAAACTGAGTGTATATGATCTATATATTCAAAATATTTGAATATTTTTCTCGAAAGGAGTCTGTACTGCGAAGGTTATACAGTGAAAGGATTCAGGGCGTTATGATAACGGCAAGATGAGGGAGGCCAATGACTATCAGGATCAAAACCCGCCACGACAACTTTGTGTTTGAAATGTCTGAGCGGGATTTCAAACAGCACCTTGCATCTGATGATGAAGCACTACTCGCGTTTGTGCGTCAGCAAGCGGTTAACAAGAAAAGTCGGGTAACTATTGAGGAGGCAGATGTATTGTTCGGAGATATTCTGCCGCTGTATGAACAGGGCACTTGCGTATTATTAAATCTCGAAGATGGTAGTGAAATTCCCCAGCGGGCCTTGCAGAAAAAATACCGTGTGATTGATATGGGTGGTCCGGTCAGGCCTGAATACAATGACTATTTTTATCAAGGTAAGAAAGTATTTACGGTGCATCCGGGTATGTTTGGTTAAGGTTGTGTTATTAAATAATAGTTTCAGATAATTTGTGTTTCTTAAATTTCTTTCTCGAATAAACATAACATAGTTTATGGTAAAACCAGCTAAGTAATAACTGGTTTCACAATCGTTGCTCACGCTATTCTGTTTGTTACTTAACGTAGAAGGGGAATGATAATGATAAAACCAGCTAACCGATCTTTTTTTATTTTTGTATTTATATGGACTCTTAATGTGTTATGCATTTCATCTGCTTATGCAAATAGTCACGACCTCAGAACCTATATCAAGGAAACCAAACAGCAGCCTGCTGGACAGATAGAGTCTGCACCGGTACTGCAATCACAACCTCGGTTTATCTACAGTGCTGCGGATCATCGCAGTCCGTTTCTGCTGCCGACAATTTCGGCGGTGACACCACTGATTGGACAGTGCGAGGCGGGGGCAGATTGCAGTAAAAAACCTATAGAAGGCAGAGCACTACAAATGCTGGAGTCTTACGCGTTATCGGAACTCAATATGGTCGGCTCTCTAGCCAGGGCAGATCAGAGTGTGCCCTATGCGCTGGTCAAAAATCCCGATGGTGTAGTTATTAAAGTCGCGGTGGGTGAATATATGGGGCGTCACCATGGTCTGGTAACAGAAATTACCTCAGGGTATCTGGTGTTGCGAGAGCTGGTTGCTGTTGATGATAATTTGTGGATGGTGCGCCAGCAGAAAATGCTACTGAGTTCCTATTAAGCAAATATCTACAATCAAATACCTGCAACCAGTCCATTCCGCTGTGTAAATTCGTTTATAGTAGTGGGATGTTAGTGCAACATACAGATTCTGTGGCGCGTATTCGGGTAAGAAACCTTTTTCCGCTTACGCGTTACAGCTTGCCGTTACTCGAATGCGAGGTACTGCAAGGTATAGTTGAAGCAGGTATGACTATCCGCTGCGAGGAAATCGACGCAACAATACAATCGATACAAACGATGGCCCATGCCTGTGGTAAATCAAATATGGGTTTAGTGCTTGAGTTTGCTGATGCTGACCAGCAGGAAAGGTTTCTGCAGCGGTGCCATCGTAACCTGGAGTTGAACTGCCATTAATACTCTGTGATTGTGTTAATGGCAGTTCTGTAGCATTAATTAATTTTTCAAAACGTCGTTATAAGCTTTGTGATAACTCGCAGCGTCTTTCTTGAAGTCGGTTGCCTGTTGCTCCAGTGATTCAAGGTTCGTTTGCTGCTCTTCTATCTGCTCGACCATAGCTTTGGCGAGAGCCTGATTGGACATAATCTGATACTTGATAGACGTTATTTTGGCCTGATCCTTGTCGGGGAGGTTGAGTTGGATCACCAGCTCAGAAACGAGGCTGTTTACCTGATCCACCAGATCCTGAGGGCCATCATTGGGTTTGTTATTACTGTCGAGACCTTTGGTATTAACAATAAAGCTGGCGGCATTGGTATAAGACTCATTATTGCGTGTTAGTTTTTTCGCAGCAGCATTTAGCTTCTCATGTTCTTTTTTTGCAGTTTCCAGTAGCTGTTTCTTGACAGCATCATTTTCGTCTACGCTGTCTTTGGGGGCACGCAATGTTATGCCCTCTGTTTCCTCAAGCAGTGTCGAAAGTTGTTTGGCATAGTCGTCCAGTTTTTTCAGTACTGGTTGTGGCAAAAACAGCTTGTCAATTTCAAAACCGTCTGCTGCTATGGAGGGAAGCGGGGCGAGGGTTTTACTGCCTACCGAGGTGGCAACGGTATTGAGGCATACCTTGCGCTCAGCACCCTCAAGCTTGCCACAGCTCTCCAGCGCTTTCTGGGTGGCAGAGGTTTGCTGACTTAATGCTTCTGACGCTCTGACAATCAGTTGGTTATTGCGCAAGGTCAGTTCCTGCTGATCCAGCGCAAAATGGTTCTGTTGCTCCAGAGCAATAATTTCCGACAGGTTATTCCAGCAAAACTCGCTTAACCAGGTTTGTCTTTCCGCATTAAGAATAGATTGGTAGCGCTCAAAATTCGTATCCCCCGTACCCACTCTGTTAAGCTTTTCGTGTTCCTGAGAGATATGGGTTGCATAGGGCCCTTCTTTTTCTTGTATAGCGCCATGCAAATATAATTCAAAAAAGTAAGCTTCGGCTGATATGCCGCCAGGGAATAATTCGTTTCCGTTCTCGTCCACTGTATAAGGAACAAAGTTTTGTCCCATTTCAACTAAACAGGTGGCGACAAAATCGGAAGTGGTGCTGCGGTTTAGATAGCCACGTTGAATGTCCGCAAGTGTATTGGCAATAGCGGCATCCGGTTTGTGATCGAGACCGCCGTGACCCTCGGCATCGGTGATTTCAGCGGATGCTTTTAAGGCCATGTTGGCGCTAGTTAGTGCATTTTTCACGGCTTCATCGCGCAGGGCTTTGGCAGCATTGTATTTAGCCTGTGCTGCATCCAGAGTTTCTTTGGCAGCTTTTTCCTTTTCCTTGTCAACTTTGGTGGCATCATCGGCAGCCGCAACTTCTGCGGCGGCTGCGGCATTGGTTTTAGCGAGTTCGAGGGTCTCCTGAGCCGCAATTAATTCGGCTTCAGCCTGGGTTTGTTGTTGCATCGCCTTTTCGAAGGTCATGGCGGTGCCCTGGAAATTAGCCGTGGCCTCACTGGCAGCTTTGCCTGCCACTGAAGCACCACTGCGGCCAAACGCGCCGGCAGCGTTTTCACCGAGCATCAGGGTAACCATGGCGTCGTTGTTTTTACTCATAATCATTGTATAAGTGGTGCCGGAAATGGCACCGTTGGAGTAGGCTTCACAGGCGCGGTGCATTTGATCACGCAGTAGTTGGATAGTTGTAGTGCGCTCCGCAAGTTGTACGACACCTTCAACGGAGTCGCGGCTTAATGAAACTTCGCCTTGTTCAGCGATGGTTGTGGCAAAGGCTAATGAATCGCTAACTACTTTGCTGACATCGGGGCTCGGTTCGGCACATACAAGGCGTTCCGGATCAGGACGCCCGGGGCGTGAGGTTTCCTTAACCTTGACGTTAGTAATAGCGCGCTCTTCGGCTTCGAGCACGACGGATTGGCCATTACCAAGCCAGAATGAACTACAACCAGACAGGCTGATACCCAGAATACCGATAATAAAAAGAAGCTTGAGAAAATTTACACAAGACATCGCTGCAACTCCCTGTTTCCCTGAAATTGTTAACTGTTTTCCCTGGTCCATGATCCCGTGGTACTTCTTTACAGCATTTTTGCTGCATTATTAACAGTACAACGGTAAGACTAAATCAGGTGAGTAACTTACCACAGTGCATAAAGTATGTCAGTGGGTTTCGATAAAAGATCAATAGTGAATTTATGAATGTCTAATAAAATAGACTTATTGCTTTTGGTCACATGCTTATATGTGGCCATGTTAAAAGAAACCCATCCGGAACTGGTCACGTTGCTCAACAAAGGAATTGGTGAGGTGCTGCGTCAGATTCGCAAGTCTCATAATCCAAAAGTTAATCAGGAAGATCTGGCCGCGGCTACTGGGAAGCCGCGCACATATTTTTCTGCATTGGAAAACGGCAAGGAAAATCCCACCATCGAAACCCTTGTGATCATTTGTCAGGCCCTGGATGTCGAACTCGATGATGTTATTCGCCAGGCAAAACCTATGTACAATGAGAAGGTTGCCCAGTTGCGCCAGGGCTATAAATATTAGTGCTGGGCATAACAATAGAATTTTAGAAGCCAATCTGAATAACAACAATACTGTCTGTCTTATAACATGCTGTTTTATTGTTTATATCGCTATTTATCTGTCTATTTAAATAGACTCGCTATCTGATCGATCATGGTTATATACCGCCATGTCGAATGAATCAGACCCAAAGAGCATTAGCACCCTTAATAAGGAAATTGGTCGTGTCCTGAAGAAGACGCGCAAGGCAAAAGCGCCAAGGTTTAATCAGATTGATCTGGCTGTCGCGACAGACTTGCAACGCAGTTATATTTCCGAGCTTGAGAATGGCAAGCGTAATCCGACGATTGAAACCTTGCAGGTTATTTGTCGCGAGCTTAACGTACAGATGGCTGATGTGATTGCAGAAGCTGAAACTGAGTATCGATTGTCTATCAAGCGTTCACCGGAAAAAACGCCTGCCAAAACAAAAGCGAAAACCAGAGCTGCCAAGACAAAAGGAAAGATAAAAGCGAAGGCAAAGACAAAATCAAAAGCGCAAAGCAAAACGAAAAATAGCAAAAAGTAGACTAGCGTCCCATCAAGTGTAAGCGTGTGGCTTCGTCGAGCACACTGTCATCAAGTTGCTCTTCAAGAAACTCAAGAAAAACGCGCAATTTAGCTGGGCTATGCTGCCGGGTGGGATAAACAGCCCACACCGGTACGCCTTCCTGGTTAAATTCGTGCAGTACTTCTACTAATGCGCCGCTTTCCAGGTGCTGGAGAATGGCGCTTACCGATAAATGTGCAAGGCCTGCGCTTTGTAATGTGGCGGAGAGCATGGCGTGGGCATTACCCGAGCGCAGATTGCCGGATACCGCTAATTGTTTGGGGGACTGGTCTTCATAAAGTGTCCAGTATCCGTCACTGCCCACCAGGCAGTTGTGCTTGCTTAAGTCGGAAAGCGTTTTTGGGGTGCCGCGTTGTTCGAGGTATTCGGGGCTGGCACAAATACAAAGGCGAGTCGTGGCTATCTTGCGTGCGATATTACTCGAGTCTTGCAATTCGCCGGGGCAGATCGAAAGGTCATAGCCCTCTTCAATAAGGTTGATATTCTGGTCGGTAAACGACACGTCGATATCAATCTTCGGGTAGCGTTTCATAAATTCCACCATCATGGGAATTAAAAACAGTTCCTGGAAATGACCGGCGAGATTGATTTTCAGTGTGCCCGAAGGGTCGACAACTTTTTTACTGATTTGATTCTCGGCACTCTCGAGAATTTCATAGGATTCACGGCACTGTTCGTAATACTGTTTCCCTTCGTCGGTAAGGGATAATTTGCGGGTACTACGGTACAGCAGGGTAACCCCGAGATGGTCTTCCAATTTACTGACCAGGCGACTGACTTGAGCATTGGATAAATCGAGCTTCTCTGCGGCCTTTGAAAAGCTGCCTGATTCTACTACCTGTAAAAACTCTCTGATTCCTTCAAAACGTGGCATTGTCAAAAAATAAGCATTGCTTCATCTGGTGTAATAGTGATTTTCCGGATAGTAGCTTATTCAACCTGGGCAAACAAACTAGAATGCCCATCGCCAGTTAAGTAGTCGGTGACAAGGAGGCGTCAGGTTGTTAAGAAGTATGATTCCTTCCTTGTGTTGATGAGAAAGTCCCTGATGTATTTTGGGACTTTCTCATTTATCAAAATTCCAGGTATGAGGAAAACACATAGGAGGGTAACAATTATGTTAATTCTGACTCGAAGAATTGGTGAAAAAATCCTGATTGGCGATGATGTACAAATAGCTGTCCTTGGCGTTCGTGGTAACCAGGTACGCCTTGGTATCGAAGCTCCCGCTGAAGTTTCTGTTCACCGTGAAGAAATCTATAACCGAATCCAGCAGGAAAAAGCTGCAGAAAGAGCTCTATTATCCAGTGTTGGCTAATATGCCTGGATAAACCCTTGCACTGTGCATTGATATTCGGTTTGGCAGTTACACAGTCGCAAGCAAGCTGTTATTGCCGGTGGGGTGTTGAGTATTAACCCTGCCGGAAGGATGTCCCCTCAAGAAGTTCTATCAATAACTTCACAAAGTAGTAGTCCCTAAGGTAGTAGTCCCGTAAGAAAGTCTGCCCGTACCTGGCCCGGTTGTAGTGGGCAGCACTTTCCCCCGACCAGTTTGTTGTGTTTAATCATCGGCTGCGGTGCGAGCGAGCGCCCAGATGTGGACTTCCTGTGCGCCATTGGCAAGCAGTAGATTACTGATTTCCCGTGCGGTTGCTGTGGTGGTTACCACGTCGTCCAATAGCGCGATGCGCCGCTGTTTGATAATGGTGGGAGCAGTAACCACAAACGCTTTACGCAAATTGCGCTGGCGCTGTTGTCGATCAAGGCTTTGTTGCATGGGAGTATGCAACTGGCGTTTGAGCGCACGATGGTTACAGGGAATATCGAGGCGTTTGCTGATTTGGCGAGCAAGTTCCTGTGCCTGATTAAAACCGCGCCGCCAGAAGCGTTGCCAGTGCAATGGTACAGGGATAATCATCTCCGGTATCAGCAGGTCTGGCTCAAATAAATAGTAATCACTGACTTCGTTGGCCAGTAGTTCACCAAGCAACTGACCCGAGGGAAGTTTGCCGCGGTATTTGAAGTCTGTAATTAGCCGACTCAGTGGCGCGGTATACCGTAGTGGCGCAATCGTGAGGTTGAAAGCAGGAGGGTGCTTGAGGCACTGGCCGCAGAGAGAGGTGCTACTGCCTGGTGGCAGCGGTAGGCCGCAGCAATGGCAGGCGCAGTCTATCCATGGCAATGTTTGGTAGCAGCTATCGCAGAGGTCATGTGGTAATTGGCGGCTGCCTCCCGGGTGGGGGCAAGTGGTGCCGCATAGCTGGCAAAACCCTGGTAAAAAAGTGGTTAAATTCCGCTTAAGGTGGTTGAAAGCTGCAGGTCGGGGTTTGAATGTATCCATCTTTGTAAACCTTGAAGTCCATTTCAGGTTGACAGCCAGGCGCTGGTGTCTAAACTAGGCAGCCCATGCATATTGAATAATATCGACTATGCTAAAGCCCATCGGTTGTAGAAGCAATGTTGCAGAGGCAATGTTACAAGGCGAGTTACAGAAATAATGATTCTGTAACTTTATAGCGGCCCCGGGAAACTTCCTAACAATACGAAAAGACGAGATATCCGTTGACCATGAATGATTTGACTGTACTGTCTGCCAGCCCTCGCAATGACTGGAGCCGCGCTGAAATCCTCGCGTTATTTGCGCTACCGTTTAATGATTTGTTGTTTCAGGCTCAGACGGTTCACCGCCAGCATTTCAATCCGAATGAAGTGCAGGTGAGCACGCTGCTATCGATCAAGACCGGCGCCTGCCCCGAAGACTGCAAATACTGCCCCCAGTCCGGTCACTACAATACCGAGTTGGAAAAAGAAAAACTCATGGAAGTGGAAAAGGTACTTGAGGAGGCAAAGCTTGCAAAAGAGAGTGGCGCAAGCCGTTTTTGTATGGGCGCTGCCTGGCGTGAACCGCACACACGCGATATGCCCTATGTGCTTGAAATGGTGAAAGGTGTCAAAGCGCTTGGCCTCGAGAGTTGCATGACCCTTGGCATGCTAACGTCGGAACAATCCCGCCAACTCGCCGATGCCGGCCTCGACTACTATAACCACAACCTCGATACATCACCGGAATTCTATGGTGACATTATTACTACGCGTACCTACGAAGAGCGGCTCGATACACTGGCCAACGTGCGTGAAGCAGGTATTAAAGTGTGCTGTGGCGGTATCGTCGGTATGGGGGAAACAGCTGATGACCGTGCCGGGTTGTTACAGCAGCTTGCGAATATGGAGCAGCAACCGGAATCGGTGCCGATCAATATGCTGGTTAAAGTCGCTGGCACGCCACTGGAAGAAGAGACAGAGCTCGACCCGTTTGAATTTATTCGTACCATTGCAGTAGCGCGTATTCTTATGCCGCAATCCCATGTGCGCCTTTCCGCAGGTCGTGAAGAAATGAACGAACAAATGCAGGCGCTGGCATTTTTTGCCGGTGCCAATTCAATTTTCTACGGTGAAAAATTGCTCACCACGCCGAACCCGGCAGCGAACAAGGATATGCAACTGTTTGACAAACTGGGTATTCAGCCTGAACAGGTACAGGTTACTGATACTGATGCCGAGCAGGAAGAGCAGTTGCAGGAGCAAATCAGGCAAGAAGAGAGCAAGCAATACTTCTACGACGCCACCGCCTGATGTTTTGATGGGTAGCCTGACAGGTAGCAACCATGTCACTTGAACAATTTCTCCAGCACCGTTTGCACGAGCGGCAGCAGCAGTCGCTGTATCGGCAACGCAGGCGTTTGCAAACTGCGCAGGGGCCGCGAGTAGAAATTGATGGTGCAGAAGTGCTCGCATTTTCCTCCAATGACTATCTCGGTCTTGCCAATCATCCTGAGGTTAAGCAGGCATTTATCGAGGCGGCGGAAAAATATGGTGTGGGTAGTGGTGCGTCTCATCTTGTTAGTGGGCACAGTACTGAGCACCATGCACTCGAAGAAGAGCTGGCA
This sequence comes from Pseudomonadales bacterium, assembly GCA_028280345.1. Taxonomy (GTDB): domain Bacteria; phylum Pseudomonadota; class Gammaproteobacteria; order Pseudomonadales; family UBA7239; genus JANQLY01. The sequence continues at coordinate 175,904 of JANQLY010000014.1, read as the reverse complement.
GAATTTACCGGACGCGATCGCACACTGCTGTTTTCCAGCGGTTATATGGCTAACCTTGGTGTGTTGACTGCACTTGTGGGCAAGGGCGATTACGTCTATGAAGATAAGCTGAATCACGCCTCATTGCTTGATGCAGGCTTATTGAGCGGTGCACGTTTCCAACGCTATCTGCACAATGATATGGATAGCCTGCAAAATTATCTGCTTAAAGCTGAAAGTGGTCACAAGTTAATTGTCACGGATGGTGTGTTCAGCATGGATGGAGATATTGCACCACTCAAGGAACTGGCAGAACTTGCGCAGCGCAACGATGCCTGGCTGATGGTAGATGATGCTCATGGTTTTGGTGTGATGGGTTTTAATGGTGGGGGTAGCGCCGAGCAGTTGCATGTCGATCAACAGCAGTTGCCGATTCTGGTGGGCACCCTTGGCAAGGCCTTTGGCACCTTTGGGGCATTTGTGGCGGGCAGTGATGATTTGATTGAAAACCTCATACAGTTTGCGCGCAGTTATATCTATACAACTGCCTTGCCACCGGCAGTGGCTGCAGCGAGTCGCAAGAGTCTCGCGCTGATCCAGCAAGAAGACTGGCGTCGCGAAAAATTGCATCGTCATATTCAATATTTTCGCGCCGAAGCTCATTTGCTCGGCCTCGATCTTATGGACTCCCACACAGCAATACAGCCTGTGGTCATCGGTGATAGTGTGCGTACGCAGCTAGTTGGCAATCATTTGTTACAGCGCGGTTTGCTGGTAGGTATGATTCGCCCGCCAACGGTACCGGAGGGTACCGCGAGACTGCGTATTACCTTAAGTGCAGAGCACAGTCGTGAAGATATTGATCGTCTGCTTGAGGGTTTAAAGAAGGTGCGACATGCCTGAAGTTGTCTTGCAGTCTGATAAGCATTATCGCGATATATATACGTCTGCTTATCCTTGTGAAGGTGAGAAAGTTATCGATGTACCGCTGGTATTATTGCATGGCTGGGGTTTTGATAGTGGTATATGGAATGAACTGCTGACCCTGTTGAAACCGCATTTTGATGTTATAACACTGGATTTGCCTGGTTTTGGACGTAGCGAAAGCGCTGGTGTTGATGTGACATCGATACTTGAAGAGCTGAGAGTCATATTGCCGGAGCACAGCATTCTGCTTGGCTGGTCTCTTGGCGGTATGCTCGCCACTGCGTTTGCGCAGCGTTATCCACAGCGTGTTACTGCATTGGTGACTGTGGGCAGCAATTTAAAATGGCTTGCTACAGATGGTTGGAGCGGTATGGATGCAGAGAGCTTTGCGCAGTTTCAACAAAGTATACAGCAGCAAGCAGATGTTACGCGCAAACGTTTTTGTGGTTTGATTGCCAAAGGTGATGAACAGGAAAAACAACAAACGCGCAGCTTGCGTGACAAGCTCAGTGCGGTATCTGTAGAAAATTTGCTGCAAGGCCTTGAGTTACTCAGCTGTATTGATAATCGTGCCGGTTTTGCGCAACTGTCGACACCGGGATTGCATATATTTGGCGAAAATGATCGTCTCGTACCTGCGGCTGCTGTGGCCGAGATAACACGTATCGCGCGTTTTAACAAAGTACATAAAGACTGCCAGGAGGTTGCAGTCTATAAAGGTATTGCCCATGCACCGTTTTTATCTGCGCCACAGCGTTTTGTGAATCAACTGGTTGAATTTGTTGAGCGTTTGCCATATCGCATTGATAAGAAACGTGTGGCACGTTCATTCAGTCGTGCCGCGCGTACCTATGACGCTGCTGCTGACTTGCAGCGGCAGGTTGGTGACTGTCTATTGAGTAAGCTGCCCGATGTTTTGCCGAACAATACTGCTCGTGTGCTGGATCTCGGTTGTGGGACAGGTTACTACTACCAGACACTGCAACAACGGTTTCCGCAAGCTGCTGTGTTTGGACTCGACATCGCGAGTGGCATGTTGCAAGTGGCGCAGCACAACAATCCCGGCTTTAACGGTTTGTGCGCTGATGCGGAAAACCTGCCGTTGGCTGATAACAGTATTGATGTGTTGTTCTCCAGTTTGGCGATACAGTGGTGTCAGCATCTCCCCGCCTTGTTTGGTGAGATACAGCGGGTATTGGTGCCGGGTGGTGTGGCGGTAGTGTCAACCTTTCAGCAGGGAACATTGAAGGAGCTTAAGCGTGCCTGGCAAGCTGTGGATAGTTGTGCGCATGTTAACTACTTTGTCACTGAGGCGATATTAAAAGAACAGGCTCAGGCAGAGGGGTTTGCGCTAGTAACGAGTGAAACACAAACTGTTGTGCGTGACTATGCACAGGTACGCGACCTGACTCGCGAACTCAAGGCGATTGGGGCACACAATATCAATACGGGGCAAAGTGAAGGGCTGACAAGTAAAGGCAAGCTGAGGAGTTTTACTGCCGCTTACGAAAAGCAGCGTAATAAGCGTGGCTTGCCTGCACATTATGAGGTTGTGTATCTCGTGTTACGCAACTAATTTTTTAAATACTAACGTTTGGAGAAGTGTTAATGGCAAAAGTCAAAGTTACGTATTGGAAAGAAATTCCAGTATCGGTCATGGTAAAGGAAAGTCGCGATAACAAGGCAAATGTGCAGCTACCGAAAATCTATATGGTAACGGTTGATGCAGTTGCGACTAAAAGTGGCGCCACGAGTGCTGATGATTATGCAGCCGGTTTTCGCTATGAAAAATCCGAACAGGATTGTGGTGATGCAAAAGTGCTTGCCGAGCAACTCGCCGCGGAACTGGTAGAGAAATACCCCAAAGAATGGCTCTGGGAGCAGCGTGATAACGCGGGTATCGATGCTGCGGGGCAGGAACAGTGTGAAGAAGAAGCGCGCAATCAGGAAGCAGAAGGATAAGAGGGATAGTTGTGGACTATCAAACTGTGATCAACTTCTGGTTTGATGAGCTTGAACCGAAGCAGTGGTATATAAAAAGCGAGGAGCTGGATCAGGAAATCGCAAAACGCTTTGGTGAAACACATCAGCAGGCTGCGAAGGGAGGGCTGGTTGATTGGCGTAACGAAGCACTCGGTTGCCTGGCGGAAATCATTGTGCTTGATCAGTTTTCCCGCAATATGTTTCGCGATGATGCGCGCGCTTTTGCTCAGGATGCCTTAGCGATTGAGCTAACCAGGGCCGCGGTAGATCGGGGAATAGATAAACAACTGCAACTTGCAGAGAAAAGCTTTCTCTATATGCCTTTAATGCACAGTGAAGAGCTTGCTGATCACGAGCTTGCCATGCAATTGTTTAATCAACCGGGTTTGGAGAATAATCTCGACTATGAGATCAAGCACAAGGTAATTATTGAGCGCTTTGGACGCTACCCGCACCGCAATGCAATATTAAATAGAGAATCTACAGTAGAAGAAATAGAGTTTCTTAAACAACCCGGGTCGAGTTTTTAAAATATTAAGAGAATAAATTTTTTTAAGTGTGGCTGTTAAGTTGCTGATTTTTTTAATAGTTTTCTTTTTTTGCAAAACGTTGAGCAAATTTGTCAGCCATTTATAAAGTCTGATCAAAAAGTCGAAACATTCACATTTTAAAATTTTTTTAATTCGGAGGGGTTGATTTTATAAAATGTCGGCGTAGTATAGCGTCCATATCTTTTGAAATATCTGTAAATAAAATCTAATTAAACGCGCAGTAGCAAAAAGCAGTAAAGAGAGTTAAGTAGCTACGTAGTAAGACGCTGAATGGCAGGATTGCCAAAAAATTTACAAGAAATACAGATGGTTTTGATGCGGTAAATATTGCAGTAATAAACATTCAGAGATATCAGACTGGTTGAAGATTTAATGTTTTTTATATCGACAATTAAGTTACATGTAGTTTTAGTTAAATGGATTGTAAATACAGTTTAAGAGTTTTGGTAACGATAATGAGACCGGTTGGGTCAGTTTGTGCTGAGCTTGCAGTATATTCAGCCAAAAAGCTTGGAAAAAAATATGCTATTTGTGGGTCGTGCTAAATCAGTTTCAGTTATTGTTTGTGTAAATGCGATAAGTTGTGCCTGTGCGTGCGGATAAACAGCTTGTCAATAGACTCTTATTGGAAATTGAAAAGAGAAAGAGGTTGGAATGATAATCAATATTAAAAAACTAATAGTTTTGTGTGTTTTGCTTGTTAGTCAGCCGCTATTTGCAGCGAATAACTCGGTGAATTCTTTAGCCTCTGGTGCTGAGCTGGAGCTGAGTGCGGAAGAAGAAAAGCGTTATCGGCAGATTGTGGGCGCGATGAAAAAGGCTGAGAAAAAACACACGAAACAGCAAAATCTTTATCGTAATGAGCTGGTTGATCTGGTGGCGGAGTTGCGCCAGGAGCTGATAAGTCTGCGTGATAGTGGCTTGAGTGACAAACAAGCGGTCAAGGCGGCAAAAAAGGACATCAAGGTCCTGGCTCAGGAGCTAAAGCAGCTCTACAGGATGGCTCGCGAGAAACGTGCAGAGCATAAAGACAAGCAGGGGAGTGGAGAAATGGGCAAAGCCAGATTGTCATCCTTGTTGGGTGATATTAATCAGGCGATTAATACTGAGTCTCCGGAGTTGCTTGATCAGGTAATTGCTCGACTGGAAATTAAGAAAACTGAAGTCTCACCTACGGTTAGCATTATGGCTGTGCCTGAAGATGAATCTCCGGAGTCTGAGTCACCTTAGATCCATATCAAAACTACAGAATTATTTAAACTAATTATTTGTTGGGTAAAACAAATAAAACGGAACAGGTAAAGTTATGAAGTTGTGCAAAATTATAATAGTTGCTTCTTTGTTGGCCTTTTCATATGGGGCGCAAGCAACCTGTACCAGTGGTACAAATGTTTACCTTTGTGAAACAAAGGAGATTCGTTATACCGGTGATGCGGCCGATATTAAAACCCGTGTTGATGGCATGTCGGCACTGGAAATTTATCACTATGTAAGAAATAACGCAGAATTTGTACCGTATAGCGGTATTAAAAGCGATATCGTGCATACGGCGAATACCATGCAAGGCAATAATGTTGACCTGTCTATTCTGTTAATTGCGATGTTGCGCTCCCAGGGTATTGAGGCGCGCTTTTCCATGGGGTCGGTACAGATGGAAAATGAGCGCTTTTCCAACTGGCTGAATATTGACGACGATGCTAGTGTAGCGATAAGGCAGAGAGCACTTCAGGGCCATTATTTGGGGGGTAATAATGATCTGACCTGGTTTCACCATGTCTGGGTTGAAGCTTTATTGCCCTATAACAATTACCGCGGTATTGGTGATGCGGCTTCGCAGACCTGTACAGACGTGGATGACGATTGTCGCTGGGTAGCTCTTGATCCTTCTTTCAAGGAGCGCCATTACCCGGCGACTGATGTCTCCGATATTATTGCTAGTGCTAATGCGCCGTTTGATTATGATCTTTATCATAATGTCGAAGCGCCGTCGGAAACACCCTATGAAGCAGGCCATGTCAACAAGAGCGTGTTGGACTTCTACAAAGAGGATGTTAAGGAGTATCTGAATCAGCAGACGCCACCGGTGGCGTTGTCGGAAGTAATAGAACCCTATGTAATTAAACAGGACAACCTCTCGGTATTGCCCGCTACTTTCCCATACAAACTGGGTTCTTCTGGGCCCTATCACCGTGATTCAGTTGAGGATTATGAAAGTAATCTACCGACAGTGGGTAGCCCGGCAACAGATTACCCGAAGTGGAAGCATGAGCTGAGTATCTATGCGATTGCCAATGAATGCGGTACGGATGAACTTGAAAGATATGGCCCGGTTACGGTGGATATTCGTGAGTTATCTATAAAACCTTTATCTATTTCCTGGGAAGATGATACTTCTCCGGATAATTCGGGAACTAACGACAAACTTAATGTGCGTCTCGGCGATACAGCGATAGGTACTCTGCTTGACGATACAACGGCAAAGCAGAAAGATGGTACCAATTGTACCGTATCCGGTAACTTTGCACTTAATTCATCAATTAATTTAATTGCGGAAGTTGAATATAAACATAATTGGGCCGGGTCGAATAGCTCTACGTATGAAAATATAGCCTATGCGCGTAAAATAGGGCAAAAAATTGTCATTGGTGTGAGTACTCCGGTATCTCATAAAGTCCAGGTATTACAAGCCAAGCGCGACTTATTGGCGTTATATGATACCTGGCCTTTGGTATACGATGGTAGCGGTGATCCTTTTGTGGATAACCCGAGTGCGGGAACCCAGGGAAGTTACGATGTTAATGATACTGCACTGGATCAGCATGAGGATGCATTTCGCGATTATTCCAATGCCTTGCTTGAAGTGGCAAACCGCCATTACGAAGCACAACGTGTTCAACAAATTAACGAATTGGGTGCGATTGTTAATGTGTCGTTTGATCAAGTCATAAGCATAGGCTTTTACCATAGCGAAGCACAGATTGAACATTTTGATGATATTCCGTTTGGTGTTACGCCAATGCACAAGGTTATTCACCATGGTAATGTGTTAGACCCTTATGAGTCTGATGCGGATACGATTTCTAATAACAGAACAAATGATGCCTGGCATATTATGGGTTATATCGCCTCGTCGCTGGAGCATGAAGTCTGGCAGGATGTTAACCATATTGATGCTTATTCAACGATTGGCACTTTTCAAGATGCCAAAGGGAGTTCTCCAGTTATTAGCTTGGTGGATTACACTCTTGTAGATGGTGATAACTACCAGACTGTTATTACGGACACTAATCATCGCACCTGGCTGAATCTTCCTGATGCGCTGGATCCCTATGACATGTCGAATACCGACAATGACAATGATTATCAGATTGATATTCAGATTGTGGATACAAAAATACCACTAACCGGTGGCGATGATTACTATGCTTATATTGTTCATGCTTACTACACGAAGAAAGATGGGAGTGCATTGACAGAAAAAGAGTTGATAAGATCCTGGTACACTATATCGGGGCAGAATAATGGCGGTAACGAAAGCGATGATGAAACTGGGGAGTCGCCGCTTGATGATAATGTTACCAGTGAAGAACAGCCTGCCGAAGCTGATAATGGTGAAGAAACGCCAAGTAGCAATGACCCGATTAGTACCGTAACCGGCAATATGTATCACGACGAGGTGGACCTGGTGATTCCCGGTATTGGCCTCAATTATCAGTTTACACGTACCTTTAATTCCAAGGGGAGTAGGGTGGCAGAAGTGGGTAATAGTAATAACTATCCGCTGAGCAAGGGCTGGACCCACTCCTACAATATGAAGCTTGTGGCCAATGACTTTGGTGAGTTTTATGGCGATGGCAATGCGCTGCACACTGATGGCCATGTCTCTTCGATTACCTATATCAATGCGCGCGGCACGGAGTTTAACTATCCGATTGATGTAAATGGCGGCGCTACCCAGCCGACAGAGCCTGTCGGTGTGTTTAATGAAATGGTGCTCGACGACCCGGACGAAAACGTTGCCGGTGGCTACCATTCGATTAAGTTTAGAAACGGTACTAAATATGTATTTGAGGGTGTGAGCGGTGCCGATATGACCGATGTGGATGATGTGGCGCGCTTGTACAAAATTAAAGATGCCTACGGCAAAGAGTTGACCTTTACCTATAATGGTTCCGGTCAGTTAACCGATATTGATGATAATCTCGGTATTACCGGTAGAACAGGTTTAACACTGACCTATCATACCAGTGGCAATGGGAATGGCCGTCTGCATAAAGTGACCGACTGGGAGTCTCGCGAGTGGGTGTACGCCTACGACAGTGAGAGTCGCCTGTCTACGGTAACCAACCCGGAATCTGAAACTATAACCTATACCTACGACGGTGACTCTCATCGTGTTGAGAAGGTTGAATGGCCACAGGTGCGCAACAGTAAAAAGAAAAGTGCGACCTTCAGCTATTATGAAAACGGCAAGGGTTTTGAATATATCGATGCTCTGGGTAATCGCGAAACTCTTGAGTACGATAAGTTCAGAAGCCGTACCACGATCAATTTGCCAAACGGTGAAGAAATCACCCACTACTTCGATAATCGCGGTGACTGGAAAAAATATGTCGACGAATTGGGTGGCTTTAGTGAATATAAAAACAATGCCGATGATCTGATGTGGGAAATTACCGATGTGTATGGCGATACCACGCAGTATTCCTACCAGAAAAATAATGACCTCGATGCCGATGCATCGGATACTGGCGGCAATGTAACCCGTATTAAAAACAAAAAAGGCGATAGTGCCTATTTTGACTACTCGTATTTTGATGATGTGCAGCTGGGTTTGTACGATAAGCTCACCAAATATACTGACTGGAATGGCAATGAGTTTGAATATGAATACTACGCTGCCACCAATGCGGGCACCGATGCGGTTAAAGGTAAGCTTAAGGAGTCACGTATCAAGTCACTGGACTCTGGTGGCTCTACTTACACCAATGTGGTGACGCGCTCGTTTACTTACTATGCCGATAGCAGCACCAAACACGGCCAGCCCAAGCAGATGATTGAGTATATTACTCCAATAAGTGGGCCGTCAGTTTCCTCCGAGCAACGCAAAACCGACTTTACCTACGATTACTCGGTGATCGCGCCGGGGGTGCGGGTAACGCGCACGATTACCGGCGTCACAGAAAATGATACCAGGGTTATTACTGATGACTACGATGATTTGTGGCGCCTGACCTCGCGCACCCTGCAGCGCCAGACCAGTCCCACGGACAGTACCCTGATTGATATCACAACAGCGTTTACCTACGACGATGCAGGTCGCTTGACAGAGATGGTTATGCCGGAAGGTGAAAAAATCGAATACACCTATGATGATAATGGCAAGGTCACCGCATCTACGGCCTACTACCCGGTCAGTGGTACGCCGGCGACGTCATTGCATAGCGAATGTACTGCGGTTACCGGCTACCATAAATGTGAAATTGCTACCTATACCTATGATCTGATGGATCGTTTAATTGAAACAGCCGATATCGGTGACAATACACTCACATTTGAGCGCGATGTAATGGGCAATATTGTTAAACGTACTGATGCGCTGGGTAATATTACCGAAATGGAATACGATGCAAAAAGCCGTCTAACCGCAGTGATTGACGGTAATGGCAATAGAACAGCCTATCAGTTTGATGCACTGGATCGTCTGATTGCCGTCACTGATGCGAATGGTAATACCACGACGTTTGAATATGATGTGCTTGGCCGTCGCACCAAAGTGGTAACACCGGGTAATCGCGAGCTCACCTTTGATGAATACGATGCAAATGGCAACTTATTGTATGCAACTAACGCCAATGCAAATAAAAACGCCACGCCGGTTAATACAGACGGTTATTCAGTAACCAACGAGTATGATGAGTTAAACCGCCTGACCTCGTCACTCAATGCTGAAAACGGTACTACGACGATTGAGTACGACCTGCTCGGTAATGTGCTGTCGATCACCGATGCGGAAAATCAGGAAACCTTATATGACTATGATGACCTCGGTCGCCTGATCGAAATTGAAGATCCAATAAAAGAAGCGGGCACAGATAAAAAAGTCACTTTCACCTATGATGAAGCGAATAACCTGCTAAGCGCAACGGATCGCCTTGGTGAAGTGACGCGCTACACTTATGACAAGAATAATCGCATTGAGCAGATTAACTATGTGGATGATGCCACCCAGGATACCTTTACCTATGACCAGTATGGTGATCTGATTAGTGCGCAGAATAGTGCGGTGACCTATACCTACACCTATGATGCCTGGCACCGGCTTACTTCAAAAACCGATAGCCGCAATAACCTGACCCTGAGCTATACCTACGATGCGATGGGAAATCTGGTAACGAAAACGGATTATCAGGGTGAGGTCTCCAGTTATCGCTACGACGGCATTAATCGCCTTGTCGGTATCAGTAACTCTGCCTATCAGTCGGTGTCCTATCGCTATGATGCGGCGGGCCGCCTGCAAAGCCGTATTCTGTCATCCGGTGCAAAAACCCTCTACGAATACGATACAGATTCCCGTGTTACCAAACTAACCTATGTGGGTGTTAATGGTACCGAGCTTAACAGTAAAATCATGGAATACGATGAGGTAGGCAATATTACCAAGGAAACGATTGGGGTAAATACCATCACCTATACTTACGACGCGCTGCACCGTATTACCGGGGCGGACTACAGTGCCGGTTGGGGCTACGATGATTTGACTTTTACCTATGACAAGGTGGGGAATCGCAAAACGGCTGTGGTGGGCGCTACCACGTTCTACTATGTGTATAACAATGATGGTAATCGCCTCGACAAGGTGTGTACTGCTTTAAATGTTGCAGAGGATGATTGTACCGCAGGCAACCAGGTCTATCGTTACAGCTATAATGATAATGGCAGTTTGACAGCGGAGTACAATAGTAGCGATACCCAGACCGCATCCTATAGCTGGAACCAGAAAGGACAGCTAACCGAAGATACCAGCAATAGTAAAACCACCAGCTATGCCTATGACATCTATGGTTATCGTATTAATCAGACCTACGATGATGCGAGTGAAGAACAGTACCTGCTCGAAGGGCCCCATCTTGAAGCGATCTACGATGAAAACGATAACCTGGAAGCTTCTTATCAGCGCGGTTTATTTATCGACGAAATTGTTAGTGCGAATATCAAAGTCAATGGTCGCTTTGTAAACCATAGTTTCTACCAGAGTCTCAATAACTCGGTGGAGTATGTAGAAGACCATAATGGCACGGTGCAGCAAACTACCACCTTCTCGCCGTTTGGCAAGCTGCTCGCGCAAACCGGTGCAAGTCTTAATAGTAGTTTGTATACCGGTAGAAGTCTCGATAGTGATAGCGGTCTGAATTACTACCGTGCACGCTATTATAATAGCGAAACCGGACGTTTTATCAGTGAAGACCCGATTGGTTTTGCGGGTGGTATCAACTTCTATGCTTATGTAAGCAATAATCCATTGGGTTTTATTGATCCATTTGGGTTTGAACCCAAAGAGCCGTTAACTCCTGTGCAGCCAGAATCCGTAACATCAGAGCCAGAGAATTCTGTTCGTGGAATTACACAGGACTCTACTGCTGAGGAGGTTCTAACTGCATTAACAAGTATGGCTGAAGGTGAGTCGATAACTGGTAAGGAGTTGACGGAGTTAGGTGGGCTTTATAAAAATGCAAAGCATATAAAGGAAATTGTAAGAACTGAGGATGGTGTAACTGTTGAGTTAAGTATTACTGCAAGATTTGCGTTAGCGGTAATACCTGACACTCCAAGCGTTGAAAATAATTCGGAAATTAGTATTACTCCTGCTGATGTGGGTGGGGGCGAGCAAGGCTTCCATGTTTCCAGTGAAACTATCAAAATACATTATTCGCTGAGGGGTGAAAAAGATGTGCTGGATATTTATGTGAATAATGATGGATATAAAGAGAGCATTGATGATGTTATCTATTACATTATAAAAGAGGGAGGATGGTAGCACCGATGTTTTCAAAATTTTCTCAGCTCAATAGATATCAAATTTTAGGGGGGCTCATATTAGGGGCATTTCTGCTCGGATTTTTGGTGTTGAGTTGCATCGCGGTTATTTACAATCTACAAAATGATGGAGGGCTGTTGAGCCAGTTTTTTCTAGCTTTTGATTTGTTCCTTGGTGCCATATATATCTATGTTTTTACCTTGATATTTTTTTCTGGAGTTGGATATTTTTTTTCAAAAAAGAATGGCGTGGCTGAGGCAGAAAAAAGTTTCTTGATAGCGCTGTTTGTAAATGGTTGTTTTTTAGTAGCTATTTTCTTTACAACGTAATTATTCAAGATGTTATAGCTGAAAGGTAAGTATGTGAAATTTGAAAATGTGACTATTTTATTTGGTGATATTGGTAGTTTGAAAAAATACTTTTTGGACGATTTTAAAAATGAAAATTAACAAGCTTAATATATTGATTTTTTCTGTAAGTGTATTGATTACTTCTAATGCATTGGCAGCCTATACCACAGCTGAGCTGGAAACTGCACTTGATAACTCCATTGAGTATCTTGAAAGCGCCGGTTTGCAAAACACCAACGGTAGTTGGGGCTCTTCGGATAATGTTAAACCGTTGTATACCGCGGAAGCGGCGATTGCGATGCGTGCGGCGAATCGTTTTAGTCCGACGTATTTTCAGGCGATCGGCTGGCTTGAAAACTATCGTGACGATAATGCCGACTATGTGGCGCGGCGTATCCTTGCACTTGAACCCCATGGCAATGATGTATCGGATGATTTGCAGTTTCTGCTCGACAATATTATTGATATTGGTACCGGTAGTCCAAATCTGGGCCTTTCGAGCAATGATAACTACCATCTGAATTTTTATGATACCGCGGTTGCGGTTCCGGCACTGGATGCAGCGGGGCATACGCTTACTTCAAACTACCTGGAATTTGCGTTTTACTATAAAAACTATCGCAATGCCTCACCAGACTATGGTTGGGGAGTATTTAATGACTCCACAGCTGATGTGATGGTGACAGCTGAGGTATTAATCTCCTATGAAACTATTCGTCAGAAAAATCCGACTAACAACTGGTGGGTAAATACGCCTATTTCGGATGCTTTGCCGATTCTTTCGGCTGTTGATCCTGATGATGCGGATACCACCGATATTATGCGCGCCAAAGTAGCCTATGCATTGTATTTACATGATTCAACAACCTACGCGAGTGAAATCACTGCGCTGGTAGATGATTTGCGCGATAGTCAGATCACAACCGCAGGGCCAACCAAAGGCTCCTGGGGTGGGGATGTGTATCTGACCGCTCAGGTGATGAAAACCTTTGCACTGATTTTGGGGCTCGATAGCAGTGCCAATTTGACACGGGTGTCGATACCCGATACCGATTTACGCAAGGCGATTAACTATGCGCTGGGTAAAAACGCCTACGATGTAATTTATAAAGGCGAGCTGTTAACTCTTGAAACCCTGGATTTGACTGCCTACTCGGATATTGATGACCTGACAGGGCTGGATGAAGCGGAGAACCTTACGGACCTCTATCTCAATTACGACCTGGCGGATACCACCGATGTGGAGGCCAATGGCACCACGATACATTATTTTGATTTTGACCACGACCTGATCGCCGATGATTGGGAGTTGCTGCATTATGTGGATCTTGATGGTACAGATGGTACCGAGGATCCGGACGGTGACGGGCTGGATAACAAGGCAGAATACGACCAGGGCGGTGATCCGTTTATTGAATTCCATGCGGTATCGGATAATGTCGTAAGCCTCGAAAATGAGACAATTAATATTCCTCTTGCCGATTTGCTCGGTAATGACTTTGACTATGGCGGCAATGCCTATATATCAGACGCCGATGAAATTCTGAATGTTACCGAAGGTACAGTGTCTTTTAACGCAGGAACAGATATTGAGTATGAGCCGACAGCAAACTGGGACGGCAGCGACGAATTTACCTACAGTATTACTGACGACACAGATACCCTTTCCGGAACTATTTATGTGGTCGTATTGGACAGCGCTTCTGATATTACTGGCACGAGTAAAAACGAACTGATCTTTGCGGCGGGTGATAGCGATACCATCGACCCTGATGGCGGTGACGATATTATCTACGGTGCGGCGGGTACCGACACAATCGTATTTGGTTATGGCTATGGTGAAGATATTGCGCACTTGCAGGATAACGGTGGATCAGCTATTGATGTGGATGTGGATTTTGCTGCGGGTATTAGTCAGAACGATCTTACTATCAAGGGGGTTAATGATGATTTGGAGATCAGTCTGCCTGGTGGCTCTGACTCAATAACCATCAAGGGTCACTACGCAAATATTGCCGATAACAGTATTACCGGTATTCGCCTTGATGGGGGCTCATTGATTACTACCCTGGCTCTGGATGACAAAGTATTAATCGCGGAGCCCTGTGCGAGCCCGGTACTGCCGCCCTGTAATGTGAGCCAGATGGATCCGTTATATATATCGCCGAAATTTCTGTTATTCAATGATGTGGACTTGCAAAGTGACGAATTGTCAGTGGATATGAGCAGCCTGACGGCCATTGGTGATATTAGCGATGGCCCTGACGAGTATTTCTCGTCCGGTTTTTCCACATTGGAAATGGAGTTAAGCGGCAAAAGTCCGGTGTTTAGCTATGAAACCACCGATGGCACCAATGCGGATCAGGCCCGAGTAGATGTAGAACTGTTAAGCACGAGCCCGATTGAAGGTGGCGATGAAAACGAAACCATTAATGCGGGCTATGCAGGTATTACCGTGAGAGGTAATAAAGGCAACGACTATATATTGGCCACCATAGGGGCACAAACCATTGACTTTGGCCTTGGTGATGGGCGTGATTTTGTCAATATTCAAAGTAGTGCTGGTGACCAGGATACTTTGAACTTTGAAAATACTATTACCCATGATGCCACCGCGCCAATTGATGATAATGCCGTGGTCTATAAGCGTATCGGGACAGACTTATGGCTCGATATCAAAGAGCATGCTGATGAAGTGATTATCGAAGACTTTTTTGCCTATGACCATTTGGTTTACGGCGGCAATAATCTGGTGGACTTTAAAGAAGTGAAGTTTGCCGACAGTAGTGGTGGACCGTTCAGTCGTGCGACATTGGTTGGCATGGCAAACGAAAATGCGACCAATGTATTTACATCCGGTAATGACACCGTTAATGGTGATAGTAGCGATGATGTCATGTTTGGTATGGGCGGTAATGATACGTTGGCTGGTTCAACGAGCTGGGGTGATCAGGATTCGGACTACCTTTATGGTGGTGATGGCGATGACATATTGCGCGCCTGGCCTGGCGATGATTTCCTTTACGGTGATGCGGGGTCGGATGATCTTTATCCCTCAGCCGGTAATGATTATATGGAAGGTGGTGCTGACAGAGATGAATATATTGTGAAGCCCGAGGATGATGACAATATTATTAATAACATAGACGGCACAACGGATACTACTACCAGCACGTATGACAGTATCGTTATTTACAATATTGATACCGGAGCCGAGGAAGAGCCACTGGTTACCCTGGATTGGGGTGAGGATATTAGCGATCTGGTAGTGACGTTTGATGACGGTACTGATGTAGCGACATTTACCGTACTGGATTTCTTTGGTGGTACCTACTGGGACTTGCATATCGACTTTGCGGAGAATGTGGTTAAAACCACGTGGAAGGCCGACTGTGTCGACTATAACCAGGATAATGACAGTGAGTATAACGATGGGCCGAGTTCCTCTGACCCCGATGTCTATGATGATGCGCGGCTCGACTACGATGCAACTCGCACTGGTCGCGAGTATGGTTGTATTGCTAACCGTGTGGTTGCCGAGAATACGACTTCGGGAGACGATGTGATTTACGGTATCGGCACTGACTATATCAGTGCATTGGCGGGAAATGACACCGTATACGCCGGTGGTGGTGATGACAATATTCACGGCAACGACGGTAACGATACCCTCGAAGGTGATGGTGGTGATGATAATCTGTGGGGGGATGCGGGCAACGATATCCTCAGAGGTGGTCTTGGAGCTGATATGCTTGACGGGGAAGACGGTGATGATGATCTGTACCCTGGTTGGGGCGCCGATACCGTGTACGGTGGTGATGGCAACGATGAGCTTTACGGTGGTGATTGGGGTGTAGATACCCTGAAAGGTCAGGGTGATGGTGATACCTACTATGTAGATAACGAAGATGATGACACGATTATCGAAGATGATGGCAGTAGTACCGGTGATGTACTGCAATACCAGGGGGCCATTACTGCTAATGAGCTGTGGTTCTACGAAGATGATATCGGTGGCTTGACGGGTACAGGTAATGAAGATTTGGTTATCAAGCGTATCGGTGTTCCCAAGGAAGTACAAATTTTCGATTGGAAAACAACCGCAGACAAAATTGAAACCATCAATGTTGAAACGGGTGCGTGTGCCACGATTGCATTTGACGATATTGATGATTTGATTACCAATGAAATGCCGACTTTGCAGCAGGGCGAGCCAGTGAGTAACTTTGATGATGCGGATCTTGATGCCTACTGGAACGGCACCGGGTGCTAGAGGTAACGACGATGAAAAGAATAAAGGTGAAAACGATGATTTTTAATACGGTTAATAACATCAGGCAAGTGACAGGTGCCATGTTGCTTTGTCTAGTAGCAAGTACCTGTGCTCAGGCCGGTGAGATGCAAACCCTGCAAAAAGAACGTGCTGAGCAGGAACTCCTGAAGCAGAGTTTGCTGCTGGAATTGCGCACACAGGAAAAGCAGATGATGCTGGACCAGGAAAATACACAGCAGGGCTTTCATGCGGAGCTGGAAGAGGTGCGTAGTCTTGTAACCAGTTTGAAGCGGTTGGAAAAACGCTATCGCGATGCTGAAAACATTACAGAGCGGCAACACCGTTTATATCTTGAAAAAAGAAATCAGGATATTGTGACGATCAAAGCACGCCTTATGGAGATGATGAATAAATACCTTGAGGTAGTAGAAGCGTCTCGAAGTCGAATTGCGAAAGATACGACTAATGATACGGTTCTGGTATTGCACTTTGGCGCGATAGAAAGCACGCTCGACTATATCTTGACTGACCTCAAGTCTCCTAACGAGAGAATACGCGCCTATAATGTGATTCTTGCGAATTTATCAGCAGATACGATGCCATTTTAAGCCTTTATAAATCAATAAGTTATAAGGTTTTCCAGGGGGGTGCTGGTGGCGGTCAGCCGTGTCAGTAAAATTAGTGCCGGATATCGCAGGGTTCTTCGCTGCGGTATCAACCCTTTCTTGTGCCTTCTTTCTAGCTCTATCTTCCGCTTGGTACTCTGGTACTGGTGCAATGGATAGATACACACTGATAAAAGCAAATTTATCGCGCAATGGCCAGGTTTTTTCCTGTGTGGTTTTTCCTGGCTGGCGATTTTTATCTAAACCAAATGCCTTATGATATTTTTCTGCCCGGAATGCCTGTGGTGAATGACGGCTTTCCATTATAGCGATAAGTGCTACACTGCGTTTCCCTGTCCCTTGCTGGCCTGTGAGAGTAATGCTTATGAAATACTGGATATCCCTCGTTAATACCGAAGAAGTTGATCAGTTTGTCGAGATAGCTCAATACGCTGAAGAGCTGGGCTACGAAGGTATCACGGTGGCTGATCACCTGATTATGCCCACAGAGATTGAAACCCCGTACCCTTATACGGAAGATGGCAAGGTGTGGTGGCCCGACGAAACGCCGTGGACAGACCCCTGGGTGGCATTAACCGCGATGGGCATGGCGACTAAAAAACTGCGCCTTGCGACAAATATCTACCTCGCTGCGTTGCGCGATCCGTTTACAGCGGCGCGTGCGATAGGCGCTGCGGCAATTTTTACCGGTAACCGCGTGGCTTGCGGTGTGTCGGCGGGTTGGATTAAGGAAGAGTTTGATTTGATGGGGATCGATTTTAAAGCCCGTGGTCGCCGCCTTGATGAAGTGCTGACTTGTATGCGTCAGTTATGGACGGGTGAAGTAGTCTCTCATAGTGGCGAATTTTTTAACTATGACAAGGTGATTATGTCACCGGCACCGAGCACTGAGGTGCCGATCTGGGTCGGTGGTGCGAGCAAGCCTGCATTGCGCCGCGCCGCAGCGAATGATGGCTGGCTCGGTGTACCGATGCCATGCAAGGATCTCGGCAACATGGTGGAGCGTATGTTCGAATTGCGCAAGGAAAATGGTAACTACGATAAACCGTTTGATGTGGTGTTAAGCCCGACCGAGTTGATGACGCCGGAGTTTCTCGATTCCCTCGACAAGGCAGGTACCTACCATTCCAGTGTATTGCCCTGGACACCTTCACCCTGGGGGCGTGCGTTCTGGGTAGAAGACGGGGAAGACCATCGCGAACTTGACGTTAAAAAGAAAGCGATGGAGCGTTTTGCCGAGATGATGCGTCAGTTTAATATCTGGGATTGATGTTGCAATAATATATAAAAAACGCCGGCATGCCGGCGTTTTTTTTGGTTGTATAGAGTTTTACGGAATCAAATGGTTGTTATCCTGGCAGTCTTCGACGGTGGTATCAATAACCACGTAACCATCGGGACAGGTAGCATCCTGCCAGTCAAAGCCACCATTTAACGTAGCGCCAACAAACGTCGTACCAGTCAGGTTTGCACCGCGAAAGTTTACATCAGCGGAACCAGGTATGTAGTTAAAAGTCACGTTATCAAAGCTGGAATACGTAATGCTGGCGTTTTCAAAGTTGTTTCGCTGCATAGTGGCACCGGTAAAATCGATGTCACTGCCGACCATGCCGGTAAACACGGCAAAGCGTAAGTCTGTGTTAGTCAGGTTACGAATACCGCCCGTAGAGTTACTGAAATCAGACGAGAGCAAGTTTGCACCACTGAAGGTAGTTTCTTCCATATCGGCATCGGTCATATTGGCGCCTTGCATGGAAGTGGTGGATGAAAAGTTGGCACTTTCGAGGCGCGCATTGGTGAAATTGATATCTTTCAAGTCGGCATTGGCAAAATTGATGGCGGTAACATCGGCGTCGGTCATATTGATATTTTGTGCAGTAACATTGGTCCAGGTCATACTGGCATAACCCATATCGGCACCAGTGAAATCGGTATAGGATAAATCCTGACCGGTAAAGTCGGCGCCGGAAGTAAACGTGACGTTTTTCCAGTTAGTAACATCGGTTAGTGTGACGGAGGCACTGTTAAAGCCAACATTGGAAAAGGTCACGCCGTCAAAAATTACGCGATCCAGGGAGCTGCCAGCAAAGTCGACACTGCTTAAATCGCTACCGGAAAAATCTACCTGGGTTAGTGTCGCATTGCCAAAATCAAAACTGGCACTACCACTCACGTTAAGAAACTCAACCTGATCCAGTTCCGTGGTTGAGCTGTCAAATAGTACAGTGCTATTTACGATAACGTCCCGGAAAGTGGTGTCCTGTACCCGAGCGCCGGCAAAGTCTGAACCGGAGATGTCAGAGGTGTCGAACAGCACATCGTCAAGTCGCGCGTTGGTAAAGTCCATATTGGAATTACCCGTTATCGGTGCGCTACCGGTGTTGAGACTATCAAATGTTACGTTACTGAGCTTGGCTGTCGAGAAGTTGATACCATCGCCGCTGTAGAGTTGCGAGCTGGATTGATAAAAAGTTACATTATTGAGTTCTGCGTCGATGAACGTTGTGCGTTGCAGACTGCTGTTATCAAATTGTGTCCAATAGATAATGCTGTTATCAAACACTGCACTTGAAATACTGGTGTTGGAAAAATTCGCATCGTGAAACTCTGCATCGGTAAAGTCAGGGCCGGTCAGGCCGCCGGCGAGATTAAATGATGAACCGATAAACACTCCTTCAAAATTCGCATAGTTAATATTGACACCGCTAAAACTGTCGATGGCGAGATAGCTGGAGCCGAATTTAGAAATGATCGCCGGAGAGTCTTTGGACAGGTCTACGTCAGGGCCCACCAGCGCGTAGCGTGTATTGCCTTCAAAATCATAGGATATGCAGGACCAGTTTAGTGGCAAGCTGGCAGGGCAGCCAGTGAGTTGCGCGATCGACGAACCGGCGAGTGAAGCGGTGGATAGTGCAATACCACTCATATCCATATTTCTGATAATCGCAAACTTCATATTAGTGTTGCTGAGGTTGGGCGCGGTGGAAAAGGTAACACCGTCCCACACCGAGCTGGTAAAACCGGTGTTGCTGAAATTGGCATTACTGATATCGGTATTGTTAAATGTCGAGCCAGAAAAGTTAATGCCGCTGAAATCTGCATTGGTAAAGTCGGCATTGGTAAATACAAGGTTGTTGTAGTCGGTAACACCGGGCTCAATCGATGCAGCGCTTTCGCCGCTAAAGTCTACCGCTCCACCTGCACAACGATCAGCCGTTGGCAGCCACATACCGCTATCACCTTCACACACTGCAATAACAATTTCGTCGTAGGATGATGCGGTGCGGCCACCAAGGGCGAGTGCATTGTTGGTGGTGAGCGCAAGGTTAGCCTGGTAGGCATAGGGTGCGGCGGCAATGCGATGGCGTGGGCTCAGTGTTTCGCCTGCGACAACGATTTCGAGGTAGATCTCGCTGATATTCCACAGGTTGATATCCCAGCTGCTATCACCACCGGTCTGGGTCTGGGTGCCGACAAGGAACGAGTACACGCCGTCGTTAACACTGACGCCGTTGTGATCCTCCTGGTATTTCAAGGTGCCATTGGTAAATGCATCCCAGACGCGCACCTGGAAGTTGTAACTACCGGTTACCGGAACACCCTGGTTATCGAGCAGGCGCCCCTGATAGTTCATTGGTCCGATTGTGGCCTGGAGTGAGGTAGTTGTCAGTGCCAATACCGCAAACGCAGCCCATCTGAGAATCTTCATACCCTTGCCCTCTGCAAATACATTTGAATATCTGTGCGATCCTGTAAGTATAGCGGTAATGAGCAGGAATACGTGTTGCAATTATTTGCCTGTATGTTGCAGAAAACCCTGAAATAGCGGTCTTTCAGGGCTTTTATTGACCGTGGTCATCAACTAAAAGATATCAATAAAAAGGCCCCCGCCGAGATAAGCTGGCGGGGGCTGATGGTGCAGCAACCGGGAGGGCTGGGCCGGTTGCGCAGGCAGCTTTATTGATCGAGTGCGCTGGCGAGTTCAACAAGCTGGATAAACTCACCGCGGTAGCCGTAGGGATCCTGGCCTCTGGCACCTTTGGCGAGGTCGAGAATGTCATCGTAGTGGGTGGTATTCAGGTGTTCACCGTTGCGCAGCAGTTGTCCAAAGCCGGCCACTGCGGTGGCAAAGCGGAAATCCACCGAGCTTTTTGCCAGACTGCGCTGAATGTCGGACTTGTTGACATGAAATACAAGCTTGTTGCTGTGGTCTTCATCAGGCAACTTGTAGCGCAGCTTCAGTGTAGCGAGTTCGCTACTGGCATTGCTGCTGGTTTCCCCGTTGCTGACATTGCTCTGATAACGCAGTGGATCAACAACCGGGTTATCTGAATCATTCAGTACAAGCTCGTAAAGTGCAGTTACGGTATGTCCGGCACCGATGTCGCCGGCATCGATTTTGTCGTTGTTAAAGTCTTCGCGATTTAACAGGCGATTCTCATAGCCGATCAAGCGGTAGGACGCCACCTGGGAGGGATTAAACTCGATCTGGATTTTGACGTCTTTGGCGATCGTTAGCAGAGTGGAGTTCATCTCTTCCACCAATACCTTGTGTGCTTCCTTGAGGCTGTCGATATAAGCGGCGTTACCATTGCCGTGGTTCGACAGTTCTTCCATCAGATGGTCGTTGTAGTTGCCTGTGCCGAAACCAAGCACACTCAGGGAAATATCGGTTTTGCGCTTGCGTTCGATATAGCGTTTCAGCTCGTCAGTACCGCTCAGACCTACATTAAAGTCACCGTCGGTGGCGAGAATGACACGGTTAATACCATCCTCAATAAAATTATCTGCCGCAACGTTATAGGCCAGTTCAATGCCCGCCGCGCCGTTGGTGGAGCCACCGGCTTGCAGATTGTCGATGGCGCGTATAATTTTCGATTTTTCATCTCCCGGTGTTGATTCGAGTACCAGACCTGCGGCACCTGCGTATACAGCAATTGCGATCTGGTCATTTTCATCCATCTGCTTAACCAGCAGTTTCAGCGAACGCTTGAGCAGACCAATTTTGTCATCGGATCTCATGGAGCCAGACACATCAATCAAAAATACCAGGTTGCTGGCTATGTCGGTATTGTTTGGTACTTCATAACCCTTAATGCCGATTTTCATCAGGTGGCGGCCATCGTGCCATGGGCTTGGGGCAAGCTCATGATGTACGAGAAACGGGGTTTCAACAGTTTCTGGTGCGCTGTAGTTGTAGCTGAAATAGTTCACCATTTCTTCAACGCGCACCGCATCCTGGGGTGGTAGTGAGCCGTGGTTGAGAAAGCGGCGCACATTGGCATAGGATGCGCTGTCCACATCGACACTGAAGGTGCTTACCGGTTGGTCGCTGACCTGTTTGAACGGATTGGTTGCAATGGTTTGGTAGTTTTCACCGGCACCTGGCTGGATCGGCAAAACAACGCCATAGCCCATTTCTTCCGATTCCATCATAACGACAGGCCCGGCGAGTGCATCCGTAGCCATATATTCACGGGTAAGCTGGGGCGAAGCGGATAACTTGGCAGCCTGACTGGCTTCGGTACGGGCTGGAGCTGAGGTTGGTTGACTGGATGCTGGATGACTCGTTGCAGATGTGCTGCCACCCGGTTCGGTGTTGTTGCAGCCATAGAGCATCAGCCCGGTGGTCAGGGAGAGGCCCAACAGCAGGGCTTTTGGCGTGGTACGAGTAGTGGTGTGGGTGCGGATGTGAAGGTTCATAACTATCTCCTTGAAAATTAAACGTTAATGACAAATCTTTACTGCATGGCGCCAGTGTAGGTATTGCAGAGGTTTGGCAAGCAGGTCAGATAAGCCCTAAAATGGTCTTCTCAGCAGGAAAATAATGTGATAGCTAATTGGCATAACGGCCAGAGCGGGTTATTCGTGACATGAGTTCAGTGTGGAACAAAATCCATCGCATCAAGGCCAGTGGCTGGACCTGGGATGAGTTTCTATCGGCGATTGAACGAGAGTTTCCCGGGGGTATGGAGGAGAAAACCCTCAAGGCTCATTACCGTTACCCGCACCGCAAGGCAACCCATCATATAACCCACATCATTGACATTATTCACGAGCAGCGTTTTCCAAACCCGTTTCCGGAGCCTGTGGAACGGCTGATGCAGCTCTATAATCGCATTGCGCGCAATCGCAAGAACACAACCCGCGATCAGGATATTGCGGATCTGGAATATTTTTTACTATCGTTATCAGAAGGTAGTGAACTGCAGCAGGCGCGTTTGTACTGGCTGCTCGGTAATATTGCGTTTGACCGCATTGCCCCGGCGCGCAATTCTGGCAAACGCGAGGAGTTGGCAAGTAATCAGCAATGGGCGATTGAACGCTATGAGCAGTCACTCGGCATGATAGAGGCCTATAATGTGCAAGCGACAGAGCCGGTGGGTCAGTTTATTTTGTACAAGTTGCGCCAGAATATTCTTGCCTGCTATCTCAATGCGGTGCACGAGGATAAACGGGCAGGGGACAAGACGATACTTGCGTATGTTATGGAATCGGATTTCTTACAGCGCAGCCAGCAGATGCTGGAACTAGAGCCATTTCAATGGTTAATTGCACGCAATGGTTTGCGTTTTGGTTCGATGCTACAGGATCGTGAGCAGGTGGAATGGTTTTTTCGTGCTCTTGTTAAAGCCTATGACGGTTTTCGCGATTTGCATTACGAACCGTTGAATCACAATGCCGTTGCCGACAGTGATAACTTTACCTGGGCCATTGAAGAGGTATTGACCGCTGAGGGTATTGAGCGATTATGTGGGTGAACTTTTGCGCAGAAAAGAGTATCTGATAAGCTGGCCAAGTAATAAGAGCGGGTAAGCGATAAGTAAGTGGCAAATAAATGAACAAGGTTAAGTATTTGATAGTTGGTGCGTTGGCAGCTCTGGTTCTCGCTGTTGTTGTAGGCTGTGCAACGACGTCGGAGGCGCCGGATCATTCTTCTGACAGGGTGATATTGAAAGAAACTGCAAGCGAACCGATAGATGCTACGGCAGATGAAGCTGCCGAGGGAGCTTCAGGTGGTGCAGGTGGTAGCGATGCAGAAGGTAAATCATCCAGTGGTGAAGATGATATGGAGCGAATGGATTAATGATGAAAATAGTCGCTAAAAAGTCACGGCAGTTTCTACTGGGTTTGCTCGTATGTTTGGGGCTTGTCGCCTGTTCTTCTGAATCGGAATCTCCTGAACTTGAACATTCGGAGCAAACATCACAAACGGCACCGGTTGAGCTGTCTGAAGAACAACAGGAACAGGTAGAGCAAACCGAGACGCTAAAAGCAACTGAGCCGGCAGGCAGTAGTGCAAGCCAGCTACAACAGCGCCCGGCAGCGGCGCGAGAGCAATCACAGGGTTATTCTGATGGGCCAGCGCTTGAGCGCCTTGAAGCTGATATGTTGGAGACCGAAGAAGAGGTTTCTGAGGATGCCAGTGCGGAAGGCGATGATATGGAGCGCATGGACTAGTGTTTGCAGGTCTGAAGAAAATAAATCTCCAGGGTTAATGTAATGATGCGCCATATATTGACCTCGGCAGGGGGACTGGTTCTGTTAGTTGCTGTCTGGTTGGTCAGTGATAGACTGATTCGCTGGAGCGGTTTGCCTATACCGGGGTCGGTTGCCGGCATGGCGCTGTTATTTTTGTTGCTATCACTACGGCCAACACTACAGCCAAAGTGGCTTGAACTCTTCAGGTCGGCCAGTGAACTGTTGATTCGCCATCTGGGGTTATTATTTTTGCCGGCTATTGTTGGCATGTTATTACAGTTTTCTGATTTTGCGGTGTCGCCTGTCAAATTGATGCTTGTAATTGTAGTCAGCACCTGGGCGGCTATTGCTGTGACAGCGCTACTCTTAAAAAAGTATCTGGCTGGTGATGATGGTTGAATTGTTCACTATGCCACTTTTCTGGAGCGGTTTAACTTTGCTGGCTTACACTGCGAGCCTTGTGCTGTACCACAAAAGCCGACACTTCACTCTGATGCATCCGTTGATTATTGCCAGCGTGCCGTTGGCGGTTTTGCTCGAGTACAGTGATCAGGACTATGCCCGTTATGCTGAATCGACAACGTGGTTGAGCTGGTTGCTTGGCCCTGCGGTGGTGGCATTGGCGGTACCGCTGCAGCAGCACTGGCATCATATTCGTCCGATGCTTCGTTCGATACTGTTTGTCATGATAATTGCGAGTTTGTTTGCGACGCTCAGTGCTGTTGCGCTTGGCTATATACTGGGCTTTGATGAGCTGGTGTTAAAAAGTCTTGCGCCGAAAACTGTCACTTCACCAATAGCTATGGATATTGTGGAAGTGACAGGCGGCTATATAACGCTCGCTGCAGGCATTGTGATCATTGTGGGTGTGGTGGGGGCCTTGTCGGCGCCACTGATCTTTAAGTGGTTTGGTATTGATGATATGCGTATCCGTGGTTTTACCCTCGGACTAACCTCCCATGGTGTAGGTACGGCAAAAGCTTTTGAAGAAGGCCCTCTATGCGGCGCGTTTGCGAGTCTTGCGTTGGGTTTAACCGGTTTGTTTGTTGCCAGTGTTTTGCCACTGGTCGTATTATGGTGGTTTAGCTAGAAAAACTCGCTGGTAAACCTCACTTAAGGAAAATCACAAAGCCAAGCAAAAATTCACCGAGCGACCAGATATGTTGAAAAATTGGTACGCCGGCAAGACTGAGTACCACCAGTGCAAGTAAAAAATAATGGCCGTATAGCGCGTTGTAGTGGCGGTAGTTTTGCGCTGCCTTGCGCGGCAGAAAATAAGGCAGGATATAGTGGCCGTCAAGCGGGCCAATCGGCAATAGATTGAAAATCATCAATAGCATGTTGATGAGAGCAAAATAAACAAAAAAGAGTTCTGCGGCCTCGGTAGCTATAAACCCCCAGCCCATATGTAGGCCGAAGTAGTAGAAATTGATTGCGACAACCGCGAGTAGCAGGTTCATGCCGGGGCCGGCTGCCGAGACAAAAAAATCTGCCCAGAATGAGTTGTAATTGCGTGGATTAACCGGCACCGGTTTGGCAAAGCCGAAACCAATCAATACCACCATAAGCAGGCCGAGTGGATCGATATGGGCTATGGGGTTTAGTGTTAGACGCCCCGCCTGCTGGGCGGTGTTATCGCCAAAGTATTTCGCGGTAATAGCATGGCCGTACTCGTGAAAGGTCAGCGAAATAACAATTGAGATAATAATAAGGAGGAACAGGGCAAAATATCCCTGCGTTAATAAAACCAGCATGATTACAGTTCGGGATTGCAGTTAGCTGCCAAAATACCGAAAATAGCCGTGCCGGGCAATAGAGGATTTTGGTTGCCCTGCCTTTATGACATCTGCTGGTATGCAATAACGCCGGACTATGAAGGAATAGATCATGAAAAAATGTTTTTATTTGTTGCTCTGGCTGTATCTTGTAACGATAAACCCCGCCCACAGCGAAACACTCTCTGAATCCTGGCTTAAGCAGGTGGATGAAGAGCTTACTGGTGTTGAGTATCTGCTTGATAGCTTGAAGATTGAAGTGACTCGACTAGAAGGTGAGCTGAAAGTCGCAACAGAGAAAGTCGAGGCTAATCCGGACTGCCTTGATCTGGATTGTGAGGACCTCAAGCAGCTGGCTCAGGTTATGACTGAAGTTGATGCAACGGCTCAGGCGTCGATACGCCTGTCTCTGATAGCAACAGAGCAGTGGCAGCGCTATGCTGATAACCATGACGGAACGATTAGCGCAATCCGCAAGGGCAAGCAGGACCTTGAGGATGTGTTGTTTTATCAGCAATTTGCTGCCCAGACTGCAGAATTGGCCGGATTGATGGCTACCGGGCTATACAGTGCGCAAAAGAAAATTGTCACTCAGGGTGTTAACAGCGGTAAAACCCTGCAAGCGGCGAGCACACAAGCCTGGGATGATTACACACCCTATATCGCAAAAATGGCTGAAACCAGTGCCAATTATGCGTTTAACAAGGGGCTGAACGAAGCAACCGGGCTGCATGATCAAGGCGCAGAGCTTGCCAGTGGCGGGATGCAACGTGACAACCTGGTAAAAGGTTTTATGGATAGTGCCAGTCGTTCCCTCGGTTCCCAACTGAGCCGCGTTGCTGTTGTTGAAATTTCCAATGGGAGAATGTTGTTATCTCCACGTATGGCTGCTTTGCCGCAGGACCGTTTCAAGGCAGCGAGTCTCGGCGCGCAGGCTGTTATAAAAGTAGCAACCGACCCATGGATCAAGGAAACTGAGCAACAGGTAGCAGCCGCACAAAGGGAGTTGGGTGAAGCTATACAGGCGCAGCAGGATGCGATTCTTGTGATTGCGATGCAAAAAGTACTGACGTTGCGGCTCCAGGAGTTGCGCCGCGATACACTGGCGTTGGCTGATCGTATTTCCTCGTTGCGTGATCTGTGTCGTTATGAACTGGCGCAAAAAAAATGTTATGAAAACTATGAGGCCCAGCTTGAAGAAATTGATGCCGCGTACGGTGCTGCTACAAATGAGGCCCGTGCACGTCGTGATAAGGCGAGTAACGCTTTGATGACAGCTCGTGGCCAGTGGCAACAGGCTTTTGATATTGCAGCAAAGACCCATGAGCGTTTGCGACGCCTCAAGGCAGAGTTTTCCGAAGCTCAACAGCTACAACTTAATCGCAAAAAAATAGAAGAGCTTGCCGTTCAGGCTAGTGATCCTGAGGTGAGAGAAAAATATCGCGAGCAGTTAAAACGTTTGCAATCCATGCCGCCGGAAAATGAGCAGCGGGAATTAATTAAGCTGGTTGGACAGGCTCGGCTCAAAGCCTGGCAGGAGATGGATAATCTTGAACAAACCATTAAACAGCTTTCGGATACGGCACTGTCTGTTTATTCAGAAACAGATGCCAGTTTTGAAAAGGCTGCTGATGTGCGCCGAAAGGCGCTGACAAAAAGCTACAATACATTGATTGATTGCCTCAATATAACACCGACGCAATTCAGTTTGTCTGTGCCGCCATCTGATTCGCTGTCGCAGGTACGTAAGCAGCAGTTAAATCTTATGACAGATACTGCAAAACTGTTTGCTGCATTGCGCAGCAAGCTTAATGAAATGCAGAGTCTGATTGGCAAGAGCGGTATTGGTTTGAGCAAGAAAGACCTTCCGGTATGCCGTGATGTGAATGACGCAGTTGGTAGCCTGAGTGGTTGCTGGCAGGTTGGCGGTAGTGGTGGTTTTGTCTGGGCTTTAAGGCAACAGGATAATGGAGCCACTGCATCTGTGTACCAGGCTTCAGACTGGTTTGCTGGAAATAATACACAAGAATATGTAGTTAGTCGCCTCTCAGGGCGCTTTGAAGATCCGTACCTTGATATGCGCGCTGCAGGTTACAGTGCCGTACAAGACTGGCGTAATAATGTGGCAAAAGTTGAAGAGATTGAAGGTATGGAGGGTTTTAATCCCGGTTATGATTTTGGCTATCGCTTGAAAGCTGTAAAGAATAACGATGAAGTCAGCTATTTTGGCGGTACGCACTGGGATTTGTCAGCACCCATGATTTTTAGTGATGGTGGTGCCATTTATCCCGGTGTGATACCGGATACGGGCAGTGTCGAGAGTTATACCCAGTATTATGAAAAGCATGTGACGGTGGCTGGCGGATTACGTTTTCCTATAGACGCCGAACGTTTAAAGCCGGGAGAAATTAAACAGATTTATATTACCGATGAATATTATAAAGCGCGCTATAAAACGCAACCTTATGGAAAGTCTTTGTGGCTTGAAATTGAAGCAGAGGATACTTGCCCGATTGTGCGGGATCGTCTGCGTGTAGAGATTGTTTCCAGCGCCTGGCCTGAGATGTTGGTTGCTGAGTTGGTGGAAACCGGGCCGGGTACCGGAAGGTTTCGCAGTGTGCCACAGGGGCTTGAGGTAGAAGTATTTCAGCCCGGTTTTACGGATGAATTGTGGCGTTTAACGTATGTAGATACGAATACGCCGGTTACGTTGCAAATAGAATTGTTAACACGCAACGGAAGCCATCGACACGAAGTGGAAGTAAGCGATATTCAATTACCTGCTGCCAGTGATCCCTACAATATGATGACACCGGAAGCTATGATGATCGAACCTGGCGGGATGGGATACGATGATTCCCTGCAGATGCTTGAAAGTTTGAGCCTGATGGGTGAAGGGGAGAGTGGCAAGGCTTTGTTTGAAGATCGCTTTATGCGTCACGCAGTGAAAGCTCACGGACGCATGGAGATGCTATTCGCCGGTTATATCAGCGAGGCTAAAGCAGTGGAGCGTGGTATTGATGTCTCGCTCAGTGCTGATATCTCTGAGAATATTAGGGCGCAATTGTTGACAGAAAAAGCATTTATGCGTGAATTTCAATCTGAGCTTCATAACTGGCAAAGGCAGTATGAAGTCCTGGCTAGAGCAGAACCTACAGGTGTTGCCAATGAGAATTTGTGGTCACACAAAATCGAAAGAGAACTTGAGTTACTGGAAAATATGGTGAATCACTTTGACAGTATGCAATATCCGCAGGGGGTGAACTATCCAGCATTGCTTGCGGATAACTTGCGTGGCATACAGGACTTCTATCGAATAGAAGTGTTCTGGCTAATGGGACTGGAGTCAGCAGAAAATGCTAGCCCAGCCTTTGAGGTGTTTGAGCCTGCTTTACCTAAGCCTGTACCCTGAGTTATGTTGTAGAAGCTGGCAGCACTTAATCGCTGTCTTTTTTGCCGAGGCTTTCAGCAATATCCGGGTAGTGTGTCTCTTTTTCCTCACCCACGTGGTATTCCTTGTTCAACCATTCCTCTTTGGTGGTATGGGTGGGATAAACATGGCCTGCTGATTGAGCGGCCTCCTCTTCTTCAAGTAGTTTTTTTTGCTGTTTTTCTTTTTCAAGGCGTTTGAGAAAACGCTGGTGCTTGCGACCGAGGCCGCTGGAAATCAGGCTGCTGTCAGTGGCACTGCGTTGTCGGGATTTATAGCCAAGATGTTGTCGATCAATGTGGGTGCGCAACAGGAAGACCAGCACAAAGCCGCTGAGCATAACAAAGATTAACATCCCAAGATAGATTAGATCAGATGACGTCAGCATGACTCGCACCTCCGGCCTCTATTATGAAAACAAGCTGCAAAATGGTTGTTGATACAGGTCAAGCAAGGCCTGTGTTGTGACTGCCATACTAAAAGTATAGACAGTTTTTTCATCAGACAGAGGAGAATTTATTTGAGTATCGTAACATTTGCCGAATTGCAACGCATTATGGTTTTTCGGGATTTTTCAGAAGAGGGTTTGCATCGACTGCTGCAACAGTCGGAAGTGCGCAGTTATGAACAGGGGGGGACAGTGTGTAAGCGCAGACAAGCGCCAGAGGGATATGTGTTTCTGATTCGTGGTAGTTTAATGATCCATAATAACCTGTTTAAAAGCTCGCTTATGCGTTCGAGCGATAAGGCTTGTTGTTTTTCTATTGATGAAACTCTGCGCAATGCAAGCGTAGTTATTGCGCAAGAAGATTCGGTGTTGTTGATGATTAATCCAAAAGAACTGGATCTTATTCATGCCTGGGAACATAAGCTTCCAACAGAACAGGGTGGTATAGCTGTGGCCGAAATTGAAGAGCAGGAAGACGATAACTGGATGTCTGCTTTTTTGTCTTCACCACTATTTATGAAAATTCCGCCGGTAAATATTCAGAAGCTGTTTGCGGCTTTTGCTAATGTAGAAGTAAAAAAAGGCGAGGAGATTATTCGCTTTAATCGCCCCGGAGATTTTTTCTATGTGATTGAGTC
The DNA here is from genome assembly GCA_028280345.1 of Pseudomonadales bacterium. Taxonomy (GTDB): domain Bacteria; phylum Pseudomonadota; class Gammaproteobacteria; order Pseudomonadales; family UBA7239; genus JANQLY01. Next base: position 145,404 of record JANQLY010000014.1, on the reverse strand, counting down.
CGGAGAGGCCGAAGTGGAGCTGCCTAACGGAAAGGTAACACAACAACCGATTATTCTGAAAAGTGGCGATTATTTTGGCGAAGGTGCGCTCGTCGGTGATGCGATGCACTCGGCAACAGTGAAGATGGCGAGTGACGGAGTGTTGGCTCGCCTGTCCAAAAAGGATTTTATGGAGTTATTACAACAACCATTGCAACGCTATCTTGGTCAGGAAGAACTCGGGCAATTAATTGCTGAAGGCAAAACGGTGATTCCGCTGGATGTGCGCATGGCATTTGAGTGCCGTGATAACGAAGGGGTTAAAAATATCCCCCTCGGTAAACTGCGTGACAGATTGGATAGTCTTGAAGCCGGGGCCACCTATGTACTGACGCCATCAGAAGACAAACGCAGCCTTGTGGCCCTGCAATTGCTTGTTGAGGAAGGCTATGACGCCTGGTTGTTGCGTTAGCTGCGTTTTTTATTCCTCGACGAGATGACTTTCCATTTCACCGGTCAAAACATTTTTTAGAATTTTCCCGGCGGCATTGCGTGGCAGTGGCTGTTCGCGAATTTCCCAAAGTGTTGGTACTTTAAACGCGGCGAGGTTTTCCTTGCAAAAAGCTTCTACGCTTTCAATCTGCGGGTGGGTACCGGGTGAAGGCACGATATAGGCCTTCACCTCCTGGCCCCACTGCGCGTGGTCAACGCCAACAACAGCGGCTTCTTTGATAGAGGGGTGTCGCTCCAGGCAGTGTTCCACTTCCACCGGGTAAATGTTTTCTGCATTGCGCAGAATCAGATCGCGCGCGCGAGTGTTGATAAACAGAAAGCCCTCTTCGTTGAGCTCTCCCATATCACCGGTGCGCAGCCAACGATCCTTGCTAATAGTTTCTGCTGTGGCTTCAGAGTTGTTCCAGTACTCTTTCATCACGCAAGCACCGCGAATACAAATTTCTCCAGGTGTGTTGGGTGGCAGTTTGTTGCCTTGCTCGTCGTGAATCTCCATGTCCAGACCTGGGAACGGGCGGCCACTGGAGTTTGGAAACAGAGCGAGGAATTCGTCCCAGTTGGTGGTGCCAGCGCCAGTGCTTTCGGTGAGTCCATAGCCAACAGCCATTTTGCCTTTTGCCCCCGGGAAATTGTTCTGCATGCGTTCCTGCATTTCCTTGCTGGTGGGTGCGCCACCGGAACCGAGTACGTTGATGCTGGTAACATCGTACTGATCAAATGTCGGGTGATCCATAAGGCGCTGTGCCATACTGCCGAGTGCGGCCCAGATATTGACCTTTTCACCTTCAATCAGCTTGAGAATTTTTTCCGGATCAAAACGGCCAGGTGTCCAAACGGTTTTCAAACCGGCACCGAGGCTGGCAAGCACACCGGAGTACAAACCGGATAAATGAAATAAAGGCGCAGTGTATAAACCGGTGGGCAGTGAAAATTCTGACTCAGGGAAAGTGTCACCACGGGCTTTGCGCTCTTCTTTAACCATCATCATACGGAAACCATTAAAGAACGCTGATGCGATAAAGTTGATCAGCGCACGGTGAGTAGTTACTGCACCTTTGGGTTTGCCGGTGGTGCCGCTGGTAAACAAAATCAGTGCGGAGTCGTCTTCATCAAGCTCTGTAGTTGGCAAGTCACTGCGTGGATCACACAGTAATTCCTCGTCATAGGTTTCTCCGATCACAACGCAAGGGAAATTAAGCTCATCTTCCACAATGCGATCGTAACGCTTGCGATCGGCGATTAGCAGTTTCGGTTCTGTCAGTTCAATACCGTAGAGAATCTCGTTGCGCGTCCACCAGCCGTTAAGCCCCACCGCAATTGCACCAATCGAGACAGTGGCCCAAAACGTCATGATCCATTCCGGGTAGTTGTCGGCGAGAATAGCGACACGGTCGCCTTTTTGAATGTTAAAACGAGTCTGTAAATTGTGCGCAATGGTTGCCACATAAATTGCGTGATCAGCATAGGAAATGCGGCGATTCTCACACACAATGTACGTGTTATCGCCGTTATTGGCAGAGTTGGCGAGTACATCGCGCAGACTTTTTTCGCGATTCTTGAAAACCTTGATCTCGGCACCGAGCACGTTTTCAGTAGTTAGTTCAAAGGCACCACCTGGACCGATCATGTCGGCTTCTACCTGTTTAACTATTTCTACCAGTTCAGCATTGGAAACGCTCATAACTTCTACTCGTTAATATTATTGATTCAGGAATGTTTGCCTTGTACCAGGATCTAGCTTTGGCCCGGCAACAGATTTGGGTCGCCTGGAGCTTCAAGAAGTTCAATGCGCACGCCATTCGGATCCAGCATAAAGCAGGCGCGCATCATAAAGTCCGGGTTGTCCACGTTGGTCTGTGCGAGATAGCTACCGCCGGCACCTTCGACTGCGGCAATCACATCATCCATCTGCTGTACGCGAAATGACAGGTGGGTAATACCTGTCTGGTTCATTTTTTTTACGTCTACCGGTTCCTGCCCGGGGGTTTTGTAATAGAGCAATTCCAGACGTGTGCCATCTCTTTCGAGAAAAGCTGCCTGAATATGCGTAGCGGGTAGTTCAAGCAGGGTATTGGACGAAGGGTTGTCCGGCAGCTCCAGTTCTGCGACCTGTTCAAAGCCAAACACCTCACAGTAAAATTGTTTGCTCTGCTCAAGATTGTTAACACAGATGCCGATGTGGGATAAACGTTGAATACTCATAATAGGTTCCAGTAAAACTCAGGCGCAGGACCAGCCGCCATCGACAGCGAGAGTCTGGCCGGTTATATATTGTGCAGCGGCGCTGGCAAGAAAGACGACCACGCCTTTTATATCGTCTTCGTAGCCGGAGCGTTGTTGCGGGATTTTGGCTTCCATCTCCTTAACCTTGCCATCATCATCCTTGGCGCTTTGCATCATGGTGGTAATAAATGAACCTGGTGCAATGCTGTTAACACGAATATTGTGCTCGGCGAGTTTTACTGCCATATCTTTGGTCAGGGAAACCACCGCGCCTTTACTGGCGTTATAGGCGACGACAGGTTCTTCGTCGTCTGGTGCATTGCGCCAGGCGGAGATCGAGGAAATATTAATAATGCTGCCACCGCCGTTGTCTTTCATTCTGATTGCGCACTGCTGTGATAGATAAAACAGGCCACGCACATTGAGATTAAACACTTTGTCCCAACCGTTCATGGGAAACTCCAGTGTTGGTGCGGCCCAGGCGAAGCCTGCATTATTAACCAGTATATCGAGGTGCTCTACTTCGGCAAACACACTGCCCATCAGTGCATCAATGGATGCGGTATCCGAGATATCGGCCTGAACCACCCAGGCTTTTCTCCCCATGCTCTCGATGGTTTTTACAACCTCATGGAGTGGCTCGGGTTTGCGGCCTACCACAAAAATATCCGCACCGGCTTCAGCGAGGCCAATACAAAGATGACGGCCGATACCGTGGCCGCCACCGGTAACGAGGGCCGTTTTGCCATTAAGGTCGAATAATTCCTGTGTATGCATAAATAACTTACTAATGTGGCTGTCTTTTAATTATGAAACCGAGCTTACCTAAACCCATATTTTCAACGATGAAAGGCTACCTGAAAAAAAACCTGAAATCGAGTTAAACCGGTTTTTTTTAAGCCGCTTGTCTTGAAACCCTCAAACTTGCTTTTCGCACTGTGTTTAACCGAAGGTAAGGGTATTTTTTAGGTCAGCTGTCTGGAAAAAGCGTAGTAAACATGATTGAATAAAGCTCTCAATCTGACAAGGTGTCAGATTGAGGAGAGTCGCAGAATAGCAACTACACTGTCTCCATAGTTATCGGGCATACAATAGAAGAGAATTTATCATGAAGCGTTTAATCGATTTGCCTCCCCACCCAAATGGCTGGTTTCGAGTTTGTGAGAGTGATGAACTTACAGTAGGCCAGGTTGAGCCGAAGCATTATATGGGGCATGACCTCGTGCTGTTTCGTACTGAGAGTGGCAAGGTGCGTGTACTCGATGCCTTTTGCCCACACCTCGGTGCCCACCTCGGTCACGGCGGTAAAGTAGAAGGCGAAGATATTCGCTGTCCGTTCCACGCTTGGAAATTTGATAGTGAAACCGGTGAGCTTAATGAAGTACCTTATGCGAAAAAGATGCCACCGAAAAAAGCCTGTATCAATACTTGGCCTGTTTGTGAGGTTAACGGCATTGTGTTTGTCTGGTACGACAGTGAAGGGCGGCCGCCGAGTTGGGATATTCCCGAAGTTCCGGAAATTAACAGCGGGGAATACACAGATCCGATCAAGAAAACCTTTGTCATCAAGGCGCACCCGCAGGAGATGGCAGAAAATCTTGTTGATCCTGCGCACTTTAAATATATTCACGGCAATGACACCGTCCCTCCAGCGGAGGCAGAAGCTGATGGCCACATTCTTAAAGGTAAGATCGATCTGACCTATACAACACCGCGCGGTGATGTGGAAGGCTATGTTGATGTGAGTGCCTATGGATTTGGTTTTGGCCGCACACTGTTCACCGGAGTAGTAGACACGATTGTGGTGATTACCGGTACCGTAGTGGAAGATTTTAAACAGGAAGTTGTGATTCGCTTCTATGTGAAAAAAATGGGTGACGAAGGTGCAGAGCAAGCGGTTGCACAAGCGTTTACCGATGAGGTATCCAAGCAGTTCCTTGAAGATCAACCGATTTGGGAAAACAAAACCTATTGGCATAAGCCACAGCTATGTGACGGTGATGGTTCTATTGCCGTATTTCGTCGCTGGTCCAAACAGTTTTACCCGGAAGGCTCCCTTCAATAACACGGCATTACACTGAATTATCGAGAACATATTTATGACTGACTATATTGAAGCAGCCGATATCAATGAGTTGATTGGCTTGGGCCCCATGCCCCCGGTGGTTAACCCGTATCCAATTTATAAAAAGCTGCGTGATGAAATGCCGGTGCTGGAAACCAAGTCATCGGCAGAAACGTCTATTTCTGGCAATGAGCGCTCTGTGATGCTGTCGCGCTATGAAGATATCAAAGAAGTACTGAAAAACAATGATCTGTTTTCCAGTGGTATTAACAACCGCACCATGGGCCTCGTGATGGGGGAAACCATTGTTGGTATGGATGGCAAACAGCACCTTAAACACCGCACGCTGGTCACACCGTCCATGACAACACGTGCCTTGAAGGGTGGTGAATTTCCCGATGAAATTCGTGCGATTGCCGATAGCTTTATCGATAAGTTTATTGATGATGGAGCTTGTGATATTCACCACCAGTTTTGCTATTCCTATCCACTTTCCGTATTTGTGTCTATTCTTGGCTTGAGTTCAGACGATGTTAAAGAATTTCATGACACCAGTAAGGATCTGTGTCTGGTAGCCAAAGATATGGAAAAAGGTGTTGCTGCTTCGGTGTGGCTGGAAAACTATCTGATGCCTGTGGTTAAAGAAAAGCGAGCAAATCCTGGCGACGATATGATCAGTGTACTGGTGACTTCTGAAGTGAATGGCGAAAAGCTTACGGATATTGAAGTGGTATCCTTCTTGCGTCTGTTAACGCTGGCAGGTGCGGAAACGACTAACCACCTGTTGGGTACATCATTTGTTGCCATGTTGCGCGATCCCGAACTTATGGACCGTGTACGCAATGATCGTTCCCTGGTGCCGGCGCTGCTAAATGAAGCGATGCGCTGGGAAGCACCGATCTCCACGATTATGCGTGAAAACCTTGAAGAGTGTGAGATTGCCGGGATCAAGGTGCCTGCCAAAACAGCGATTCTCTGCCATCTCGGTTCTGCGAATCGTGACGAACGTCAGTTTGAAGATCCGGACACATTTAATATTGACCGCCCGGATAATGACCCGTTGCCGTTTGGTTATGGCCCTCACTATTGTGCTGGCTCGCATTTGGCCAAACTGGAAGCCGAGATTGGTGTCAATGCCTTGCTGGATCGCCTGGACAATATCAAGGCGCAGCCGGGTGAAGAATTTAATGTGATAGGCTTTTCGTTCCGTGGCCCGGATCGGGTGCCAGTCACCTTTGACAAGATTGCCTAACAGCTGAAATTGAGACAATCAGGGCCAGATATCTGGCCCTGATTGTTTGTGAGCAGGAGATAAATTATGACTGATGTAATGAAGGGTGTACGTATTCTCGAAGTAGCCGAGCATACCTTTGTGCCGGCAGCGTCGGCGATTCTTGCCGATTGGGGTGCTGATGTTATCAAGATCGAGCATCACGAGCGTGGAGATGCCATGCGTGGTCTCGGCTCAACCGGTGTTATGGATTTGAGTGGTGACGTGCATGTGATTAACGAACACTCAAACCGCGGCAAGCGTTCGCTTGGACTGAACTTGCAAAGTGAGGAAGGTCTCGAAGTACTTTATAAGTTGGCGGAAAGTTGTGATGTATTTCTTACCAATAAATTGCCGGAAGTTCTGAAAAAATTAAAAATCGATGTGGAAGATCTGCGCAAGCATAACCCAAAAATTATCTATGCGCGTGGCACCGCTTTTGGACCGCGCGGTCCTGATGCGGATAAAGGTGGCTACGATATGACCAGCTTCTGGTGTCGTTCCGGTTGTGCCGATGCGGTGACGCCGCCGGGCATGGGCTTTATTTTGCCACAGCCTTCCCCGGCCTACGGTGATTCCACCGGTGGTATGACCATTGCGGGTGGTATAGCTGGTGCACTGTTTAAACGCGAGCGCACTGGCGAGCCTTCGGTTGTAGATGTTTCACTACTCAATGTCGGTACCTGGGCGATGGGGTCGGCGATTGCGCTGTCCATGCAAAATGGTGAGCCCTGGGGTTTGATGCAACTGGCCAAGCAATCCGAAGCGAAGAGCAAAGACGGTAAAAAACGTGGCAATCCGCTTACCGGCATGTATGAAACCTCGGATCAGCGTTTTATCTCGGTAGTAATGTTGCAAGGCTTCCACTACTGGCCGGAATTTTGTAAATACATAGAACGTGAAGAACTCATTGATGATGAGCGTTTTAATACAGCAGATAACCTTGGTGCGAATGCTCAAGCGGCGAAAGATATTATCGCGGAAGTCATTAAAACTAAAACTCTGGCAGAGTGGACAGAGCAGTTTCAGGGTATGAAAGGTCAGTGGGCGCCAATACAGAATACTGTTGAAGTGGCGCAGGACAAACAGGTGCGTGGTAATGGTTACATTGTTGAGTCACGCACCGCAGACGGACATGATTATGAGTTAGTGGCAAGCCCGGTTCAGTTTGATGTTCAAACTACGGAAACACACCGCGCCCCGGACTTTAATGAACATGGTGATGAAATTTTGCAGGAAGCCGGTTTTGACATGGAAAAGATTATCGAACTGAAAATTGCAGGTGCGGTAACCTGATTCAATAATCTATCCGGGTGTGTTGTAATCAGGCCGGACAAACGTCGGAGTAGATATGGCGGATATTAACCGCAGGAAATTTCTTAAGGCAGGAGCCGCGGCTGCTGTCGCTGCTTCGGCAACAATTGCTTATCGTTCACAAAAACAGCCTCTGCCGCCCCCCGATGATGGTTGGAATGCCGGCGATATTGTGCATATCCTGCCAACGGCAAATCACCGGCGTTTTCTCATCAAGGTTTCGTTTGCACAACAGCCGGCAGAAAAACCAATACTCAAAGTTAATGATTTTTTTATTGAAGGGCATCAAACCGATAGTCGCGGTTTATTTTATCGCTTTGATGTACGCAATCTGAGACCGGATACACAGTACACTTTACAGCTGGTGGAGGTTAGTTCGGAGCGCGTGCTATGTGATCCCTGGCCCTTAAAAACCTTTCCCGCACCGCATGCTGAGCCTGATAGTTTTCGTTTGCTCGCCTATACCTGCGCCGGTGGTCCGGATCATTTGTATAACTTTGGTTTTTTTAATGCCTATTTGCCGACACCGTTGCGGCAGCGTCTGTTTGCCCGTGCGCTGTCATTTGCACCAGATGCCGTTGTGGCAAATGGTGATCATGTTTACTGGGATTTAAAAAGTAGTGCATTTATGGGGAATTCTGTGCGTGCGCGTTGGGTAGCGGGGCAGTTTGATGATACTCAACCTGTTCTCGGCACTAAAAATGAAGAAGTGCTAAAGCGTGCTTTTGGTCCGCAGCTTGCCGATCTCTACAGTGTGCGCTTTCGTTCTACACCGATGTTTTTTTTACAGGACGACCACGATTATGGTGAGAACGATGAGGCGGACGACGACTTGCGTACCTTTCCCGCGGATGACTTTATGCTCGATCTCGCACGCACTACGCAGTCCATGTACTACCCGGAGTTGATTCCTGAAGAGAATTTCCCCAAGGCCTATATTAATGATGATGGGGTGGCAGAAAGTTTCAGTGCGCTGCGTTATGGCAAAGTGTTTGAAGGTTTGCTGTATGACTGCCGCCGTTATATGACGAATGAACTCGATCCGGATCGCGACGATAAGGATTCGCTATTTGTACCTGCAGAGATAGAGCGGTGGTTACTTGATCGCACGGCACAATCCGATACCTGGCATCTCGCCCATATGCCTTCGACGCCAGTACTGTGGACAGCAGGTAAATGGGCGGAGTGGTATCCGGACTATATGGGTGATCAGGGTTTGTTGGGGATTGATGTGGCAAAACCATACTGGCCCAACGGCTGGCTAAAACAGCATGATCGCCTGCTTGATGCAGTGGTAGCCAATACACAGCGTACGGCCATGTTTATTTCCGGTGATCTGCATGCCACGGGTACCGGCCGCATTGTGGCGAATCAAAGCCGCAGCTATGCGCAGAATCCCGTGATGAGTGTATTAACTGGTGCTATCGGTACCGGTGCACTTGGTTGGCCATCAAAATTTCGCGGTACCGCTGCAGCACCGTCTGTGATGTTGGAAGCCGAGGAATGGCAGAAGCCTGTTGAGGCCAATGGTTTCACGCTGTTTGATTTCAACCGTGATCACGTAAAAATTTCTCACTTTAAATGGCTGCCGGAAGATGGCGATGATGCGATTGATTCTCTGGAACCATTTTCCGTGATTACCGTGCCCAGACCGGCATCAGTAAGAACATAGGGCAGACAGATAACTATGTTGCAATATTTCTTTGATAACTACGCTGATTTTGAATACGCATTAGCTTCTTCGCAACTGTTTCTCGCCATGCTCGGCATGGGTGCGTTATTGGCTCCACGAGATTTTGTACTTGAAATTAAACAGCCGAAAGGTTTGCTTACCGGGCTTGGTATACAGTGGTTGATGGTGCCGTTGATTGCCTTGCTCGTGGGTTGGGCTCTGCCGGTGCCCGCGGGCATTGCGGTGGGGCTGTTGATGGTAGCTGCTGTACCGGGTGGTACCTTATCGAATATTCTGACGCACTTTGGCAAGGGGAATATTGCGCTGTCAATATCACTGACGTCGATTACCACCGTGGCTGCGTTGATAACCACACCGTTGTTGCTACATCTGTTGATTGAGAGTTACCTGCCTGATGATTTCAGTATGCCTACGGCGCGTATTGCCCAGGACATTGTGTTGACGTTGATTGTACCGCTACTGATGGGTATGGCGATTAAAGCGAAAACACCGGTCCACGCCAGTGAAACTTTTTCCAAATGGATTATCCGCCTGAGCCTTGCATTGATTGTGGCTATGGCGGTAGGTGCCGGTGGCAGCGGGCGTCTTGATCCCCAGGCCTATGGCATTATCGGTATTGTGGCGTTAGTGGTATTTGGCCTGGCCGTGCAACTGTTGTCGTTGCTTACCACAAAGCTGGTTTCACTCAATAATAGCGACAGTCTCGCTATTGTGGTGGAGGCTACCTTCCGCAATATGAGTCTGGCGGTGGCGATCAAGGCGATTGTGTTTCCGGCTGTAACCGGCCAGCTTGATCCGATTGGTGATGCGGTGTTCTTTACTGCTTTGCTTTACGGAGGTGTCAGTCTGTTCATGTCCCTGCTGCCAGTGCTCATCCACCGTTTTCGCGGAGGTTGACCAGACATTGGGGTCTGGCCCGATAACCTGTTATATTGCGTGCAACGAGATTCAAACCTGTATAAAACGTTGCATAAAAAATACTTTCTCTTTTCCAGGTTCGGGGGGCTGTCAGGAGGACTGCTGTTATCTTTGTGCGTCTGTTTGTATTCGCCTTCATCACACGCTGTTGGTGAAAAAATTATCGACTCGGTGATTCGCAGCGATTTTGTCTTTGATCGCAATATTTCCAATGTGCCGTTTTTGCCACTCGCCTTTGTGCAATACAGCAATTATGGTGATAGCCGTTTTGAAGATTGTCTGCCCTATGATACCTGTGATCTATACCACGACGAGTTTTCCCAGGCGCTGGTATTGCCGGTCTGGGTCGGGCAGAAGAATATGTTCCTGGTTGGGGATACCATCAATCTCAACTGGCTGGAGTTTGAAAATCAAAAAACCCGTGTTGACAGTTTTGGTCTGATTCTTGGCTGGATACAGCAGCCCACGACTGACTGGCAGTGGGGAGGATTTCTCTACCCTATCTATCACTCAACCGGTAGCAGTAATGTGCTCAGTGATGCCGATGAAGTGCTTGGCGGGGTGATCGCGCGCTACCGTTACAGCCCCCGTTTCCATACCTGGTTCGGTATGGTGGCCGATGTGGATAAATACGACAGCGTTTATTACCCCTACCTGGGTTTTGACTGGCTGATCGGAAGGGAATGGGCGGTTTCCCTGATCCCGCCCTGGCCCACCGTAACTTACGCGCCGGGTAACGACTGGCTTTATAAGGCGGGCCTGTTGCCGGGTTCTACCAATTGGGAAGTGGCGGGAGAGTCAGATATCAACAGCAGCTTTTCTTACTGGAATGCAGGTTTCGGGGTGGAGCGCCGTATCAAGGGTGATCTCTGGCTGGAGCTCACTGGCGGTGTTTCGGGTCTGGCAAAATTCTCGGTGACATCCGGTGGGGAAACAGTGTTTGAAAATGATCTTGATCAGTCCCCGTTCTGGAAGATAGCGCTAAATTATCGGCCATCTGGTAACTAAAAATTATAAAACCGGACTTCTATCAATCATTTGTTAATAACCAGTAAAATTGTGCCGGATTTCTTAAGTTGTCTGGTCAAAGCCCCCGGGAATGGTGGATAATGCTCGACGCAGTGATGCAGTCTTGCCGGGAATTAAAGAGGGTGACCCCGACAGGTCTAATTAGACAGATTTATTAATAGGCACAATGACTAAAGACAAAATTTCCTGCTGTTACAGGTGAGTGTTTTCAAGACTTTTGTTTTCAGGGAAATAGCTTAGAGGCTGATTCATGATGAAAAACGTTCTGACTTCTTTTGTTGTTCTTTTGAGCATGGTTGGGCTGTCTGCCCAGGCCTCGATCGGGCCAATGAACTACCAGGGGCGCTTGCTCAATGATCAGGGGGTGCCGGTAACCGGTTCCTACAATTTTACCGTTGGCATCTGGGATGCAGCAGCGGCGGGCACATTGAAATACGAAGAGGTACATAGCGGTGTGTCAGTTAATGATGGTGTGTACTCATTTCTGGTTGGCACCCAGACTAAAACCGGCGGTGACAGTGAATGGGATATTAACCTCTGGAACACCAACCCGATCTATCTTGAGATTACCGTTAATAGCGAAACCCTGAGTCCGCGCCAGCGTATTGCGGCGGCTCCCTATGCGTACCAGGCCAATCTTGCGCTGACTACCAACAATGCATTGGCACTCGGCGGTAAAAGTGCGGAGGAATACGGTAATATCCTGCAAGAAATCTGTGAGTCAAACAAAGGTAAATGGCTGGCAACGGTTGAGCGTTGTGCTGGTAATGCGGCAGATTTAAGTAGCTCCCTTTGGTCAGATCTTGATCCGAGTAATGACTACGGTAATCTCGACCTGATTAAGGCTAATTTTAATGGTGCAAATTTTTCCGGCGTGAACTTTTCTGGCAGCCTGATCAAGGATGCCGATATCACCAGCGCAAATTTTGCCAACGGTAATTTCACCGGTGCGACCTTTGATGGCGCGACGTTCTCTACGGTTCCCGATCTGACCAATGCTAATTTGAGTAATGCGAATATTCTCAATATGGATCTTACCGGAGTGAATTTATCCTCGGCGACATTGACCCAGGTTTCTGCAGCAAAACTTTCCGGTTGTCCGACGGTTCCTGCGGGCTGGGAATGCGTAGAACACTCGGTGAATGCTGGTGTGTATTATCTGATTGGCCCGAACGCAAATTACTCGGATACTTCTGCAGGACTGATTCCCCGCTTTGGTACCGACAACTTTCTTGATATCGATAACTTTGGTTCGGTGACCGATGTGAGCAATAGTGATTTCTCCGGCGTTTATACGGATCTGACATTCGATACTCTGGATATGACCTCAACAACCTTCGATTTTGCCCAACTGGTGGGTACGATATTTCAGTCGAACGATTTAACCAACGCAACATTTCTTAACGGTATTCAGGATTGGGCGACCTATAATCAAAGTGACATGACAGATACCTGGTTTGACTATGCGGTAATCAGTAATTCAACCTTTGAATGGAACGGCATGATTAACACAAGTTTTTATGGCGCGTTTATATCCTCAACAACGTTTGATTCCATAAACTGGGGTTCTGCGTACCATGACGGTATTGATCCCTATATTGACTTCCGTAAGGCTTCGCTGAGAAATATTGAATTTGAAGTGAGTTTGCTGTCCGAGTCGGATTTCTCTGACGCTTTTCTCGCCAATGTATTTTTCTATAGTACAGTCATGAATGCCAATACACTGCTGTACTTTGTTGATGCACGTTTTGATGATGTTTACTTTATTGGTAGCCAGACAGCAATCTGGGCGGATTTTACCGGTGCTGGTCTCTACAACGTTGATTTTAGCAATGAAGATTTTTCCGATTCCTGGTTTGATAATGCCTATATTTTTAATACCCAGTTCTCAGGAACGCTTTTGTGGAATGTATCATTTGATGGTGCTGACATTGAATTTACCTCGTTCGAAGGTGCTGATCTTACCGGTTCAACCTTTGTGGGAACGACATTTAATTCAGTGATCTGGCAGGATGCGACCTGCCCGGACGGTTTTGTGGTGCTCGACGAGTTGATAGAAAACTGCGAAGACGGTCATTTATAAGGTAATTGACCATGAAACGCATATCGCTAAATCGGTTGAAACTATTGTGTGCCTTGGCAATGCTATGTGTGGTGTTGCCGTCTCATGCAGGCGCCAAGCAGAAAACTGAAAAAATACAATGGCAAACGCTGACCGAACAACAACAGGTGATACTGTTGCGTAAACAGGTTAAATGGGATCAGTTAAGCGCCAAAAAGCAGCAGCGCCTTTTGGCTATGGCAGAGCGTCGTCTGACAACAGCAGAACATCGTGAAAGCCTTTTGCAGCAACATACTCAGCCGACAGACGAGCGTAAGGAAAAGCTGCGAGAGAGTCTGGAAAAAATGCCAGTGGAAATTCGTTTAACGGAGCAGAGCGACGGGTATTATGATCGTCAGCCGGTCAACAATAAGCTGGACAGTTATCAGCGAGTGAGTTCACAAACAGCAGCAGGTTACAAGCGTGATGTGCGACCTGTAAGTGATGTTGAAAACTATCAGGAGCGTCAGCAATATAGGCAGCAGCGTGCGGTCTTGCGTGAACAGTTAAAAGCACTGTCACCTGAAGAGCGTAGAGAGTTTATGCAAGAATATAAGCAGGCTCGAACAGAAAGCCGACAACAGAGAAAAGATCAGCGGAAGTAGTTCGGCCTAGATAGGAATAGAAAAACTAAATGTTGCCCCTCCGGTACTATTGTTATGTGCCTCAATAGTACCGCCCATCAATTCAATAATCCTCTGACATATTGCAAGCCCGAGACCTGTACCACCGTATTTGCGTGTGGTGCTGTTATCACCCTGCGAGAATGCTTCAAAGATAACTTCACTATTGCTGATGCCCACGCCAGTATCAGACACTGCAACACTGAGGCGTTGCTGCTTCAGGTCACAATCGAGTGAAATATCGATACGGCCTTTCTCAGTAAACTTTAATGCATTGCTAATTAAATTGTTCAGAACCTGCTTGAAATAAAACAAGTCAATTTCGATTTCTTCCGGAAAAGGTTTGGCAAAATTTACACTCAGTGCCAGTTGTTTTTTCTCTGCCTGGGTTTTTGCCAGCTCGAATATTTCCCGACAGCTGCTCTGAATGTCGACGAGGTTTTTGTCGAGGACGATTTTGTCAGCTTCAACTTTAGAGTAGTCAAGAATGTTGTTGATATTATCCAGCAGTAGCTCGCCGGAATGAAGAATAAAATGATTGTATTTTTCTTGTTCCTCATCCAGCCTGGTATCTTTTAGTAGTTGTGCCATGCCGAGAATGCCGTTGAGCGGTGTACGCATTTCGTGACTGACCCGGGCAAGGAAGGCGCTTTTGGCAGTATTGCTGACACGCAGACTGTGTTCGTTCTCGACAAATCGTTTGAAGTCCAGCAGCAGGGAAATAAACAGTAGCAGGATTAATACACCGATGCCGATCTGTACAATCTTGTTTGTGGTGATAGCGCTGTGGATTATTCCAACCTCACAAAGCACTGCGAACAACATAAAGAAAATGCAGATGCTCCATGACCAGGCATAGTAGAGTCCGTTTTTATGTCCCGTGACGGCAAACCTTACCGAGGCAATCCAGTTGCATAGAAGTAATAGCATGCTGATCAGCGTGAGTGGTACGGTCATAAAAACAGCGTTGTAATAACCAATAATGCAAAACGCAGGGAAGTAGATGAGTAAAATCAGCGACACTAAATTGTTAGTTTTATAGATTAACGGTGCGCGTACTTTTAACCCAAGGAAATGATTGGCGAAATAAAATGCAAAAGTAAACATTAAAATAATAGCCAGCATTTCAATATATAGCTGTATTACCGGGTTTTTGGGTTCAAGCAGCGTGAAATAAAAATTGCTACGAATAAAATAAATGATAAGAGTTGCAGTGATAAAGCCGAGAAACATCAGATAGCTTTTATGGCGGGTTGAGTAAAACAAGCCAAGCGTGATGATGGCAAAAATTGTCATACAGCCGAAAAAATACCACATCGCAAAACCGTGGCGTTGCACTCGTATTTCCACATCTTCAGGCGTGCTGAGTGAAAGCTGTGAAATAAAAATATTGGCGCGCCCTTCGACAAAAAAGAATACGTTAACGGTTTCACCTGCTTGCAATGTGATGGGGAAAACCGGGTAGGCGTGTTCGTTGATACGCTGCTCGGCCGGTATTAATGCACCTGCCTTTCCCTGGTCAAGCAGCGTGCCGTTATCACTAACCAGATAGAAATCAATATGGTTGACCATGCCATCGCGACAAAACAGGGTGATATCCTGGTCTTGCTCGCTGCTGTTTTGCAGTTGAAAATATATCCAGGTGGGAGTGAAACGTACCGGGCTTGTGGTGTAGTCATCGCCTTTGATCCACATTTGATCCGGTGCGCTGGTAACAGATTGGGCGAGGTCCTCTATGCGCAGGGCTTTGTCGTCATCCTGGAAATAGAGCAGGTGGCTTTTTAATAAAAAGGGTTTGCTACCTGTGGCCGTTATATCTGTTTGATAGTGTTGGGCCTGCAACGATGCGCTGCCGAATAGCAGGCTCAGGATACAAACAGGAAACAGGACAGCAGAGGATAGCCTGCACATGACTGCTGAAAAACACTTTGTAAAAAATGGCCGCATGGACCAAGCATAGGGACAAATGTCGGGCAAGTCTATGCAAAAGGCCCCGCTGATTTTTGCTCAGATATCCACGGCTTCCTCACTGGCATTGCCATTTATATTGGGGCTGGAAGCGCAGACACTAGCGCTGTCTTTTAAAAGATAATCTTTTAAAATCAATAGCTTATAAAGGGTTTTTCGTTAGGAAGAAAATAATCTGATATTATGTCAGATTTGTGTTGATCTGGATCAAATGTTGGCCTTATACTGCGTTTATCAAATCTGACGGACTGTCAGATTGTTGTGGTAGCCTGGGACAATATCCAGATACATATCAATATGAGTAACAGAATTCGAGAGGAGATGCCGCTATGCAACTAGAAGACATGATTCTGATTTCCGTGGACGATCACGTGGTCGAGCCGCCGGATTTGTTTGAGGGCCACCTTACTGATGAGTGGAAAGACAAGGCACCTAAAGTCACGACCCTGCCCAGTGGTTGTGATGTCTGGGAATTTAACGGACGCCAATTGCCCAATATCGGTCTCAATGCTGTGGTCGGTCGTGTTCCGGCAGAATACGGTGTTGAGCCCACCCAATATGCCCAGTTGCGAAAAGGTTGCTATGACATTGACGCTCGTGTCGAGGACATGAATGTGAATGGCGTGTTGGCGCAGATCTGTTTTCCTTCATTCCCGGGCTTTGTTGGACAGTTATGGGCAGAATGTGCCAAGGGCGGTGACCCTGAGTTAGCGCGAGTGATGTTGCAGGCCTATAACGACTGGCATATTGATGAATGGTGCGGTACCCACCCTGGCCGTATGATTCCGCTGTGCTTGCCAGCACTATGGGATCCAAAGCTGATGGCAGAGGAAGTGCATCGTGTTGCCAGAAAAGGTTGCAAGACGGTGAATTTCAGTGAAAACCCGGAGAAGCTGGGTTTTCCATCCCTGCACAATGAATACTGGGATCCGTACTGGAAAGCGTGTTCTGATGAAGGCATGGTGGTTTGTATTCATATTGGTTCCGCCGGTGGTATGAACTTTTCTACTATGGATTCACCGATTGATGCGATGATTACCACCACACCAATGAGTATCGGCAACCTTGCAGCGGATCTGGTGTTCTCCAACGTCTTGCGTCGCTTCCCGGACATCAAGTTTGCCCTGAGTGAAGGTGGTATTGGTTGGGTGCCATATTTCTATGAGCGTTCTGATTATGTCTACACACATCATCACGCCTGGACCCACCAGGATTTTGGCAAGAAAGAAAACGGTGAGCCGAAATTGCCTAGTGATGTCTTCAAAGAGCGTCTGCTGAATTGCTTTATCGACGATCCGGTGGGTGTGAAGATGCGCGAGCAAATCGGTATCGACACCATTATGTGGGAGTGTGATTACCCGCACTCTGACACCACCTGGCCGGAAGCGCCAGAGCGCTTGTGGGAGCATTTCGAAGGTATTGATATCAGTGATGAAGATATTAACAAGATGACTCACCTCAATGCGATGCGCGAATTCAACTATGAACTACCCTTCCCGAAAGAGGAGTGCACGGTTGGTGCCTTGCGCAAATTATCCCCCAATGTAGACACCTCTCTGATGGAAGGTATGGGCGGTAACCCGGCTGTTGAAGGTAACCGCATCGTGCTTGCGGAAGATGTGGTGAATCAACTCGCCAGCGCGTTTGTACAGAAGTAAGACATTACCCGATGAGCAAGGTTGCCACCGGCAATCTTGCTCACAATCAATGTCATTGCTGAACGTTGTTATATAGAATGCTGTATGCCTGCTGAAAAAGAGATTGTCGATCAAACCGGGCGTCCGCTCGGTTCCCGCGCATTGGCGAAGCGTCGCCAGTTAATGGATGCCACTATTGAGCTACTTAAAACCGCAAGCCTGCGGGATTTGCGTGTGGTGGATATTGCCCGTGCCGTAGGTACATCTCCGGCGACGTTCTATCAGTATTTCAAGGACGTGGAGGATGTGGTTCTGGAGCTGGCTGAGGAGGCGACGGAAGAGATGCCGAGCCTGATGAAGCTGTTTGAAGGCGACTGGCAGGGTGACAATGGTTTACAGAAAGCCCGCGAAGTGGTGGCAGCGTTTATTCACTATTGGGATGAGCATGGGGCGGTGTTGCGAGTACGTAATCTCGCTGCAGATGAAGGCGATATACGTTTTCTTACTGTGCGCAGTAAGGCAACCACGCCATTGCTGAATGCGATGGTGGAGAAAATGTCAGAGGTCTCCAGCAATAATCCGCATTTTAATCCGATGGCGGCAGCTGTGGCCATGGGGGCGATACTTGATCGCTTGTCGGCCTACCGCAGGGAGCTGGAAGGTCTTGGTTTGAATCGCGATGACCTGGTAGAGACATCGGCGTGGATTCTCTATCAAACTATTACCCGCGGCTCACATAACGAACTGTAACAAGAGATTCTGTCATGTCAGATAATACTGCTGAAAAACCCTTTCGTATTCAGCCCGGATTGACCCGGGACAACGTGCATTTCTGGACCGGCGGTGCAGATAATGAGCTGAGTTTTTTATGCTGTGCAGACTGCGCGACGATTGTGCATCCACCGCAACCGATTTGCCCACAGTGTTTGAGCAAGAACCTTGCGCCAAAGCCTGTTTCAGGCAAAGCAACGCTATACAGCTATACGATTAACCAGCAGCCGTGGATTCCCGGTTTTGAACCACCTTATGTGATTGGCCTTGTGGAAATTGATGAAGACCCGAGTGTGCGTTTGATGACGAATATTGTTAATTGTGACATCGACAAGGTTGAGATCGGTATGCCGCTACAGGTTGTATTTGAAGAGCAGGATGATGGCATTATTTTTATGCCGCTGTTTGAGCCGGCAAATGGATAAGGTGAAAAATCATGGCGCATGTTGATAACCTTGAACGAAAAGCAGCGATTACTGGAATTGGGCAATCCGATGTGGGGCGTCGTCTAAACCGCGATCCTCTGGAGTTAACCGCTGATGCGTGCTTGCAGGCGATTGAGGATGCGGGGTTGACTCGCGATGATATTGACGGCCTGTGTACCTACCCCGGTGCCGGGATTGCCGGTGCGCCAGGGTTTACCGGTGGGGGTGTTAATGAAGTGCAGGACATGCTGCGCCTGAAACTCGACTGGGTGAATGGAGGTATGGAGCAATCCGGTCAGTTAGGTTCAGTGATTACCGCCTGTGCTGCGGTTGCAGCGGGTTATGCGAAGCATGTGTTGTGCTTTCGTACGGTATGGGAAGCGACCGCTGCGGTAGGTGGTCGCAAACTCGATATGCAACCGTTGCGGGAAAAAGCCGCAGCGCGCAAGGCGCAGCAGGCTGAGGTGGTAGAAGACAAACCGCACAAGAAAGTGACCGGCAGTGGAGGTATGGGAGCGATACCTCGAGCCAATGGTGTGCAGCAGTGGAGCTTGCCGTTTGGCGCGGCGTCAGCAGCGTGCTGGATTGCGCTGTGTGCACAACGCCACTTCCATGAGTTCGGTACTACGCGGGAAGCACTGTGCTCGATTGCGGTTAATTCGCGTCGCAATGCGGGACTGAACCCGAAAGCGGTGTACCGCGACCCGATGACCCGGGAAGACTATTTCAATGCACGTATGATCAGCGATCCGTTTTGTCTGTTTGATTGCGATGCGCCGGCAGATGGCTCCACGGCGGTGATTGTATCCCGCGTGGATGCGGCAAAAGATATGCGTAAGCCTGTCATCAAGGTGGAATCGATTGGTTCCGCGATTCGCGGGCGCCCCTCCTGGGATCAGTGGGACGATATGACAACGATGTCATTGCGTGATGCGGGGGCGATGCTTTGGGAACGCACTGATTACAAACCGGACGATGTGGATGTCGCAGAACTCTACGATGGTTTCAGTTTCATTACCTTGGCCTGGCTTGAAGCATTGGGCTTTTGTGGCAAGGGTGAGGCGAAAGACTTTTTAAAAGATACTTCAAACATTGCGCTGGAAGGCAAGATTCCACTCAACACCCACGGCGGCCAGTTATCGGCGGGGCGTTTACACGGCTATGGCTTTTTGCATGAGGCCTGTACCCAGTTGTGGGGTGAAGGTGGCGAACGTCAGTTGCAAAACTTTGGTAAGTCAGCACCGAAGCTGGCGGTGGCCGCTGCAGGTGGCGGGCCGTTAGGTGGGTGTATGTTGCTGTCGGCGGAGTAGTTGTTGGAGCAAGTTCGATTTTTTGTTAATGGTAAAGTGCTTTTAATCCCCATCAAAGCCATCATCGCCAAATGAAGAATCACCTTTAAATCCTCCGAACCCACGTGCTTCCCCAATTGGTGGAATGTGCCCGGATATACTATTACCATACCTTTCTTTTAAAGATTCCTCTTCTTTGCGCATAACCCTTGCTGTGTAAAAAAGTGGGCCGCCTATGATTACAAAGAAGAAAGCAACATATAAATACTTAATGCTGATCCAGTAAAAGAAAGGCGCAATAATTACACTAACTATAATCAAAACTAGACCCGTAATTTCTCTTATGCTCATCTCAATTTCTGTGCAGCGAAGCTGTGATTGTGCTGACACTTGTTAAGTATTTTAAATCCAGTCATGTGAAATAGCCATTAGTGCAACAAAGTTAACCAATAAGCTTGAAAAGATAGTTACAGTATGAATTAAATGAATAACCTTTTTGCCTTTGAAGGCTTTTAACGAATATAACATTGAAGCTAAAGATGCTAAAAAGAAAAAGTACACTGGCCAATACCAGTGATTGTCTGGAGCAAACTCGGTTTTCTCACATGCAATAACAGCATAAGCAAAACCTAATAGTATCAAGTAGCCATGTGCCGATTTCAGAATAGATTTTGTTTTAATTAGGTAGAACGTAGATATTGTAAATAGAATTATAAGCAAGATCCAAACTTGCCGAATTACACTGATTTGATAGTCGCTCAATATTTCCATGTACACTTAACGCCTTGCGCACGGGCTGCCGTCCAGGTAGTCCGTGGCATGAGACGGTTGGTTATATGGATATATCCAGGATTTCATTCTCTTTTCCATCAAGAAAAATATCTATAAGTTTGTGGACATTTTTAAATTCGTAGTATGTGACCATGTGTACTTCTTCACTTTTATGTGAGATAAGACCCAAAAATTTACTTCTCTTGGTGTAATGATAGAAAAAATACACCTCTTTTAAATCTTTGGGGCATATATGCAATATCTTTCCATTTTGTATCACGCCAAATCCTGGTGGGCATCCATTCTCTTCGATTTTATCAAATTCTTTTAACTCAGCATTCCAGTCAAATTTGTCAAAAGCATCATGGATATCACGCCTTGCTGAATTTTTTACCTCATCGCTAGAAAAATCAGATTTTTGTATCCAGTAGTCAGTCATTGTCCATATAACGCTCTTATCAATGGGCCGAAAAAGCCACTGGGCTTTTGAGTGTCTGGTGCCTAAGCTGGTTATAAGCCGAGAGCATTTTTAAAGTTGGTTGCATTATTAATTTTGTAACTTGGCTTTAGTTGTTTATTTAATTTTGAGATATAGCCAGCTTGATTGTACAGCCAACGACCGGATAGCTTTCCACCTGAAATATCTATTTTGTGAGTCCAGTCATAGTTTGGTGGTGTCTCTATTTTTTCCAAGTGCTCCCACTCTTTTTTGAAAGTAGAAATATCTGACTTGTCAGTAATTGTATTTATGAGTTCGAAGTCTGAGTTAAGAATCTTAATTTCATTTACTTCCTCAGCAATGATATTATAGCTAGAGAAAGATAAAAGTATTATTAGAACTAAATTTTTCATGTGCTTATAATGCTATAGGCAGCAGGCGACGCTTGCGGCATTCGCTACCTTAGCTTGTTATATTCCCTTAAGTGATTCAATATGCTCATCTGCTACCTGTTTTAACTGGGCTTTAGTTGTGTCGTCAATATATTGATTA
Source organism: Pseudomonadales bacterium (assembly GCA_028280345.1). Lineage (GTDB taxonomy): Bacteria > Pseudomonadota > Gammaproteobacteria > Pseudomonadales > UBA7239 > JANQLY01. The sequence continues at coordinate 123,824 of JANQLY010000014.1, read as the reverse complement.
ATATGATTTATTACTTCTGAGCTCACTACATCATCTCCAAAGTATTTAGCTTCATATGCCAATATATAAGCTTTTACAATATCTTGTTTAACACCTTGGCCATTCATATATAAGCCAGCTAATGCAGCTGTCGATTCAGGACTATGTTTTTTATAGCCCACTAGGTAATTTTCATAAGCTTTTCGATATTCTTTTTTATTGCGGTATATCTCAGCTAAATTGTGGTGAGACCTGTAATAACCGCGAGAGGCGGACTGCTCAAACCAAAACTTTGCTTTTTCTTGATCAATACTTGTCCCCCATCCATACTGGTAACTAAGCCCTAATCCATCCATCATTTCAGGATGATCCTGTTTGGCGCCCAAACTCGCCCATTTAAAAGCTTCATTGTAACTTTTATATCCATCATAGCCATAAAATGTAATTGACCACATGATATATTGTGCTTCCAATACGCCTTGATTGGCTTCATTTTCACAAGCTTTTCGTGCTTCTTTCCATTCTTCGGCATACGCATGCTTTTTGCATGTGGGCGTCAGTTCTGTGTTTGCATATAAAATATTACACATCAGCACTGTTAATATAGATATAGTAATTTTATTCAAAGGCATCTCCAGATATTTGTGAATAAGGTCCAAGGTTATACAATAGGAATATAACAATATGATTCATGTGTTATGGTTTATAAATTTGAAGCTTATGAATACTTTATCAAGAGTTTTAATTTCAGTTAAATCAATATCTTACACGAACTACATTTTTACTCAACGAGCATGCTTAATATCTAGAAATCAAAGGCTTGGAAGCGACTGACTTGGTTGAGTTTTTATTTCCTGGGTGTTCTGTACATTCTTTTACCGGATCAACCTGAAAGAAGCCGCTCCGATTGCCAGGAAGGCATGAGTGCCTGAAATGCAGGAGCAATTTCAGGCCCGGTGTCTTGTGGGTGCATATCCTGTAGGCACGCGCTAAGATTTTCTTTATCGGAGTAACTTGGGGATAACACCGCTCTCGGCGTCCTGCCTTCGCGGTGTACCCACATCCTGTGGGCAAAAAAACAGCCACACGAGGTGGCTGTAGAGTAAGGATCGTAGTAGGAACATGTAATGAGTATCGACGTGTGTCTCAACTCATTGATGATTATTCTCCATGAAAAACCATTCCAATGTTTTCATCTATGTTGCAATCTTTTGCCTGTATGTTGTGAGTGCGTGATTAATAGAGATTTGCCTTTGAAAGGGTTGTGAGCGTAGCGAGTGCTTTGGGTATTACCCACATCCTGTCGGCACGCGGCTTTATGGGCAGGAAGCCCTGTATGCCGGTTTTGCATGGAGCAAAAACCGGCGGGCTCTGATGAGCTGTCGTTGAAAGGGTTGTGCGTGCTGAAAGGAGCCGCTCCCGACATCCTGTCTCCCGCGGCATACAGTACATCCTGTACATAAAAAAATAGCCACCCGGAGGGTGGCTTTAGAAAGGATCGTAGTAGGAAAATGAAGAAGCTTTCGCTTCATCATGGGTATCCATTGTCCGGGAATCTGCCGGGCGGCGCTTGACTGAATGTTGCAATTACTTGTCCGTATGTTGCAAAGCCCCGCCACATGGGAGCTTCAGGACTTATGCTGCTTGATATAGTCGGTTGGTGAGACTGTGAATCGCTCTTTGAATTTACGGCTGAAATGAGAAAGACTCTCAAATCCGGCGGAATACGCGGCATCGCTGATACTTTTGTTTTCCAATAGTTGCTGAGCGGCATAATCAAGGCGCTTGTCTCGCAGCAGGTCGGAGGGGGATTGTTCATATTCCTGTTTGATATGCCGAAACAGGGTAGAGCGGTCAATGGCCAGGGTGTCGGCGAGGTCCTGTGTGGTCATCAGACCTTTTTGGAAGTTGTGAATAAACGCGCGCTCAATTTTATCTTTGATGGAGTGGTTTTTGTGCGGCTGGATGTTAATAGTCTCTGTGGCAAGACTTTCGCGGTCAACGATATTCTGCTCGACAGCCTCGCTATCGTGGCACAGACGTACTTCCACATTACCGAAATAGATCATGTCGGCATGTTTGAGAAAACAGAATTCCTGAAGTCTTTCGGAGTTTACAAAGGTGCCATTCGTGCTATGCAAATCTTTGAGCACCCAGCACTCACGCTTTTCATCCCAGAGGAATTCAGCGTGCTCGCGAGACACTCCCCCTGTTGCCAGCGTAAGGTCAGCGCTTTTGTTTCGCCCCAGAATAAACGGTGATTTATTGAGCGGGACGCGCTGCAGAAAAAGCTCCAGAAACCAGCCTTTCATAGTGTTTTGTTAGTATGTTCCCTATTAATGCCCAATCATAGCAGACTCTGCCAGCGTCAGGGCCAGAAAATTTAATCCGCTTAATCCACAAGCTCGCCCATGGTTTTTCCGCTGCTGGCTGACAGCCGGGCTTTTTCCAGCGATTCCGGTTTGATCGGATCCATCTGTGCAACGCCGTGGCGTACCAGCGCCGGAGCGATCAGGCTCATAACCCGAGCCATAACCAGCTTGAAATTGTTACGTGGTACCACCACTTCGAAGCGTTTTTTCCGGATGGCAGCAATGATCTCGTCGGCGACAAGCTCCGGTGGGTACAATTCGCCATTATAGGCATCGGGTTCGTCGAGCTTGTCCCAGATTTCTGTGGCAATGGGGCCGGGATGCAGCAACACACAGTGGATGCCCGAACCTTCAAGGTCTGTCCAGAGACCTTTGGTAAAGCCGTTCATGGCATACTTTGAGGCGGCATAGAGGGTCTCATGGGTGGGAATGACCTTGGTGGCAAATGACGACACATTGACGATGGTTCCGCCGCCCTGTTTGAGCAGGTAGGGGATCGCTGCGAACGTTGTCCAAAGGCATGAGAGAAAGTTTATGCGCATGGTATCTTCGGCTTCCGTTGCAGAAATCCGGTAGATCAGCTTGTGCATGGGGATGGCGGCATTGTTAACGAGAATGTCTACGCGGCCGTGGCGTTTTACCGTTTTGTGCACGACGTTTTCTGCTTCTTCCTGAATGCCGAGATCGGCGGCAATATAGGAAGCATCGGGACTAAAGCTTTGACACTGTTCGGTCAGTTCCTGCAGACGCTGCTCGCGGCGGGCTACTGAAACCGGAATGGCACCGAGTTTGGCAAAGGCAAGAGCGGTAGCGTGGCCAATGCCAGATGAAGCGCCGGTGACAATCACCACCTTGTTTTTAAAATCGTTTGCAGATTCCATACTTCCCCCTTGAACACTGAATCGTTGTCGTTGTTATTGATTTAACCTGGCTAAACAGGACTTACTCTACTCCGCCGCTCTCCCGCATGGCAATTATTTCTTCTGTGCTATAGCCGAGGAATTCACTGAGCACATGGTCAGTCTGCTCACCGAGCAGGGGGGTAGGCTGGTCATAGCCCGATGGGCTTGCACTGCAGCGAAAGCCGTTGCGTTCATAGTAAAACTCGCCGGTCACCGGGCGATTGAGCTTGATAAAGTGTTCGCGTGTCTGGAACTGGGGCTCGCCGTTAAACTGATCGGCAAAGCTGTAAACGGGCACTGCTTCAATACCCAGAGCCTGGAGCTGTTCGGCAAGCGCAACGGCCTGTTTGTCTTCTGTCCACGCGCTGATTGCCGCTTCAATTTCGCGTTGATGCTCAAGCCTTGTTTCAACAGTGGGGTAGTTTCCGCCCAGTCCGATGAGTTCTGCGAGAGCAGCCCACTGCTCGTCGCTCCAGGTCGCTATGGCAATCCAGCGGTCTCCCATGGGCTCGTCGCTGCCTTGGGTTGGGAAGACACCGTGGGGTGCTGTGAGCAACGAGCGATTGCCCATACGGCTGATATATTGGCCATTAACACTGTAGTCCAGCAGCCATGGTGACAAGCTGTAGGCGGCGATTTCTACCTGGGAGATATCAAAGTAGATGCCCTTGCCGGTGCGCTGTTTGTGTAGCAGTCCCGCCATCAATGCAGTGGCAGAAAAGCGTGGGCCGAGGGAATCAGTTACTGTGCCGAATGGACTGATCGGGTCGAGGTCGGGGTAGCCGGTCAGACTGTTATATCCAGACAACGCTGCTCCCTGACTGCCAAAGCCTGGATAGTCTTTGTAGGGGCCAGTCTGGCCATTCAGACAGGTGGATACCATAACCAGATCGGGCTTTTCTTTCACCATACTCTCATAGTCGAGACCAAACCCTTTCATCGCTTTTGGTGCAAAGTTTTCCTGCACTGCATCAGCCCAGTGAATAAGCTTTTTCGCAATGGCAATGCCGTCCGGGCTTTTCAGGTTAATGGTGATGCTGTGTTTACCGGGGTTAAGTGCATCAAACAGTGTTGAACCCTCAAGCTGATGTGGCGTGTTGTACGCCATCATACGCAAAAATTCCGGGCGGTTTTTCGATTCCACTTTAATGACAGTGGCGCCGTGCTCGGCAAAGTAGCGTGCGGCAATCGGGCCTGCAGCACCGGCACCAAACTCGACAATTTTTAATCCGGCACAGATGGGTTTGGGTGCTGCCGCTGTAACAGTCTTGGCCGGCCAGTTCGGGATAGTAGCGCTGTTTGCTTCCGGTGCGGTTTGCGTTGCTTGCGTAGCGGCTACCGAGTTATCTGTCGAACGGGTGTGTACCCAGCACTTCGGAAAACCCGGGAGATGACCGAGTTTGGTAAAAAAGTCGCGGCTTTGCAGTTGTGCGTTCTCATAGATTTCTTTCGGTGTGTTGGCTGAGGCAATCATCAGATTGGTCTCGGCGGCGAGTGCGTACCACTCACTCATGGTTTTGGTCATAAACAATTGCTTGAGAGGCTCCTCAATCGCAGTAATTTCTTCATCGCTTACTTCGTTAACGTCGTACTTTTCCCAGTCCCGTTCAAACCACGCGGCCGTTTCAAGCCCGGCTTTTTTAAACTCTTCCATAAGAATATAAAAGTTCTTGAGTCGTGCGCGACCGCCGCGCAAACCAAAGGAAATAAAGCCACCGTTCTTGCACGGCCAGGCTTCCCGCGTGCGTCCAATATTTGGTCCCATGCGATAACCGACACGCTGCGTTTTTGGAAACTGCCCGGCACCGCCCATATTGGTTACGGCCATGGCTTCTGCCATCGACAGGTCAATGACCTGGGGTATGCCGGCGCGCAGTGCGGCGAGTACGGCAAAGGCCGCTTCGGAGGCGGCATGGGTATAGGCGGCGGGTTCGGCGCAGCGCACGGGAGCGCGCTCAGGAAAGCCTGTGGCATAGAGGTTGCCCGATCCTGCGAGAATACCGAGATCGGTTGCCGTCCACTGGGCATGGGGGCCTGCAAGGCCAAATGGGGTAGCCTTGAGCCATACGGCACCCGGCGCGAGCTCAGCAGGCTCGCCGTCGAACGCAACCACGCCAGCGCTCATCTCTGTAGTACCGACCCAGCCCGGGGTTTCGAGTACCACATCAGCCCCCTTGAGCAAGTCGAGAATCTCACGGTGACGTTCAGCACTGTATTCAATACTGATTTTGCCGGCATGCCAGGCTTGAAAGCGCAGCGACTCGCCGGTCTGGTGATGCAGCGGGGGCTGACGGCGCATTGGATCACCGCCTTCGGGCTCAATTTTTACCACTTCGGCGCCGAGATCGGCGAGCATACGCCCACCCATCGCGAGGGGTTCACCGGAGAGCTCAATTACCTTTACGTCGCTGAGAAGCGGTTTGGGAGCGTCGTTTGCCATACCTCGTCCACAGGTCGCCAAAAAATGAAATGGCATTGTAAATCAGAGGGTTAGCACTCGCATTTGTTGAAAATACCTGCTTTTGCAGGGGCTTCAGAAAGGGCCAAAAAAGGCTTGTTAGGGATAGGTTATGCCGCTGCTGGCAAGGGACTAAAGTTGCTGTATTTTCGCCCAATCGCGGCAGAAATCCATCAATTCAAGATGGTCGCGAAACTCGTTCATCCGCTGTGGGGAAATCACCGTAGACATATCGCCGTCTTCATCTTCTGACAACACAACAGGGTAGGAGGTTTGCGGATCATAGAGCTTTTCAAATTCATCGATATGGTAGAACACCATGTCACCATTAAAGCTTTGACGGAATTCTTTCCACTCCTTAACCTCGGTGAATACGCCGTAGGTAAGCTTACAAAGGGCGCAGGAATAGGTATCCGGGGATGCTGTTTTGTGCAGGCTGTCCATAATCGTGTTCCATAACCCGGAATTAGCGTTATAGACAAAAATCAGTTTAGGCAGGTTTGTTGTCGTATCTTGTACAGCAGCCGTCATTTCGCAACTCCCTTAAATGGTGGAAAAAACATTCCTGCTTTTGAGAGGGTGAAAAAGAGAAAGTTCATTAATTTCCTGTTTTCCTATGTATCAAGAAATTCCGCATAGTTGGTGCCATCAATTTCAATCGCATCCTGTTTCATGCGCTCAAGCGCTTTGCTAGCGAGTTTATCCACCTGGATTTTCTGATTGCCGGTAAAGCTCAGATCGCTTTCTGCAAACAGTAGCACCAGCTTCGGGCGCTTGTAGGTGGCGAGTTTATCCTTAAGAAAAGCCTGAATATCCGCCTCATTGAGTGTATGTCCTTCCATGGCTACAGCGCATAGTACAATCACTTCTCCGAGGGAGGGGTGGGGCGCGCCAAACGGAAAGCCGACACGCATGCCGGGGTAGTCTGCCAGAGTTTGTTCGATCTCCAGTGGTGAAACATTGGCACCACCGGTTTTAATCATGTTTGACATGCGGCCTGTCCAGTGCACATAACCTTCGTCATCGATATGGCCACCATCGGCAGAGTGGTAGTAACCGTCGTCATCGAAGAAGTTTTCCGGATCGACCTTGTAGTAGCCACGCATCAGGGTTGGACCTTTGACACAAAGCTCACCTTTTTCACCCTGGGGCAGGGCTTCACCGGTATCCGGATCGACCACTTTTACCTTCATGCCGGCGAGAGGTTGTCCGGCGGTTTGCTCGCGCTTTTCCCAACTGGAGTCAGCTGGTAGATTTGAGGCAAAGGTAAAGGTTTCTGTCATGCCAAAAGAGCCGGACATATCCCAGGTGTCGTCTGTAGGATTCTCCGGTGTACGCATCGGGCACACTTCCTTGTTGACATGGGACAGATCGAGTTCAGCGGCGCTCGGGTGTTCGATCATCGCCTTCGACTGGTGGGGCCAGCACTGAGTTACATTGCAGCGTTCGTTGACAATGGTTTGCAGCGCCTGGCCCGGATCAAAGGTTTCTTCGAGCACCAGTACTGCACCGGTGCACAGACAACCACCGAGTGCCATGGAGACACCTGCTGACCAGAAGAACGGGTACGCAGTATAAACGCGGTCTTCTGGTCCAATGCGCATATAGTCGCCGGTGCGATAGCTTTGAATCACCGCAGAGCGCTGCATATGTAATACACCTTTGGGTTTCGACGTGGTGCCAGAGGTATAAATCATAATGCCTTCGTCGTTGGGCATCACCTCGCTGGTCATCTCTTCGATAATATTCGCGGGGAAATTTTCACCGGCGGCAAGAAAATCATTCCAGTCCTGTACCGCACCTTTATTGAGGCTGCCGTTATCTGCAGTATCAAGGCAAATAATACGGCGTAAAAAAGGTGTTTTGCTACACAACAGATTGCCAGGTTCAGCATTGGCGGCCTCTGGTAAAAACTCAAATAGTTCGTTGTAAAAGTTATATTTAAGAAGATTCGACTGCATGAATAAAACTGCGGCATCGCCGTGACGCAAAATGTATTCCCGTTCGCTCTGTGTCGCAAAAGTATTGATCGGCACAAGCACTGCACCGAGCTGTGCTACAGCAAACGAGATAGCAGCAAACTCTGGTCGGTTAGCCATATGTACCGCGACACGCATGCCTTTAACCACTCCGATACTGGCAAGCGCTTTGGCAATACGCAGACTATCGGCTTGCAACTGTCGATAGGAAATATCGCGGCCTTCAAAACGAATGCAGGTATTGTCACCGAATTTGTCGGTGACATCGCTGAGCAGGTGGGCCCAGGTTAAACGGGTACCATCGGGTTGCAGTGCGAGGTCGAAATTATCAGCCATCGGTTTATCCTTTACGGTTAAAAGTGTTTGATTTTTACCAGACAGCTGTCTGGTTTAAAGTCAGACCCGGATTATAGAACACAGCCTTGGGCTTGGGTATAGCTTTAGCTGTGGCTCATGATATGGAGTGTCGCGTGCAGACGAATTTCAGTCTCCGAGAGCAGCCATTCCTCCACCCAGCGGGTTTTGCCGGCTTCCCGATCCTGGGTAATCCGGTGGCTGAGCCAGTGGTTGAAACGCTCGGGTTGGTATTGCCTGATCTGGCTGAGCCAGTGTGCAAGATCTGCCGTGTTGAGAATTTGTTGGTCGAGAATTGTCTGCCCGAGGCTGCTGCCGCCGGCAGCCAGTGGTGGCGTTTGCGTGGCTGTGTGACGCATGGCCTGGGCCAGCGGACTGCCGGGTAGGGCCAGCGCGGAACTGAGCAGTAACAGGTTGCGGCGAGAGATCATTTTGTTTTGAGTTGCTCCTTTAAGCGCGATGCGAGACGCAGTGACAACGCGATAATTGTCTGGGTGGGATTGGCAAACCCACCGGTGGGAAACACCGAGGAACCTGCAATATGCAAATTCTCAATACCGTGGAATTGTCCCTGCGCATCGACGCAGCCGGTATCTGTGTTGTTTGACATTCGAGTCGTGCCCATAAAATGTCCGCCGCCAATCACATGTTTTGAATAGCGCTCACGATCGTGTAGTAAAAACTTGACTTGCAGTAGTGGTGAGAGCTTGGCGAGTTCCTGCAAAAACAGTCGTGTGCTGCGCTCCATATTGTCGAGGTCCTGCGCGTGATAATTCCACTGCATGCGACCTTTGGAAACCTTGAACGCATTTTTCTTTTTCGCCAGCGTATACACATTGGCGCGGTTCGGTGCCTGTTCGGAACGAATATAAATACCATGCCAGCTACCCTGTTCGTTGTGCAGGTTGGCAATAATCTTGCGCAGCTCGTCAGCGGTTTTTTCATCGAAATGCGTAGTAAGAAAATGTTCTCGCCACTCTTCGGGCATCTGTGCGGCAACATCAAGCGGATCAATATTGAATGAGCTTTGCATCAGTTGATGTTTTTCTCGCAACGTGCGGCTTAAATAGTAAATTGGCACGGATGTGGTGATGTCATTGGCGATATCCACTGGTGCTTTTTTATTAATCCATACCAACGCAGCAGGGGTATAGTGGGGGTGCTCCATAAAACACTGGCCGATCCAGTCATTTTGCAACGGCGTAAAGGCAGGCGCGCGTTTGGCGCTATCTAATAGCAAATGTGGGTTGCCGAGGCCTCCTGCGGCGAGAATTACATGACCTGCCTGGACGGTAAACTGTTTGCCGTTTTCAGTGACTATGTGCAAGGCCTGAATACGTGCGGGAGCTTTCTTGTCGTCGCTTTTGGTACTGAGGGGTTGCAAGTGGCTGACGGTGGCATTGTAAATAAGCTGAATATTTTTTGAGGTTTTGAGTTTTGTCTTCCAGGTGCCAGTAAAACGTTGTTTGCTGATTTGAAACTGGCTGCTGACGAGGTCGGTTTTATCAATTGCTGTGTCGGCTGTTGGTTTGTCGAGCTTGAGAATGTTGAGTGATTGTTCATACCAGGGGTCCAGTTCCTGCTTTGTTACAGGCCAGCCTGACAACGGAATATAGTCGCGTTCAATAAAATCTTCTGCATCGAGTTCCCGGCACCAGCCTTGCCAGGACACCGCATTGCCACCGATCTGTCTCGCAGTATGGGTGGTGAAATACTCGCGGCCAATCCATAAATCGGTTGTAAGTCCGGCGAGTGAAAAGTTGTCTTTAAGGGTATTGGAATATTTAAAACCGCCGGATTCGATAACAGTAACGTTGATGCCGCTGTTGTCGAGTGCTCTTGCAATGGTTGTACCTGCGGGGCCAGCGCCAACAATGCAGACATCGGTGTGTATTACATCGTCAATCTTGTCAGTCAGGGCATTGGTTAGCATGCAAGGCTCATTGTTATAGTTGATTGCGTCTTTATAACATACTTTCGCAATCCGATGGCGCTAGCGGTCGTTGCTGTTGCTAAGCCGAGAAATAAGGTATCGGAAAATAAAAAAGCCCCGTCAGATGTGACGGGGCTTTACAGCAGAGTTAAAGCGGATTCTGTTACTCCGGATGTTCAGCCTTCGGCATATCGGCCGTTGGTAAACGTACATCCACATGGCCTTTGGCGAGGGTGTCGTCGTTCTGGTTGGACATGCGAACCTGAACCACACACATCGGTTGGCCAGTCATTACATCTTCCTTGACCGAAACCACTTCACCATTCAGTTTGGTAAGGTCGCCCGTCATGGCCGGTGTGGTGTAGTTAACCTTGGAATGCATGATGTCTGACCATTCGCCGGCCCAGTTACTGACGTAGTCGAGCACCCAGGCACCCATGGAGGCACCGTAACCGTAAGCGCGAGGCAGACCAATCAGCTGTGCGTATTGCTGTTGCACGTGACCTCGTGAAGGGCCGTGATAGAGGCCATCGGCGTAGGTGGGATCAACTGCGGCTCTGTCGAGGTCTCGTGACATTTCCGGTAGCCAGCCCGCTTCAAGCAAGGATGTGGGCAGACCGTCCGGCTTGAACGTATGCCAGGTATTAAACGGGTAGGCGCGCCACTCGGTGGTGAAACTTGCAATCGTGTGCGGGCCGATCAGACGTTCGGGTAACTTGTCGCCTTTTTGTACATCAAGACGGCGCTGATGGCCAAAAGCCTGTACCTGTTGGAAGTATTCAAATTTCAAACGTTCAACTTCCATCAGTTCATCTTCAGTCCACTTTGGGTCTTCCTCTTCATCGAACTTGGCACGTTTGCGCGCTTCCTCGGCGAGATAGCGAATTGAGGTGGAACGCTGTTTACAAATGAAATCGCCGTTCTGATTCACGTAGTTGGTATCACCGCGGGAAAACATCGTAGGACCGGCAAAACCGGTGTTGGTGACCTTGTAGTCAAACAGCATACGATCGCGGCGGATCAAATCGCCGGGGCGCATACGCGGGCCGTAAAACCACCACTCGTCTCCGCCGAACAACATATGGGTGCCAGGAATTTCACCTTGAATGGCAGGCGCTGCACCGTGGGAATCGTCGGTGACAACAGCGAAGGATTGCGGGCAAACCAGTTCGCCAAAGCGAGTGTCAGGCTCGGAGGCATACTCCTCATCGTAGTAGAGCGGGTTGGAATTTTGCATGCCCATGGACCAGCGACGAATATCGTTCGGTGGAATCGGGTCTTTCATTTGTCCGCCACCAAGAGGTACACCGATCCAGGGGTCTACATAACTGGTATCAAACTCTACGTTATCATCATCAAAATCTGCCATTCAGGTTCTCCACTTACTTCAATATTAAAATGAATTTGTTTCTATCAGCCGGGTTCCGGGTTAAAGACGGGTGAGTATGTAATCACCCGCATCATCGACATCTGCCTTCCAGCCAGGATAGACCACGATGGTGGTAAAGGTTTCTTCGATAATACCCGGGCCTTGAACTTCACTGCCGGGTTTGAGAGCCGGTCCGTGATAAATAGCCGTATCCTTGAAGCCATCGCCGAGGTTGGCGCGGCGGGTTTTGCTTGCGGTGGCTACTGTTGTGCCGGCGCTAAAGCCCGTTTCCACATCCGGTGAGGTGGTTTTTACCGTCGTTGCAAGACGCACGCCGGTAACTTCGGGTAATTCGTCTTCGCGAATATGGCCAAACTCAGCCTGGTGCAGGGCGTTAAAGCCATCGATGGCAGCCTGGCTCAGGTTATTATCGACAAAGCTGTAGTCCGGTGTACCAGTCTGTTCTGTAATATCAATGGTGAGTGGCCAGTTCTGTCCCGGATAGCGCATGTTCATCTGGTAAGTGGCAACCACCTCGTCGCGGTTAAAGTTGGCGCCGGCAAAGTACTCACTGGCGCGATCGTCGAGTTCTTGCCACAGTGACTTGAGCTTTTCGGCATCGAAATCCTGTACAGGGGCGATGTAGGAACGCTCTTCGTCGATGCTCGGGTTGGCCACGAGCGTGCCGAGAGCAGAGAATGTCGGCGAAGCCTTGGGTACGAGTACTTTGTTGATGCCGAGTTCCTGCGCCTGAATTGCAGCAAATACCGGGCCGTTACCGCCGTAGGCGAGCATCACCATATCTTTCGGGTCAATGCCTTTGCCCGCTGTCGTGCGGCGTACCGCCTGGGTCATGTTGGCGTTAACAACACGCCAGCAGTCAAATGCCGCTTCTTCAACGCTGTAACCCATTTCATCGGCTATCGCCTGGAACGCTTCCTCAACACCATCCTTGCTCAGTGAAAAGCTGCCGCCAGCAAAATCGGAGTCAGCAGAGAGGAAGCCGAGCATCAGAATTGCATCGGTTACCGTGGGTTTCTTTCCGCCACGGCCATAACAGATTGGGCCTGGTTCGGAACCGGCAGACTCCGGACCCACCTGCAACGTACCGTTGCTAGCGTGGCAGATGGAACCACCGCCGGCACCGAGGGTTTCTACCTTGACCATTGGCACGGCCACCACATAGCGGTGATGCATGTTCCAGCCTGGCTCTGCCGGTGCATGGCCGTCGAGTACTACCGACATATCGTAGGAGGTTCCGCCCATATCTACACACAGCAGATTCGGTGAGCCTTTGGCAGAACCCACATGGGCCGAGCCGATAACACCCCCGGCAGGGCCCGAAGCGAGTACACGGATCGGAGAGCCTTCAAGGTATTCCCTGGTCATGACACCGCCGCTTGCCTGCATCACCATTAACTGGTTTTTATAACCGCCGTCTTCAAGGCGTTTAACCAGTTTCTCAAGATAGGAAGTTACGCGCGGAGCGACATAGGCGTTTACCACTGTCGTAGACGTTCTTTCATATTCCGGAGAGCGCGGCAGTACTTCGTGAGAAGTGGATATCTGTACGCCAGGCATTTCCTCGGCAACAATTTCCGCGACACGCTGTTCATGTTCGGCATTCACAAAGGAGAAGATCAGGGAAATGGCAACAGATTCGACATTCTGCTTTTTCAGACGCTGACAGCATTCACGTACCGCATCTTCATCAAGTGGTTTATGGATTGAGCCATCAAACAGTATGCGCTCAGGTACCGTGAGGCGACGACGGCGCGGGGTGATCTGCTTTGGTGCTTCGAGACGCACGTCCCAGATATCTTCCTTGAAGCCGCGACGCAGTTCGATTTCATCGCGAAAGCCTTCGGTAGTAATCAGACCGGTCACTGCACCATTCATTTCAATCAGTGTGTTATCGGCAATGGTTGTGCCGTGAACAATCGCATCGCATTGACCAAGAAAATCGCTTAGTGGCATGCCCTCGATTTCGGCAAGCTTTTCGAGGCCGTTCATTACGCCGATGGAGCGGTCTTCCGGGGTGCTGAGATTCTTGTGCAGAATAACTTCGGTGCCTTTGAGCAGGGCAAAATCTGTAAAGGTGCCGCCAATATCAATACCAACTCTGTAACTCATGTTTTACTCCTTCCTTACATCAGGCCGCAGTCATTTCTTTGCGCAGCGCTTCGGTAGCTGCGGTATCGACTTCAAGGTTGTAGTTTTCAAGGCTGCCGGTTAATACCACGCCGTATTTTTCTTTTGCCGCATCGACACTCACATATTCATCGAGTACGTCTTCTTTAACTGCTTCCGGGTCGCGCTGTAGTGCGGAGTCAAAGCCCGCGCCACCGCCGTACTGGTAAGCAATGACAGCACCGGCGGGTAACTGCGCCTGGGCCGAGTTTTCAATTTTGTATTCGTTTTCTGAGCCCAATTCAAAATAATTCGAATAAGGCCCTGCATCGTCACCGCCGCACAAACCGCGCAGCGGGTGTTCCATAGATACCATCCAGGTGACCGCCATTGAGGGCTCAAGTACCTGCTTGATATTACGTGTGCCAGGCTGACCGCGCCAGCGACCCGCACCGCCAGTATCCGTGGTCATTTCACGGCTAATATTGATTACCGGAAAGCGGCTTTCAGCATCTTCCGCCTCGGCGAGCATCAGATTGCCGAGACCGGAGCACATCGAACCCCAACCGTCGACACCCTGGGTGGCGGAGTTATCCGAGGCGCGTACATCCACACCCTGATCCATCCACATCTGGCCGGTCTCGTCGAAACCGATAACCGAATTTGGCATACCGAGTTTGTAGACCTGTGGGTTGGCGCGCTCCGGCACGACTTCCGACAGTGCCACACAAATGGCTTCACCGACTTCTACCGCCGGGTGGAATGCGCCGAGGGCAGCGGGTTTATTGGGCGGGGGTTGCAGAATAGAGCCTTCCGGTACAATCATTTCCACAGCGTTAAACAGGCCCTCGTTTTTAACAATCGATGGATCGATCATCGAGGATAACTGTGCCAGGGCATAGGAACGTGTATTGCCAAAGGTATTCCAACAGCACACTAGTTCCGGGCGCGCATCGGTACCGTTAAAGTCCAGTGTCAGTTGGTCATTGCTGACATTGCAGTCCACATGGACGTGTACGTCCTTGTTACCCTGAGTGTCATGGTCGATATAGACATCGGCAGAATATGTGCCATTGGGCCATTGACTGATTTCTTCGCGAAAGCGGCGTTCAGTATCCTCAATATTAAAATTGATTGCAGCGCGCACCACATCGGCGCCGTATTTGGCAATCAGCTCGTTGAGAGATACTACCGCGGCCTGAATGGCGCCAATCATCGCTGCGAGATCGCCAGCAAACGACGGGAAGCGGTTATTGCGCACGAGCAATTCGATCGCGTCACGGCGCTTTTTGCCGCGGTGCACAAGTTTCATACACGGAATGGCCAAACCTTCAGCAAAAATATCCATCGCATCTACAGAAAAGCCGCCAGGGTCCTTGCCACCGGTATCCCCCTGGTGTGATTGCAGGGTCGGCAGGCATACCAGTTCACCTTTTTCGTCAAACACCGGAGCGTAAATACAGTAATCAGGCAGGTGGCCACCGCCGAAATCAGGGTCGTTGCCGACGAAAACATCTCCTGGGCCCCAATCGTCTTCTTGCTGGTTCATTAAGCCGTAGCGCACCGGCATTGGAGAGAAGAACAATAGCTGTGGAATTCCAACGGAGACACCGGCGAGGCGCCCATGGGCGTCAATAATGCTCGCATTGCGCTCATTTGACTGGTTGATAATCGCCGAGGAGGCAGCGCGACCGAGATGCACTGCTGCTTCAAAACAAATAGTCTCGAAGGCGCCGCGAATAATGCTCGCTGTGACGGCATCGACAGAGGCAGAGGTAGGAAGCGGCTCGCGTTTTGCGGCGAGCTGTTTGTTAAGCTCGAATGACATAGTGGATTCCTTTTTCTGATGCTGATCTAACGGGCCGAAGCCTGTTGAGGATTATCACCGGTTTTATGACTCTCTTGAAGAGGTAGAATTTTATTACAAGACAGTTGTCTTGGAAAGAATTGACCACACCCTCGCCAGTGTATTTTCCACAGGCGAGGTCACAAACCAGGTATTTACCCCAGGGTTGGCAGCCGGGTACAGGGATCTGATCCGGGCTGGCCTCGACCTGCAGGCTGTGATGGAAAATGGGGAGTGGTTAACCCGGAATCAGAGGCTTGTACAGAATACCCCTGATTAGCTTAGAGTTTTTGATTCTAAGTACTATTTTCTAATTATTAAAAAGTATAGTTTCAGAGACATTTTTAAAATCCTCACCTCTTGAAAAACATCCGGGCGCGGTTAGTATCGTTAACGGGAGTTAATTCGGTGGTTTGTCTTAAGTAGTAATTGATTGCCTGTGCAGCCTCAACACAGACTACTCTGGAAAACAATCAACGCTGGTATCTGCCCGGATGCTGGCACCGTGTTAACGTGCGTCTAAAATGCCATGCAGTAAAAGGAACTTAATCAATGAAATACACCATATCTTGTCTTATAGCTTGCCTTCGGTTTTTGCTTCCGGTCGTTTTTGTTTGCTCCGCTCCAGCCTACGCTATCACGCTGTGCGTTGATGGTGTGGATGTCAGTACCGATCTATCAGAAGAGGGCGAGTGTCTGATCTGGGAACGCAGTGCCGAGACGCGTATTCCCGAGTCAAAGGGGAGCTATTTGCACGATACTTCTTCAGGGTGGCCGGGCCTGTATTTTATTCTCAATGATGACTGGGAGAACGACCCCTTCCTGGTTAATTTTCCCGACACGGCAACCCTGCAATGTGAAGAGCACGATTTAATCTTTGCCAATAAACACTGCGGTTTGCATCGCTATCTCAATGTCGACAATATTCTTACTTCCGGCGCCGATCCATTGACCTATGTGTGGAACGGCGAAACCGATCCGTTGAGCCCGGACTATCAACAAAAAATTTACACCGATAAAACCACGCCGAGTAATCGCGTGGAACTTGGTATGACACGGGCAAATCTGTTTGGTGTAGACGATGAGAAAAAACGTCACGCGATTATCGATGCACTCGCTGATGCAGGTATAAAAACCCTTGTGATGAATATGACCGATGTGATTATGTATACCGGTGATCCGCAGGTGCCGGTGGTCGATCACTATTTATTTGAGCGTGTCATGGAGACGATTCGCTATGGAAAAAGTCTGCCGGATCCGATGCAGTTTGTGATGGTAATTTTGCCGCCGAATGATTTTTACAAGTTCTTTGTGGTCTACAAGGATAATCGCGATTTCTACGATCTGTGTGGCTGGCGCGGTGCCTATCCGTTCACGCTGATTAATACCGGGCAAAATACTGGCGAATTACCATCACGCCTCGACTGGGCGTTTCAACGCTTTGCCGATGTAATCGATGAAAATGGTGATCCGGTGGCAAACCCCGACCCGCTAACCAACATTGTTGGCATCGTTTATGGTAACGAGCTCGACAGCGCATGTTCAAACGGTAATGTGCCGTACCCCGGCGCCAATGATCAGCCCTATTTTGGTGAAAAACAGGCTTTTTCTGATCACTACGCAAAACTTGTCACGATTGTGAAAGAAAAAATGGTTCAACATCTGGCAACAGACTTTCCCGGCCTGCCTCTGATCAGCTATGGTGGTACCAAAACCTATCAGCGCGATGCGAATAACATTGTCGCCTGGGATAACTATGATTTGCTCGAACGTATTTTTGCATCCCAATACTATGGCAATGGTACAACGGTAACCGATCCGATCGATATTATCGGGCAACATGTGTATCCAGATATTCTCAATGTAGATACGGATTTGGTAAATATTCTCTACAGTGAAATCAGCCAGCTCAATAACAGTTCGGCAATGCTGGCCGACGGTTCTATGACCGTGGGTCAACTTGCGAGCAGCAAGGACATCTGGTTGACAGAGTGGGGTTTTGATCGGGAGCCAAAAGCCTTTGCACATACGCTTTATGAACCACAACTGCGCTACCGCAGCATGATGGAAGTGATGGAACATATTAATCTTGATAGCCATGCCGAGGCGCAGCAAATCAAAAAAGTGTTTCAGTTTGGTCTCGATGGTGGAGATTTTGGTGTGTTTCATAACCTGCATGGCAATGTGGTTCCCGCAATGCCGGAGTTTCGTGTGGTGTCTGCCTATGTGCCAGGCGTGGTTGGCCAGCCCTCCGGCAATGTGCTTGATAGTGATAACGATGGACTTGATGACACCGTAGAGAGAAATCACACACTCACCGACCCTTTGCAGGCAGACAGCGATTTTGATGGCTTGCTGGATGGCCTTGAGGTTAGTTGGGATGGTGTAACAGTCAGTTACCCATTAAACACCGACCCCTGGCTTGAAGACACTGATGGTGATGGTCTAGCTGATGGCTGGGAAAATTTCTACGGCTTTGATCCGGTGGCTACCAACGAAGCCAACCTCGATACAGACGGTGACGGTTTGACCAATTTGGAAGAGTATCTGAATCTGTTAACGCCGATTGTCAGTACCAGTGCGAATTACGACAACTCACCACCGTCTGATCTGGACTGGGATGGCCTGAGCGATTATGACGAGGTAAAAATCTACGGTACTCATCCGCGTGATGACGATACCGATGATGACTACATTCTCGACGGTGATGAAATTCTTATTTATCAAAGTGACCCGCTAAGTATCGACAGTGACGGTGACGGGCTGCTTGATGAAATTGAAGTGCTCTATGGCTATGCCTTGAATAATGCGGATACTGATGGTGATTGTGGTGTGAATCCAGACCCCGATGATCCCTGCCTCGATCCTAATGAAGACTATGACGGTGATACGATTTCCAATATCAATGAATACAACGCCGGTATGGAGATTGATGTTTATAACGATCCGAATCTGGACAGTGATGGTGATACCTTAACCGACGGAGCGGAAGCATCGATTCACTTTACTGATCCCTACGACTACGACTCCGATAATGACAGCTGGCTTGATAATTGGGAGGTGAATAACTTCCAGACTGATCCAAACAGCCAGGACACCGATGGGGATCTCGTGAAGGATCACCTGGATAACTGTCCGTTACAGGCAAACCGTGAGCAACATGACCTCGACAACGACGGTACCGGAAATCTGTGTGATGTTGACTACGTGAGTGTGAAAAACGATTTTAATGGCGATGGTATTGCCGATAGTTTGTGGTGGAACACAACGCAGCAAGATATGGAACTGTGGTTGCTCGGTGGTTTTGATATCAGTGGCCAGTATTTCCCGGTAACTCGCTACGATAATGTGATGGGTGCGCCACACAATAATTCCTTTGATATCTATTTGCAGCCTGGTGAAGTAATTGAAGGCAGCGCGGATTTTAACGGAGACGGTATGGCCGATGTGTTGATTCGCAATACGGCAAACAATATTCGAGTCAGCCTTATGGATGGTCGCAAAACCCTTAACGACGGTGGTAGCTATGTTGAAGTGGTTGGCGGCGGTTCCGCCGATATCTATCTCGATAGAACCTTTATGGCCGCGGGGGATTTCAATGGCGATGGTCGTGCGGAAATTCTCTGGCGCAGCAAATGGGGCTATATTGAAATGACTACATTGACTGATGATGCCACAGGTACAGTCAGTCGTATCTTTACCACTTTGAACACGGGTGGCAGCTTTAACGCCTGGGCGCAGGAGTTTTCGAACCCGATGGACATGAACGGTGATGGCAAGGATGACCTTGTAGCGCGGCGTCATAATTTCTGGGGTGACAACTATGTGCTGGAAATGAATGGCACGGTTGTTACGCGTACCACGCTAGGGGTGAAATATCCAAATCAACAAAACTGGTTTATGACAGGAATCGGTGAGTTCGGTAACGATGAAACGCAATCGCCGGGGCTTAATGGTATCGATGTGATATTCAAACGTGAATACAACGGCAATCAGCCGCAAATAGATTTTCGTTTCCTTACCAATGCAAGTGATGGTTTTAATCAGGCGAGTGTCGGTGATCTTGAAATGGATGTCGGGTTTGCGTGTTCGTTTGGTATTCCAAACTATCTTATAGATGGGGTTGGTGCTTATGATCCCACCAATGATACCGGTCTTGCGTACAGTGAAATGCTGATGCGTGCGCCAAACTATATTGGCGCGGCAGACTACACATTAATTTTGCGTCCAACGTTTGCTTACGATGAACTCGTTGATCCATTTCTCGATGCAGATTCCGATATGGACCCAATGGTGGATTACGCCGCTTACCCGGTTTCTGAAGATGGCACAACGCCATTAATAATTGGCGGCGATGAAACCGCCACACTGTTTTGGCGCGATGTCACCTTGCGCAAGTGGGAAGAAAATTTGTGTAATTGATAGTGATGTATCAATGCTGCGGCATCTGGTTTCCAGGTGTCGCAACATAGGGTTTTAACGCATCGTCAGAGCTTTTTTTCGGAAATCGATGTGCCGCGGTAAATACCATTTAGTTGCAGATTAAGAGGGGTTAAAGGCTCCGGGTCAATTGTGTCGATCAGGCCGTCGCCATCATCATCGTCATCAAGGATATTACAAATCATATCATTGTCGAGGTCTTCAGGTATTGATGATGAATTGAGAGGGTCAGTGCCGCATGCGAGTTCGTCTTCATCTGGCCAGCTATCATTATCATTATCAAGGTCACAAGCGTCACCCAGGCTATCGCCATCGATATTTGCCTGGTCTGTGTTTGGAACAAGAGGGCAGTTGTCAGAAGGATTGAATACGGTGTCGTTATCGGGGTCGTCGATGTGTATGAGTGGATAAGCATCATCAATATCCAAAATACCGTCATTATCGTCATCAGTATCTATAGCATCGTTATTTGTATCCCCGTCACTGTCAAGCCAGAGTCCTTTGCCATTGATAATGGTTACAGAAGGACTATAGTAGCTTCCGATAAGCAGGTCATCATAGCTATCTCCATTCAAATCCCCACCATTTGCAATTTCGAAACCAAAGTGTTGATCTTCTTCACGGCCATAAAAGGCATATATCAAATTGCCAGTCTTGCCACTATAGATTTTGACTTCTCCTGTATTAGAAAGACTATTAACAGTTTTAAGGTATGAGCTAATTGCAAAATCCGTATAATGGTCTTTATCAATATCACCAATACTGCTAACGTCATGGCCTAGTCGCGTCCAATCACCTGCGCTGTAGTGATGTAGTATAGAGCCATCCTTGCCTGAATATACAAAAGCCTGGGTGCAGTCGCAATCAGCAGTATGCCCTGCTGCGCCTGCAATGATGTCATCGTAACCGTCATTATTAACGTCACCAGCTACACTGACAGGGTCACCTAGATAGGTTCTTTCCTGACCGTAATGTGAAAACAGAAGTGTTCCGTCTTGACCAGAGTATATATGCACAGCCCCAGCAAAAAAGCCGTTCGTCTCATTTCGGGGCTGCCCGATTATAATGTCATCATATCCATCATTATTAACATCACCGGGGACCGGACTTAAATTTAAACCTATAGAGAGGGTGAATTCAAAGCTAAAAATTTCAGAATAATCTAGACCGCTGATGACTCTCGCCTCATACTCGCTTGTCAGTGTGTTGTAGGTTTTCATTAGTAGGTCATGATAGGAGTCATTATTAACATCGCCAGCATCCCGTATGTCATAAGTATCAATATAAGACTGTAATGCCTCTCCGTTAATGCCGTTGTAGATAGTGGTGTAATTTCCTCCGCTTGCGCTGAATTCTGCCCGGCCATCATCATTCAGGTCTCTAAGTATGCTGACTGATTTGCCAAGATTGTCATCTGCCAAACTGCCATATTTAGCAAAGAGAATTGAGTTATCAATACCTGAATAGACGGTGAATGAACCACTACGTGTTTCAATAGTGCTATCTTCGTCATTGCCAACGATATAATCATCATAGCCATCCCCATTGACATCATTGCCGCCATCTAGGTGTTGCCCGAAAGTATCAGTACTGGACGTTTTATGCAGGAAATTGGTGTCTTCATTTTGTCTGGTTGAATCTAGTGGATGAACATCATGCTCATCAATAACACCATCATTGTCATCATCACTGTCGCAGAGATCGCCTTCTCCGTCAGAGTCCGTGTCTTTTTGGCTGCCGGGTGTGTTTGGGCAATTATCAGATAGATCTAAAAAGCCATCATTGTCATTATCGGGGTCAGCGTTATTGCCGACACCATCGTTATCTGAATCCAGCCACTCTGTAGGGTCTAACCGGAATGCATCAATCAGGTCGTCATACCCATCATTGTCATCGTCACTATCAACAGCATTGTTGGCACCATCGCCATCTGAATCCAGCCATAGTGCTTTACCGTTGAAAATATGTACGGCGCCGGCATTATAATCGCCAGACAGGTTTGATCCATACCCTCCAGTAAGAAAGTCCGTATAGCCATCATTATTGATGTCCGCAGTACTGACAATGCCTAGCCGATTGCCATTAAAACCTTCAAAAGTGTAAATTACAGAATTATCGATGCCACTTAATACATAGATAAGGCCGACATCATCACCCCTTAAAGAGTCTGAATTGCTTTCACCGATTATAAAATCATCATAGCCATCGGCATTTAAGTCGCCAGCATTTTTACTGGAAGAGCCAAAGTTAGAGCTGGGTTTTGGTGAATAAAACTGTTTTAAAACAGAGCCGTCGGCACCACTGTATATGGCGACACTACTATCATCTCTGGTGATTAGCAGGTCATCATAATTATCTTTATTAAAATCTCCTGCTGAATTAATAAAAGGACCGTCGTATTCATATAAGGATTCCTGGAAAGTGAAGAGAAGAGAACCATCAATGCCACTGAATACTTTTACATAGCTTGGGCCATAAACTACCTTGGCTGTGATTGCGATATCGGCATAATTGTCATTATTGACATCGCCGGCACCTGTAACTTTTATACCAAAATAATCATCTTCACTATCGCCATCAAAAGTATAAAGCATGCTGCCATCCAGACCGCTGAATATGTGTGCAGAACCCGCACGTGTGGCAGTGCTGTCAGCAATGTAATCGCCTACAAGGATATCGGGATAAGTGTCCTGATTAACATCACCGGCGTTACTAACAGAGTGGCCAAAAGTAAAATTATTATCGATGCTGGTAAAGGTGTGTATCAAGCTCCCATCAAAGCCGCTAAAAATATCTACGCTTCCTGATGATCCAACAATAATGTCGTTATAGCCATCCTTGTTAATATCTCCACCGTTATCGACTGAGTGTCCAAACGAATTATCAGAACCGGTAAGCTTGTATAGCAACATGCCTGACGACCCATTGTAAACATCTACAGTATTCAGGGAGCTATACTGAAAGTTGCCAATCACATAGTCATCATAATTATCTCCGTTGAGGTCTCCCATCCCTACGACCAAACCGTTGTAGTCTCCTTCTTCGCCGTAATGACTGCGCACCAGGCTTGTGTCTCCGGAGGTTCTGGTAGGGTTGGTTGGCCAAACATCATATTGTATCGCGGTACCGTCATTGTCAGCATCGTCATCACAGCGATCCCCCATGCCGTCGCTGTCTGCATCTCCCTGATAGGGGTTTGGTGTCATGTGGCAGTTATCGTTGCTATTAAAAATACCATCCTCGTCTATGTCACTATCCGGTGTCAGAGTCAGTGACTCAGGTATATATGAATAATCGGGTTGAAAAAGTCCTGGTGGGTCGTGATAAACAACATCAATTCTCCAGCAAGCTATTTGGGCTGAAACACTAGTGCCGCAAACATAGTCAGGGGTGTCAAGACCGTTCTCAACAAACCAGATATCTGTCAGTGTTTCTGGTGTGGTGATGTTATCGGAAGCGCCTCCTGAGCTACAGTTATAATACTCTACTATGCTTTCATTGCAGGATAGGTTGTATGGTGCGGTAAACGTACAGGACCGCGCTAAAGTATAGGTGCCAAAGAGACCGATGCTGACGATGCAGCTCCCGGGCTCTTCTTTATATATATTTGTCGTGGACAATGCTGAAGTGGATAGAGATGCCAGCGCAGTAACAAAGAAAAGTTTAAATATAGAGAGCTTTTTCATTTGTAATTTTATTCCTATATTTCTAACTGAATATTCTACCCTTGATTATCAGCTGTGACCAGCGTTGTAGATGAGGCGCAACAGGCTGAGATGCCGTAAGTTATTGAATTTTATTGGCAAAGTGAGGTTGGCTTTTGCTGCTTTCCATCAGGGATATAAGCTTTGATTATGGTGTTCGGGTTATTGATGAGTATGGAGAGATAGCTGATCCATCTCATCTGTGCCAAACACACCTTTTTCGGTAATCAGACCGCTGATATATTTTGCCGGTGTAACATCAAATGCGTAATTGGCCACTGGCGTATTGTCGCTGGCGATCTGCAAGCTGTCATTTGAACCACTGTGACTTTGCCCATGAATAATACGCACTTCATCCGCTTCGCGCTGCTCAATAGGAATTTCGGCGAGACCATCACTGACTGACCAATCAATCGTCGATGTCGGTAGCGCAACATAAAATGGAATTTTATTGTCGTGTGCAGCGAGTGCCTTGAGATAGGTGCCGATCTTGTTACAAACATCACCGCGTGCTGTTGTTCGGTCACTGCCGACCAGACATAGGTCAACTTTGCCGTGTTGCATGAGATGACCACCGGTGTTGTCGACAATCACGGTGTGGGGTATACCGGCATTTTCCAGTTCCCAGGCGGTTAGGTAACCCTGATTGCGCGGACGGGTTTCATCAACCCATACGTGTACGTTCAGGCCCGCCTCATGCGCCTTATATATCGGTGCAAGTGCCGTACCCCAGTCCACAGTGGCGAGCCAGCCCGCATTGCAGTGGGTAAGAATATTAACGGTGGTTTTATCATTGGCAGTTTGTTTAATAATATCGAGGCCATGATCGCCAATAGCGCTGCAGGTATCTATATCCTGTTGCCACAGTGTTTTAGCAAGAGACAGGGCGGTGGAAAAAGCGTTTTCAGACGTTGTCGCGTTAACAGCCTGCAAAACCTGCTCAACAGCCCACTGCAAATTAATAGCGGTTGGGCGGGTTGCGATCAGTTCTACGGCGATGTCATTGGCGCATAATTTTCCTTCACGTAGCGCAAATGCAAAACCAAATGCAGCGGTAATACCGATTAGCGGCGCACCGCGCACTTGCATTGCGCGAATCGCATGGCAAAACTCCGGCAGTGTGTGCAAGGATTTTGTTACAAAAGCATAGGGCAGGGCTGTCTGGTCGATAATGGTCAGTGACTGTTCGTCATCTTCAAGCCAGACACTGCGATAGGGCTTACCCTGAACTAGCATGATTATCCCCGAGCCTGCTTACAATGCCTGTTCGTAAATGGGGTCTGAATAATCGTTGTCAGTGTTTGTTTTTTCAACTTCCTTGTTGTCCCCTTTGGTTTGCTCGTCGTTATTGTCTTCGCCACTTTCTGCGGCGGGGTCAATACAGATATAGGTTAACTTTACGGTGTTGGTATTGCGACCGTAACGGAATTTGAAGGCAACGGCTTTATCTGCTTTCAGGGTTTTATCTTTAGCGTCTTGCTTGTCGGGGCCACTGGTATATTGTGCGTCGCACACGATCGGAAAGGTCTCGTGATTGACAAGGTACAGACTGATTTTAAGGCGATCCCGTTTCACAAAGTGACTGACATTGAGGCCGTTCTGAATTGAATTAACGGAATAATTGGGTGGTTCATCGAAACCGTGGCCCAGACTGCTCATACCGAGACAGAGCAGGGTCAGCGCCAGTTTTGTCAGGGGTTTGATCAGCCAGTAACGGGTGAGAAGGGCATTTGATTGTTGATTTATCACAGTGGTCGTTGATAATGAAAAAGGCCATGGTAACAAAGTTTCCATGATTAATTAATGAGCGCCTGCCGGCTGTGAGAGAAGGCGCCAAAGTAACTGGATAGCAAATGGTGAGACGGATGCAAACCGGATCAACCCAAAGCTCAATCGCGAGCCCGTTACTGTATCGGCAAATAGGCAAGATGTTATTGATCGTGATGGCGTTGTGCCTCGCGGTGCCCTTGAGTCTGGCGGAACAAGCCAGTGAATTGGCTGGGCAGGAGGCTGAGAACAGCTATAGCCCTGATGGAGATAGGGAATTAAGGGAGGATGTGATTGCCAACGCTGAAAATGAGCGGGTTTTCTTTGTGATTGCCAATCTTGAACATACGCTGGCCCATGAAATGGGTCATGTAATACTTGATGAGTTTGATATTCCGGTGCTTGGCAACATGGAAGTAGCGGCTGATCAGCTCGGTATTTTCCTGTTTTCTTCGCTGATGGGAGGAAATGACAACTTTGTGCAAGGTAAGCTCGATATTCTACAGGCAATTGCTGATGAGATGCGCCTCGAATGGGGCGCGCGCCCGGAAGCCGACCGCGAGCATTACTGGTCATCCCATCCATTTGAACCCCAGCGTTTCTATAACACGGCCTGTATGATTTATGGCAGTGAACCCAAGGTGCTCGAGCATATCCGCGATTTTGCCGAAATACCGCCTGCGAGAGCGTTTTATTGCCGCGATGAGTACGAGACGGCGGCCCAGGCAGTGAGTTGGGTGATCAGCCGGGCCGGGCGTAAAACCGCTTATACAGCGAATCCTGAGGACCACAAGATTTCCATTGAGTACGAAGAGCCCCATTCACAGCGCAGTGAGAAAATTCGCGGCTGGCTTGAGGAAACCGGGGTGATTACCAGTATCACCCACCGGGCGGAGGAGCTGTTTGATTTTCAACGCCCGCTGCGGGTGTCTGTGGCCAATTGTCAGTACCCGGGGGCGATGTGGATGTCCGGCAAAGGGGAAATACTGCTGTGCTATCAGCTTATGGAGCGCTACTACTACCTCGCTGACCACCGCGATGCCACGGAGACCGACGCTGTACTCGATATGTCGGAGTGGAATGCGTTTTGTCTGTATGAGAGTGTGGCTGAACACTACAGCAGTTATTGCAGCAAATCCCTCGGTAACCCGGGGCAGTAGTCTAAAAGTCACGTTGTTTGGTGAAGCCCGGGTTTTTCGATGCAAGATATTACCAACGAAGCTGATATAGCGATTCTTATTGACCGTTTTTACGAACAGGTCCTGGATGATGATGAACTGGCGCCGATCTTTGTCGATGTGGCGCAAATCAATCTCGACAGACACAAGGGTTTTATTCGCAGTTACTGGGAAAAGCTGCTGTTGCAAAAACCGGGCTACTCCAGGCATACGATGAACATTCACCGTGCATTGGCAGAGAAAACCCGTCTTGCTCCGGAGCATTTTCAGCGTTGGCTCTCCCTGTTCCGGGCCACGGTTGACGGGAACTTTAGTGGTGATACAGCGGACAGGGCAAAACTGATTGCGACAAATATCGCCGCGAATATGCAGCGAGACATGGTAAGATAGCGCGCGATTGAGAATGATGGAAATTGAGACCCGGGAAAACATCGGGGCCTGAATCAACGACTCAGCAATCAGTAACCATTGAGAGGAGACCAGAGGAGAAAATCATGGCATTCCGAAAATTTGAATGTGTTATTTGCGGCTTTATCTATGATGAGGAAGCCGGTTTGCCGGACGAGGGAATTGCCCCGGGCACCAAATGGGAAGATGTTCCGGAAGATTGGGAATGCCCCGAGTGCGGCGTTTCCAAATTTGATTTTGAAATGGTCGAAGCCTGATCAGACAGCGGTGTTTTTTTCGCAGGCGGTAGAGCGTTGCCGCCTGTTACGCTGTTAACTAATCTCCGTCAGCTGACAGCTCTGCCTTGACAATACGGCGCAGCAACTTACCGGTTTCGTTGTAGGGTAACTCATCCCAAAATGCCATTTTTTGCGGCACGCGGGATGAACGCATTCTGTCTTTCACCCATTCCTGTAATGCGGCTGCTGTCGCAGTTTTACCACTTTTCAGTACTACAGCGGCGGCTACGGCCTCACCCCACTGCTCATCCGGAATACCCACCACAGCAACATCGGCAACGGCTTCGTGTTCCAGTAGCACATCCTCAATTTCACCGGGCGACATGTTCTCGCCGCCGCGCACAATCACATCGTCGGCCCGACCTTCGAGAAACAGATATCCCTCCTCGTCAATCGAGCCCGCATCACGGGTTGGAAACCAGCCCGCGTTGTCGATCACACTGCCGCGATCCTCGTATTCGCCGGAAACCTGCTCACCTTTTACATAGATTTCACCGCGCTGGTTTGCTCCGAGCGGTTTGCCCTCGTCGTCGCGAATTTCTATCGTGACACCGGGCAGCGCGCGACCCACCGACACCAGTCGGCGGCGAACGTTATCAGCGTCACTTGCACAGGCATTGCGGTGGTCTTCCGGGGTCAGTACAGCAATGGTGGAACTGGTTTCTGTGAGCCCATAGGCATTGGTGAAGTCCGTGTCCGGAAACAGAGTCATGGCGCGCTCAATCACCGATAGCGGCATTTTTCCGCCACCATAGGAAATTGCCTTGAGGTGGGGCAGGTCAGCAGAAGACTCCCCTTCGAGGGATTCGACAATACGCGCGAGCATGGTCGGTACGACAAACGCATTGCTGACCTTTTCGCGCCGCGCCGTTTCGAGCCAGGCTTCTGCACTAAAGTTCGGTAATTGTACAAGGCGTCGCCCTGAGTAGACTGAGCTTAAAATCGCAGCGATACCGGCGATATGGTAGGGCGGTACACAGACGAGAGAGGCGTCGTCCTCGGCGGCAGAACAAAACTCCACCGAGCCGAGAATATAGGAAACCAGATGTTTGTGGCGCAGTACAGCAGCTTTCGGTGTGCCTGTCGTGCCACTGGTAAAGAGCAGCACCGCGGTTTGTTCCGGATCCATCGGCCAGGGTTCAGCCTGTTCAGCGGCATTTCTGGTGAGTGTAATAAACTCGTCGCGCACCAGAGCGGTGACACCATCCTGTGGACCCAAGCTGGCACAACGTTCGGCATCGCTGATTAAATTGGCGGGTTTGACCCGCGCGAGCAGGGCATCAATCTCTTCTGCTGTCAGGCGGTAGTTAATCGGCACATAGGGTACCCCGGCCCAGCCACTACCAAACAGGGCAATTGGCAATGCAAGGCTGCTAATATCAATAACGGCGACCCGGCTGCACTGACTTTGCTGGAATTCGAGTGCGGCCTTGCCAGCAGCGGCAAACAGTTCGCTATAGCTTAGGGATTCACCGTTCTCGGCATTGGTAAAAGCGATGCGGTCAGGCATGCCAGCGGATGCCATTTCCAGCAACATCATAATATTCATGTAAAACCAGCCCTGAGGTTGTTGCGTTAAGGGGTATTAATCGGAAGAGGGTAGCGGTTTGGCGTCCTTGAGCACAAGCGCTTCACCGTTAACGGCGAGTGAGCCGGCACCGGCTTTGACACACAGTAACTCGAGATCGCCTGCTGCATTGACATAACGCTTGCCGAGTGTGGTGCCTTCGGCGTGGGCAGCATCAACATCGCCACCGCAGGCATCGGCACTGGCGTCGATCATAGCGGCGCCGCCACAGGTGATTTCTGCCGAGCTGTCCGCACAGGAAATCACCATGACCTCGGAGTCACAGACATTACTTTTTAAACGGGCTCCGACCTTGATTTCTGCCATTTGTAGTTACCTCGTGTGTCGTTATGTTTAGTTAGAAAATTTTCAAACGGAAATTTTATGTCAGCAACCCCGCCTTGAAAAGGTTGGGTTTCCGCGTGCTGTCGTTAGCGGGTCAAATACTGATCCGCAAAGCGGCGCAAGCCGTCAATTGCCTCGCTGCCTTTATCCCAGGGTTTGACCACCAGCTGGGTAATGCCGCTGTCGCGCCAGCGCGCCAGGTCATCACTGCTTTTGATCTCTCCCATCGTGATCATTTCAATCTCATCGGGGTTGCGCCCGGCATCGCTAGCCATCGCACGCAGTTTTTCTACCACAGGCTGCGCACTTTCCGGGGTGTGGCTTACGCCAAACCAGCCGTTGCCGTGGCGTATCACACGTTTCAGAGCGGCCTCTGACTCACCGCCAATATGAATCGGGGGGTGAGGCTGTTGCACGGGTTTGGGCTCAAACATTACCTCTTCAAACTGGTAAAACTCACCGTCGAAGGCGATGGTTTGCTCCGTCCACAGTTGCTTGCATATGGTCAGAGCCTCGTCGAGGCGCTTGCCACGGGTTTTTGGATCAAAACCCGCAGCTCCCCACTCCTGGCGCAACCAGCCGGCACCAACGCCGACATCGGCGCGGCCATTGGAGAGAATATCGAGGGTTTGAATTGCTCTGGCGGCGACAAACGGGTGGCGCAGACCGAGCAAATAGACATTGGTGCCGAGGCGAATCTGCTCGGTTTTAGCGGCGAGAAACGACAGATAATTAAAGGCATCGTAGAGTTTTGTGTTCGGTGGCACCGGCGGGTGGTCATTACCTGGAAAAGGTGAGCCGGACATATCGGTGGGAAACACAAGATGATCAGGAATCCACAGCGAGTGAAAGCCCGCCTCATCGGCGGCAACGGCCACATCGATCCAGTATTTGGGGCTCAACAAGCCAAGCGCGGTACCTATTTTCATATTGGAGCAAATTCCTGTGGGGTGTTTAGCATTAACGCTGCGGAGTAATTGGCACAGAAGTGAAACCGCGCACATTGCTGGAGTGTACGTAGCCGAGGTTGTCTTCGTCTACCGTGTAATCGGGGAAGCGCTTGAAAAATTCCTCAAGTGCAATGCGACCTTCGAGTCGCGCGAGGGACGCGCCGAGACAGAGATGGTAACCAAAACCGAATGCGAGTTGTCGTTTGATGTCGCGGTGGATATCAAGTTCGTCGGGGTTTGGATATTCACGCTCGTCGCGACACGCTGCACCAGTGATAAGAATTACGCGGTCTCCTTTTGGAATAGTTTGTCCGTACATTTCGATATCACACATAGCAATACGTCCCTGGTACTGTGAAGATGGGTCGTAGCGCAGGATTTCTTCTACCGCATTGGGAATCACAGCCGGGTTTGCAGCAATCTCGGCACGTGCTTCGGGGTAACGGGACAAGTGATAGATGCCATTGCCGAAGAACTTTGTCAGGGTTTCGTTGCCAGCCGCCGCCAGTAGTGCAATAAAACCGAGAATTTCCTCATCGCTGAGGCCGCGTTCTTTGCCATCGTCATCCGTTGCGGTGGCATGGACAATCGTCGATATCATATCGTCGCCAGGGTTTTTACGACGTTCATCAATATACTGTTGGAAGTACATCCAGTTATTTGCACCGGCCTCAATGGCTTCGGGTGGAGGTTCCTTTTCCCCGGGCTTACGTGTCAGGGCGATATTTGACCATTGGCGAATCTGATCGCGGTCCTGCTCCGGGATACCGAGCATGGAACTGATCACATCCATTGGAAATTTGGCGGAAAAGTCTTCCACTGCATCAAAGCTGTCTCGTTCGATGAGGGCATCGAGATAACCGCAGATAATCTTGCGTATTTGCGGTTCGAGTTTTTCAATCGCCCGCGGAGTAAATGCCTTGCTGATAATGCCGCGGTTGCGGTTGTGCTCCGGTGGGTCCATGGCAATCATCATGGGTACGGAGACTTCTATTTCCAGGGCCGGACCTGCCGAAGAACTGAAGCGTTCCCAATCCAGCGTTGCATCCCAAACGTCCTGGAAGCGACTCAGGGCCCAGAAGCCGATCTCCGGATTGTGGTAGAGCGGTGCCTCATCGCGCAGATATCGATAGGTCGGATAGGGATCGATATGGATGTCGAGGGAAAAGGGGTTGTATTCCATGCGGTGCCTACCGGTTATTGTCAGTGTACGTTTGTCTTTTTACCAGACACCCGCCTTGAAAAACACAATGTAGGCCGCCGGGCAGTGAATCGAAATACGCAAATGCCGATGCCATTTGTATGGTTTTGGTCAGGACTCGCGCCACAGTACATAGAGGGGGAGCAGGATAGTGTCATAGACAAGCCACCTGCTTATCCCCTATGCTTGCCCATCGTTATCAATAACCAACTATTTTATTAAGGAAGCCCTATGTCTGATTTAGGTTTCTGGCAGTTCGCCACCAAAGCGCCGGATAAACTGGCACTGGTTGATCCCGATGGCCGTGAGTGGAGTCGGGGTGAATTACACGCAGAGTGCAACAAAATTGCCAACCAACTCCATGCGCTAGGCTTGCGCCGCAATGATGTGGTGGCGACATTGCTACCCAATAGCGCTGAGTTTATTGCGATCTATCTTGCTTGTGCGCAAAGTGGCTATTACATGGTGCCGATTAACTGGCATCTTGCTGGCCCGGAAGTGGCCTACATTCTTGAAGACTCCGGGGCGAAAGCATTTTTTGCTTCGGCAGCGACTGAAGAGCTCGGTAAGGTCAGCCTCAAAGCAGCACAGGAAGCGAATTTTCCCGCTGACGGACGCATCTGTTTCGGTGGCGATATTGAAGGCTTTACCGACTACAGCCATTTTCTCGACGGTGCTTCTGCAGAACCGCCGGCAGAGCGCTCCCCTGGCAACGTAATGAACTATACATCCGGTACCACCGGTAAGCCCAAAGGTGTGCGCCGTGCACTGCCGGAAGGTGATCCGGATGAAATCTGTGGCTTGTATTCCATGGTGTATTTTCTGTTTGGTATCCAGCCGGAAGATGACAACGTGCATATTTGTGGTTCGCCGCTCTACCACACGGCGGTACTGACTTATACCCAGGCTGCGTTACATATGGGGCACTCCGCGGTGATTATGAACAAATGGCTGCCGGAGGAAATGTTGCGTCTGATAGAAAAATACAAAGTCACAACCAGTCATATGGTGCCGACACAGTTTAATCGCCTGCTGCAATTGCCCGATGAAGTAAGAGAGAAATACGATTGCTCGTCGACGCGGGCCATGGTGCATGCGGCAGCGCCGTGCCCGCCCCATGTGAAACGCGCCATGATTGACTGGTGGGGTCTGTCGATCTATGAATACTATGCTGCGACGGAAGGTGGTGGCACGGTCGTGTCTCCTGAAGAGTGGTTACAGTATCCGGGGACCGTGGGTAAAGCCTGGGCAGGTGCCGAGGTAAAAATATTCGATGACGATGAAAATGAACTGCCGCCGAATGAGCAGGGCAATGTCTATATGCTGCTGCAGGAAAACCAGCGCTTTGAGTACAAAGGCGACAAGAAAAAAACCGAGAAAGAGCGTATCGGTAATTACTTTACCGTGGGTGATGTGGGTTATCTCAACGAAGAGGGCTATTTGTTTTTATGCGACCGCAAGATTGATATGATTATTTCTGGTGGTGCAAATATCTACCCGGCAGAAATTGAGAACGTGTTATTGCAACACTCGAAAGTAGCCGATTGTGCTGTATTTGGTATTCCCAATGATGACTGGGGTGAAGAGATCAAGGCAGCGGTGGAGCCGCGGGAAGGTATTGAAGGTAATGACGCGCTTGCCGAAGAGCTGACGGAATTCTGCCTTGAGCACCTGGCAAAAATGAAAACACCGCGATCCTATGATTTTCTTGTTTTGCCGCGTGACCCGAATGGCAAGCTTAAAAAGCGTTTGTTGCGTGATCCATACTGGGAAGGCAAGGAGCGTCAGGTTTAACGTTAACAATCATCTGACGATCTGATTGAAAAAATGGCGGGTTTTCCCGCTATTTTTTTGGTTGTTATTTGGCAGTATAACTTTTATCGTTAGTTCAGCAGCAATAAACAGGTAAGTCATACAATGCGCGAACTGACGCCGCGACAACAACAATTGCATACGATTATTTTTGGTACTCACACCCCGGGTGGGAAACGTTTTGATGTTATCTTGATCTGCGCCATCTTGCTCAGTGTGTTTGTGGTGCTGCTCGACTCTGTCACTGTTGTGGCGGAACGCCATCACCACTGGCTGTTTACCATTGAATGGATATTCACCATTCTGTTTACGATCGAATACTTCGTGCGCATTTATTGTTCGCCGGCACGTTTCAAATATATGACCAGCTTTTTTGGCATTGTTGATTTTTTGTCGATTTTGCCGAGTTACCTCGCACTGTTTTTGGCAGGCTCCAGTTATCTTGCGGTCGTGCGTTTGCTGCGCGTGCTGCGAATTTTCCGGGTGCTGAAGTTGATTCGCTATCTGTCGGACATGAATGTGCTGTTGCGTTCGCTGTTTAATGCGCGGCGCAAAATTTTAATTTTCTTTTTTACCGTACTCATACTCACCACTATTTTCGGTGCGGCGATGTTTTTAATCGAGGGGCCTGAGCGTGGTTTTACCAGTATCCCGAAAAGTATTTACTGGGCAATCGTGACCATAACCACCGTGGGTTATGGTGATATTTCACCGCAAACGCCAATCGGACAGATTCTTGCCGCAATGGTGATGTTACTCGGTTATTCTATTATTGCGGTGCCTACAGGCATTCTCACTGCGGAACTCGCCCAGGAAATTCAGCGTGAAAAGCAATCCGTTGTATGCCATGCCTGCGGCAAGGCCGGGCATGACATGGATGCGCATTTCTGTAGTGCGTGTGGTGCAGAGCTTCCCGCTGTTCCCGCTACTGAATAGACCTGTTGCTTATTGCTTGTTCGGAAATGTTTCGCTGATACGCGTCACGGCTTTGTGGATTGACTCGCGGCGCTGTGCGTCAGAGTTTTGGCTGTTGAGCATTTTCTCCGCCGAGCTGTGCCATACCAGTTCGTTGTTATCATTAAAGGCGCCGATATGCAGGGTGCCGCGCTGTAAAAAGATCAATTCCTCTTCCGGGGTAGCAAGGCCCTGATAACCCGCGTCACCGCCACCCATCTGCCAGGTAGGGCCAAACTGGTTAACGTCCTCGTCGTTTTGTGATGCACTGTAAGCAGAATCGGTTGCGACAACGTCTTCCTTGATAACAATGCGGTAATCAACAGTGAAATCGGCGTTACCAGTCGTTTCTTCATAGCCTTTTTGCTGCAGTACCTGATTGGCGGCATCGCGAATAACGGCATCGTAGCTGCGATTGTGCCCACCGGTGGGTTCAACACTGTCAAACGCCTCGCCATCAGCCCAGCGGTAGGTTTTCATGCTGGTCAGGTCGGTAGTGGCTTCGGTTTTATGCCGGGTAATCTCCAGAGAGGAGCAGGCGCCGAGGGACAGTAGCGCAGCAAGGGCCATGAGCCTGGTAAGAAACACACGAGAATGATGACAAAAAGAAACAGGGCGGGGCACGACAATGACTCCTTGTAGAAACAAATGGTAGCAAAAAATCCATCATACCCAATTGCACGATGGGGGTATAGCCCGCTGGCCAGAAGGCGGGTAGGATAATTCTTGCAAACTTTTTCGTCACTTTAATAAAAATTCATAAACCGAATCTATTGTAGTGACCTGTCATTAATGTGTGATTACCCCAAAAGATCACACCCGGTTTCAGGATGAGCACTTTTGTTACGGACATTATTGTGATGAGCAATGACAAACGGGAAGTGATTTTAATCTCCAGCGCCTCCAGTCCTATCGAGGCGCTTTTTTTTGCCTGTTTAAAAGGCTCTTGTAAGGCCTAACCTGAAATTATTCGCAGTTAACCTTGTAGTAGATATAGTAGTAATTGTCTTCCGGTTCATGCCACTCTTCTTTTTTCTTCCATCCCTTCGGACAGTAGCCGCTCAGTTGCACATGCAGAGAGTGAATAGCTTCAAATAAAGTGGGTACATTGCTTAGCGTCGGATCCATGGAGAGCTTGTAAGCTTCGCGTACACCGATTTGTTGGCCGGAATAATCTTCGCTGCCCGGTGTTGCTGCGGCTGTGGTAGACGCCGCAGGTGCAGGTGCTGTTGTCGTAGATTGGCCTTCATAACCACCGCTGGTACCACCGATGACCTCTTCTTCAATAATCGGGCCGGAATGGCTTTGCGTGGTTGTTTGTGTGGCTGTCTGTGCAGCCTGCTCATCGTAAGTTGTTTTGCCTTCTGTGCTCCAGGTCGTTTTGGAGTCATCTTTAGAGTGAAACTCTTCAAAATCGTTGGTATCAGACCGATCAACCGTCATTTCATCGTCGCCGATATCAATAGCGTGAACGTTAAAAGTAAGGAGCAGGGTAAAAATAGATACAGAAGAAATAAATATACGCATGGTGGGTCAAGATCTATCTGATGGTGAGAAATTTACAATTTTCAGGCAAAAAAATAGGGGACTATTGTCCCCTATTTTTATGACTAAAGTCTAATTCTGCTTAGAACTTGTGCTCGAAGCCGAAAGACAGTACGTCGTCGTCTACACTGGCAGCACCTGCAACTTCAGCACTTTGATCAGCGTAGTAAGTGTACAGCTTGGTACCTTTAGCCAGTTTGAAGTCGTAACCGATAGCATAGTTATCAGTTTCAGTCTCAATGTTGGTACCGATAGCTTGACGCTCGGAGTAGCCGTATTGCAGTTTAACTGCGTGCGGGCCAGTTGCCCATTTCGCAGAAAGCATCCAGCCATCTTCTTCGTCAAAGATACCGCCGCCGATACCCATACCAGTCTCGGATTCTTCAGCAGATTGGTACATTGCACCCAGAGCCCAATCGCCAACTTTGAATTGACCAACCAGACGCCACATATCAGTCATGTCGATGCTGTCATCAACAGAAACAGCCAGCCACATCATGTCGTTGTCATAAGTCAGGCTAGCGGAAACGCCGTCAGCAATACCGTCGTTAGCATTGTTGTTCAGAGCACCGTTTTCTTCACCCGGCTGGATAGCAACGTTGATTTGCATACCTTCAGCAATCTTCGGAGAAGAGTACTGAATCAGGTTGTTTTCGCGGTTTTCACCAGACAGGTAGTTTTTGATATCACCCAGAGTCTGGTCATTGAACAGGTCAATTTTGCCTTGAGCTTTTTTAGTCGGCGTATCGAATTTACCAGCGATTGCTGTACCGAAACCACCTTGCAAACCACCGTAGATATTACGTTGTTTGAACTCCTGGCCGTTGGTGTCGCCATCAACGTTAGTTTCGTACTCGAGTTTGTAAACAGCAGCCAGACCGCTGTCGCCGAGATCAGTCTTGCCTTTGAAACCCAGACGAGAAGCGTTGGACATCAGCTTCCAGGTGTCTTGAGTGTCAATGCCAGCAGCAGATTGCTGTTGCTGTTCCAGAGAGACGTTTACTTTACCGTAAACAGTCACATCGGTGCCGGCGCTTACGTTTGCAGCAAAAACTGCAGCAGGTAACGCGGCCAGTAAAGGTAATTTACGTTGTTTCATTAATGTTCCCCTCATTTCATGATCATGAACATGTTAAAAAGTTTTACCAGGAAGATTTCAAAAAGGACCGTTTTTGACGCCTTCCGGGTTGGCCCGAATTATTCACAGGAAATATTTAGATCCTGTAAAGAACAAGCTAAATATTTGTGAATCTGGTTGCGGAGTTTACCGGAAAATTTGCCTGAAAATCAAAGGCTTTTTATAAAAAACATGAAGAAATGACCAGGTTTTTTTGTGTGTAAAAAACGCAAAAACTGCGGTAATTACTTATGGAAAATCTTTATGCTTATACCTGGTTTAAAGGCCTTTTATTTTGTGTGGCTTAGCCTTTCTACCCAAAAAGCACGATATGAGCTTTGGACAGCGGGAGAATATCGGTACTTGTGTTTTCTTTATATGATTAAAAAGCCTTTAAAACAAGGCTAAAACCCATTGTAATAGCACAAATTTCAAACGCGGTTTTAACCAGGCGATTGCCCTTGGCCAGACCCAGATGTGTGCCAAGATAGCCGCCTGCGAGAGAACCAAGCAGCAGTGCAGGTAGCCAGTTCCAGTGGATTTGCCCCTGTAAACCCAGTGTTAACGCGCCACTGCCATTCCAGAACAGACCGACAAGAATCAGTGTATAGGCTACAGCGCGGGTGTAGTCGAGTCCAAACCAGCCCACCAGCCAGAGTGTGACAAACAAGCCGGTGCCGGACGTTAGTGAGCCGTTAAGAAAGCCAATAGCGAACAACACCAGACCGCCAATCAGCATGCCGCGGCGGTCGCGATGGCTGGGCTCATAGTTCTGTCCGAGTTCACGCTGGTAGCGGGAATAAATGCCGAGCCCCATGGTTAAAAAACCGAGACTAATTTGTGCAACAGCTTCAGGAATTAACAAAATAATGTTGGCGCCGAGCACAACACCGGGCAGGCCAAAGGCGAGAATAAACAGCGCAAAACGACGTTCTAGCTTGCTGCTTTTCAGGTGCCGCAGTGTTGCACCGACACCCAGAGCTACACTCGCGACTTTATGAGTTGCGAGTGCAACGGGAAATGGCAGGCCGAGAAAAATCAATACAGGTAATTGAATCAGTCCGGCACCGCCGCCGGACAGGGCGGAAAGCAAATTGGCAATAAACGAAAGCAGTAGCAGAATAAACTGCTCGAACAGATTGAATTCCATAGTGAGGTAGCGGCTCGCTACGCAGGTGTTGTTGAACTGCTTTCGATAATGCGCAGCGACAGATCAATCGCCTGGCAGTGTTTGGTCAGACTGCCGATAGAAATGTAATCAACGCCGGTTTCAGCAATTGCTACAAGACTGTCGTCGGTGATACCGCCGGAGGCCTCGAGTTTTGCACGACTGGCAGTGATATCTACCGCTTCGCGCAAGGCATCAAGTGCAAAATTATCAAGCATAATAATATCGGCCTGGGCATTGAGAGCTTGTTGCAGCTCGTCGAGAGTTTCGACTTCTACCTCTACGGGCTTGCCCGGTTGCTGCTGTTGCGCAGTCGCAATCGCAGCAGCAATACTGCCACAGGCAGCGATATGGTTTTCCTTGATCAGATAGGCATCGTAAAGGCCGATACGGTGGTTAAAACACCCACCCTGGCTGACGGCGTACTTTTGTGCAGTACGCAGACCTGGAATGGTTTTACGCGTATCGAGTAGCCTGACCTGTGTATGTGCTACCTTGTCAGCATAGCGGCGGCAGGTAGTGGCTGTGCCCGATAACAGTTGCAGAAAATTCAAGGCACTGCGCTCTGCTGTTAACAGATGGCGCAAGCTGCCACTCGCTTCAAACAAGGGTTGATCGGTGCTTACCTGATCGCCGTCTGCAACATGCCATTCCAGTACCAGCGTCGGGTCGACCTGGACAAATACCTCGTTAACCCAGGCAATACCACAAATCGTGGCGTCTTCCCGGCTGATGATGCGGGCCTTGCCGGTAGTGGCGGCAGGTATCAATGCGGCAGTAATATCGCCACTGCCCACATCTTCCTGCAGGGCAGCACTGACTCGCGATTTAATATCTTCGTGAAGTTGTTGATTAAAGTCTGTCATCGAAATTGTCCGGCTAACATGAAGAGGCTGACGGCAGGCGTTGTGTTGTACAGGCGTCGTAATTGTAACAGTTTCTAATCTGCTCGTTCAGTAGGTGTACTGCCGCAGAATCAGACTTTCACCACGCTGCACAAACTCCAGTTCCTTAAGTGCACTCATCCCAAGCAATATCTCTTCGTTAGCTGACATGGCCGGATTAATACTGGCGCTAATATCGCGTAGTTCAATATTGCCAATCTGTAAGTGTTTGACGCGGGTATGGTAGATATCAACGATGCCATTGGCGGTTTGCGCGCGGCCACGCATACCTTTTTTCAAACCGATGTGCTCTGCGACTGCGGCGGGGATTACAACATCTGTCGCTCCGGTATCCAGCATAAATACAACGGGATGGTTGTTGATTCTGCCGCTACTCACGTAGTGATTCATTGGATTTTGCTGCAGGTGTACCTCGCGAAAGCCTTCACCTGTCGATGACTCCGGTTGCTGGTTCGGGTTGTAACGTTGCTCCTCATAGCCTTGGAAGAACCAGGTCAAGGCGCCGAGTACCAGCAGCCAGCCGACAATCAGCATGGTTTTACCAGCGCCCTGGCCGGGTGCTGACGAGGGAGTTTCCTGTGGGTCGGGGGTGTTCACTATTTTTTATGTTGGCAGTTACAGGCATTCCGATTTTAACGGAGAAATGGTAGGGTTGGGGATAAATTGCTGCATTTGTTTTTGCTGCCGGTTTTTAGTGTGAGAATGCAAATGAAGCGATGACAACCGGCTTAAGCCTTGGGTACATGATATGAATAGCCAAACCAGAGAAACCCGTTATACATCCCGCTATCATTTTGCCGGTGATTATAAGCAGGCGGTAGTCGAGCGTTCCTGTTCAGCCTTGTCCATCCTGTTGCAAAACGTGTTTAGTGCTGTCGAGAAACAGTTGCTTGCTGATATGGAACAGGCTGAAAGTGTGGCAGAACAAAATCAATACACAGAGGCTTTGGCAGAGCTTCTGGTGCAGCGTCATACCATCGAAGCCACACTTGTGCACACGATGATGGCGGCTTATGCAGAGATGGAAGGGGAGGCAAACTTTTCCGCCATTGATGCTATATGCCAGGATGTTAGTGGCCGCATTGTTGATCCACTTAATCTGTTTTCGGTATTTTCAGCCGAATCAATCATCGACGATTATACAAACCGCAATCGCCCTTTGCTGATTTACCTTAGCGCCCAACTGCATGGTTTATTTGCAATCCCCGGGCCGCATATTGATGCCAATCCTTTGTCACCGCGCACCGTGACAGTAGGTTTTTTGCTTGGCTTGCAATGTGCAGATATGGATATCACAGGCAAGCTCAGATTGTTGCATGCCTTCGAGTCGGAATTTCTCGGTCAGTTGTCAACCCTGCTTAATAATGTGGTGAGTCGTCTGGAGCAGGAAGAAATTAATGTGGCTGCCGGTGTGGCGTTTAATGAAAACAGTGGCGGCCCCATGGAACAGCTCTATGAACAGCTGGAATTATTAGCGAAAGAAGACTTGCATAAACGGCTTGGTATATTCACTAGGCTATTGGATGGTGCTGCAAATGAAACAGAGATTGAACAGATACTGGAACTGGCTAACGAGGAATCGGTGACAAGTACAGTAAATTGTTTGTCGCAGGCGCAACGTTTTGCCGATAGTAACAATGCGTTGGCTGAACACCTGGAAAACTGTCGTGAAGAAAATCTGCTGCTGTCCGAGGCGAGAAAAAAAGCCCTTGCGGCCATTGATGAAAGTTTGCAGGGCAAGGCTTTACCTGCCGGTGTTATCGCGTTTTTTCAAACTGCCTGGGCTGATTTATTGTTTTCTGTCATTTTGCGCTCCGGTGAGGGAAGTGAAGAGTGGCAACAGATTTGTGATTTGCAACAGGAACTACTTGGCAGCGTTATTCCGATAGATAGTGACCAGGCGCGCACCGAGCTGAGTCGACGTGTGCCTGGATTGATCCATGCTTTGCGTGACTGTCTGGAGAGACACGGCTTTAGCAGTAGCCATATTACGCGCTTACTCAATAACCTGAAGGAAGTGCATTTGCAAAACTTGCAGAAAAAGCTTGGTGAAGATGCGCTGGAAAGCTGGCAGCCTCTTCTGGCCGGTGTTGGTGGTGATGGTATTGAGCTGGCAAGTGAAGTTGGGTGTTCCCGTGAAACGCTCGATGCCGTTAACGATCTGTTGAATTTTGCCAGTGCCTGAATTTGCCGATCTGACGATAGAGAAAGGTTGGCTTGGCGGCGCGGATGTACAGCGTCTGGAATCGCCGAACTGTGAGGCGAGACATCAGGATGCCGATATAGAACTACTCGTCATTCACAATATCAGCTTGCCGCCGGGTGAATTTGGTGGCGGTTATATTGAACAGTTGTTTACCAATACCCTTGATATCACGCAGCACCCTTTCTTTGTGGAGCTGGATGGGCTAAAGGTGTCCGCACATGTTCTCATCGCACGCGATGGTCGGATAACCCAATTTGTACCGTTTACGGCGCAAGCCTGGCACGCAGGCGTTTCCTGTTTTAACGGTCGTAAAAGTTGTAATGACTTTTCCATCGGTATTGAACTGGAAGGTACAGATACGCTTTCCTATACAGCAGAGCAATATGACATGCTTGCCAGAGTTACTCATTTGTTACACGAGGTTTATCCGGCGATTACGCGACAGCGTATTGTCGGGCACAGTGATATTGCGCCAGAGCGTAAAACAGATCCAGGCGAAAGTTTTGACTGGCAACATTATCTGGATAGTTTGAACTTTTAGGCATCAGAGCGTTGCAAAACAAGCTGAAATCGGGAGGACGATAGATGCATTTTCTCATAATTGTTTTTGTCGCTGCTGTAGAGCGCTATAGCAACTGGCTGGGCTGGTTGCAGCGTGACGGCTGGTTTACTTTCCTGTTACGTCGCTTTGCCGGTCTCAGTGCGCGGCAACCCTGGTTGCCTTTGATTTTCACGGTAGCCTTGCCTGTTCTTTTGTTATCGATTCTGCTGCTGGTATTACATGGACAGACATTGTTGTTATGGCTGGTGAACCTGTTGGTGTTGATTTACAGTGTGGGTCGCCACGACTGGCGTAACGAAGTTAAGCAGTTAATTGAGGCGCTCGGGCGCTCTGACCGGGAGTCCGTACTGTTGCATCTTAATCACATTGAGCCGGAGTGTACGGAAAGACAGTTTGAGCAGATTGAAGATGTCTGGCCTGTAGTGCGTAACTCCCTGCTGTATCGCCAATTGGAAAGTTTTTATGTGGTTGTTTTCTGGTTTTTTATTTTTGGTGCGCCGGCGGCACTGCTTTATCGCTTGTTGTTCTTATATGAGCAGCACGAATCCTGTCAGGCAAAGCAAATACCCGCAGCGCGCAGGATTCTGTCACTGGCTGAATGGTTACCTTCACGGCTCGTATCCCTGTTGTTTTGTGTTACCGGAAATTTTGCAACCTGTTTTCAGGTGTGGAAAGACTACCTGTTAAAAGTCGATATGCACTCGGCGCAAGTGCTCGGACACTGTGCTGATATGGCAATTGTGTTTGAACATGCTGAGCATCAACTGATGAGTCAGACAGCGGCGCCTGAGCAGCAAACAGTTGAGCGGGTTGATGCTGCTGCGGTCGAGCAAAAAACCTTGCAGCAAAGCCTGCAAAAAACACTGTGTCTGCAAGAGATGTTACACCGTGTGGAAGTGGTATTTATTGCCTGTCTTGCACTGTTGACCCTGGTGCTGTAAGTGGTGTTGTAAAGCGGGGCTATGATGCGCGTCGGAGTGGACCTGGGTGGAACCAAAGTTGAAGGTGTCGTGATTGATGCTGCAGATAATGTGCTGTGGCGTGAGCGTGTCTTGCTGGATTTGCCGGATGCGGATTTGGTACAGCAATATGAACATACCTTGCAACGTATTGAACATCTGCTGGCTCTAATGGTGCAAGCGCAGCCTGAAACCATAAACATGCCGGTTGGTATTGGAACACCCGGTGCGGAAACCGCGCAGGGTGTAATGAAAAATTGCAACTCGGTTTGTTTGAATGGACAGCCTCTTGGCAAGGATCTACAACAACGTTTGCAGCGTCCGGTACGTCTTGCGAATGATGCGAACTGTTTTACGCTGGCGGAAGCTCGTATGGGGGCCGCACGTGAAGCCCGGCATGTTTTTGGAGTGATTCTCGGTACCGGCGTTGGTGGTGGTCTGGTAATCGGTGAGCAATTGCATGTCGGTGTTAACGGTATTGCCGGTGAATGGGGCCATAACAGTTTGCCTGCAACACTATTAAACGCAGATTCTATGCGCGGCCAGAAAACCAACAGGCCGTGTTACTGTGGACGTGTTGACTGTGTAGAAACCTGGTTATCGGGCCCGGGTTTAAGTGAAAGCTATGCAAGTCTGGCCGGGCAAACCGTTCCGGCAGAAGAGGTGGTAAAACGTGCCGGGGCAGGGGAGGCGCAGGCTGTTCAGGTGATGGAGTTATACTACGAACAGCTTGCCCATTGTCTGGCGCAGGTGATTAATGTGTTTGATCCGGAGGTCGTCGTGCTCGGTGGTGGTTTGTCGAAAATTACTGCGTTGTATGAAGAGGTGCCGCGGCGCTGGCAGTCCGGCATTTTTTCCAATACGATAAATACACAACTGCGACAGGCGACTTTAGGCGATTCTGCAGGTGTATTCGGTGCTGCGTGGTTATGGGAATAGGTTGTAGGAGTAGGTTGTACGGCAGGGTTATTCCCGGTAAAAGATGAATGCAGTATGAGTAGTATTAATAGGTTATAGCGATAAAGGTTGCGATGAGTGAGCAAGGCGAGTTTCAGATAGAAAATGTGGCCACAATCGATTTACTGCGCCACGGTGAGTGTGAAGGTGGAGCGGTATATCGAGGTAGCACGGACTTGCCGCTTAATGACAATGGTTGGCAGCAAATGTGTGCGGCGCTGCCACACCCGCAGCGGGAATTTCCCTGGCGGCATATTGTCAGTTCACCGTTACAACGTTGTCAGGCGTTTGCGCAGGAATTGTCGGGTCGACACGGTTGCAGTTTGGAAGTCATAGATGATTTTCGTGAAGTGCATTTCGGCGATTGGGAAGGGCGTGCAATTGCTGAAGTCTGGGAACAGGAGCGCAACCACGTAAAAACATTTTTTGCCGACCCGGAAAACAAGACACCGCCCAACGGTGAGCCGATGATAGAGTTTCGCGAGCGGGTAGAGCGCGGCTGGCAACAGATACTTGAGCAGGCCAGTGGCAAGCAGATATTGCTGGTGACCCACGGCGGGGTAATCCGGGTGTTACTCGCGAGTTTGCTCAATATACCGTTGGCGAATATCGGTCGCTTTGAAGTGCCCTATGCGTCACTTAATCGCATTAAGGTATTTTACAGCGAAGGTAAACCCTGGCCGGTGTTGCAATTCCT
This sequence comes from Pseudomonadales bacterium, assembly GCA_028280345.1. GTDB lineage: Bacteria > Pseudomonadota > Gammaproteobacteria > Pseudomonadales > UBA7239 > JANQLY01. The sequence goes on along the minus strand of JANQLY010000014.1, from coordinate 79,782 downwards.
CAACGGCTCTCTTTAGAGCAGAGAGCCGTACTGTCAAATCGCCGCACTGCCAACTCAGAGTTACTTTAAGGTTAGCGTGCCGGTATTAATACCGAGCCATTTGGCTCCGCCAACTTTTGCACCACCTTCAAGTTCGATCAAGGCTACATTGCCAGAGCCATCCTGCATGGCGACATCCACATCACCGTCAGCATCGGCATCCAATATACCTTTGACATCGTAGGCAAAATTCCCCAGCCAGCGACCAGTCACTTTCGCGCCATTTTCCAATTCGACTACTTGCACAGAACCGCTACCGGTATTTTGTTGAATCAGGTCATCATCGCCATCGTTGTCGATATCACCAACACCTGTCACCTGAGTACCAGGCCAGGTGCCAAGCCAGACACCAATAACTTTTTCACCGCCTTCCATGTCAATAACCATCACGTCGCCGCTATTTTCCATAAAGATATCGTCGTCGTCATCGTTATCTGCATCGCCGGTACCAACGACCGTGCGTCCGGCCCACTGCCCTAACCAGCGGGACGCAACCTTTGCGCCATCTTCCATTTCAATCACATTGACATTCCCCGACGCATCCTGAGTAACAATATCCATGTCAGCATCCCGATCAATATCCGCGACGGTCATCACGGTTTGGCCCGGCCACTGCCCGAGCCATGCTGAGGACTCGCGTACATTGTCTTCCATGATCCAGACAATCACATTGCCGCTACCGTCATTGAAGATCAGATCGTCATCCTTGTCATTATCGAGATCACCCGCAGCGACCAGGCTATAACCGGCCTGGGTACCTAATGTAACCGCTGATTGATAGCTGCCATCTTCCATGATCCAGGCAATCACTTCTCCGGCTCCATCCTGGAAAAGCAAATCCACATCCAGGTCACGATTAATATTTGCTGTCATCTGTAAGGTCGAGGTAGATAAATTACCTAACCAGGCGCCACTGAGCTTGTCTGCATCCTGTATCGTCCAGGCCGTGACTGAACCGCTGCCACTTTCCTGAAAGACCATATCGCCATCACCGTCCCGGTCGAAATCATGTTGGACATTTTTTGGCATCTTTCTGATCGCAAGGCCATAGTAATATTGACCAACATCCAGCGTTCCCTGTAGATTTGGATGTTGAGTGGTGGCCGCAGTAGCAATATTAACTTCATACACTGTTCCACCGATACCGATATTCCAGAACTTGCCTGCGTTATCAATCGATGCACCGCGACTACCCAGTGGTGTATTGAGGGCAACTTCTGTTTCAGCGCCGGTCTCTTTATCAATGAGCAACAGACGATTGGTATTTGCGGTGGTATAAATATTTTTCCCGGCAGAAGCTATCGTTCGCCCGATTGCATCAGCGATATAACTTGCAGCGGCAGTGCTGGTATTGAGCTGATAAAGATCGACATAGTCTATGGCATATAAATTCCCTTTTGCATCAAAGGTAATACCGCCAAGATCAAGGCCGAGATTTAGACCGTGGGAGCCAATCAATGTTGCGACCCCTGTCGGGATGTCGATGGTATAAAGGTTCGCGCCTCCAGATCCGTTAGAGAACGCATACAGTACATTGTCCGGGCTAAACGCGAGTGAAGATATTTTGTCAGCCCCTGGAATGCCAGCAAGTGTTTTTTCTGCCAGTACAGCCCCGGTTTCCAGATCATACTGTACTAAAACGGTAGCCTCGACTGATTCTTTGGCCACATAACCAATTGTAGTGCCAGGTCGTGACTGGTGATCTGCCGGGTTCGAGCCAAGCTGATATTCCTCAATATTAATATAGCTGTCAGCATCGGTATCTGCGCCGGCATCGCTAGCATTAAAAGGATCCAGGCCGTAACTTGTCTCCCAACTATCAGGCAGCGTGTCGTTGTCATCGTCAGGATCAAACGCATCCGGTATGCCGTCCTGATCATTATTCGGGTCAGCAACCAGAGGGTTGGTGGAATAGGTATTAACTTCGTCGCCATCACTGACGAAATCACCATCGGTATCACTGTTTGTCGGCGAAGTGCCTTCGGTATTTACTTCGACACCATCGGTTAAACCATCGTCATCACTATCACTGTCCGTTGGATCAGAAGAATAGGTATTAACTTCATCGCCATCATTAACGCCATCCATATCGGTGTCGGACACGTTCGGGTCACTGCCTGCGTTGTATTCCTCGAGGTTATTCAAACCATCGCTATCTCCGTCCAGCGAGGCATCACCGGGGTCATTTTTATTGAGACCGTTGGCATCTTCCCAATCGTCCGGCATGCCATCGCTATCTGAATCTGGTGCCCCAAAGGTGTAGTTGGCAATTTCCGCAAGCTCCTGGGTAGTCAAACCCTCAAGCAAGCCGGCAGAATCCAGGCTGGCACCATCTACATAGGCTGCTGCACGGGAACTGGCCTCACTATAATTACCGTCAACTATTTCAATAAAACCTAATAAACGCACGGTCGCACCGGCGGGTATCGAAAGGCTATATCGAAAGCCATAACTTTGACCGTTGCCGCCATTGGTATTATCGCCGAGCAGGATGGCATTGACCGGCACTACGCCTCCCGTGCCATAACGCGCAAGAATGGTGGTTGCATGTCTGGGATACAACGTTGAGTCATCAGCGACAATCCATTGATCAGCATTGTCGACAACGGTATCACTGTTTGCGGTATCCATGATGTAAACCGTGTTGCCGTTAAGCGAATAGTTTGTCTTGCCGGCAACCATTGCGTCGATATCAATTTGGGCGCCGGTTGTATTGGTAAACGTATAGAGCGCTCTCGCGGCAGCTCTATCTGCTGCGGTCTGGCCAGTACCAAAAAAACGATAACGGATATTCACATCCAGGCCGCTCATGGTCACCGTATCGCTTGTCACTACGCTGTTGGTCAGATCAACCGTATTGTCTGGGTTCAGAAACATCACGTTATCCACTGCCAGACCCAATGCAGTGGCAATAGGATTTTGATAGTTAAAATTTGTGCCACTGGTGCAAAACGAATCTGAACCAATGAATGTACATGACGTGATAGGGTTGGCATACATGCGCTGCATATCCAGTTTCCCAATCTCAAAGTTGTATTGGGTCGACATCAAATTGCCGCCGCCCGTTGTGGATACGCCGGGAAAGTGGTTATGGGTGGTCGTCGTATTGCCGATAGAGCCCCAGGTGAGAAATACATTCCCCGTACTTCTTGATACACTCTGGCTCACGCTCAGCGGTGTTCCGCTTGTGACCGTCGCGGCCCGGCCAGAAGGCGCGAACAAGCTCGCCATACTCAAGGCTCCAAGCGCTGCTGCTCCACGCAAACGCTTAAAACCTTTCCTTTCAGTTTTTTTGGAAGTTGAAGTTATAGAGGTTGTATCAGAATTGGTCTTTTCAGCAACAGAGGTAACTTGAGGTTCTTCGCCAGTCATACTAAGCCCTTCCAGATTTATTGGGTTTATTATTGCTCAGCTAACCACCCGAAGGACTTCGGCAACTTATAGAGCGCTTCATATAGGCGATAAATAAAAACACAGGCATTTTTAAAAATCCAGTCACTTTAATCAGGTTTTTAAAAATGACTGAAAAATGAATGATTTATGATCTGCTGGTTGTTGCAATATGGCCTGCCAACAGCGGTTATGCTTATCCCTGCCAGTTAATCACAAAGTCATCCAAAGCCAGCTCGGCGAGTGGCTTGGTGTTTTTGGGTGTGCCGAGATACAGAAAGCCGACAATCTGATCACCTTCTTCAAGTCCGAGTCGTTTGTGGACAAGTACGTTATAGGCGAGGCTGCCGGTGCGCCATACTGCGCCAACACCCAGCGCGTGGGCTGCGAGTGACATTAATTGGGCCGACCCTCCGGCGGAGATCACTTGCTCAATATCCGGTACTTTTTCGTCACTGCGCACCTTTGCGACCACGGTGATAATCACCGGTGCACGCAGGGGTTTGGCGGCGAGTTTTTCCTGCTCCTCTGTGCTGAAATCCGAATTTTCCGCGAGCCGTGCCGCAACAAAGATTTCCCCGAGTCGCTTGCGCGCCTCCCCCTTCATCACGAGAAACTTCCATGGACGCAGGCGGCGGTGGTCATTGGCGCGCAGTCCAGCCTTGAGAATATTCTCAAGCTGTTCGGCACTTGGCCCTGGTTCCTCGAGCTGGGAAACCGAATTGCGGCTATGCATGGCATCAATGATGGCAGAAGTCATTACCTGTATCCTCGTAAATAGATGAATGGTGGGTTGATCTTGCAGGTGCGATTTAAGCAGATTGCCTGGCTAAGGGGAAATCCGCGCTTTTCAAGCGCCCCGGCTTTCACTAAAATTCTTTTCCAGTCACCTGTCTTGAAAAAGGCTGGCCGCAAAGCGTACCAACAGATGCCGGTATAACACAAATGGGGTGGCGGAGCGCTTGTTACATGATCAGGTGCTGTGATCGAAGAAGCTTAACCAGGAACTGCTATGGATTTATTGCCCACAGAAGAACAAAACCAGATCGTCGATGCGAGTGTCGGCTTTCTGGAAAAAGAGCTGCCCGTAGAGCGTATGCTGCAAAGTGGTGAACAACCGCTGATTGATCGTACTATGCTGGGCAAAATTGCCGAACTCGGTTGGTTTGGTATCGGTTTGTCGGAAGATCTGGGGGGTGTGGGGTATGGCTTGCGCGAGGAAACACTGCTCTGTGTGGAAATGGGGCGCTATTTGGTTTCTCCAGCAGTGCTTGGCAGTATTCTTGGTACACGTCTCGCAGCAGTGGCCGGTGATGAAGAGCTTGCAGCTTCGATCATGGCCGGTGAAAAACTCGTGGCGGTTGCGATACCGCGTTACAGCCAGACACCGGTAGTCGACAATACCGTCACCGGTGAGTATTACGTGTTTGAAGGCGATGATGCTGATCTTGTGTTAATCGTCGACGACAATGCTTCTGCGCTGGTGGAAAAGTCTGCGATTTCCATTTTTAAAGCGCTGCCTTGCACCGATGACAAAATGCAATTTGCCGCGGCAAGTTGTGAGAATGTGTCCACCGTTGCCGCGTTGAAAAAGAGCGATGAAGATATTTACTTACGCGGTGTGTTATTGACCGCTGCAATGCAGCTTGGTATTGCTGAAGCCACACGCGATCGCTGTGTAGAATACGCCAAGGTACGTGAACAATACGGTAAACCCATCGGTGCGTTTCAGGCGATCAAGCACTACTGTGCAGAAATGGCTGTTAAGTGCGAGGCCTCGTTATCGCAAATCTATGTAGCGGCGATTGAACTGGAAGACCCGGCTAAAGCCCAGGGAGATAACGCAGTGTTTGATACTTTGTGTGCAAAAACCCTTGCGTCAGACGCGGCGATGGACAATGCGAATACTGCAGTACAGGTTCACGGTGGTATGGGTTTTACCCAGGAAATGGATATTCATCTGTTTGTAAAACGAGCGCACGTTCTTGATCAGCTGTTCGGCACCCAGCGCAAGCAGTTGCAACAATTATCCAAACTGGCCGGACCGGCGCTCTAGTTATCAAATAACGCTTAAGGCTATAGGAACAATACAATGAATCTTGATTTTACCCCCGAGCAGGAACAGTTCCGCGAGAAGGTGCGCAGCTGGTTGTTGGATAACATGCCAAAGGAAGAGCGCGTTGAAGGTACCGACCAGGCGCGTGAGTATGACCTCGCGTGGCAAAAAAAACTCTACGAAGGTGGTTGGGCCGGCATTAACTGGCCGAAAGAATACGGTGGTCAGGGGTTCGATACCTTTCAACAGTTAATTTTTCTTATGGAATACGCCAAGGTTAATGCACCAGGCGATCATTACCGCTTTAACGGACTGAACCTCGCGGGACCAACGATTATTGCCTGTGGTTCTGAAGAACAGAAAAAACAATACCTGCCACCGATTCTGAAAGGTGAAGTGATCTGGTGTCAGGGTTTCTCCGAGCCGTCAGCGGGTTCCGATCTTGCCAACCTTAAATGCAAGGCCGAAATCGATGGCGATGAGCTTGTAGTAAATGGTTCGAAAATCTGGACCAGTTGGGCGCGCTTTGCCGACCTGCAACAGTTGCTCGTACGCACCGGCGCGGCAGACTCGCGCCACAAAGGCATTACCTGGGTCATTAACACGATGGATAACCCGGGCATGGAAATTCGTCCGATCAAGGATATGTCCGGCGGTGATGACCTGCACGAAGTGTTTTACGACAACGTGCGCATTCCACTGAAAAACGTGGTGGGTGGTATCGATAACGGCTGGCGAGTCTCCATGGCGCAACTTGCATTTGAGCGTGGCACGGCGTTTATGCCCTATGCGGTGCGCTCATCGACGCTAATGGAAGAATTGATTGATGTGGCAAAAAACACCCCGCTTGAAGACGGACGCTTTGCAATTAATGATGATCATATTGCCCACGAGTTAATGAAACTGCGTGCCGAAACCCGTGCGCTACTGGCAATGACACTCATGGGGGTGTCGCGCAACGAACGCACCGGCATGCCAGGGCCGGAAGGTTCAATCCTGAAACTGTATTCCTCCGAGATCCACAAAAAAGTGTTAAAGCTTGCGATGGAAATCCTCGGCCCGGAACGTTTTCACAACCCCGACCTCGGTGGTGATCATTGGGCATGGCCGCGCAAGTTTTTATATTCGTTTGCCGATACATTGGGCGGCGGCACATCGGAAATACAGCGAAATATTATTGGCGAACGAGTATTAGGCTTACCGAAATAGCTACTGCGTGAATAGACTGGGTAGCTAATGACAGAAAGAATTTAATTGGAGAAGTACATGAGTTTTGAAAACATCCTGCTCGATATCGAAGAAGGTATTGCCACCATTCGTTTAAACCGCCCCGATAAGCTCAACGCCTACACCGTCGGTATGGGTGAAGAAGTCGTCGATGCGTTTAACGAACTTAAAGATAACGATGACGTAAAAGTTGTGATACTCACCGGTGAAGGGCGCGGTTTCTGTGCCGGTGTAGACCTTGAACACCTTAAAGAACAGTTTGCCGCTGCTGAACGCGGTGAAGAAATTAAAGGTCCGAAACTTGGAGAAGAACGTTTTATTCGTGAGCTACCTGCTACGCTTGCGCATTACCCGAAGCCGGTCATTGCTGCGATTAACGGTCACGCCATTGGTGTTGGCATCACCATGGCTTTGCCCTGTGATATTCGTATTGCAGCAGAAGGTGCAAAAATCGGTTTAACCTTTGCCAAACTCGGCATCCTGCCAGGTTTAGGTAGCACCCATCTGTTACAGCGCGTGGTTGGTCCCGCCAAAGCGCGAGAACTCATGATGACCGCCAAAATCATTCTTGCTGAAGAGGCCGAGCAAATCGGTCTTGTTAACAAAGTTGTACCCGGCGATAAGTTGCTTGAGGAAGCCAAAGCGATGGCGGCGGAGATTGCCGGAAATAACCCGGCTATTTTAGGCGCGATCAAAGAGTGTTTGCATTTTGGTGCAACTGCGACATTGGAAGAGTCGATGGTTAACGAACAAAAGACTGCTGCGGAGTTGAGGAAAGGATAGTAGTTCTTTCAACCTGCCGGTTGGGGGGTGTTACTTTTGTAAGGAAACAAAAGTAACCAAAAATTCCTTCTCCTATAAGCAACCCTGCGGGTACCCTCGCGCCACAGCTTTTTCTTGGGGTCGGCCCGATTCGCTCCTACTCAGCGGGCCTGAATTTTCTCCTGAAAATTCTCCCCGAAAAATCTGCTTTGCTCGGTTGCTTATAAGTCGCGAGCTGGATATGCAAGTTTATTAAAAACAGGTATTGGTTTTGCTGTTAGCGGTATTTGGCAGCAGTTATAAACTCACCAAAAGACTCACACCAGATAATCACGCTTGTATAATCTGAAGGGTTTACATCCGTTGGCAGCTCTACCACGAAGTTGTTAAAAGTTTTTACATCTCCGACTCTGAGCATGGATGACTTTAGATTATTAAAATCTTTTTCTGTTTCTACAAATTCAGGAGAAAGATAAAGTTTATAGTCTGGTCCGGGGGAAAGTTCTCCCATAAATGTGATAAATTTCTCACCCACTGATATTTCGCCTTCACCCCAATGAAAAGCATCGCTATCAGCCAGATCGAGTCGAAACACACCTGAGTACATTGCCGCTGTAGCAATCTCTTTTATCTCAGGTTCGCTTGGTGCTTCGGGGGCTGTCAGTATAGGCAACATATAAATTCCCGCTGCAAAGCCAAACGTGATGGCAATGCCGTGTGTCGCGATTAATAGAAAGATCTTCTTCACATTCATATATCTTTATTCCTGTATCTGGAATTTACAGTTAATGAGTATTGCTGGATTCTAGCGCAATCAGTTGAGTTTAAAAGATTGAATTAGTTCAGCAGAGTAACGAGCTTTTACCAGTCCATAAAAAACTTAATGATCCGAATCATCATGTCCAGCTTCAACACACATTTCATAAGTAACTTCAGAGTGTTGTAACCCTTTTCCCATTTCAGTTTTTTCAACATCTTCAATAAACGCATAGTTTGCTCCTTTGGTTGGCATCTGATTCCAACGTATAACGGAATCAAAAGCTGTCAAATTAGGCGGAAACAGTTAGTGTTTCGTGCTTGCTATAAAGAATTGCACAGAATTACAGAGGATGTGGAAAGTGGGAAAGGCTATAAATATCAAAGACTTAAGGCTCTGTGAGGTGAAAATCTATAGGGTGCTAGTTGTTCAAAGTAGTTATAGGTAAAAGTATTACCACTAGCATCGTCATACTTTGTAGTTACCCTGTCTCTGATGATGGGCTTTTAGCTGCATTCCAAAGGAGAAGTGCAATTTTCACAGGACGTGAAAATTAGGGGCAATTCGCATGGACGCGAATTTGGCCCGGCACGTCGAGATATCTTCGGAGAAACTCTCTGAGAGAGGGGGATTGTTAAGGGGGCGCTGCCCCCTTAACCCTTAAGTTAAGCGGCGCTTAACTCCCACAAATGGCAATTTGGAAAAATAAAAAGGTTAATCGTTATAGCCAGTTATATCCTTGGCCGCAAGATAACCATGCGTCATCGCTGGCCCCAGCGTCGCCCCTGGCCCAGGATAAGTCGGCAAAATCGCTGCGGAGCAGTTACCAATCGCATACAGGCCAGGAATCACAGAGCCATCTTCCTTAACCACTTGTGCTTTGGTGTTGGTCACCATGCCGCCGCGGGTTCCGAAATCACCCGGATCAATTTGCATCGCGTAGAACGGTGCTTCGTCGATCGGTGCGAGGCAGGGGTTTGGTGTAATGGTTTCATCGCCGTAGTAACGGTCGTAAGCGGTGGAACCGCGTTTGAATTCCTTGTCTTCACCGGTTTTGGCGTATTCGTTCATATTCGCAACGGTTTCTTTCAAACCGGCTTCATCAATACCGGTTTGTCTGGCAAGTTCTTCAATGGTGTCGGCTTTCACCAGGAAACCCTCGTCGAAGAATTCTTTCGGAATCGCGGAATCCGGGCGCGCCTGGTTATCGAGTAGCGGGCCGACGATATAGCTGGTGCGGAAGCGGCGATCAAATACAAACCAGGACGGATAGCATGGGTTGTCGTCACTGTGTTTTTCGAAGAACTCGGTTTGATAGGCCATGTAGTTTTGCGATTCGTTGGCGATACGTTTACCGGCCATGTTTACCACACAGGAACCGGGCAGGGATTTTTCCATAATTGCCAGACGCGGTTGCGGTTCACCAGGGGCAGAGAAGGTCGTACACCACCAGGCCTGATCCATTTGCTGGGTAGCTGCGCCGAGAGCGATACCCGCACGGTGAGCATCACCGGTATTGGTGGGGCACGCGGCACTCCAGTCCTTATTAGTGGGCTTGGGCAGGTACTGCTCGCGCATTTCCTGGTTCGCTTCGAAGCCACCGGCGGCGAGGATCAAACCTTTCTTTGTTTCGATGCGTTGGCTCTTGCCGTCTTTTTTCACCACGATGCCAACAACACGACCACTGTCATCACTGATGATTTCTTCCATGGAGGTGTTAAGCCACAGCGGCATATTGCGATCCTGCATTGACAGACGCAGTCGCGCGGTACCGGCACTGCCACAGGCGAGGCGGCGACCGCGTTTATCCTTGAACAGCCAGCCGAGATCGGAGATATAGCCCCAGATGAGTTTCATCGTGAGCCCCATCCAGCCCTTGCCTTTGGTTACCAGAACATGGGCCTCTTTCTGGGTCATCGCGATGCGGTCAAACAGATACATCATATGGTGGGTCTGGCGCAATGTGGACCAGTCGTCACCGAGATCGGAAATGTTCACCGGAGCTGGTTCCATGGAACGGTGACCTTCGCGGGCACCGGGCAGGTCGGTGTAGTAGTCCGGGTACATGCCGAGGGATTCGTAGCGCATCTGCGTGCGATCATGCATAAAGCGCAGCATTTTCGGGCCTTCGGCAATATAGGTGTCGATCATTTCACCGGGTACGTAGTCGGGGATGGTGTTGCGCAGGTATTCCCGGGCTTCTTCCGGGCTGTCATTGGCACCAGCTTCAAACGCGTAGTGAGAACAGGGTATCCAGACACCTCCGCCGGAGAGTGAACTTGTGCCACCGAATTTGTCGGCCTTTTCGATCACCAGAACATCCTTACTGCCCATTTCGTAGCAGCACAGCGCTGCCGTCATGGCACCATTACCACTGCCCACCACAACAACGTCAACACTGTGGTCCCATTGGCTGTTTGCTTGTTCACTCATACTGTGTCCCCGGCAAAAAAACTGTAGGTATTGAAAAGGCCGCTAGTCTAATCAAAAACCTGGTGGGGCGCCATGCGGCAAATGTAATAAATACCTTTTATTTTGTAAGTGTTATTTCGGGGATTGCCGCGATAGTCACAGGCCGGGTAAATGCGTTTAATAGCGCCCCCTGATCCGGGAAATACAGGTACAGACTATGAGTAATGAGAGCCGCCCCCGCTACGATATGCAGGCGAGTACTGAAAACCACCGTCCAGCTAACGACTATTGGCGGGAGCGACAGCGCCTTGCTGCGCAATTGCGTCAACTGACAACCAACTTGTTAAGTCGAGAGAATCGTGAACAGGAGGTTGCCGCACTGGCGGATCATTTGCAGGCCTTTAATGCCGGTCTTGAACAGCGTGAGCTTGCGGGTGGTCGCAAGGGGTGGCTCGATGCCGGTTGGTCACATGAGCATGACAGCCTTTCCCAGGAAGTTTCTCCATTAATCGGTCACAGCAGTGTGCTCGCTCCACCACTGAAAATATGGATCGACAAACAGAGCGGGGATGCCCGCGCACAGGTCAATTTTGACTGGCGCTTTGAAGGGCCGTTGTGTTGTGCCCACGGTGGCTTTGTGGCGGCGGTGTTCGATGAGTTTCTCGGTTGGGCGCAAATGATTTCGGGGGGCTCCGGTGCCACAAAGAACTTGTCTGTGACCTACCACAAGCCGACACCGCTCAATACGACGCTGGAGCTGACAGCGCGGATGGTATCGGTTGACGGGCGCAAGCTGCGTCTCGAGGGGGAAATGTATGCCGGGGAGGTCATGACGGCGAGCGCCGAAGGCCTGTTTATCTCATTCGGGGAGAAGGGAACACTGGATTTACACCAGCAGATTGAAACCCAGGCTCAGGCGTCAGAATAGCCTATTTCTGTTATATATATCTATTTTTATATAATATTTGGCTATTTAAAGGGAGCCTTCAAATAGGGCAAGCCTCTACAAAAAGAAGAGTTATTTCCCGTTGGTTACTAGCCAGCGGTGCTCGGGTAAAAATGTGGTGTATTTTTTTATGTAGTAGTGGTATTTTCAAACAACCTGATAGTGTCTAGTGGAGTATTCAGACACGCATAAAAACGGATGTTGTACTTTTTTGTATGAAAATGTGAACAGGATAGGAAAATTTATACCGGTTTTTAGTAGCCCAATGTTATTTGACTAAGGTAGTTGTGATGGCCATCGAACAAAAAATTCTGCTTGTTGATGATTACGAGCCAAACCTGATCTCACTCGAAGCTGTGCTCGACCATGATGATTGGAACCTCATTAAGGCGACTTCTGGTATGGAAGCGCTGAAACTTCTGCTGGAACACGATGTGGCGCTTGTGTTGCTTGATGTGCAAATGCCAGAGATGGACGGCTTTGAAGTGGCTGAGATGATGCGCAAAAACCCGCGTACCCAGAACGTGCCGATTGTTTTTCTGACAGCGATTAGCAAGGAAGACAAGTATATTTATAAAGGTTATCAGGCAGGTGCAGTGGACTACCTGTGCAAGCCGATTAACCCGACGATTCTCCGTTCCAAAGTGGAATTTTTTCTCAAGCTTGATATGCAGAAGAAAGAGCTTGAGTCCAAACTGGCTAAAGCCAGAGAGCATTTACAGTCTTACGAAGATAGTAAGACTCGTATCGAAACTGCTTAATTTTCAGTATTTATTACTACGCTGTATGCCCTTTATGGTTTTTTGGGTAGGTGATTTAGACGACGCAATTTCAAGTGAATAAAAATTATGGGCTGGTTTAATAATTTATCTGTTAAATACAAAATCGGGTGCATCGCACTAATCGGTATTCTGGGTTTGTTCACCAGTTTTATGGCGAATATCTATTTCACTGGCAAGGTGGAAACCCAAATTAATCACACTGTTGAAAAACAGTTGCCTACCTTGCAGTTTATTAACGAGTTGCAATTGGGCTTTGTTGAATTGAAGGAGTTGTACCAGTCGGCACTGTTTGCCTCTGATCTTGATATTCTTGATGAAGCCAAGGATAAGGCCCGTGAGCTGCGTAGCAGTTTTTACGAGGCAAGAAGAATTAACAATGATGCGGATTTTGAAGAGCTGTTTGATCAGTTTGATAAGTATATTGAGGTGACGACCCGAGCCACTGAATTAGCTATTACCGATATTAATAGTGAAGAAGCTCAGCGCGGTTTTGAGGAAATGAACCGGCTGCGTGAAAGCTATGAAGGCCTGCAAAATAAATTTGTCAGTGATTGGTATGAAGGTTTCGAGGGAGATATGTCTACCCTGCAGCAGACCCAGGGTGAAATCTCCGGCGTTGGCGCGGTTATTCTGTTACTGGTTACGATTCTGCTATTTGCAATCTCGGTGATGATTATTCGGTTGATTACCCGGGTGCTCGATAATGCGGTAAATGTGGCGGATAAAATTGCCGGTGGTGAACTCGATCAGGAAATTGAAGTTGAGACAGAAGATGAATCCGGCAAGTTAATGAGTGCATTGCGCCAAATGCGTGATGCATTGTTCCGGCAGCAGGAAGAAACCCGCTTGCGCGATGATCTGCAAAGCGCGCTGGCCGGATTAAACGAAACCATGCGCGGCGACAAGGATATTGACGAGCTGTCAAAGCATATTATTGAATATCTTGCTGAAACCACCAAGTCAGCCATCGGTGCAATGTATTTGCTTGAAGGCGGTGCATTGACTCTGAAATCGAGTTTTGCGTTTAACTATCGCAGCGGTAACACCAATCAATACAAGATCGGTGAATCCATTGTCGGGCAGTGTGCACTTGAGAAGAAGACCTTCGTAGTAACGGATCTGCCTAACGATTATGTGAAAGTCAGCTCCGGCGTTGGGCAAGCCGTGCCTAGTAGTTTGTTGGTGTTTCCGATAGAACTGGAAGGTGAGCTGCTCGGTGTTGTAGAGCTCGGTTCATTCCGACAGTTTAACGATCAGGATTTAAGTTTTGTGGAGCGGGGTCGCGACGGTCTTGGTATTGCGATTAACTCGGCGGGTGCCCGTGTAAGAATGGCGGAAATGCTCGACCAGACACGCCGCCAGGCCGATGAGTTACAGACCCAGCAAAAAGAAATGGAAATCATCAACGGCGAACTCCAGGCTCGTTCCAAGGCACTGGATGTGCAGAAAAACGAAATTCTGCAAAAGAACAACGAACTGGAGCGCTCCAAGAAAGTTCTGGTGGAAAAGTCTCAGGCGCTGGAAGCGAGCGACAAATACAAAACCCAGTTTCTTTCTACTATGTCTCACGAGCTGCGTACGCCGCTTAACAGTATTTTGATTCTTTCCCAGGCATTGATAGAGAACAAAAAAGGTAATCTGTCTGACAAGGAAGTACAACACGCCCATGTTATCCATTCTTCCGGTTCTGATCTGTTGACGTTGATTAACGATATTCTTGATCTGTCCAAGATTGAGGAAGGCAAGCTCGATATGGTTTACGAAGAAGCTTCTTTCGAGAGTCTGTCGGCGGAACTTACCAAACGATTTGAATATGTTGCCGGCGACAAAGGTCTGGACTTCAAGGTAACGATCGAAGACGGTTTGCCGGAAGGGATTGTTACCGATACGCACCGCCTCAATCAGGTGATCAAGAACTTTATTTCCAATGCGATCAAGTTTACTGACAAGGGCGGTATCTATATCGATTTCCATAAGCCCCGCGATCCGTTTGTGCCGGTTCATAGCGGTTTGACCAATGACAACAGCTTTGTGCTCGCTGTGCGTGATACCGGTGTTGGTATTCCAAAGGATAAACAGAATATTATCTTTGAGGCATTCAAACAGGCTGATGGTACAACCAGTCGTAAATATGGCGGCACTGGCCTCGGGCTGACTATTTCCCGGGAACTTGCTGAACTGCTCGGTGGTGAAATTTCGGTCTACAGTGACGGGGAAGGCAATGGCAGTATTTTCTATCTGATTCTGCCTTATGATTCCGAATCCAATGCGCCGGCTATTGTGCCTGGTGAGCAGCGTTCAGTTTCAAAAACAGCTCTGTTTGAAGAAGACAGTGTTGAGTCAGCTCCAGTTGCTGAACAGTCAGCACCGGCAGTATCGTCAGATAGCTCGACTTCTTCCATGGCGGATGACGAGAAAGCCAAAATTCTTGCGATGTACGAATCCGGTGGTGGCGATGATAGCCCGGTGGATTTCAGTAACCAGCACTTCCTTAATGCGAATCGCATTGATCGTATCCTGATTGTTGAGGACGATGAGAAATTTGCTGCGATTCTTAACGATCTGATTGTGGAAGCCGGTTTGCAGTGTGATCTTGTTTACACCGGTGAAGATGCCTGTACTTACCTTGAGCTCTATCAGCCGCAGGCTGTGATTCTCGATATCTCCTTGCCAGACTTGTCCGGCTGGGAAGTATTGCAGCGTATCAAGTCCTCAAGTCGCGTTGGCAATACGCCAGTGCACATTGTTTCAGCGATGCCGGAGCGAGAACAAGCGATTGATCTCGGTGCAGAAGATTTTACCGAGAAACCAGTTTCCCAGAATGATGTGCAGGATTTGCTGGGTAAGATTAAGGAAGAGATTGGTGACAGCTTTAGTCGTGTTGTATTGGTTGAAGACAATATCAGCTTGCACGATGCGATCAAGGAACAGTTTAGTGACAAAGGCATCGACATCGAAGTAGCGGCGACGGGCCAGGATGGTATCGAGCTGATCAAACAGGTGGGCTTTGACTGCCTGATTGTGGATTTGATGTTGCCGGATATGGACGGTATAGAACTGCTGCGTGAAGTCAGAAGTCAGGCGGACTTTGCAGAAAAGCCTGTGATTGTGTTTACTGCCCAGGAAATGTCAACGGAACGTGAATTTGAAATCAGCAAATATGCCGACCGTGTGATTATCAAATCCGGTCAGGGCATGGATCGTCTTGTAGGCACAGTATCGAAGTTCCTCAGTGATGTATCCACCAACTCGGATTCAGCGATCAAACATGCTACAGAGGTACTGCAACAGTCCGCGACGAATTCCCTGACAGAGTTTATTTCCGAACTCGGTGAGGCCAAGCAGGTTGTTGATGACAAAGCCTTGCTGGAAGGGCAGGAAGCGGTAAAGAGTGAACCGGCTGCGTCGGAGCCGCCATCGGAAGCCGCCACAGCGCCTGTGGCACCAATGGTGGATTACGACGATTACGAAGAAGGCATGCTTGAAGGCTGCAAGGTGCTGCTTGTCGATGACGATATTCGTAATATCTATTCACTGTCTTCTGTGCTGGAGATTAACGGTATGGAAGTGACGACGGCCATGAGTGGTATGGAGGCCCTCGACAAGCTCACTGAGAGCCTTGATAAAACCGATGTGGTGCTTATGGATATCATGATGCCGGAAATGGATGGCTACGAAGCTATGCGCCGCATTCGCGAAATGGAAAATGGCAGGGCGATTCCGATCATTGCACTAACGGCAAAAGCCATGAAGGAAGATCGGGATTTGTGCATCCAGGCGGGCGCGAGTGACTATATCTCCAAACCGGTGGATACCGACCTGCTAAACCAGGCCATTGTGACCTGGGTGAAAGGTTCGGCGAGCCAGTAGTTGTCAGGCAGTCGGTCCATTTGCGACGGCCGATGTTGATGCTAGCGTCGATATAGACATATTACCTATTGCCGGATTTCCCCGGTTCGCTACAATCCTGCGCTCGTTTTGCAATAAACCGCACTGGAGCCAGGTATGAGCACGCCCAAATTTGATCAAATTCATTCCAACGAACTATATGCCTTTGCCGGTAAGGATGTCCCCTGGCTCGCGAAACTCTGGGCTGAGCAAACACCGGATAAGGAGTTTCTGATCTGGGAGCCGAAAGACGGCAACAGTAAAACCTGGACCTACAAGCAGTTCTGGGAAGACATTAACAAGGTAGCCTGTGGCCTGATCGCGAAAGGTGTGAAAAAGGGCGACAAGCTGCTGATTCACGCCGAGAATTGTCCGGAAATGATGATTGCCTGGTATGCCTCTTCCATTATTGGTTCTGTGGCTGTGACCACTAACACCCGTTGTGTTGGCGATGAGCTAACTTACTTTGCCGAGCACTCCGAAGCAGTAGGTTGTATTACCCAGCCGAAATTCATTCACGCGCTGGCCGATAACGCAAAAAGCATTCCGTGGTTTGTTGTCACTGAAGATAATTCCGGGGAGCCGGCAGAAGACGATCAAAAACATGATCACCCGCTGTTTGACAGCCTCTATGGCCATGGTGATGAAGCGCCGGCGCGCGAGCCGGAGCCGATGTTGCCGGTAGGTATCCAGTTTACCTCGGGTACTACGTCGCGTCCGAAAGCGGTAGTACACACCCACGCCAATGCGCTGTGGGGTGGCCGTTCCAATTCACAAAATATTTATGCTGACAGTTCCGATGTCTACCTGTGCTTCCTGCCGTGTTTCCATATCAATGCGCAATGCTGGTCTTTCTGGTCGATGATGTGGGCGGGCGCAACCGTTGTGCTACAACCGAAGTTCTCTGCGAGTAAGTTCTGGGAAGTATCGGTGAAATACAAATGTACACGCGCTTCGATGATTCCGTTTACCTTCAAGGCGATCGGTGCCCAGGAAATCCCCGAGCACTTCTACAAGACCTGGGCGACCGGGGTGAAGTTGCACGGTGTTGAGGATTACTGGAAAGTCACTACGATGGCGACCTGGGGCATGACCGAAACGGTTGGCTGGGCAACTCGCTCCGATATTTTCCAGGATTCCCCGGAAATGAATATCGGTGTACCAAGCCCCGGTTATGACTTTGCGATTATTAATCCCGAAACCGGTGAATACTGTGATGTGGGTGAGAATGGTGATCTTTATATCAAAGGTACCCGCGGTGTACAGATTTTCTATGAGTACTACAAAAACCCCGAAGCTATGGAGAAGGCGTTTACCAAAGATGGTTGGTTCCACACTGGTGATATGGCGCGTTTGGGTGAAGACGGTTATATGTATTTTGCCGATCGCGACAAGGATGTATTGAAAGTGGGCGCGGAAAACGTTTCGGCGCGTCAGGTTGAAGAGTTTATCGGTGGGTTGTTTGATCAGGGCACGTTTGAAGAAGTAGCTGTGGTGGCGCAGAAGCACGATATGCTCGACGAAGTGCCTGTGGTGTTTGCGATTAAGGGTGCGTGGACTGCGCTTAGCGAGCAGGAAATTCGCGAGAGGATTATGCAAGAGTGTGAGAAGGGCCTCGCTGACTTTAAACGCCCGCGTGCGATTTATTTTATAGAAGAAATGCCCCGTGCCACACTCGAGAAAGTGGCGAAGAACAAGCTGCGTGAAATTGCAGATCAGTATGCCGATGAAGGGCGTACTGAATAACACCAGTTTGTCACTGACATTAAAAAAGCCGCATCTGCGGCTTTTTTAATGTCAGTACTTTCTCTGTCAGCGGGAGTATTGACAGATATCAATTGACATTTAAATGAGAATGCTTACTATTTGCTTCTGATTAATCGTTAGATTTAAAGGGCTGTATCCCATGTTTCAAAATAATGTTCTCAGGCTTCTGCTTCCTGCTTTTCTGGCACTTGCTGTATTTGTCAGTACCCCCGTTAGCGCTGATGAAGTGAATGTCTACTCTGCGCGCAAGGAAAAGTTGATCAAGCCCTTGCTTGACCGCTTTACCGAAGAAACCGGCATTGTTGTGAACCTTGTTACGGGCAAAGGTGATGCACTGTTAACCCGCTTGCAAAGTGAAGGCAAAAACTCGCCAGCGGATTTGTTGATTACTACTGATGCGGGTCGCCTCTATCGTGCGCAACAAGCGGGTGTATTACAGCCAATCAGTTCTCAGACACTGGAAACGGTGGTACCGGAGAGTCTGCGCGAGCCAACGGGCCTGTGGTTTGGCTTATCGAAACGCGCGCGTGTGATTGTGTATGCGAAAGATCGCGTTAAGGCCGAAGAATTATCCAGCTATGCAGCACTGGTTGATGAAAAATGGAAAGGGCGCATCTGCATTCGCTCGTCGAGCAATATTTATAATCAATCGCTGGTTGCGAGCATGATCGTTAATCAGGGCCTTGAGGCGACTGAGGCCTGGTCGAAGGGAATAGTGAAGAATATGGCGCGCCCGCCACAGGGAGGGGATCGCGATCAAATCAAGGCTGTGGCAGCTGGTCAGTGTGATATTGCAGTGGTCAACAGTTATTATCTCGGTGCAATGATTACCGGTAAGGATGAAAAACAACAAGAGGCAGCGGCCCAGGTTGGGTTGTTCTGGCCGGATCAAGAGGGCCGTGGTACCCATGTTAATGTCAGTGGTGCTGGTGTGATACAGTCAGCACCGAACAAAGCGGCAGCGATTCAGTTACTAGAGTTTTTAGTAGCGGAAGAAAGCCAACAGTGGTATGCGGAAGTGAATAATGAGTACCCGGTGCGTGAAGGTGTGGAAAGCAGTGAACTGCTTAAATCCTGGGGCGAATTCAAAGGCGATGACATTGATATGGCAAAACTCGGTGAATTCAACGCGGAAGCGGTTAAAGTGATGGACCGGGCAGGCTGGAAGTAGCAGCCGTGAGGTTAACTGACAGGAATTAATTTGCAGCTGTCCCAAAGCATTTACAATCGAGGTATGAACCGGTCGGTCACTTTGTGGCGGGCCGGTTTGCTTTTTGTGGCGCTGGCGATTGTGCTGCCGGTTCTTGTGGTGATGTCGAGTCTGGCGCAGCCGTTTGGTGACGTCTGGCAACATCTGGCAGATACGGTGCTCAAGGATTATGTGTCGAATTCATTACTGTTAATGCTCGGCGTTGGCTTTGGTACTTTTATGATCGGTGTGAGTGGTGCGTGGCTCACAAGTATGTGCGAGTTCCCAGGCAGGCGTTTTTTCGACTGGGCCTTGTTGTTGCCGATGGCCATGCCGGCTTACATCATCGCCTATACCTATACTGGCATGCTGGACTTTTCCGGTCCGGTACAAACCATGTTGCGCGACTGGTTTGGCTGGGGCTATGGCGACTATTGGTTCCCGGAAATCCGCTCCGTGGGTGGTGCGGTATGCATGTTGTCGCTTGTGCTTTATCCCTATGTCTATCTGATTACACGCGCGGCGTTTCTCGAACAGTCTACAGCGGTACTCGAAGTGAGTCGCAGCCTCGGTAATGGCCCGTGGCGTACGCTGTGCTTTGTTGCATTACCACTGGCGCGTCCGGCGATTGTGGCAGGTATGAGTTTGGCGCTTATGGAAACCCTTGCCGATTACGGCACGGTACAATATTTCGGTGTGAATACCTTTACCACGGGTATTTTTCGTACCTGGTTTGGCCTCGGCGAACTACAAACTGCGGCACAGCTGTCGTCTTTGCTACTGCTGTTTGTGTTTGTGTTGATTGTACTGGAGCGATGGTCGCGTTTGAAAATGCGTTATCACCACACCTCTTCGCGGCAAAAGTATCTTGCCAGAGTGCGGTTGCGTGGTGTTCGTGGTGCTATTGCTTTCGCGATCTGCTTTGCTGCTATTGCGTTTGGCTTTATTCTGCCGTGTTTGCAATTGAGTGTGTGGGCAATAGAAACCTGGGAGTACGCTTTTGATGGTGACTTTCTCAAGCTTGTACTTCATAGCTTTTCGCTTGCGGTAATGGCGTCACTGTGTTGTCTTGTGGTTGCGGTGTTTCTCGCCTATGGCAAGCGAATTAATAACGGTGGTTTTGAAAATATCTCCGTGCGCGTGTCGGGTATGGGCTATGCGATTCCAGGAACAGTTATTGCCGTCGGTGTCATTATTCCGTTTGCGTGGTTTGATAATCAACTCGATGCATGGATGCGCAGTCAGTTTGATATATCTACTGGACTGTTACTCAGCGGCACGGTAGTTGCGCTGGTGTTTGCCTACGTAGTGCGCTTTTTATCGGTCTCCTTGCAAACGGTGGAGTCCGGTTTGTTAAAAATAAAACCCACGCTTGATGAAGCGGCGCGATCCCTGGGGCATACGCCTGCACAGGTGCTTACCCGTGTTCACTTCCCTATGTTACGTATCAGTATGATGACGGCGCTAATCCTGGTATTTGTCGATGTGCTGAAAGAGCTGCCTGCAACATTGATATTGCGACCGTTTAATTACAATACGCTGGCGGTGCGCGCCTATGAGCTTGCAGCAGACGAGCGTCTGGCAGAATCCGCGTTTCCAGCGCTCGCGATTGTGCTGATTGGTCTGGTACCGGTTATACTGCTGGTCAAAGCCATGAACCTGCAATACCGGGAGTAGTTGAGCATGTCTTCGCGGTTGGTGATCGACAATGTCTCTGTTTCCTACGGGGAAATTGAAGCAGTAAAAAACTTTTCCCTGACTCTGGAAGAGGGTGAGATCGGCTGTCTGCTCGGCCCATCTGGCTGTGGTAAAACCACATTGTTACGTGCAATTGCAGGTTTTGAAAGTGTTGCATCCGGTAGCATCACGTTGAAAAACCACTTGTTGTCTTCAGCGAGTACTATGTTGCCGGCGGAAAAGCGCCGTATCGGTATGGTGTTTCAGGATTTTGCCCTGTTTCCCCACCTGAGCGTGGAAAAAAATATTCTCTTCGGTGCGCGGCAGTTGTCCGGCGACGACAAACTGCGCCGCCTTGATGTTCTGCTTAAGTTGGTTGGCCTGGAAAAGTATCGCAAGGTTTACCCCCATGAATTGTCAGGCGGGCAGCAGCAACGTGTCGCACTGGCGCGAGCGATGGCAACACGACCTGATTTGCTGTTAATGGATGAGCCGTTTTCAAGTCTTGACGCGGGGTTGCGTGAGCAGCTGGCGCGTGAGGTACGCGATTTGTTCAAACAACATAATATGACAGCACTTGTGGTGACCCATGACCAGCAGGAAGCTTTTCTGATTGCCGATAAAGTGGCCGTTATGCAACAGGGAGAACTGATGCAATGGGATAGCCCCTACGCGGTGTATCACAGCCCTGCGAGCCGTTTTGTCGCACAGTTTATCGGTCAGGGCACCTTGATTAAAACGACTGCTGACAGTAATGGCTTGAATAAAGCGCTCGATTTCTGCGTGTTGCCGGATAGTGAGGGCAAGAGTCAGGAGGTATTGATTCGCCCTGACGACATTATTTACGACGAAAGCAGCGAATTGCGCCTTGAGATCGTAGACAAAAAATTCGGCGGTGCAGAAACGGTTTATTCACTCAAGCTGCCGGATGGCCAGGTGATACTATGTGCCATTCACAGCCATATTGATAAGGATATTGGCGAAACATTGCCGGTGCGTCTGGATTTACAACACAGAATAATTTTTCCGACATGATTGTTTTTCGACATAATGGCTGTCTCGGCATAGCTATCCGGCGGGGGCTGCAACCCGGTTTTTGTTGAGTAGTGTTACCAATGCAGGCGCGAGAAAAATATCGGCAAGCAGAGCAGTGGTAATGCACAGGCCGGTAATAAAACCAAAATGTGCCCATTCTGTGACTTCATTGAGCATAAAAATAAAAAACGCGGTGGTCAGCACAATGGTTGTAAAGAAAATAGCCTGACCCGTTGTTTCGAGAGTTTTTTCAATCGCGAGACGAATATCATTGGTTTGAGCAAAGTAGCGCTGGAAGTTATGCATAAAGTGGATCGTGTCGTCCACTACCAGTCCGATGGCAATACTGCCAGTAAGTAAAGTCGCAGCGGTGAGATAAATATCAAACGCACCCATGACGCCGAGTGTGACAATAATTGGAATCAGATTCGGTAGCATGCTGGCAAAACCAATGCGCACACTGCCAATCAGAAAAATCATTAGCGGTGTGATAATAATAAAGGCGATGATATAGGTAGTTGCCATGGAAACATGCATTTCGGTGAAGATGTTAAACGACAAATCCATGATGCCGGTGGTTTCCACATTGTATTGATCGCCAAGTATGCCGCGCACGTCCTGCATAAAGTCTTCGATGATAGGATTAAAAATGACCGCATCCTGCATCGGTGAAATCATTGTCATGCGTGCCTGACGAAACTGGCTGTCAACGAATAGCTCAAGATCATCGACACCACTGTTTTCAAACAACAGTAATTCCTGGGAAATGACTTGCGGATCCTGGGGAATGCGATAGTAGTCCGGATCATTTTCGTGTAGTGCCTGATGTAACTCCTTGTTGATATCGATAACAGAAACAGATTTTTTAAATGGGTACTGCTCTGTGAGTTTTGAAATCTCATCCATGCGATTGAGGAAGTCAGGATTTTTTACACCGCCGTCTACACCGGTATCGAAAATCAGCTCAAGCGGGCCGGTACCAGCGAGGTTCTCATCCACTTTGCGTGTGGCTTCAAGCAGGAAGTGCCCCTGGGGCAGGTTGTTGTAGATAAGAAACGAGAATTGCAATTTTGATGCAAAAAACAGTGCCGTACCTGCGGTGATAATCCAGATAGCGAGCACGAGTTTTGCGTTGCGATAGGAAAAATTACCACAGCTGACCAGCAGGTTCCTGACTCGCTGTTTGCCAACCTGCCTGATCTTCAGGCTCATTGGAAAAACAGCGATTAATGCCGGTAGCAGCACCAGTGAGAAATACAGCGCAAACAGAACGCCGAGTGGTGTCATCATGCCGAACTCAATAATTGGCTTCATATTGGATGATAAAAACGATAGCAGACTACCTGCTGTGGTGAGGCCGGTCATCAGGATAGCAAGGCCCGAGTGTTGCAGTGCATAGGCAAGTGCATCCTGCTTGTTTTCGCCGCGATTAATTGCTTGAAAGAAGACGGTAAAGATATGCACGGAATTGCCGACGCCGACAGCAATCAAAAATGATGGCACGATCTGCATGGAAAAGCTCAGGCGTATGCCCAGTGCAGCCATGACACCCATGGCTGCGAGCATGGCGAGAATAGAAACACTGAGTGGCAGAAATACCATTACAAGACGGCGAAAAATAATAAATAGAAAGAAAGCAATGGCGAGCACCGACAGGCTCGTATACGTGGCCATATTATTTTTGACGGTATTGAGAAACCACGCCGTCATATAAGGGCCTGAAGATGCGTGAATTTTAAAATCAGGTGCATCAAACTCGGCAAGAATTTCGCTGAAACTATCGAGAATTGCGGTATTGTCGACATCGGTTAGATAAACAATGTCAGATTCGGAGTCGTGGGGTGAGCTTTCAAGGCTATCGTCAAAATTATCGAGAATGTCCAGTTCATCCTGGAGATATTTGAAACTCTCGTTCTCCACCATAATGACAGCGAGAGTACTGTCGGCAGAAACAAAGCTATTGATATAAACCGGGTTATTCAGCGCTTGTTGTTTCAGGCGCGCGAGGTCGCTGTCATTTTGCGGCCACTCTTCAAGAAAATCCTGTACTAGCAGCTCATCGTCTTCCCCGAGGGTCTGGCGCGCGTTGATCAGGCTGTCTACCTGATGCAAAAATGGTACGCGCGCTTCAATTTCTCTGTGCAAGTCGCGTAATCTGGCAAGAAACTCGAGATCAAAAACCTCATCGGTCTCTATCGCAATAATGACTTTGTCATCGCGGCCAAATTGTTGACGGAATTCGTTGTAACGTATACGTGCCGGATCATCTTCCTGAAAGAACGATTCCATGGTGGTATCGATCTGCAGTTTTTCTGTCTGTGCGATCAGGAGCCCAAGCAGCAGGCTATTAAACAATATGACAAGCCAGGCGTGACGGTAGGCAAAGTGCCCCCAACGGCCAAAGCGTTCTTCAATGTTTTCGCGGAGCTGACCACTTTTGATGGAGTGAATAAGGGTAGAAATACTGCTCATCCTTTCTATGATTATCTATAGACTGGCGTAAATTAAAGGAGCTTTGCAGTCTTTAATATGCGTAATACCCCGTAAGCGACTGTTATTTCAGGAATTTTGTATTTATACAAGGGCTGCGAGTGTAATGGGTAAGTTTTCAGCAGATGTCTGGATTGTGGACTATGCTTAAACTGACCCATTGTCGACAGTGTACCTATAATGGCTTCCATAAAATATAAATTCCCTTTTATATTGCTCCTGGTTATATCGCTGTTTGGGCTTGCCGGTGCCTGGTTGTCGAACGCAGTGATCATGCCTCCGTTTGAAGAGATGGATCGGGAACGGGTTAGCAAGGATTTGCGGCGCAGTATCAATGCCTTTCTCTACCATATCGATAGCCTTGAAGTGACGGCTCGCGACTGGTCGCAGTCGCAGGAAACCTATCAGTTTATGGCGCAGCGCAATCCGGGATTCATTGAAGAGCGTCTATCTCACGCGGATTTTGTGGCCAACAACATTGATGTGATTCTCTATATTGATAGCCAGGATCAACTGGTGTGGAGTGGTTATGTGGCAAACCGGGAAATAGCCAGTGTTGTGCCGATTGAATATCGTGATCAGGTAGCGCGTTTCGCCGATTACGAGATAAACCTTGAACAGCTGCAACGCAAGATGGGGATGTTTTCCGGTATTTATGCGCAGCCGGAGTTTACTTTCCTGTTTTCCATGGCGCCGATCAGGGACAGTCAGGGGCAGAGACCGGAGCAGGGGCGCCTGTTTATAGGACGTTTTCTGACTGCCGACATGTTGGCGGAATTGCAACGACGCACACGCGTGGCTTTTACGATCAGTCCATTGCTTGGACAGCCACTGACAGAACAACAGCAGGCATTTACGCAACAACTGGCGCGCTCCCGACAGTCAAGTATGGTGGAGAAAGACGATAGGCTCGTGGCAAGCAGTGTAATCGTCACGGCTAATGGGCAATATGTATTGATAACAGTGGCAGAGGAGAAATCCCTCGCGGCACTGGGTAGAAAGCTGATTAATGAAATGATTTTATGGCTCGTCGTCGGGGGCCTGTTGATTTTTATCCTGTCGTTTTTTCTGATTCGGAAATTTGTCGTGAAGCCGATATTAAAAGTCGCCGAACATGTGCGGGAAGTGCATGAAACCGATGATTTGTATATGCAGCTGGATTCCAAATCTAATGATGAAATTGGTTTATTAAGTCGCTATATCGATGAATTCATTGCGCGCCTCGCCGATAGTCTGACCGAGCTGCAGCGATCGAACAGTGTGCAGCGCAGCGAACTAAACTACCGCCGCGATCTTGAATTCCATTTGCAGCAGTCTAATGAACAAGTGAAACACATGGCGCCGATTGATAATGTCACGGGGGTGGCTAATCGTCGCGTATTTGATGAGGTACTGATTGCAGAATGGTCGAGAATGCGACGCCATCAGCGTTATCTGGCGTTGATGCTGGTAGATATTGACGGTTTTGACAGCTTTAATCGCGATTACGGGCGTGCACAAGGCGATGAGTGCCTTAACAAAGTGGCCACTGCACTGGTGGAAAACTTTCGGCGTTCAGAAGACCTTGTGGCTCGCTTTGGTGGCGACAAGTTTGCGGTTATTTTGCCAGAGTGTTATCCCGAGGCCGCGAAAAAAGCGGGTGAAGAGGCGATTAAAACGATTAATAGTCAATACATTGTTAATCGTTCGGTGGAAAAGGGATTGCTGACGTGTAGTGTCGGCGTCTGCTGTGTGCGCCCGGGTGCAACGTTTAATGCTGAGGAGTTTGTGGGCATTGTTGAGACGAACCTTGCAGCGGCACGAGAAGCCGGAGGTAATCAGGTCTACTTTAGCGTGATGGAAAATGAAGAGACGGCAACGATTCTGCTTGCACAGAATGAGCAATCTATGGAGAAACCACATTAGCTGTTATCGAGGTCTAGCCACTGGGGGTGTTATGCCGGTTTAACTAGATAGGTTTGACAACAGCAAGAATAATAATCGCGATAAGAAATAGAACCGGTACTTCATTAAACCAGCGAAAGAAAACATGGCTGGACGTATTATTATCCGCGGCAAAGACTTTGATGATATGACCACAATAGATATGGTAAGCGATTAACACGAGTACCAGTACCAGTTTGATTTGCATCCACAGCAAGTGCAAAAAAGCCGGGTATAGATAGATCATCCAGAGGCCGAGTGCAACTGTGACAATAGCGGCAGGTGTCATAATGCCGCGATAGAGTTTGCGTTCCATAATTTTAAAACGCTCACGGCTGGTGTCGTCTTCGCTCATGGCGTGATAAACAAACAGGCGTGGCAGATAGAACAGGCCGGCAAACCAGCATACCATTGCAATAAGATGAAAGGCTTTTATCCAGAGCATTTTCAGCTCGCCATTTTCCGGGTTGTGATTGGATAAGTTGTCATCTGTAATGTGGTTCCTCAGTTTCAGGATTCAGTGCGGCTTGCCGGTGCATAGTAGTTTCTCAGATCACTCTCGGTAATGATACCGGCAACATCCCCTAGTAGCGGGGTGCCTTGTTGCTGTACATACAAGGCTGTAGTACCACTTTGTTGCAACAGTTCCAGTGCTTCGCTGAGATTGGCCTGGCGGTGAATAGCTACCATGTCCATGCGTGTGGCTGGTATCTCAAGTAAATCAATTTCCTTGCTTTCCGTGAGCAACTGGGCGCTATGGGTATCGAGAAAGCGTGACAGATCTGCGGGGTTGAGCAGAGATTTCTGTTCACCGACATCGCTGATCACAATCCACAGTGGTTTTTGTTCCACGAGTTGTTGTGCCTGGGGTACCTCAATAAATCGCGAGTTTAATACAAAGTCGGTTTGCATAATGCTGGTGACACCGGCGCGCTGCAAAATATGGGCAAGCAAATGTTGTTGCTTGTCGCGAAAGCTCATTGTGGTTTCAAATGCCGAGCGCTGCTTGAAGACGACCTGACAGGTAAGGTTTGCCGCGACAATCATTAACATGGCGGGAAGAATGATGTGGGGGTTATAGGTCATTTCCATAACGGCAAGCAGGGTGGCAAGTGGTGCATTGATGACAGCACCCACCATGGCTGCCATGCCGAGCATAATATAAAAGCTGACATCCGCGGTATTGGGGAACAGATAGCTTGCCACAATGCCGAGGCAGGCGCCGATACAGGCACCGCTCACCATATTGGCACCGATTAACCCGGCGGGAATGCCGAGTCCAACGGCAGCAGCGGTGGCGAGGATTTTTGCAAATATCAGCGGAACCAGCAGTGTCAGTGCGAGTTTGCCTGCCACTGCGGCGTTAATCGTGTCGTAGCCAATGCCCATAATCTCGGGTATGAATATCGCAATACTGCCGGTAATCAACCCTGCGAGTAGGAAACGTTTTAGTACCGAGTAATGGCTGAAGCCGAGGAAGATTTTTTGCAACTGAATAAAAAGTGCTGCAAGACCACCAATAATCACTCCCCCGACAATAATATAGGTGAGTTCACTCAGGGAATAACCTGATACTGTAGGAACAGAGAGCAGTGGGTCGGAACCAAAGGCGAGGATGCTGATAATCGTGGCGGACACTGCTGCAATAATAATCGGAATAAAACTCACAATCGTGTAATCGCCGAGAATGACTTCCATGGCGAAAATAACCCCCGCAATGGGTGTATTGAACGAGGCAGCTATCGCCGCTGCAGAGCCGCTGCCAACGAGAATGCGCAGACTGTTGTTTGGCAGTTTCAGTGATTGCCCGAGCAAGCTGCTGTTGGCGGCACCGAGGTGCACCGCGGGCCCTTCACGACCTGCGGAAAATCCACAAATCAGTGCAAAGGCGCCGCCAAAAAACTGTACGAGCATATTTTTGAGCGGCAGGCGTGCCTGGTGCTGTAGTGTGCGTTCAATGACATGGCTGACACCTACACGGTGTGCAGAGCGGTCGATACGATGAAACACCAGGCCCAGGATGAGTGCCCCGATAACAGGCAGGGCAAATTGCTGCCAGCGGGCAAGAGATTCAAAGTTCTCACTGTCGCCGCCGAGCATGGCGACAAGTGGCAGGGATATCGCCAGGCGAAACAGCACAATTAACAATCCGGTGGCAATGCCAGCGATAAGCCCGAGCACAACCAGTTGCGGTAATGCATCGGTATAGGCCAGGCGCAGGCGAAAGTGCTCCAGTTGCTGTTGTAACAGGCTTTTTAGTCGCTGTGACAGGGTCATTGGGGAAATGAAGTTTGCCCTTTATGATAAGGGCTTTTATTATAGCCGGGTTTTGTCGCACCTTGTTGCAAGAAAATGCCCCGGGCATTGATGTGCAATACCGGTGCGTTTGTTTCGGGTAGAGGTTTTATTGTGATTGATGTTGGCATCGTTGGCGGCACAGGTTATACGGGCGTGGAATTATTGCGGCTGTTGTCTGGCCACCCGCAAGCAAATTTAAAGGTTATTACTTCTCGTAGTGAGAAGGGCGTGGCTGTGGCTGATATGTATCCGAACTTGCGTGGTCACTGTGATCTGCATTTTAGCGAACCCGACATTGAACAGCTCGGTGCCTGCGATATTGTGTTTTTTGCCACGCCCCACGGTGTAGCCCAGGCCATGATGTCTGAGCTGATGCAGGGTAGTGCCAGAATTATTGATCTGTCAGCGGATTTTCGCATCAAGGATATTGCGCTGTGGGAAGAATGGTATGGACAGAGTCACGGTGCACCGGATCAGGTGGCCGAAGCAGTTTATGGACTGCCTGAAATCAATCGCGCAGCGATTGCCAGTGCTCGCCTTGTGGCAGCGCCAGGTTGTTACCCTACAAGCGTATTACTTGGATTGTTACCGCTGCTGGAGCAGAATCTTGTTGATGTAAGTGATCTGGTGGCCAACTGTGCTTCCGGTGTCAGTGGTGCTGGTCGCCAGGCAAAAATTGATAACCTGTTTGCAGAGATGGGGGAGAGCTTCAAGGCCTATGGTGTTTCGGGGCATCGCCACCTGCCCGAGATTGAGCAGGAGCTGGCGTTGATGGCAGGCAAGCCGGTATCACTGACCTTTGTACCGCATTTATTGCCCATAGTGAGAGGTATTCACGCCACGTTGTATGCAAATCTGTTACAACAGGATGTGGATTTGCAGACTGTGTATGAAACCCGTTACGCCGATGAGCCGTTTGTTGATGTTTTACCTGCGGGGAGTCATCCACAGACACGCACAGTGAAAGGCTCCAACATGTTGAATCTTGCTGTACACCGGCCGCCGGGTGGGAACAAGGCGGTGATTCTATCGGTGGAAGATAACCTGGTTAAAGGGGCGTCAGGACAGGCGGTGCAGTGCATGAATATTATGTGTGGTTTTGAGGAAACAGCCGGTTTGCAATCTGTGGGACTGGTACCGTAGTCGGTTGCCAGTTATCAGCCTGACAGATTCTATAGCGGAAACTCAACGATGACGGTAAAGGGAAGCAAGCAACACCGGGTACGTGTAGTGGCCTACCGCCCGGTATTCCAGATTGGCAGCCGCTTGTTGGCACTGCTACTAATTGGTGTGTTCGTGGTTTGCAGTTATATCTACGGTTTTCATGTTTCCGAAACCAATAATCAACAGGCCTTATTGGAAAGGGATGAATTGCGACAGCAGGTGCGACAACAGGAGCAACAAATTTCTGAACTCAAACAACGTGTTGCCAACGCGAAAATGGGTTCAAATGTAGATCGGGAATCACTTGAGGACTTGCGCTTGCAGATTGTGGAGCTCAACAACACAATTAATGCACTGGAAGAGATTAATACTTTTTATCGCCAGCTCATGGAGCCCCGCGCGGACCGCAACGGCTTGACGATCGGTGCATTAAATATTGTGCCGACCGCACAGTCGCGTCGCTATGCCTATGAATTGGTGATACAACAGTACACAGTGGATCATCAATTATTGAAAGGCAATTTACAGGTGTCGATTGTCGGCAAAGCTGGTGAGGTCATGGAAACCTATGCGCTGAGTCAATTATCAGAACAGGTGGAAAGTGAAAAAATTAAATTGCGCTTCAAATTTTACCAGACGGTAGAAGGGGAGCTGGACTTGCCGCCGGACTTCGAACCGGTCAAGGTTATGGTGGTGGCAAGTAAAAGTGGTAAGAAACCGGTCACAGTGGAAAAGGAATTTGGCTGGATCGTGGAAAGCTAGGGGAAAACTATGTTTGGTAAATCATCCGGAAGTCATTTACACGTTGGTGCAACAACATTGATTGCAAAAACCACAGAGGTAGTTGGTGACGTACATTTCAGTGGCAACCTTGAAGTTGAAGGTGTGATTAAAGGCAGTATCATTGCCGATGACGGCAGCAATGCTGCGGTGAGAATTTTGCAACATGGCAAGGTGATAGGCGATATTCGTGCACCGTCGATTATTATTAACGGCGAAGTGCAGGGTGAGGTTTTTTCCACCAAGCATGTTGAACTGGCGGCGAAGGCTAATATCCAGGGCAACGTTCACTACCATTCCCTTGAGGTTGTCAAAGGTGCTCAGGTGAATGGCAACATGGTGCATCAGGGGGGTAGCGGCAGTGTCGGTGCAGCACCGGAGCCAGCACCGATTGCGGAACAAGCCTCCCCCAGACCTGTTGCAAAACCTGTATCTGTAGAAAAAAAGTCTGTCGAAAAACAACCGGTTGAACAGCCGCCGGCTGAAGAGAACCAGGGCTGAGTCAGTCCGCTTGAGGCTTTGGTAAATATCTGGCGAAGTAGTCTTCGCCACGCTGGCTGACCGGATCCGAGGTCAGTTCGCTGGCAATCTGCTGTTGCAGTGTTTGAATTGTCTTGCTGTATGCCCCGTTATCCATTTGATTGACCAACTGGTACGGATCCTGTCGTAAATCGTAAAACTCCCATTCAGGTCGGTGCTGCGTGTTGAGTGTAAACCACGGTTCAATGGGTTTTTTATCCGGTCGGGTTAACAATAGCGAAGCATAGGCCTGTCTAAAGTGCGGCGGCGATCCGGCGGGCCAGCGTTCGGGAAACAGGTTGTGGATAAGTGCATAGTGATGGGTATGAATAGCGCGGCGCGGATAGGTAAACAGCGCGCGGCTATCTTCATCATCGCTGCTATGGAACTCACTCGCGGTAATAACGTAATTTCTTTGTGGATCGATCTGCCCGCTTTTGTTACTGGTTAGTAAAGGTACCAGGCTTTTGCCATCCAGTTGCAGCGTATCATCATGGATGTTGGCAAGTTCCAATAGTGTCGGAGCAATATCCACAAGACTGACCATATCGTTAATGGTTCTTCCCGGGCTGTTGATGCCGGCTTGCCAATAGATAGCCAGTGGTACCCGTACGCCGTATTCATAGTTATGTGGCTTGGCGCGACTGAACGGCATGCCGTTATCCGAGGTAACAATAATCATGAGATTATCGAGAGCACCTTCTTCCCGGGCAACCTGCACCAATGCGCCAAGTTGATTATCAAACAGTTCAATTTCTCTGAGGTAGCGCGAGAACGTTTTACGCACATGTTCGGTATCCGGTAGAAAGGCCGGTAGTGCCGCCTCATAGGGAGCGTCGAGCAGGCGTTTACCGGTGTGGGAAATATATGGGCGATGGGGCTCGGTGGCACCGGCCCAGAAAGAAAATGGCTGATCGGGTTTGCGTTGCCTGAGGAAGAGACGAAAGTTCTCTGCAAGATCCACCGAGGTAAGCTCCTCGCGTTGCTTTTCCGCCAGTTTGGTATTGAAGGGTGGGCCTTCGGGGCGGGTTTCCGGTGTATTGCGTTTGCCGAGATCGCCAGGACCCCAGCCCTTGCCGCTGAAACCGGTGGCGTAGCCGTGCTGCTGCAGGATGTCCTGGAAACTGGCGAGATGTCCAGGCCAGGTGCCATTCAAAAGGGCGCCAGATTCGGTGTGCCAGAGCTGGCGGCCGGTTAACAGACTGCTGCGCGAAGCCGTGCAGGAAGGTGCGCTGGCATAGGCGTGGCTAAACCACGCGCCTTGTTCAGCAATCGCGTCGAAGGCTGGTGTTTTGACGTAAGGATAGCCGGCTTTCGAGGTATGTAGCCATGACTGGTCATCGGAGATCACCAGTAGAAAACTTGGCTGATCAGTAACTGCTACGGCGCACTGTGCACAAAGCAGGAGTAGCAGACCGGCAAAGTGCCTACACAGGGGTTTCGAGTAGCATGTTTTTTGCTGTAGCATGCGGGTTTTATCGGGCATTGAGGCCAGATAGTGTAAGTGTTTACTGATGGCTTTGGAAATCGGGCGGGTTGTATTAGAGGTGCCCGGACAAGCAATAGTTGACTATTTTGGTTGGTTTTTGGATAATCAGAACCTCAACCACTTCGCAGATTAAAAAGCAGTATGTCAGTTGAATCCTATACCCCCGCCGTGCTGCGGGTTACTGAAAACGCCGTGAGCAAGGTGAAGAGTCTGATCGAGGAAGAGCAGAACAACAATCTCTGCCTGCGGGTCTTTGTCACTGGTGGCGGTTGCTCCGGGTTTCAATATGGCTTTTCCTTTGACGAGGACGTTGCCGAGGACGATACGATCATTGAAAAAGATGGCGTGCGGGTATTACTGGATGCCCTGAGTTACCAGTACCTTGTCGGCTCCGAAGTGAACTATGAAGAAGGTCTTGAAGGCTCACGTTTTGTCGTGAGCAATCCCAATGCCTCGACCACCTGTGGTTGCGGCGCTTCGTTCTCTATTTGATATTCCTATCCGGTCCCAGGTTTAGCGTCGTTTTATCAGACGGCGCACCCAGCGAACGATAACGATCAGTGCAAACAACACCGGTAGCAGCACAATCGCTGCCGCCATCAACACGCCTTTAATGAGATTATTGTGATCGCTGTCATCCTTGCCGGTGGCTGTACCCAGTGTGGCACGCCCCGCAGGCGCGCTGTTTTCAAAGTCCTCAATCAGACCGGTTAATCGTGCCACCTCGTCCGGGTGGCTGGCTGCAAG
Source organism: Pseudomonadales bacterium (assembly GCA_028280345.1). Taxonomy (GTDB): domain Bacteria; phylum Pseudomonadota; class Gammaproteobacteria; order Pseudomonadales; family UBA7239; genus JANQLY01. Next base: position 46,445 of record JANQLY010000014.1, on the reverse strand, counting down.
GTTGTTCTGTTCTCCCGGGTCTTCGCGCAGATTAAACAGCAGGGTCGGGTGGCTAAAACGCCCTGCACGGATAAAGTGGTCAAGCGCTTCCGGGTAAAGACCGTCATAGGCGAGTTTGAGTTTCCAGTCGCCGTCCCTGACACCTGCGAGTTCTGCCTCACTGCTGGTTAATACAGGAATACGCATTTTGAAATAGAAAAACGGCGTCGCTTCACGCTGCCCGACACCCTGTAATTCTGCAGCGAGGGTGCGGCCATCAATGACCCTGTCTGTAGGCAACGGAGCTCCGGCGAGTTCGGCAAACGTTGGCAACCAGTCCATCATATTCGCCACTGTCGTGCTTTCCTGGGCTGTTTTGATACCCGCAGGCCAGTGTGCAATTGTCGGTACTTTCTGACCACCTTCGAACGAGGTGGTTTTGCCGTGGCGCAAATGACCGGCTGAACCGCCGTGATCGCGCATCGCCAGCCACGGGCCGTTATCGCTGGAAAATACGATAAGGGTATTGTCGAGCAGGTTGAGTTCGCGCAGCTTTTTCACCACTTCACCTACAGACCAATCCAGTTCTTCCACCACATCACCATAGATACCACCTTTGGATTTACCGCTGAATTCCGGAGAGACGTAGAGCGGTACGTGGGGCATGGTGTGGGCAATATAGAGAAAGAATGGCTCGGACTGGTGTTGATCAATGAATTGCAGGGCGCGCTCGGTGTAGTTGCGTGTCAGATAACGCTGATCTACCGCTTCGTAGAGGATTTCCTGATTGTCATAGAGATAGAAATTGCGCATGTCGTTGCTATAGGGTACGCCATAAAACGACTCAAACCCCTGATTCCATGGCATAAAGCGATCGAGGTGGCCGAGATGCCATTTCCCCACGATACCAGTGCGATAGCCTGCATCGCGCAGAATTTCGGCGATAGTGATTTCCTCCGGGGGGAGGCCGTCCATCGTGTCGTGGAAGTAGACAGCATTAACCCCGGAGCGGACCGGGTAGCGCCCGGTGAGCAATGCGGCGCGTGACGGGGAGCAGACTTGTGAGACAGAATAGAATTCAGTGAACTTCACGCCGTTGGCGGCCAGGGCATCGAGCTGTGGTGTATCGATGGTGGTGGAGCCATAGCTCGACAGATCCGCGTAGCCGAGATCGTCGGCAAAAATAAAAACAAAGTTGGGCCGCTGCTTTTGGTTAGTTACCGGATCAGCACTGCCTGGGCTAGTGATTAACAGCAAAATCAGGCCGGCGAGAAGGTAGTGAAAAAGGTGGCAGGCAGAAGGCCGGGGTAAACAGAGCATGTATTTTCCGCGAGTAAGGTGTTTTTTTATGACAGGCGTCTTAAAATAACTGCTTTGTTGACAGAGCACAATAGCCTGTTGAACCTGTCGGGTATAAATTTGGCGCGGTTGGGGCACAGCCCGCATACAGGTAATCAGGTGCAGGTATATAGTCAGGTTATAAAAATAGACGGGAAGGTGGTAGAACGATGGTAGCAACGACAGAAAGCGCGCAGTCACGGCACTGGGATACCCTGATCAAAAATGCCTTGCTGTTTGATGGTACGGGTACCTACCCGCGTTATCGTGATGTGGCGATCACTGATGGCCGGATTGCGGCGGTTGACCAGACATTGCCAGAGCAGCAGGCTGATAACGTTGTCGATGCCAGTGGACAGTGGCTAATGCCAGGTATGCTCGATATTCATACCCATCTTGATCTCGAGGTAGAAGTGAACCCGGGTCTTGGCGAGTCAGTACGCCACGGTACCACCACCGTGGTGGTCGGCAACTGTTCCCTCGGTACCGCGTTTGGTTCGCAGCGCCGCGACAGTGATGACCCGATCATTGATTGTTTTGCCAGGGTCGAGAGCATGCCGAAGAGTGTGCTGGCGAAATGTGTTGAAAAAATTACCTGGGACAATACCGCAGATTACCTCGAGCACTTTAAACAGATTCCCCTCGGGCCCAATGTGGTGCCGTTGATTCCACACTCCATGCTGCGCACCGAAGTGATGGGTATGCAAGCGGCGGCGACTCGCGATGCAACACCGGCGGAGCTAGAGCAGATGAAACAACTGTTGCGCGATGCCATGGATCAGGGCTATCTCGGACTCTCTCTCGACAGTCTTGCGTTTCACTACCTGGCGATAGACCCGAACAAGGATAAGCGCATCCCGACCCAGGTGGCTAATCGCGAGGAGATTTTTCCGCTAATGGAAATTCTGCGCGAGCGCGACCGTGTGATGCAAACAACACCGGACAACGACGACACAATGAACTCGATTAAACGCTTGTTCTGGACAAGCGGGCGTTTATACAAAAAACCGCTGCGGGTTTCTGCGCTCGTGGCGATTGATTTTAACCCAGTGCCAAAAGTTTATAAGGCGATGCTCGGCCTGGCGCGTTTTCTTAATTCACGCCTGATGCAGGGCAAATTTCATTTTCAGGCGCTTGCTACTAACTTCCGCATCTGGACCAATGGTGTTGAGTCACCAATCTTTGAAGAGCTGCCATCTACCCGTGACTTGCTTGCCTGTGAAATCGAGGATAGGGAAGGGCGTTTAAAGCTGCTCAATGATCCGTCCTGGATTGCGCGTTTTCGTGAAGATATGGATCGGGTAACGCCGAAAACCGGTTTGAAAAAATTGCTTGCGGGCCGTCCGCCAACGTTTCGCTTGATTGCCGAAGAGATGAAGCTTGAAAGTACGCCAGTAACAAGCTGGAATGGCGATACCATGGCCGATGTGCTTGCGCGTTTGAATATTTATCAGCAAACCCGCGGCGCTGAAGGTGCGAAAAATGAAGAAGAAGCTGCAGCGTTTGGCAAAGTGCCGGCTTACTGTAACAACCTGGTGGACTTCTTTTTGCACTGTTTGCGCGAATACGATCTTGAGTTTCGCTGGTGGCTTGATCTTGCCAACAATCGCCCTGATGTGGTCAAGACCCTGTTGTTTGATGAGAATACCCTGCCCGGGTTTAACGACAGTGGGGCGCATATTACCAATATGGCGTTTTACGATGGCAATCTGGTAACACTGAAAATTGCCCAACAGGAAAGTTTGCAAAAAGTGGCGATAGCAGTAAAACGTTTGACTCGCGATCCTGCGGACTTTTTCGGAGTGGATGCGGGTTCTATCGAAACCGGTGCACAGGCAGATCTTGTATTAATTAATCCGGAGGCATTGAGCAGCTACGATACCAATGATAATCGTGATTTTATTTACGTGGATCACTATGATGCCAAATGTATGGTGAATCGTTCCGATGGTGTCGTTGAATCGGTGTATATCAATGGTGAAGTCGCTTGGGAACAGGGGTCGCGCTATGGCGAGAACCTCGGTAAAAAAACATTGGGCCGAGCGCTTACCTATACGCCAAGAAAAGCATCATAAGTGCGTGACAACTTTAAGATGTTAGTCGGCTTTAAACGTCAGCCCTGTAACCCGATGCTCGCGGTTCAGAGTTAGCACTGCATCTGCCTGATTGCCAAGCGTCTGTAAATTACGTCGTGTAATTCTTTCATAGTGCTGAATAAAGCGCGCAATTGCCGTTTCATCCATTAGACGGTTTGCTGTATCCCGGGTACGCGCTGCAAGTTTTTGCTCCTGTTCCAGACGCCAGTTAAAGACACAGTCGAAATCTGGTGCCTTGAGAAAAATCAGCGTGTCAATCAGGCTAAATAGAGCCGGGTAGTGATCGGCAAGTTGCTTGTTAACATAGTGCCGCCAGATGCCATCACTATCCTCATCGCGCTCCAGATCATTAACAGGTCGCGATAGTGTATCGTTATCCTGCGCCGTGCTTGCCACGCACCAGCCTTCAAAAAAAATAAAGTCTGCAACACCTGCGAATACGGGCCAGTGCTCAGAGCTACTGCGATCGTCTTTCGATTTATCAAAGCGCACCACTGCACTGTCAGTATTCGCTTGTAATGTGCGCAGCGTGGTGATGCCAAGTTCAACATCGTGGGTGCCGGGTACACCGCGAGTTTGTAGCAGCGGATGAACTGTTGCAGCAAGTTGCTCGCGTTCAGCGCGGGTGTAATAAAGATCGTCCATGGAGAGCGTAATGCAGCGATACTGCGGCAACAATAATTCCAGCACGGCACTCAGGGTGGACTTGCCAGTTCCCTGGGCGCCATTAATGCCGACAATCAGTGTTTTGTCGGTTTGCTTTTGGTTACAAAGCCAACGGGCGAGCGGTTTGAAATATTGCTCGATTTCATCGGCGTAACTGGCGGGCAGTTGTTGCTCGGTAAGGAAGGTATTTATTGCATCCATAACTATTTGTTCTTGTTCGTCTCAGGCGCTTCGCTGTAGGGTACTTTGATAATACGATCACCGGTAAATGAGCCCATATATAAATAGTCGCCGAGATGGCGCGCAACCGTCGCTGCACCCATCGGTGCTCCTTCGTGGCGAAATACCGCTTCCGCGTTCATAGTATCGGTATCAATGCGAAAGATTGTAAACTCAAATGCGCAGGTAGTACCGTGTTGTTTCATGCAGGCCTGCTGGTCGAGTTGGTCCCCGGTATGGGACGCGGCGAGTAGTGCGCCGCCTTCACTCCATGCGAGGTTGTCACTCTGTGAAATGGCTGCACTGCCGAGTACCTTGCCGCTCAAGCGATCAATCTTGCGTACCTCGTCGCCAAGATAAACATTGGCGTAGACTGTACTGTCGTCAGCACTGATCTCAATGCCGTTAATAAAGGGTCCACGGCTACCTTCAATAATGCGATAGCCAGGGTTATCATTGCCTTCAGGTTGCCATTCAAACACGTAGCCGGTATCGGAACCGAGCAGGGCTTTCCACATATCGCGGTTCAGTCCAAACAGTGTTCCCGCATGCTTATCAAACATATGACTGGCGATAAAGCCGCCATCCCTGAGAATCGCGACATCATTCATAAAGATACCGGACTCCGGCTCAACACAGCCGCGCCAATGCAAATGGTATTGGCCATTTGCATTGAGTAGCTCAAATAATTCAACGGTTTCCCGTTCACCATGGTTAACTACCGCAAGTTGCCAACGCCCATCGTGGCGTTGACGTAGTGATGTGCCGTGGGGTGAGAACTCTGTACCCGGTTTGCCCGGACAGTCGCTGGCTCCCCACTGTATATTGCTATTGCTGTTGGTGGTTTCTGATAGTGGGAAAAGGGTACTTACCTGATTATTTGTGGTGTCAAACAATACCAGGTTGCCTGGTTCGCCGCCTTCCATACTACCCATCTGGCTAATCAGCAGGGATTTCCCGTCAGGCAGTGCCTCAATATCTTCGGGGTTGGTGAACAGGCAAATGGGGGTGATATCACCAGTGGCTTGGCAATCTGTGATCGGCGCAAGATCAGAGCCACAGGCACTGACCAGTACCAATAGCGCTGTTGTCAGGGAAAGTCGAACAAGTGTTTTTCTCATGGATAGCAAAGCGGGAAGTTTATTGGCCAGGCATTATACCTGCTCAACCTTTAGAAAAGGTTTGATGCGCGTGAGTTGTTTGCGGATAGCCTTGTCCACGACTCCGGGCAACAGGCTGTTGAAGCGGCTCGCAAAGCGTTCCGTTCCCCCGATAATATTGATGTCTTGCCCGGATTGTAGTTGGGCACAGATGGAAGTGGCAACCTGCTGAGGCTCATCGATCTGGTTGCCGAGTGCTGCATTAAAGTCCCGCTCCCGCTGACTGAGAATATCTGTATCCGTTGCTCGCGGAGCAGCATAAAGTACCTTCACGGCAGTATCTGAAAGCTCGCGGCGCAGGGCTTCGGTAAAACCACGCAGTCCGAACTTGCTGCCACAATAGACGCTGTAACCCGGGTAGGCCACGCTCGCGAGTGTGGAGCCGATATTGAGGATGGCGGCTTCAGGGCGCGCCTTGAGCTGTGGTAGCAAACCCTGGATCAACTGAATCGGAGCACTCAGATTGGTGCTAATAATGGCTTCGATCTGGCTTGTCGGGCAGTCTTCAAGGTGGGAAAACCAGCTTTGTGCTGCATTGTTAATCAGAATGTCGATGCCTTTGGATTGATCATTGGCCTGTTGTTGGCAGAATGTAATCAACTGCCCAAGCTCATCGCGATTGCCAAGATCGCAGGGGTAAATGCAATGAGAGCCAGCGCGCGGTGAGGAGAGTGCAGCGAGTACCGTTTCAAGCTTATCCCGGTTGCGCGCCACCAGGATAAGGCGTGCACCCTGTTGGCTTAAGGCGCTGGCAAGAGCCTGACCAATACCGCCACTGGCACCGGTCAGCAGGATGTTTTTATCACTTAATTGCATATTATTTGGTCACTTTTATTGTGCAAGGGGCATATTAGCAAATAGACTCGGTTTAAAGTGATTTTCCATGGAACTTCCATCACAGGCACCGGACTAAAGCAGAGTCAGTTGTTGTGTTGTGCTGACGTTACTAACTTATTAACTCTTGGGAACACATTATGAACAAGAAAGTACTTTTAAATACTGCGGCTGCGGCTGCAATTACGATGGCTGCCGTCTCTTCTCAATCCGCTTTTGCAGGCAAAGGGGATATGGAAAAATGTTACGGTGTTGTTAAAGCGGGCAAAAATGACTGTGCAACCTCTACTACGAGCTGTGCCGGTTCTTCGACTCAGGATGATCAGGGCGATGCATGGATTTATGTGCCGGCAGGTACTTGTGACAAGCTGACAGGTGGTAGCACCTCACCGAAATAAATATTGTCAGAGGATTTGACATGTCCGTGAAACAGGATGTTATAGAGCCCATCCCGGCACGAGCCGGGCTTGGGCTTAAGCCCCAACATTTCGAAGCTATTCTTGAGCAGCAGCCAGATATCGGCTGGTTTGAAATTCACCCCGAAAATTATATGGTTGATGGTGGTGCCGCCCATCACTACCTGTCGCGCATTCGCGCGAACTACCCCTTGTCCATGCACGGCGTTGGCCTTTCTCTCGGCTCGGTGGAAGGTGTCTGTGACACGCATCTGCAACGCTTGAAAAGCCTTATTGAGCGCTATGAGCCCGGTCTGGTGTCAGAGCATTTAACCTGGAATCGCAGTGAGGGTATTTCACTTAATGACTTGTTACCGACACCGTTTAACGAGCGGGCGATTCAGGTCTTCGTTGATAATATTGATAAAACCCAGAACCTGCTGCAACGTCAGATACTTATAGAAAATCCATCGAGCTATTTGAGTGTTGCAGAGTCTGACTATACGGAGTATGAATTTTTTATCGAAGTGGTCAAGCGTGCCGGTGCGCGTATGCTACTGGATGTGAACAATATTTATGTGAGCGCAAGTAATCTCACCGAATCGGAACAGGCATTTACCCCGGATGAATATCTCAACGCGATTCCGGCAGAGTATGTCGGGGAGATTCATCTTGCCGGACACACACTGAAAACGTTTGATGAGTTTGATATTCGTATTGATGATCACGGTTCGGAAGTGTGTGAGGCAGTGTGGGATTTGTATGCCCGAACACTGGAAAAAATCGGCCCGGTACCAACTCTGATCGAGCGGGACAATAATATTCCTGCTTTGCCAGAATTAATGATTGAGGTGGACAGGGCTGAGTGCCTGCTGGTGCCAGCGCCGCTCGATACACAAGCATCGACAGGGCGCGCTTATGCTTGAGCAATTTCAGCAACAGTTTAAAAATAATTTACTTGCTCCTGAAACGGATCAGGCATTTCTAGCGCAGATTAATGAGATATCCGATCAGCAGGCTGCACAGCGCTTATCGATTTATCGCAACAATGTAATGAACTCCCTGACGGAGGTGTTGGCAGACATTTATCCGACGGTCAAACGTTTGGTAGGTGATGATTTTTTTCAGCAACTGGCCCGCGCCTGTGTTCGCACACATCCACCGCAAACAGCCGTTGTTGCGCATTACGGTGAGATGTTTCCCGAATTTATAGCAGATATATTGCAGCAACAGGCCATTGATAACCTGGATTACTTGCCAGATGTTGCGCAACTGGAGTGGTTACAGCAATGCAGTTACTACGCGGCAGATGAAAATCAGCTTGATGTACAGGCTTTGACGCAAGTACAGGCAGATGATCTTGATAATCTGGTGTTTCAGGCATTGCCTGCTGTGTATCTAATGCGGTCGCATTGGCCTGTGGTGGCCATTTGGCAGGAAAATCTTAAAGCGGAGCCGCAGCCCATTGATCTGACTCAGACTCAACATGACCATGTATTGATTTGTCGCCGCGAATTTGCTGTTGAAGTGATTAGCTTGGCGCCGGAGTGTTACGACTTTCTTGAGCAATTGTTTGATAGTGCAACATTGAGTCAGGCAATGATGAAAATTGCCGAGCGTTACAATTGTACTGATCAGGCCTTGTCAGAAATGCTTGCCTGGTTACTGGGTTTGCCAATTTTTTCAACTTATAGTGTTGCGAGTTAATTTTTCAGGAGAGGGCTTATGAAACAACTGCTAACTAAACTTTCGGGTACGGTAACCGAGTACAGTGAAAAAATCCCTGAGGATCTGGTGGCGTTGACAGCAAGATTCGCAATTGCGACGGTATTCTGGCAGTCAGCGCAAACCAAAATTACAGGCTGGAGTTTTCTCGATCAATCCTGGCAGTTTTTTAATGTCACGCAATCAACTTTTTTCCTGTTTGAATATGAATATGGTGTGCCGTTATTGCCTGCGAATGTTGCCGCCTACATGGCAACGTTTGCAGAGTTCTTTTTATCATTGGCTATCGTGTTTGGTTTGTTTACGCGTGTAAGTGCCGTGGGTTTGTTGGGCATGACAGCAGTTATTCAATTCTTTGTTTATCCGGGCTCATGGCCAGTACATCTGCTGTGGGCTGTAGGTTTGCTCTATCTGATCAAGCATGGCGCAGGTCGACTTTCTATCGATCATATCTACATGAGTTCTGTGAGGTAGTGCTGTGGCAGCAAAAATAAAAAAACGCCCGTTAAGGGCGTTTTTTTATAAATAGAAATACGTGTTAAATTTCCTTGTTTTGTAACTGAATTTCATCAATGACTTTTTGTAGTTCTGCGCTCAGCGTGTCTTTGATATCGGTGACTTCGGCAGAGATATCACAGTTGCATTCGCAGTCACATTTGATGCGCAGACAGTAACGACGGCAAAAATACCAGCAGCCAGCAACGCTGATACCGCCAATGCTGCAGCCGTAAATCAGCAACTCCTTGGCGGAAATGCAACAGCACGCACATTCATTGGCAAATGCAAAAGAAGGAAATAGTACAGCTATTAAAGCAAGTAATAAGGAAAAGGTTGCTTTCATGAGGTGCTCTCCCTGAGACATGAATAGATGATAGGCAATAAAAAAGGGGCCGAAGCCCCCTTTTTTATTTTTTAAGGTGTCAAACCGGCAATGACATCCCTGAGATTTTTAACCTTGTCGCCAAAAGCGCTTTGGTTATTTGCTGAATCGTAGGTCAGCTCGAAGTCCATATCAAAACCGCCGCCTGCGCACTGATTGCGTAACAGTCGCAGGTAGATAGCGGTAGCCGCTTGCAACTTTTCTTCATCAGTTGCGCCATTGCGGATTTGATCTACGTAGTCAATAAAACGATGTGCCATGAGGTTCTCCCTTTCGTCCTGGTTAAATAAGAGCATCGATTATAACCAAAACCGTTTTAAAATCACTGAAATTAAGAAAAAAATCTTGTATCGGTTGCGAGGCTTTGCCGGGAGTATGGGTACGACAGACACCCGGCGGGGCCGGGTGTCTATTTATTCAACAATGGCGTGTTCAGCTGTGTCGTAAAAGTGCTGACTTAGGGATAGTTATTGCACAGCGAGGGGTTACCAGTCGGTGTCCAGTGCGATGTGACACAATTAATGCCGTTGCTGTTGTAGCCATCCGGACATTCAACACGCCCCCAGGTAACATCGAGCATTTCGTTAGTAAATGCAGCCTGACAGAGATCGAGGTAGTCGAATTCAACGTCGTCAAACACGACATTGGTAAAGCTGATAGTTTCGAAGTCGCCACTGAACGTGCCGCCAAAGAAACCGGTACCCGTCATGGTTACAGTGGCACCTGCCTGGTCAATGTCTTCAATCTCAAAGCCGTTGTAAAAACGTGCGTTGCTAAAATCCAGTGCGCCGCTGGCAACGCCTTTAATGGTGACATTTTCAAGCACAGCTTTCTGGAAGTTGCCGCCATCAAGCGTGTCATTGCCATTTTGTTGAAGGTTAAACAGTGAGGTATTGTTAAGCGTTGCATTGGTGAACGTCAGGTTTGTGGCATCCTTTTGAATCTGCACATAGTTAAGTTCAGCTTCATGAAAGTTGGCATCATCGAAAATACCGGTACCTCTGATCGTGACCTTGTCGAGTATCGCATTGCGGAAGGTGGTGCCATCTATCGTAGCGTTTTCGATATTGGCATTTTTCAGGAGGGTGTAGTCGAAATTGGCGTTAGTCAGATTGGTATTGAGGAAGTCCTGGGAAATCACATTGCCGACAAAAATGGCATTGGACAGGTCAGTACCGACCAGTGCACCGCGTTCTACATCAAGGTAGCTGGAACCGAATCTGAACGATGAGGCGGCAGAGCCGGCAGCCAGGTTGGCACCTGGGCCAGCCATAAACCAGTTACCGGAGGCTGCGTACATTTCACGGCAAACCCACCCGAAAGGGTTGGAGTCCGGGCAGGCGGAAATATTACCGACAGAAAGGCCATTAACGACGGAGACATCGGTAAAACCAATATAGGTGAGGTCCATATTTTGCAGAGTGGCGCCATTGAGTACCGTGTACAGATCGAGATTGTGTACAGATGTATCTGTATTGATTGCGCCATCCCAGGTGGTTTTGGATAGGTCGGTGCTGTCAAGGCTGGAGGCGGAAAACGTGGTGCCGCTGAAAATCGAGCCGCTGAAATCGACACCGATAAAATCGATACCGCTGATATCGGCACGGCTCAAATCGATATTGGTAAAGTCGCTATCACTGCTCAGGGTGCTCCAGTCCACTTTTGAAGGGCCGGGAAACGAGGCGCCGATACCGAGGCAAGATTCCGCGAGATCGAGCCATTTACCCTGACTGGAAACGCAGATATCCGCGAGGATATTATCGTAGTCTTCTGCTGAGCGGCCACCGAGGGCGAGTGCATTATTGGTAGTCAGGGCGAGGTTGGCCTGAAACGCAAACGGTGCGGCGGCAAGGCGTTGGCGTGGTGCGAGGGTTTCCCCATCGACTTCAACCTCAAGATAGAGGTTGTTGTCATTCCACAGGTTGATATCCCAGGTGCCGTAGAGGTTGCTACCCTCACTGATCAGAAACTGATAGACACCATCGTTCACATTGATGCCGGCATGTTGCTCTTCGTACATTTTTCCTGTGCTCAGTACGGGATCATCGTAGATGCGGACTTTAAATGTGTGGGAGCCCGTCACGGGTACGCCGGCATTGTCCAACAAACGGCCCTGATAGTTCATTGGGCCAATCTGGGCGTGGAGCGGCAGGCTTATAAGAAGGGCGGAAAGCAATAACACAGCTTGTCTGAACATGGTACAAGTCCTCTTTATATAGTAATTTCAGTAACTTACTTTGTTCCTTCGATCCCTGTGGCGACTCTGGCACTGTCCTGCTCTGTGTTTGCCAGCACTCTGCCTAACTACCTTTGGTCTGATCTAACCGCTGCCAGACTTCAATTGTTTTTGCTTGGGATCGCTGATTCTAGCACCACCCAGGGCATAAAAAACAGGTCTTTGCAGGCTTTTGTGGTCGGCGGCGGCAAAATAATCGAAAAAAATATTATAATCCGCCTAACTCTCTGATATCGTTGCATTTTTGGATTTTTCGAAGACCGCCGGATCATGAAAAGAATAGAACTCAACGATTACCCCAAAGATTCCATTCGGGTACTTTTAAGTGGTATTCCTTTTTTCAAGGAAGTTTCGAACCTGGATAGCGATCAACTCAAACTGTTGCTGAAGAATTCCTGGTTACAGGAATTCACCCCTGGAGAAGAGGTTATCCGCCGCGGCACCCGAGACAATGTTTACTATTTTATTCTGCGCGGCAACTTGACCGTTTATCCCGATGACAAGGATGTGCACCATCGCATCGTCAATCATCTGGGTACCGGCCATGTATTTGGCGCATTGTCGCTGTTGACCAATCGCCCGCGCACAGCATCACTTGTGTCAGACAAGAATGGCCAGTCCACGTTGCTGTTCTGTACGGACTTTGGTGTTTTCGGTGAATTGGCAGACTTCAGTCAGGTCTCCCTCGAAACCAAATTGTGCTTTTATCGCCTGGTGGTCAACCATACACGTTGGAAACTTGAGCTTTACCGCATGGAACACAGCCAGCACCCGTTGGCTGACAAGGTGAAAGATGTCACCTTGTTTGTTGGGCAGAAGGGTACACAGGAAGAGCTTGCAAGCCTGAATAGCCAGGCGAGTGAACTCGCTGACCTGCTTGAAAACTGGAACGATGCATTCCGTTCACCAGGTCAGTTCCAGATTACGGACGATGGCCTGGAAATGCTCAACCTGATCCACTCGGCCTGATCCGGATCTCACTTGCCCCGCTGGAGCCCTTGGCTTTTACGGGGATTTTGGGTAGAGTCCGTTGGCTGTCTTGCTTGTAGTTTTGTAGTCAGTTTTAGACTTTTTGCCGTATTTCCTTGTATATAGGATGGGCATTGTGTGGGGTTGTGTGAATAAAACGTCAATAAGGGTATAGGTCTTGTTATGAATTTAAGGATTAAGTTTAACCTGGTTATGTTTCTCGCCCTGGCCATCGGCATCGGCTTGTCAGGCTTTATCAGTAAGCAAATTCTTGAAGAGAATGCCAAGGAAGAGGTGTTGCTCAAGGCCAGTATTATGATGGAAATGGCTAAAGGGATTCGCAAATACACTGTTGATGAAGTCAGACCAGTTGTCCAGCAAGGCGGACATAAAGAATTTATCAGGCAAACTGTTCCGGCCTATGCGGCGACGAATAACTTTAATCGTCTGCGCGAGAACTATCCCGACTACACTTATAATGAAGCGACCATTAATCCGACCAACCCGGTGCATCGCGCTGCGGACTGGGAGCGGGACATCATTGATCACTTCCGCAACAACCCTGATGTCAGCGAGTTCAGCGGAGTGCGCACTACGCAGACTGGGCAGTATCTCTATCTGAGTCGCCCGTTCCGTATTACCAACGAAAAGTGTCTTACTTGCCATAGCGTACCGGACAATGCACCGCAGGCCATGCTCGACGTTTATGGTCGCAATAACGGCTTTGGCTGGGAACTGAATTCCATTGTTGGAGCCCAGATTGTTTCTGTGCCGATGAGTTTGCCACTGGAGCGTGCGAACAAGGCCTTTGTGGTATTTATGGCTTCGCTAACCGGTATTTTCCTTGTGATCTGGGTGTTGTTGAACATTCTGTTGCACTTTGTGGTTATAAGCCCGATCAAGAAAATGGCAGAGAAAGCCAATGTGATCAGTAAGGGTCAAATTGATGTAGAAGAATTTGATGTCAAAGGTAAGGATGAAATTGCTTCAATGGCGAGTTCATTTAACCGCATGCATCGCAGTCTTGGTAGTGCAGTAAAACTGATTAAACAGCAAAAGCGTAAAAGCCAATAAATAAGTAGATTGAGAAGCCGGTTGTGAACGACGCATTGCCCGAACAAATCAGCAAGTACAAAATTTCCCGGATCCTCGGCAAGGGTTCAATGGGAGTGGTGTACGAAGGATTTGATCCGGACATTCAGCGTAAGGTGGCGATCAAGACACTGACACCTAATATTGCCGATCAGAGTCTTATCGATGAATATCACAGCCGCTTTAAAATTGAAGCGCAGGCTTCTGCCCGTTGTATGCATCCAAACATTGTCACGATTCTTGAGTACGGTGATCTCGACGGCATGCCGTTTATGGTGATGGAATTTATTCAGGGAAATCCGCTGGATGAAATACTCAAACTCAATGCGCCGATCAAGTTTAACCGGGCATTGAAGATGTTTTCACAGATGATAAAGGGCTTGCACTATGCCCACCAAAACGGTGTGGTGCATCGCGATATCAAACCGTCAAATATCATGGTGACAGATACGGATGCTGTGAAGATAACCGACTTTGGTATTGCGCGCTTACCGGTATCGTCCGAGGTGACACAGCTTGGTTATACCGTGGGTACACCGCACTACATGGCACCGGAGCAGGAAGCGACGTCGTCTGTTGACGGGCGCGCTGATCTGTTTTCCCTGTCGGTGATACTCATGGAAATCCTTGCCAAGGTGCCGGTGACCAGTGCGGTGGAGCATAGCTGTTTGTCACCACAAGGTATTTATATTACACCGCGGGTCAATATGACCCAGATGATACCTATGCCGTTTTTACCGGTGTTGCAAAAAGGTCTGGCGTTTAAGCCCGAAGAGCGCTTCGCAAATGCCCAGGACTACGCCAGGGCGGTCAAACAGGCAGTAGAGGAAATCAAACAGGAGCGTGCCCCGACAGGTATGCCCCCTGTGGTACAACCACCAGTATCTGATGGGAGCTGGCGAGAGCAGCTTGATGAGATGGAGAGCATGCTGGTTAATTATGTTGGGCCGATTGGTGCGAGTCTTATCGAACACTATGCCGAAGAAACACATGGTCTGTATGAACTGGCGCAAAAAGTGGCCGAGGAAATTGCGTCGCCGCAGGATCGTGAAGCCTTTTTGAAGGCCTGGGAAGCCACCGAAGAAGTGACCGAGATTCCCAGGGTTAATACCGATAGAGTGCATACCCGAATCAAGCCGGCAGCAAGTGAGGATGAAACGGTACTGATGCAGCCGTCAGTACCGCGCCAGCAGGAGAAATTTCAGTTAGAAGGCTCCGCACTTAATGAGGTTGAATTACTTTATGCTGAGTACGTTGGTCCGATGGCGGAAATGATGCTACAGGATATTATTTCTGAATCTTCCGATTATGATGATTTTGTGATGCGGCTTGCCGAGGCCATTCCTACCGAGGTTGAAAGAACCGACTTTCGCCTGAAAATAAAAAAAATCGCCAATTAAACATGGCGGTCTTTAACGCGTGGTCCCCAGGCAAATATTTGTTTTGTGCCAGATAATTGGTTAGTCTGTGCGGCTTGCGTGCAAGTATTGATAGTCTTTCCGAACAGGATTCAGGTTCAGCGGGGTTAAACAGGATTTATGAAAAAAACACCTTATTCCGACTACAAAGGTGGGGGTATTCAGGGCCAGCTTGATGGCATTCCTTTTTTTAATGATCTGGCGATTAACGCACCGGATCAGAAAAGCCTGTTGCTGGATCACTCAAGTATTGTGGAGCTAAAGCCAGGTGATGTGCTGATTAAAAAAGGTGAGGTAGATAATACCTTTTACTTTTTACTCAAAGGCGAATTGGCGGTCTACGGAACGGAAAAAATTACCCGTAAAAGTGAACCTGTCAGTGCGCTATCTACCGGTTCTGTACTCGGTGCACTTGCAGCGATGACGCGTCTGCCACGCACGGCAACAGTTGCAGTAGAAAAGAGCGGTTCACCGGCACAGCTATTTGCCACAGACTTTTCTGCATTTGGTGAGCTGGAAGATTTTTCCACGATATCGCTTGCCACCAAACTGGCGTTCTACCGCATTGTGATTAATAACACACGCTTTAAACTTGAAGGTTACAAAAATCGTGACAAGAGTCATCCTCTTGCGCAAATTTACGACAAGATTAAAAAGTATGGGGGTGATAAGGATACCCTCGATGAACTCAAGTACCATGCCAAACAGGCGATGATGCTTGCGCGTGTGCTGGAAAAGTGGAACGCGATTCAGTAAAGCGTTCTGTTTTGTAATGTGTTTTATGGCACATCAGCTCGTTAGTTGATGTGCCTTTTTATTGGCATTGAGTTATGTTTGGTTGATTAAGCCGGTACAACTGACAAATACAGGGTATAGAAATAATGAAGCTTGTAGCAAAAATTTTACTGGTTTTTTTCATACTCATAGTGCTTGCGGCTGTTAGCGTGAAGTTGATAGTTGGGGCGGTTAACTTTCCTGTTGGTAGTAGTGAAGTTGATCAGAGTAAACTTTCCGAACGCATTATGTTGCCAGACGGGTTTGCCTACAACGTGTTTGCCGATGATGTGCCGAATGCTCGCATGCTGCGCATGACCCGCAGTGGTGATGTGCTCGTGGCTACGCCGAATCGGGATCAGGTGCTGTTGCTTAAACGCGATAGTAATGGTGATGGCAGACACGATGGCAAGCAGGTGCTGCTCGACCAGCTCAATGGGCCGAACGGTCTCGACTTTTATCAGGATTGGCTTTATGTCGCCGAGGATCACGGTATCGGTCGTATCAAGTTTGACCACGAAGCAGGTGCGGTAGTTGGCGATTATGAAAACATCGTCAGCGGCTGGCCAGAAGGCGGTAACCACTGGAAAAAAACGCTGCGCCTTGGGCCGGATGGTCTGATCTATGTCACCGTAGGATCAACCTGCAATGTTTGCATAGAGGATGATGAACTTCGAGCGACCATGGTGCGCTATCGGCCGGATGGTTCCGGCGAAGAGATTTATGCCACGGGTTTGCGCAACAGTGCGGGCTTTGACTGGAATCGCGACGCAGAGCTTTACGCCACTGATAATGGTCGCGATATGCTCGGAGACGATTACCCTCCGTGCGAACTCAACAAGATAGAAGCGGGCAAGTTCTACGGCTGGCCGTTTGCCAACGGCAATAACGAACCCGATCCGGATCTGGGAGCAGGCAATGAAGATCGCATAAAAAACAGTGTGCCGATGGTACACGGATTTCGTGCGCACAATGCGCCACTTGGAATACATTTCTTGCGCAGTGATAATCTGCCGCAGGACTATCGAGAGGCGGCGCTGGTTGCCCTGCACGGTTCCTGGAATCGCTCGGAAAAAGACGGTTACAAGGTAGTCTCACTACACTGGGATGATATGGGCAATATTGTCGAGAAAGATTTTATGAGTGGTTTTCTACGCGATGATAATGTGATTGGTCGTCCGGCGGAAATTACAGAAGGTAGCGATGGAGCCATTTATATTTCCGATGACTACGCCGGTGCAATCTATCGTGTAACGCTAAAAGACTAGTGCTATAGCAAGCTTATTGTAGAAAGTCCTGCCAGGCTTTGAGTTTATCGGGTCTTTTGATTGATGCATTGGCCGGGCTTGTTGAAGGTAAAACTACTATGTCATAGCGATTGGCAAAATCGGGGTTATCCCGGAGTACCTGCTGTCGAAATACTTGAAATGCTTTTTGTCCGTTAAAACCAATTTTGCTGATTTTGTTGTGTTGCTGCAGGAACATAACAAAATCGTTGGGAATCGCGTGTTTGATATCGCTGTCGAGACTGCTCTCCCTTTCGCAGTGTTTGAGAACATCCCACAGGGCAATATGCTGTTGCTGTAATGCCTCAAGTCGCTTACGGTAGGGTAGATCCCGTTTGATGTCCAATAGCTCCTCAATAAATGCCCAAAACAGATTTTGCGGATGGGCGTAATACTGCTGTGCATCGAGCGAACGTTTACCAGGCATCGAGCCGAGAATCAAGGTATGGCAGTGCCGGTTTGCTACGGGTGGAAAACTCTCCAGCATACTTCAGGAAAATCTGGAAAAAGTTCTAATTTTTGACAGGGAATTCGGCAAACTTTGGTAGCTCACCGGTTTCTATATGCCAGGGGGCGCGGGATTCCCAGAAAATATTCTGCTTCGGTTTTAACCCCGGGTCTTCATTCAGTGAGCCGGCGGGAACCAGCACTGAACGGCCATCTTTGGTTTGCCATGGCAGTGGTGAGCCACAGCGCTTGCAGAAACCGGTAGCATAGTATTTTACATCGGGTACTTCGTAACGTTGAACATAATCGGCACCGCTGTCCCAGGTCAATTGCTCTGGTTTGACAAAAATATTTGCTGCGTGGGCAGAGCCGCTCACCTTGCGGCACAGGGAGCAGTGGCAGTACTGAAACAGTTTTAGAGGAGGGGTGACACTGAAAGAAACAGCGCCACATAAGCAGCTACCTTTAATCTTTTTTTCACTCATGAGATTTAACCTCTATGCCCTGATAATTATTGACTGGTCTCTGCTTTTTTGGCCTCTGTCATCCTTTCAACATGAGAGACATCGCAGACTATTTTATATTCATCAATTTCAACCCCGAGAATATAAAACGTGTCGGCTTTCATTTCGATTGCATAGGTGGCGGGTTCGTATAAATCATCTTCAAGCCGCATATTGCCACGCAGACGCCAGAAACAGGTACCATCAAACTGGTAGTGAGCTGGCTCAAGTATGTGGATGTCATAGTGTTTCAGTGGTGTAGCGAGCTCCTCACCATTGATTTTATCAATCCACATACCGGTATAAAGTGTGCCGCCTTCATATGGCTCTGCCAGATCTGTACTGTAGCCCATCACTACGGCAGTTTTGCCGTTGAGATCGTCGGGGAAGTTTGGGCTGGTTTGACAGCCGCCGAGCATTAATATCAAAAAGCAGACAAAAGCACTGCGAGTTACCCAGTCAGTTTTCATAATTCACCTGCTGCCAGTCGGGCCAGTAATTGATCAATAATGGTTTGTGCCTGTATATCAGTATAGTGGCTTGCAGCAACTTTGCCCCAGACAGGCCCTGGCCAGGCTGGATCGCTTTCGTAGCGCACAATATGGTGGATATGCAATTGTGGCACCATGTTACCGAGTGCAGCGACATTCATCTTGTGTCCATCAAATAATTGCATCGTAGTGTGGGCAAGCCAGCTAGATTCTTTATTGAGTTGTAACTGATCGGCCTCGTCGAGTTCATAAATTTCCCGCTTATCGTCACGTCTTGGTACGAGAATAAACCAGGGGTAGTTGCTGTCATTCATCAGCAGACAACGACACAGTGGCAGATCGCAAACCGGAATGCCGTCCTGCTCCAGTTGTGGATGCAAGGTAAACTCGCTCATCAGATAAACGAATCCTCTGCTTTCAATCCGAGTTCGGACCATTCGCCATGTACGATGGTTTGATAATTGGCATAGCCAATAGTGCCATTGTCATTGATGCGAATAATACAATCGCGTAACTGGTGCAACTCCTCGGCATTTTCGCGTGTTGAGCAGTCGGCAATATAGTCTCCGTCTACATGGAGTTCGCCGCGCCAACTGCCGTGGTGCTGATCTTTATAGCCAAAATAAAGCCCTGCACCGAGCTGAAAGCCGGTGTCACTGACAACCTCGATATCCAGTGTGCGAGTGCTGTCATCTTGCTCGATAAAATGCAGCTGGCCGCCGAGCAGGCGCCGATTCACCGGGTCAAAGCGCAAATCCGGGCTCATATCCTTGAATGGTGTGCGTGTACCATCGGGCATTTCAAGGCCGCCATGGAAAGTATAGTCATAACCGGCGACATTGATATCGAGATAGAAGTGGTGCATGGAATACTCGCTGCCGTCATCTTTAACAAAGTGCATCGGACTCCAGAGAAATTGCAGCGGGAACTGGCTGCGGTCGATACCGGGCATAAGATCGATGGGCTCTATGCCAACGTCATAGCGAATTCCCCAACTGTGGTCGCGAGTGCAAAACCACTGCTCACTGTTGATCTCGTGGTGCTCACCATCAATCATCAGCCAGCCTTCCGCCTTACCCACTTGATGGTAGCGACATAAATCGGTTTCAGTACGGAAGCCGAAAACCTGACGTCGGTGCTCGTGGTTTTCCATAAACGGAGGCAGTACATTGCAATGCAGTACTACATCGCAGGCAATGGGCTGGCTTTCATTCTCCTCAAGACGAAGACGAATTTTTTTCAGCGGTTCCACGACTTCATAGTGAATCGGGCCTACCGCTGTGGTGTCGGGCTCCGGAAACAGCATACGGCTGGCGCGCACCGTCCACTGTTCCTTGCCCCGTGATATGCCGATATAGCCATCCATAACATTGCGGTTGGTGTATTTGCCGAGGCCCCAGCCGATCTGCAGGGAGCCATCTGTTTTGAAAATGGAGCCGCAAACTTTCTCGGTCCAGCTGCGATCTGATTGGGATACGGTGGCAAAGGTTTCTGTGATTTGGTGGTTAAAGCCTTCATCTGATGGCACCAGCATGGAATCTTCGCGGGACATTGCTCTAATACTCGCTTGTTTTAAATCAGTTTGTATCTTGACGGATATTCTATTGTGGCTCAAGAATCAATCGGGCGTTTGCCTGATCAATCTCGAAATGGAAGTGGCTCAAAACATTCATGCCGAGCAGGCCGTCGGCACCAAAGCTGCTATCCATGGGTAAAACCGCAATATCTACATCTCTGAGTATGTGTTTATCCAGTTGCAAGCGATTAACCCGGTAAACAGAGACGGATGTTTTGCCATTTGCTGTGGATAACACAAGATCATTACTCACCAGCGCATATTGTGCCGGGTCGAGCTGACGAAACTTTTCCGGGGAAAGTGTCGAAACAGAAGCGCCGGTATCAATCAGTAGAACAGTCGGTGTTGAATGGCCAATGGTTGTATTGACCAAATAGTGCTGACCATCGCGATCAAGATTGACAACGCTGCCTCCGGATTCAAGTACCTCGATATAGTGCAGCATTTTTTTACTGATTTCGGCAAACTGTTCATGGTGTCTGACATTGAGTAATTGCTCTCTGGCACTCGCATAGTGTTTGAGATTGATCAAAGTGTCTGCATAGTACAGAAAGTAGGGGACATAATTGCTTTCACGTAATAGTAGCTGCTGATAAAAATCACTCAGGGTTTGCAGATCGTGTCGCTGGCGTAATTTTTTGTCTTCCTGTAATACCAGCTCGTGGACGTGTTGGCGAATCTCTTTATCAATTTCAATCGCGGGATAAGTGTCCAGTGCGTCGTAAAAGGTAAAAACAGCGGCCTGTAGTTTTCCCTGCTGGGTCAGTGCATCAGCTTTTACGAGCAATACATCAAAATCATCAAAAAAAGCACGCAAATAGATGTCGGCAAGAGCGATAACGTTATTGAAGTTCTGTGTTGACAGTTCATTGCTCAGATAGATGAGGATAATATTTCTAAGTGCAATGGCGTCATTGTCATTGCCGACGGTATAGGCCTGTACATACAGTTGCACGGCATTCTCGTAATCACCTTGTTCAAGCCATTGTTGCAGTTGTTGTTTATCAGGTTGAGTGCTAGTCGTGGGTCTATGATCTGTAGCAGGGGCCTCTACTGCCATTTGCGGCGGAAATAGCAGGCTGTAGTTTTCAGTCGGAGGGGTCTCGACAGGCGGTATTGACACAAGATAACCTCGCGCCAACCAGCCGAGGCTGGCGGAAATTAATGCAATAAAGAGATAAGAGAAGTATTTCTTCATATTACCTGTTATATCAGTGCAGAAAGCAATGTCTGCTGACAGAATCCCGGTTTTGCTTTACTATAAGCGGCTATTTTACGGGAAAATCCGGTATCTGTAACGCAAACCGGTTTACAGGGAGGTGGTGAATTCGGTATGAGTAGGTACTTTACAAATAGGTATTTTCGGTGGGGTGGGGTAATGTTGTCAGTCCTGCCAGTTATCATTAAGGGGTTAACCTTATAAAGGGTGCTCCATTAGCAGTAAGCATAAGCAAGTATGTTCAAAAAAAACGGTCAGTCAGTACCAGATTCATCCACAGCAGATGCCACTGAGTGGCAATTATCCGAGTTTCAGGTAGCTGAACAGGATGGCAAAAAACGCTTCCACGATTTTGATTTGCCTCTGCCGTTGATGCGTGCAATTGCGGATCTGGGCTTTGAGTACTGCTCTCCGATTCAGGCGCGTTCGTTACCTTATACCCTCGCTGGTTACGATGTGGTGGGCAAGGCCCAGACGGGTACGGGTAAAACCGCTGCGTTTTTAATTTCGATTATCAATGAATTGCTGACTCGCCCGATTGAAGATGAGCGCTATGCGGGTGAAGCCCGCGCATTGATTATTGCGCCGACCCGCGAACTGGTGATGCAAATCGCCGATGATGCCCGTCAGTTAACAAAATATTGCGATCTTCAGGTGCACTCCCTCGTGGGTGGTATGGATCACCAGAAACAGCGTGACCGTCTGCACAATGCCCTCGTGGATATTCTTGTGGCAACCCCCGGGCGCCTGCTGGATTTTCTTGATAGTCGCGATGTGTTTCTCGATGAAGTGGAATGCCTCGTGATTGATGAAGCGGACCGCATGCTCGATATGGGTTTTATTCCTCAGGTGCGGCGTATTGTCAGAGCGACACCGAAGAAAGATTGTCGCCAGACCCTGTTGTTTAGCGCTACTTTCAGTGATGATGTTTTACGTTTGTCAGAGCAGTGGACATTTGAGCCGATCAAGATAGAGATTGAACCGGAAAGTGTCGCCACGGACACGGTGGAGCAACGCGTCTTTCTCACCACCACTGAAGAAAAATTTACCGTACTGTTTAATATTCTCACCGGTGAAACGGTTGAGAGTGCGATTGTGTTTGCCAATCGCCGCGATACCACGCGGGACTTGTTTGAAAAGCTGCGCAAAAAAGGTGTGCGCTGCGGTATTCTGTCCGGTGATGTGCCACAGCAGAAGCGGGTAAAAACACTTGAGCGTTTCAAGCAGGGTGATTTAAAAGTGCTGGTGGCGACCGATGTTGCGGGTCGGGGTATCCATATTGATGGTATTAGCCATGTGGTTAACTATACCCTGCCCGAAGACCCGGAAGATTATGTACATCGTATCGGGCGCACTGGTCGTGCCGGCGCTTCCGGGCAATCGATCAGTTTTGCCTGCGAAGATGATGGCTTTTTGTTACCGGAAATCGAGGCCATGTTAGGCCGTAAACTTGAGTGTGAGCAAACACCGGAAGCGCTACTTGAGGAAATCAGTTAAGCGCTTTTTGTTGTTCATCTTCCCCGTTATCTTCCTCTTCGCGTATCTTTTCAATCCACAACGCAGTTGCACCTGCAACAGCGACCGGCATGACAAAGAAATTTACAATCGGGATCGATGCGGCGAGCATCACCACGCTGCCAAAGCCCAGGCTCATATGTTTATGCTTTGAAACTTCCTGTTTAAGTTTTTCAAAAGGCAGCTGATGGTTGTCTATAGGGTAGTCGATATATTGAATATTCATGCACCACGCACCCCAGATAAACATAATCACCGGAATCAACAGGTTCAACAGCGGAATAAAATAGAGAATAAAGCAAATAAACAGGATGCCAAGCAGGCGCGGAAAAAAGTACATCCACTTGCGCAATTCCCGGCCAATAGTGCGAAAGGTCATGGCAACCAGGCCTTCTGGCGGTGGTTCCTTGCCGGTTAGCAGAATCTCGACTTTTTCGGCGAGATAGCCATTAAAGGGCGCTGCAATCAGGTTGGCGACAAGGGTAAAGGTGTAACCCATTGTGATTAGCAGAAACAGCCCGAACAAAATCGAAAGCAGCCACTTGGCGAGGGTTTTTAACCATTCCCAATCTGGCAGCATGCCAAACAGATAATCCATAAAAACAGCAAACTGTTCAATCGCCCAATAGCTGAGCACAGAGTAGATCAGCAAATTGATAAGAAACGGAATAATGACAAACAGGCGCAGGCCGGGTCGGGCAATGAGTTGTGCGCCGCGTAGAAAATAGGAAGCCCCGTCAATGGGTTTTTCAATCATGCTGTTTACCTTAAAACCTGTTCGCTAATGATAGTTGTGGGACATTATGATTTGAAGCGGTCGCCAAAACGGTGACTGAGTTTTAGCAGAGGTCTTTCAGCCAGTTTGTAGGATAACTGGCCGCCAACCAGTACCGCGATGAGCATAATAACAATCATCAGTATATTGTCCCAGTAGCCGGGCTGTGAAAACAGGGTCCAGATATGCCCCAGTGCTGAGAGAATCAGAATGTGAGTGAGGTAGACAGAATAGGAGATATCGCCAATACGAATCGCCCAGGCGGGTGCAATACTATTACTATTATTGCGCTCCATTGCAACCGCACCATAGATCATCAAGAGATAGGGAGGAGTGAACAGATAAACCCGCGACCAACCTTCGATATCGATTTCCGTTGTATTAAATGAGTAGCGGTTCCAGATCACAATCAACAGAAAAAAGCCGGCGAGCACCGATGATTTGGCCAGCGGGTATTGGTTAAAGCGCTGCTTGTTTTCATGGTACATGCAGGTGATAAGCACAATAAAAATTAGTAGCTCCATTAGCGCAATAAGATTTTCCTTTGAGGCGATACTGTGGCCTGACTGTATATTGTTGAAAATAGCCGTATAAATATTCAATAACCCCCAGGTAATGGCGCCCCAGATGGTGACAGTTAATAAAAAAGGCAGTAGGGTTTTAAGGTGTTTATTCTGTTGTTTGTATTCGCTGCTCATATACATCGCGAGTAAACAGCCGGCAATAAACTCAATCGTGATCGGGCTGAATATCAGTCGGGTGATCTGGTTGAATAATTCCCGATAATGACTGATCGCATATTGGCCGATCAGCACAATCACCAGCCAGAGCAGAATCAGTTTGAGTAAATGCTTGCGCGGTGCCAACAGAAACAGCGCAAACACCAGATAAAAATAAACTTCGTGGATCAGTGACCAGCCGACCATGAGTAGTGGCAGATAGGGTTGCGGTAATAGCAGAAATGATTGAATCACATAAGAGGCATTAAAAACCGGCAGGCTTACAAGATTGCTGTTAAATAAATAGACCGCGAGAATCGCCGCACAAACCAGCCAATATAGTGGGTAGATTCGACTCAGGCGCAAATAGAGAAAGTGTTTTGCGCTGAGGCTGTGCTGTGATTTCTTGCCAGCCTGTTTTCCGGTAACAGTGACCATAATGAAACCGCTGATAATAAAAAACAGGTCGACGCCGGAAATGCCGATGCGCAAAAATGTCGGTAACAGAATTTCGAATTCGCTGTATTTCAGTTCAATCGCCAGTGCGTGTAACCCGACAACCAGCATCACTGCAAACGCGCGCAGAGCCTGGATATTGTTGAGTTTATTCTTCATTCGTTGCTGGTGTTGTATTGGTATTGTAGCTGGCGGTGTTGATAATGCTGGCCTCATTCTCGCGTATTTCCAGATTAAATGGAAATATAATCTGGTCTGGCGCTGCAATGGCGCGGTGAGTTCGGGTAAGATGGGATTCCGGGTGAGGGCTTGATAATCGAGGGCTGTTATGACAACAGAGCAAAACCATGAGGCTGGTCAGGAGGGGAAGTCCCATGAGGGAATGTCTCATGAGGAGATGTCTCACGAAGGGATTGTCTCTGAGGGTATCGTCTCTGAAGGTATTGTCGCCCGATTTATGCTTACAGCCGCCGCATTTATTGTGATTATTGCCGGCTTGAAGGCAGCGGAATCTGTGCTCGTGCCTTTTCTTTTATCTGTGTTTATCGCGGTCATCTGCGCGCCGCCACTGGCCTGGTTAACACAGCGCAAGGTGCCGGGTGGTATTGCGGTGCTTATTGTGGTGGTCGGTATTCTCGGTGCCGGCATTCTTGTCGCAGGGCTTGTCGGCACCTCGCTGCACGGTTTTTCCGAACAGGTGCCGGAGTATCAACAGCGCCTGCAGTTAATCGTTGCCAATTTTGCCACGCGCCTTTCCGGCTATGGTATTGATGTGCCTGATGAAATCTGGAAAACCACCTTCGATCCAGGTATTGCGATGAAACTTGCTGCACAAACACTCGCCTCACTGGGTAATGTGATGACCAACGGCTTTCTGATTTTGCTAACCGTGGTGTTTATTCTCGCTGAAATGAGTGTGTTTAAGGATAAGCTACTTGCGATCTCCGGGGAGCAGGACACCACCGAAGCAACGTTGGATCGATTTATCACCAATATCAATCAATATATGGCGTTAAAAACTCTCATCAGTTTGTTGACTGGAGGCATTGTCTATCTCTGGTTGCTGTTCTTTGGTCTGGACTATGCATTGCTATGGGCAGTATTGGCGTTTTTCCTGAATTTTGTACCCACCCTCGGTTCGATTCTTGCGGCGATCCCTGCCGTGTTACTCGCGCTCGTACAACTCGGGGTGGGGGATGCGGTGATTATTGCGCTCGGCTATGTCGCAGTGAATACCATAGTCGGCAATATTCTCGAGCCGCGCTTTATGGGTAAGGGTTTAAATCTGTCGGCACTGGTGGTGTTTCTTTCGTTGGTATTCTGGGGTTGGGTACTTGGCCCGGTGGGTATGCTGTTATCAGTGCCGTTAACCATGGGTGTCAAGGTTGGACTCGAATTGCGTGAGGAAACTCACTGGATCGGAGTACTACTTGGCTCCGATGTTCCGGAAAGAAAGGCGGCACCCAATGTCTGAACACGAAACGGAGCATATTAATAAACGCGTCGTGCTGGTGACCGGTTGCTCTTCGGGTATCGGTCGCGCGTTAATTGATGCGTTCAAGGCGCGCGGCCTGCGTGTGTTTGCCAGTGCGCGTCGTCGTGAGTCGATTGATGCCCTGCAAGAAGCCGGCTTTGAAACCGTACAGCTTGATATTACTGACCCGGTATCGATTAAAAATGCTGTCAACAAAATTGTGAATGAAGCCGGGTGTATTGATTATCTTGTAAACAATGCCGGGCACAGTGTGTTTGGGCCGCTCGCAGAAATGCCGCTCGATGCGGTGCGTAAGGTGCTGGAAACCAACCTGGTCAGTCAGCTGGCAGTGTGTCAGGCGGTGGTGCCGGAAATGGCTAAACGCGGCAGCGGTTGCATTGTGAATATTGGCAGTGTGGTGGGCTTTGTGACCACGCCGTTTGTCGGCGCCTATTCGGCGAGTAAATCCGGTTTGCATATTTTATCCGAAGCACTGCGCATGGAAGTCGCGCCGTTTGGTATCAAGGTGGTGGTCGTGCAACCCGGCGCAGTACGTTCAGAAGTGGGTGCCACCGGCACACAGCACAGTGAACTGTCGCGCTATGAAGAACCGGATTCACTGTATTACCCGGTGCGTGAACAAATTAAAAAACGTGCGATGGCTTCCCAGGATAAACCGACGCCGGCAGAAGACTTTGCCAAGCAGTTGGTGGCAAAAGTATTGCAGGCAGATCCGCCAAAAACGATTCGACTTGGGCGCGGGGTGGGCTTTCTTAAAATAGTTTCGTTATTGCCTGCATCGTGGCGCGATAAGATTTTTAGTCAGCATTTTAAGTTGGATTTATTAGGGCGTTAGTCTGCTAATAGACGCTGGGTGCGTACCTTACTTAAAAACTGAATATCATCTATTTAGGTTAAAAGGTTGCTCTTGTTTCTTAGTGGGCTGGTGTTTCTGCCTCAAGTTTCTTTGTTGATGGAAGTAATGTTCTTAAATATTCAGTAAGGACAAACGTATCTTCTGGAAAGTCTTTATCGCCAATAGAGGAGAATCGATATTGAAGTTCGGGATTTCCTCCTAAAGAAATAGTGAAAGATTGGTATCCAGGGCCAGTTAATTGTTCATCAGTTATTTCATGTGTTTCAATTATGTTAATGCATATATTCAATATGGTTGAGTAAGTATCTTTATTATATTGCGCTTTTAGTTGATTATCTTTGGCTTCGATATGAAATCTTTCCCAATCAATGTTTCCATTGCTGTCTAGGAAGATATCTGTCTTTCCTACCCATGTGGCGCTCCCATCCGGAGATATATACAAGCTTAGTCCATGTAGTTCTTCCGGATAAAAAATGTAAATGGTTGGTTTTTCAGAAAATGTAATTTTTATCTCGTTTGCATGTAATGTGGATGAAATAACTACTAAAAGAATTATTGTTAAAAATTTCATGTGCCACCTAGCGTTTTTCCAGTAGACGATTTCTTGGAGCGTTTATTGGTATTAAAAGTAAGTTATAAAATAAGCCAAATAAAAAAGACGAGCCTGATCAGACTCGCCTTTCTGTGATTAACTGCTTTTTAATCAGTGCTATCTATAAACTAGTCGTTACAGTAAACCACGCTGCGAATGATCATATCGTCAATGCGCTTGGACTGGAACGCACCAATATTCACATTGTTGTACCAGTAGATTAGCTTGCCGTCGATGAACTCGGCGTGGCCGGTTTCGGGCAGGTATTCAAAACCATCCTTAACCGGGTCCATATTGTTAAAGCTGCCACCGGAAACCGCAAAGCCGCCGTTCTCACAGATGGCGAGCAGGCTGCAGCTCCAGTATTCGGCGTACTCCCGACCCGCAGGTGGCTGTTCCTGGGAGCAATCCTGGGCGAGCACATAATCTCTGCTATAAGAAACAAAAGACCCGGCGGGACCTGTTGGTCCGGTCGGCCCCCGAGGGCCTGTTGCACCTGTTGCTCCGGTAGAGCCTGTTGGGCCCTGCGGTCCGGTAGCACCGGTTTGCCCCTGTGGTCCGGTAGCGCCAGCAGCTCCGGTTTCACCTTGCGGGCCCTGACAATCCGAGACATTGCAGGCGCCATCAAGATTGGTATCTTCGATAAGCAGATCGCAAACGCTGTTGTAATTGAGGTCCCAGCAAGATTGACCATCGAGTGCCTCTTCACAGATCACTGAGCCATCGGCAGCAATGGATTGAATCGCCTGGCCATCGGCACAGGTACCATTGATGCGATCCTGATAGGCGGAAGCGGCTTTGCCGCCAAGCATTATCGCATCGTCCGCGGTTTCTGCCTTGTCGGCTTGGAGGGAAAACGGTGAGCTGAGGAACTCGTGGCGCGGACTCAAGGTTTCACCTTCAACCACAATTTCGAGCCAGCGACTGCCGTCAGCGAACAGGGAGGTGTTGAGCACCCCCATATTGGGTGCATCGCCATCGCCGATCACAAAGCTGTACACACCGTCGTTGATATCAACAGCATGTGTTTCATAAAAAAGCAGTGTGCCGTTATAGGCTTGGTCGTAGATGCGAACGGTAAACGTCAAATCCGCGGCAGTGATTGGCACACCGTTATCGTCGAGCAGGCGGCCCTGATAGTTAATGCCTGCGGGTGGTGCGGCTTGTACCTGTGCAAAAATAAACAAACACAAAACAACCGATAATTTCCTGAACATGGCTTGTGACCTCATATTGTCTTCATACCAGCATTAAATTCATTTATGCAGCAAATGTTCTTCCTGTGTGATCCATGTACTTACGCTAAAGCCGGGCTGTAATTTTTGCTGTTGCCCGTTATATGGCGCTGATTATAGCGGGTTTGGGACGCTATCGCACGGCGTATTTAAGGCAGGTGTCAGGTTTATAAGCGTTTGATTTTTAAGGTTATTACTGTGGTATAGCGTTGAAACGATCCTCAAGGGCACGCATCTGGCGGGAGATATCGGCAGCGGGGTCATCACTGCTGCCATCGGCTTGTTTGTTTTTCTTGCTGCCAATAATAACCACTCGAGGTTTTGACGGGGCTGCCGCAACGGGTTCGCTAAGACCTGTTGGCTTGTCCATTTGAATCGTCATCGGCTCGGCGACGGTGATGGTTTCAACGCGGGCTGTTTGTTGGGCATCTGTGGGCTTTTCGGAAGTGAAATGCCAAACCCCCTCCGCATCCTGATAGCGATAGACAGTGTAACCGGATGGCTGTGATGCTGCGTTGTCTGCACTACCTATAGTTCCTGAATCCCGGGAGCTTGTTGTAGACAGGTAATAGAACAGGCCGGCGAGCAGCGCAAATGCCCCTGCCAGCCCGGCGATGGTGAGCGTGGTATCAGCGGATAGTTTGCGGGCCGGTTGATTCATGGATAAGTCGATGCGTATCAGATGTATTCATTTTGCACCAATTTCCGATCTAATCAACTCTGATTAAGGAGGCGCAGGGAAGCGTCGGCACGGTTTATCGGTTGCGGTAAATATGGCTTGGCGAGCAATTGAGCGTGGATTAGAATCCTATCCCAAGACAGTTGTCTTGAAAACGCAGCCGCATAGCGGGGGGTGTACAGTACCGGTGGTATAGTTTTAAGACGGTATCGTTTCAAGCAGCCTAAGATATTGATTTAACGACATAAACTGGTAGGAGTAAAACATGAGCACATACAGGGCACTATTTATCGAGGAAGTGGAAGAGAAAAAATTCCAGCAGAGTATTGTGGAGCGTTCCACCGATGATCTGCCGGAGGGCGAGGTACTGGTAAAAGTGGCCTGGTCATCGCTGAACTTCAAGGATGCGATGTCGGCGAACGGCAACAAGGGGGTAACCCGCAATTTTCCACACCAGCCGGGTATTGATGCGGCGGGTACCGTGGAAGAATCTGCCAGTGGTGACTTTGCTGCGGGCGATGAAGTGGTTGTGACCGGTTATGACCTCGGTATGAACACCGCCGGTGGTCTGGGTCAGTATATTCGTGTGCCGGCCAACTGGGTGATCAAATTGCCCGCGGGTATGAGCCTCAAGCAAAGCATGCAATTTGGTACCGCAGGTCTGACGGCACAATTGTGTATCGACAAGCTGGAGCAAATGGGCCTCGATAAATCCCAGGGGCCGGTTCTCGTAACCGGGGCGACCGGTGGTGTCGGGAGCATTGCAGTGGCACTGCTCGCAAATGCCGGCTATGACGTAGTGGCGAGTTCCGGCAAGGCGGACCAGGCGGATTACCTGAAAAGCATCGGTGCGAGCGAAGTGATTGATCGCGCCGAGTTGTCCGAGGAAAACAAGCGCCCAATGTTAAAAGATCTCTACGCCGGTGCGATCGATGTGGCGGGTGGCAATACGCTGTCCAATGCAATCAAGTCAGTGAAACACAGCGGCAGTGTGGCTTGCTGTGGTCTGGTTGAAAACCCGAGCTTCCCTGGCTCGGTATTTCCGCACATTCTGCGCAACGTTAACTTGCTCGGTGTGGACTCTGTGGAAATTTCACTCGATGCGAAAAAAGCTGCGTGGGACAAAATGGCGCAGGCAGCCTCAATCGCTGCGATGGAAACCATTAATGAGGAAATTAACCTCGACGGTGTTATCGACGCGCTCGGCAATATGTTTAAAGGCGGATCGACACGCCATATTGTGGTGAACATGGGCTAGAGCAACAAGCCGGGCATTGCCCGGCTTTTTTGTGTGAAAAGTTTATAAAAAGGTGGAAAGGTTACAGGTGAATAAACCATGAATGAAAAACCGGCACCGATGATTATCCAGGCGGGCTTGTTCCCGTTTACGATGATTGCTGCACTGTTAGCTACCTGGCTTATGATGGATAACGGCATTTCCGAGCCGGTGGCAATCGGCTCAGTAATGTTTTCCGTGTTCGCGATTGTAACCGCCGCGCAATACCTGTGGCCCTATCACCGCGAGTGGAACAGTAATGAATCGGGAGATCTGCAAGTTGATGCGGGCTATTTCATTGGCAATGGCATTATCCTGCGTATTGTAGAGCCGTTTATACTCGCGCTGTGTGTTGTGATTGCAGCGGAACTCGGCCAGCGCTTTGGTGCGGGAGATATGATCTGGCCGGTGCACTGGCACTGGTCGGCCCAGGTTTTGCTTGCAATGATGCTTGGTGAGTTTGTCGAGTACTGGTGGCACCGTGCGATGCACGAGATTCCGTGGCTGTGGCGTTTCCATGCAGTACATCATAGTGCGCCGCGCCTTTACTGGCTTAATGCGCTGCGTTTTCACCCGGTCGATTTTCTCGTTGGCAATATTGGTCGCCTGATGCCTGCGGCAATGCTCGGTGCGGATATGTCGATTATGACATTGGGTGTGGTGCTATCCGGTGTGCACGGTGTGTTCCAGCATTGCAATGTGCAAATCAAAATCGGCTTTCTTAACTGGGTGTTTTCCATGGCGGAATTACATCGTTGGCATCACTCAAGAACGATAGAAGAATCCAATAGCAACTACGGCGGTAATTTTATTATTTGGGATATTGTTTTTGGCACACGCTTCCTGCCAAAGGATCGCGAACCGCCGCGTGATATTGGTATGGCAGGATTACCAAACTTTCCAATGGGTTTTTGGGATCAAATCAAGTCGCCATTTCGCTGGAAGAAAATACTGGAAGAGAATCGTTAGTTCCAGGTTAGTGGAAGTATCAAAAAAACGTCTATAAAAACTTAAATTTAAGAAGGTTACACCTTTTATAAATCTATACGCTTGTTGCTTTTGTGACTTGTATCGCGGAACGATCGGATGTCCGTGTTAGAATTTTTCTCCCTTCCATGCTGCACACTCGCGTAGTGACCAGTAACAATAAGTATTGAAAAGGTCGAGGGATTTCGCACTGGAAGTTTAAATCTTCACCAGATTCAGATATGCATACACTTATGTGATGTCTTGCCTTTGTATGTCTGTAAAAAACTTAACCTGGACGTTTAAGGAGAGCTACTATGAACAAGTTAACTGTTTCGCGATTCTGTTGTTTCTTATTGGGTTTTATC
The DNA here is from genome assembly GCA_028280345.1 of Pseudomonadales bacterium. GTDB lineage: Bacteria > Pseudomonadota > Gammaproteobacteria > Pseudomonadales > UBA7239 > JANQLY01. The sequence continues at coordinate 14,210 of JANQLY010000014.1, read as the reverse complement.
TGGGCCAGTGTGGCTATGGGTCAAGGAGCTACTGCTCCCAAAGTGGCTATCTGGACAACCTATGGAGATGAAACCATCTCCGGCGGTAGTGGTACTTATTCAGAAATTCGCAGTCATTGGAATCTGTTTCGAGATATTAGTGGTGCGATTACTGATACTGAATATATCAATGGTACAAATACCTTTGCGATGACTCATTCAAACCTGATGGTGGTTTGGCTGCCGGATACAACACATCTTTTTGAGGAGTTTAATCCTGCCGTCATACCCTGGGAAATCTTTCTAATAGAAGAAGATGATTTGAACGATGAATCCGGGACGAATACACATCCCGAGGATTGTAAAGATAAACAGGATCGTTGGGAGAAGTATGAGTGTCAGTTGCAAGTCAGTGATGTGAAAGGTGGTAGTGCGGATGGTCGTGCCTGGTTTGATAAAATTGAAACCATAAAAGATCAAATTACCGAGTTTAAAGCAATGCATACAGATGGTGAGGTTTTGCTGATTCTTGAAGGTATAACACTGGGGTATAAAGGCAGTAAAGCAGTTTTGCCGTACTTGAATGTAGACAGGGAGACTTGGCCAATACAGATTGCCAAAATCTATCGGGATACAGGGGCTGGCGTAACAGCCTGCGAGGATCTTACTCAGGGAGAGATTGAGAATGTAATTAAAACTAATGATCTGGAGAACCTTACTGAAGAAGAATATAAGCGTATAGATGATATGGTTAGCTTCGATATGGAGTTTCCTTTAGTATCAATTGATGTGAGTGGTGATGGGGAAGGTTATGAGGACGGATGTTTGTTTCCCTACTGGGATGCCTGGCCTGGTTTTGACGATGATGCCGATGCTGATGAGGAGTACAGATATCTGGATCCCTATGCAAGCTATAGCGCTGGTACAACGGAAGGCAATTATGTACAGCGTGCAACAGCAAGAATGTCAGATTTTCTTGTAGGATACCTTGATGTTGATTACTTTGATCCAATGAATGAAATTCGAGAGATTAGTTTTGTTGACTCAGGACCTGATGGTGGGCGTATAAGTGCTGATGAAGGTGCTTTTCTGCAATACGGTGCGATGATGAAGGCGGTTGCAGATGAACATAGTCATGTAAAGAAATCGGCACATATTGCGGGTGTGGCAATGAAACATTGGTATATGCGCCCCGGTCTATACAATATGTATGACTGCCAGTATTACAATTCGTCATCGGATAATGGTGAATTGTCAAACTGTGCCAGTTTTGATTATCTTTCGGTGAGTCTCTATGCGCGAGGCTGGGGGACTGAATCTAATAGAGAAAGTAATAGCGATTGGAATTTGAGTGACAATAGTAGTTCTCAGCCCTTTGTTATTACCGATACTAATACAGGGCAGCTGGAAAAATGGTTTGTCGATGATGAAAATAGTAGTACCGCATGGAATTCTACCGCACCGAATATCGAAATGGGTTTTTTAAAGTACTTTGATGATAGGTCGTATGCGGAAAATTCAGCGAACCTGATTATGGATATGGCGTTTCATGAGGGAGGCTGGTTGTCTCGAGCTAATGCCTACTATGAAACGGAGCCCTTCAATGATGGTTATGAAGAATGGGAAATTTCTGAAGCTGAGCAGTTTGCTTTTATTCGCTATATATTAAGAGATCTGGATAAGGCAATCGAAGATTATGATTCAGGAGATGATGTTGGCGCTAACGCTGAAGAGGGAATACTGTTTTATACCAACTCGATTGGTCGTGATGCGATAGTATGTGCGGGTGATAGTACCGGGAACGATGCGGACTTCTACAATAACTTTGCGAGCAAGTTCTTTTCCCAGATAGCTGAAGATGCCTGTGAGGATACAGATCTGGGGCTGCTGCGTCATAAACAGTTTGCCTGGAAGGCAAAGCCTGCTCTGGCATTGTTTGACGAGTTGATCGACCCGGACGATACGACGAGTGGTGTTGATCTCTATGAAAATGATTTTGATAACGATGGTTATGATAACTATGTGATGGCTTCATCAAGCACAGCAATACCGGTGCTGCATTACAATGCAACCGAAGTTGATGATACCGGTCTGACAGGGTATGCAGTAGATTATACATTGGGTGAAACTGATAACTGCCCATTATGGTACAACCCGGATCAAACTGATACCGATGGTGATGGTGTTGGTGATGTATGTGATAACTGCAAGGATGATGTTAATGAGATACAGAAAGATTTTGACCAGGATGGTATTGGGGCAGTATGTGATTCGGATGATACTGATGACTCTCTGGGTACTGTAGCTGAGTCCGGCTTGTATTGTGCAGGGACGGCGCCCTGTCCCAATCCGAATATAGTCTCTCAGCATAACGATTCGGATGGGGATGGTATTGTGAATAGCGTTGAAATAGATACATACTGGTTTGACCCTAATGATTTCAGATCAGATATCATAGAAAGCACCAGTGCTAATGAGACACTGCCTGCCGCTGCAGATAGAAGTGGTGATGATATGATTTATTATGGCATTGGAGATGGTAATGATACGCTTGTTGTTGTGCATGATGGTTCGCAGGATGTGTTGCGATTTGAATGCCCGGGCTATCCATCCACGCATACTGATGCAACCTGTTTGTCGTTTGCAGAGGTGTCCTTTGAGCGTAAAAGCAGCACCCCTGCAAACCCTTCCTATGATTTGTTAATCCAGCTTGATACCGATGATGATGGTTACTTTGATGATAATACTATTACGATAGAAGGTTTTTTTGCTATTGATCAGATAAGCCCCTATGCAGGTTTTAAGGGCATTGATTTTATTGATGGTAGCCATGATTCAGAGGCGGCTTTGGGTGATAGCGATGATGACTGGCTCGCAAAAGATGATCTGGCCCGGTTGGCTATAGCTACGGCGGGAAGTAGTTCCGGTAATTGTGAGGGGGATTCAGCAACTGATTGTGTTGGCACGAGTAGTGCAGATGCGGGTACAACACCTCATCCGGATACAAATCCAGTTGGAGGTGAAGACTTGCGTGGACCCAATACGGATTCCGATCAACAAATTTTTGGTCGCGATGGTAATGATTTTATCGTCGGTTATGATGGAGAGGATCACTTATTTGGTGAAGGTGATGGCGATACACTGTGGGGTGGCTCCGGAGATGACTTGCTGTTTGGTGATAGCGGTGCTGATACTTTGAGGCCGGATGCTGGAACCGACTATATGGATGGTGGTACGGGCCTGGATATCTATCAACTGGATGAAGATTCAGGCACAAATACGATTAGCAATCTGGATTATACAACGCCGTCTGGCAGTAATCGGGATCAGATCGAGTTTCAGACAGGCGTTGCCACATCCGATGTTAAATTTGGGCTGTCCGGTACTCCAAACCCGGTAGACCTGGTGGTTACTGTAACGGTTGGAGGTACATCATCCACCACAACGATTGATGACTATTTTGGTATTTTTAATCCTCAAGTATTGCTGGACTTTACCTTTGTCGACTCATCAGATGTGTGGGACGGTAAGTGTGCTGATTCGGATGAGGATAATGATGGTGTATATGATGATCCTCGCTATGACTACGATGCTGGCCGCACTGGAGAAGAGGCAGGCTGTATGCGCAACCGACTACTGCGGGACTTAAGTACATCAGGCGCAGATACGATTACGGCCTGGGGGGAGTCTGATTTTGTTGATGCGGGTGCCGGAGATGATGTTGTTTACGGTCAGCAGGGAACAGATCATCTGGTAGGTGGTAGTGGTGATGATGTGCTTGTGGGGCAGCGTGACAGTGATACTTACGTCATTGATGACAATAGTAGTGATACAGATGTGATACACGATTTGTGTAACTGGTATAGCTGTGCAACAGGGACTGAGGATATTGTTGTGTTTGATGATCACGATTCATCCGCATTAACCTTTGCTGAACTAGATGCGCCGGCAACCGGGCCAAATGGCAACAGCACGGATGATGACGATGTGGATACCGATAGTGATGATTTGAAAATCACATTTAGCGGGACGTCACAGCAGTTATGGATCATTGATCACGATCACTACAATGACAAAGTTGAGTACTTTAAAGATAAAGATGGTGATTGTACGACTCATGCTGCACTCAAGGCTCAAAGCTATGATAATACGCAGGTGACCTGGGCAAGTGGTAATTGCCCATAGTTAATCTGAGGTAATCAGAAGTAATAGAAAGCGGCTGCCATGGGTAGCCGCTTTTTTTTCAGGGGGCTTTTTCATATAAGAGTTTTGCATGGTTTTAGTAATGTGCTAGTTTAGTCATCACCAGCCCGACTGGTAATTAATGATTCAGACAGGGAAATTAACAGGGAGAGTGTTATGTTACGTAAAGTTACGTTTGTTGTTTTATTCTATTGTTCTTATTTACTCACAGCGTGTACCACTACCAGTAGCGAGATGGAGGGCGATATGCCCGGTGGTGATATGAGTAGTGAGATGAAAGGCGTTGCCGATACAGCGCAGCTGCCATTGCCACAATCGCAAATTCCGATCCATGTTTCGGAAGATATGCTTGAAGAACTGCGCTCTGTGCCATTTGCTGAAGAGCCTTTGGCTGCGGATACTTGCCTTGCGATGACGCGCCAGGAAATCGTGCCTGTGGTGCAGAAAGACGGTGTTGGTTTTACGGATTTCGGTTGGAACTTTGGTGTGATGTGCCCGCAGCGCCCGGGTTTTATTTGTTATGCGCCGGATGATGGTCGCTGTATCTGTGTGCAGGCACCGCCGGATAATCCTGAAGACGGTGGGGTGGGAAGTATTGAAATTCCCGAGTTACCCGAGGCGGATATTTGCCGTATCAAACCGCGCGCATCGTACAGAGAAGGTGAGCGCTTCCAGGTGCTAAAAGCACTTGAGTGTACCGGTGGAGATAATTGCAAGGCAGATGAAGCGTGTAAGCTGCGCAGAATACGCACCACCATACCACCGCAGCTTCCTCAACCGATTGCGATAGGTTGTACTTGCGTCAAGCAAGAGTGATGTAAGCAGAGATGAATTCCTGTCTGCCACAGAACCGTCTGCTATTTGTGGCAGTCAGGAATTAACCTGACAAAATCCCTGCGCCGGAATATCCAGTGCGGCATTAAATTTACTGGAAAGATTCTGGAACGCAATCAGGCCGGTAAGTTCGACGACAGCATCGTCATCAAAGTATTGTTTGACGGCACCCATTAATTCCGCAGTTACTTCCCGGTCACTATAGGTGATGGCTTCTGTATATTCGAGTACAGCTCGTTCCATCGCACTGTAACAATCTGCATCGCGCCATTGTTCGAGCTGTAGCAGTTTGTCTTCTGAATCACAGCGTTTTGCAAGTGTCATGGAATTGATATCGACGCAGAAAGCGCAGTGGTTGATTTGCGATACACGTACCGTTACAAGAGAGCGCAACATCGGTTGAAGAGGCGATTTCTTGCGATCCAGCGCGCCGTAGAGCAGTGCGACCGCGGCAAACAATTTAGGTACGCGTCCCCAGATTTTTCCGGGTATCAGTACCTGACCGTATTTGTGCTTTTGCTTCCAGAAAAAAGGGCGAATAAACCAGGCATAGGATTTTTCAGGTTTGCTATCGATAAACATCGCTAATACCTGTCAGTGAGTTATTTAAAAGTGGTTAAATAAAACTTTTACCGCGCTATTTTTTCCCTGGTCATAACAGGTCATAAATGCTGACTGGTAGTTATGCATTGCATACTGATGCGTAATAATCGGCGTAACATCGAGCTGTTTTTGCTGAATAAATTCAAAATACCATTCCATCGCGTGTTGCCGCTTGCCTTCGTATTCCTCAATGCCGAAGCCGTTCGAGCCAATGATGCTGATTTCCTTGAAATACAGCGGTGTCCACTCAAAGCGTTTTGAAGGTTCTACGCCGATAATAACCACAGAACCCAACGATTTGGTAACACGCAAATCGACCTCCATGGTCTCTGCAGAAGATACGGTATCGTAAACTACATCTACACCACCGTTTAACATCGGTAAGCCCATCCACGGTGTGTTGAGCTCCGAGTTGGTTTCATGGGCAATGCCCATCACAATCGCTTTGGTGGGTTTGTGTTTGAAAACTTTATGGGCACCAAACTGCTCAGCGAGCTCGGCCTGATGATCATAGCGTGCTACTGCGAGGATTTTTACCGTTGGATGCATCTTGCGCAGGATTGCAATCGCGAGTAGGCCGAGGGTACCGCAGCCGTAAACAAGTACCGTGCTGTTTTCCTTGGGCGGTGCTTTTAAAATGGCGTGAAACGAAACCGAAAATGGATCGGCGAGCACGGCCTCTTCGTTGCTAATGTCATCGGGAATAGGAAACCATTGGGATTCATGGGCAGGCACACGTTGGGCGAAACCGCCGGTTGCTGTAGCGCTATTACCGTGGTGGATGCCGCGCTCAATATTGCCTTTGCCAAAGTTCAGACACTGTGCGAGTTTTCCCTGCTGGCAAAACTCACAGGGTTCAAGACCGCGCGTCTCGCAGGACAGCCAGGGGTTGAGCAGTACGCGTTCGCCGACCTTGCGCTGTTTGACTGCGGTGCCCACCTGACTGACTACACCGACAACTTCGTGACCGAGTACCTGGGGCCAGGAAATCATTGCCGTCATCGGATTGTCGAGACGGCCATTCATAAACACCTGTTTATAGTCGCTGCCGCACAGGCCGCATACCTGGGTGTCGGCAACGACCCAGTCTTCAGCGGGCAGTGCGGGGTCGGCGATGGTTTCCAGCTGCAGGGGAGAATGTTTGCCGACAAATGCTTTGGGTGTCAGCAGGGATAACAACTTGGTAATCGCAAGCTTGAAGGGTTGGTTGCCGATGACCAGCGCTTTCATGGTATGTTCTCCCGTGTTGGCGTATAGCGAAATATTCAGCATTATAAACGACCCGCACAGGTGTTTGCGCAGTTTGTCGTGTAAGGCGTTCAATTATGCTATGTTGTAGCGCTATCAATATAGGGGGATATCACTAGCGGGCTGTACTGACAGTTTCATAAGTGATAAGTCAGGACTACTGAGAATAGTAAAACAAGTGGCGCAGACAAGTTATAACCGCAATCGATCAGTGCAGTACCTGCCCGGGATGCTATTGTTATTGCTCTGTGGCTATTTTGTGCTGACGTTTCTCTTTATGGTGTTAGCCAACTATTGGCCAGGCCCGTATAACGATTATTGGCCGGATATGGTCAATGTGGAAAAGTACTTCAATAATCAGCTGACGATTCACGATCTGATCGGGGCGCATAACAATGCTCATCGGTTGTTTGTACCGCGCCTGTTATTTTTTGCGGATTACCAATGGTTTGCAGGCACCAATACCTTGCTTGTGACGGTATCTATATTGTGCAAGTTGGCAACACTGTGGTTGTTCAACAGGGTGATTGCCGGCCAGATCTGGCAACAGCGCTTGTTATTAAACACTCTGGTGATTGCTGCGCTCTTCAATGTTACTAATGTTGACAATATCCTCTATAACTCGAACATCCAGTGGGATCTTGTCACGGTGTTTTCCTGTTTCAGTATTTACTTTTTTGTTCAAGCGCAATCGCTGACAGCGCGCCGCCCGTCTTTGTGCCTGTCATTGTGTGGTGTATTTTTTACGCTGGCTTATCTGAGTCACGGTGGAGCGCTGGCATTGTTGTTCGTCTTTGTGTTTGCCGCTTTACTTAAACGACAGACGCTCTCGGTGATCCTGAGCGTACTGTTTATGCTAAGTGTGTTCTATATCGCATTCAGTCTGCTGCCGGCACTTGAATCGGAAGGGTCGCTGCACCGGCGTGGGCTCAGTATGCTGATTTTTAAACCACTGGCAGTTTTTGCCTTCTGGATAAAATCTCTGTCGGGCATGCTGTATCACTATCTGCCGTCAGTGGGTGCCTGGTTTAATCTGTATTTGCTGGTGCTGGTGGTAATCTCATTGTTTGTCAGTATTAAAGCTGGGCCAGTTAAAGGTAACTATTTTCTATACCTTGCGTTATTCTTGCTGGGCATGTTGTTCCTGTTTGCGCTGGCGCGGGTCAATTTTTCCCCGAATCATTGGTGGGCAACCCGTATTCAAACTACCGTTATTCTGTTTATTCTGGCGATTAACCTGCATGGTTATTTTCTCGTTAATGAATTATTGGTTGGTTTTAAAAGGGATGCGTTGAAAGTATTTATACTGATCAACTCCTTTGCTGTATTTTTGTTGATTCAGTATTTTGTTTTTAAGGCACCGTTGCGTTTCTCCAACAAGATATTTCATAGTCATGCATATATTTTTACCCATGAGCGTACCCAGCTCGCGGCAACGGACCTGATTACATTTATGAACCCGCAAGACAGAGTCGCGAAACACGACCCTTTTTTGCGTAGTAATGGTTATGCCTATTATGTTAACAAGAAGAGTGGTAAGCCGCCCCATGCTGATATTTATGCGGTGGGCGAGACAATGGTAAAACATCATCTGGAAAATTTGGCCAATAACTGTCCTCATAATCCGGGTGAAGTAAATTATTTTGAGATCGATGAAGGCGGCGAGTTTGCGGTGCCGCTGGATACATCACAATACAGTTTTATTTCGATAGCGCTGCAACGAAACTCCTGGTATGTGCTCGATGCTGAAGGAGTTGTACTGGGCTTTGCCTATTTATATCTCGACCCCGAGCATTTCGGAAAGGCTGTGATAAAAGGTTTTAGTGAAAAACAAACAGCTAACTATATTGTTGATATTGGCCCAATGGGTGAGCTGCGTTGTCACTACCGACTGGATGTCGTGAAATAATACTATTGCGTATTAGCGTTCAGTGCTTCAAATAACAACTCTGCTACCAGCTGACTGCCTGGCTCACGCAGGTGAATGCCATCGGCGTGGATAAGCTGTTGTTCCAGTTCCTGTTGTGGCTGCGCATAAAAATGTTCATAAAGATCAACGAGCAGCACATTGTGATCTTCGGCGACCTGGCGCGTAATCTCCACGTAACGACGGTGTAGTGGCACCAGTTCTTTTAGATCTTTAAGGTGTCGTGCCTTGAGATAAACCGGTTCGGCACCTTCGCGATGTGAACTCGGTGCTGTTACCAACACCGGTGTAATACCGTTTTCACGCGCCAGTGTAATCATGTGGCTCAAATTGTCGTAATAGTCTTCTTCGGGAACGCGGTTAGGTGCAACAGAATTTTTGCGTTGTTTGCCGACATAGAGGTAGTTAAACATTTGTGCCAGTCGCAAATTGCTCACTTCGGGGATCACAGTGAACTCTTCGTAATAGGTACCCATGTCCTTGTCGGCAAGGCCAAAGCTTAGCCAGTGATCGTTCCAGCCAAAATAGATAACGGCGTAAGTTGGCTTGATTTTGACTACGTCACGCTCAAACTGTCGCCGGCCTTGTAAACTGCTCCAGCCGCCCACACCGAGGTTTACATAGTGCATGGGCTGATTTTGTTGTTCAAACAGGCCTTGCAGACGTTCATCAAAGGTGCCGATTTCTGTACAGGACCCCCCCATGAAGACGAAATCAACGGGCTTTTTCTGTGCCTTGCTAATTTTCTTTTCGTATTTTTTCTGTGTCCATAACAGGTAGGGGTCAACCTTATAGCGCCATTCGAGTGTTTCCGGTGTCGGCCAGCCAAATTGCAGTTTGCTGGGGTACAGGGTGTATTCAAAGCCAGCCACACGCAGTGTTGCTTCGCCAATCAGTAGTGCGAGCACAAAGCCAATCAGTGTGGCGATAACATTCTTCATGGTGCAATCGTTATTTTAAGGTGTTTCTATCGTGAGAACGCCATGGTAGCGGATTGGTTGCGGGTTTTGAAGAAAAGATAAAGATAGCGGCCAGAATTGTGGCCGCTCTAAAGAAAAAGTATTAACGTTATTGTTTAACCCAGAGGGGCAGAGTAATTTCATCGCTCATTTTGCGAAAAATGACTTTTACCGGTGTGCCAATCTCTATTTCATCATAGCTGAAATCATTAATGTCGCCATTTTCATCCTTGAGCAGGTTGCCAATCAGGCGAATCGACGGATCTTCGTCGAGTTCTACACAAATTGCGGTGTAGGGTGCGCGATCAGTAAAGTCGAGCATGAGAGGGGGGTGGGGTTCAACAAACGACCAGATTTTGCCACTGCCAGAGACCTCGGTCCACGTGGGTTTGGTACGTGGGCTCCAGGGGTTGCCCGGACGCGGTGGAAAAATCAGTTTCTTCGTATCCGGACACTGTTGTACGCGCAGTACACCTTCGCGACAGCCGGCCCAAAACGGTTCGTTAACCTCATCAATAAAAGGTAACAGGGTGGTGGGTTCTTGTTCACTCATGGGAAGATTCCAGTTAGTAACGTAAGCTGCTTATTTGCGTAAGATCATTGCGCCGGTCGGTACGCCTTCACCGGCGGTAACGAGGCAGGTTTCAGCATTTTCAACCTGATTCGGTGATGTGCCGCGCAGTTGTTTGACGCCTTCGGTAATCAGGTTAAAGCCGTGTACATAGGCTTCGGACAAGCCGCCGCCGGAAGTGTTGACTGGTAACTTGCCGCCTACTTCAAGATTGCCGTTTTCAGTGAATGAGCCCGCTTCGCCGCGCTCACAAAAACCGTAGCCTTCCAGTGATAACAGGATCAGCGGTGTAAAAGCATCGTAAATCTGGGCGACATCAATATCTGCGGCCTTGATATCGGATTGTTCATAAAGCTTGCGCGCGGTTACCCAGGCTGGACCTTTCAACGGATCTGCGCAGAAAAAGTTTTGCATCACCTGATGCTGATGGTGAAAACCCTGGCCAAACGCATGGATGTAAGCCGGGGTATGTGGGCAATCTTTAGCGCGATCTGCAGAAACAATTACCGCAGCGAGAGCGCCATCAGTTTCAAGACAGTTATCAAACAGACACAGCGGTTTGGAGATCCAGCGCGCATTCATATAGTCATCGCGACTCATAAGTTTCTCGCGCATCATCGCATCCGGGTTGTTGTTGGCATGCTTGCGTACGGCCATGGCGATATTACACAGATGCTCACGGGTACCGCCGTACTCATGCATATAGCGTTGAGTGAGCATGGCAATCTCGTCCACCGGGCGAATCATGCCGAACGGACGTGTGTGATTAACAGCAATGGATTCCTGGATGGAGGCACCTTTTGACCACGGACGTCGCGCTGCACCAGAGGCGCGTTTGCGCGAACGCCACGCGACACCAACCTTGCACTGACCTGTGGCAACAGCCATGGCTATGTGGCCGATCACACCGGGGCCACCGCCGCCGCCATAACCCACCTGGCCGAAGTAGGAAATATCACCAAAACCGATGTTTTGTGACAATACCACTTCCGAGGTCGCCTCCTGGGTATAGGAGGCAAGGCCGTCCACTTCGGAAATATCAATACCGGCATCGTCGAGAGCGTTGAGAATCGCTTCGCTGGCGAGTTCTACTTCGTCGCCTGCAAGTCCTTTACTGAACTCGGTTTGGCCAATACCAACAATGGCTGTTTTATCTTTAATCATGGTCTACGTTTTTACCTGGTTACGCTGTTGGAGGAACATAGGTCTGGTCGAGATTGTACAGGCGCACCATATTGCCACAGGTCAACATATAGCGCTCGTAATCAGACAAACCGTACAGCATTTCGGCGAGTACCTTACGGCTGTAAGGCCAGTCATTACCGTGGTGGGGGTAGTCGGTAGACCACAGCATATTCTCAATGCCGATCTGGTGACGATTGCGAATCGCAGTGTAGTCCTGCATAAACGAAACCGCAAAGTTGTTTTTAAAGTAGTAGCTTGGGATTTCCTTGAGTGTCACACCTTCGTGCACGCGGTTGCGCCAGTAGTAGTTGTCGACAACTTCGAGACACCACGGAATCCAGCCGGCATCGACTTCAATGCCAAGAATTTTGACATCGGGCACACGGTCAAACAGACCGGAGAAAATTAGTTCATTCATAACTGGCAGGAACATCATCGCACCTTTACAGGCCATGCCACCGATCGTGGTTTTCTGAATTGCCGCACCGGAAGTGGATTTGCGAATCACCACGTGAATATTAACCGGCATATTCATCTCTGCGGCGGCGGCAAAGAAAGGATCGCTCGCTTCAGTCAGATCGTCACCGCCTTCAGGCCAGGTGGTAATAATCACACCGTTACAACCCATCTCCTTGCAACGCTTCATTTCATCGATCATCGCTTGCACACCGAGGTTAGGCATCTGGGCGAGGAAGAACAGACGATCCTGATCTACAGCACAGAACTCCTGAGCCATGTAGTTGTTATAGGCCTGGACACCGGCGAGATGGAAATCGTGATCCTTGTTGCCCATAAAGTGGTACATGGTGCGCTGGCTCGGGAAAATAAACTGAGCGTCAACGCCGTCCATATCCATATCTGCGAGGCGCGCCTTGCCATCAAAACATCCCTGGCGAATATCGTCATAGCCATAGCCTTTCCATTTCATATCTTCGTATTTCATACCCGGTGTTGCGACCAGACCGATATGCATGAGGCCGCCGCCTTGCTGGAATTGCCAGGCATCGCCGCCTTCCTCATCCTTGACGAGTTGCGGAGCTTCACTTTTGTATTTTTCCGGGAGCCAGGTGTCCCAGATATGAGGGGGTTCGAGAATGTGGCAGTCGGCATCAATCAGGCGATATTCAGGCATGGCAGGTCTCCATCTGGTTATTTTGGCTAGTGGGGCTCAGGCGGTCGTTGTTATCCTCCGAGAGTCCCTGAAACTGCTGTTGCTATCTGTAACGGGAAATTAATATAAGCCACCTGTCTGGTAAAAATCAATTGCGGAAAATTATCGGGTAACGCGGTTACCGAAAATTGTAATTGTGAATCATACCTGGTTTCAGGCCTTATTTTACGTAGGTCTTTTCAAGACAGCTGTCATGTAATAAAATTCTTTGCCAGACGATTGTCTTAAAATCATTACCAGCCCTGAGGCTGGCACCAGACGCTCAAAAAATGATTTTCACAACTTTTTTTGAGCCGAATCCAAAGCCAAATTTGTGGTACTTAAGAGGAGAATACGATGGATTTCGATTGGTCCCCGGAAGAGCAGGCCTTCCGCCAGGAGATACAGGATTTTCTCAAAACTGAACTAACGGATGATGTCAAAGGCAGTATCTTTATTGATACCCCCGAGCGTATGGATTTCGTTACCAAGATGGCCGACAAAGGTTGGCTCGGTATGGGCTTTCCCGAAGAGTACGGCGGCACACCGGCACCGATGCCGTTGGCCCAATTTATTCTGACGACTGAACTTGACCGCGCCGGCGCGCCAATTATTGGTAAAAATGTCGGTACGATTGGTAGCACGATCTTCCACGTTGCGAGTGAAGAAATGAAACGCGAGTGGTTGCCGAAAATTTTCCGTAACGAAGGCCAGTGGTCGATTACCTACTCCGAGCCAAATGCGGGTACCGATATCGGTAGCATGCAAACCCGTGCAGTCGATAAAGGCGATTACTTTGAAGTAACGGGAATGAAGCACTACATTACCTCCGCGCATTTCTGTAAGTGGCACTGGCTTGCGGTACGTACTGACCCTGATGCGCCCAAGCATAAAGGCATCAGTATTTTTATTATGGATCACGAAACTGAAGGCTTAAGCATTTCACCGATGAACACGCTGGGCCGTGAAGGTACAACCCACCGTACCAACCAGGTATTTTTCGACAAGGTAAAAATACCGAAGGAGCGTCTGGTTGGTGAAGTAAACAAGGGTTTCTACTACATGATGCAAGCACTCGATTATGAACGCTTTGCCATTCTTTCGTTTGCATCCCGGGTACGTCGCTTTAACAATATTGCCAATTACTATCGCGATGCAGATTTCGGCGGTGAGAAGCCTGCGAATGATCCGGTTACCCGTCACAAACTCGCACGCATGGCGAGCCGCGTTGAAGTGGGCATCATGCTTGAGCGTCTTGCGATCTGTAAGGCGCAGGAAGGTGTACCTGCTACCGAGGCTGCAATGAACAAAGCCTGGGGTGCTTCCATTGGTGATGAGATGGCTCAACTGGGTCTTGAACTCGCAGGGCCGTTTGGCGGCCTGTGGGGCTGTGAGCGTGCGCCGTTCCAGGGCAAGCTTGCAGATGAGTATCTGATGGCCGGCCACGCTCGTGTAGCTGCCGGTGGTGTGGATACGTCGAAATCCATCATCGCCCGTCGTTTATTAGGTCTGCCCAATGCGCTTGGCAAACCTGAATTACCTGGTAAGTAG
>JANQLY010000013.1 GCA_028280345.1 Pseudomonadales bacterium | reverse complement strand
GTATCGAAGGCAACCGGATACTTATCGAAGATCGCAGCCAGGCCGCGGCATAAACTGATCCTATAACCCAACCACAAGCCAAAGGAAACCTGCTTAATTATGATGTTTGGCAGAAAGCACAAAAACCCCATCAAGATGCACGACAAGGGTGTCGTCGAGTGGAAATACGCCACTTGTGGCTACTGCTCCGTCGGCTGCTCGATTGAGGTGGGCATTGACGCAAAAGGCGAGCCGGTCACCACGCGTGGCTCCGGCAAGGCGGATGTCAACCGCGGCAAACTTTGTATCAAGGGACTGACTGAGGCTGAACTGTTTAATACACCCGGTCGCGGCAGCGAGCCGTTAATACGCAACAAAACCTTCGAGCCCTGGCAGCAAACCGACTGGGATACCGTGTTTAAAAAATCGGCCGCAGAGTTTCAACGTATTCAACAAACCTACGGCCGCGACGCTGTTGCCATTGTGTCTACCGGACAAATACTCACCGAAGAATTTTACTCGCTTGGCAAGCTCGCGCGCGGTGTCATCGGCACTAATAACTACGATGGCAATACCACGCTGTGCATGGCCTCGGCAGTCTCCGGTTACAAACGCTCATTCGGCTCCGACGGCCCTCCGGGTTGTTATGGTGACTTTGAACACACAGATTGCCTGATCGCCTGGGGATCAAACCTTACCGAACAACACCCGGTGCTTTACTGGCGTTTGAAAGAAGCGCGGGAGAAAAGAAAGTTTCCGCTGATTGTCGTCGATCCACGCGTCACGATGTTTGCACAATTTGCCGACATGCATTTGCCGGTAACGCCTGGCACAGACCTCGTATTACTGAATAGCCTGGCCCATGTCATTCTCGACGAAGGCTTACAAGACGAGGCTTATATCCGACAAAGCTGTAATGGCTTTGATGAATTCGCCGAACTGGTTAAACAGTATGATCCGACTTCTGCGGCAAAAATTTGCGGCATTGACGAAGACACGATTCGCACTGTCGCCAGACTCTATGCCAAAGCTGATAACGCCATGTCGATCTGGACCATGGGTATCAACCAGAGCACCCACGGTTCCGACGGCGTCTGCGCAATCAACAACCTCAATCTGATTACCGGCAATATCGGCAAACCCGGCAGCACGTCACTATCGATTACCGGGCAGTGCAACGCCATGGGTACCCGGGAGTGGTCATCGTGCTCAGGGCTACCCGGCTATCGCGCTCTGGAAAACGAAAATCATCGCAAGGAAATCGCTGAGTTCTGGGGCATCGACGAGGAGTTCTTCCCAACCAAACGCGGTCTGTTTATGACCGATATTTTCCCGGCAATAGAAACCGGGGAAATCAAGGCGCTGTGGGTTATCGCCACTAACCCGATGACATCAATGCCAAACTCGGGGCGCATTCGTAAAACCCTCGAAAACCTCGAGTACTGCGTGGTACAGGATGTTTACGAAGATGTGGAGACCATGCAGTACGCCCACGCCTATTTTCCCGCAGCAATCTGGGCTGAAAAGGAAGGCGTATTCACCAATACCGAACGTCGCGTTAATCTGATCACACCAGTGAAAAAGCCCTATGCGAACAGCAAAGCGGATTTCTGGATCTTCAGGGAATTTTCCCGCTATTTCGAATCGCCACACAGTGACGGAAAGATGCCGCACTTTCCGGACACGCCAAAGGAAGTGTTTGAAGAAATGAAAACACTGTCCCACGGCATCGGCCCAAATGGTCGCGACCGCATTCTTGACTACACTGGCATGAGTTACGAAAACATTTACGAGCAGCGCGGCATTCAGTGGCCCTACCGCAAGGAAGACGCCGACAACGGCATCGAAAAAGGTGAAGCGCGACTGTATACCGACGGTGTTTTTCAATTCCCCGACGGCAAGGCAAAACTCCTGGCACTGCCCTATGTAGAAAACAACGAAGTGCCGGATCAGGATTTTCCATTCTGGCTTAACAGTGGCCGCGTTGTGGAGCACTTTCACACTCGTACCCGCACCGGCAAGGTGGGCAACTGCAACAAGTACAGCCCAACACCCTATATGGAAATGAACCCTGACGCCGCCGAAGAACTCGGCATTGAACATATGCAGTATGTGCGCCTTGTGTCACGCCGTGGCGACGCGGTAGTCATGGTGCAACTGACCCAGCGGGTCCCCTACAACATGGTCTTTATACCGTTCCACTTCCACGACTGCGTTAACCGCCTGTCACTCGGTTTGCTTGATCCGTATTCACGGCAACCGGCTTTTAAACAGTGTTCGGTGCGCATCGAACATGTGGACCAACAGGAAGCCGCACAACTTAATGTCGAAATGAGGGCTTATTAATGAGCAGTGACCCGTCCAACATCGATGGTGTAAATGTTTTTGACCCGCGCAACGCACAACAACAGCTGCAAAAGATTGTCGATAGCAAACCAACCCAGTCTATCTTCCCCGTACGCGACGATGAACCGGAGTATGCAAAGCTAGCGGATACCGACAGTCAGGACGTCAACCGTCACGGCAACGCAATTCCATTGATAGCGCTTGAAGAAACCCAAAGCCTGAACATTAACGGCGTCGATGAAATCGGTCCAAACCCAAACCGCAACAAACAACACGCGTTTCACTTTACCGCTGACAACTGTATTGGCTGCCACGCCTGCGAATCGGCCTGTAGTGAAAAAAACGACTTGCCTGCCCATCTCAGCTTTCGTTCCGTCGGCTATGTAGAAGGCGGCACCTATCCGAACTACACGCGCATGAATATTTCCATGGCGTGCAACCACTGCGACGACCCGGTATGTCTTAAAGGTTGCCCGACCCAAGCTTATAGCAAACACGAAGAGTACGGGGCGGTCATTCAGGATCCGGATATCTGTTTCGGCTGCGGTTATTGCACCTGGGTGTGTCCGTATAACGCACCGCAGCTCGATACCACCGCCGGCCAAGTGGAAAAATGCAATATGTGCGTGGACCGTCTTGAAGTGGGTCTAAAACCCGCCTGTGTATCCGCCTGCCTTGGCAATGCACTGGACTTCGGTGTGGTAGAGAACACACCGGAAAACCGCGAGCAAATCGACGCACAAATCCCCGGCTTCCCGGATCCGGAAATTAGCAAACCGAATATCCGTTTCCAGCAAACCAAAAGTATGCCACGGGAGGTGACACGCACAGATTCCATGCCGATTAAATATAAAAAAGACGAACAGCAAGATAAATTCGTTCCCGTTGTCGACCAGAAAGCTGGCAAGGCCAAATCCTGGAGTATCGGCAAACTCAGTTCGCGGGAAAACCCGCTAGTCATTTTTACCCTGTCGACACAGGCGGCCGTCGGCGCCCTGTTTGCACTGTGGTTCGGCCAGTTGCTTGGTATCAGCGCGCTTGAAAGCGTCACACAGTCAGTCTTTTATGCACCGCTGGTGCTGGTATGCCTGGGTCTTGTGGGACTGGGTCTGTTGATGTCAACCATTCACCTTGGCAAGCCGATACGCTTTTACCGCGGCTTTAATAACCTGCGTTATTCACCCGTGAGTCGAGAAGGCCTTGGTATTGTCATTTTTATGGCCTGTGCAGGCCTGCATTTTCTCAGTGTTCTGCCCGCCAATACTTTATTACAAAGCTGGCTGCCGACACTCGCAGAAATTACCACCACCAGCAATTTATTCGCAAGCGTATTTCTCTGGCTTGCCATTCCCGCTGGCATCGTAGCGCTGTATTACATGTATCGCTGCTACTGCATCAAGGCACGGCCGTTCTGGAATCACTGGCACGCAGCGGCCACGTTCTACGGTAATATGCTTTGCCTCGGTAGCCTGGTCTGCATTGTGTTTGCCGTGCCGTACTTCGCCTACCACGGGCTGCCTGCAACTGCCTTGCTGACTTTTCTCGGCACCCTGATCGCCAGCGGCTTACTAATTGAAGGTATCGGACTGTATTGTCACGCCCGCGATATGAACGTTGCCAACAATGAAGGAGCCGCTTCCCACTATATTCAGTGCACAACGTTTGGCAAAACCTACACCCTGCGCAACCTGCTGCTCGCCACCAATCTCGCTGCCGTCAGTGGCCTTGTTATCGCCAGCCATTTCGCTGCACTGTCTGCGCTGTGGCTCGGTGCCTGGGCTCTGTTGGGCCTGTCAATTATTGCGGTGGCTATCGTGGGTCGCGCACTGTTCTACGTGCTCGTGGTTCCCACCACCATGCCCGGCGCTTTTTTCTGGAAAAACAAGGCCTTCGAACAGCACGCACGGGATATCGGTCTCGCCAATTTCCCCCAGGTCGGCGTAGTTCCCGACTTGCACTAACTCGCTTCAGGTTGTGTACAATAACCTGTAACAACCTGCCGCAGCGAGTATTTTTATGGCCAACGACTTTGACAAGGTATCCTCAAGTCTCGGTGGTGCGGAAGCAGACTCCGCCCGCATTGATAAACTTGAAGCCAAAGTACGGCACCTGTCGCTAATTAGCGAAGCCCTGTGGATTATCCTGCGCGATAAAACCGGCCTCACCGATGAACAATTACACAAAGTCATCCATGCTGTTGAGGAGCATCGCAAGCAGCGCAAGGACAGCAAACAAAACTGCCACCAATGCGGCATGGAACTGCCTATCAACAAAACCAAATGTATCTACTGTGGCGCAGAACTGGATATTACCAATAACGTATCCCCCTTTGATTTGCACCCCTGACACGAAAAACAATCCGGACACATTCAATGAGTGATTTCAAATGGAGCGATATCCTTGACGCAGTAGTTAATGGCACCACTATTAATGGCGTTAAGCCCGGCGCACCGGCCAATGAAACCCTCAGTGTTCCCAAAGTGCTCGGCTGGGAAAGCGGAAAACTGCAAGCCGAGTGGACGATTCTTGAAAACTTGCATAACAGCCGCGGTGAACTATTCGGTGGCTACTATTCCGTACTGGCTGATGTCGCATTGAGTTATACCGCGATGACCGTGCTCAACGACGATGAACGTTTTAAAACCGTTGATCTGCGTGTTTCCTGGTTTCGCCCTGCCACCACCGGCACTATTACTATCGACTGCGAAGTGATTAACCGCAGCCGTTCTTTTGTGCATACCGAAGCTCTGTTTAAAAACCCCGCTGGCAAACTACTGTGCAAGGTAGCGGTTACTTTTGCGATTGTACCGGCATAAATCTTTAAAACGGAGGAAATAGACATGTTTCTCGGACTCAGAACAGCGATTTATCAAGTCACCGATCTGCAAGCTGCTACGCAGTGGTACACCACTGTGCTCGGCAAGCCACCCTATTTTGAAAACCCTTATTATGTCGGCTTTGAGGTAGGTGGTTACGAACTCGGTTTGCAGGCTCTCGAACCCGCCGCCGAACCGGTGGAAAATGTCATTGCCTACTGGGGCGTGGAAGATATCGAGCAAACCCTCGCCCACCTGCTTGAACACGGCGCAACAACCTGCCACGACATCCAGGATGTGGGGGAAGGCATTCTCGTCGCCTCGGTGCGCGACCCCTTTGATAATGTGTTTGGTGTTATCTACAACCCGCATTTCAAAGTCGTGGAGCCCAACCCGGCCTGAAAAACCCGGGAAAGTTTGGCAAGATCGCCAATCCAGGGCACACTAGCGCTATAGAACATTTTTCCCGCAAATAACAATACAAGATGCTGCAATTAAGTGACCAACAACTGAATTTCTTTAACCTGTTCGGCTACCTGAAACTCGAAGGGCTGTTTGTTGATGAAATATCCGAAATTACCGCGGCGTTTGACGCCACCTTTCGCGATTATGCCGACGACATTGTACAGTGGGACCATGTCGTTCATCACAACCTGCCGCGCCAGATCATGCCGCAGATCGCCGATAAGAGTGCCGTGATCCGCGAACATCTGAACCATCCGCAATTGCAGGCAATTATGAATCGCGTACTCGGTGAGGGTTACAAATTCATCGGCAGCGATGCCAATATCTACGACTGCGGCACACGCTGGCATACCGATATTATCGGCCTGCCCTACAACTGCAAAAATGCCAAGGCGATCTACTATCTCGATCCTTCACATGTAAACGCCGATTGTTTTCGTCTAATTCCCGGCAGCCACTTTCATACCGATGCCTTTGCCAAGCAACTAAAAAAACAGATTCGCGAACCGGAACAAAGTCTCAACCTCAAGGTAGAAGGCATTCCATGCCAACAAATTCCAACCGAGCCCGGCGATCTGATTTTGTTTGACGCGCGTGTCTGGCACAGCGTTGGCTATGCCGGCAATACCCGCCGCGCTATCTCTTTTCTGTTCGGCGATAAAAATTACCAGCCACCGGAACAAGGTAACACCCACCCGGTACAAAACTACGATGAGTGATGTGGCAGTCCGTACTGTTTTTTCTTCCCGACACAGCCAGTAACAAACCTGCTGTCGCTTGTAGCGCCTGCCTGCTTGGACATAAAGTTCGCTACGACGGCAACGACAAATATCACGCGACAATCCACAAACTGTTTGAACAATCTCTCGAAACCATCACCGTATGCCCGGAAACTGCTGTAGGTCTTGGTACGCCGCGCCCGACCATACAGTTAATTAAAACTGATGCCGGCGTACACACCTGGAACCTTGAGAACCCCGATATCAATCCAACCACTGCTTTAAAACAGTTCGGCAAAACATTTTTTACTGAGCATCCACAACTCGTTGCCATTGTGCTTAAAGCCCGCTCCCCGAGCTGTGGCTACCAAACGACACCATTGTTCAACGCAGCTGGGCAACAACAGGGACTCGCTTCCGGGCTATTTGCCACCGAAGCTTCCAGGCAAGGTGTGTTAATGGTCGATGAAAATTATTTTGATAGCCCGGTCGCGTGTCGCGAGTTCAGTTTTTTATGTTATCTCGAGCAGGAACGGCGACAGCTTGAAAAAGCTGATATCAAGGCGTGGCAGCAACACTACCAACAACGACTCGGACTGGCACTCGATGCACAAGGCACCTTGTCCGCGCTGGGTACTGCAGTGAACCAGCGCCTTGAAACCTATGCTACTACAGACTGAATATCAGGCCGCCGCAATAGCCAGATAGAAAAAGTACATACAAATACCGTAGGCACCAAGAAATGCCAGTGAACGTACAATATCCTGGTTAATCAGATAACACACCGCGTGCAGCACACGGCATACCACCAACACGATCAGCAAGGTGCTCACAGTTTCGAGGTCTACACCTGCCATAAACATCGCCAGTAACGCAGCCGCGTAGACCGCTAATCCTTCCCAGGCATTTTGTTGCGCGGCGACCGCACAATGACCCGCCCCTTCAAGATTGCTCGCCTGAACGCGCGGCATTTTGTTGTCAATCATATTGAACTGTTTATGCCGATAGTACCCGCTCACCCAGGACATCGTGATCGGAATAATGCTGAGAATCAGTAGGCAGATAATGGCCGTTTGCATCGTTGTTTCCCTCAATAATGGTCAGTGGCGACATGATAATCTGTCTCATTTATTAAAACTAATGTTAAAAACCCTTAAGATTCAATAAATTATCTCTGTTAATGTTTGCGTGACGGGATATATCCATATTAGAATTGTCGAAACCAGCTGTGAAGAAGTAAAAAGCTATGTACGCCATAGTGGATTTGGGTTCGAACAGTTTCCATGTGGTCATCGCAGAAAAATGCGAGGGCCGCGTCACCCCGATTAAAACGCTCAGCAGCAAGGTACAACTTGCCGAAGGTATCGAACAAAGCGGCAAAATCTCCAAGACAGCACGCCAGCGTGCCATCCTCGCCTTTCAGGATTTTCAGCAGGAACTCACCCATTACCCAATTGAGCAGTTTTGCGTAGTGGGCACCAATGCACTACGGGTGGCAAAGAATGCGCAGAAGTTTATGCAGCAGGCAAATGGCCTCGGCTTTCCGATCAATGTAATTTCTGGCGAACAGGAAGCGTTTTATATTTATCGCGGTGTTCAGTACCGCCTACCGGCAGAAGATAAAAGCCGCCTGGTGTTTGATATTGGTGGTGGTAGCACCGAGTTTGCCGTTGGTCGCGATAGCAAAAATCCGGAACTAATGGATAGCCTGAGCATTGGCTGTGTGTCATGCCAACACTTGCTCAAAGAGGAGACACTGACGCACAAGAGTTTTGCCAAAGCGCGCGAGAAATTGCACAACGTACTCGATAAAAAACTGCATGCCGATTTCTATCGCCATGGCTGGCAAGATGTGTATGCTTCATCCGGCACGGCAAAAATGCTCTCCAATGTGTTGCGTCAATCCGGCATCAGTGATGGCTCAATCACACTGTCCGGCCTTGTCGAACTCGAAGCGCGGGCCGTTAAACTCAGTTCGGTGTTCCGTCTCAATCATCTACCGGGCCTTAAGGCAAACCGCCGCAATGTGTTTGCCAGTGGCCTCACCCTGATGCACAGCATCATGGAACATCTTGATATCAAGCATGTAGAGTATTGTGACTTTGCACTGCGCGAAGGCGTACTGCTGAGTCTTGTGGAAGAAAAAGAACAGTTTCCGCTGTTTGTTGCGGCGGGCTCACTGGCCTGCCGACTCAGCAGCTAGACCCAAACTTATATAGCAAACAAAAAAGGCAGCCAATGGCTGCCTTTTTTGTCACTACAATTTTAACTATTCATCAAGAAAGCTGCGCAGATGATCTGAGCGGGTCGGGTGACGCAACTTGCGCAATGCCTTGGCTTCAATCTGTCGAATACGCTCACGGGTAACATCAAACTGCTTGCCCACTTCTTCAAGTGTGTGGTCTGTATTCATATCGATACCGAAGCGCATGCGCAGTACCTTGGCTTCGCGAGCCGTGAGGCCACCGAGTACATCGCGGGTCGCTTCCTTGAGGCCTTCGCCGGTTGCAGATTCAACCGGTGCCTCAATAGTATTGTCTTCAATGAAATCGCCGAGATGAGAATCTTCATCATCACCAATCGGGGTTTCCATGGAAATCGGTTCTTTGGCAATTTTCAGTACCTTGCGCACCTTGTCTTCCGGCATATCCATACGCTCGCCGAGCTCTTCCGGTGTCGGCTCGCGACCCATCTCCTGTAACATCTGACGTGAAATACGATTCAGTTTGTTAATCGTTTCAATCATATGTACCGGAATACGAATGGTACGTGCCTGATCCGCAATGGAGCGGGTAATCGCCTGGCGAATCCACCAGGTCGCATAGGTAGAGAACTTGTAACCGCGGCGATATTCAAACTTGTCCACAGCCTTCATCAAACCAATGTTGCCTTCCTGAATCAGATCGAGGAATTGCAAACCGCGGTTGGTATATTTCTTCGCAATGGAGATAACCAGACGCAAGTTCGCCTCAACCATTTCCTTTTTCGCACGGCGGGCACGGGCCTCACCGAGGGACATACGACGATTGATTTCCTTGATCGTCGCCAGATCCAGACCGACGTTTTCCTCCAGTTGCTGCAGGCGTTTTTGCGAACGAACTACCTCAACTTTAATATTCTTGAGTCGATCACTAATCTCGGCATTGCCTTTAAGCTTGGCCTGATTATCGATCCATTTTTCGTTGGTCTCGTTACCCGGGAAACTTTTAATAAAGTGTTGACGCGGCATACGGGCATGCTTGATGCACAGCACCATAATAGTTTTTTCTTCGCGACGGATACTGCGCAGCGCATCACGCGCTTTGGCATTAATCGGATCAAACTGGCGTGGAGCCAGTTTGAAGTATTTAAATACTTCACCGAGTTCATTAAGCGCCTTTTCAGCCTGCTTACTCTCGCGACCGTGTTTCGCCAGTGCGCGCTCAGCTTTTTTATACGCCTTGGTTAATTCACCAAAGCGCTCTTTCGCTTCTTCAGGATCCGGACCACTGTCTTTTTCGTCATCGTCATCATCGTCGTTATTATTATTGTTGTTGTTGTTTGCATTCACCTGAACTTCTTCACTCGTGGGCAAATCCACCGTCGGGTTCAGATAACCACTAATGATGTCAGCAAGACGACGCTCTTCTTTCGCCACCAGTGCGTATTCATCAAGCACATGTATAACCGTGCCTGGATAAAACGCCAGCGCGTGCAACATTTCGCGAATGCCTTCCTCGATACGCATCGCAAGGTCAATTTCACCTTCGCGAGTGAGCAGTTCAACCGTACCCATTTCACGCATGTACATACGCACAGGATCTGTGGTACGACCGGTTTCAGTTTCCACCGCCACCAGTGCAGCTGCCGCTTCTGCAGCTGCAGTTTCATCGATGGACGTTTCGCCGTCAGCCATGAGCAACGACTCAGCATCCGGTGCGCTTTCGAACACCTTGATACCCATGTCGTTAATCATCTGGATAATATCTTCCACCTGATCCGGATCAGAAATATCGTCCGGCAGGTGATCATTCACCTCCGCATAGGTCAGGTAACCCTGCTCCTTACCGCGGCTGATGAGTTCTTTTAATCTTGATTGGGACTGGCGTGCGTCGTCTGTTGAAGCGGCTTTACTCACGGATAATTCACACTCACTAAAGTCAAAGAAAAAAGCGGGGCATTATAGCGGAATCTCTGACCCCATATCCATATAAAAATTCCTTTCCAGGCAACTTTTCCCTACTCCCGGGAGGGAATCAGGGTCTCGGGAAAGCCGCAGGATTCTGGCTACAGCCCCCTATTGATCAGGGCTGGCGCTTTGTCGTTGCAGCAACTGCTTCATTTGCTGCTTCTCAGCCTCTGTTATGGTGCCATTTCGGGCTTTTTCAATCAGTACATCGAGCGGTTTTTCGCGCTGTTCCCGCTCCACAAGTCGCGTGAGAATATCTTCAAACTCATCTTTGCACTGTTCCGGGGCAATCAGCTGCTCTTTGGCAGCAAGTCGGTAGAGCTGATCACCCCCCTCCTTGCCGTGTAAGCCATACCAGGCGCCCATGATTTTATTCAGGCTCGCGCTCTGGCGCTGCTGCAACAGTGCGACAAGTTCTTTTAATTGCTGCAAATCCACCTGCAAACTGCCTTCCAGCTCATCAAGCACTGCACAGCTACCGACAAGATCCGGATTTTGCAACAACAGGCTGGTCGCCTCTTCGGCGAGTGTAAAACGTTGCGGCCCACTGCGCGGGTGTTCCTGTGGCAGCGCTGTTACCACCGCTTCATCGCCAGCTTCCGGTTGCCTGTGTTCACGCGCCGGAGCAACCTCCGGCGGTGTTGAGTCCACAACGAGGTCGGTTATTGCGCTTTGCTCGGAACGGCTCTGGGTGGCGAGCAAGCGCGCAAGCTGATCCTTGAAATTACCTTCGGGAACACGCGCCACTAGCGGTGCAATACGCGATACCAGTAACGAGCGCCCCTCTGCCTGCTCAAGATTCAGGTCGTGCCCGTAACAGTCAAACAGATACTCCGATAACGGCAGCGCCGCCTGCACGCGACTTTCAAAATCTTCCTTGCCCTGGGCATTAACGAGAGAATCCGGATCCTCACCCTCGGGCAAAAACATAAAACGCACCTGACGCCCTTCTGTGAGCACACCGAGTGATGCCTCAAGCGCGCGCTCGGCGGCGCGGCGTCCCGCATCGTCGCCGTCAAAACAGAACACCACTTCTTTGGTGTAACGAAAGGCTTTTTCCAGATGTGCCGCTCCAGCCGCCGTACCAAGCGTCGCGGCTGCGTATTCAACACCGTGCCGTGCCAGCATCACCACATCCATATACCCTTCTACCACCACAAGGCGATCAAGATGGCGATTCGCCTTGTTCGCTTCATAGAGTCCGTAAAGCTCGCGCCCCTTGTGAAAAACTTCCGTCTCCGGCGAGTTGAGGTACTTGGGCTTTTCATCACCGAGCACACGCCCGCCAAACGCAATCACACGGCCACGCACATCGCGAATCGGAAACATAATGCGATGGCGAAAGCGGTCATAGGTTTTTTGTTCTTCCGGCTTGTGAATCACCATGCCGGTTTCCACCAACTGGCGCAGCGACAGATCGTCGCGACCAAGATAAGACATCAAATTATCCCAGCCATCCGGAGCAAAGCCGATACCGAACTGATGAGCCACCTGGCTAGTCAGGCCACGCTGCTGTAAATACTGCTGTGCCTGCTCCGCCTGGCGGTGAGAGCGCAACTGCTCCTGGTAGTAGGCATTGGCCTTATCGAGAATGGTATAGAGATCCTGGCGCTGGCGGTTATCCTCGAAGTTACCCTGCTCACGCGGCACCTCAAGACCTTGTTGTTGCGCCAGGCTTTCGACCGCTTCGGGAAACGCCTGGTGTTCATACTCCATTAAAAAACCAAGCGCGTTGCCTGCCGCACCGCAACCGAAGCAGTAATAAAACTGCTTGTCGGGGCTCACAGTGAATGACGGGGTTTTCTCTTCGTGGAATGGACAGCAGGCGGTATAGTTTTTACCGGCTTTTTTCAGTTTTACACGACTGTCGATCAGCTCAACAATGTCGGTTCTGTCGAGCAACTCATCGATAAACGGTTGTGGAATCTTGCCAGCCATAGCGCGCTATTATATCGGTTTACGTCACAACCGATAGCTGCCGGACTGCAAAAACAGAAAATATCAGGCGAGTTTTGCCTTGATCAGTTTACTCACTTCGCCCATATCGGCGCGACCTTGCACCTTCGGTTTGAGCACACCCATCACCTTGCCCATGTCCTGCATCGAACTTGCGCCAGTTTCAGTGAGCGCTGCATCAACCATTGCAGCAATTTCATCGGCACCGAGCTGTGCGGGCAGATAGGCTTGGATTACCGTGATTTCAAAAGCTTCCTGGTCCGCCAGTTCCTGGCGACCTGCATCTTCATATTGTTTGATCGAATCGCGACGCTGCTTGACCATCTTGTCGAGCACAGCGAGCACACGGGCATCGTCGAGCTCGATGCGCTCATCCACTTCGATACGTTTGAACTCGGCCTGCATCAGACGAATAACCCCGAGGCGCTCTTTTTCTTTGGCGCGCATCGCAGCTTTCATATCGTCAGTAATTTGTGCCTGAATCGCACTGGCCATGGCTAGTTTCTCTTTTAACCGCTTGTTATAACGACTGCTTTTTAAAACCAAAAGTGCCCGCTCACTGGACGGGCACTCAAGCTGAAATCCCTCGCGGGATTAGTAAAGTCGACGCTGGCGACGGTTTTCGCGAGACACCTTCTTCATATTGCGTTTCACTGCGGCAGCCGCCTTGCGCTTGCGAACCGACGTAGGCTTTTCATAAAACTCACGGCGACGTACTTCCGCCAGTACACCGGCTTTCTCACAGTTGCGTTTGAAACGACGCAGAGCAATATCAAATGGCTCGCTTTCTTTCACCTTGACAGATGGCATGAAAAAATCACCTCTTTGTGTCTCAGACCCGGTGAATTCGGCCGCGCCTGAAGAATTTAAATAGTTAAGCTTAACTTCCCCCTTTTGAGGGGACGCGAATTCTATCGTCTCAAGCCCATAAATGCAAAGCCGCAGCGCCCTGTCGGGGAAAATCCCTATACAGAGCAGGCCCTTTATTCCACAGTCTACCTCACAGTCAGTCATATCGCTGGCCAGCAGCGGGTCCGCGCTTTATGATGCGCTCTTTCCAGTCCTGAATGAAAAACACACCCGTGCGAGTCCTCGGCATAGAAACTTCCTGCGATGAAACCGGCATCGCCGTCTACGACAGCGACAACGGCCTGCTCGGCCACCATCTATATAGCCAGGCTGCTGTGCACGCGGAATACGGCGGCGTAGTACCGGAACTCGCTTCCCGCGACCACATCCGCAAAACCCTGCCACTGATCCACCAGGTACTCAGTGATTGTGGCATTCAGGGCAGCGACATCGACGGTGTCGCCTATACTGCGGGCCCGGGTCTGCTCGGCGCACTTATGGTCGGTGCTGCTATTGGCCAGTCGCTCGCTTTCGGCTGGCAAATCCCCGCCATTGGTGTACACCATATGGAGGGACATTTACTCGCCCCGATGCTCGAAGACAACCCGCCAGTATTCCCGTTTGTGGCATTGCTCGTGAGCGGTGGCCACACCCAACTGGTTGAAGTCACCGCCATTGGCGAATACGAACTGCTCGGTGAATCTCTCGACGATGCAGCGGGTGAAGCATTCGACAAGGCCGCAAAAATGCTCGACCTGCCCTACCCTGGCGGGCCACAGATCGCCAGGCTCGCCACGCAAGGAGACCCGCAACGCTTTCGTTTTCCAAGGCCAATGACTGACCGCCCCGGACTCGATTTCAGTTTCAGTGGTTTGAAAACCTTTACACTAAATACCGTCGACAAGCACACCCCCGCTGACAGTCCCCTGCCCGATGAACAAACCATGGCGGACATCGCGTGTGCGTTTGAGGAAGCAGTCGTCGATACCCTCGTCATCAAATGTCGCCGTGCGTTACAACAAACCGACATGAAGCGCCTGATCATTGCCGGCGGTGTCAGTGCGAACCTGCGTCTGCGTGAGCAACTGGAAACCGCACTGGCAAAAATTGATGCGCAGGTTTTTTACGCACGCAACGAGTTTTGCACCGACAACGGTGCGATGATCGCGTACACCGGCTGCCAGCGTTTACTGGCCGGACAACGCGACCCTTTGAATATTCGTGTCAAAGCACGCTGGCCACTACACGAGCTTCCTCCGCTCACCTCTGCTGCGGAGGTTGGCTAATGGCTATTATCTGCATCGATAACCTGCGCGTAGACACCATCATCGGTGTCCACCCCTGGGAGCGCCGGGTCAAACAAACCCTGCATTTTGACCTGCAATTCAGTGTCGATTTGCAACAGTCTGCAAGCAGCGACACACTGGCTGATACCGTTGACTACGATGCGGTTGCACGCTGTGTACGCGAACAGGTAAGCAGCAGCGAGTATCAGCTACTTGAAGCACTCGCCGAACAATTGTGCCAGGGTCTGGTGAAGAACTTTGCGCTGAGCTGGCTACAAATCACCATCAGCAAACCCGGCGCGCTGGCCAACAGCGATGCAGTGCGCCTTGTCGTTGAACACGGCCAACCACCCGCCAACCAGTAACAATCCGCTATTACCAACCGACTATGTCAGATAATTCAGATAACCCGGACAACGTCATCCCGTTTAACGCACGTAAAAAGAAACGTCCGATTGATAAAGCCAAAGGGCGCAGTTTGTGCAAAAGCGGTTTTCACAAATGGGTAGCAGACAAGTCAACAGACTTTGATGTGAAACAGGGCAAGCTCGTCACACGATTTGTGTGTCAACGCTGCGGCAAAACAAAAATAGAAAAACGTTAAAGCGGAGCTGTTTGTGCAGACTCACCCGCTGCAGCCTGATCAAGCAATTGTTGTTTCAGACCCGGCTCAAGGTCTTTCCAGTGAATATCGAGCAGCGCACCTTCAAGGGCATAGAGCATCACTTTCGAGACTTTTATACCGCGCGCTTTAATTTTCAGAAAGGCAGCAACCGAGCCAATCTGTGCCAGGTCTTCACGGTTTTGAATACCAATGGCATTGAGAATATTAACGGAGGCAACGCCGAGATTTTTCAATTGCAAAAGCTCACTGTCTTTATTCATTGTCCCTGTCATCCTGTATTGCTATCCTGTGGTGAAATCCCGGGTCGCTAACCAGGGCCCGGACAACGGGTCGAGTCCTGTCTCACGACCCACTTCATAATACCTTTATTATCTCTTTTAGCAATAAAAAAGGTTATTTTTATACTTATTTATCAGTCGTATGCCAGACCCTCAACACAGCGATTTTCTCTATGGCGGCCCTTCCGGGGCAGACAACCCCGCGGCTATCAATGTACAGAACGCCGACGAGCCGCTGCTACAGCCAGAGGTAATGCAAGCATTTACTAACCTGCAAGCCAAGGCAGAGCCAGAAGGCTTTGACCTGCAAATCGCCAGCGGCTACCGCTCGTTTACACGCCAGTTAACTATCTGGAACCGCAAGGCCCGCGGCGAGCGCCCAATTCTCGACACTATGGGCAAGCCACTGGATATCAGCGGACTCAGTGAGACCGAGATCGTATTTGCGATCCTGCGTTTCAGCGCACTGCCAGGTGCATCGCGCCACCATTGGGGCACCGACTGCGATGTGTTCGACAACAACGCTATGCCCGATGGCTACCAGTTGCAGTTGAGCCCGGAGGAAGTCGCCGACAGCGGCATATTCGGCCCGTTGCATATCTGGCTCGATCGACAAATTCGTGAAGACGCCGCATTTGATTTTTTCCGCCCCTACCACAGTGATCGCGGTGGCGTGGCACCGGAGCGCTGGCATTTAAGTTATGCTCCACTCGCGCGACAGTATCAGCAGGATTTTTCCGTCGCGCAATTGCGCAGCCGCATCGAACACAGCGACATCGAATTAAAAAGCGCAATTCTTGACAACCTCGACGAGATCTTTCGCCGCTTTATCCATGTGCCTTTCTCCAGCTATCCCGAGCCAGTGCAGGAGTGGTAGTCCTCCTGTAGCTAACAAATCTCCGGGGTACCTGGCGAGCACAAGCTGTGGCAGAATGGCGCCTCGCAATTACTCACTAACTGCTCAATCACTGTGGATCAACAAACACTCTGGCAACATCTCGTGAAAGAGGCCCAGGACTTTGCTGCCCGTGAACCTGCCCTCAAAGACTTTCTCGACAACGCACTCATTAACCAGCCTAATCTGGAGAGTGTTATCAGCCAGCATCTGGCGAAGTTACTCGACAGCCATTTTTTGTCCGAAGCCCAATTAAGCAGTGTTATTGATGAAGCCCTGAGTCAGGAATCGGGGATTATGAACGCGCTGTGCCGCGACATCGTTGCCTGCTACGAGCGCGATGCCGCCTGCGACCACTATCTTATGCCACTACTATATTTCAAGGGTTTTCACGCCCTGCAGGCCTACCGTATCTCCCACTGGCTGTTCACGCAGGAACGCCATATGCTCGCGTTTTACTTCCAGAATCTGATCTCACAGAACTTTGGCGTCGACATTCACCCGGCGGCGCAAATCGGCAGTGGCATTATGATTGACCACGCCACCGGGGTAGTCGTCGGCGAAACGGCGGTGATTGAAGACAATGTATCGATGCTGCACTCGGTAACCCTCGGCGGCACCGGTACCGATTGCGGTCGTGACCGGCACCCGAAAATCCGCCGTGGTGTGCTGCTCGCCACCGGAGCCAAAGTACTCGGCAATGTGGAAGTTGGCGAAGGCGCGAAGGTTGCAGCGGGCAGCCTGGTGCTGGAAGATGTACCCGCGCACACTACTGTGGCCGGCGTACCGGCGCGGATTGTGGGCCGGCCCACTGAAGCAGAGCCGGCGCGTTCCATGGATCAGGACCTTGATAAGCAACAGTAACTGAACAGGTAAATCTCTGACATCGAAACACGCTGACCGGAATGGGGGCAGACCATGACAGAAGTAGAAACAGGTAACGGTGAAGATCTCAAGGGTAAACAGGGTATGGAGCGCGTGCTCGCTGCCACCGGGTATTCGATACGGGGCCTCAGATCCTCGTGGCAGAATGAAGCCGCTTTCCGCGAGGAATGCATCCTGCTGTGCTTTTTTATTCCCGCCGCGTTCTGGCTCGGACAGGGTGCCGCCCAGATAGCACTGCTACTGATGAGCTGCATACTCGTGATCATTGTGGAACTGCTCAACACCGCTATTGAAGTCGTGGTAGACCGCGTCGGTTTCGAGTTGCACGAGCTCTCGGGGCGCGCTAAAGATACTGCTTCCAGTGCTGTCTTTCTCAGCCTGATACAAGTACCCGTTGTGTGGGGATTAGTCGCAT
Source organism: Pseudomonadales bacterium (assembly GCA_028280345.1). Lineage (GTDB taxonomy): Bacteria > Pseudomonadota > Gammaproteobacteria > Pseudomonadales > UBA7239 > JANQLY01. Next base: position 10,731 of record JANQLY010000013.1, on the reverse strand, counting down.
TTGAGCGCTTTTTCTCGTAATTTCCTGACAATTTCACTTGTTATCGGGCGATAAATAATAATCCGCCCTTATTGACTTCCCTTATATGCCTGCTATGCTCTGTGGCTGATTTTTATTTACCCCGGCAGCATCTGTGCTGCTGTGTATGGATGATACAAACGCACATTAAAACAAGTGGGTAGAAGCCGGCAAAACGGCAGGTCATTCAACAGTAAAAGGTATGCGGGTAGCTTACAATTTTGAAGTATCAATAATAACCGGAGTTGTATTGGTCTACACTTAGGGTCGAGCCCTATAGATCGAGATTCGGTTAATCGGGACGTAAGGTTATGGCACAGTCAACACCACAAAAAATTATCAGCGACTGCAAAGCGCTGGCAAAACAGTTTAATGAAAAATTACTAGAAGGCTATTTCAGCGAAGTCGACGAAAAAATCATGAGCTTTGCCGACAAGGCAAAAACCAATGTACAGCAATGGCAACTGCTTGAGCTATCTCGCAACATTAAAAACAAACAACCGGAAATGCGCCTGTTGTTCGATGAGTCTATCAGCAAAAGTTTCGACCTGTTCCTGCAAGGCAAGCTCGGCGAAGACAAACCCGACAGCGGCCAGGATCTAAGCCCAAGCCTCTCCCTCGTCGCCGATGAAAAGCTTGAGGAAGACATTGCCGTCAGTTCACTCGCGCGCCGCATCGAAACCCGTTATAACGAAGACATGTACGCCCTGAATCAACGCTTCTCCATGCTGATCGGTGGGCGCAAGATTCAGGAAGAGGGCAACCCCGCTGGCCCAACCCAGTTTGCCAATGCCCTGCACACCGCCATTGAGCCGCTGGCACTCGACGTAAAATTTATGGTGTTGTTCTACAAAATTTTTGAAAAGAACATCACACCACAACTTGGCGACCTCTATGCCGAGATTAACCAATGCCTGATCAATGCAGGCATTCTGCCGAACCTGCGCTACCAGGTCAGCAAAAAAGAATCCACCGGTTCACATCAGGCCATACCACCACAGCCGGAACCGGAAAACTACGAAGTCGACAACCCGTTTAACACCGGAGCGCAACCCGCGGTTCAGGTTCCACCTGGACAACAACCGATGCAACAATCAATGCAGCAACCGGTGCAACAGCAGGCAATGCAGCAACAGCCGATGCAGGTACCGGTTGCCTCATTTGCACCGAGTGTTCCCCAGGAAGTGGCGCGCTCGATCACACCACCGGATTCAACACTGCCACCCGAGCAGTATCAGCAACAGTTATTCGGTGCCATCCGCACCATGCAACAAGCTGTAGCACGGCCCCAAGGCATGGGCATGTCGGGCCCGGCGACCAGCCAGGATATGGTCAACGTGATCAACCACGCACAAATGATGGCCGCCGGTCACGCTGATGAAATTGAACAGGCGACCGTAGGCATTGCACCCTGCGACACGGTGACGGCCCAGGCCGCAACCGGCCAGCAATTGCAGGAGCAGGTTAACGCAGAGACCGACAAGAACATTACGGACAGCGATGCCGATATTATCGATCTTGTGGGCATGATTTTTGAGTATATGCTTAGCGATGAACACCTGCCCGACAACGTTAAGGCGGTATTGAGTTATTTGCACACCCCGTTTTTAAAGATCGCCTTCCTCGATAAGGAATTCTTTGTGCAACCGCAACACCCGTCCCGCGTGTTACTCAATGCACTCGCCGAAACCGGTTCCAAATGGGTCAGCGGCGATGGTACCAGCCAGTTCAAGGCCTTCCCGAAAATCAAGGGTGTGGTGCGTCGTATTCTTATGGAGTTTGACAACGACATTACACTGATCGACGACTTGCTCGCAGAAGTACGCGAATTCAACAAGAAAGTTGAGAAAAACGTCCAACTACTTGAACAACGCGCGGCGGAAAAAGCCGAAGGCGAAGACAAGCTGCGCAACGTGAAGCGCCTTGTGAACAAAACCGTGAAAGGTCGTATCGATGGCAAGAAACTGCCCTCACCGATTATTGTTCTGTTGTTGCATCCCTGGTCAGAGTACCTGACTTTTTCACTGCTGCGCCATGGCGAAGAGTCTGAAGACTGGAAAAACTGCCTCGACATCATGGACAAGATTCTCTGGAGCATCACACCGAAAACAACCAAAGAAGACAAAGATGCCCTTGTGGTGATGCAGGAAGTGATTACCGACGAGCTGCAGCACGCGTTTAACACCATCGGCTACGACCAGGCAAAAGCCAACAAGCTGCTCAATGCACTGCACGAATTACACATGATTGCGCTCAACGGCAAACTCGCCCAACCTGCCACTCCAGACGTGAAGCAGGAAATTCAGGCGACTGCTGTCGGCGAAGAGGAAGTCAAACAGGAAGAGAGTATCGAGAATATCAGCGCTGAAGAGCAGGAGCTGGTAGAAAAATTGCGCATGGTGGAATTCGGCACCTGGGTCGAATTTGACGAGCTTGAGGGGCAACGCAACCAGCGTCTGAAAATTGCCTGGTTCAATGGCCGCACCATGCACTACATGCTCGTTAACCGTGCTGGCAAACAGGTCGCCATGTGTTCCGGTATTGAAATGGCACGCCACATGCTCGCGGGCAATGCGCGCATTATCAGCGGCACCACCAAGCCTTTTTTCGAACGAGCACTTGAAAATATTTTCGCAAGGCTTCACAGTAGCGCTGCATAGTCAATTTTCTTAAGGATGTACCATGACTGACGAAGCCATCCCGAATCGACGTTCAAAACGCCGCCAAACGGTTGAAACAGTTGTCACCATTATGGATCGTATGAGCGGTGACGCAGTGGGTCGCCTGGTGAACATCACCACCGAAGGTCTGATGCTCGTCAACACCAGCCCGCTATCCACCGATACTCTTTATCAGGTCAGCCTGATGCTTCCCGAGCCAATTAACGGCGTCAACGAAATCGAACTTGGCATGGACTGCCTGTGGACCAGCCCCACCACCGCCGATGCCGATATGTACTGGTCCGGTTGCCACATTATTGATATTAGCGACGATATGCTCGTTCACCTTGAGCAGTTAGTTAAAGACCTCGACGGCTAGCTGCCAGCTATTATTGATCAACCGTAATGTAATGTGGTGCGATAAGGGCCAATTTCACCACCGCCCATTCTGTTGTACATTAACTGTATGAAATCCTCCGTTAAAGGCAAACTCGCTGTCGGGCTTATTCGCCTGTTCTCCTCACTGCCACTGCCGTTAGTGCGCGCGTTCGGCAGAAGCATTGGTCGCCTGCTGTGGCTCACCAACAGTGAGGGGCGCCACGTCACCGAGACTAACTTGCGCCATTGTTTTCCCGATATGCCGGAAGCCGAACGCACACAGCTCGCCAAACGCAGTCTGATTGCCTCTTCGCTGACCGCTGCCGAAATTGCAGCTATCTGGCTGCGCCCGCCGGAAAAAGTGATGCCGCTGATCAAACAGGTCAATGGCCTTGAACACTTCGAAGCGGCAAAGGCACGCGGCAAGGGCATCATCTTTATCTCACCCCATGTGGGCAACTGGGAAATTGTCGGCCTACACAACTCCACGATTGGCAAGGCGACGATCCTCTACGCCCCAACCAAGCTTACTGAACTGCAAGAGATTATCGATACCGCTCGCGCTGGTCTCGGTGCCACGCTCGTACCCACCACCACTCAAGGGGTACGCACCATGTTAAAAGCCCTGCGTAACAATGAGATTGTTAATATCCTGCCCGACCAGATTCCTCCGGATGGCAGTGGCACCTTTGCTGACTTTTATGGCATCCCCGCACTGACCATGACGCTTGTTTCCAACCTTGCCATAAAAACCGATGCAGTGATTTTATGCAGCTACTCCCGACGCCTGCCATCAGGTAATGACTACGAAATTTGCGTCACCGAAGTTGATTCGGGCATGTACGAAAAAGATGAAGCCACCGCCGCACTGGCTTTAAACAAAACCATGGAAAACTGTATTAACAGCTGTGTAGAACAATATCAGTGGAATTACAAACGCTTTCGCCGCCGGCCGCCAGGCGCAGCGTCTCTATATGAGTAACGTTACTTATAAGAAAGAACAAACAGACCGCTATTGATAACTATCGAGCAAGCCGTTAACCATTTTCAGCCAATCTCTTTTGAATTTGCGATAGCCGCCCCTGTAGTTTTGTTCAATAATCGCCTTGCTATCAATTTGGCCATAGTTTCTTTTCGAGGCCTCAATCAACTCAAATAACAGTATCTGCCCCTCCCTGGAGCTCATTAAAAAGTACACCAACGACCAGGACATACTATAAAAGCCCCACACGGTGTCACTGTTGCGGGTTGTGTACCAGATCGAGTTATCAATAGCCAAAAATTTGGAGAGTCGATCCAGATACTGATCTTCCGACATGCGACCAAGCTTTCTCATTCTTGATGGCGACAGATTAATATACAGCTCACTATCCTTGATCACCACATCTTCAAAATACTCCGCCATGCCCTCATTAATCCACTTCGGAATCCAGCCAACCCGGGTATCGAGAATCGCATGGGATGCTTCGTGCAGAATAACGCTAAAGGTGCGTTCTTTTGTCGGCTGGGCAAACACATAGGCCGTATTGTTTATATGGCTGTAAAAGCCATTCGGTGATTTCCAGCGACCCTTCGCCTCCTTCCAGGATTTCTCATAGAACCGCTTATCCGAAGTCACTACGATGGTAATTTCCATCGCATCGGCTTCGATCCAGTGAAAAAAATCTTCCTGCTTGTTGTAGATCACATGAATAATTTTAGATAAGTAGTCTTTATCCGCCCTGCTCAAGGAATAGCCAACAGTTTTGAAATGAATCGTTAAATCAGATTTGGTGTTATCTTTCTTTTTCTTTACCACCTGCTTCGGGCGCTTGTAAATCACCAGCTTGCGATTTAAAAAGTTGCCGGTCTTCTCCAGCTCTTCCTGCACATCCGCGTATTGCACATTTTCCGGCTCTTCATCGCTGTAGTGCACATTACCTTTATCATCGACCCATTTATAAATCGAAGCGTGAAGGTGAAAAGGCGTCAACAACAGCAAGACAAACAGGCAGCCAGCAGTGTGTTTGGGTTTGAAAATCATTATCTTCTATTTTTTAAAATCATCTAAATTATGCTTCGACACTCTTGAACCACAGGGCAGGATGCACAGCATATGCAACAGGTGTTAGTTTAGCACTATTTTTATGCGGTAGATGTTAACCAGACTATTAACATCCACCATTATGTGCCTTCTTTATAATTAGCCCATCTGGAAAGCCGCTATCAGCGCCAGCAAGTTTGAAAACCCTATCGAATACAGAAAATCCTGATAATTATCATGATTGGTTAGCTCTTTTGCTACCAGCACCATCACAACCATAATCAAAACACTCAGGTCCTTTGGCAAAAAAGCTACCATAAGCCCACCCATGAGCGCCAGCAGCAACGGGTGCCACCAGTGATATTTCACACCGAAGAATTTTAGTGAAATGAATAACAAGGGTATAACAAGTAACGTATAGGTCAGTGCAAGGTTCATATCAGACATTTATCCTTTAATCAGCAAGATATCGAAACATTAATAGAATTCCGGGTCATTAATCTTTTCCATATCTCTCTCCCTTAACATTTTATTTAACGTCTGCAGGTGCCACAATCCCTGGGCTATATCTACCGCATCAAACAGATAGCTGAACTTCTCCAGATTTCTATCGGCCGCTTCACTGCCATTGCCAGATGCCAGTTTTAACCACGCATAACCTTTTGCCCGGTCAGCCTCAACATCAGCAAACCCATGTTTGAGCATTGCCCCTACATTATTTTGACCTAATGGATAGCCTGACTTTGCTGACCACAAGAAGAAATCAAACGCCAATTGCTTATCAGGCATAAACTCATCACCACAGCCATGATAGTAAAAATTGCCAATATCTATTGGCGCACGGGGCTCACCGCCATCAAAAGCTAAAACAAACTGCTCCAACGCTTTCGTGCAATTTTTCCTAATACCTATACCACTTCTGTAGCGAGTTCCCAGCTTCCAGTGATCTGCAGCTCTACCCGGACACTGTGCGGCTTTGATATATAGCTGAGTAGATCTTTCCAAATCTACCGCAACGCCTTCAGCACCATGTTCATAGATTCCTGCCAGATTCGGCACCGCCGGACAATAACCTAACGCTACCGCTTGCTCATAATAGAAAGCAGCCTTCTCCATATCCTTCTTAACATTCCTGCGGCCGTTGAGATTAGAATATTGCAAGCCCAGCTCAAACCATGCTTCTACGTGCCCCCTGTATGCCGCATCCAGCAAAAACTGTGCTGCTTGCTCCTGATCAATCTCAACACCAATTCCTAGCGTATAGGCCCTGAACATGTTGACATAGCCATAGTACGCATCCAAATGCATAGCTTTACGATAATACTCAAGGGCCTTATCATGATCTTTCCATACACCACGCCCATTTTCATACAGCAAACCGATATTATTTAATGCCCAACCATGATCTTGCGCAGCCGCAAGCTGGTAAAGTTGCATGGCTTTTTTATAATCTTTATATTTTCTCTTTTCAAAATCATAGAAACGTCCAAGGCGAAATGCAGCTTCACTATTACCTTCCATAACCAGCACATTCATTTTCTCCAGCCCAGCAACCCAGCCCAATTGATCTTGAATATAGGCAGCTTGATAAACTGAACGCATTGTACTTTCAACGAGCCTATCATCGGACTTCATTTTTTTATAATTCTCCAGATAAACCACCTTCTTTTCCTGATTTGTTAGCGCTACTGCGGATTGAAAACAGCCTACAGACAATACAATTAGCAGAAATAATCTGAAAAAAATATTTGGTTTAATCAACATCAGTATTACCTCAAGCACCAGGCACAATATTCGAATATCATTTTAAGTACTATTTACAGAGTTATCCGCACGCCAATATTCAAGAGCCGTATCAAAACATTGCTCAAATGCTTCCCGACTTTCAAAGCAACGCGCAGGGATAACATGAAAAACGTTATCTCCCACATTAATATACATATAACGCCGTGTCATGAATATATCTTTAATACCTTTCCAGACATGCAGCGTATCATTAAAGTCAGTTTTTTTCCCGCAATCCTTCAGCATTCATGACAAAATCATGCCTGCCAAAAATTCCTCCTCCTTTTCCCGGCATCAACAATACCGTCAAAATACAGTACACATAGCCGAATAGCATACAACTAAGGCCGTAGATAAAAGAAAATATCAGCAACACAACAACATGATAAACCGAACTTATTTGAAGCCCTACCAGATATAACAAAACAGGTATCCCGACCAGAGAGAACAACAAAATATTGATCCATGCGTCACGAGTTCTAAACATACCCCTGATATTAAATAACACCTGATCCCAACGGGTAAACTCAGTTGTAAATTGCACAGCCATTTTCGCCCAAATTAATTTGTTTTATATAAAAGACATTATTAAAGCAGCTTTTTCGAGCTATGAAAACACTATATATGGATAGTTATTCAAGATTAAGCTTACTAAATTTGATATTGCTTACATCTGAGCTAGATCTAAATATATAAGCAGTATTTATTTTCCAAGGAAAAAGCCAACAACGCCCGCAATACAGAAAAAAATAAGGCCGTAGATTACACCTTTGTAGAATAATTTCTTCCTGTTTTTTACTATCTCTGCACGATCTTCTTCTGTAAATATAGCGCCACAATACTCACATACCTTTTTTTCTTGATCGGTTAACAGCCCACACCGCGGGCAAGTAACTTTTATCGGATCATTATCAAAGCTTATTCCGAAAGGATCTTGCATGCCGTCCATTGTTTATTTCCGTTTTTTGCCACCTGCGCTAACTTCTACCGGGATTGATATTTTTACCTCTAACCACTAGACGACATTGAAACATGGAAAATAATAAGATAGCAACGCAAGTATTCAATCTTATACGGCACCCTTTTCTTCTTTTTTCTTGATCCTAACCAAAGCCAACATAATAGCAATCGTAGAAACAGTAAAGACTTCTACCCTTAAATATAATTGCTGCTGACTCAGCGCTTTAACTCCAGCATAGAAGTACTGCGCATGAATTCCTTCAGCTTCTGCACTCATCATCACTCTTCTAGCTTCAACACCGAAATCTAGAAAAACAACTAGTGCCAAATAAACCCATAAAGCAAGCAACACTGTATATTTTACAGAGAGAAGAAATTTTCTATTAGTAATAAAAGACATTACTACCTCCCACAGGGCGTGCAAGTACTTGAGCTACTGGAACCAAGATTATCACCGATAATACCCCTAGAAAAACCTCAATCAGCTGCTTTTCTTTTATTTACAAAACATCCAGAAATATAATAAGCGAAAGATGCCATGCCTAACAGTATCACAACTAACAGAATATCAAGATAATTTACCCTCTCTGAGCTAACAATCAACTCATAAAAAATTTTCAATATGAATAGCGTGCAAAAACCAAAACCTATTATTGAAATAACTCGAGTGCAGCGCAAAATAGATCTATAGTATTTATTTTTAAAGCTCATGACCTTTTCTCCAGTCAAGACTAATTTAAGTAACTTGAGTTAATAGTTATTTCAGTTGCCTGAAGTTTATTTTCTATAAGCTCTACTACAATTTCTTCTTCATTTAGCCAAGACATTTTCCGAGAGTTATAGCGCATTGACTCTTTAACTCTTTTCGTTACTATTGCCTTATTCCCCTGTATTTGAAAGTTTGATGCAATTTTTTGGTACTCATAGTTACTCATAGCCTTCCACTGCTCACTAAATGCTAGCAAATAGCTTTCTTTTGTATATGTCGAATATTCTATTCTATTACCCACCTTATAAATAACATTTATCACAATAGTTTCAGCTAGAGAGTCTTCAATTCCTTTAATATCTTTATCCATAAATGATTTTTCCACATCACTAAGAAATAACTGAAGATCTAACTCATTAATATTTTCAGCATAAGCCTGAAAATAAAACAGAAAAATTAAAATAAAAGTATAAAGCAGTGATTTATTTACAGAGGCTTTCATATACATCTAACGAGAAAATACAATCTGTCTTCCATTAATTTCACAGTGTAACGAGCCAGCATCTTTTCTAAAGCTGTCACCAACTTTAATCTGCCACTCTGACAGCACAACAGCTGTAGAATTTATAGATTTTATCTCTCCATTTATTTGCTGAATTTCAATTAACGGGGCACCATGATTCCTTGTTTCCCATTCGACATTGACAACAAAACCATCAGCATAAAAGTTTTTAGCTTCATTGTTCTTCATAACTATGCTAAAAATAGCAAGCGGCAAACCAATGAATACCACAAATAGAATCACAAATTTTCTTTGCAATCGCATATTAATTTCTTTGCGCTTTTCCTCGTCTATTTCCATAGCTAAAAGCATTTATAAATATAAATGAAGTCAATTATCTTGGATAGTACATCTCTAGTGAATAAGATGCACCAGGACCAAAGCCCTTGGATGGGCCAAATGAAACTCCGTACCAGTCCCCGCCCCAGAAAAATGAGCCTGAAAACCAACTCCAGCCCCAATTTACTGCATTAAACTGCGGAGGCATCACCATAACTACTTGCATTAAAAGCAAGATTAAATTCACAGCTTAAGCCAACATCATACCCTGCAGCTGTACGTCGATTTCAGTTTATATATTACTTGATGATTTTAGTTTATTTATAAAATATCTGGAAATAAAAAAAGCACCAATAGATACACCAATATATATCAAATTAAATATAACTTCTGGGTAATATATAACTTCTCCATCAATTAAATATTCATATATAGTATTCAAAAGAAATATCACACCAAAACCAAAACACAAAACTGACATTAATTGGCATGAATAAGCTATAAACTTATAATATTTAATTTTAAAGCTCATGTAATTTCCTCCATGTAACACTATTCCCCGCATTCATCACAGCTATCCGTTGCTAAAGTGAAAATCAAACTCTGACCAACCCCAGCATACCCACCATAGCCGCCCCCCGCAAAACCAGATAGTGACAACGAATCAATATCCTGATCAAAATCAAAAAGTTGCCTAAAATAATCTGACCATGAATTCGCATCAATTTCATTTGAACCTGTTCCAGAAAATCCTGCCGAAGGACCCCAGCCCGCAGCCGCTTCAGCCACACTTCTAACAACAAGTCCAGTATTAACAGAATCATTATCACTATAGCTTCCTGTCAAACCGCCACCAAAGAAAGCTCCCCCTCCAAGTACGGAATTTACATTACCAGCTCCAAAAAATTGATAACATTTCCAATCTGTCAAATCGTCAGGAAATGATATTCCGAGTTGAAGGGAGCCACTCATCCCCAACCCCGGTACAGCCACTGCTCCAGACACGCCACCACCAAGTTGAGTAGCTAGTCCCATGTAGTCATAGTAATTAACCGGATTACCCTGTACATACGCGTATGTATTCGGCCCATCATATAACCCCAATGGGTCAGGCTGCAAATATCTGCCTGTCTCCGGATCATAATCCCGGTGCCAGTTATAGTGGTAACCTGTCTCAACCTCGTAGGTCTGCCCCGGAAAGCGTGTATTGTGATCACTGATCGCATTCACCTGATACTGGCTATAGGTTTTGCCAAATGGCTCCTGATAGCGCTCAAAATGCAAGGCGTTGTTCTGTGAAATCATATACATCGGCTGGCCGAGGCGGTTATTGATCACATAGTGCAGGTTTTCACTT
>JANQLY010000001.1 GCA_028280345.1 Pseudomonadales bacterium | reverse complement strand
GTAGGCAATAGCTACGGGCTCAAACGGATCAATGTCAGCAACGAGCACAGATTCTGCTCCCTGATGTTCAGCAAGCAACTGATGCCACTGACTGTTTTGTGTATTGTCGCGATCAACACAAACAATCTGCGTGTTACCACGCTCTTTTACCGCTTCCAGCTCCGCAACGTAAGGCGGGTCCGCCAGCAACACTTTAGCTTCGGAGTCCTTGAGCAAATAGGCTTTTTCAGGGCCAGCCAGCGGGCGATTAATACCCACCCAAATCGCGCCAATTCGCGCTGTAGCAAGAAACGCGATAATAATGTCAACATCGTTAGGTAAACAGGCTGCAACACGGTCATAACGGCCAACACCCAATTGCTGCAATGCAGCACCTGCCTCGTTCACCCGCGCATCAAGTTCACCGTAAGTGTAAGTACCGGAATTTCCCACCAGCGCCTTGCGCTGCGGGTCTTTCTCAACCTGCGCCTGGAGAATTTCTCCGATATGCTGCGGACCGTCGCCAGGTAACGGCAGTTTAATCGCCGACTCAATCAGGCCGTGTTGTTTGTAATCAAATCCCATAGTGCTGTTATCAATTCAGTTTTAATGACGTGTCAGGGGTTTGATTGTGCACACTTTGAGGGAAAAAAAAAGCTCCGACGTATCTTTCTTCTTAAGCGGAAAATATACGTCGGAAACTTGCTAAGAACCTTATTGTTGTCATTTATCAACTTCATTTGTCTGTTCTTGTCAGACCCTCGCGATAAAACAACAAATGAAACCTTAAACCTGCACAAGGTTTTTATAAGGCACTTGTCTGGAAAAGAATTCTAATCGAGATCATCACTTTTTAAAAGGATTATTTTAAGAAAAATGCCTTATATCGTCGCGCATAATCGACAAAAAAGAAATATTAGCCAAAAACACCCGCTTGCGCATATTGCGCGATGGCATCTTCAGAAAATCCGTAATCGCGCAGAATTCCATCGCGGTCTTCACCCGCATAACGCGGGGCATTGCCCATCACTGCGGGCGTTTCACTAAAGCGCGGCGCAGGCGCATGCTGCAACACACCCTGCTCATCGCGAATAAACGTTTGTCGCGCCGCATTGTGCGGATGTTGTGCAGCCTCTTCAAGGCTGAGTACGGGTGTGACACAAGCGTCAGTTTCAGCAAAGACATCAACCCACTCATCACGGCTGCGAGTTTTAAAGACTTCTGTCATCTTCACTTGTAGCTCTTGCAATACTTCTGTCTCAAGAACTTCTTCACAGATGGATTTATGGGCAAATTGTTCGCTATCGAGTTCAAGTATCTCAATGAGCTGTGCGTAAAACTTCGCTTCAATCGCACCTACGGCAAGGTATTCACCGTCGCGCGTCTCATAAACATCATAGCTGTGATGCCCACCACCAAGAAAATGTTCACCGCGCTCAAGATACATTCCATTGTGATACATCTGATAGTGAAACGCCTGCAAAGCCGCAACACCATCAACCATTGCCGCATCAACAACTTGACCCTTACCATTTTTTTGCGCGGAAAGAATGCCACAAAGCAAACCAAATGCGAGCATCATGCCACCACCACCGTAGTCCGCCACATAGTTAAGCGGCACAGCGGGTTTTTCACCGCGCCGCCCAAGGTTGTGCAAAGCGCCACTTAAGGCCAGATAATTGATATCGTGCCCCGCTCGCTCTGCCAACGGCCCTTCCTGCCCCCACCCCGTCATTCGACCAAACACAAGTTTCGGATTACGTGTCATACACACATCGGGACCGAGACCGAGACGCTCCACCACACCAGGACGAAATCCTTCAAACAGCGCATCGGCGTTTTCACACAATCTGAGCACAATCTCTACCGCTGCCGGTTTTTTCAGATCCAGTGCAAGCGAGCGGCGTCCGCGCTGATCCACCTTAAGCGGACGTTCTTCCTGTTGATCTTGCGTTGGGCGTACAATCTGTATCACCTCAGCCCCCATATCAGCAAGCATCATGCCGCAAAACGGGCCAGGGCCAAGCCCTGCCAGTTCAATAATTCGATAGCCGTGTAAAGGCCCCATGACCACTCTCCACTACGTTTTAATTAATAACACCCGGCAATAATATCCAACGTCAACAAGTCGCCTGCATATCTACAGAATGCAAGTTACCGCAAACTGCGGTATGGTAGCCGACGATTTTGCTTTAACGAAAGTGTGCAGCAAACACACAAAAAAATACAGTACGGAGAGTTTCCGGGAGCGCAACCATGAAATTAAGCAACGAGGCATTACTCAAACAGCAAGCATGGATTGGCGGGCAGTGGGTTGATGGTGAAAGCAGCAACACTTTTGCCGTGACCAACCCGGCGACCGGTGCAGTGATTGCCAATGTTGCAGACTGCGGTGAGCAACGTGCCCGGGAAGCGATTGAAGTCGCGCATGAAACATTTTTGAGCTGGCGTAAAACCAGCGCCAAACAGCGTGCAACTCTGCTGCGCAACTGGTTTAACCTCATGCTTGAGCATCAGGAAGATCTCGCACAACTGATGACCGCCGAGCAAGGCAAACCGATTGCAGAATCCCGCGGCGAAGTCGCCTATGGCGGCGCCTATGTGGAATGGTTCGCTGAAGAAGGCAAGCGCGCCTATGGCCGTGTGATTCCCTCCCATCTTCCTGATCGTCGCCTTATGGTGACTAAAGAACCTGTCGGTGTCTGTGCACTGATTACTCCCTGGAATTTTCCCAACGCTATGATCACCCGCAAGGTGGCTCCGGCACTGGCTGCAGGCTGCACGGTTGTCTGCAAACCGCCGCAACTCACACCACTTTCTTCTTTGGCGCTCGGCGTGCTCGCCGAAGAGGCAGGCATTCCTGCTGGCGTGATTAACTTTGTTACGACCAGCAGTTCGCGGCCGGTGGGCAATGAATTCACCAGCAACCCGTTAGTAAAAAAACTGTCATTCACCGGTTCAACACCGGTGGGTAAAAAACTGATGGAACAATGCGCAGGCACAGTGAAAAAAGTATCGCTCGAGCTTGGCGGTAACGCACCGTTTATTGTATTTGACGATGCCGATATCGATGCCGCCATCAAGGGTGTGATGTTATCGAAGTATCGCAACACCGGACAAACCTGTGTCTGTGTTAATCGCGTACTCGTACAGGATGGTGTTTACGATCAGTTTATGGAAAAACTCGTGGCCGCCACTGCCGCGTTAAAGGTCGGCAATGGCCTCGAAGGCGATTTTGATCAGGGCCCATTGATCGATGAAGCCGCCGTAGAGTGTGTAGAGGGTTTGATCAGCGATGCCGTAGAAAAAGGCGCACAGGTAATGACCGGCGGTAAACGCCACACTCTCGGCCAGACTTTTTTCGAACCTACGGTTGTATCCGGGGTGACGCCGGCAATGAAATTTGCCAAAGAGGAAATCTTTGGCCCGGTGGCACCGGTATTTCGCTTCGAAACAGAACAACAGGCTGTCGCCATGGCCAACGATACCGAGTATGGCCTCGCCGCGTATTTCTATTCACAAAACAACGCACGCATCTGGCGTGTGATGGAACAACTTGAATACGGCATGATCGGTATTAACGAGGGCATTCTCTCCACCGAACTCGCACCGTTCGGCGGCATTAAAGAATCCGGTATTGGTCGCGAAGGTGGCATTGAAGGTCTCGACGAATATATGGAAACCAAATATGCGTGCATGGGTGGCATCAACTAGTCGCCAGCGTGTTTCCTCTTTGCTACCAGGGTAACCAGCGAAGGCGCCAATGTAGCATCAGCAAGGAACGCCACACCCACACACAGCGCGATTAAAATACCAAAGTTCACTAACGCGGCAATGATCGAAAGCGTGTAAATCAAAAACGAGACCACGAGTACAATACTCGTAAACAAAATCGCCTGGCCACTGGTTTGCAAACTTTGCAATATCGCCCGTTCATTATCACCATGCTCACTATAGAAGCGCTGGTAGTTATGCATAAAGTGAATCGTATCATCCACCGCAAGACCAAGCGCAATTGAGCCAATCAGCAAGGTAAATGTATCGAGCGGAATATCCGTGATACCAAGCAAGCCGAGTGCGAGCACAATTGGCGCCACATTTGGCAACATGCTTAACAGACCAACCTTCCAGGAGCCAAGCATAAACATCATTATCGGTGTGATGGTTAAAAACGCCAGCAAATAGGAACGAATCAAGCTATTAATCAGTGCCGGCATGGTTTCACTGGATGTCGATAAAAACCCGGTAAACACGACGTCGCCTTCAAAACCAGGATAGTCCGCGAGAATATTTTCTACATCACGATAAAAAGTCTCCTGGAACTCCGGGTAATACACTGCGTCCACATAGGTTGTTCTAAATGTAATACGCGCCTTGCTAAACTGACTATCGACCATACGCTCAAGATCATCACTGCCAGAGTTTTCAAATAATAGTAATTCCTGTGCGAGCAACTCCCGGTTATCGGGTACTGCATAATAACTCGCGTCATTACGGTTAAGTGCCTGATGGGTTTCCTTTGCCACATCCAGTATGGAAACCGCCTTGCTAATCAGTATCCTGCCCTCGTAGCTATAAGCCGTTTGGTAAATCTGTTCAATGCGTCTTAATAACTCGGGATCCTTGATGCCACCTTGTTTGTCCGTATCAATCATTACCTCAAGGAACATACCACCACCGAATTCGTCATTGAGACGATTCATACTGATACGCACCGGGTCGTCTTCACTTAACCATTTAATCGGCTCATGACTCAAACGCATATTGCTTGCCGATATCAAACTCGACACCAGCACGATACCCCACACAGATAGTACCAGCGCAGGGCGACGTGCCGCCAGTGAACCACAGCTGCGCAAAAAACGTTGATTCAGTTTGCTTTCGGGATTTTTTAGGGGTTTGTTTTTAATCGGCAAAATCGTAATTAACGCGGGCAACAGTCCCACGGAAAAGATCAACGCAAAAATAATCCCCATTGCCGAGGCTATACCAAAATCTGCAACCGGCTGAATCTCAGCCACAGTAAACGACAACAACCCTCCTGCTGTTGTAAACGCTGACATGGCGATAGCAAATCCCGAATGCTCCAGCGCGTAGACAATCGACTCCTGTTTATTTTTCCCTTTTCCCTGAGCCTGGAAGAATATCGCAAAAATATGCACGGTATTGCTCACCCCCACTGCAAGCAAAAACGTCGGCATAATCTGTAACACCGTCGTAAACGGCTTGCCGAGCAAGGCGAGAATCGACACGGTTAACATGACTGATAGTGATGAAACCAACAGTGGTAAAAACACCACGACAAAACGACGAAACAGAATGCCGAGGATAAGTGATATCAACAGTATCACCGCCGTTGAGAACACCGTCATATCACGCATCACGGTAATCATCAGTGTATTCATCATATGTGGCGAACCACCTGCAAGAATGCGAAAATTCTCTGCCTGATGGCGACTGATAACCTCATCAATCGATTTGACGATAGCTGTATTATCTTCACCAGTTAAAAACGGTGGCGGCTCCTTAACCTCGTCACTACCTGCTGTTTCACTGTCAGCAAACTCATCGTCAAACCCTAAATCCGCATCGTCGAAACCGCCGAGCACATCTTCCTGGCTTTCCTCCGGATAGGAATAGGCATCCGTTTCAATATAGAGCAAGGCACTTTTATCGGTGTCGCCAATGTATTGCCCTCTGTAAAGTGGATGGTTAGTGACAACATGTCGTAATGTATCGAGCTCTGCCTGTGTTTGTGGAATCTCTTCCAGCAGGTCATCGACATTGAGTTGATCACCGTCCCCATAGGTACGCCGTGCATTAAACAGACTGTCCACTTCCTGCACTTTGACCGCGTTGTTTTCCAGGTCTTCATGTAGGTGTTTGAGTCGGGTAAGAAATTCGGTGTCGTAAATCGTTTTATCGGTATCAATAATCAACAAGACCCGCTCATCGCGACCAAACTGGTGACGAAATTCGTTGTAGGCAATACGTATCGGGTTATCCGGGCGCAACAAACTTTCCGCGGAGGTATCGATGGTCAATCTGTTGAGGTTTGTCGAAAACGCACCCACCACTACGGCATAACTTAGCAGTACCAACCAGGGGTGACGCGTACAAAACGCGCCCCAAGCACCAAACTTACTTTCTATCCTGCGTCTGATATCTTTCATAACCTGCCCTGTCTGTTATTTCTTTTCTGTCGCGTAATAGGCGAGAAACAGTTCTACACTGAGCCGCACATAGCGCTTGAGCTGTTCAAGCGCCCGTTGATTCGGCAAACAAAATACCGCGCGGTTATTCGCTTCAGCTTTTAGCAAATAAATGAATTGTTGTGCCGCAAGTTCCGGTTCTGCTACCGCAAGCTCGCCGCTATCGGTTTTGCTTGCGAAATAGTCTGCGAGCACCCCCTGTACCTGCTCCGGCCCCGCTTGCCACATGGCATGGGTTAACGGGTCATCTTCATCTTCGCTCAAATGAGACAACAGCATGCGGTGAATCTGGATGCACTCCTCGGATATAAACGCTTCCGCCATGTGGGTAGCAAATTCATGTAAAAAATCTGCCACCGGCAAGTCCATATCAATGTGATTAGCCGATAACTGATATTGATCGACCATCTTGTTAACCGCTGCCGCAAACAACTCTTGCTTGTTTTCAAAATGGCTGTATACCGTTTGCTTGGAAACACCAGCCGCCTCGGCAATACGATCCATGGTGGTTTTTTCAAAGCCATGCTTCGGCAGCAGTTCAATCGCCGCATCGATGATCGCTTCATGTTTTTTCAGACTGGAGGGGCGCAGTGTTGTCAGTTTTCCCCTGCGTTGATGCGAATTTGTCGTCTCTGCCCTTGCCACGCGATTACCCTCACCTGATGACTTCGCTGTCCATAAATACTGAAAAGGCCATCATGCTATATAAATCAAACTGGACTGTCCAGTTTGATTTTATTCCAGACCAACCCTGACTAAAATCGAGCCATCGGTATTTCACCTTTTCAAAGCTATGGCACTGGCTTAAAATTCTTTTTTTAAGCCATATGTCCTGGAAAAGCCCCCGAAAACGAAGGCGAAGAGCAAACAAAGCAGCTCCAAATGTATCAGGACAAACCGACTGAATTGAAAGATTAAGGAGAACAGGTTTGGAATTTGATTGGTCCCCCGAGGACAGCCAACACCGCACCGAAATCAAAGCCTTCCTCGACGAGGTACTACCGGAAAACTGGGAAGAAATGTCATCCCACGGCCCAGGCAGTGATGTACAGGCTCACTACAGTCGTGAATTCTGCGGCAAGATGGCCGAGCAGGGCTGGCTCACCCAGCACTGGCCCACCGAATATGGCGGTAAGCAAGCCACCCCATGGCGCCACGCCGTCGTGGGCGAAGAGATGTGGGCAATCGGTGAACCGCGCGGCTCCCAGTATATGAATGTCAACTGGATCGGCCCCTCGATCATGGAATACGGCACGGAAGAACAGAAAGCCCATCACCTGCCGCTGATTTCCTCGGGCAATGTGTTGTGGTGTCAGGGCTTCTCGGAGCCCGAAGCCGGCAGTGATCTCGCTTCTCTACGTACCCGCGCCGAAAAAATCGACGATCACTATATTATCAATGGCTCCAAAATCTGGACTTCCTACTGCCAACACGCAAACTACTGTTTTCTACTCGTGCGCACCGATCCTGCAAGCAAACGCCACAAAGGTATTTCCGTGTTACTCGTACCAATGGATACTCCAGGCATTGAAGTGCGTGAAATCCCCTCCGTAGTCGGCGATCGCTATTTCCACGAAGTATTCTTTACCGACGTAAAAGTGCCCTGCTCTGTATTGCTGGGTGAAGAAAATAATGGCTGGAATGTGGTGAACACTGCATTGCAGTTTGAACGTATCGGGGCGGCACGCTATGCCCGCGCCACCGTGACTCTCGACAAGCTTGCCGAAGTCGCCACACAGCGCGGTTTGATGGACGACCCGATTATCGTCGATCGTCTCGGCGAAGCACGCGCACTATGTGAAGCGGCTCGCGTACTGGTTTATAAGGTGATTGACCTGCGCGCCAAGGGCAGCCCGCCCACCGCAGATACCCAGGTGGCGCGAGTATTAAGCACCGAATGTGACAATGCGATTGGTCGTCTCGCGCTGGATATTTATGGCCCTGAATCTCTCGAATATGCCTCGTTTGCGGATTCCAACTACCGCCTTGCGATGACTGCGGGAGTCGCTGTGGGTGCAACAGAAGTACAACTCAACCTGATCGCCTCGCGCTTTCTTGAGTTACCAAAGGAATAAAGGAGGCGGTTGTGGATTTTGAATTAAACGAAGATCAGCAAGCTATTCTCGAAGCGGTAGATCGCTTGCTTGAACAACACGCAGGGCCAACACGCGCCATCGAACTATTTGCTAATAACACTTATGACAGTGAACTGCAGCAAGCGCTTGAAGAATCAGGCTTTTCCAATATTCTTAACGACATGGCGATGGAAGAAGGCAAACTCGCTGGCCTTGAAGCCGCACTCGTTGTAGAAGCTGTTGCCCGCGCCGCTGGCGTCTGCGCTATCGGTTCGCAAATTATGCTAGCCCCCTTATTAACCGGAAAAGAATTGACTGACCAAGCGCTCGAAGGGCCTGTTGCGATTTGTTTGCGCTCGCAAATTGAAAAACCGGTACCGCTACGCTATGGCGCCAATGCGAAGACTTTGCTCGTACTAGCTGACAGCAACTCTGATGACGACCTCGAAGTCATTACACTGGGCGACGGGGATATGGAAAGTGTTAAATCGAATTTTGGTTATCCAATGGGTCGCCTGGTGAATACTTCTGTCAGCGGCACAAAACTCGGCGCAGATGTGGCCAGCAAGGTACGCAACTGGTGGCGTTTATCCCTGGCCATTGAAACTGTAGGCACCATGGAAGCTGCACTTAACCACACAGTGGAATACGTCAAACAGCGCCGTCAGTTTGGTCGCGCTATCGGCTCGTTCCAGGCCATTCAACATCGCTTGTCACTGTGTGCCATTCAGGTAGAAGGCAGTCGCTGGCTTGCCCGTGAAGCCGCATACCACAACGCACAGGACGAAGCAGTTGCCAATGCCGCCGCCTTTGCCATTGCCGCAGCCGATAAGGTGTTTGGTGAAAGTCATCAGATGTCAGGTGCAGTTGGTTTTACACGCGAGTTTGATTTACATGTCTGGAGCATGCGTTTACATACCCTGCGCCAGGAGCTTGGCGGACTGGGCGGTCACCGCAAAGCCGTGGTTGCAGCGCGTTGGGGTTAATGACCCAACGTATAGTACGCTGTCTAACACAATACAGGCAAAACAGAAAAACCTATGCAAGCAACCGATACACAACATCTCGATCTGGATCTCAACGAAGATCAACAAGCCATTGCGGATGCCGTTACGCGCTTTTGTGAAACACGTTGTGATACCGAAACGGTAAAAAGTCTCAATCACCAGTTTTCTGCCGAACTGTGGCAGGAACTTGCCGCAATGGGTGTGCTCTCTCCGGCTACTCCGGAAGGAGAAGGCATGGGTGGCGCACTGGAAATCTGTGCGATTTCAGAAGCGCTCGGCAGCCATGTATTTCCAGGTCCACTCGCAGCAAGCTTTCTTGCTACTCAAGTGTTGCCGGATAACGCACGCGCCGCAATTATTGAAGGCAGTTCGGTGGTATCACTTAGCAACATTGGCGACACTCTGCTGCCCTGGGGGCAACACGCTGATATCTTTCTTGTCGTGGACGGTAACGACGTATTACTCGCAAGCTGTGACGACGACAAGCGACAAGCTGTAAACACCCTCGGTGCTGAACCCTGGGCGCGCAGCTCGCTGACATTCGGTGATCAACTCGACGGTGCCGCACGCGGGTTTATTCTCAATGATATTGCTACCGCAGCCTATCTCTGTGCAGCCGGTTTAAAACTGGTTAAGGAAGCCAGTGACTATGCCATGGTGCGCAAGCAGTTCGGCACTGCACTCGGTGAGTTTCAGGCCATTGCCCATCCGCTCGCCGATTGCCAGATTAACCTCAGCGCGGCAGAAACCCTTGCTCGTGCCGCCGCCTGCTGTTTTGATGAGGGCGATATGGATGCGGCGCGAAATTATAGTTGCAGCGCAAGACTTTCCGCGAGTAATGCAGCACTGCAAGCAGCCTATACTTGCCACCAGGTGTTTGCCGGTATTGGCATTACCCTTGAAGGCCCGGCGTTTCATATCAGCCGTCGCATCCGCCAGCTCGTCTCACAACCCCCTGGCGATGTGCAATGTAAAGCACACCTGCTGCAACAAGTCGGCTTAGGCACCCGTGATTAAGGAGCTATGGTATGAGTAATCAGATCGACGTTAATCAACCAATGGATGGCGTGCTGTATGAAAAGCAGGATGGCATTGCCACCATCACCATCAATCGACCGGAGCGCGGCAATTCGCTTGCGCCTCATATGCAGGCAAAATTCCGTGCCATCTGGGCTGATGTACGCGACAACCACGATGTGCGCGTTGCCGTAATCCAGGCCGCCGGTGATCGCCACTTCTGTACCGGCTTTGATGTTTCAGAAGCCGATAGCGACGATGCCGCTGACGAAGTGTTTGTCGACAAACCGTTTCGCGAGTCGGTGTTCTGGTCTTCTTATCAGAACGACGTGTGGAAACCGGTGATCTGTGTTGTTAACGGCACCTGTGTCGGCGGAGGACACCACTTTGTGGTCGATGCCGATATTGTTATTGCCTCAAGCAATGTGAAATTTATCGACAGTCATGTGAATGTTGGTATGGTCGGCGCCATTGAAAATATCGGTCTGGCCAAGCGTCTGCCACTTGGTACCGCCTTGCGCATGACCCTGCAAGGCAGCAGTTACCGTCTACCTGCGGAGCGCGCCTACCAGCTCGGTCTCGTGGATGAGCTTACCGATACAGCGGACGAGGCACGCGCACTGGGTCAGGAACTTGCTGCGCTGATGTTAAAGAATTCGCCAAATGCGATGGCACTATCAAAGAAATCTATCTGGGGTTCACTGGAAAAAGGTTATGAAGAGAGCCTCAACGAAGGTTGGGAGCTATTAAAGTCACACTGGACGCACCCGGACTTCGAAGAAGGCCCGCAGGCCTTTGCTGAAAAGCGCGACCCGATCTGGAATCCAGATCCGGACGCAAAAACTGAATCATAGTGTGTAGTTGGAATAGGTTGAAAGCAGCGTGAATATTAATTTTTCCAAACAGGAACTAGCTTTTCAGACTGAAGTCCGTGAGTTTTTACAGGACTATAACGATATCGACGGTTTTTTAAGTCAGGGACCAGTGTGGCCACAGGTGCGCGCCATGTTCAGTGCCATGGGTGAAAGAAACTGGCTCGCGTTGACCTGGCCTGAAGAATACGGCGGTATGGGCAAGGGACACAGCTATGAGTATATTCTGTGGAATGAGGTAGCCTACGCTCGCGCTGCACGCAATCCACTGTCATCCGGCGTCGTTGCAAAATCCATTATGCGCTACGGCAGCGATGAACAGAAACAAACGTTTTTACCGAAAATTCGTACCGGTGAAGTGCATTTCTCGCTGTGTTATTCAGAGCCCGAAGCCGGATCAGACCTCGCGGGCTTGCGCACCAAAGCGCAACTCAATGATGCCGGTACCCACTATGTACTCAATGGACAAAAGTGCTGGCAGTCCTACGCCCAGGATATGGACTTTTTATGGATTCTCGCCCGCACCGGCAAACAGGAAGATCGCGGTCGCGGTTTAAGTCTGTTTATCTGCGACAAACAGACAGCAGGCATTACCGTTTCACCTCTGCCTACCGTTGATGACGACCAGCTCAACGAAGTGTTCTTTGATAACGTTGAAGTACCAGTGGCACAACGGGTTGGTCCGGAAAACGGTGCCTGGGCTATTATTGGTGAAGCACTTGCCGATGAGCGCCATATCCAGTTTCCCCCAGGCCGCGTGCGCCGCGACCTTGAGGAAATGGTGGACTGGCTTAATGCTCAGGGGCTCGGTGACGACCCGGTGATTCGCGAACGTATGGCTCACCTGGTCTCCAAAGTGATGGAAGCGGAGATTCTCGGCTTGCGCGTACTCGAGGCAATGGAAAAAGGTCGCAACGCTACTGTCGATGCAGCGATGAACAAAATTGTTCACACCCTCACCTGTCAGGACATTCCACGCATGGTACTCGACTACGGCGGCCCCGAAGCGCTGGTTAACGGTTATCGCCCGGAACAGATCTGGCGCCAGAGCATTATGGAGACGATTGGTGGAGGCACCTCAGAGATTATGCGCTCGGTGGTTTCGCGTCAGGCGCTAGGCCTCAAAGGGTAACCGCAAGAGCCTAGCGGTAAATCGAACTTTCAAAGCCCTGGTATCTGGTTTAGAATTCTTTTTCAGCCAGATGTCTGGTAAAAACCCATTATTCTTCAAAGGCTTAGGCCCTGATTAAAGGAAACCGGGACACAAAATGTCAGAAAATTCAGTGGTTATTGTCAATGCTGCCCGCACCCCAATGGGAGGCTTACAAGGCAAACTTGGCTCAGTGCCCGCACCTGAACTTGGCGCCATCGCCACCCGCGCCGCCTTGCAGCGCGCCGGTATCAGCAATGAACAGGTTGAAGAACTGCTATTTGGCTGTGTATTGCCTGCTGGCCTCGGCCAGGCTCCGGCACGCCAGGTCGCTCTCAAAGCCGACCTCGCGCTATCCACACAGTGCACCACCGTTAACAAGGTCTGCGGTTCCGGCATGAAGACTGTGCTGATGGCTCACGACCAGATCAAAGTCGGTACCTGTACCACTGCCGTGGCAGGTGGCATGGAAAGTATGACCCTCGCCCCCTACTTTATTCCGAATGCACGCACCGGATTGCGCGCTTCACACAAGCAATTAATGGATCATATGTTTTTCGATGCACTGGAAGATGCGTTTACTGGCACCGCTATGGGTAGTTTTGCCCAGGCTATTGCCGATAAGCATGCGGTCACTCGCGAAGAAATGGATAACTATGCACTGGAATCCCTGAGCCGTGCGCAGGATGCAATAGCTAACGGTTATTTTGATAGTGAAATTGTGCCGGTAACAGTTAAAACCCGTAGCGGTGAAGATATTGTCAGTGTCGACGAACAACCAGGTAGCGCCAAACCGGAAAAAATTCCCAAGCTGAAACCGGCCTTTGCCAAAGATGGTACGATTACAGCCGCAAATTCCAGTTCTATCTCCGATGGCGCCGCTGCTCTCGTACTAATGGCAGAAAGCGCAGCCACCGAACAACAACTTGAACCGCTGGCACGCATTGTCGCTCACAGCAGCAATGCGATTGAGCCCAAAGATTTTCCTGTCGCACCGATAGGCTCAATGCAAAAAGTGCTCGACAAGGCCGGCTGGCGTGTCGCTGACGTCGACCTGTTCGAAGTAAATGAAGCGTTTGCCGTTGTGGCGATGCTCGCAATGCGTGAATTAAATATTGCACGGGATAAAATCAATATCCATGGCGGTGCCTGTGCACTCGGTCACCCGGTCGGTGCATCCGGTGCCCGCATCATAGTCACCCTGCTCCACGCGCTGCAGCGACTCGGTAAACAAAAGGGCGTGGCAAGTATTTGTATTGGCGGCGGTGAAGCCACATCCATCGCCATCGAAATGCTATAACACTGTTACTGACGTATCACGAAAGGATACTGTATGGATCTCTCCCTGAGCGAAGAACAAATCATGATTCAGGACATGGCGCGCAAGTTTGCCCGGGAGGAACTTGCGCCGGTAGCAGAACAACTTGACCACAGCGGCAATGAAGAAGCCTTTCTTGGCAACCTGAAAAAGCTTGCTGAGCTCGGCTGTATGGGCTTAAACATTCAGTCCCAATATGGCGGCGGCGCAGCCGGTGTAATTGCCTTCAGCCTCGCGATTACCGAACTCGCCAAAGCCTGCGCATCAACAGCGGTTACCACTTCTGTCACTAATATGGTAGCTGAAGTCATTCAGGCGATCGGCAATGAAGAGCAAAAACAACACTATCTACCCAAACTGTGTAGTGGCGAGTATGCTGCTGGCGGCTTTGGTCTTACCGAATCCTCTGCAGGCTCTGATCCCTCACGGATGAAAACCCGCGCTGTACGTGACGGTGATGACTGGATACTCAACGGCAATAAAATTTATATCACGAGCGGTACCTATGCCGGGGTGTTTGTAGTCTGGGCGGTTACCGACAACGACGCAAAACCAGGCAAGGGGATTTCCTGCTTTCTCGTGGAAGGCGGAACACCAGGATTAACGATTGGCAAGCCTGAAGACAAAATGGGGCAAAAAGCTTCCCATACCAACACACTGTTTTTTGAAGACTGCCGCATTCCCGCCTCAGCTTTGCTTGGCAAGGAGAACGATGGTTTTCGTGTTGCTGTTGGCGAACTCGCTGGCGGTCGTATCGGCATTGGCTCGCTGGCATTGGGTGTTGGCCTCGCGGCAATGGACTATGCAAAGCAGTATTTAACCGAGCGGGAACAATTTGGCCAGAAACTCGCCAACTTCCAAGCCCTGCAATTTATGCTTGCCGACCGCTACACCGAGCTTGAAGCCGCACGCTTATTGTTAATGCAAGCTGCCTATGAAAAAGAGCAAGGCAATTATTTTGGCACCGCCGCTTCTATGGCAAAACTGTTTGCCACAGAGAAGGCCAACGACGCGTGCTATACAGCCCTGCAAATGCTCGGCGGCAATGGTTATATCAAGGAATACCCGCTGGAACGTTATGCACGCGATGTACGCATTACCAGCATTTACGAAGGCACCAGTGAAATCCAGCGTGTAATTATTTCGCGGGATTTACTGCGAACTGTCAGTTAAATTACTCAGATAGAATTCAAAAAAGGTAAATCAACCAATGGATGTAAAAGACAAAGTTGTCATTGTTACCGGTGGCGCTTCCGGCCTCGGTCAAGCCACAACAGAAACCCTGCTTGAGGCAGGCGCAAAAGTTGCGATTTTCGATCTCAACGATGCTGAGGCAAACAACGACAACACCTTGTTCTGCAAAGCCGATGTCACTGATGCGCAGTCAGTGGAAAATGCTGTAGCAAATACGGTAGAAAAATTTGGTGCCGTACATGTCTGTGTTAACTGTGCCGGCATTGCACCTGCACAAAAAATTCTTGATCGCGATGGCAAGGCGATGCCACTTGAGGATTTTGCCAAAGGCATCAACATTAATCTGGTTGGCACTTTTAATGTAGCGCGACTTGCTGCTGAGCAGATGGCAAAGAATGACCCCATCGGTGAAGCCAAAGAGCGTGGCCTGATTGTGAACACTGCCTCTGTCGCTGCCTACGAAGGCCAGATGGGGCAATGCACCTATGCAGCAAGCAAGGGAGCTATCGTGAGCCTGTCACTACCGATGGCGCGGGATATGGCAAAGCTCGGTATTCGTGTTAATGCCATTGCACCAGGTATTATGGGCACACCGATGTTGCTTGGTATGCCGGAGAATGTACAGGAAAGCCTCGTAGCCAACATCCAGTTTCCAAAGCGCATGGGACTGCCGGAAGAATACGGCAAGCTGGTAGTGCATATGATGGAGAATGCGTACATTAACGGTGAATGCATACGGCTGGACGGTGCAATTCGTATGCAACCCCGCTAATAAAATGGTTTGAAAATGCACTTTTTTTGCACCAACATCGTCAGGGCTGTACTCAAGCAATCATGTATTCTCTATACACTCATGCTTTGCGTGCAGCCTTTCCTTGTCGGCACAAAAAAATCACTATTTTCAATTCCATTTTAAAGAATTGAAATTATGTATTTTAGATAACGAATCCAGTAAAGAGAGTTAGGGCAATGAAAACAAGAATGACTGAACTGATGGGCACTGAATACCCGATTATGCAAGGGGGGATGCAATGGGTAGGTCGTGCAGAACTCGCGTCTGCGGTTTCCAATGCCGGCGCACTCGGCACACTGACCGGTTTAACCCAACCAACACCGGAAGACCTCGCAAAGGAAATCAAACGCTGCCAGGACATGACAGATAAACCGTTTGCAGTGAATTTAACCATATTGCCAGCCATCACTCCCCCGCCCTATGAGGAGTATGCCCAGGCTATTGCCGAGGGCGGAGTAAAGATTATTGAAACTGCCGGGCGCAATCCAAAACCGTTTATGCCGATGTTTCACGAACACGGCATGAAAGTCATCCACAAATGTACCGCAGTGCGCCACGCAGTATCAGCACAAAATGCTGGCGTAGATGCCGTGAGTATTGATGGCGTTGAATGTGCGGGCCACCCGGGCGAAGACAATATCACCAACTTTTTATTATTACCGCTTGCAGCAAAAGCCCTTGATATTCCGTTTCTCGCCTCTGGCGGTATTGGCAATGGTCAGGGACTTGCCGCCGCCCTCGCCCTCGGTGCCGATGGTATCAACATGGGCACCCGCTTTATGGCTACCAAAGAAGCACCGGTTCACGACAATGTGAAACAGGCTATGGTAGATGCATCAGAGCTCGACACAGCGCATATCATGAAAACAGTGAACAATACCATGCGGGTGTTTAAAAACTCTGTCGCAGAAAAAGTCCTCGAGATCGAAGCAGAGCCTGGTGAAACCGAATTTGAAAACCTGCGTCCCTATGTTGCGGGTGCGAGAGGCCGCGTGGTATTTGAAACTGGCGATATGGAACACGGTGTCTGGACCGCTGGCATTGTACTTGGCCTGATTTACGATATACCAAGTTGCGAAGAACTCGTGCAACGTATCATGCAGGAGTGCAATGACACGATTACTTCACGCCTGTCCGGCTTATTGTCGCAATAGTCCACAACTGAGGCCTGAATCACACGACCGGGAATAGCCGGTCGTTTCAAGGCAATGAACGGTCAATAGAAGTTCACATTTGCATAAAACCGCGGTGTTATAACGCGGCACACGCCGGTACACTTTGCTTTCTTGCTGAATGGACATCAGCGCCAACAGGGAATTTCACAACAAGCCAGCGCTCAATTTCATGCCCAAAAGCATGTTTTTGTTTCCTGACATAACACACAGGAAAGGAAGTTTTTACAAGCGGCAGTTGCTGCAATCGTCATAAACATGGGGTTAGTTTATGCAAGGGTCGTCCACCATTGATAATGGAACCACTTCATCGAAACGTCGCATTTCGCGGTTTGCGGGCAATCCATTCACGTTTATTCAGCTGTTAAACTACTGGATTCCCAAAAAATTTGGCGATAGTGATGACGGAAGCTCATTGCTGCGCGCTCGCGTATTTACATCCATCATGCTGTTTGGTGCTGCACTGACCTCGCTGATCGTATTTGTGCTGGTGATCTTCTCCCTGCTGATTGAGAAAAACTTCTGGGTTACTGCCGCAACCATGGCAGCCGCTTGTGGTTTCTTTATGACATTTCTCTATGGCTTTAAAAAAACCACGAACCTGACCTTGTTTGCCAATCTTTTTGTTTTATTTCTGATGATTGGTCTGGTCAGAGTACTATTGGGTGTTGGTGGCTGGAACGAGCTTGGCACATTTCTGCTGTTGTTATTACCCATTGCCGCATTTCCAATTATGGAACGCAAGTATAGTCTGGGCTGGTCATTTATTTCCCTGTTTATTTATATCCTGTTTTTTTACTATGCCGATATCGATACAAGCCATTTTCTGATTATCGAAATTGAAAACCTCGATTACCTGATTCTCGGCCTATGGAATCTGTGTCTGCTCATCATTATTATCAGCCTGAGCTTTTACGACGGTATTGCAGAAAACCTGACCGCTGTTTTACAGGTAGAAAAGGATCGCTTTTTACATGAAGCACAATACGACCCTCTCACGGGTGCCTATAACAGAGAAACCTTTGAGGAACATCTGCAAACCTCTCTCGAATCCCTGACTGAAAACCAGACACGTCTGTGCTTGATAGGCCTTCAGATAAAAAACCTTGAAGCGCTGTGTTCTCAAATCGGCTATGCGCTTGGCGATCGTTTGCTACAAACCATCACTGAACGCTGCCATGTCAATAATGGTGTTGATAGCACGCTGTGCCGTTATGCTCCTGATACCTTTTTGATTCTTATCGAAGATAGCACAGAGTTCGGCGCAGTTTTGAGTTTATTCTACAAGGTGAAAAACCGCCTCGCCCAGCCGGTCAGTTTTGAACAAGGTATTAATCTGTCTATTGACAGCGGTTTTTGCGCTGCTTTCACCTCCGACCCCGCACTGCCCGGTAACGAATTCATAGATACTGTGTTAAACGCTGTTTCCGATGAAACAGACTCTGAAAACCCGTTTATTTATTGTTAGCGCTATTATGCAAACAGCCCCATCACAGAGTCAGCTTAATCGTACCTCCCGCCTTGTGCAGTGGGTGGATGGCTGGATACCGGATAACTTCCGCGAGCACAGTAACTATCAACAGATTATGAAGGCGCGCATTATTTTGTCTTTAATGTTGTTCTTCAGTTCATCTGTGGCTTTGCTCGGCACTGTATCCCTGTGTGTATCGCTACTCGGTATCGCCAACCTTTACGATGCGTTTTTTATTACCTTACCTATTGCCATGGTGTGGTTGTCCGGCGCTATTTACTTTCGACGCACCGGAAACTTCACCGTAACCGGAAATATTTTTGCCTTCATCATGTTCTCTTCATCCGCCGGTGCAATCATGCCCACTGGCGGTTGGGATTCACCTGTATTGATCATGTTTATGACAGTACCGGTTGGCATCTTCCTCGTTGTCGGTAAAAAATCCGGTGTATTCTGGTCCATCCTCACGGCTATTTGCTACTTTGGTTTTTTTCTTACCGAGGTCTACCAGATCAAGTCACCGTTTTTACTGCATATGGATGACATGCGCATCGTAACAACCGGTGTCTGGTGCTTTTCCTGGTTTATTATTCTCGGCTGCCTGCTCGTTTATGATCGCATTGTGAATTCTCTCAATGTGTCACTCGCCGAGGAACGCAACCGCTTTCTCTACCGTTCACGCCACGATGTACTGACCGGCGCCTACAACCGCCTGACATTCCAGCAGATGCTCGATTCACTGATTGCTGAAATCGATAATTCCAGACATAGCGGCCTACTGGTCTACTTGCATATTAATAATCTCGCACAGCTCACTGAGGAATTTGGTCTGGCTTACAGCAATGAGTTTTTACAAAAGCTCGTTAGCGGTTTTAAGCATTTCCTCGGTGAAAAAATGACGATTGCTCGCCAGGGCGGCTCTGATTTTACCCTGCTTATCAGAGACATTGAGGATCTGAATTCCGCTCGCACCACGCTGACAGAACTCAAAGCCGGCCTTGAGCACCCGGTGATTCTCTCTGATGAGAATGTGTTTGCCGCCAATGTCGCCATGGGAGGCGTATTGATTCCGGATTTTTCCACTGACCGCCGCCTGCTTATGCAAACGGCAAGAAACCTCATGCATCGGGCACGACGTACCGACGACGACTTCCTTATTTTGCCGAACAGCCTACGCCAACAAGGCGACGATGAACAATCATTGCGACAGAACTGGCAACGGGTTTCATTTGCCGAGCTCTGTCCGGCGGAAAAGCTGGCCCAGACCCACTGACCACTACCGGGACGGGGAATTTTCAGTACAATAGCCCTTCCCGATAGCACAGCATCACCGCAGGTTACACCATGAGTAAAACCCTTGTTATTACCGGTGCCAGTAAAGGCATCGGTCGCGCTACAGCTTCTCTGTTCCTCGAAAAAGGCTACCGCGTTATCAATTTGTCTCGTTCCAATCCGGAGCTTGACGGCCTGGTTCATATAAGTGCCGACCTGTCCGATGCCAGTTGGGTGCCACAACACGGTACGAATGTCGTCGCTGCTATCGGTGAAGCAGATGAACTGGTATTGATTCACAATGCTGCGATGATGCACAAGGACGACAACGAAACGGTTACCCCGGAAGCACTGGCAGAGACCTTCCAACTTAACGTCATTGCCGCCACCCAGCTTAACCAGTTGCTGTTACCCCATATGAATGAGGGTTCATCAATCCTCTATGTGGCCTCTACGCTTGCGGAAAAAGCTGTTGCCGGAACCTGCTCCTATGTAGTTTCGAAACACGCCCAACTCGGGCTAATGCGCTCCACCTGCCAGGACCTTATGGGCCGGGGTATTCACACCGCCAGTATTTGTCCGGGACTTACCGATACCGAAATGCTGCGCAACCATTGCAATAACGACACAGCCATTCTCGCCGATATGGCCGCCCTCTCCTCCTATAACCGACTCGTCAAACCTGAAGAAATCGCCTATACCCTGTTTTTCTGCTCTCAGAACCCGGCGATTAATGGTGCCGTTATCCACGCCAACCTTGGACAGCGAGAAAGCTAGGGTATTCAAGGCTTTGCAAGCGCGGAAGCATGACATAAAATCGGTTTTACAAGACAGTTGACTTGAATAAACCAGACAGGATTCACCATGCCATTCCCGGAATTTACTGCCTCTTCCCCGGTTTTCACCCGCTGGCTAGCCAGCGAATACAGCGACCGCGAGCTGATCGTACTCAACGATCAGCGACTCAGCTACCGCGCCGCAGAGGAGCAATCACGGGGCATGGCCAGATCCATGCTCGCTGCCGGCATCGGCAAGGGCACCCGCGTGGGCATTCTCATGCCAAACGGACCGGACTTTGTTGTGGCGTTTCTCGCCGCTACCCGCATCGGCGCTCTGTTGATTCCAATGAACACCTTTTACAAACCCAAAGAGCTGGCCTTTGTCATGCACCACGCCGACGTGGAAGTACTGCTTACCTATGACGGGTTTCTCAACAATAACTATCTGGAGCGCCTTGAAACCTGTGCCCCGGAATTAAACGGGCAAACCGCCGGAAATATCCATGTACAACCCTTTCCGTATTTGCGCAGTGTCTTTGTCTGGGATAACCAGGGCTCCACATTGCCAGGCTGGGCCGCCTCGAAGCAGGAACTGCTCAACACTCAACTACCCGCTATTGACGATGACTACCTCGTTGCAGTGGAAGATTGCGTCACCCCGGCTGATCCGATGGTTATCATTTACAGCTCCGGCAGCACCTCAGACCCGAAAGGTGCGATTCACACCCATGGCGTTGTGATCAAACACTCCTGCAATCTCAATTCACGCCGCGACCTGCTCACTGAAGACCGCGTATTCTCACCGATGCCGTTTTTCTGGGTCGGCGGATTGG
The DNA here is from genome assembly GCA_028280345.1 of Pseudomonadales bacterium. Classification (GTDB taxonomy): domain Bacteria; phylum Pseudomonadota; class Gammaproteobacteria; order Pseudomonadales; family UBA7239; genus JANQLY01. The sequence goes on along the minus strand of JANQLY010000001.1, from coordinate 30,633 downwards.
TATTTACGCTTTACTGCATCATGCACAAAGGGGCCTGTCTGGTTTCAGAAGATGTGTTTGAACCCGGCAAGACGCTTGAGCTGCTTGAAAAAGAAAAAGTCACTCAGGTAACTGGCTGGCCCCACTACGGCAAAGCGCTTACCGACCACCCTGATTCGAAAACCCGCGATCTGTCAAACCTGCGCGCCGGTAATATCTATGACATTCTGCCTGAAGCCGTACGCCCAAAAGACCCGGAACTACGCTCCAATGGGCTTGGTATGACAGAAACCTGTAGCCCTCATTCTCTCGACAAAATGAATGAAGACCTGCCAGAAAGTCTGCGCGGCTCATTTGGCCGCGCCCTTGATGGCCTTGAGCACAAAATTATCGATCCGGAAACGGGAGAAACCCTGCCGGCGGGCGAGCATGGCGAGTTATGCGTGCGTGGCTACAGCCTGATGCAAGGTCTGTACAAAGTTGAACGCGAAGAGGTATTTGAGAAAGATGGCTTCTACCGCACTGAAGACGGTTGCCACCTCAATGAAGACGGCGTGCTATTTTTCAAAGCGCGTATCGGCGAAATGATCAAAACTGCTGGTGCCAATGTCACCCCGCGGGAGGTGGAAGTGGCTATTGACGCACAGCCAGAAGTTCAAGGCTCCTATGTTGTCGGCGTACCCGACCCTGACCGCGGTCAGAATGTTGCGGCAGCCATTGTATTAAACCAGGGGGCAGAACTCGATACTGACACCCTTAAGGCGCGCCTTAAAGAAGAGCTTTCATCTTATAAAGTGCCACGGCATGTCTTTTTTATGGACAAGACCGAACTGCCATTTACCGACAGCGGCAAAATCAACAAAAAACTGTTAATCGCACAGTTAAGCGAACAGATCTGAGTCTGCGACACTCTGCTACCAGGCAAACTGCTGCCAACTACCGCGACTATCTGAAACAAGTTTAATCTGATTGCTGTGATAACAGCATTATTCTATATCAAATATCTCTAAATCTTTATAAAATCTTAACCACATAGTGAAACAGTCCTTCCTTATAATAAGGCCTGTGTTTTAAATCCATTTTGTAGCAAGATTAGTCGCCATTGTGAAAAATTCTGATAATTTATTCCCCAAAGAGCTCAGCTGGCTCTCCTTCAACGAGCGTGTCCTTCAGGAAGCGGAAAACAAAAAAGTTCCGATTATTAATCGCGTTCACTATCTGGGAATTTTCTCAAACAACCTCGATGAATTTTTTCGTGTACGTGTAGCCGATGTCAGGCGCCTTGTTACATTTTCCAGCCCCAAGGAAAAACAGCGCAATGAAGAGCTTTACGAGAAAATCAAAAAGAAAGTCACCAAATTGCAAAAACGTTTTGACCAGGCACAAACTGATGTGCTCAAGGACTTACGTAAACGCAACATATATCTGATTAACGAACAGCAGCTGAAGAAAAAACAAATTACATTTATCGAGGACTTTTTCTACCGCCATATATTGCCAGTTACGCGCCCGATTATATTCACTGACAGTACCGAGCTACATGAGCTCACTGATGGCAGCATCTATTTCGCGATCAAATTGCAGCTACAAGATAAATCTATCAAATATGCCTTGCTTGAAATACCTTCACCCCCGCTTTCACGCTTTATTGTTATTCCCTCTGATGGCACAAGAAGGCGCAAGGTACTAATTGTTCTCGATAATATTATTCGTTACTGTCTGGTAGATGTGTTCCGAGGCACTCTGGATATCAAACACGCCGAAGCCTATACTTTCAAGCTGACCCGCGATGCAGAACTGGAACTCGGTGACGGGGTAACCCAAAGTATCTTTGACAAGGTATCCAACAGCCTGAAAAAACGCCGGCACGCCGATCCGGTTCGCTTTGTTTTTGACAAGGAAATGCCTGAAGACTTACTCGACTTCATTGTTAAAAAGCTCGGCTTCGGTCGCTACGACACGCTGACACCCGGTGGACGCTACCACAATTCCAAAGACTTTATGAGTTTCCCGAATCTTGGCGCAGACTATCTGGAGCACAGAAATTTTCCGGCTGTTCCCTACAAACTGATCGATGAAAGCCAAAGTATTTTTGATTTATTGCGCGAGCAGGATTTGTTGCTCTACTACCCCTACCATTCATTCCGCTATGTAGAAGATTTCATTTATACGGCCTCACTCGACCCGGCGGTTAAATCTATCTCGATCACCCTGTATCGCCTCGCGAGCGATTCCCATATTGCCAGTGCACTCATCAACGCAATCAACAACGGTAAGGAAGTGACCGTTATTATGGAATTGCAAGCACGCTTTGATGAACAGGCTAATATACAGTGGGCCAACCGCCTCACTGAAGCAGGCATCAACGTCATTTTTGGCGTCCCCGGGCTCAAGGTACACTCCAAACTGATTTTGATTTCCAGGCAAGAAGGCAACATTATTCGCTATTACAGCCATATTGGCACCGGCAACTTTAACGAGAAAACTGCCCGTATCTATACTGACTTCTCCCTGCTGACCTACAACCAGGACATCGGCCAGGAAGTCGCCAAGGTATTCCAGTTTATCCACTTCAACTACCAACAATTTGATTACAAACACCTGCTGGTTTCACCACATACATTCCGCAGTGGCATAACCACGCTCATTGATAGTGAAATTGAAAATAAACAGCGCGGCAAGAAGGCTGGTATCACATTGAAATGCAACAACCTTGTGGACAAACAGATTATTGACAAGCTGTATGAAGCCAGTCAAGCGGGCGTTAAAATACGCTTGATTGTTCGCGGCATGATATCTCTGATTCCCGGGGTTAAAGGCCTGAGCGAAAATATCGAGGTTATCAGTATTGTGGATCGCTACCTTGAGCACGTGCGCGTTTACTGTTTTGAAAACAGTGGTGATCCTAAATACTACATTGCCTCTGCTGACTTGATGACTCGCAACCTCGATTATCGGGTGGAAGTTACCACGCCGATTTACGACGACAAGCTCAAGAAATTTATTGCCGACATTCTGGAGCTACAATGGAATGACCGTAGCAAGGCTCGTATTATCGATGCCAAACAGCAGAATATCTTTAAACCTCGCGGCAACAAACGCAAAGTACGCGCTCAGGAAGAAACCTTTAAACTGGTTTCAAAATACACCAACCCCGCTTCCTAGCTTTCTTGCTGCTCTCGCTGCCAGAAAAGTGTTAACAGTGCCGGGGCGACAACGAGATTCGCAAACAGGGCCAAAGCCACAGACACACTCAGTAAAATGCCGAAGTGCCGGGATGTTAAAAACTGATCAAGCACATGCACCATAAAACCGCCTACCAATACAATGGATGTGAAGGTAATCGCTCGACCAACAGTCTCCAGTGTCTTGTCCACCGCTACAATAGCGTCGTGATTCTGAGCATGCTGCCGATAGTGATGCATGAAGTGAATAGTGTCATCCACAGAAATACCAATAATGATGCAACCCACCATGGATGTCAGCAAATTTAGCGGAATGCCGAACCAGCCCATCATGCCAACGGTGAGTACGATAGGAATCACATTCGGTACAAATGCCAGCATGCCACGACGCAAATTACCCATTAGCACAAACATTAACAAACCAACAAAACTGAACGCGAGAATATAACTGTCAACTGTTGCCTCCAGCATCACATGCAGTGTTTTGGCAAAAATTACCAGTATGCCAGTTACCTTGACTGTAACGTTATCCAAACCACTTTGTGCTATCAGGTCATCGAGACCATTATTAACCGTTTCAATATAATCCTGGTAGCCAATCACATTACTCCAAGGCAGCACGACAGCAACACGCCCCTGCTGAAACGTCGAATCCACCAGCTCCTCAAGGTCGTCCACACCGCTATTTTCAAACAGCAATAATTCCTGGGAAATGACTTGCTGATTATCAGGAATCACATAAAAGTTTTCATCATCACCGTTTAGCGCCTGGTGAATTTCTTTAACAACATTCAAAACAGACAGTGACTTATTCGCCTGCACACCGCGTATTTCTGTCTCTGCAATATAAGCTTCAGCGTCTTCTACCAGCTGCAACATTTGTGGATTGTGTAAACCGTTCTCAACACCAGTATCAAAGATTACCTGCATATTCTGTGTGCCACTCATCTCACTGTCGATAAGCTCCGTGGCTACCCTGAGCGGGTGTCCCTCAGGATTCCAACGCACCGGATCATGACTGAATTCGACCTTGCCAATACCCACGATGGAAAACACTACAATGGCAATCGTTGCCACCAGTACAGGCTTTGCATGCCTTACACCAAACTCACCCAGGGCAATGATTGTCTGATCAATCAGGGCGAGAAAACCACGATTAGAGGTTTGCAAGGGTTTGCGTTTAACCGGCAGCACAGCCAATAAAGCTGGCATTAACACCGTGGTATAAACGAGCGCAAGCACCACACCAACTGCCGCAAAAATACCGAGCATTCTTGTCGGTATAAAGTCAGCACCGGCGAACGAGAGCAAACCCGCCGCTGTTGTCACTGTGGTCATAATAATAGCCACTGCGGTTTGTTTCATCGCTCCACTGATCGCAGCCTGCTTCTCTTCACCAGCATCGTAGCGACGATAGAAAATACTCAGAATATGTACTGCATCAGCAATACCCACGGCGAGCAGAAAAGTCGGTAATATCTGGGTACTCGCAGTAAATGCAATACCCAGAGCAGGCATCAGTGCCATGGTTGCCATTAAAGACAGCCATACCGCGAGTAACGGCATCAGCACTCCTGAAACACGGCGAAACAACAAACCAAGCAAAATCGCTATAACGACAATGCCGATAGCCATATCGCGCATCATCGCATTGCCAAGATCAACTGCGAGCTTGTAATTAACCACAGGGGTTCCGCTAACATGCACCTTGAAACCCGGTACATTATGGGCAGCGCCAATATCCAGCATCGCCTGGGCAAAGGCCGCCTCTTCTTCGGGTTTGAGATAATCTTCCTTGCTCAGCCCTTGCTCGCCAATATTTTCTTCTTCATCATCAAAGCCCGCCGTTATACTATCGAGGCCTGCTTCTTCAAGCTTTAGCAGAGCCTCCGCACTGTAGCTATCCGGCTTGAGTATCAGGCTTGTCAAACGACCATTCTCAGAAACGATATTTCCCGCATAGGTTGGGTTATTGAGCACCATTTGCCTGAATGCAGGCATTTCCTTTTCGCTCTGTGGCCAGTGCTCAATTAAATCATCTACCTGCAGTTCATCACCCACACCGCGAGTCAAACGCATTGTCACCAAACTATCTATTTTCTCAACGTGGGGAACCTGCGCTTCAAGCTCTTCATGCAAAGCCTTGAGGCGTTGCAAGTTTTCCAGTGTAAAAAATTCCGTCTCGGCTTCAATCGTAATAATGCCATGTGAGCCATTACCGAACTGATCACGAAAGGCATTGTAGTCAGCAAGGCTTGAATCGTCTTTGGGAAGGTAGGCTTCAGTAGACAGATCCATCCAGCTGTAACGTAGTTGGGGTAGCAGTGCAAACGTCAAACCAAGCACAACAATGAGTACACGCCACGGGTGGCGTACGATCATTTCACTCCAATGACCAAATAGAATTTCAGTTTTTTTCCTTAACGACACAACACTCTCCACCCGGTGCGACTACATCGGCAAACCGACACAAAAATACAGCTATAAGCCTGATGGATTATTGTTTAAGCCCTAGTTTATTGATATAAGTGCTTGCAGCAAATCACTTCGGTTAACCACCAGACTTTCCCGATGGACTCAGCATCTGACACGACACTTGTGATTGACCAGGGCGGACTCAGCAGTCGTGCGCGTGTATTTTCTGCAACTGGTGACGTATTAGCCCAGGCACAATGCAAGGTAGAAACCCACTCTCCACAAAGTGGCTGGTTTGAGCAAGATCCAGATCAAATCCGCCACTCCATACAGAACTGTCTAACTGATCTGTTCGAATCACTGTCCGAGAACCAACGCGAAAGTGTAACGCGGGCTGCATTGATTGGTCAGCGCTCAAGTTTTGTCGCTTGCCAAAAAGGCACCTTGCAACCCCTGACTTCTGTTATCAGCTGGCAGGACACCCGCGCAGATCACTGGCTACAGCAAAATCCGGATATCACCAATAATCTGCCTGATACAGGACTTCCTCTCAACGCACACTATGGCGCAAGCAAAATACACTGGCTGTTACAACACGATTCAGCTGTTCAAGCTGCGCAGCTTGACAACAACCTGCTGTTCTATCCTCTCGTCGGCTATCTCGCTCATGTACTTACCGGGCGCGAAGCGAGCCATTCCATGATTGATGCAGCAACCGCATCACGCACCTGGCTAACCGCACTTGCTGAACAGCAATGGCATCAACAACTGCTCGCGCGCTTCTCCATACCATCTGACACTCTACCCGCTATCACAACATCAATTGATAATTTTGGCCACATCAGCTTTGGTGACCGCGATATAAAGCTGGAACTACTTGGTGGCGACCAATCCTTTCTACCATTTGCCTATGGCAGCGATGTTGACGCAACGATATTTGTTAATGCTGGCACGGGTGCTTTTCTGCAAATGCCTCTTATACAAACTGCAACAACAGACACCCATGTGGTCAGGGGCATGTTGTGCAGTCTCTGTGCCTGCACCGATGAGAGGACTTTTCTCGCTGCAGAAGGCACAGTAAACGCTGCGGCCAGCGCCCTTGAATGGCTCTGGCAACAATGCGGCCAACAACTCAGCGGCGAAGAAATTAACAGGGCCTTGCAAGCTCACACCGAGCTACCGATCTTTTTTAATCGTGTCACTGCACTGGGTTCACCTCTGTGGTTACCCGCAGGACAGCCCGGCTTCTCTTTTCAGGCAAGTCTGGAGCAACAGGCAGCAGCTGTTATTGAGAGCATTGTGTTTTTACTCACCATCAACATTGAAGCCTTGCAACAAGGCAATACAGATCATTCGACAAAGCCCGAAAAAATTATACTCAGTGGAGGCCTCGCCAATATTGATGGCTTTTGTCAGCGTCTGGCAGACAACAGTACGCTTGAGGTGTGGCGCTGCAGTGATCACGAAGCCTCTGCTCGCGGTGCGGCCTTCTTTCTAAATCCTGTTAATTATTACCATGGGCTGAAATACGCTGACATCTTCTCACCTTCTCCTGCCATGCAGTTACAGCCGCTACAACGCCGTTTCGATAACTTCAGGCAGGCACTAAACGAGTGGTAGCTGTCTGGTATCTACCGATTTGCGCCGTCCCAACTGTCGCTCAATCTGATCCAATACTTTCTCTGCCGTCGCCCGCCAGGCGGTAAGTTTACCGCCATATATCGACAATACCCTGTCGTTAACTTGCAACATGACATCGCGGGAGCGGCGAAAACTACGACCCGCTGCTCGCGGCAACACCCGCAGACCACTGAAGCTTTCACAGACTGTGAGTGACTGTCCGGGAAAATACATCTGCACAGTTTCAAGCAGATAGTCGCGCTCCTGTGGCAATGGGTGCGTATCAGCAGGGTCACCCTGATATACAGTTTCCGTTGTACCGATCAGGGTTTTACCCTGCCACGGTAATACAAAGACAGCGCGCTGATCCTGCGGTGCCTCCAGGTAAAAGCATTCATCCCCCAGCTTTTCAGACACTACAAGATGGCTACCCTGAACAAGCTCCACGGGCACCGGTTGCAACGGCGGTGCTATTGCGCCGAGTACCTGATTAACCCAGGGGCCACTCACATTAATCAGCATTGTCGTATAAACACTTTGCTCACCCTTGTTTGCCATATTTTGCCGAAAAACAATCTCATAACCACCTTGCGACCGCTTTTGCGCACGCAAAAATTGTGTCTGCTCCAGGCACTGCGCACCAAGAGAAATAGCACTGCGCTGCACGGCAAGTGTCAGAGCCAGATCATCCGTCTGCCCATCCTGATAGGCAAACAACGCCTGTAAGCCCTGCTGTTGCAAGCCAGTAAAACCCGGCCACTCGCGGCGTGGCACCTTGCGAAAGCGACCACCACGTTTGACACCACTCAGCAGGTAATAGAGCCAGAGACCGCAGTGTATCTGCCAGCTTTTGTAATGACTGTGTTTGTAGATAGGAATATAGAACCAGTTTCGTTTTACCAGATCGGGGCAGTGTTCAAGCATCCATTCCCGTTCTGCAAGACACTCGCGCACAAGCTTAAACTGCCCGCTTTGCAAATAGCGCAAACCACCGTGAATTAACTTACTTGAGCGACTTGAGGTTGCCTCCCCGCAAGCACCTTGCTCAAGCAAAAGTACAGAAAAACCCGCCGCCTGTGCCGCCTGCGCAATACCACAGCCTTGTATGCCACCACCGACAATCACCACATCATAGTGCTCAAGCCCAGGCATTGTGCTTCAGCCCAGGCACTGTTGCATTTCGGCAAATGCAAAAGTTTCAATACGCGCGGCCCCACGCACCAACAAATCACGGGCTTCTTCCTCAACGTCCACCTCATAGACCACCAACGGACAACCGACATCAATCTCCCCCATATCCGGTAAGCGGGTTTTATTGATAAAAGCAACATCAGCGCACAGTGACGCGGTTACCTCACCGGCTGTTTCATAGCTGCGCAGTATCGGTCCGATAGACTCAAAACCGGCTCTGCGCCCCGCCGACAAAGCCTCTGTGTTGTAGGCGATCAGACAGCATTGTTGCCGCACCGGGCGAAGCACTGCCGACAGTGTTTCAATACAATACTCTATGCCGTGCATAGCAATCGATTCACCTTTCAACTCGATATAAAAATATAGATGGCTATTTTTCTGTATAAAATTTGTCAACGCTTCGAGCGTGGTAATCATCGTAGCAATAAACTGTTCGCCCAAACGCCCAGGCTCATAAGCCGGCACATTTTCAAGCTCCCTGGCTGTGAGTTCAGCAACCAGCTCCCGACGACCGCTGACTCGCTGCAAACTGGCATCGTGGTATAACACGGGCACTCCGTCCTTACTGAATTGAATATCAACCTCAATAAAATGCGCACCGAGCAAGGCTGCCTGCTCCACCGCCAATAGAGTGTTTTCCGGGTATTTCCGCTGATAGCCACGATGGGCAACTATTTGCTCTGTAGTGATTATCATGTTGTCTATAACCTGCTATATTTACCCGAACCATTGATAAAAAGCCCGGTCTATAGAAAACCCATCTTACGAGCCTGGGCCATATTATTAAAGTACGGGTTATAAAATATGAGAGTTTGTCTGCTATCTATCCTTTGCCTGCCAACATTTGCTTTCAGTGAAGGCCTGTTTGAGCTGGAGGTGGGCAGTTACTGGGTCTATGAGGTCAGTGACAAGTCTTCGAAAAGAACCGTTACAAACTATATTGCTGATGAAAAACAGATTGAGCATATTAAATGGTTCCAGCTCATTGAATACGGAGAAAAATTCTGGATACGCAACACTGACGAGGGACAATCAGAAGCCGTCAATCTCTACACGATGGATACCAATCAGCTCGACCGACTTGATGCAAAAGTCGTACGCGAGGAACTGATGTTCAAACATCCGGCTAAAGTGGGCGAACGCTGGATAATTCTTGAGAACTATATCGAGTACACTGGCCAACAAACTGTAGAAGTCCCAGCAGGAAAATTCAAATGTCACATGTATTCAATTACCCAGTATGAGATTACCTACTCCCACTCCTGCATTGCAGAAGGTGTCGGTATTATCTATGCAGACAACCTTATGGAAAACGGTGAAAAAGAGGTTTCTTTACTCACGGAATGGGGCAAGCAGTAATATTAGCCACGCTTTTCCAATGCCGTGTCATAAACCAACAGACAGGAGAGAATCACTGTCAGTGTAATAATCCAGCACACACTGGATACCAGATATTCACTTTGCTCGCCAAGAAAATTAATCATTTCAATCGTTTGATAATCCACAAAGATCAAACCAAATACCATCAAGGCAACAAAGATCGCATTATGAAAACCTTCCTGGCGCCCACCCATCAAAAAAGCAATCATCGGGCTTGTAATTAACAGGGACATCATTGGCGATTGATAACCGCCACTACCAATAACCAGTAGAATCACAAAAATAAAATAACTCATGGAAAGAAACGTTGCAGAAACACGGAAGTTGCAAAACTTATAAAAGAACAGTGTCTCTGCACCAAGAAATGCGCTAAGCGCGATAGTAATATACAGAAGACGGAACACTTCCTTGTCAGAAAATAGTGTAATCACGAGCAAGAATAAAAGTGTAATTAATGATACTGCCGTACAAACCACCAGCATGGTGGACAGTGCTCTCACCCGAATAAAGTCTTCCGATCCCGCCACCAACTGCTCACGTAATTGCAGTGGAACCAACTTTAGTAGCCAACGATCAAACAAACTCGCGTTATCTACCATACTATATTACATGCCACATGAAATATATGTCTGAATTTTGCGCCCGGCTTTCAGAATACTCTTCCAGACACCATCATACAAGCCTGCAAAAGCTATGGCTCACCCATCTGAAACCGGTATACCGAGGCCGCCTTGATAATCTCATTGATCAACTGATGGCTATCAAACGGCTTGGTTATAAACCCCTGCATACCCACTTCATCACATTGCCGTCTGAATTCGGCTAGTGCATGAGCAGTAACGGCCAAAATTGGAATATGCTGGTTCATTTCTCCCACTTCACCGCTACGCAATTTTCTTGTTGCTTCAAAACCATCCATGACCGGCATGTCGAGATCCATTAAAACAAGGTCGTATTTCTTTTGCGCAAGCTGATCAAGGGCAAACTGGCCATTCTCCACAATATCCAGTGTGAACCCTGCCTTGAGCAACATCGCTTTCGCTACCTCTGCATTAATCTCACTATCGTCTGCCATTAGCAGGTTCAGCTCATCCGGCTTACACATTTCAACAATGCGCTGACGCCCACTTTTCTCCACATCATCAGCCTGAATCCTGAAGGCAACAGTAAAGTAAAAGCAACTGCCACTACCGGGTTGACTCTGCAGCCAGATTTTTCCTCCCATGCTTTCTACCAGCGAACGGCAGATAGCAAGACCAAGCCCCGCACCCTCGCCCCGTATTCGCTCAATATCATTACCCTGGGAGAATATTTCAAAGATTTTTTCCCTGTCATCAGACTTGATACCGACACCGGAGTCACGCACTTCAAACAACAAAGCCAGTTCAGTGTTATCTTCCACATCTTCGCCATCATAGAATGAGACCGCTAACTGGACACGCCCTTTATCTGTATATTTGATCGCGTTATTAAGCAAGTTCACCAGCACCTGGCTCAAATGCACCGGATCACCGATGACACGTATCGGTACCTCCTCATCCACGTGATGACTCAAACTCAGTTCCTTGTCGACAGCAGCATCCTGCACCAGCCGCATGACTCGGCTGATCAACTCGCGTAAAACAAAAGGCTTTTCATGTCTGACAATTTCTGTTTTTTCCTCGATTTTGGAAATATCGAGAATATCCTGTATCAAATTCAGCAGATGATCTGCCGAACTCTGCGCTCGCTCCAGCCACTCCCTCTGCTGTGCATCCACGGCCTTGTCGAGCGCCAGTTCATTCATGCCAATAATCGCATTCATCGGTGTACGAATCTCATGACTCATTTTAGCGAGGAAGCGGGTTTTGGCCTTGCTGCTGGCGATGGCTTTGTCCTGCTCCATCAAGACCATCTTGCGCGCGTAGTAGGCAGTCACAGAGACCAATAAAATCGAAAACGACAACCACACCAGCAAACTCGGAATATTATTACCATAGTTTCTGTAAGGATAAATTGTTAGCAAGCCATTGTGTTCGAGCAGGTATAAAGCAAACAGATTAAAATACAAAACTGTCGCTATAACCGCCCCCTGCCACTTTGACAACGCAAAGATATAAAGAGGGATAGTCGCAATGTAGAAGAAGGAGGTTGGGCCGGATGCACCATAGTTAAAGCTATAGGAGCCAGACAGCATCAACATTTGCATAGCCACAAGCAGAAACAGTGATTCGGTATAACGGTGCAAACGCCGACCGAATAACCAGGCGAAACCACTAAGCACAAAAGCAAACAAACCCAAATATATCTGATTTGGGTGAGCGTTAATAATATGGTTGATGATCGCTGCCAGCAATGTCGAAGCAGCGGCCACAATGGCACCGCCGTTGATGATTCTTGCCCGCAAGTTAAACTCTTCCCTCGGGCCAAAAATCAGATTACCGATATTTGCGGGAGGCTTCATAGTGTCCCCTGCCTGTTTCCTCGACTACAGCCTGACTCGCTGTCTTTGAACGGCCTTGCGACCGCTTTTCACCGCCATTCAAACCGTCTCCACCCTCCGACACGGTGCAAAGGCATGTGAAAATTGCCCGTCATCACTGTCTGCCAATAGGTGACTCTACCTAACTACATACCTATTGCCAAGCTAAAGTTAAGGGTTTAATCTGGGCGTTTTTTCCAGACAGCTGCCTTGTAAAAAGGCTGTTCTTCGAGGATTTTGCCATGTCATCATACGCTCGCATTCTTACCACTTTCGCACTACTGCTGTCGATGCCACTCTCAGCTCTTGCCACGCCTGCAACAGCCGACTTTGATGCAAACAGTCAGTTCTACTACGGCACAATTACCTCGATGGGCCAGCCAGTTGCAGGGGCTATGGTAACTTTCTATCACGGCGACCCCGCCCATTCGACGACAGTCTTTGCCGATGACCAGGGCCGCTACCTGACTCCGGCACTCCCCTGGAGCAATGGTTACGAAGTCCGCGCACGCCGGGCTGGATGGCGCGATTTGCGTATCCCGGCACCTGATGCTGCCACCGGGGGTACCCGTATTGATCTGGATATTGAGCAAATTGAAAATATAGAAGAGATTATTACCCAGTTACCCGGCAATTACTGGATGAACCTCATGCTTGATGAATTCGAGAGCGAAGCACATTTACACGAGTTTAAAATGCAATGCACTTACTGCCACCAGCAGGGTTCACCGCTGACCTCACGCCGCGATTTCAGCCGCGAGCAATGGGCGGCTATTGTTCATAATATGACCGAGCGCACGGCTATTCTCACCAAAGAGCTCAAGGCAGTCCTGCCGGATGTTTATGTAACAGCCTACGAACCGGAGAACGTACGCAATAAACTGCAGGAATATATGTCGCCCCACGGCCCATTACCGATACCTTCTGCTGAAGCGCGCCGCGCAGTAATTAAAGAATGGAATCTCGGCGGCCCCACCTCGAACCAGCACGATGTGATGGTGTATCACCCTGATGGTACGATCTGGAGCGTGGATGGGCCGATTGATACCCTGCACAAGATTTCATTTGCGAATAACCCGAACGGCGAGCGCACCAGTTACCTGATTCCACGGGGCGACCACAAACCAGGCGGTGCCTACTGGAAAATGGAACGCCAGAGAGCCGGCGGGCTACAAACCTATCTCGCCCCCCACTCGCTGCAATACGCACCGGATGGCCGCATCTGGTTGACACTCGCCATGGGCAACCAGTTGGCGGGGTTTGATCCAAAAACCGAGGAGTGGGAAATAGTTGATCTCGAAGAGGGCCTCAATCCCCACACCCTGCGTTTCGATGCCAAAGGCCGACTCTGGTATACCGTTACAGCGACCAACCATGTCGCCATGTTTGATCCGGTGACCAAGAAGCAGAAATTTATTCGCCTGCCTGCCCCGGACTGGAAAACCGATATGATCCTGCGTTTCACACCGTGGATTATCAGCAATGCCGACTGGCTCAAGGTGCGTGAGCGTTCTGCGGATATGGATGGCGTCACTATGCCTATGGCCTATGGCATCGACATCAACCCGGTTGATGGCAGCGTTTGGTACAGCCAGCTCAATATGAGTCACATTGGCCGCATCGACCCGGAAACTCTCGAACTGACACCGATTCCAACGCCATTTGTGACGCCGCGCCGTCTACGCGCTGATTCCCAGGGGCGTCTCTGGGTACCGGGTTATGCAGACAGCACACTAAACCTCTACACACCGGAAACTGGTGAATGGCAACGCTGGGAAATTCCCGTTGAACCCATTGGGTCCGAAGTACCCTATGCTGTGTATGTGGACAAAAGCAATGATGATGTCTGGATTACCGGCACCCAGAGCGACACGATGATCCGCTTCCGCCCCGCCACAGAAGAGTGGACAGTTTATCCACTGCCTACCCGCGTTACCTATACCCGGGAAATCGATATGGATAGCTATGGCAACTTCTGGACTTCCCACTCCAATGGCCCGGCCTGGCATGTGGAAGACGGCATCCCGAAGGTAACGATGGTCAACCCGGATGGCGCTCCGGATATCGAAGCCTCAGGGTTATTTGATAGCACCGCTCCCGCCGACGATAATAGCGTCACCATGAAATAACCCTGCAACACCAACAAGGTAAGGAGAAGAGGTGTTAAAGAAGTATTGCCTCGTTGTTTGTCTCATCCTGCTGTGTGCCTGTAGTGATCCTGTAGAGGTCGATTACAGCGGCCCTGTCGCCGGTTGGCCCGTCTATGGCGGTGAGCCCGGTGGATCGCGGTTTTCACCGCTCACCCAGATTACCCGTGACAACGTCCACGCCCTCGAACAAGCCTGGGTCTATCGCACCGGTGACTACCCGGGCGCACGCCCCGAGGTGGAAAAAACCTCGTTTCAGGCTACACCGATTCTCGATAACAACACCCTGTATTTCTGCTCGGGTCTGAGCCGCGCATTTGCCGTAGATGCCGCCAGCGGTGAAGAGCGCTGGGTATTTGACTCGGCCCCGGACCTCACCGGCGTCTGGAACCGTACCTGCCGCGGTGTTGCGCTCTGGAAAGATCAGCAGGCTTCAGGCCCGTGCAGCCGACGCATTTTTATGGGCACACTGGATGGCAAAATGGTGGCCCTTGACGCTGACAATGGCAAGCGCTGCGAGGAATTTGGCGGTGCCCGTGGCAAGGCCGGTGAAATTGATATCTACCACGGCATTGGCCCGGTATACCCGGGCGAGATGTATATGACTTCTCCACCGACCGTAATCAATGACATTGTGTTGCACGGCAGCCTCGTTATGGACAACCAGCGCATCGATAGTCCGGGCGGTGTGATACGCGCCTATGATGTCCGCACCGGGGAATTGCGTTGGGCCTTTGATCCGGTGCCGCCAGGAGCCCCCACCCCTCAACAACTTGGTGCGCGTCTGGAGCAACGCTACCACCGCGGCACCCCGAATGCCTGGTCAATTTTCTCCACTGACCCGGAGCGCAACCTGATTTTCATCCCGTTTGGCGGTGCAGGACCCGACTTTATCGGTGGCCACCGCAACCGCCACGGTTTTGACCTTGATTACTATGCCAACTCCGTGGTGGCACTCAATGCCCTGACTGGCGAGGTCGCCTGGCATTTCCAGGTGGTACACCATGATTTATGGGACTACGACGTCGCGTCGCAGCCGATATTGATCGACATTGAAAAAGATGGCGAAGTCATTCCCGCCCTCGCCCAGGCCACCAAGATGGGACACCTGTTCCTGCTCAATCGCGAAACCGGGGAGCCGATCTATCCGGTTGAAGAGCGCCCGGTTCCCCAGACCCACATTCCCGGTGAATATACTTCCCCAACCCAGCCGTTTCCCACCTTTCCAAAACCACTCCACGCGGCAGGTCTCACGCCAGATGATGCCTGGGGGTTTACCTTTTATGACCGCAACGCCTGCCGCAAACGCATCGAAGCCGTTCCCGATACCAGCCTGTTTGCACCACCGGATCTTGAAGGCTTCCTGCAATTTCCCGGCGTCGCCGGCGGCTCCAACTGGGGCTCTCTCGCCTATGACGCCAAGCGACGACTATTGGTTTTGCCGCAAAATCATGTGGTTGCCCTGAACCAGCTAATCCTCAAGGAAGGCCTGCCTGAGATGGACACCGATGAAACCCGCTTCCTCGGGATGAGCCCGAATCGCGGCACCCCCTACTATGTGAAACATGAAATTATGCTGTCCCCTTTTGGTACACCGTGCATCAAGCCTCCCTGGGGAACCCTGATGGCAATCAGTCTCGACAGCGGCGAAAAGGTCTGGGAAATTCCGTTTGGCACGACACGGGACATGGTGCCTGGACTCTCTGCGATTCCCTTTGGTCTCAATCTCGGCCTGCCCCACGGCGGCGGCCCGATTACGACAGAAACCGGTGTCGTATTTATCGCTGCCTCACTCGATAACTATATACGCGCCTACAATATTGAAAACGGCGAGGAGCTCTGGCGTGCGCGCCTACCCGCCGGCGGCCAGGCCACACCCATGACCTACCGCCTTGATAACAACGGCAAACAGTATGTTGTGATCGCCGCCGGTGGTCACGGTGCAATGCGTACAAAACTCGGCGACAGCCTCATCGCCTTTACCCTACCTGATTGATGATACCTGTTTCGCACAGAACACCATACGACAACACTTTTGCCATGAGTATGTTAACCTTTGGGCTGGGTTGAAATTACATTGATACGAGGTAAAAACATAATGAGCCAACTGAAAATCGTATTGTCCTGGCTGTTACTTATCTGTTCACTTAGTAGTATTCAGATCACAATCGCTGCAGAAGACATCTCCGGTTCCTATGACAGAAATACGGAAGATAAAGACCCCGAAGCGCCTATCGAACTTACAGAAGAAAGCGTCAAACATTTTATATCCCAAATGGAGGGGTCTATCAAAGCAAAAGATGCCCAGGGCCTTATCCGCCTTATGAGCCCCCAGATTATCATCAAGGCACACATCAAAATGAACGGCGAAGAACAGGCCCTCACACCTTCACGCGAGGAGTATATCGCCATGACCGAGCAGGCTTTCGCCATGTATTCCGATTACCAGTACGAGCGTTTGGATACAGAGATTACGATTGAAGATGTTGGATCAATCCCTGGGCCAGAGGGCATGAACGAAGATGACATGGCGACCCCGGACACGAAAACTACCACTGGCAGTAAAAAAGTGAGCAATAAAAAAGTGGGCAATAAAGAAGCCGTCGTGACAGCAACTATCCGGGAAACTATTGTCGTAGACGGCGTTACGCGAACCACAACAACCAATGAACTGATGGTGATCAAAGTTCTTGATGAAGATTTATATATTACCCAGTTGTATGGCTATACCGAGATGTAAATCCCGGGGTGGTGTCATGCTTATATAATTTCCGGGCTAATTTTCAGCCCGGAAATCGCACATTAATCTTCCTATGAGTCACCTGAAGAGCTTTATTGTCTATGCCCTCTCGGCAGTTGCCACTGCCGCTATTCTGTCATCAGTATTTTGTATTTTCCTGCTAGCTGATATTCAGAAAGAAAAAGAAAAAGCATTTCTGCTTGAGACCAACAGAAAAAAGCTAGATATACAGTACCCTGCTTTAGCTGAGCGCAGAAAAATAGTTCCAGAGTATATTGAACGCATGAAAATCATTGATGACGTCAATAGAGAAAATTCCTACTTATTTACCTTGCTTACTACCCTAACTTCTACCAGCGGAGAATATACATCACAGCATGTATTAATATCCGAACGTTCTTTTATCATATCTGGGAGTAGTAGCAATCATACCGAGATAAAAAGGCTGGAAAATAAACTACTTAATATAGACATGGGCACATTTCTTGAATCCAACGAAATCAATGGCAGCATTAATTTTAAAATTGCCTCGTTTCACCCTACTGAATCATAAATATGACAGACAATATCTATAATTCACCAGCCTCAGAACTTACTGATGAACCAATACCATCCGGCCCTTTTGTGAAAACACTTTTACTGATAAGTAAAATTGGCGTTTTTATCACTATTTTCTTTTCAACTTGCTACATTTTGAACCAGACTTTTACAAACCCTCTAAAGCTAAAGAGAGACACACTCATCAAAGAAAACTATCAGCTAGAAAACAGAACAAGCCGACAGCGCTCCATGGTCAATCTATATACTCAATATGAAAAGCAGGTTAACGAAATTAACACCGAAATTATTCAACTTGAAAAACTGTTTAGTGAAACTGATTTAATAACTGAGCTTGCTACTCGGACAGATTTAAAAAACATCGAGATACAGAACTCTACAAAACATAGTGATACAATTTTAACTACTCACACCTATACAATCACCACAAACAGCAACTTTCAGAACTTAATTACTCTACTTAACAATATTATCCAGGTTGAACCTACTGCAAAAATTGAAGAGTTGGAATTATCAGCACCAAACAACCACTCACATCTAAACTCCACTATCAGATTAATAACACACCAGTACAAGGACGTTAATTATGAATAAAAAAATAGCCCGCACTCTTATCATAGGAATACTACTCGTATTTACTGTGCTGCCTACGTCTATAGTTTATATCCAGCTATATAAGGATAGGCCCATTAAAAAGGACTATACGCACCGCCCTGCAAAGTTTATTGAGCCCATACCTCCTTTTACAAACCAACAACCACTCCCCGTTTTATTTGAATTCGACCCCTTCTCTGCAAATTCCAAAACCGCCATAGACGATAGCTTTTAGCATTCAAAGCATTGTTCAGACGATAACCATTATTTTAATATCTCTATGGAATGCAAAGATCTCAAGCTTTTTTCTTGCATCGATAACACCCAGCTATCACTTTTTTCGTGAGAAGCAGATTTTACAAAACCAAGCTCCGCATATAAGTTTTTTACCATTTTATTCTTCGCTGTCGGCATGTACTCCCCAACGATTGATACCACCCCCCTCTGCTGTGTCATTTCACACAACACTTCAAACATCGCATACTCCATACCACGCTTTAATACACGACACGACATTAACCAGGTATCAATAGTCAGCACCTGCTCTTCAATTTTACCAATCAAAACTGAAACCAGTCCATTATCGCCATATTTGTCTGACAGCTTCCCATAAAGTGTTAAAGTTTTTTCATCTTTTGCTAAACTCTCAACTTCAGCTCGAGTATAGCGTCTTGTTGTCAGATTAAATTGATTGGTTTTATTAATCAGCTGTGTAATACGATCGAGATACAAATCGCTAAACGGTGCGATCTCTGCTTTCATGTCAAGAGATTTTAAAAACTCATCATAGTTCTCGTAGCGTTGTTGCTGCTGTTGGCGCTCGCGCTTTTGTTGATACTGTTCGGTGCGGGCGAGATCATCATTTGATAGAGACAAAGTTTCAAACAACGCCAGTTCATCAACGATACGCACAAACTCTGTAATGTCATTACCAATATCCGGCACCGTCACCTGCGGCTGCTGTGCCTGTACAATATCCCGCTCGACCGGATTATCATCGACAAACACAAGGCTGTCTGCCCCGATCTCCAACTCATTTACAATGCGCTCTATATTCGTAGACTTGGGTTCCCAGTTTGCCTGAATCGAGGCAAAGTCGCTCTCGCGCAACACTCCGTCCGGATGAGCAAGCCCCGCTTTTGCATTTTCAGCCTCGTTCTTGGAATTCACCGCAAGGATCACACCGCGCTCAGCCAGCGCCTTCACGTAACGTTGAAAGTCGCGATAGGCCTCTGCTTCTGCGGTTTCAAATCCGATTTCGATACCTTCCACGCCATCATCACCAATCACTCCTCCCCACAGTGTATTGTCGAGATCCAGCACCAAAGCTTTATGACTAATTCCCCAATGGGCCGCCATCACAGACGCGAGGTGACGTGCAAACAACGGCATCACTTCCAGATCAATCGCATACTTAAATAAATACCACAAGCGCGGATTAAACCACTGACGCAAGCCAATCTGATTAGCAAGAAAATGTATATCGTGCAACGTTACCGACTGATACTGCTGTGCCGCCTCAAACAAACGCTGATTTAACTGCCGAACAAATACAGAATGCCCGCGATAGTCATTGCCATCAAGGTTGCCAAGCGGTCGCACCCAGGACTCTTCCACATTATTTTGTATTAATGCGCAAGCAAAGTGCTCTTCAATGCCCTGCCAGATTTGTTCAAAACGCTGTTGTTCCGCCACCAGCAATGCTTCCACATCATCAACACTATGACGCACATCAGGCCAAGTACGAATGTTAACCGCAGAGGTATGTATATAAACCAGATCAGGGACAAAGTTTTTTAATGATTCAGGCGGATACAGCGACGCTTCATAAAACAGACCGTATTCACTTTGATAAAAGACAGGCTTAATTCCCAAGGCAAGCAAAAATATTTCCAGTTGTTCGACAACCTCTGCCGTTGTCGAACCACCAAACACCGCAATACGTTTTTCCAGCAAACCTTCTTGCTCAAGCAGCCGGGATTTTAACGCAGCTTTTTGCCGCAGCATTTCTGTACCACTAGCAGGCAGTTTTATATTTTTCATTTCAATTCAGTGCCCGTTTCACGTCTCGCCTTCAGCGCCATATCCTAACGTTGCATCATATATTCTGTAACGAACTGCTCAAAATATTCAGGATAACCATTATGTACCGGATCACCGGTTCGCTCCAGCTCGGTGTCCAGCATCTTCTCCAATGCCTCGCGCAGCTGAGCATAATCCTCAATCTCAGCCAGGTTATGAAACTGATTGGGGTCAGCGCGCAAATCGTAAAATTCATGCATCGGCCTTTTTTGTGCCAGCTTGTCGAGATAAAATTTGATGACTCGACCTTTCTTTCCCGAACCATCCTCAAGTATCTTTCCCTGGGTTTCGTCTACCAGCAAACTCGAATTAGCTTCTGCAAATCGTGGCGGCTCCCCGGCAGGCCAGCGATCCGGCAAATAGTTACGAATATAAACATAGTGTTCGGTGTGAATCGCCCGACGCGGATAGGTTTCTGTACCGGGCCGCCAGGGTGAATGGCGTTCATAGGCACTAAAAGCCGCATTACGTGTATTGTCTACCACGCCAGCCCTGTCACTTTGCATAATCTCCAATAAGCTTTGCCCGACCATTTGTTCCGATATCTCAACTCCGGCGATCTCGAGAAACGTTGGCGCAATATCCACAAGACTGACAATATCATCAATATCCCGGCCAGGGTATGGCACACCATCTCCCCAGCGAATCGCCAACGGCACACGCACACCGTATTCATAGTTTTGCGGTTTTGCGCGTGGCATATCCATACCGTTATCTGATGTTACAACAATCACGGTATTATCAAGATGGCCATGCTTTTCAAGTACTTCCAGTATGTTGCCAAGATCTCTGTCAAACCACTCTATTTCCTGTAGATAACTCGATAACACTTCCCGGGTAATTTTTACATTTGGCAGAATGCCCGGCATATAACTCTCGCCCTGAGCATCAGCAAATCGACTGACATCCGAAGGCATAAACGGCGCATGCGGCTCATAGGAACCGATCCAGAAGCTGAAAGGTTGATCTTCCGGAACAGCATTGAGAAAGTCTTCAAAATTTGCCGGCAAATCCCACACAGAGATATCATCTCTGATTGGCTGCTTCTTTTTGTCATTAAACGCCAGGCCAGCAGGATTGGATTTGTGGCGCTGTCGATGAAAAAACCCCGGCCCCCAGGCCTTACCAGTAAAACCGGTGAAATATCCATTGGTAGCAAGAATATCCTGAAACGTATGATAGGGATTATCTTTTTCAGGCTCAGGCCAATCACCAAAAAGCAAAGCCCCGGACTTTGTCGTCCAGATATACTGCCCGGTCAGGATACTGATACGCGATGGTGAACAGGAAGGTGCTGTGGCATAGGCACGCTTGAAGTAAACTCCTTCATTGGCAATACGATCAAAATTGGGGGTTTTAACAAACCCGTAACCCGCTTTGGAAGTATGCTCCCAGGATTGATCATCGGTGATAATAAATAGAAAATTGGGTTTCGCCTGTGTAATAGCACTAGCGGATTGCTCTTCCGCCCACCCAGCTTTGCTGATGCCACTTAACGACAATGCAGCAAGCAACAATAGCGAGAAGCCTTCGGGCGCTTTTTTACCCGTACTGAATAAATCAAACATCACCAGCTTTTTCTCCAATCGCAGAAGAAAATCTGTTTATAAAAAGACTCTACCGCTCATTTTGCCGATTGGTTTTTTACTTCACTCGTATCATTATTCTCTAGTGCAAGCCGCTCAATCAACTCGTGAGCACAGTACCTGCGCAGATTCTCTCGCTTGCAAGTATAGAATTTAGTACAGGATTCATTGATATCTTTTCCTCCACACACCCTGTTGATTTGAGGGGCAATATAATCGCCAAGTTTGATAATCAGAATTCCCTCGTGGGCATCGACTGCGCCGAGTTCAGGCCAATTCGGCATTTTCACCGCATGATCCATGACTTGTTGATGCTGCTCTAGCGTTGCCGCCCGAAAATGCGAATATCCCATCAAACGCATTAGTGCTATGACGCGACGCACATCACCACCACCCCAGGAAAAATAGGAAGCGCCGATAGTGTTGCGCTGAATATTGACCGGGTTTTCAGCAAAGGACTTATGGCCCACCATAACCACAGGCCAGTTATCACGGGGATAAACAATCGGCTTAAGTTTATCGGCAACAAGACTTGTGTGCGCCATAATCTGAACTGCCAGCTCACGGTCGATTTCCCGCGCCATATGATCCGCATAGGAAAACTGGTGATTCACAGCTATGAAACGAAAAGACGTAACAACCACCAATGCCGAAAGTACAAATTTCACCATGCGCAGGTTGATCTGGAAGCAGTAAAATACCATACCCGCCAATACCACGGGTATCGCAAGCAGGGAACGGCTTGGCATGTGACCTGAATTCATAAAGTGCATGAGGTAGGGGCAAAGCAATAACAGCGCAAGCGTTAGCAGACCAATCCCTCTCATAAGGAGGCTATGTTTAGCAGACAGAATGAGATAAATAAGCAATACCAGACTACCGATAAACAGCCATTTCATTTCAACAATTTGTACCGGGTAAAATCGTTCCGTCCCCATATAATAATCTCTTGCCACCCAATAAACCTTGTCCCAGGTTTCCTGCAAATAGGCAAAGCTCAGCTCATAGTTAACAAAGCCGCCGATATAGTTACTGTGTGGTAGATCATTAACATAGACAAAAAGCTTGTTCATGCCATGACTGGCCGCCAGTGCCAACACTACGATGACAAGAAATTCGATACTGTATTTGAATATCTCAGCGAAGCTCGCCCCTTTCTCTTTCTTATCAATATTCAGAATTTGCCCGAGCACAAAAAATAGAAACAGTGCAGCAATATAGAGCGAGAAAGCCTGATAAATACCAAAAGTAAATGTCAGCAACGGTAATGACAACAGGCGAACCCAGCCAGACTGACGATATAGGCAGTACACACCCAGCGCACCAAGAAAAAAGCCTACACCAATCCCATAGCCAAGTGTTTCAAAGGAAAACACATAATACAGGGTTGGGCAGGTAATCAACAACGGAGCGGCCACATAGTCTGCGCCGCCACGTTCAGCACTAAACAGACGCACAACAAAATGAACCGATAGCGCTGTCATCACTACCGCTACCAGCATAGGTACAAAAGGCATCGTAGTATCCGGCAATACCAGAAAGTTAGCCAGATACATCCCCCAGCGTGACTGCTCGGCCCACGCAAGTTTGGCGCCCGCAGTCTGGGCATGAAATTCGTCATCGATCGACAACGTAAAGTTAAACAGATCGTAGGCATGGGATATGCAGGCAAGCAGCAGCAGATAGATCAACCACTCCTTGTATTGCTGAATATGCGACCCAATCTGCTCCAGTTTCAGTGCGTTCCAGAGCTGCTGATCAATCGAATCAATATTGTTGTTCTTTTCCCCGGCAGACATCGGCAGTGCTCACTTGCAAAAAACAAAATAACCCGTAGGCGTTTTTATATCATGGTTCAGGCAATTAGAAAATGTTTCTCCAAATGCATTGCTGATAAATGAAAATTTCTCTATTTTTTCCGGAGCAATACCCGCAGATAACAGGTGTTGCGCCCAATACAATTTGTAACCCCAAACCGGCTCCTCAATATTACCATGAAAAAAGCCCTGATAGCCTGATGCCATGGCCAGAGCCTCCATCTGGCCAATATCAAAGATCATTTGACCCATTGCAGGCTTGCAATCCGACGCTTTCTCCTGCCATTTGCTTTTCTTGATATGTTGAGACATGCGCTGAATCTTGCGCTTGTCATCCTCGTCGAGCACTCCCCATCCGGTATTGCGTTCGATTTTCAACATCAGATCAGCAAAAAATGCCACAACCAGTTTGCCCTGCATTACTGGCTCATAGAAGATAGCTTTACCGCCCTCTTTAAGCAAAAACCGCATCCGCGCAAGAGTTTTGTCCCTGTCGACAAAGTGATGTAGCACACTGTGTCCAACAATCAGATCAAAGCTTTTTTCCTTGAACGGCAGATTATTCGCATCACACATATAGTAGTCTACTTTTTGGCCACTACCATTAATAACCTGGTCACGTATACCCGCCAGCAGGTTGCGCGATAAGTCACAGGCATAAATTTTTTCGAACTCAAATTCATTCGCGAGCCCCCAGGTCAGCCGCCCTGAACCTGCACCAATTTCAAGCACGTTCCCGGAGTTTTTTTCTTCTCCGTGCAAAACCGTCTTCCATTCATTTGCAATCCGGGTTCGACGTTCATCACTGGTTATCTGGAAGGCACGCTGATGCAAATCGTCCCGAACAAGAAATTGGCTCATGCCTTCAAACAGCACAGGGATATTGTCTTCCACCTCATAATCTGTTGCACAAACCTCACAGTGAAGTTTGTTGTCGCGCCAGATAATTTCACCGTCCTGACAGGTGGGGCATTGCAACAACCCGGTATCAAACATGTTCCGCAACACCTCTGGCTTTGACGGGCTCAAGAATAAACTTCGATAACAGGAAAGTGACAGGAATAGACAAGATAATCACCACAATCGGAGCCCAGGTTTCAGACCAGCCAAACCTTTCCACAAAGATATGCAGCAGAAACATATTTAATAGCAGTTGTACGACATAAACGAGCGGAAAAATCACAAAGGTTTTCCAGTGCAGGTTTGCATTAAACACCCACTTGGCATTTAGCACATAGGAAAAAACAATGCCGGCAATATAGGCGAGCGCATAGGCGAGTTGATAATCAATAAAAACATTGAGTATCCAATAAACTATCAGACCCAGACCGGTATTTGCACAGCCAACAACAAGAAACTTGAGGAACTGTTTTTTTATCACATTGCCTACTTTTGAAAATCTACTTATTTGGCGGATTTTAATTCAAGAAAACTTTCGTAGTCACGAATATAGTCGTCAGAGTCATAGTTATGTGATGCCAAAACCAGCAATACAGCATCGGAAGAATAACGGTATTGAATACCCCAAACCATCGGCGGCAAATAGACGGCCTGGCCGGGATTCTGTAATAGAAACTCTTCCCGGTTGTTACCGTCATCAGCCACAACCGCTACCGAACCGGACACACAGACAAGAAACTGATGACATTCCTTGTGAGCATGCTCACCGCGAGTTTCAGCACTTGGCACATCAAACACCAGAAAATAACGGTTTACATCAAACGGCACATGCTTATCAAATTCCGCAGCACTGAGATTGCCGCGCAAATCTTCTATGGTGGGAATACTATGCAATGTCACACCTGTGACAGATGTATTTTGTACCGTAGCGCCATCACCAGCTTGCGTAACCTTAGTCGGGCTGACTTTATCTTTTTGCCCGGAATCCACATAGCCGACAATACGTGCCGGGTTACCGACAACAATCGCATTCGGCGGCACGGAACGGGTGACAACTGCACCGGCACCAATCATCGCTTTCTGACTAATCGTAATACCAGGCAAAATCGTTGCGTTTGCACCAATCGATGCACCATTGGCAATCAGAGTTTTAGTAAACTGTTCCGGATGCTGTTTGCTACGCGGATACAGATCATTGGTGAAAGTTACATTCGGGCCGATAAACACATCGTCTTCAACCACAATACCATCCCATATTTGCACACCGCATTTGACGGTAACCCGGTCGCCAAGCACCACATCGTTTTCAATAAACACATGATCACAAATATTGCAGTTCTCACCGATTTTTGCCTCGGGCAATACGTGGGCAAAGGCCCAGATACGCGTACCGGCACCGATATCGGTACTTTCACAACAACCGAGCTCATGTACTTGATAGTCTTTATCGTCTGCCATTACTGTTCCGCATGATTGGACGGCGCTGCCGCCGGAAAACTGTCACTCGTCATTACCACCGACAAGGGGCGCCCCTGGGTATTACCATAGGCACGCCAGACATAAGCCCCAATAATACCAAGGCCGAGCGCGTTGAGACCACCGAAAAACAGGATTGTCACAACCGTAGTGGCATAGCCAGGCACAGGGACATAACCGGTAACCCGGAAAATTAGCGTAAATGCCGCAAGCGCAAGGGAAATCACCATACCGAGCCCACCGAGAGAAATCAGCACCTTGATCGGCAGGTCGGAAAACGCAAATACGCTATCCATCAGATAGTTAATTTTCTTTTTAAACGTCCAGGCGCTTTTACCGTGTTCCCGTTCGCGCCGCTTATAGGCGATGGTTTTGCGGCGAAAGCCAAGCCAGAAAATCAACCCGATCAATGAGCTGTGGGATTCATTGAGCAACAGCAACTCATCCTTGAACGCCGTATTGCAACCGAACATATCCACCCCACCTTCGGGAATTTCCGGAATAACAAATTTGCGGTAAAACCACCAGTACAACTGCGAAGACAGTCGACTGATTAAAGGATCGTCACGCCCATCGCGCACACCAAGCACCACATCCGCCTCATCTCGTTCAAGGTTACGAAAGAACTCGATCGCAAGCTCCGGTGGTTCCTGCAAATCCGCCGCCATCACGGCGATATATTGCCCTTTGGCAGCCTGCATTCCGGTACGAATCGCTGCAAACGAGCCATAGTTACGCGAATGTAAAATCAGTTGTGAGGGATAGGGTTCATCGGCGAGCTGTTGCTTTAAAATCGGATAGCAGCGATCCGGGCTACCATCAATAACAAATACCACTTCCAGTTTTTGTTCCATCTCTTCACTCATACCACGCAAACACTCCAGCAATGAAGGCAAATTCTCTTCATTTTTGTAGACGGGTATTACAAGTGAATACATCGGAGTTATAACTCCCAACTGTTAATCGCTGCAACCACGGTTTGTAACCCGGCATCATCCAGTTCCGGATAACATGGCACGGTAAGAATCTGCGCCACGTTTGCTTCGCTATTGGTTAACTGCTGTTTGCTGATCGCCTCTCCGGCAAACACCGGCTGTTGATAATCGAGCAGAGGGTAATGTATATCTGTTGCGATCTCGTGCGCTTTAAGGTGGGCCTGCAAAGCATCGCGATGTTCGCTTTTCAATACATAGAGATGGTACACATGCCCTGCCACCGCCTCCGGTGTTTTCACATGGACATGATTAATTGTCTCGCTATAGGTTTGACCAATCTGTTGACGTTGCTGCGTCCAGCTATCAAGGTGCTGTAATTTGACATTGAGCACTGCCGCCTGCAGTTCATCCAGGCGGCTGTTACAACCGCCACGATCTACCACACGGTATTTGCTCTCCCAGCCGTATTGACGCAGACGCACAATGCGCTCATGAATTTCAGATGAAGAGGTAACAATCGCACCGCCATCACCGATCGCGCCGAGATTTTTGGTGGGGTAAAAACTGAACGCAGCCACATCACCCCAACTGCCAGCTTTTTTACTTTCGTGCCCTGCGAGGCTCGCACCGTGAGCCTGAGCACAGTCTTCGAGCAAGGGAATCCCGTGCTTTTCAGCCAGCGCACAAAACGCCGGCATATCCGCCATGCGACCGAACAGGTGTGTCACCACAAGCGCCGCCGTATCGGGGCCAATCAACGACTCCGCATGGGCTGCGTCCATCACAAAGGAATCGGGCTCAATATCAGCGTAAACCGGTTTTGCGCCAATCGCGAGAATCGCCGTGGACGAATACATACCCGCATTGGCCACCGTAATCACTTCTGACCCCGGTTCTACCCCCAGCGCACGCAGGCCGATTTCCAGCGCATCGGTACCATTGGCTACCCCTTTGCAGTATTGCGTGCCACAGTAGCTGGCGAAATTTTGTTCAAACCCTTCCACTTCGGGGCCCAGCGCAAACCAGCCACTGTGCAAAACCCGTTTCAGGGCCTCTTCGAGCTCACTCGCAATTACCTGATTATGGAGTAAAAGGTCGTTGATCTTACGGTATGTCATTAACCCAGCACTTTTTGATCAAATTTTAAACAGCTGAACCCGTTTCCTGTAGCGCCCTTCACCGCGTCGAAAACAGGCCGGTAAACATGCTGCAACTATTTGAATAATCTCATATTTTTATTCTATAGCCCGCAAGCGAACAAGCTTATCCCATTAGCCCGAGATAAACCAGTACAAACCGTAGTGACCGCCTCATGTCTCACCGCCTTGAAGAAAAGCCGCCTGTTTGACCTGACCGATTTTATCCCGTAGCGCCGCGGCTTCCTCGAACTCAAGGTTTTTTGCGTGTTCAAACATTTGCTGCTCCATACCCTGCAACTGTTTTGCTAACTGCTCCGGTGTCAGCTTGCTGACATCCACATCGTAGGAGCCCTTGCGCTCGGCAGCTTTCTGCTTTTTGTTTTTAACTTTTTTACCGTAGGGTACCGCGCCTTCCATAATATCCTTGACGCTCTTTTTAATACTCTGAGGTGTAATATTATTTTCGGCATTAAACGCAAGCTGTTTCGCGCGGCGGCGCTCCGTCTCGTCCATTGCGCGCTGCATGGAACCGGTGATCTTGTCAGCATAAAGAATTGCCTTGCCGTTAACATTGCGCGCAGCGCGACCAATGGTCTGGATCAGCGAGCCCTCGGAGCGCAAAAAGCCTTCCTTGTCTGCATCGAGAATGGTTACGAGGGAAACTTCCGGCATATCAAGTCCTTCCCGCAACAGGTTAATACCCACCAACACATCAAATTCACCGAGACGCAGGTCACGAATAATTTCCACGCGTTCTACTGTGTCAATATCCGAGTGCAAATAGCGCACCCGCACTCCGTGCTCCATCAGGTATTCGGTGAGATCCTCCGCCATCCGCTTGGTCAATGTGGTGACCAATACCCGCTCTTCGACTTCCACCCGCAGATGGATTTCGGAGAGCAGGTCATCTACCTGACTCGATGCCGGGCGCACCTCCAGTTCCGGATCCACCAGCCCGGTAGGCCTGACCACCTGCTCTACCACCTGACCTGCATGTTCCTTCTCATAGGGCCCTGGTGTGGCCGATACGAATATCACCTGGGGTACGATATTTTCCCACTCATCAAAGCGTAACGGGCGATTGTCGAGGGCTGAGGGCAGACGGAAGCCATATTCCACCAGCGTCTCCTTGCGTGAGCGATCTCCACGGTACATGCCGCCGATCTGTGGCACCGTGACATGGGATTCATCTACCACCACAAGCGCATTGTCCGGTAGATAGTCAAACAACGTCGGTGGTGGCTCCCCGGCCTTGCGTCCGGATAAATAGCGCGAATAGTTCTCCACCCCGGTGCAATAACCGAGCTCACGCATCATCTCGATATCGTAACGCGCACGCTGCTCGAGGCGCTGTGCCTCCACGAGCTTGTCGAGACCGCGCAACTGCTCCAGGCGCTCCTTGAGTTCCACCTCAATCTCGTCAATTGCCTTGAGAATTGTCTCCCGGGGTGTCACATAGTGAGATTTGGGGAAGATCGTGATACGCGGCACCTTGCGAATCGTATTGCCTGTGAGTGGATCAAATACCGTCAGCTGCTCGATCTCGTCATCGAACAGTTCCACGCGTACCGCTTCCATCTCCGAGTCCGCGGGGTAAATATCGATTACATCTCCGCGCACGCGATAAGTGGCGCGATGGAAATCCATATCGTTGCGTGTATATTGCAGCTCCGCAAGCTTGCGCAGCACACTGCGCTGATCGACGCGATCACCGCGGTCCAGATGCATCACCATCTGCAAATACGCCTGGGGATCACCGAGACCATAGATCGATGATACCGTCGCCACCACAAGTACATCCTGGCGTTCTATCAGAGCCTTGGTGGCCGACAGACGCATTTGCTCAATATGCTCGTTAACCGAGGAGTCTTTTTCAATAAACGTGTCTGAAGAAGGCACATAGGCCTCGGGCTGATAGTAGTCGTAGTAGGAAACAAAGTACTCCACCGCATTGTTCGGAAAAAACTCCTTGAACTCACCATAGAGCTGGGCAGCCAATGTCTTGTTATGGGCCATCACCAATGTAGGCCGCTGCAGTTCCGACACCACATTGGCCACGGTAAAGGTTTTACCCGAGCCCGTCACACCGAGCAGCGTCTGGTGAGTCAGACCATCTTGAATGCCGCGAAGCAGCCCCTCAATGGCCAGCGGTTGATCGCCGGCCGGAGCAAATTTTGACTGCAAATCATAGGGCTGGGAACTCTGTTTCATCGACGCTTTACCGCTGCGGAAAACAGATCATTTTACCTCAGTAAAACACTGAATTTACGGGTTTTTCGCTTGACCCCTATGGGGTGAATGGCTAATATACGCCGCCTCACCACCCGTGGTGAGCCACTGTTCCGCCGTAGCTCAGTTGGTAGAGCAAATGACTGTTAATCATTGGGTCGCTGGTTCGAGCCCAGCAGGCGGAGCCAAATAAAAAAGG
>JANQLY010000020.1 GCA_028280345.1 Pseudomonadales bacterium | reverse complement strand
GGAAGGAAACATTGTTTTTAAGAATTAGATTAGGGTTGTAAAAGCCTTGTATGTGGAGAGCCATAACTAAGCCATCAAATACGCGCGGCAAGCCGTGCCCGGACTCGCTAGTCGCTCGCCGTTTATGGCGATGTTAGACATATAAACGAATATCAATTCTAAAGATTAGAATATGGATGAGAATAAAATAGATACGTCTAAAATTTCAATTGCCGAATATTCAGCTTTACGAAATGAAATTGAAAAGAATATCACAGCAATACATCGAACAGATGAGATCTGTTTAATCGCATGGGGTGGTATCTTGACGTGGTTTTTTTCTGCAAAGCCAGTGATCCCGGATGCTGCGTTTTTACTGCCATCTGCATTGACAGCTTTACTTTTTCTAAGGCGGATTTCTATTGAAAAAAGCATTGATGTTTTTCATTCTTACTTGCTTGAAGTTGAGAGACGCTTCAACCATGAAGGATGGGAGCATTTTATTCATCCGATTTATCACTCTAACAAAAAGCGTGACCCTATAACCAGGTGGTCCTGGCTTTACTATGGCTGTATGTGTGTTTTTGGTTTTTCTTTATATATTTATGTTCTTTTAGTCGGTTTCCAAACTGCCACTTCAAGTGCTTAACAAAAACAGGCAAAGCGATGCTAGAAAGTGTTATAAGATCACAGCATGTTTCAAAGGAGAGTATTGAGTGATAACAGAAAAAATAAAGAAAGAAATAGAATGTTGGGCGTCTCGCCCTACTTGGTTCAGTTCACATCCGAGCGATGCAAAGGAGCTTCGTCAGGTAATATCAAACCTCAAAGGATTACAATACCGGCCAAGCGAGGCAGAGTTAGCCGAAGCAATTTATCAACGGGTTAAAGATCTGCCTACAGTACCAGGCACTCCCAAAAATATAGAGCATAGCGCCAGAGAGTTTGCGGCTAAAATATTTGCCAAGTTATAGGTATGATAAAAATATGAGCGCAAAAAATATAAAAACTAATATACGGACGAAGGCTTCTTACTACTAAACGGTTAGTGAGATCAGATAACTATTAACATACGATATCGTGTATGTGATGCATGGAATCCGGTGGTTTAGATGGCAGCTGCAATTATTTATGCGCTAGCTTTTTCCATCCGATAATTGAGTTGGTCAACGCATTCAAGCTATTTGATGACGGGGAGGTGCGATTGTAAACATCCATTCAAATGCTTGAATGGATGTTCACTAACTATGACATTACCAGCGGTATTCCAACGAGGCTCGAATAGATCGTTCTTGCCCCAGGTGGCAGCTGTGCGTGGCAAAACATGAGGCAATATAGTACTTATCAAATAGGTTCTGGGCATTAAAGGATGCTTGCCAGCCTTCCAGTCCCAGCGGGCTTTGCCCAAGGTCATATCGCAGCGCCAAATCAACCAGGGTATAACTGGGTACAGAAAAGGTATTGCGGAAATCGCCTTGGGTTTCGCCGAGATAACGTACACCCATCCCGATATCTATACCGGACAATGCACCACGAGTGATTAAATAGTTGGCCCATAACGACGCTGTTTGCTCGGGTATTTGAGGGCGTTGATTACCCTGATCACCGTTATTGCTTTTCGTTATCTCATCGTCCAGGTAGGTGTATGAGGCCGTAAGATTCAGATTATTACTGACGCTTAGTTTGCCTTCAAATTCGATTCCGCGTGTTTGTACCTCTCCCGTTTGAATGCTAAAACCGGTGTTATCGGGATCAGCAGTCGTCATATTTTCCTGCGTGAGATCAAATACGGCCAGGGTGAACAAGTGATCAGTGTCGACAGGTTGATACTTAACACCGACTTCATACTGCTTGCCCTTCATCGGTTCAAAACGGGAACCGTCAAAAGCTCTGCCACTCACCGGTTCGAAAGACTCCGCATAGCTTGCATAAGGCGCCAGGCCATTGGCAAAGTTATAGATCATGCCAACCCGACCGGTAAACTCGTGATTTGATTCGTCTGTCGTTGACAGGTCAAGGTGATCGTCTGTCGAGGTTTCGGCGTCATCATAACGACCACCAACCAGCAGGGAAAGATCACCGACCTTGATTTGATCCTGTATATAAATCCCGG
Organism: Pseudomonadales bacterium; assembly: GCA_028280345.1. Taxonomy (GTDB): domain Bacteria; phylum Pseudomonadota; class Gammaproteobacteria; order Pseudomonadales; family UBA7239; genus JANQLY01. The sequence continues at coordinate 4,493 of JANQLY010000020.1, read as the reverse complement.
TTTGACGTAAATCGTCGTCTTCATCCCAGGCAAAAGGTCTGCCATTTAGCGCCGGAATCGTTTGATTGTATACGGGGTTAAAGATATCGATGGTGGGTGTCACACTAAAGTCAGCACTATCGGCAACCGTGGAGTCCGAGAAATCATAATAATCGAGGCCAACCAATAGCGTATGTTCGATGGAGCCTGTGTTAACGGTCCATTCTAATTGGTTATCAAGCGCCAGCGTATCGCTTTCTTCTGACGATATAAATGTCACACGGTTGAGCGTGCGTTGATCGGCGTCTAAGAACCATCTGAACATCCAATTGGAGTCTTGTTCATTGCTTGTATAACGCACATTTTGTCGAAATGTGAGAGCCTCATTAATGTGATGACTGAATAAATAGCTCACTGACAACGTTTCACGATCCCAAAATTCAAAGTCGGGATCACCCACTCGAAAACTCAGTGGAACGCGGCCATTAGGGTTGGAAAATACCGCGTCTTTCGGAAGGATACTCAATATTGAGGCATTTATTTCGTCTCGTTGATAATGTGCCAGCAGGGTTAATTCTGTTTTGTCGTTACTCCATCGAAACGACGGTGCCAACAGTTGACGTTCACGGTCACTGTGATCCTGCTGAGTTTCACCATCCAGACCGAGACCGGTGATGCGAAATTGCCAGGTGTCCGATAACTGGCTACCCAGATCAAATGCAAGGCTTGCTTTGTCATGGTTGCCGGTATTGGTGCGTATTTTATTGGTCATATTATCGTGAGGCTTTTTACTGACCATATTCACGATACCGCCTGGTTGAGTCTGGCCAAACAGCACGGAAGCCGGGCCTTTTAAAATCTCAACCCGCTCAAACAGCCAAGGGTCTAGATTGGAAGTGATATAGTCCGAACTGAGTAACTTCAGGCCATCAAGGTATTCATTAAATGATGCGCCCGCCGTACCATTGCCGCCAAAGCCGCGAATACGAATGCTGTTTCCGCCGAACAATCTGCTTTCGCCGGTTCCCCCGGTAACGACACCGGCGTTGTATGAAACGGCTTCGCCAATATCAACGATACCGCGAATATCCATTTCCTCGCGCGATACAATACTGATTGACTGGGGTGTTTCGATGAGGGGAGTATCCGTCTTTGTGCCTGTTGCGCTGCGTTTTGCAACATAGCCGTCTACTGGTCCGTAAGCCGATTCTTCAAGGGTGTCACCCTGGACTTTAACCGGTGGTAGCAGCGTTGTTCCATTGCCAGCTACCAAGTTCACCATGCCACCATTGAACTCATAGCGAAGACCGGTTCCCTCCAATAGTTGTCTCAAGGCCTGTGCTGTTGACAGGTTCCCGTTCACTGGAGAGGCTTGTTTGCCCCTGATCAAATTGCTGCTTGCGGTGACCTGCAATCCTGACTGCTGACCGAATTCGAGTAATGCTTCGCTCAGCGGTTGAGCCTGGATGTTGTAACGGCGAATTGCCGTACTGATGGCGGTATTGTCGCTGGCATTGGGTGCTGCTTGAGCCAGTGCCGCCGGAGCTGAGAGTCCGCATGCGGTGGCAATACAGAGTGCCAGAAGGGTTAGGCGTAGGTCTTTATCAGGGGTAGCAGAAAAGGTATTGCGCTTCATAACGTTCGGATAGCCTTGTCGTTGGGTGAGTGAGACTGGATGCTAATGAGATTCATTAGCATCTGCTTGGTTAAGGAGACGAACGGCTATGCGGTTTTTCCAATAAGTATTTCGACTCTTACATGGGAAGGGTGACTTTTTATTTAAAGAGAAGTGGTCACAGCCGCTGTTTCAGCGGCGAGACAGATGCCCGGCATCGGCTAAAATTTATAATAAAATCATGCAATTATGCGATGTTCCGGTAGGTGTTTGACATTGCTTCTTTGCTTGCTGGCAAGGGCCTCGCCAATTTCATGAGATCGTGTGGCTATGACCGATAGCAGAGTGTCGCTGATCCCGTGGGTTGCTTCGCTGGCACCCTGGATAAAAATGCTGGGTTTGAAGTCCGGTGTGCTGGACAGGCGGTATTGGCGATCTACTTCGAAGTCAGGCAAATAGTGTGTCAATGATTGCAGTAGTGCTGTGTAGTGGTTGCGCTGATAGCCTGTCGCCAGGATCACGGCATCGTAATCCTGCTCAAGTTTTAACTGCTTATCCAGCGCCATCAAGTGAAGCTGAACGGTGTTGCCGGCAATGACCTGCTGGGTTTCGTGGCGGGTGAACAGACGATGGCGTGGACAATTCGTTACCTTTTGCGTGTACAGAATATTGAATATTTGCTCAATCTGGTCGATGTCCGGGGCGGCGTAGTTGGTGTGCCGGAATTCATTCAGGAAGCTGATTCGTTCTTCGTGCGAACGGTTATAAAAGTAGTCGGTTAGCTCTACGTTGAAGATTTCGTTGACCGAGGGGCTGTCGTCCGAAGGGTGCATGGCGTGCCCGCGCATGATCAGGTCGACTTCAGGTGCGTTCGGGCGGCTGTGAAGATCCAGGAATATCTCGACGGCACTTTGGCCTGCGCCGATTATCGCAATTTTCTTTGCCTGGGTAAGTTTGGCAATGCTTCCTAGATATTGGCTCGAATGGATGATTCTTGGATCGTCTTTAACGGCTTGAAAGGTTGAGGGAATGTTTGCAGAGCCCCCAATGCTGACTACCAGATTACGGCTTAGGCGTTCCTGTGTTTTGCCGTCGGCATCGTGGCTGGTAATGCGCAGTAAGGACACTTCATTGCCCTGGTGTTCAGGAGTGACGGCAATCACTTCTTCGTTGTAAGCGCATTGATGGTCGAACTGCTTTGCTGCCCAGGCGAGATAGTCGTTAAATTCATGCCTGCTTGGAAAAAACGTTTTTAGATTGATGAAGTCCTGTAGGCGGCCTTTCTCAAATAAATAGTTGGTAAAAGTAAAGTGGCTGCGTGGATTGTGCAGGGTAGCCAGGTCTTTGAGAAAAGATATCTGCATGTCCGCACCATCGAGCAGCATGTCTTTATGCCAGGCAAAGTGCGGTTGCTTTTCGAGGAACACTGTGTCGATGTGGTGACCACGCTTGCTCTGTTCTGCAAGCGCGATGGCCAGGGCGATATTGGAAGGGCCAAATCCGATGCCGATCAGGTCATAAATTTTCATGTTGGTTCCTTTCGCTGTTTGATGAAGAGAGACCGGTGCCGCCGGCAAGATCGGCATGCGCCCGTTTCTTGTTGAAAAGACGAACCGGATATGGCGATGTTTAAGTCAGGTTTGAAATAAAGTGATTGGGTTTAAACAAAACGGCAGATCGTTCGTCGAGGTAACAGAGCCGTCTTAGGTTGTGAAGAAAACCGCAGACAGGAAAAGACCGCAGATAAGAAGAAGCTGGAAGACGTATGTCGAAGAAACAACTGGTTTATATCTGGTCATTACGCAACGCCGCTGCTGATAAGGCTGGCGGGTTTATCGCCTATAAGGGCGAGCAGCGCTACATGATGTCTCCACTGGAATTTTTGGTTGGACAGCTCAATCAGACCCGTCTGGGTGAGCACTATTCTCTGGCAGCCATCATTCACGATGACGATGACCTGTCCCCCAGAGACTGCGGCAAACTTGACGGCTATGGCTTTGCGCCCAATCAGGCCGGTGACTGGTTTTTTCCCGATGCACTGGCGGTTCAGGGACGGCGGGTGTTGGATTTGATGGTTTCCATTCCGTCCTCTTACCGGCGGTTGCCGATGAGTGCGCCGGAACGGGTGGTGGGGAAACAGGCTTTTGAACAGGTGTTGCAGGATACACTGCTTGAACTGGATGCCGATCTGGTGTTGTTGGACGGGTTGCTGGTCATTCTCGATGAACTGGTGCGTCCGGGGAGTGCGTACCATCGCAAAATCGTCAACATTCACCCCGGCATAACCCGCCTCGATTCACCCTATGAACGTCGCGGTGCTTATGCAACGCTGGATGCGCTCTACGGAGCGCGGGGCCAGAGAGTGGTTGACTGGCAGACCATGGAGACGCGCCCGGTGCCGGCGTTGACAAAAACCGGGGCTTCGTTTCACTATGTGGACAATGGCATTGACTCTGGTGAAGTCATTGCCGATGTGCTGAATACGGACATTGGCCGTGAGGATACCATCTTTGAATTACGCTGGAATAATTTCCAGCGCAGCCTCTTTCCCGCCCTGATCCAGGGGCTGGAAATCATGGCCAAGTGTGAACCGGCTGAGGCGGGCCTGCTGGATGTTGAGACGTAACGATGATCGTCTTTTATAACAATAAGCACCTTCATCACCAGGGGAAAAACGAACTGTTCCGCGGCAAAATGGTGCCGTGTTTTGAGGTGGCCGATCGGGTGGAGCGCATTATGGCAGAGCTGCATCGGCGCCAGTTCAACGTGGTGGTACCACCGGATGGTATCGATGATCAGGTCGCTGATGTCGTCAATAGTATTCACGACCCGCATTATCTGGATTTTCTCAAGAGTGCCTGGACGGAATGGGTGGCGCTTGCCCCACAGAATTATGCGC
>JANQLY010000015.1 GCA_028280345.1 Pseudomonadales bacterium | reverse complement strand
CCATTGCGCAATATTCCCCACTGCTGCCTCCCGTAGGAGTCTGGGCCGTGTCTCAGTCCCAGTGTGGCTGATCATCCTCTCAGACCAGCTATAGATCGTCGCCATGGTAGGCCATTACCCCACCATCTAGCTAATCTAACGCAGGCTCATCCAATAGTGAGAGCTTCAAAGAGAGGCCCCCTTTCCCCCGTAGGGCGTATGCGGTATTAGCCTGGTTTTCACCAGGTTGTCCCCCGCTACTGGGTAGATTCCTACGCGTTACTCACCCGTCCGCCGCTCTACTCACACCGAAGTGCTTTCACGCTCGACTTGCATGTGTTAGGCCTGCCGCCAGCGTTCAATCTGAGCCATGATCAAACTCTTCAGTTTAAATCTTTTACCTCTGCCTGAAGTGGGCAAGAGGAAGTGATTTCACAGTAACCCGTGGTATCACTTACAAACCTGGCTCAATACATTACATGAACAAATGAATTTGTTGAGTTTTGTATTGATAATTTGTTAGCACAAATTACCACCACAAATACCCACACGCATTGCTTGATTAACTTGTTAAAGAACAAAACGGCCAGGGCTTGCCTGACCGTGTGGACGCGCATTATACGCATCTGTTAAGACTTGGCAACACAAATTTAAAGAAATTATTCAATTAATTGCGTTTCCGGGCAAAACGGCCCTAATCCTTTGAATATAGGTCACTTTTTACATTTTTCAAGGAGTGTTTTGATGCTTTTTTGAGCAGTCTGGCCACTGCATCAGGGGCAGGCGCCCCGCCATTGCAGCGCGGGTGCAATAGCCATCAAACAGAAGGTCTATTCAAGGGGTATTTTTTGCGCCCCTCAAGTGGCACCAGAGGCTGTAAACAGGTCCGGACAACGCGTATGTCATCGCCATACAGAGCAGGATAAACGGAGGATTAATCAAAACCAGTGCGAACAGAAACACCGCAGCAAAAATCATGGCAAACGGCACACGACCCTTGAAATCAATCCCCTTAAAGCTGTAATAGCGAATATTAGTGACCATCAAAATGCCCGCTGCTACCGTCGCGATCGCCATAAAAATCGCCAGCATCAGCGTAATTTCTGCCTCCTGGCCGAGCCAGACGGTACCGGCAATAATCGCCGCTGCAGGGGGACTGGCCAACCCGGTAAAGTAATTTTTATCGGTGGTTTCCACCTGGGTATTGAAGCGCGCGAGGCGCAAGGCAGCACAGGTTGCATAGATAAAAGCCGCTGACCAGCCCACCTTGCCCAGGCTGTGCAAGGCCCAGTTAAACGACACAAGGGCCGGGGCCACACCAAAAGACACCATATCCGAGAGGCTGTCATATTCCATGCCAAATGCACTCTGGGTATTCGTCAAACGGGCAATACGGCCATCCAGACCGTCAAAGAACATGGCAAAAAAGATCGCAATTGCGGCGGCTTCAAACTTGCCGTTTATTGAAGCAATAATGGCATAAAAACCGCAAAACATAGCCGCTGTCGTAAACAGGTTGGGCAATAAATAGACTCCGCGGCGGCGCACCTGGCGCCCGTTTTCCGAGACCTCCTCAACATGCTCACCAAGGGGCAACAGGCTATCCTCGTCAGCCTTGGCCTCTTCGATCGGTGTTACGTTTTCCTGTTCTGTCATAGTATTCCTATTCAAGCTCATCAGGCCCTAAAACAACAGCGCGACCCGGGTCACCCACAGGTCGCGCTTGCATTATAGTACAACCAGCTCACTCAGCTGGTGTTAAAACCTAGTTTTTCGATTTATCGACGATTTTCTCAATCCAGGGCATCATCGCACGCAGTTTTTCACCCACTTCCTCAATCGGGTGAGCTGCATTATTGCGGCGCCACGCAGTCATCTCCGGATAGTTGGATGCACCTTCAAGAATAAAGCGCTTCGCGTATTCACCATTCTGAATATTTTTCAACGCCTCACGCATCGCCTTGCGTGACTCTTCATTAATAACACGCGGGCCAGTCACATACTCACCGTACTCTGCATTGTTGGAGATCGAGTAGTTCATATTGGCAATACCACCTTCGTACATCAAATCCACAATCAGCTTGAGCTCATGTAGACATTCAAAGTACGCCATTTCCGGCTCATAACCCGCTTCGGTCAGGGTTTCAAAACCCATTTTTACCAGTTCAACGGCACCGCCACAAAGCACGGTTTGCTCACCAAACAGATCGGTTTCACACTCGTCCTTGAACGTGGTTTCAAGAATACCGGTACGGCCACCACCGATTGCCGATGCATAGGACAAACACACATCTTTCGCTGTGCCTGAAGCATCCTGGAAAATTGCGATCAGATCAGGAATACCACCGCCATTAACAAATTCATTGCGCACCGTGTGACCCGGCGCTTTTGGCGCAATCATAATCACGTCAAGATCAGCGCGCGGCACAATCTGGTTGTAATGAATGGCAAAGCCATGAGCAAAAGCCAACGCTGCACCTTGCTTGAGGTTCGGCTCGATCTCGTCCCTGTAGAGTTCAGACTGAAATTCATCCGGGGTGAGCACCATCACCACATCAGCTTCGGATACCGCTGTCGGTACATCCGTTACCGCAAGGCCATGGGCCTCGGCTTTCGGGATCGAAGAAGAACCCGGGCGCAATCCGACACGCACGTCTACCCCGGAGTCCTTGAGGTTGCAGGCATGGGCGTGGCCCTGCGAACCATAGCCAAGAATGGCTACCTTCTTACCCTGGATAATTGAAAGATCTGCATCTTTGTCGTAGTAGACTTGCATAATATTCCTCTACCTGAATCGTTTTAAAAATCAATGTTAACCACAGTCTGTTACCCGAGGATTACAGACTGAGAATCTTTTCTCCGCGTGACAGACCGGACACACCGGTACGCACCACTTCAAGAATGACAGCATCGCCCACCGCTTCAATAAACGCGTCGAGCTTGTCGCTGGTACCCGCCACCTGAATTGTGTAAACCTGTATGCCTACATCAACAATCTGGCCGCGAAATATATCTGTACAACGTTTGATCTCGGCACGCTGGGCACCGCTCGCCTTGACCTTGATCAGCATAAGCTCGCGCTCAATGTGCGCACCTTCGGTCAGATCCACCACCTTGACCACATCCACAAGTTTGTTCAGATGCTTGGTAATCTGCTCAATAATGCGATCATCACCAATCGTCGTCAGCGTCAGGCGCGACAGGGTCTGATCCTCTGTCGGCGCCACCGTGAGGCTTTCAATGTTATAGCCGCGCTGGGAAAACAAACCGACAACCCGCGACAGCGCGCCGGGTTCGTTTTCCATTAATACTGAAATAATATGTCTCACTTTCTATCCTCTAATCACTCCAAACCGGGGCTAGGTGCGCTCCAGTTTGCTCAGGTACATATCTTTCATTGCACCACTCGGAGCAGGTCCATGGCCTGGAATCTGCATCGGATAAACATGTTCGGAAGGATCAACATAAATATCCATAAATACCACGCGATCCTTCAAGGCAAAACACTCCTGCATTTTGCTTTCCAGTTCATCGTAAGACGTTACCTTCATACCGACATGACCATAGGCTTCCATCAGTTTGACAAAGTCCGGCAGTGAGTCTTCATAGAGAATTTGCGAATAGCGTCCTTCGTACTGCATATCCTGCCACTGCTTAACCATACCCAGGGCCTGGTTGTTAAGATTGATAATTTTCACCGGCAACTGGTATTGCGTACAGGTCGATAGCTCTTGCAAGCACATCTGGAAACTGCCTTCACCCGTCACACAGGCCACATCCGCATCAGGGAATGCTTTTTTCACACCCATTGCCGAAGGCAAGCCAAAACCCATCGTGCCGAGACCACCGGAGTTAATCCAGCGGCGCGGCTTATCAAAGCCATAGTACTGCGCGGCAAACATCTGGTGCTGGCCTACATCGGAAGTCACATAAGCATCACCACCGGTAACCTTATGCAGTATCTTGATAACATCCTGGGGCTTGATCAGATCTCCACCTGACTCCTCATAACGCGATTGCGTATAGAGCCCATGGCGCTCGCGCCACTCATCAATCTGACGCCACCAATCCTGCAGGGCAGCCTGATCCGGTTGCGCGCCACTTTCTGTGATTGCCGCTATCAGTTCCTGCAATACCGTTTCAACCGGGCCAACAATCGGCACATCCGCATTCACCGTCTTGGAAATAGACGCCGGATCAATATCGATATGAATAATCTTTGCCCCCGGACAAAATTGCTTGGTCGCATTGGTAACACGGTCATCAAAACGCGCACCGGCAGCAAGAATCAGGTCGCTGTGATGCATCGCGGTATTAGCCTCAAACGTACCGTGCATACCGAGCATACCGAGAAACTGCTTGTCACTTGCCGGGTAACCACCAAGACCCATCAGGGTATTGGTAACCGGATAACCGAGCATACGCGCCAGTTCGATCAACGACTCCGAGGCATTACCCTGGATCACACCACCACCGGTATAAATAACCGGGCACTTTGCTTCGAGCAACATCTGTACTGCACGCTTGATCTGCCCCGAATGCCCTTTCTGCGCCGGTTGATAGGAGCGAATTTTCACATTGTCCGGGTAGCTATACTCGTACTTGTCGTGAGGGTTTGTGACATCCTTCGGCACATCGACAACCACCGGACCAGGGCGACCAGTAGAGGCTATATAGAAGGCCTTCTTAATCGTTGCAGGAATATCCTCAGCCCGATTCACCATAAAACTGTGCTTTACGATCGGGCGGGAAATACCCACCATATCTGTTTCCTGGAACGCGTCTTCGCCGATCAGGTGGCTCATCACCTGACCGGAAATAACCACCATGGGAATAGAATCCATATACGCTGTGGCAATACCGGTAATCGCATTGGTCGCTCCCGGGCCCGAAGTCACCAGCACAACACCGGTTTCACCACTGGCACGGGCATAGCCATCTGCCGCATGAGTCGCCGCTTGCTCGTGGCGTACCAGAATATGCTGGACATCACTTTGCTGGAACAGCGCATCATAAATATGCAGTGCTGCCCCACCCGGATATCCAAATACATGCTTCACCCCCTCATCTCTGAGGGCGCGAATTAACATTTCACCACCGGAAAGCAATTCCACGTCTTTTCACCTGATTCATTTGATTTAACACATAGGACAGTGCCCGATTTTTCGCGAATTTACGAAAAATACCCCCTTTTATTATAGGAGCAGCACTCTCTTACAGAAAACCGGCAATTCTGACATTATTGTCAGCAAAGTCAACAACATAGCGAATTCCATTTTTGCGACACATCTATGGTTTCCCACAGCGATTTCGGGGTATATTAGCACCTGAATTTAAGGAATCACTTGAGGATAACGATGCAAAAATTACTACTTCCGTTTGCAACCCTGCTGGCTTTTTTACTGGTTCCGGCAAGCGCCTTGGCCACAGATACATATAAATGTACCGCAGAAGACGGCAGCATCAGCTATTGGGACAAAAAACCCACTTCCGGCTGCGCGTCGGTAGAACTGGTCAAAATTCACGTGGGCCGCGGCACGGCAGGCGAAGCTGAGGATGGTACCGCACTGAGTGAGCAAGATAAGAAAGTAGCCAAGGAACGTGAGAAACAAATGAAAGAGCGTGAGGAGCAGGCCAAGCAGGTTTGCGACCAGAAAAGCCAGAACCTTAGCGTGCTGAAAAACAAATCCCGGGTTCGTATCAAGGATGCCGATGGCAACGAGCGCATCATGACACCGGAAGAGCACCAGAGCAAAATTGAAGAGATTGACCAATACCTTAAAGACTACTGCTCCTAAAAAGGTTATGACTTCTAATACGTATAAAAAAGGCGGCCCATTGGCCGCCTTTTTTATAGCTATGATTTTATAGTTGCAATAAGAAATACTGTTAACCTTAAAGCTCAGACATTAACTGCTCTATACGCTCTGCGATCTGGTCGCGAATCTGATTAAATTCATCCTGCGGTAAATGTTTTGGGTCAGGCAAACCCCAGTCTTCACGTCGCTTGCTACGCACCCACGGGCAATTATCACCACAACCCATAGTAATCACGGCGTCGTATTCCACATCGGGAATATCATCCAGGGATTTTGAATCGTGACTCGTCAGGTCATAGTCCAGATATGCCATCGATTCAATCGCTTTCGGATTGACCACACCGGAAGGCGCGGAACCGGCACTGTAAATATTAAAACCTGACACATTATTCTGTGTGCAGTAGCGATGCGCCAGCGCCTCGGCCATCTGGCTGCGGCAGGAGTTCTCTACGCAAACAAACACAACATGTTTTTCCATCTAACACTCTCCACGGCAGCAATTCGGGCTGCGCATTAATTTACAGGACAAGATAGCTAGCGAAGCACCGATCACTGGCGCAGCAATATACAACCACAGGAACTGCCACTGCCCGGACACCAGCGCCGGCCCCAGGGAGCGTGCCGGATTCATTGATGCGCCGGATATCGGCCCGGCAAACAGCGCTTCAAGTCCAACCGTCGCACCAATCGTAATGCCCGCAAGCAAACCTTTCTCCTTACTGCCCTCAGCCACATTAATAATGACAAACATCAAAAAGAAGGTCAGCAATATCTCCAGTACAAAACTCTGCTGCCAACTACCCACCGGCAAAGTCGCTCCGAGGGTTTCATGCTGAGGAAACAGAAACAGGAGCGCCGCAGCAGCAGATAGTGCTGCACCGCATTGACAAGCGATATACGGAAGCACTTCTTTGCCTTCGAAACAGCGGGCGAGCCAGAAAGCAATCGTTACTGCGGGGTTCAAATGCGCACCGGACACATCCCCGACAGTATGAATCATCACCATGACAATCAGGCCAAAGGTCACAGCAATCCCCATATGGGTCACCGCACCACCACTGATGTCATTAATAATGATCGCCCCACAGCCGGCAAACACCAACGCAAAGGTACCGATAAATTCCGCGAGATAAATTCTTGTCTTCAATATTGTTAGCCCCAAAACCGGTACGTATTCTGCGCCGGTTTTATTAAGGTCTAATAAATACTGAGCAAACAAGTGTCTGTTAAGGCAGGATTCTTTAGCGGACGTAAAGAATAGTGCTCTACCTCTCTATTGGTATTTTTAGCACTTGTATCTGCCAGCCATTCTATTAAGGTTATCCCTATCGCTACCAGGGGCAAGTTCCGTCTACCCTGTATTTATCGACAACACCCAGAGGCCACCATGTCAGACGCCCTGCAAAAATGTTTCTCTGAAGCCAGTATTAATGGCCTCACCCTGCGCAATCGCCTGATCAAGGCCGCAACGTTTGAGGGTAAGTCCCCGGGCGGCATTCCCACCGAAGCCCACACCCATCTGCACCGCCGTATTGGTGAAGGCGGTATCGGCATGACCACCATCGGTTACTGCGCTGCCGAATCCGATGGCCGCATCAATGAAAACATGATTTATATGCACGATGGCATCAAGGACAAACTGCAACACACGATTGCCGAAGTGCATAAAACCGGTGCCAAAGTCTCGGGGCAGCTCAGCCACTGCGGCAACTTTACCAAAAGCAAGGATTTTTCCGGCCATGGTCTGTTTAATGGCAAACGCCCAATGGGCCCATCGTTTGGTATCAACTCCCTGGGCCTCGCCTATGGCTTGCCATTTACCGGCGCCATGACCGTCGCACAAATAAAGGAAAGAGTAAAAGTGTTTGGCAACGCCGCCAGCTGGATGAAAAACACTGGCTTTGATGCGATCGAAATTCATTTTGGCCACGGCTATGGTATCAGCCAGTTTATCAGCCCGAAAACTAACAAGCGCACCGATGAATACGGTGGCTCACTGCAAAACCGTATGCGCTTTGCATTGGAAGTGCTGGAGGAAGTACGTAAACAGGTAGGTGATACATTTCCACTGCTTGGTAAAATTAGTATGACTGACGGTGTTAAAGGCGGTATCAGCTGGGATGATTCGATTGAAATTGCCAGCCTGCTCGATAAAGGCGGCCTCGACTGCGTGATCTGTAGCGCCGGCACCAGCAGTATGAACCCGATGATTATGTTTCGCGGCGATAGCATGCTTGAAGGACTGATTGCCAACGAGAAAAAGCCTATCATGAAACTCGGTATGCGCATGATCGGGCCAAAACTGTTCCGCGACTACCCGTTCAAAGAACACTATCTGCTCGAACACGCAAAACGCATTCGCGAAAAAGTACAAAACCAGGTGTGCTATATCGGTGGCGCCAATAGCAATGCGGCGATTGAAACATTAATGAATGAAGGGTTTGATTTTATTCAGCTTGGTAGACCACTATTTTTCGATCCGGATTTTGCCAAACATGCTGCTGCAGATGCAGGCTATGTTAATGGTTGTACCTCTTGCAACCAGTGCGCGACATTGATTGAGGCTGAGGGCGGGGTTAAGTGTCCGCTAAACAATCACTTCATCTAGAATCCAGGCCAGACTCTAATCATCACTAAGAAAGGTGGAGTAACTGGGTTGTCCAGTATCAATCGTTTGCCCACCATCGACCACAAGATTTTCACCATTTACAAACGACGCATCATCAGAGGCAAGAAACGCTACTGCCGAAGCAATATCTTCGGGCATTCCGATACGGCGCATCGGCACTACTTCAAGAAATTTTTCTCGCTGGCTTTCGTGATCAAGAATTCCACCCGTTAAACCGGTTTCAATCACTCCCGGACATACCGCATTAACCCGGATATTTTCACGGCCATGATCGAGTGCCATACTGCGAGTGTAGTTCACTACTGCACCCTTTGCAGCGTTGTAGGCAGTTAATCCATAATCCCCGAACAAACCTGAGACTGATGCGGTATTAACAATTGCACCACCGCCGGCCTTACGCATTTCGGGGATTGCATGGCGGCAGCCGTAATATACCGAGTCGAGGCAGACATCCATCAAGCGTCGCCATTCAGTCGGGTCGAGATCCGGAGTTTTGCCATAGGTTCCGGTTCCCGCATTATTAAACAGAATATTTAACTCGCCATAGTGCTCCACAGCCTTGTCCACCATCGCCTTGACTTCATTATCATCCGCAACATTACAGTGAAAATAGATACACTCTGCTCCGGAAGCCGCCACATCAGCAGCAAGTTTCTCACCGGCATCGTCATTAATATCCGCAATTAGCTGCCGCACTCCTTCTTCCGCAAAGCGCAACACCGTCGCCCTGCCAATCCCCGAAGAGGCACCGGTTACAATAGCCACTTTGTCTTTTAATCCACGCATAATCACACTACCCCGTTGTTACCTTGTAGCTTTCTTTTAATCACCACAACATTAAATATAATAAACGCCAACACAAAAACCACTGTATTTGCCAGAATCAAACCTATCTGCTTCTCCGCCGGCACTGCCGGGTTAAAATACAAATAAATATTCACCGACAAGATAAACAGATAATTGCCGATATAATAGCCGAGACTCCAAAGACAACGGTGCGGCACGTTAAAGGCTGGTTTGTGCTCAATACCGCGCTTTATTAGTAGTTTATCGATCAGTTGGTTGGCATACACAATCGAAAAGCAGGTGAACAACCAACCAAAGTAATTCCAGAGAGGAATATCAAAATGCCACGCTGCGGAGGTGGTGATCCAGAAATAAATCTTGCCTAAAAACCAGTACTCTCCAAGATGAGTAATCGGATCAACCACAAAATCCGTCCAGGTGATCAATAACGCTGCCCACAAAGCCACTTTCAATGACAGCATCAATGTGTGATTTTCCACTCGCTCGACACCGTGCGCACCCATTCGTAAAGGTGAAAAAAGCGTATATGTTAAAGAGTAGCCAAAGTAGGTTAGCGCAGCAAAACTCAGCGAAGCAAAAGCCGGTATATTCGATATCCACAACTCATCGGGAAACTCCGCAGGATAATACTCATACCAGGAAAACGGAAAACCCGTACGCGTGCTTACATACTCACACAGCCAGCCAATCGTTGACCCCACTATCAGCCAGATAAACATACGCAGCCAACCTTGCTCTGCGGCGGCCACAATCATAAACGTTACTACCAGCGTAACAACATAAGGCCGGTGCTCCAGCATTGCAATCAAATAATCCATCTACTCACCCTTCTTGTAAGCCAGCAACATGCTAGCGATATAAAAAGCCATTAGCGATATAAAACGGTCATTAACTTTTCAAGACGACCAGCCGTTTTCACCTGATCGGGAAACCAGTTCATTTCCTTACTGCGCGGGCGCTTTTCAATCATCATCGATTGAGCATGACAAAACACACGCAGACCATCAGCTCCGCCGTGTCGTGTTCCCACTCCACTTTGCTTTAACCCACCAAATGGCAAACTGTGTATCCCGGCATTCAATATGCAATCGTTAACACAAACATTGCCCGAGTCGAGACGTTTGGCGATTTCAATACCGCACTCAATATCACCGGTCCACACGCTGGCATTAAGACCAAACTCGGAGTCATTTGCTAACTGCACTGCTTCATCGACACTATTTACTTCCATCACACAGGCAATCGGGCCGAAAGTTTCTTCCTGCATAATGCGCATTGTGTGATCCACATCGGTAATCAACGTCGGTTCAAAATAGACACCGCTATTTTCCTGCTGCAAACGCTGCCCCCCCATAGCAACTGTTGCACCATCTTCCCGCGCACTCGCCACATGATCTTCAACAATCTGCACTTGTCGAGGCCCTGTAAACGGCCCATAGTCACGCTGTTTGTAATCAACACCCGGCCCGGTTTTTAAGTACTGCATTTTCTCCTGCATCAGGCGCTTGAATTCCGGCGCAATACTTTTCTGAACATAGATACGCTCAATCGACATACACACCTGACCCGTCATAAAACAGGAACCCCAGACCGCCGCATTAACCGCGCGCTCAAGGTTGGCATCATCAAGCACAATCATTGGATCCTTGCCGCCAAGTTCAAGTAACACCGGTGTCAGATCTTCACTGGCTTTTTGCATTACTCGCTTGCCCGTCTGGCAGGAACCGGTCACTGCCACCATATCTACTTCTTCCACAACCGCTGCACCAGTTTCCCCTTCACCGATCAAACAATGCAACACACCAACCGGCAACACACGATTAAAAGCCTCTACCGTGTATTTGATTGCCAGCGGTGTAACCTCGGAAGGTTTAACCAGAACTGCATTACCGGCAAATAACGCCGGCAGCATATCGCTGAGCGCCAGATTCAACGGCGCATTCCACGGCGATATCACCCCCACCAGACCATAGGGGCGATAGTGAATCAGACCTTTCTTACCAAACAGCGGCCAGGTATTAACCTTGCGCGGTTTTAACCATTTATTTGTATGTTTCGCATAATGGCCAATATCCTGACACACTGAAAACAACTCGCCGACCACATCAAATGGTGCCTTGCCGGTTTCTGCAGCTAATGCATCGCGAATTTTTTCCCGATCCCGAATAAACTCCCGGCGACATAATTTCATTAAACGGCAACGCTCCCTGGCATCAATGCTGGCCCACAATTGCTGCCCCTGTCGCGCCTTGTGCGCCGCCTGCGTCACTGCTGCCTTGTCATCTATTGGCAAGGCTTCCAGTAACTCATTACTCGCCTTGTCATAGACCTTTATCTCGTTCACCATCATTTCACCTCTTAACGGGCTCCCACCTACTGATCATTGGCATTCTGCAAAGCCAGTTCTTTCGCCCAGCGATAATCAATCTTGCCATTTGGCATACGCCGAAACTCACACACCAGCAACTGCCGCGGAATCTTGTAACCGGCAATAAACTGTCGACAGTGTTGCTGTAATGCCTCCAGTGTCACACTTTCACCTGCTTTACACTCAACCACTGCAACCACACGCTGCTGCCACTTTGGATCCGGCACACCGACAACCGCACAAAATTTTACCGGCGCAAATGAAGCTACCGCCCTTTCAACCTCTTCGACAAAAATCTTTTCACCACCGGAATTAATGCACTGAGAGTCACGCCCGATTAACGCAAATGTACCATCGGCTTCTACACGTGCCCGGTCACCTGCAATTACCCAGCGAGTACCCTGTTGATCAGTTTTAAATACTTCGGCGGTTTTCTCTGCATCATTGTAATAACCCAACGGGATGAATCCCCGCATGGCAAGCCACCCCACCTCATCACTGCCCGCTTCGATTCTGTTCAAATCATCATCAAGTACCGCCATCAGCGGATTCATGGTAAAACGCGGACCGGACAATAAATCACCCTCTTGTGCCTCCCGTGCCGCATTACCGATCTCGGAACCACCGATTCCCCCGGTATAAAAAATATGCTCACCAAAAGCTTGCTTTAACAGCGCACGCGCTTCTGCTGTTAACAATGCACCACCGGAAGAAATAATCGCCAGAGAAGGTAGCTCGTAGTTTTTTTCAAGCTGCTTCTCTGCCAACGGACGCGCCATCGCATCGCCAATGACACTTAACATGGTGATGCCATGCCGCTGTATGGTTGTGAGTATTTCCTCTGCATCAAAACTGCGTGATACCGGCACACAGGCAACACCGCCGGACAACAAACAAATCAAAACCGGGAATTGCCCACCGCCATGCATCAGCGGAGAGAGCACCAGACTACGCAGGGGGTTTGGATTATTGGCTTTGGCAATAATAGATTGCGGGCTGTCTGTAGCTTCGTTCAGACAAATCACATTGTGATAAAAGTCATAGTGACGCCACATCACTCCCTTTGGCATACCGGTGGTACCACCGGTATACATCATGTAGACATCATCATCGGAGCGCGGGAAAAACGGTGCAGGGAAGTTGCGCTCGGGGTGACCACTGGCCAGTGCACTTTCATAGTCCATGTCACTGCTATCCATTTCGCTATCATCTGCAAGCGCCAGATAAACAGAAAGTTCAGGAAATTCTGCTCTGAGTGCATCTACATGTGACACGAAACGGCGTTCATAAACCAGCCCCTTGAGATCGGCATTAGACCACATGTAGCGCAATTCATCCGTGACATAACGAAAGTTGATATTGATGGCAACCGCACGAAGCTTCCAACAGGCGAACAAACACTCCATCCACTCGGCACGGTTATGGGCATAGATACCAATATGATCACCGGGCCGGACACCCTGCGCAATTAAATAGTGTGCGAGACGGTTGGCACGGGCGTCCAGCTCGGCACGAGTCATCGCCACCGGCCCCGCCAACAGACACGGCGCATCGGGCGCCGCATCGCACAAGGCCTCAAAAAGATCAGCGAGCTGGTAGTTCACGGGTTCTCCACTGTCAGCCGGGGATTGACCTGCATATCGGGCAGATCTTTCCCGCCCAAACTTACATTATTATTATAATGTTGTTTTAATTCATGTAAACCGCCACTCTTACCACGTTCTACAAAACCATGCCTTGAAAAGGGCTACAGCCTACCTATTACAAGGCTTAACCGTTAGAATAGCCTTTTATTTTGCCCTGCTGTACAACTCCACCGACCCGGCCAATGCCTCTGGACAACACCAATAAAAACGCCGCTTCCTGCCTGGCCTTGTTAATTTTCTCACTGGTGGTAACGCTGTTATTTTTCTGGCCAAGCCTGCAATGGCACTATGTGTGGGATGACTGGTATATTTTTAACGACTTATACCACCGGAGAAGTGAGGGCAATCTGCTCACACAGGTTTTTTTTGAGCCGTTTGCAGTATTACCGGAATACTACCGCCCCTTGCCAATCTGGCTATTTGCCCTTGAAGCAGAGGCTAATGGTTACAAACCCTTTTCATCCCACCTGGCGCAACTGATATTTTTTGGCCTCAACGCTGCTTTTACTGCCTGCCTGGCTCACATCGTATTACAGCGGTTTTTAACACGACAACAGTCCTTGCTCTACAGTTTTCTGATCAGCATCTGCCTTATCAGTCACCCGGCCTTTACCGTCAGCGCTGTCTGGATATCCTCACGCTTCGACACGATGAGCATGACTTTTATCCTCACCTTCCTGCTACTGGATCAGTGGCTTGTCCGCACTTCTTTTAGCAAAATATTTGCGCTTACCACCAGTGCGTTCGCGGCATTTTTATGCAAGGAAAATGCTGTTGTTTTGCTTATCATTGCCCCACTCTTCAAAGCCGCCACCCTTCTCGCAACAACCAACAAACAAAACGCACTCAAACAAGCATTGCTGTCTTTTTTTGTTGTTGCTCTGGCGCTGACGGCCTATGCTGTATTGCGCATTTCTGTGCTCGGCGATTTTGTAGTCGACAATTCTGGTAACCAGCTTGGCATTACCGAGCGTCTTATTATTATGCTGAAAACCTATGCAGAGCTGTTTAACCTGACGCTATTTCCCACCTTGCATATCAAACCAATCATTCCCTATGATGAAACCGGTCTCTATCATTTACCGGAAGCGGTTTTACTCGGTACCGCACTGCTGGCAATCACCGCCTGCCTGTCAGCTTTAAAAAAACAGGCCTTGTTACCACTACTGATTTTTGCCTGTGGGCTCATTGCCTTTGTTCCGGCCAGTGGCATTATTCATATCCCCATTAAAGGTGGCTACATCTCTCCGCGCTACACCATACTTTCAATTGCGTTTTTTATTATCGCTATCGGCATCACTATTGCCCTGTTTATACAGTTATTTAACAGCCGCATAAGCAAGGCCGTCGCTGCCATATTGATCAGTGTAAGTCTTGGCAACAATGCAATTGTTGCCCATAACTATCAGTATCAGTGGCAAGATGATATAACACTGTGGCGCTGGAGCGTACAGCAGGCTCCTAACTCTCACGCCACATGGTTTTTCTATATTGCTTATCTGAGTCAGACTCATGGCGCCGAAGCCGCACTCAACGAAATACAACTACCCCGTGAGAAGTTTAACTACTATGTTCGTCTCGAAGAACTCTATTACCAGCTACTTGTTAACACCTCTCAACTGGAAAAACTTCAGCAGGAAACTGAACAACAACTCAACAACCCCATACTGCAACCGCGCCCGGATAATCTCGCCATTGCCTACGAGTATCTTTTATATGCAAGACTATTTAGTTGCCAGTCCCCTGCATCCATAGATGTGGAAACGCCACACAAACTGCGCAAAGCCGGCATTACACCAACCACGAAAACCTATCAGTCACTGGCAAAATTTCTACAAGGCAATGAGAACGTTGCAATCGAAAAAAATCAGCAGGCAATGTTTGTCAACCTAATTAAACACTACGAGGCAACTTGTAGTTCTACGACTTGATCAGACCAACCAGAAACTCCAAAGCTCCTGTCGCCAATGGCTGCTCCAGCAAGGCCTGCTTCTCTCTGGCATCAATAGGCAACATTTCCAGCCACCGCAGGGCCACCCAACTGCCATTGTTATAATCTTCTCCGGCATACAACGTACTGAGTGCCGGATGGCTGGCAATCAACTCACGTAAGCGATCGGCAAGAAAGCCCTGTTGCCGGGAGAGAATTTGTGGCGGCCAGTTGTCCAGCAGCTCAACATCAGCAACCCTGAGCCCATCATCTTCCACATCAATGTGTTGAATGTGGAAACACTGCAAACCTTCTACCGTAATACCGAGCATACCATCGGGCAAATGCTCAAAATCACCAATACGAATCAAGGTCCCGATCGGAAAAATATGGGTGTTTTCTGCTTCGTCACCGGAAAGATTTATCATGCACATCCCAAACGCATGTTCGCGATGATAACTTTCCTGCACCATGCGCAAATAGCGCGCTTCAAAAATACGCAAGGGCAGTTTTCCGCCGGGAAGAACATGGGCGGTCAATGGAAATAATGGCAGTTGGGCAATACTCTCTGGCATAACGCTTCCTGAGTAACCCGTCTCTACTGCTCAGGGTTTAACAACATAGATATCAGTATAAAGCCGCGTCAGAATCGCTTCCGCAGTACGACCTACCAGCTTCTTCACACCTTTACGGCTTGCGGTACCGGCAACCACTACATCCGCCTTTATTTTGTTCGCCGTGCTCGGCACCACCCGGTGGGGTTCACCCTGTTTAATATGGACATGATCACTAGCAATCGCATATTCATCACACAGGGCTTCAAGTCGCGGTTCAATTTGCGCACGGCGTTTTTTAATTAGTTTTCTCGCATCAACAAGATCGAGGTCACTGAGCACTCTGGGAATTTCCAATGCGCAAACAATATGCAGCTCCGCGTGCAAAACTTGGCTCAACGCTTTGGCTTCAAACAGCAGCTTTTTATTCAAACGCTGTTTGGCTGGCTTTTTACTTGCCATATCCAGCGCTACCAACACCCTGGATTTCTTTTTCCAGCTTTTACCTGCCACCACAAATACCGGAATGGGACACTCGTGGAACAATTGCCAATCCGTAGGTGTATGCAACCAGCTTTCCGAGCGATTACCCGACTTCAGCACACAGTCATAAGCGATCTCATTCACATGCTGGGTAATCCAGCGCGCAATATTCTTTTCCCAGATAATCCTGATGGATATTTTGACATTGCCCCGACGCTTTTCAGCAACCACCTGTTCAAGTTCCTGTTGGCGCTGTTGCATAATAAGCTTTTGTAGCTGCTTTTCACTCAAGCCACTATCCAGATCATCATCAATATTCAAATAACAGAACCCCACAACCACAATGCTGCCACCCTGATCGTCAAGCAAAGTCAGCGCTCGATCCAAAGCGAGGTGTTTATCACCGGATTTATCTGCAACAACAAGAATTTTTTTCACGATTATCCCCTCAACAATGAGCCACCTAGTTTAATCATTGGTTTCAGGCGTCGCCACAGCTTTTTATCAAACCTTGACAAGAAACAAACGTTTCAACACCAGCTGGCCTCATGCAGGGGATTTTTGAGAATTTCCTCAATATTGGCATGCAGTACTCGATAACCGACGTTGCCATAAAGCGTCTGACGGCCATGATTCATAATCCACGTGGGGCTCCCTTTGATATTCAGCTCTGTGGCAGCCTTGTAATCAGCCATTAAAGCCGCCATAGCCGCACCGGATTCCAGAGTCTGCTTCAACATATCCAGATCAAAGCCCTGCTCATGAACACGTTCAAACAAAATATGTAACTGGCCAATATCTACTCCATGCACAAAAAAAGCTTTGCGTAATTGCAGGGCAAATTGTTCAGATGCCTTTTCGCCAGCCATCAACGCCACCGACTTTAGCACCAAATGGGCATTAGCCGAAGTTTGCGGCCGCACACGCAGCCATAAGTCATCCGTAACCGGCGCATCATCATAAGGGTCTGCTGCTTCCTGCACATGCCGGGCAAAACCTTCATACCCTCCACGATCGGCCCACTGCTGCCCAATACGTGTTTCTGTATCACCAAACAGATTCAAATAATGGTGGCGCAATACAACCTTGTCGCTCCACTGTTCTTGCAACTCTTCAATACGGCGCTGGGCGATCCAGGCCCAGATACAGAGCATATCGGTGTAGTAATCGATTACCAGCGGCTTGTCCATATCTCTCCTCTTTACAAACTACAGTGTGCTTCTGCAATTTTACTCGCAAGCGCCAGGAATAGAGAACTATTTCCGTGAGCAACAGCTTTCAAGACAAACCCGCCAGATTGTATGTTTGGAATCCTGATCCAGAGAACGTATTTCCGAAGCACATATTTCCGCACGGGACAACAAACGCGCAAAGATATCGGCATCGATTTCTATCCTGATACTCTCGGTAGTATCAGCCATCTCGCGGCCTTTCATTATCTTTGCACCATAACTAGTGCAAACTTCTATCGAGCATCTGAATATGTTGTTCCGCCTGCCGAACAAAACACTCATACCCGGAAAATCTGCCATGTAGTTGGCAGTAACGTGCCAACATTAATAGTGAAATAGACAGATTTTGCTTTAACGGCCAGTGTTGGTAATTTCCCGACTCGGACAAACGCAATAAACGCCGGTGTACCGCAACCAGATAATATAGCTCACGGTCATAGAAACCCTGGCGCCCGTAACTTTCCGCAAGATGATGGCCCGCAACCATATAGCGATCAATATAAGTCAACTCCCCTTCCGGACTAATCTCCTCGGGCTGTTGCAGCAACCACTCAGCGGCTTCATAGCTACAGCCAAGCAACTGACAGGCTTTGCTCCACTGCTCTCCTTCAAAACTGGCAATACCCTGCCCCATCCAGTGATCCCAATGTCGCGTCGCCACGGAAGGCAGGCTCAGTATCTGCTCACGATGTTTACGGCACAAGAACTTCATTGTTTCCCCTTTATTGGAATAATCAAAACACATAAATAATAATGAGAACGATTATCATTTATATTTAAAACAGAGTAAAGTACTTTCTCTGACCATTTGTCAGAGGGTTCAGGAAATAATTGAAGGCCCGAAACACAAGGGCCAGGCAAGGCGGGTAGCGGGTTGCCGTGGTAAAAACCCGGCCTGACTGGAAGCACAAGCCGACTAGGAAAAACTTACAATATTGTTATAATGTTTTTGTTTGCCCAAACACTAACTGCCCATGAGCAACCCCCAACGACGCACCCAGGCAGAGCGCCACGCCGAAACCCATCAACGTATTATTGATGCCACCGTTGTCTGCATCGATGAACTTGGCTTTCACAATACCACCATGCAAAAAGTTGCTCGCGAGGCCGGGGTAACCGTTGGCGCCGTGCAACACCATTTTGCCTCCAAATCCGATTTACTTGCCGGCGTGCTGGAGAATGGTTTTCAGAATATGACATTGCATATGGAAAGTGTTCTGTTTGAAGGCAAACCCCTGCCGGAACGTGTTTCCCTGTTTATCGAGTGTTGCTGGCAACACTGCAATGCTCCAGCCTTCCAGGCCAACCTGCATATCCTGATGGGACTACGTAATGAATCACCCGAAGAGCTCGACCACTGGATGCAGGTTTCTCTGTCAGGCATTGTGATGCAGGGTCGCGACCTCTGGCTGCGTGTGTTTAGCGACATTCGGTTAAGTGATGATGAGCACTTTGATCTGTTGCTGTTTGTTTTCTCCTCACTCTGCGGCAGCGCCACCCTGGCCCGAATCAGCCAGCAACAAACCCGCATTGACAGTGATCTTGCCCGACTCAAGGAACTGTTACTGTTAAAATTTGAAGCTCTGAATAAGTGAGGCTTGATTCTTTATGAGCATTAGCCTGCCCCACTACTCCGAACTGCCAAATACCGACAATCGAAATTTATTACATATTCCAGGCAAGAAAGGCATTCCTGTACTTGGCATGACCCCCTGGCTGTACAAGGATTTCTATACGACCGTTCAGAAACATCAAAACAACTACGGGCTAACCTCAAGAATTCATATAGGTTTCCAGCAAGGAGTTATGCCACTCGGGCCGGACAATGCAAAAACCATTCTGCTCGACAAGGAAAGAAACTTCTCCAACGAAATGGGTTATAAGGACATCACGGGCATCTGGTTTGGCGGTGCTATTCTGTTTCGAGATTTTGATGAACACCGTTTACACCGCCGTGTTTTTCAAACTGCCTTCAAATCAGATGCCATGCAGGGTTACTCGGAAGGTATTAACCTGATTATTGACAACTTTTTACAGCAATGGCAAACACAACAGTCAGTGTTGTTCATGCCTTTTGTCAAACAACTACTGATTAATATTGGCGCACAGATTTTTTATGGTATCGACAACATGGGCAGCGAGGCCAGGAAGTTTGCCGATGCTTTTTTGCTGATTCTCGACAAAGGCATGATGAGCCTTGTCAAAAAAGATATTCCGCCACTGAATTATTACTACGGCCAGAAAGGCAAGCGTTTTATTGCCAACCACCTCGGCTCACTGATCGCAGACCGCCGTCGACATGATGGCAAGGATTTTATGTCCTATCTCGTCAAGGAAACCCGTGACGATGGCAGCTTCTTTACTGATCAGGAACTCATCGACCATTTGTCATTTCTGTTTTTTGCAGCCTTCGATACCACAAGCAGCGGGCTTTCTCATATGCTAATGCATCTCGCGGAAAACCACCGCTTGCAAGAGGAATTGCGCGAGGAATCCCGCGCTTTAAATACAGAAACCGTGACTTTTCAGGATCTGGATAAACTTCCCGGCATTGAGATGGCATTTAATGAAGCCTTGCGTCTCTATCCTTCCGCCTCGATTCTGTTGCGCCGTAGTATCCGCGATTGCGAGCTGGGTGGCTTTCATATTCCAGCCAACACCATTTTATTTACTGTGCCCGGCTTTAACCACCGCATGCCCGAATACTGGAACAACCCGGAAACTTTTGATCCGCAACGCTTTAGCACGGAACGTCAGGAGCATAAACAACACCCGTTTCAATATATCCCGTTTGGCGGTGGCGCCCACAAATGCATTGGCATGAACTTCGCGCAAATGAATGCCAAGCTGTTTACCCACCAGTTATTATTGAAATACCGCTTTAAACTCAAACCCGGTTACCGCATCGGTACGCAGATACTGCCAACACCCTGTCCCGTTGACAATCTGCCACTACTGATTGAGCGTCTTTAACAGATCATTGAGACAGAATCAGCAATGGATTTATTTCAAGCCCAGCTACCCGGACAGACATTTCACGATCTGCTACGCAGCTGGCGCACAAAGTCCCCTGTGCAGGAAATTACCTTTATGGGACAGGATGGTTATATGTTGCTGTCCTACAATGCGGTCAAGGATGCTTTTCAGGATAACGAAAATTTTCCACCCCATACGGTCTATACTTTTAACCCGGAGCCACAGGTTGGCAAAACTTTTATTTCCATCCCTGATCCCGAACACGCACTATACCGGCAACTCACCATGCCGGCTTTCAAACTTAAAGCGATTGCCAATTATGATACCGACTGGGTTGAGCAGTTGTGTCACGAACTGATCGACCGCTTTATTGATGAAGACAATGTGGACTTACAATCTGCCTTTAGCTTTCGTCTACCAATCCTTGTGATTATCCGCATGCTGGGTTTGCCGCGCGAAGACGAACAGCAACTACATGAATGGGGAGCCGGCATCCTGGCCTATCAAAACTCCCACGAGCTTGCTCAACAATGCGGTGAAGCACTCGCCAACTATCTCGAGCCAGTCATTGAACAGCGCCGTCAACAACCGCAAAACGATATCATCACCGAGCTTACCCAGGCCGAGCTACAGGGTACAACCTTAAGTAATCAAGACATTATCAGCCATGTACGCCTGCTATTACCCACTGGTGCCGAGACTACCTACCTTGCACTTGGCAACCTATTTTATGCCATATTAAAAAACAATCTGTGGCAAACCCTGCAACAAAACCCGGAACTTATCGATAGCGCGATTGAGGAAAGCTTTCGCTATGAAACCCCGGTTTTCTCATTGCCGCGCATGACCGGCACCAGGGATTTTGAATTTTACGGCAAAACACTGAAAGCCAATCGACTGTGCTTTTTTGGTATCGGCAGTGCTCATCACGACGAAACAGTCTACGATGATCCGGATACATTTATACTTGAGCGCGAACAAAAACCACCCTTGCTCACCTTTGGCCCCGGTATTAAAAACTGTCCGGGCATGCACCTCGCGCGCAAGGAATTAAAAATTGCGCTACAGGCCTTATTACAGCGGCTGGATAACCCTCAACTACTCAGCGACACACCATCTGAGGGCAGTGTGTTACGCACACCACCCGCACTGCATATTAAACTGCGCTAGCAAACCTGTTTATATTCATAGAGACCGAGAGACTTACTATGGCCATTCACTACGAAAAAAATGACGAACATATTGTATTGATTACGATTGATCGCCCGGAAGCTAAAAACTCCTGTGATATCTATCATTTCCGCGATCTCGCCAAAGCCTGGCGCGACTTTAACGAAGATGATGATGCCTGGGTAGCCATTATCACCGGCGTCGGACAAAACTTTATGGCCGGAGCTGACCTAAAGACTTTTATTCCCCAGGTCACCAAACTGCAGAAACAGATTGCCGAAGGCGGCGTTGATGAAATTGACGGTTGCAGATTAACTGACGCCGTTGAGGCCGTATTGCGCAACTCAAAAATCTACAAGCCCATTATCGCTGCAGTCAACGGCCCCTGTGTGGCAGGTGGTATGGAAATGCTCGGCGGGGTTGATATTCGCATTGCCACCGAGAACGCCAGCTTTGGGGTTATGGAACCCAAACAGGGCTTGTTTGCCGGCGGTGGCACCACCGTACGACTGCCGCGACAATTGAACTTCCCTGCCGCCATGGAGTTTCTGCTAACTGCCGAGAAATTCCCGGCGCAACGGGCACTGGAACTCGGCTTGCTTAACGAAATTGTTGAAGAGGGTGAGTTGCTTAATAAAGCCTATGACTGGGCCAGACGCATAACAGTTAATGCACCACTCGCGGTACAAGCCACCAAGGAAAGTGTGTTGCGTGGCCTTAAGGAAACCATGCGCGATGCCTATAAAATCGAATCGCAGCTGAGCACAAAAGTATTCAGCAGTGAGGATGCAAAGGAAGGACCAAAAGCCTTTGCAGAAAAACGCAAGCCGGAGTGGCAAGGCAAATAACACACAAATCGCAACACCAAGCAATCAGCCAAATTGAACCACTCAAGAATAAAACAATTACTGGAAGTTCGCAGCTATTACCTTGCTGCGGCCATTCCGGTGTTTGCAACGGTGGGCAAACTGCCTGCCAATCACTATGCACTCGATCTACTTAACCATTTTCAGTCCTACTATATGGTCTTTAGCGCTGTTATTTTTATCGCCGCGCTGTTTTATTTTCGCAAACGCTGGTTAACGGTTTTATCCGGCAGCGCGTTATTGATCAGCTTTATCCCGCTGTGGCTATTGATTAGCAATCAGCAGGTAACCCTCGGCACGAGCAAAACAGATAAACAACTACTCAAAGTCATCACTATCAACACCAATAGTGCAAACACAGAACATCAGCGCATCCTCGATTTTATTCTCAACGAACAGCCCGACTTGTTAAGTATTATCGAACTGTCCCATGCACAAAAAGCATTCCTGCATCCACAACTGAAACACTATTACCCCCACTACTTTTTATTACCTGAAAATACACCGGCTGGTATTGGTATTTACTCACGCTATCCGATTGAATCAAGCCGCTTTGTCGATTTACACGGCTATCACTTTGGTGTCATCAGCAGCACCATAAAGTTGCCGCAGCAGTCAATCAACTTCCTTGCCCTGCATCCGGTGCCGCCCATTCCACAAGGCGGCCACGATATTCGCAATGAGTTGTTGCTACGTCTGCCCGAGTTTATTGATCACCAGGATAACGCCACAATCACCAGCGGCGATTTTAATATCACACTGTGGTCACCGGTATTCCATCAGATGCTTGAACAACTTGATGCCCAGGTTCATTTATTAACACCGGCCACCTGGCCCAATAAACCTCTGATGCCAAAAATTGCCATCGACCATATTCTTGTTTCAAAATCCCTGCAATTTATTTCTATAGGTAAAGGATCCGATATTGGCTCGGACCATTTGCCTGTTATCGCTGTTATTGGAGTCTAGATGATGAATGAACTCACCCCCTGCATTATTGGTGTTGCACAACAAACCTGCCGCCCGGAAAACGGTGATGCACCGGAACCTATCGAACAGTGCATGCAAGTTGCACTGGCGGCTGCACAGGACAGCGGCAACAGCGAAATCCTAAAGCGCATTGATGAACTCGATTCGGTGTTAAGCCTTAGCTGGTCGTACGACGATTTACCAGTAAAACTGGCTGACAAACTTGGCCTCAAAGATGGCGAACGTAAGTTATCGGGTTTAAGTGGCACCCACCCACAGCGCTTTATCAATGAAGCCGCTGAAAACATTCTTGCTGGCAAGCGCGACGCTGTTCTGATCGCAGGTGCCGAATCCTTCGCTACGCGCAAGCGTGCAAAAAAAGAGGAACGCAAATTAGCCTGGCCCAAAGCTGAAAAAAAAGCCGCACCGCCTTTTGAAGACCCGTTTCACCCGTCCGAAATGGCCCACGAGGTTTTTCAGGCCTACACTACATTTGCACTACTCGATTCCGCCAGACGTGCCCACCTGGGGCTGTCCCATGAAGCAAATCGTCACCAACAAGCCAACATGATGGCCGCATTGAGTAAGGTTGCCGCCAACAACCCCAAGGCCTGGTTTCAAAAATCCTATAGTGGCGACGAGTTGTTTGATATCAACGACAACAATCGCATGGTGGCCTACCCGTTCACAAAAAATACCATGGCCTTTATGGATGTGGACATGGCTGCAGCGGTGATTGTTACCAGTCACAAAGTTGCTGAAGAACTGAATATTCCTCAAGAGCGTCGCGTGTATTTACATGGCTGGGGCTATGCAAAAGAACCCCCCTACATTGCCCAACGTCCGGAACTCTGGCATTGCCCTTCCATGAAACACGCCAGTCAGCAAGCATTAACGATGGCAGGCGTTGGCATTGATGATATTGCTCATCTTGATCTGTATTCCTGTTTTAGCAGTTCGCTTAACTTTACTAAAGATGCGCTGGGCATTGGCGCAGACGATTCTCGCCCACTAACCATTACCGGCGGCCTGCCCTACTTTGGTGGTCCGGGAAATAATTACACCAGTCACTCAGTAGCTACGATGGTAGAAAAATTACGTAACAATAGTAAGGACTTCGGGCTAATCAGTGGTGTCGGCATGCATATGACCAACCATGTGTTTGCCGTATATTCTGCCAAACCTGTAACCACATACCACTCTTGCTCAACAAATAATGAGGCGCTTGACTTAAAGACGATTACTGACGAGGCCAGTGGCGCCGCAACCATTGCCGGCTATACCGTTGTACATAGCAGACAGGGAAAATCTGCTCTTGCAGTTTGTGACCTGGTCGATGGTACACGCTGTTATGCGCGCTGCAACGATGAAAACATGCTAGACTCCATGGAACAGGAAGAATGGGTGGGACGCACAATCAAACTGTCCACCGATGCTGCCATAAACTTAATAAGCTCCTGATTGCCAAATCCGGGGCTTCCAATCAGTCTTCCAGACGGAAGACTAGCCAAAGGCAGCCCCCACATGTCCCTTCCCTCATCGGTTTCGCGCACTAGTACTATTCTGCTCTTTTCGCTAACCATTTTTATTTCATCGACTTTACTCTTTTCCATCCAGCCGATGTTCGCCAAATTGATTCTGCCTAATTTTGGCGGAGCTCCCCAAGTCTGGAATACCTGCATGATGTTTTATCAGCTGATATTACTTTCCGGCTATGTCTGTGCTCACTTGCTCTCCAAAATTTCTCACCTCAAAGTGCGGCTGTATATGCAGGTTACTCTGGTACTACTACCTTTGTTGATGTTGCCGGTCTCTACAATCTATACTGAAAATGCCGAACACTCTGTATCACCCATGATACCTCTTCTGACTTTGCTCAGCCTTTCGGTAGGGCTCCCATTTTTCATTCTATCCATGCTTAGCCCTCTGCTACAAAAATGGTTCTCTTACAGCCACTTTGAAGATGCACAAGATCCTTATTTTTTATATGCTGCCAGCAATTTTGGCAGTTTCTTTGGGCTACTGTCTTATCCACTCATTATCGAACCCTGGTTAACGCTGGAGCAACAACATCAACTCTGGGCACAAAGCTATTATTTACTCGTTGCCTTGATAGCACTATGCAGCTTTATAGTCCTAAAATTTTCCAGCAAAGAACCACTCGATTCTATATCTATACCAACTAATCCCGGCTCTCCACCTACTGTCAAACAATATGGAAAATGGTTACTACTGGCATTTATTCCAAGCAGCATGATGCTTGGCGTGAGCACTCATATTACAACAGAGTTATTTCCTATCCCCTTATTGTGGATCCTACCTCTCAGCCTTTACCTGTTGACGATGGTATTAAGTTTTGCAAGGCACAAGATTATCCCGCAGCACTGGCTCATCAATCTGGCCCCTGGCATGATCTTGCTTGTATTGCTACTACTGACTACCAAAACTGTTAGCCCGGTCTGGTTAATTTTTCCGATTCATTTGCTCATGCTATTTGTTATATCGATGATTTTTCACAGCAAGCTTTTCGAGCTGAGACCTTCTGCTACTTATTTAACCAATTTTTATATATCTCTTGCAGTTGGTGGAGCACTCGGAGGTATTTTTAATGCTATTATCAGCCCGGCAATTTTTAACTCTATTCTTGAATACCCAATAACATTAATTCTAGCCAGTCTATTTTTACCTCAACGACGACACGTAGTAGAAGTATTTGCTTCCCTGCTACGCCGAATTTTATCTGGTCTGTTACCTGTCATCTTCATGGTTATTACTATCATTACACTGGAAGCACTACTCAGGTATGGCATCATATCTACTCACAGCATGCAAACCATGGGTAAGTATCTTATTATTGTTTTGCCTTTTTTCCTCTGCTACCTTCTGATCAACAAGCGGTTTTCTTTCTCTATCAGTATTACGCTCTGTTTTTTTCTTGCCAGTCATGCCACCAGCAGTGATTCAATATTACACCGCGAGCGAAGCTTTTACGGCAATCACATAATATCCGAGAATACTTCCGGGTCACATCGCATGCTACACCATGGTATTACCATGCACGGCATTCAAAACAGTAATACCAAACTGGCTCATATTCCTGGCGCTTATTACCACCCAAGTGGTCCGGCCGGACAAATATTCATTTACTTCAATGACAAACCCTCCAATATCGGCGTAATTGGCCTGGGTATTGGCTCCCTGCCCACCTATCTAACTGACGTGCAAACACTCACTTTTTTTGAAATAGACCCCACTGTGATTCGCATAGCAGAGAACACCGATTATTTCAGTTTTATCAGTAAAGCTCGTGAACGGGGTGTTACCGTTAACATCATTGAAGGTGACGCACGGCTAACTATGAACAAGGAAGAAAACCAATCATACGACTTGCTGGTTGTAGACGCATTTACCAGCGGCACGATACCGATGCATTTGATTACACAGCAAGCTATACAGCTTTATTCAGACAAAATAAAAGACAACGGCTTGATCATGTTCAACATCTCAAACCACTATCTGGATTTCACTCATATATTATGCAACCAGGGCAATTTATATGCCTTGAATTGCCTGAGCCGCTCCGATTTGATTATCACGCAAAGTGACCGGGAAGAAGGAAAGAGTGCTTCTCAATGGCTTATTCTCACACAGAACGACGGCTTATCACTGGCGCTGGCAGAAAATGGTTGGGACACAATCGCACCAACCTCCACACCTGTCTGGAGCGACGACTATTCAAATATATTTGACGCACTACGCTGGAAGCTATAACACATAGAATCCAGGCAATATATAAACTACTTATTTCGGCGTGCTAACAATTTTGACCTGGGCAAAGTTGCGATGCCCGGCTTCACCACCGTGATAACTGTAACCACTTTGTTTGGCACCAACCCAGGGGGTACCCTCCGCACCACTACAACCCTTGTTAATCCCTACCATACCGGTTTCAATACGCCGCGCCAGCGCAGTGGCCTTATCAATATCCTCGGAAAAAATCACTGCACTTAAGCCGTAGTCAGAAGCATTAACCTTTTCAATCAATTCATCAATATCGCTGTAATGACGCACACAGGAAATCGGGCCAAAGGTCTCTTCCTGCATAATATCCATATCATCTGTCACCCGCAGTACCGTCGGCATCACATAACCTTCGGGATGTTCATCAGCACCAAACAATTTTTCTGCACCATCTGCCAGCGCCGAGTTTAATTGCCGCATTACGTGCTCACGTTGAAAATCTGCCACCATCGGGCCAAGACCACTGCCTTCCTGGTCACCTGGTACTACATCGATTTTCGAGGTATGTTCCACAAGGCCCTTTTCAAACTCTTCCGCAATACTTTCATGCACATAGACACGCTCGGAAGATACGCATACCTGACCACTATTAAAGTAACTGTTGGTTGCTGCAAACTTTGCTGCCGCCGCTACATCAGCATCTTCCAGAACAATCAGCGGATCCTTGCCACCGAGTTCAAGAATAATACGCTTGAAGTCTTTGGCCGCATCGGCAAGAATTTGTTGTCCAGCACGGCGCGAACCGGTAAACGCGATCATTTGTACATCGCTATTAACAAGTTCACGCCCGGTATCTTTGCCACCGTGCACAATCTGCAATACCCCTTCCGGCAAAAACTGTTGCAGGATTTTTACATAAAGATCACCACACAATGGTGTTTGCTCGGATGGTTTAATCACCACTGCATTACCTGCCATCAATGCAGGCACAATCATCCACTGAATCATATTGACCGGAAAATTCCACGGCGTTATCGCAGCACACACGCCGAGGGATTCGTAATAAAATGTAGAATGCACGTTATCGTCTTCAATCGAGTGAGGGCTCAGGGCTTTGGCAATATCATCCACCTTGTGCGCCAAAGCACCGCCAACACCCTTGGCCTCGCCGACTGCCATCGCCAGCGGGCGACCCATTTCAGAGCTGATTAAACGACCAAGTTCTTCCGCCTGTTCCAGAATTACTGGCGCCGCATCCTTAAAGCACTGAGCACGCTCTTCAAGTGACATCACACCCCAGCTTTTAACCGCTTCGTGAGCCCGGTTTACCGCAACCTGAATCTGCGAGGTATCTGCAACCGGCACTTCACCAACCAGTTCACGGGTTGCCGGATTAATAGACTGTAATGTATTCACGATAAAACACCTTTTTAATAAAACATTGGATAACGAAATAGAAAATTACGTAGCTAGCACTTCGGTTTTTTGGCATCTGTACAACTGCACTTGGCCGCATTCACACCACCGCCATAAAGTCCGCCGCCCTGGGAAGCATAGCAACGTTCGAAGCACTGCTTGCTAGCTTCGTATGCCGCTTTTTGCTGCTCACAGGTCTGCGCCTTCGTCTGATTATTGTAGTTATTACGCGACGATGATGACGATTTCTTCTCTGTTTTCAGAATGTCTTTACTGGCATCATTATTTTCCTTTAGCGGCATGGTATTCACATTTACCTCTACCTCATCCGCCTGCTCCTTGTACTGCTCGGGAATCCTGTCTCCATAGTGGGTCTTGCCATTCTCGTCGACCCAGGTGAACACTTCCGCATACAGCAACTGACTCACAGACAGCAAGCACAAGCTGAGCAACGTAAACTTGAGGCTACTAATAATAGGTACAACACCATTTTTTGTATTTTTCATCGGCTGGCTCCCTGGCTAACTCCACAGTAAACAGAGTAGATGGACTAAACAGGTCTGATTATAACCAGATACCGATGATGGACACACCGAAAAAAGAGCAATTAACGATCAATGGCAATTCTTGCCAGCTCCTCCAGCCAGACATCAGAGCCACCGAGTAACAGCTCAGCCGACAGCAGGCGCTTGTAAAACAGGTGAATATCGTACTCCCAGGTAAATCCGGCACCACCGAAAATCTGTACAGCTTCCGCACCTACATGGGGGAATTCCTCGGCAATAAAGGCCTTGATCAGAACCGCGGCACGGTGCCCCTCTTCAGCTTCTGCATCGTCAAGTGCCCACAACGCATAGTGCAAACCTGCTTTGGCCATTTCCACCTGCTGGAACATTTCCGCCAGCATATGTTGCACGGCCTGGAAAGAACCTACCGGCACACCAAACTGCTCGCGCTCCTTGGCGTATTCCAGCGAGGTAAACAATGCCATCTCTGCCGCACCAAGCGCATCCGCACTCAGACCCACTAGCAAGCGATCAATTACCGGTGCAAAGTCTGCAAGTTCACCCACCTTTTCAGCGGCGGCATCCTCGAACACCACATCGGCAATACGGCGCGAGCCATCAACTATCTCTGTCGCTTCTATCGTCACGCCATCGGCATCCGCAGCAATCAGATAAACACCATCCGCTGCGGTAACAAACAGTACATCCGCAGCCATTGCATCCAGTACACGCACCTTGGTGCCATTAAGCTTGCCACTTTTTATACTCACACCCGGCTGCTGCCAGCTCAATAGGGTTTTATCTGCTTCTTCAAATGCAACGGTGCCAATCTTTGAACCATCTGCCAATGTGGCAAGCAGGTCATTGCAATGATAAATTGCCGCCGCACTCGTCGCGCCGACACAACTTGCAAGTACCGGTGCCGGATTCACACGACGACCAAGTTCTTCCATGACCACACCCATATCCACCATACCCATACCAAGACCACCAGACTGTTCCGGCACCAGCAGAGCTGTCACTCCCATCTCAACCAGATTGCCCCATAACTCTTCGGTATGGGGAACCACTTCATCCCAGTTTTCACGGATAAAACTCTGGTCACATTTATCGCTCAAGTAACGACGCAGACTATCGCGAAACGCCTGCTGTTCAGCACTGTAATTGGTTTCCATCGTCTCTACCCTCTAACCCTTTGGCAAACCGAGGACACGGCGCGCGACAATATTGCGATTCACCTGGGTGGTTCCCCCCGCAATCGAGGTTGCCCGGGTATAAAGGCGGTTATCACCCCAGCGGTCTGTCAGCGCATCGGCGCCAAGTACCGCGGCACTGGTTTCCGCCACAAGGTGTTCTATCTCGGTCCAGCAAATTTTCACAATCGAGGACTCAGCCCCTGGTGGTTCTCCATTAGCTGCACCGGCAATCGAAACATCCCCCACAGCTTTTTGCATTTCACCCATCATATAGGCCTTGGCAAGACGACTTCTTACCACCGGATTTTCAGTAAGCGGCTTGCCATCAACAACACGACTTTTTGCTTCATCAATCAAGCCGGCAATTTTGCGACGCACACCGAGATGCAAATTCGCTATACCCGCACGTTCATTACTCAGGGTATTCATGGCAACCATCCACCCCTGGTTCAACGGCCCAAGCAGCGCAGATTTTGGTACACGCACATCTTCAAAAAAGATTTCCGCAAACTCTTTTGCGCCAGTCATCGTTGTCAGTGGTCGCACATCAATACCCGGTGTTTTCATATCAATCAACAAACAACTGATGCCCGCATGCTTCGGCGCATCCGGATCGGTTCTTACCAGCAACTCACAGTAGTCCGCATAGTGGCCAAGAGTATTCCAGACTTTCTGGCCGTTAATCACAAAGTCATCACCATCTTCCACTGCTCGCGTGCGTAGCGATGCGAGGTCGGAACCTGCTTCCGGCTCCGAAAAACCCTGACACCAGATATGCTCGCCACTCAGCATCGGCTTGAGATATTGTTCTTTTTGCTCTTCTGTGCCGTAAGTCATAATCGATGGCGCAATATTATTCAGGCCAATCGGATTTAACGGTCCCGGAGCACCGACACGATGCATTTCTTCAGCAAGCACCACCTGATCCATCACACCTGCGGCACGACCGCCAAATTCCTCGGGCCAGGAAATCGCTACCATTCTTTCTTCAGCGAGTTTTTTGTTCCAGCCTTTAAGAATTAGCAGATCATCCGGTTCAATATCGCCGCGATTGTCCAGCCCTTTAACTTCGTCCGTCAGGTTTTCTTCAAGCCAGCCTCTAACCTGCTGACGAAAAGCTTCGGCTTCCGGTGGATAACGGTAATCCATTTAACTACACCTCATTAATCAAAATATTGTTCGGGGCTGATCAGATTCAGAACGGATCGCAGCAGTTATTTTGGCGCAAAGCGCTGACCGGCGTCGAGTCGGATTGTTGACCCATTAAGCATGGGGTTTTCAACCATCGCCTTGACAAGTTTTGCATACTCTTCCGGTTTACCCATACGGCGCGGAAATGCAGCATCCTTGGTTAATTCCACTGCCATTTCATCGGGTACAAGTTCAGTAATGCCAGTCTGAAACAGACTCGGTGCAATCGCAAGACAGCGAATACCCATACTGCCAAGATCCCGCGCAGCGACAAAGGTCATGCCAGTGATACCTGCCTTCGCCGACGCATAGGCAACCTGACCAATCTGCCCTTCATAGGCAGCGATAGACGCCGTATTGATAATCACACCGCGTTCACCCTCTTCGTTCGGCTCATGCAAAACCATTTTGTCTGCACACTGGCGCAGAAAATCAAACGAGCCAGTCAGGTTCAAATCAATAATCTGTTTAAACGCGTCGAGATCATGAGGCCCCTGTCGACCCAGGGTGCGCTGTGCCATGCCACCCCCGGCG
This sequence comes from Pseudomonadales bacterium, assembly GCA_028280345.1. Lineage (GTDB taxonomy): Bacteria > Pseudomonadota > Gammaproteobacteria > Pseudomonadales > UBA7239 > JANQLY01. The sequence continues at coordinate 137,447 of JANQLY010000015.1, read as the reverse complement.
GTGTTCACACCAATATGAATCGCCCCAAACTTTTCAACGGTTCGACTCAAGGCTGCGCCGATAGAATCACTATCGAGAATATTCATCGGAAAGAACGCTGTATCGGCTGCCATTGACGCAGCCACTTCAGCACCTTTGGAGTTTTCCAGATCAAGAATGGCCACTTTGGCACCGAGGCTCGCCAGCAATTCGGCTGAGGCACGTGCCATACCGGATGCGCCGCCAACCACGACGGCCACTGAATCTTTTATTTCCATTCCAACTTTAACCTTTGTTTTAAATATTGTTTAACAATGCTTTAGCGAGCGGATTAATAACCGCGCAACGAAGCATACCGCTGTACATGGAAATTTTCATCACCCAGCATCTGCATCACCACACGCGCACGCTTGATAAACAAACCAATATCCAGTTCATCAGTCACACCCATACCACCGTGCATCTGAATACCTTCATTACTAACAAGGCGATAAGTGTCACACATATGTACCTTGGCAGAGCACGCCATATAAGGGATATCAAATCCGCCAGCATCAACAGCGTTAAGTGCGCTCATAACGAGTGACTTGCCGATTTCAATTTCACAAAACATTTGCGCAGCACGATGCTGCAAGGCCTGGAAGGAACCGATCGGCTGACCAAACTGCTCGCGGGTTTTCAGATATTCAATAGTCTGCTCAAATGCTTCCTGAACGGAACCGAGCATCTCAGCCGCTAACGCAATATTACCGCGGTCGACAATCTGTTCGATAACCGCAAAGGCATTGTCCTGCTCACCGAGCAAGGCACTGGCAGGCACGGTAACATTGTCAAAGCTAATCTCGGCCATATTGCGTGTATCCACCATGACACTGCGCTTGATAGATACACCTGCCTGTTTTGTATCCACGAGCAACAATGACTGCCCTTTGCGACTATTGTCATCACCGTCAGTGCGTACCGCAACAACCAGTTGATCCGCAATATGCCCATCACTGACAAAGGTTTTCTTACCGTTAATCACATAGTCACTGCCTTTTATTTCGGCACGCGTTGTGATTAAACGCGGGTTGTGAGCAGGCCCTTCCTGCAACGCCAGGGTAAAAATCGCTTCACCACTGGCAATCTGTGGCAGCCACTGATTTTTTTGTTCTTCGCTACCGGCAAGTAGCAAGGCGCTCGCACCAAGTGCAACTGACGACAGCAACGGTGACGGCGCAAGCGTACGACCACCAGCTTCAAGCACAACACCGAGACCCACAAAACCAAAGCCAAGGCCACCATATTCTTCCGGAATGATTGTCGCCGGCCAACCCATCTCACCCATTTTTTGCCAGACATCTTTTTTATAGCCGTTCTGGCTGTCTTCACTGTCCGGGTGATCACGCAACTGGCGAATCGTATCAATCGGCAGATATTCCTTGAAAAACTCTACCGCAGAATCCTTGAGCAACTGTTGTTCTTCGTTTAATACAAGAGCCATCAGCGGTTACCTCTATAATAAATGGCCATTAGCTTACCACTCCTGGAAGGCCTAACACCCTCTTGGCAATAATGTTTAACTGTATTTCCGAAGTACCGCCTTCAATCGAGTTGGTTTTGCTTTTCAGCCAACTACGCGCAATTTCACCGTTATTAAATTCATCACCTTCCCAGCCAAGACTATTCATACCGTTACAATTGAGCATCAACTCACGGCGGTCCTTGTTTAATTCAGATCCGTAATATTTCATAATCGACGACGCAGGCCCGGGCGGTGAACCCGCTTTCGCCTCATCGCCCATGCGCTGCAAGGTCAAGCCAAAACCCGCTTCGCGAATCTGAAAGCGCGCCAGCTGATTGCGTACTGCACTGTCGGCAATCTTGCCTTTCTCCTCGCCGTAAGTTTCCTTGGCAATCTGCTCTATCGGCTTTTTCTTTTTACCGCCGCCACTCGCTGCCATCGCAATGGTATCGCGCTCGTGTTGCAGCAAATATTTCGCAACCGTCCAGCCCTTGTTTTCTTCGCCCACCAACTGGCTTTTCTCAGCACGCACATCATCAAAAAAAGTTTGACAGAAATAGGAAGTACCGGAGATCAGATGAATCGGTTTGGTAGTGACACCCGGCTGATCCATATCAAACATCACAAAGCTGATACCTTCGCGCTTTGGTGCATTAAAGTCAGTGCGCACAAGACAGAACATCCAGTCCGCCTTGTGGCCATACGTGGTCCAGATTTTTGAACCGTTAATCAACCAGTGATCACCCTTGTCCTCGGCAGCGGTTTTCAGACTTGCCAGATCAGAACCGGCACCCGGCTCGGAATAACCCTGGCTCCAGCGAATCTCACCGCGAGCAATTTTTGGTAAATGTTCTTTCTTCTGTGCTTCGGTGCCGTATTTCATTAATGCCGGCGCCAACATCACCACACCGATACTCGATAGAGCCGGACGACATTTAAGCTTGCGCATCTCCTTGAATAAAACTTTTTCCTGCTTTTTACTCAGACCTGCACCACCGTATTCTTCCGGCCATGTGGGCACCGTCCAACCTTTCGCAACCATGCGTTCAAGCCACAGTTTCTGATCCTCACTCTCGAATTCCCACTTGCGGCCACCCCAGCACATATCGTCATCGGAGCGTACCGGCTCGCGCATCGCCGGCGGGCAGTTTTCTTCGAGCCAGGCCCGGGTTTCCTCGGCAAATGCCTCAAGGGCTTCTTTACTATCGCAATCAGCGCTCAACTGTCCGTACCTCTTTCGTCTGGTAAAGGATGGGTAAAAAATATAGCTGTCGATGTTTGGCCATTTACAGCCGCCCTCATCAACAATCTGACACAGCGTCATATACTGCCAAAACACTACCGGGCTAATAATAGAGAAATACCACATAATCAGACAAGTGTCTGGAAAAAAAACAAAAAATTACTTGCAAAAACAACCAATTAGATGACCAGTTTTTAACCGCCTGCGGAAATTAACCTTGTTTGGCGCAGGGCGGACCGCTATCATATCGAGCCTGTTTCAAGGCCGTTTAAACACGAAAAATACAGTAGCGAGGGTATTAGCATGAGCTTGAAATCCATTGACCCCTGGGTAAATGTCAGCATGGGTGATGTCGCCCACCTCGGCTTTATGAAAGCCGTGAAAAAGGACTACTTCAAGGGTGGCGATGATTTTTTCCGCAATATCGAAGCCGACGAAATGGTGGAGATGATGGACAAGCTCGGTGTGGAGAAAGTACTGCTAAGCTGTGGCTCCTACAAGCCGAACCAGCGCATTCTCGACTTCACCACAAAGTATCCAGGTCGCTTTTTCCTCTCTGTGCAACCCGACCTCAAGCGCGGCATGAAATCCATCTGGGCGATGGAAGAACTCGCAAAAGAGTACCCGGTTGCGATGGCAGCGATGGCGCCGTTTGAAATTGATGTGCCGCCGGATCACCAGATGTACTACCCGATGTATATCAAATGTATTGAAATGGATATGCCGGTAGGCATTAACACCGGTATCGCCGGGCCGCCAATGCCAAGCGAGTGCCAAAACCCGATGTATCTTGACCGCGTCTGCCATTATTTCCCACAGTTAAAAATTATTATGCGCCACGGTGCGGATCCCTGGTGGGATTACGCAATCCGCTTGATGATCAAATATAAAAACCTTTCCATGATGACATCGGCTTACGCACCGAAGTATCTACCACCTTCACTGGTTCACTATATGAACACACGTGGTAAAAAGAAAATCATGTTCGCCTCTGATCATCCGGTGCTAACGATTGAACGCTGCCTTGAAGAAGCGAAAGAACTGGATCTAAAAGAAGGAGTGTTGGAAAACTATCTTTATGAAAACGCCAACCGCGTGTTATTTGGCAAGCGCGAACCGCGTTATCAAGCCTATAAAATTGATGAGTATCTCGTCAGTTAAATCACTATCACTATTACTGGCTGTGCCTTTTCCGGCACAGCTATTCTGGCCCGCACACGAAGCCCATCTTTATCAGCCCGGAAGTCTCTGTCAGCACGACTGGAAAAGGCTGACAAGGCAGATTTGTGCCTGAAAATCAGCAATTTTAGAAATTTATTTACTAACGCAAAACAGCGAACCCGGGTGCCATTATGTGAACTGGCTCTACAAAAAACCGGATAAACATCACCTTTTCAGCCAATTCCTGCACCATCTTTCCTTGCCAGCATATCTTTGTTTCCTGACAGGAAAGCCTTTAAAAATCCTTTTCAAAAATTAGTCTTAATCCCGTTATCAGAACGTACTATGATGCGCGCGACGTAGAGGTAAATGAGTAGAAAGATAAATATTATGAATATTAAATTAACACTAAGGTCCATCTGCGCCCACTGTGGCCCTGCCTATTTTGAGTTCGATGCTGAATATGATGAAGATTACGATCCGGTAACCTGCACCGCTTGTAACGAAATCTATACATTCTCGGAAATCAGAAAAATCAGTCGCACTGCATCACGACAGGCAATGAGCAATCAACCACAAAAGCCTTCTCAAAAAACTCGTTCGGATTTTCAAAAGCGGCTGGTTACAGAGATGTAACATCTCTGCCCAATTATCTGCCACTCTTTTCAATAGCCGATAATTGCGAATTCAGCTGTTGCGCCACAACTTTATGTCCCGCTACTGAAAGGTGCGCAAAATCCAGATAATGATCTGCGGAAACATTTAGCGCAAGTCGCATATCTATTACCGCAACCCCTTCTTTCGCAGCCAACGCATTGGCAGCGCGGTGATAAGGATAATCTGCGACTATCGGATAACCACCGTGGACAGAGTTATACAACTCAACCGTTAACAATTCATCCAATGGCACGGCATTATTTTGTCGTTGGTAAAGTTCGGCAAGCTGTAAACGAGTCAATGCATTAAACCAGTTATGCGGATTTTCGTGAATGTTTTCTGCTAAAGCTTCTGCCACGAACTGTGGTTGCGTACGCACCAGATTCAGCTGCTCTTCCCCGTAATAAATCGCATGAAACGGATTGTCCGGTAACAATAGCAAAACCGGTTCAGCACCGACACCGCGTACTTCACTAATCAGAACCTGCAAATTATCACGATAGCGTTGCTCACTGACTCTGGGCAATAACGTATCAAGGCGAACTGTTTGTTTCTCACCACCCTCTCCTGCCAATATCAGCGCACAGAGATATAGATAAGACGATTGCAAGGATTCAAGGTAAGCCCGCCAGCGCGTGTAGTGATATATCTGTTCAAAATGTTCCGCACTATCCTGCCGCGACAGCTCTGTCACATAACGCCGGTCATTAAAATGAAACGCGATAACAACGATATCCGGCTCCAACGAGACCCCTTTCTCCCTGAATATCTGCAATCCTTGCCACGAGCTATAACCCGGTACCGCCAGGTTAATTAACCTGGAACCTGGCAGCTGCTGATCCAGCTGTTCAATAAATGTCTGCGCAGTGGCAACCCCATAGCCAAACGTGACTGAATCACCAAGGAACACTATCGTTTTACTATTTTGTTGGCTTTTTTGGCGATCTTGCAGTTGATCCGCATCAACGCTTAATAACCCGGTTTGATCAAATTCCCGTACGGAACGATACAACTCACCTTGATAGCCAGACGCAATATCCCAGCCCAGTGTGGGTGAGTAGTGATACCAGACCGACTGTCGCTGCTGCTCTGCATAGGTTTTTTGCAAATTTTCAATGTCTGTATTTAATGCCGGCGATACCAGACAGAACATCCGGGCCAGTATTTCCAATACTGCAATAATTACAACAAAACACAGGCACCAGATGAGTGTTGTTTTAACTCTGGCTGCAAATACTGACATAAAGAAAAGTAGTTAACCGATTAATCCTGATACTCATCAACGGGCAAACAGGAACAAAACAAATTGCGATCACCATAGACATTGTCGATACGACCCACCGGGCTCCAGTATTTGTTCTGTTTTAGCGAAACCACCGGATAAGCCGCCTGCTCCCGACTGTACTGGTGTGACCAGTCATCCGCAGTCACCATAATCATATTGTGCGGAGCGTTCTTTAACGGATTATCCTCGCGATCAAGCTCACCGCTCACAATCGCATTGACTTCCTGTTTGATCTGTTTCATTGCCATAATAAAACGATCGAGCTCCGCCTTTGATTCACTCTCTGTAGGCTCTATCATCAATGTGCCCGGCACCGGAAACGACATAGTCGGTGCGTGAAAGCCGTAGTCAATCAACCGTTTGCACACGTCTTCCTCACTGATACCGGTTTGTTCTTTTAACGGACGCAAATCCACAATACATTCGTGTGCCACCAGACCCGATTCTCCCTTGTAAAGAATCGGATAGTCGTCTTCGAGTTGTTTGGCAATATAGTTCGCACTGAGAATCGCCACCTCACTCGCGCGGGTTAAACCTTCGTCCCCCATCAACGAGATATACATCCAGCTAATTGGCAGTACACCGGCACTGCCAAATGCCGTGGCAGATACCGGCGCACCTTTAAACTTAACCACACCGTGATCAAGCGCATGACCCGGCAAAAATTCCCGCAGATGTTCTTTCGCCGCCACCGGACCAATGCCGGGCCCGCCACCACCATGGGGGATCGCAAAGGTTTTGTGTAAATTCAAATGGGATACATCACCGCCGAATTTACCTGGCTCACACAAGCCCACCATTGCATTGAGATTCGCACCGTCGATATACACCTGCCCACCGTGATCATGTACTACAGCACAAACCTCGCGTACATGGTGTTCAAACACACCGTGTGTAGAGGGATAGGTAATCATTAGCGCAGCAAGGTCATCTTTATGTTCTTCAGCTTTTTCTGTGAGGTCAGCGAGATCGATATTACCGTCGCTGTCACATTTCACCACCACGACTTTCATTCCACACATCTGTGCTGAAGCAGGGTTCGTGCCGTGTGCTGAAGATGGAATCAGACAGACATCACGTTGCTCACCGCGGCTTTGATGATAGGCGCGAATCGCGAGCAAGCCGGCATACTCCCCCTGGGAACCCGCATTGGGTTGCAGCGATACTGCATCGTAACCGGTGCAGTCACAGAGCATATGTTCAAGCTCATCAATCAACTGCAAATAACCGGCCACCTGTTCCCGCGGTGCAAACGGATGAATAAACGCAAACTCGGCCCAGGTAATCGGGGTCATCTCTGAAGCAGCGTTAAGTTTCATCGTGCAAGAACCGAGCGGAATCATCGCACGGTCCAGCGCAAGGTCCTTATCCGATAAATAGCGAATATAACGCTGCATTTCTGTTTCCGAGCGATAACGATTAAACACCGGATGTTGCAACACCGCATCGGTGCGCATCAATTCTGTGGTTAACGGTGTTTCCGCGTTTAATTTACCAAGCGGCAAACTGCGGATATTGAGTACCTGCAATAACTGATCCACAGCTGTTTCCGTGGCGGTCTCGTCGAGGGAAATACCAACATGATGCTCATCTACTTCGCGCAGATTAAAACCGCGGTCCCGTGCACGGCGGTGAATCGCTGCGGTTTGGCTGCCGGTCTCTATCGTCAAGGTATCGAAGAAACAGGTATTTTGCAGTTTCAGATTTAACTGTTGTACGCCGCTCGCAAGCATAGTCGTTAAACGATGAGTGCGCTGAGCAATACGTTTCAACCCTTCCGGCCCGTGATACACCGCATACATGCCCGCAATCACTGCGAGCAAGACCTGCGCCGTACAGATATTACTCGTAGCTTTTTCACGGCGGATATGTTGCTCGCGGGTTTGCAAGGCCAAACGATAGGCGGGATTACCCTGACTATCCTGGGAAGCACCCACCAAACGCCCGGGCAAGGTACGCTTCAGTTTGTCACGGCACGCAATATAACCCGCGTGTGGCCCACCAAAACCTAACGGCACACCAAAACGCTGCGTAGAACCCACAGCAATATCCGCACCCTGTTGCCCCGGAGAAACCAGCAGCTGCAAGGCCAGCAAATCAGCGGCCACTACTGCGAGCGCTTTGTGCTCATGCAGTTGTTTTATCTGCCTGGAATAATCCCGCACTTCACCGTTGGCTCCAGGGTATTGAAAGATGGCAGCAAAACAATCATCTGCCGTCAGCTCCGCAAGCGGATCACCGACAACAATTTCAATACCGAGTGGCTCGGCACGGGTTTTCAGAATATCAATGGTCTGAGGGAAACATTGCTGATCCACAAAACAACGCTGCGATGAGTGTTTGCTCATACGCCGACACATCATCATCGCCTCGGCTGCGGCAGTAGCTTCATCAAGCATCGACGCATTGGCAATATCCAGCCCGGTCAAATCCGTCACCATGGTCTGGTAATTGATCAATGCCTCAAGGCGCCCCTGGGATATTTCCGGCTGGTAAGGGGTATAGGCGGTATACCAGGCCGGGTTCTCCAGAATATTTCGTTGAATGACCGGCGGCAGATAACAGTTGTAATAACCTTGGCCAATACAGGAGCGAAACACCTTGTTCTTTTTCGAGATCGCCTTGAGCTTGCGCAGGGTCTGATGTTCGGTGAGTACCGCATCCAGTTGTAGCGGCTGCTGACGGCGAATACTCGCAGGCACGACATCGTCAATCAGGGTTTGCAGATTCTCATAGCCAAGGCTGGCCAGCATCTGTTGTTGATCCTGAGTATTCGGGCCAATATGTCGTAACGAAAACGCCTCACTGAGGCTGGCCAGTTCAGGATCAACACTCATGGATCTACCCCCGATGATGGTATTGGTGTTTTACAAACGGCAGAGCAACCACTTCCAGTTCAATAGTCTTGCCACGTAACTCGGTATTCAACTTGCTGCCGACACCACTGCAAGCCGCGTCCACATAAGCCATGGCAATCGGCACTCCAAGTGAGGGCCCAAACGTGCCACTGGTAACTTCACCCACTGATTGCCCGCTGCTATCGTACAATGACGCACCTTCACGTATTGGCGCTTTACCTTGCACTTTCAAGCCCACTCGCTGTCGCGGTGCGCCGTCTTCCAATTGTGCAAGAATCACATCGCTACCAATAAAGCCACCTTCCTTTTTCCCCCCTTTGCGACGACTCGGGCTTACCGTCCAGCCCAACCCCGCTTCCACCAGTGTGGTTGTTTCATTCAGCTCATGGCCATACAGACACAGCCCCGCTTCCAGGCGCAGGGAATCACGCGCACCGAGTCCCGCCGGTTCAACGCCGGGCAACTCAGCCAGGATATCGGCATAACGCGGTGCATGTAGCGATGCTACAGCCAGCTCAAAACCGTCTTCCCCGGTGTAACCGGAGCGAGACAGAAAGCACTCCATCTGCTGGTATTTCACGAGCATGCCGTTCATAAAATCCAGATCAGCAATTTCCGTCGGAAAAATTCCCAATAATGCATTGAGCGCGCCCGGTCCTTGCAAGGCCAATAGCGCCTGATCATTGAGAATATGCATCGGGCTGGTTTCCAGCTCATTCGACAAATGCTCAAGTACCCGCCCCTTGCTGCCCGCATTCACAACAAGCAGAAAATTGTCGCGGTTGCGACGCGTTACAATCAGATCGTCAACACAGCCCCCCTGCTCATTCGGCAACACGGTATAGGCCATTTCACTTAAGGAGAGTATTTCAAGATTGAGCGGCACCAGGCGTTCCAGTTCCTCGCAGGCATTCGGGCCACTGATTTCAATCTGCCCCATATGGGACACATCAAACAGACTCGCCGCATTACGGGTATGCTCATGCTCTCTGAGAATGCCCCCAGCGTATTGCACCGGCATATCAAAGCCGGCAAACGGTACCATTTTGGCGCCACGGGCCTGATGCCAGTGGTAGAGCGGCGTTTTTTTCAAGGTTTCCCCCCGACTAATGTCCCTGTAACTGTTGCCAGCCGTCACAGTCCGACATACCTTATGTGGCCCTAACCTGACATTCGCGACCTTCCCAGGACCTTTTTTACCAGACAGCTGTCTGGTAAAAAATATTGTATGTCATACTGATTGACTTGAAAAGATTCTGATAGGCAATATACACCCTCAAACCAATTTTGCGGAGAGCTATAGCAGTGGATTACTCAAAATATAATGACCAGCACCTGAAAGTAGAGATCAAGGATCGTGTGGCGATTATCACGCTGAACCGACCCGAGGTGCACAATGCCGTGAACTACGACATGCACGTGGGGCTCGAGAGCATCTTCCGCGAAATCGGCGTAGACCGGGATGTGGGCGCGATCATTATTACCGGTGAGGGCAAGTCCTTCTGTGCCGGTGGCGACGTAAAAGGCTTTGGCCACCCGGATGAGCGCCCGATCGATCAACTGCGTGGCACCCGCTACCTTGTGCAGGAAATGATCAACTGCGAGGCTCCGGTGATTTCTGCCATTAATGGCACCGCTGCGGGCCTCGGCGCCACAATTGCGCTGCTCGCCGATGTGACCTTTATGTCGGACAAAGCCAAAATTGGCGATACCCATGTGAATATGGGCCTGGTATGTGGCGACGGCGGCGCGTTAATCTGGCCCCTGCTGATTGGCCAGCACCGCGCCAAGGAATTACTCATGGCTGCCAAACTGGTACCGGGACAGGAAGCTGCTGATATGGGTCTGGTGAACCACTGCGTGCCCCACGATGAACTTATGGATAAAGCAATGGAATACGCCACCCATGTGGCGAGCCTGCCAATTGCTGCGGTACGCTGGACCAAAATGGCAATCAACCAGATGCTCAAAACCCAGATGGTTCAGGTATTTGATTTTGGTGTGGCTGCGGAACACCTGTCCGTGCATACCGAAGATATGAAAGAAGCGGTCACCGCGTTTGCCGAAAAGAGAAAGCCGGAATTTACCGGCCGTTAAATAAATCGTGCAAAGTTAACCAGTCAGGTGAGTATTGTTCCACCTGACTGCTTCCCACTTTCTAGATCCGCCCAAATCTCTGCTGCATTCTTTGTGACTTGAACAGATAAAGCGAAACAATCACATAATTTGTCACCTCGAGAACATAACTGATATAGCGATCTTCGCGAACCATAAAATCAAACGTTTGAATAAAGCACATCGTTGCGAGGCAGGCATAAATCACCACTTTGACATTTGGCGTATATTTCCAGCGCGTGAAATAACCAATCAGAAAGGTCAGCCCGGATAAGGTAATGAGAAACCAATGAATAAACTGGGTGCCTGCCGGAAAGTTGGGGTTCTGTAACGGAATAACAATAGCATGCCCGGTAAAGTACTCAATAAAGCCGAATATGCCCCACAAAGCCATACCGATAGAGCTTGCGATTAGTAAATAACAATAGATAAGAGAAATCTGTTTCATCACTTCACCCCACTCAAGCTTTATCTAACAATAAGTCGAACTTTTGATCTGTCATCGTTTCGGAGATATCCCACAAACGACTTGCTGCCGCTTCGTCTTTCGAATATTCCGTTCTTGTGGCAATACCTGGCGCGCCTTTCATTTCCAGGAAACCTTGTGGGCCAAAGTACTCTCCCCCTTTTACTTCATTGCCCAAAGCTGCAATCAATATCGATCGTGCCGCACTCTCATTGGAGTGGAGAATAAAAGGGCCAACAAAGATTTTCATCGCGTAATAGAGCAGCTTCGGCATATTCTCGAACAGTCCGGAATCCGTACCACCCGGATGCGCACACACCGATAGCACTTTACTACCAGACTGTTGCAAACGCCTTTGCAGCTCATCAGCAAACATCAGGCAGGCCAGTTTCGACTGGCAATAAGCTGCATCCCATTTTGTCTGCTGCTCACAATTGAGGTCATCGAAAAAGATTTCCGCTTTTTTATGCGCAAGGCTGCTCAGAGACACAACTCTGGAAGACGAAGAGTTCGGCATCAGATCAATCAACAACGCCGTTAGCAGAAAGTGGCCCAGGTGGTTGGTAGCAAACTGCCTTTCGATACCGTTGTTGTTTATCTGCAACGAATAATCCAGCAGCCCGGCATTATTGATAAGCAGATCGAGCTGAACATATTGTGAGCGGAAATCCTCTGCAAAAGCTTTTATCGAAGCATAGTCCGACAAGTCCAGTTGCAAAATATCCAGTTTGGCTTCGGGCTCTCTCGCCAGAATCTCTGCTTTTGCAAGCCGTGCCTTTTCCATATTGCGGCATGCCATCACAACCGTGCAGCCGATGCGGGCAAGCCCCACAGCCACCTCAAAACCCACGCCACTATTTGCACCCGTGACAATGGCCACCTCACCTTCTCGACGCTCGATTGAATCCGGATCAAAATTCATTTTTTCCTCCAGGGGCTGTTGAAGCCTTGTTAGTCAGGCAGAGTTAAATTACACTAGTGAGTGTAGTTTAACCAAAAGCCGATTTCAAGTTAAATTACACTCGTTAGTGTAATTTAATATAATTTTTCAATCTAAAGTAATAGATACAGGTAAAGGTATAGATACAGTTATGGCCAGAAAGCCCCGGGATACCAGCCAAAAGCGCAATGCCATTCTCGATGCCGCCATCGATGTTTTTATCGAAAACGGCTATGAGCGCGCGAGTATGGACCTGATTGCCACGGCAGCAAACTCCTCGAAAAGAACCGTTTACAACCACTTCCCGAGCAAAGAGGCCCTGATTGAAAAAGCCTTTAACCGCTTTCTCGAAGAAGCCTATGAAGCCAAAAACATCGAATATGATCCTGAAACAAGCATTGAAAAACAGCTCGGCGAGTTTGCCGAGTCAAAGATGATGCTAACCCGGGATCCAAAACGGCTCGGGCTGATGCGTGTCACCCTCGGCGTGTTTATCACCCACCCCCATATGGCTGAAAGAGCGATTCAGTTTTCAGATTCACATGAAGATAGTCTCGCCATCTGGTTAAAAGCTGCGGACAAGGATGGTCGCCTCAAAGTCAAAAACCCGAAGCTTGCCGCAGAAGCCTTTTGGTCACTGTTTGCCGGCACCTTTTTCTGGCCCCCGGTGCTTGAAGGCCCGGTAGAGGAAAAGCGCGAGAAAAAGCTGAAAAAGGCTTTTATTGAGTTATTTCTGGCGCAGTATAAAGCGTAACCCAAAAAGAAAAAGCCCCTGCTAAAAAACAAGGGCTTCTATCTTTAGTTGTTAATTAAACAACATTTGTTACTTATTGACCGGCACCAAAATCAATGCCTTTATACTGACCGTTAAGCGGCATCGTACAGGCTTCCGGAGCCGGTTCCGGATCAAGATTATCCAGTGTGCCATCGCCATCGGTATCCTGGTTGTTTGGATCAATACAGTAGGTAAGCAGCTCCACATCATCCGTTAAACCATCGCCGTCACTATCCGCGCTGTTCGGATTGGTTCCAATCGCGATTTCTTTTACATCACTGATACCATCACCATCACTATCCAGCACTGCATTGGTTGCACTTAACGGATCAGAACCGAAGGTATTGATTTCAATACCGTCAGTTAAACCATCACCATCGGTATCCTGCAATAGCGGGTTGGTTGTTGCTGCAATTTCGGCACTGTCATTAATACTGTCACCATCACTATCGGCATTAAGCGGGTTAGTATTGTGAACATTAACCTCATCGTAATCGTCAAGGCCATCATCATCACTATCGGCATCAACGGGGCTTGTCCCCAAGCCTATTTCGGTATGGGTAATTAACCCATCACCATCCGGATCAAGAGTCAAAATCACATCGACATCAGCACCGTACAGATCACGCCCCCAGCAGATCGCCTGACCGGTATTATCAATCGCACAGCTATGGTCACTGCCACTATCCATCGTCCACGGTGAAGTAATCGTGGGTACCATTAGCTGTCCATAGTTATCCAGCCCAACACAGGTTATCACTTCATTTTCCAATGAACAGGTAAAGTTGGTACCCGAACGTACCAGTGCGGCATCGGCAGTGCCTGCACCAAGAGTCTGGCCGTAGGTGTTATTGCCCCAGCATATTTCACCAGCAACACCGTCAATTACACAGGTATTGTATTGTGATGCACTTAGGGAACGCGGATTGGTCAAGCCGCCAGGTACGCTGGTTTGTCCCCAGGTATTATTTCCCCAGCAGCTAACTCCATTATCATCAATCGCACAGATATGGTAAGCACCCACAGAAACTTCCCGAACATTCGTCAGGCCTGGCACCGAGTTCTGGCCATAGGAATTTTCACCCCAGCAGGCGAGTCCACTGTCATGCAGTGCGCAACTGTTAAAGCCACCGGCATAAGCGGCTACCGGATTAACCAGCGCCGGCACGTTTAGCTGACCATGGGTATTATCGCCCCAGCACACCACACCGGTATCATCGACTACACAGTTGTGGTAGCCACCGGTAGAAAGCTGTACCGGGTTACTCAGTGCCGGTGGCGTGGACTGACCATACGTATCATCACCCCAGCACTCGACACCTCCCGGGGCATCGGTCAGTGCACAGTTATGGGCAGTACCTGAACCGATTTGATAATCCTGTACCAGCGGGTCTCGGCCATTGTCGATTTCAAAACCATCGGTGATCGTGTCGCCATCGGTATCAGCATCAAGCGGGTCTGTACTATGGGTATTAATTTCATCGATATCATCAACACCATCACTGTCAGTATCCGCAGAGAACGGATTGGTGTTATAGGTAGATTCCTGGAGATTGGTTAATCCATCGCTGTCAGAATCCGGCGCTGCATCAGTGTTATCAAATGGATTCAGTCCGTAAAGCAGCTCGTAGGCATTTTGCATACCATCAAGATCAGAGTCGATCACGATATTACCGCCACTGCTTTCACCATAAGTGTCCCGGCCCCAACAGGTGATACCGTCGCTATGCAATGCACAGGTATGATCATAGTAGGCGGTGATTTTTAACGGTGTACCCATCGCCGGTACATTCAGTTGGCCTGACACGTTATCCCCCCAACAAACCACACCTGTGTCGTCAATCGCACAGCTATGACCAGCACCAAGTGCAAGATCAACCGGATTAGTCAGACTCGGAACCGTGATTTGACCATAACTATTGCTACCCCAACAAACCACACCCGTCAGATCAATAAAGCAGGTATGGTTCCAGCCCGTTGCTGTTAATGACACACCATTGACTGACGGAATGGTGGTCTTGCCGGCACCACTTGAACCCCAGCACAGGGTATTACCACCGTTGTACAGTGCGCAGGTATGGTCGGAGCCCACTGAAACCTGGGTAACGTTAATCACACCACCAGGTACAGTTGCCTGCCCGGAGGTGTTGAGTCCCCAACAATTTAACGCACCGTTATCAATGGCACAAATATGTCCGCCGCCAACAACAACAGAAGTCGGATTGGTCATTGCCGGAATACCCGATAGCTGCCCTACCGAGTCATCTCCCCAGCAAACTACGCCGGTATCATCAATCGCACAGGCATTGTACTGACCCGTACTGATCTGGACCGGGTTGCTTAACGCCGGTACGGAAGTTTGCCCATAGGTGTTATCGCCCCAGCAATGCGCACTACCAATATTGTCATCAAGGGCACAGCTATAGAAATAACCCGCGCCAACATCGTAATCCGGGGTATTGGGATCACGGCCCACCGCAACCTCGCCACTATCACTGAGCCCGTCGTTATCAGTATCCGCATCAAACGGATCCGTATTATGCACATTGATCTCATCGGCATCGTTTAGGCCATCACTATCTGCATCCGCATCCACCGCCGGGTCAGTACCATACTGGTATTCCTGCAAGTTGGTGAGGCCATCAGAATCAAGATCGCTGCCGCTGTCATCAGCCAGTGGATTCAAACCGTTTTGTACTTCATAAAAATCCGGCATCGTATCGCTGTCGGTATCCGTCAAGGTCGGGTCAGTCAGATAGGTAATCGCTTCATCATAATCTGTCAAACCATCATCATCCGTATCGGTATCATCCGGGTCGGAGCCATAGGTGAGAATTTCATCCGCATCGGATAAACCGTCACTGTCCTTGTCATCATCCACTGCCGGATCAGTATTGTTCTGATACTCCTGCAAGTTGGTCAAACCGTCGCTATCAAGGTCACTACCACCATCATCCACAATCGGGTTTAAACCATTCTGCACTTCATAGAAATCCGGCATTGTGTCGCTGTCGGTATCCGTCAGGGTCGGATCAGTGAAATGTACTGTTACCTCATCAAAATCGTTCAGACCATCATCGTCAGAGTCCGTGTCATTCGGATCAGAGCCGTGAATGTTGACCTCATCTGCATCACTGAGCCCATCGGCATCAAGGTCAGCATCCATCGTCGGGTCGGTACCGAGGGTATACTCCTGCAGGTTAGTCAAACCATCACTATCAAGATCACTGGCACTGTCATCAACCAGTCGATCAAGGCCATTAGCTACTTCGAAGTTTGACGGCATACCATCGCCATCGGGATCCACTGTAAACGGCACCGTAGACTGACCCGAGGAATCACTACCCCAACACACCACACCGGTATCATCAAGCGCACAGGAATGAGAAGCACCGGCATTTACCACCACCGGGTTAACCAGTGTCGGCGGCGTGGACTGGCCATTACTATTATTACCCCAACAAACTACACCGGTGTCATCAAGTGCGCAGGTATGCAGGCTACCGGCACTTACCTGAACCGGATTGGTTAACGAAGGCACACTGGTTTGACCAAAGGTATTACTCCCCCAGCAGGAGACGCCATTTGCATCTAGCGCACAACTGTGAACGTTACCAGCACTGACCTGGGTGGGTGTTGTGAGTGAAGGCACTGTCGACTCTCCGTTGGCATCGCTGCCCCAACATTCCACAATACCGCCACCCGATGCACGCAGGCCACAGTTATGATTGCCACCGGCACTGAGCTGAATGCCACTTTTCAGATTATAGGTTTGCCCCTCGCCCGCTACATTCTGCCCCCAGCACACAGCGTCATTCCCGTCCTGGGCACAGGTATGACGAAAGCCAACCGACATCACCGTCGGAGAGGTCAAGGCTGGAACATTCGTTTGACCGTAACCATTGCCCCCCCAGCAAACCACGCCGGTATCATCAAGCGCACAGCTATGTGCCGAGAATGTACCCCCGGTCTCAACTGACACCGGGTTTACCAGCGCCGGCACCGTCGTGGCACCAGAAATATTATTACCCCAGCATACGACACCCGAATCCCCTTTCGCACAGCTATGATTGGCAGAATTACCCACCCCGAGAAAATACAGAGGGTTATGGGGATCACTATTGGTCACTTCCCAGCCGTCCGGCAGCGTGTCATTGTCCGTATCCGGATCATTCGGATCGGTACCAGTATCGGTCGGACTTATATAAACACCGGTATTGGTTTCGACACTGTCATCCAGCCCGTCACCATCGGTGTCTATGGCAAAGGCCGGACCGATAAAAAAGCAGGATAAAAGCAGAAGCAAGAAAGCCGTGAAAGTTGTGCTGCGCATGGGCCGGGCACCTCCTGAATATAATATTTATACCTTTTCTCTGATCACAGCGGGCCCCACTTCAAAGGGCACAGATCAACTTCCTGAGCATGGATTTGGGCAAATAGTATAAAGGCTAAATCAAACAGAGGCATTAAGTTTAAAAAAACTTAATGCGTGTATAAAAAGTGCTTATTTTTCAGTAAATTAAATACAATTCAGATGCTGCAAGCGTCTACAAACCACCGGCTACTGATCAGAATCCGTGCTTAAAACACTGCCGCGATAATCTGCATCCAGTTCAAACAGCAACTGCCCGGCGCTATAAGACAACTCGGATATATCGTTGCCACCCATAAAGGTTGCCGTATAGAAATCCGAGTTAAATGGCCCATAGCCTCCTATGATCGATATCGTTGTAGCCGTATCGGGAAAGTCATAACCACTGCCCGGATGAATGCGGGGGCGCTCAACCACAACCGTGCGTTGATCTCCCTGGGTCGTATCACTCATCACCGTCAGACTGGAGTTTAGTAAAACTCCCTGCTGATTAGAACTGCATGAACAACCCAATATGCGCTCTTCAATATTGCCGCCATTTCTCAACGCGACAATCGTATAGGCGTTGAGCATTCTATTGGCGTCAAAGCCAACTCCCCACCACCTTGAGGCAGGCCCTGAAAGGGTTAATGTCACCGTATCACTAATCAGATTGACATCAGCCTGCACGGTGATTTCTATATTGTTCTGGCTAAGCACTGTTGTTGTACCCGTAGACAGCAACTCAGCCTGTGACAGGCTACAGAAAAAGAGCGTTACAGCGATTAAACCCGACAGAGTGGTTTTTATCATAGAAAGCCTTGCAAGCGATAAATGTGTCAGAAACTATAGCATGAACCCAGCAATATACGCAGCTTATGTCTGATACTGAAAAATTAGAAACCATTGATTCAGCCTTATAGCATACTGAAGTTAATTTTCATCAACTCATCTTTAAGAGTCTTCGGCAATAACGGTTTATGTAAAATTTTATAACCTTTGTCATGAACAGCTTGTAAATGATTTGTATCTGTTTCTGCTGTGATAATCATTGCCGGGATATCCCGGCCTAAAAGCCCACAAACTTTATTGATAGCGTCCACTCCATTTTCTTTTTGCGATAACACCAAATCAGATAAAATCACATGCACCTCTTCATCATAAGCTTTCATAAGTGCCTCTTTTATCGTCTGTGCTGTAATAACTGCACACCCCCAACGGTTCAGAGTTTGCTCTAAAGAAAACAAAATATCTGGATCATCATCGATAATAAGTACCAGCATTCCACCGGGCATTTCAAACTCCTGCTCCACCCTCTCTGCTATTTCAGTATCAGGTAGCGGAACACCCAGAGGCAAGGTTAGACGAAAGACCGTACCTTCGTTAGCTACTGAGGTAACAGATATATCCACACTCAATAGCTCTGCAAGC
This sequence comes from Pseudomonadales bacterium, assembly GCA_028280345.1. Lineage (GTDB taxonomy): Bacteria > Pseudomonadota > Gammaproteobacteria > Pseudomonadales > UBA7239 > JANQLY01. The sequence goes on along the minus strand of JANQLY010000015.1, from coordinate 118,682 downwards.
TTTTTCACAATATACAAACCCAAACCAAGTCCATCGGCGCTCTTCTCATCAGCACCAGCTCTCGTGAAAAGGTTGAAAATAAATGGCATCTCCTCATCCGAAATACCCACTCCAGTATCTTTTATTTCAATTTCTACCTGTTGCGACCTTCCTTTTCGACAAGATAGAACAACTGTGCCTTTTTCAGTATATTTAATAGCATTTGCAATAATATTACTGAGCATTCTATAAATATGCTGATAATCCGTGTAAACCCATTCATCTATCGGGAAAGTTGAAAGTGAAATATTTTTGGCATCTGCCACAGCGCTGTATTCTCTATATAAATCCGAAAACAAAAGCTCTATTGAAATATTCTTTTTATTAACATCAATCATATCTTCTTCAATTTTTGCAATATTCAAAATTGAATCAAGCAGCCTGGATAGATAGTTATTACTTTTCTCTATATCTTCAATAATACGCGGATTTGAAATACTATCTTTATATTCTTTTAATTCTTCAATTAAATAAGCCATTGTATGCAAAGGCTGGCGCAGATCATGACTTGCTGCAGCCAACAACGAAGACTTTAATTCGATAGTTTTATTAGCACTATGCCTTTCTTTATCCCTGGCTTCCTGAAGTAAATCATGGGACTTGGTAAACATTTGCTCGATAACACAAACAACACCTATAAAAAATATCATAAACAAAAAATAAAAAGTGAAAACTGTTTGGCCCGGACTATTCAAAGACAGCCCGCCATAAGCAGCAACAACAAAAACCAACGATATTATTGCGCCTGTTTTATAGCCATGAATAATGATCACAACAAAAGGCCATATAATCGATGCGCACAACGACAATGTCGGCCCTGGCACGACGTAACATGGCACAATATAAAAAATAAAAGACGCCACGTCAGTAATATAACTACTGACCTCCAAATTTTTATACTTGTAAAAAAATACCAACCCGAAAGCAAAGAAAAACAGAACAAAAAACCCGGTATTGATAGTAAGCGCTCGAATATAGGCCAACTCCTGAGTCGTTGATACCAACGGAGTGTAAATCGAATACGTGACAATATTAAAAGCGTACAGTAACAGGTAAATAAAGTATAAAAACAGTGAAGATATTACCAGGTGATTATAAACAATAACCTTTGAGCGATAATGAAAACTATCGTTAGTTACATCCATGCCAGCGGTTGACATGGCTATCAACCACTTTTTTAGCGTATCTTTCATTAGCTATCTATAGACCCAAAACTTTCGCAGAGACAATTCCTGCATGCAAAACACGCTGTCAGTGTAAAGTAAATCCAGTCTATTTGCAGTTTGTTTTATGTTTCACAGCAGTGATTATCAGAATAGTTTCAAATCTCCACCGCTAACACCAAGCCATTTCGCGCCGCCCTGCTTCGCCCCATTCTCAATAACGATCAACGCAACATTGCCACTCCCGTCCTGCAAGACAACATCAATATCATTATCCGCATCGGCATCGACGACTCCTTTAAGATCATAGGCAAAATTGCCAAGCCAGCGTCCAATAACCTTCTGGTTGTTCTGTAGCTCTACCACCTGTACCGAACCCGTGCCCGCATTCTGCTGCACCAGATCAACATCGCCGTCGTTATCAATATCACCAACTCCCTGCACTTGCGTGCCGGTCCATATACCCAGCCAACGACCCAGTACCTTATTGCCGCTCTCTACTTCGATAACCATCACATCACCCGCCGGGCTAGTCGTTTCCATCAGAATATCGTCATCGCCGTCAGCATCTGTATCACCGGCTGCAACAACCACCCGCCCGGACCAGATTCCGAGCCAGCGCGCCTCCACCTTGTTAGCATTTTCCATTTCGATGACATTGACACTACCACTGGCGTCCTGCGTAATGATGTCATCATCGGCATCACTATCAATATCAGCCAGCGCCATCACCGACTGGCCAGCCCATAGGCCCAACCAGTTGGACGATTCTTTAGTACCATCTTCCATAACCCATACCAGTACATTGCCCAAGCCATCGTCAAAGACCAGGTCACCATCGCCATCACCGTCCACATCGCCGGTAGCAGCCAGTTGATAGTCACTCAATACACCCAGCCAGGTGGCCGACTGGCGCAAGCCGTTTTCCATGATCCAGAGTACGACATCACCAGTAACAGCATCCTGAAATACAATATCGACATCAGCGTCAGCATCGACATCGGTGATCGCCACAACACCCATCGCAATATCGGCAATATATGCAGAGTTCAACAGTGCTGCATTTTCCAGCTGCCAAACCACAACAGAGCCCGAACCATTATCCTGGAATACTAAATCGCCATCGCCATCCGCATTCAAATCCAAAGGTTCAAAATTAAATAAGGTCGGATCCGTATTGTTCAGGTACTCACCAAGATTGTTATAACCATCCATATCTGCATCCAGCGCCGCATCATCGACAAACGGGTCCAATGCCGGGCTATAGGTGAGTTCCCAGCTATCCGGCATCCCATCGTTATCATCATCCGGGTCACTGGAATCCGGGTCAAAATCACCGTCATTATCCGGCGGTGTATCCAGCGCATTGAACGGATCTGTGCTATTCGTGATTTCATCAGCATCCGAGTAACCATCATTGTCATCATCCGCATCTTCAACAAGGCCTCCAAAACAGCTGCCAAAACACTGATCAGGATTACCATCGCCGTCGTTATCCAGAACCGCCGTTATGCCTCTGAGCATATTGAAACCGAAGCCCAAGTTGCCACTTTGATTGCTCAATCCTGTTCTATGATTGAGCGTTCTGACACGGGATGAGTCATCCAGATACCAGATAACATTCTGGCTATTCACTGTTAAGGTTTGCGTAAATACAACGGGAAGATTCTGACTAAGCACCTCAACCTCACCGGTTGTCTTATCCATACGGGAAAAGTTATCCAGCCCATAGCCCAGGTAATAAAGCCAGTTATCACCGGATCGACTGGTTAATGAATTCGGATGCTGAACCTGAGCCGCCGCCAACTTATTGGTTACTCCCGTTTGAAGGTCGAGCTGATGAATAAAAACTCCATTCTGAGTTAAAATCCATGCCTGATCATTAGCATCGATTTCAAATCCACGCACAATCAAGCTATTCGTCAACGCAGTTGTCACATAGGCTGCCTGACCGGTTTGAGTATCAATCGTATAAATGTTCTTTGTCGATGCACCGATCGTATAAAGGGTTCCGTTGCTATTCCTGGTTAAATCCTTTAATTCCTCATTAAGAATACCCGTATCGCCAATCAGCCACTTTTCACCGGTATCCAGGTTTACACCGTAAAGATTGGTTAGCGGATCTTCAAACACCAGTACATAGGCATAGGTATCTACTGGTTTTGAAGCCATGTCATTCGGGTTGGTACCCGACAGGCATTCAACATAGTTATAAAATCCGTCGCCATCAATATCAACATCCGCATCCAAACTGTATTTTGCATTCAGGCCATTTGCGACTTCGCAGATATCCGTCATACCATCGTTGTCATCGTCATCATCAATACAGTCTGGAACATAATCCAAATCAAAATCTTCCGGGATGCTGCCACTGCTAGCCGGATCATAGCCACAGGCAACCTCATCACTGTCGCTGTATCTGTCATTGTCAGTATCAATAATAATCTGCACAAATACATCTTCTGTCACATCGTCACAGCCGTCATAGTCAGCATCTGCATTCAGTGGTGCAGCCCCGGTACCTATCGTGCCTTTAGGACAATTATCCAGTTCATCAACAACGCCATCGTTATCATCATCCGGATCATTAGGGTCAAGAATCAAATCTCCATCGTAATCTGCCGGCACACTGTAAAAATCCAGTGTGTCAGTGCCATTGAGTATTTCAAAATCATTTGGGTAACCATCGCCATCATCATCAGTGGCGCCCGGATCACAGGTATTGCCGTTATCCAGTGGGCAATTATCAAGATAATTGGCTGTACCATCACCATCGGTATCAATAAAATCGTTCCCCTCCGGGTATACGCCTATGTAACCAATAACCCCTGACGGGCTACAGATGATTCTGTTCCAATCACAGGGACTGGAGCCCGGTACCAGCCAGCCGGAATCCTCCCGGATACCATTATTCAAGATATCAAACGGCCCATACTGATCATAAAAATCAACGAGCAACTGACACTGCGCAACCGTGACACCAAAACCGGCCTCACAGGTATAACCGTGGTTACCCGGTTGTGGCCTTGCTGACGGAGGACCCCAGGCATAAAACGCCGGATAGTAAAAATCAGCAACTGAATCCGTGCTGTCCAGCGGCAATAAACCAATATTGGATATAAATAACTGAGCAACATAGTCACCGGCATTTCTTGCCTGATAGTGGTCCCGCGGCTCTATCGTGACCGTATAGGTACCTGCCGGAAGCATAATACGACCCGAGCCCATCCTGTTGATATAAGGCAAAGGAAGAGTTGGCCCATCAACTGTCATAAAGCCATTGAATTTTTTCGTTTCATTATTCGGATCCTGCAAACGCTGAAGATGCATAAATACAGAGGCATCTTCTGACAGCGTGAACGTCAGTGTCTCTTTATCTGTCAACGCATCAGCTCTGCCCTTAATGGTGATCCCGCCAACAGCTGATAAATCGATCGTACCCAGCCCCATCGAGTCAAGGTCGGTATAACTGTAAGTTTTATCAGCTGGTAACCCTGGACGACTCAGCTCATAAATAGCCAGCTCATCGGTCAAGCCATCGAAATTATTATCCTTGCCATCCGCCAACTCCGGCGCATACGGATATATCGATGCATCGGAGTCGTTAAAGTCACCCTCTAATTCACTAAAGCCATCGCCATCATCATCGAGATGGGCCGCACCGCCGGTACTGTTGCTCACCAGTGCAATATCGGTGTACTGGCTCGTATAAGCTCTTGTGTCCGGATGCACCGGCCATTTCCAATAGTCAAAATAGGTTGCCGCATCTACCTGCAACGCATCAGCAATAAAACGCACATAACGATCGTTTATTTCTTCACCGGCATTAGCAAATCCACCGGCAGGCGGTGTATAGGTACTGTTATCCTGAGCATAAACATCAAAGGTGGTAAAAAACGCTTTTAACGCATCTCTGCCGTGGACCGCATAGATCCAGCGCAACGGGCCACCAATCGTTCGAATCTCTTCTTCAATCTCAACACTGTTCATTGAGCCGGAAACATAGTTTGCACGGGCTGCATCAGACCAGTAGTCATACCAGTCCCGGGTATTCGGGTTTGTCGGTGTAGCCGTATAATCACTGGCCAGGTCGTGCGGATCATTAACACCATCACCGTCCCGATCCATATAGGCATCCCAGGCCCGATTGTAGTTGTGGAAACCATAGATATCCTTATCAAGGTAGGTACCATAACCGGTATTACCCAGCTCCAGGCGTACAATATCGTCGATGGCAAACGTCCAACTGTGAGCAGGATCAGCATTCGCCAAAGCACCACCTGATCGACCATCCCACTGGTGCTCTACTTCATGCACCCAGGTCCAGATGCGATCCTGCGTGCCTATCGAATTAGGCAACCCGACATTCATAAACAGACCTATGCCACCCTTCGCGCCACAAAACTTTATATTGTGGCGGTTTGGAAAAGAACGCCACCAGTTAGAAAACAGATCCTGCAATACTCCTTCAGTGTGCTCCATTATCAGTAACTGATCAGATACACCTTTCAGGTTTGGCGCCAAATGCCCTTTCTGGCTATGCTCAACAGAGCGCACCCCATTCAACGACATCCAGTCCTTCGGAATAATCACGGTTTTTTGACCGTAACGTAACTGTAATGCGGTCACTTCACCGTCACTGAATTCTGCCCCGCCGCAGTATGTCCAGTTATCAATAACAAAATCCGTCACTTGTAACGGCTGACGGCATGCCAGTGTTTGCTCCCAGGTACCCGAGCAGCTGTTCACCCATGACTGCGGCAAATTGAATTCAATAATCAGTTTGGGTTTACCCTGCTGATAGCCGTTGTCGTCAAGACCGGTTTGACTCAGGTAAATAACGCCGTCTTCCGTTGTGCCAGATTCATCGGCCTTAACACGCCAGCCGTGATTGGAGGCGGGAGTATCGACAAACAACTTAACGTCGTTCGTGACATCCCAGGATCGGTAATTGGTACCGGGCCATAAGCCGATACGATCACCCGCATTGCTGTTTTCCGTCGCATCAACAGCCGGGGAAGCATTCCAGGTGACGGTACCTTCATCCCATGCTGCCACTACCCGCTGCACGGTGTGAGCATCGGTTTGATTAAGACCGGGATACACACCTGGTGTATTGTTGCCGAATAAACGCAGCCGCGCCGATACGATATCCGCAGAACCATTAACAAGGCTACCTAACGTTTCCTGATGTGCTGTTTCAGAACAGGTTGCAGCCAGCAGATCAGATACTTTGACAAAACTACGGGATATTCCACCTTGGCCCGTCGAGTGACTTTTGACTTGCAGTTCCGTCGCATTAGCAAAATTAGTATCGACATTTGCAACTTCGTTATTAACAAACGTATCCTGATCAATGAGCACCGTACAATAACCGGTCGCCGCAGAGGCTGATAAGGGATTTAGAGTAAACAACACCAGAAACAAGGAGCAGCAATAACGCAGTTTCATATACAGCACCGCAATAGTTTTAATATTGCGCACAATGATATCCATATCCCGATTGGGAAGAATCACCCTGGCGGGTGAATTTTTTGTAAAACCTCACGAAAGAAAACACACAAAGGCTAAAAACCACCCTTTCGGGTGATTTCTCCGAAGGATTTACGCTTTAATAATTAGAAAAAATATCAACCTATTCCAGCAGGCCCAGGCGTTTCGCCTCATTGACAGCACTCACTCGATTATTCACCTGCAAACATGAATAAATGATTTTTGCATGGGTGCGCACGGTTTCTATATTGATATTGAGGCGCTCCGAAATCGCTCTATTAGTTAAGCCCTGAGCGATCAAACAGAGCACGTTATACTGCCTTCTCGTCAACCCCAACTGTTCAAGTTTATTATCCAACTCAGCCGTCTCATCCGCTGAATCTGCCCTCTCCAGCGCTCTTTTAATATCAACAGGGAAATACTGCTTGTTTTTATCCACCTCAAAAATAGCACTGATTAAATCATCCACTGTGACCGACTTTGACAAGTAGCCACAGGCACCAGCATCAACCGCCTGCCTGATTTTCGCTATATCGTCAGATGACGACAATATCACCACCGGGCACTGCGAAGAATAATTATTCAAAAAAGAAATACCATCAATACCAGGGAAATGAAGATCAAGTAGAATTAAATCAATAGTTTGATCATCCTCAAGAATCTCAAATGCTCTATTAATTGAGGTTGCAGACAGACATTCCCAATTCGCATGTCGATTCAGTTGCGCCGACAGGCTTTCAACAAAAATCGTATGGTCATCAATAATTAGTATCTTCTTCATAAATCAAGAGTGGAAAATATTGATATATAAAAACACTAAAGAATTATACAGACTTATTCAGTGGCCTGTGATGAATAATTTTTTTAGCTATTTGAAAAGGGAAAGCCAGCTGCATAAGTAGATAACCATTGAATCTGTGACAGGCCAAGCTTAAGCTCATTATCGATTTACTATACTTCTCCCCTTAACAGCATATACCAGAAATACTATCCCCAATAAAAAACCACCAAAATAAGCAGAAAAACCCATAAAATCTTTTGGCATGCTACTGGAAGCCAATGAAACAATCGTGATAATTAAAAAGGCACCTAACAAACCAGCCAGTATGCGCATTATTTTATGCTTCATAGTGCACACCTATACTATTCATTTGTATCTACCAATCGTACTTCTACCGGTAAAGCTAAAGTTTATGAAGTAAATCCCCACACCAAGAAAAACTACAATGTGCAAAATTCTTTTAAAATCTCCCACACCACCCTGGAAACCCAAAAACAAACCAAAGATAATAAAAGCTATTCCAAGGATAAAAGCCAAAGCCCTGAATAGTTTGTTATCGCTTTTGTTCATTAACCTCCTCCAGAACATAACAGAGTGCAGTATGTGTAAGCCATACCTTAAAAGCCAGTGCCAGCATAGTACTAACTATTGTATATACCGGAATCACTAAAATTAGCGTTTTCAATAACAACTCCGATTTAATGTTCTTTTATCAGAATATTGCTTATTTACAATTTTCCACGTATAGCACCTTCAACAAAATCTTTTACCAATAATTTTTTAAACTTATTCTGTTTTACTTTACCTGGCAAAAGATTTAAGAGCCACGAAAACGGATTGAAGCTTGCTTCAGGGCCAAAATACTCTTCAAACACAAAGTCTGACAAATCAACATTAAACATTGATTCATATTTATGCAAAAGCTCTCTAGCATCATCGCCATCAACTCCTAAATCCAGATTAATTGATGCTTCCATATCGATATCACTCTTCTGAAGAGTCAACTCCACACAAAGAAAGTCTTTAACGTTATTTACCGTTTCACTCTTTTCCATATTTTTTATCTTTTATCTCTAACATTCATCACACTCTTGCACACAGTCATAAAAAGCTGCTGTAGATCCACCCATTAACACCCAACCAAGGATAGGGACCCACCGGCCAGTAAATCTTGCTACTGACGCCGTCCTTGCCCCGGGGTTTTTCGTTGTTGGAGCCCACATTCTCCTTGGTAACTTCCGATTGCCAAATGTATCACTGGCTAATTGAGATACAGGCGATGTTGCCGGGGAGCTACCCGGCGTGGTAAATCTTTTTGGAAATGGTGTCGCATAGCGCTCCAACCCGATGGGAAAACCATTTTTAAGTTAACTATAACCTATTTTTTCAATACTCATTCTGATTAAAGCCGCCAAATCAGCTTCTTCTTGAATTTCTTCTCGAAATTTTGTCCGCAATAAAAAGTTTTTTATTAATGAAAAAAGAACTTCAGGGGCCAACTCCACATTATTTAGTTCTTCGACGGCAACCAATTCTCGCCCTCGTTCAACGAGTTTCAGTGTTAACTTTAATCCATCAGCATCAAAAACGATATTGTCATCAATATCATATGGCTCAATGTATTTCGACAAAGAGTCAATAGATTCGAATATATCCATATCACCATCATCAAAAACAAATATTGGCATCTTCATATGTTACCACCTATCCCACCATGATTGATCAGTAGCTTTTTTATCCCAAGGCCGGTGCCTTTTTCGAGAACCTCCTGGGACAGTTTGTCCAGTATTAGGGTCAGTTTTTCTTCTATGATAATGTGGCCATCTACCTGTTGGGTGACCTGTGCGGTTTCCCCAAGGAGCCCACCTGTTTCCATATCTATCTACATACTCAAAACCTCTTTTCCATTTAGCAAAATTCCAAACACCGGCACCAGCCATAGCAAATTCCATAGCCAAATCCCTTTGCATTTCTATTCTCTGCTCTCTCTTTTCACAACTCATGTCTTCCCATCGTTCACCAGGAGCACCTGCAGATCTCCCTCTATGACCTTGAAGACCCAGGGGATCTATCCACATCACCGGATTCTGATAGACATACCCATATAAATGGTTATTACTCATATACTCTGGTAACTCAATAGCACCCATACTCGCTGCCAATAATAGCTCAGGTTCATGCGTCCTACTCAAATTATCCAACCTATCCGCCTGCATATACCTGCCTATACTCGGATCATAATCCCGGTGCCAGTTCTGATGATAACCAGTTTCAGCCTCATAGGTCTGTCCCGGAAACCGGGTATTGTGCTCACTAATCGTATTGACCTGATATTCACTACAGGTTTGGCCAAACGGTGTCTGGTAGCGTTCATAGTGCAGTGAATTACTTCGGGAAACCATATACATCGGCTGACCGAGGTGGTTGTTCACCACATAGTGAATAGCCTCCGGGTCCGTTAGCGGATCGGCCAGATCGCGCTTTTCATGGATGGCAATCAGTTCACCCTCCATATAATAGTAGTGTTTGATCAGCGGCGAAGTCTCATTGGTCTGCTCCATAATCAAACGGCCCGCAGGATCGTAGATATAGTAAGTGGTGATCTGGTTGGGTGCCGTACCGGTGGTTTTGCTTTTTCTTTGCCCCAAATGGTTGTACGTGTAACTGACTGCTTCGGGTTCCGACTCCGGTTCAAAGCGAGCTTCAACCGTATAGGTGCTTTCATTATCCACATCGTCTTCATCGACTTCGTAACTACAGCTGCTGCCACCGGCGCAGTTCTCGTGCCAGCCGCCGAAGGTACTGGATTCATCTGCAGTGGCAACAAAGGTTTCGCTCCATGTCGGGTCGACATGGGTACATTCAGGTAGCTCGCTCCATTCGTCCGAGTCTTCCGGATTCAATGTTGATTCGTAATTATCACATTCTGTGATATCTGTGACATATTCCTGCACACAGTCGTTGCTGGTACTGCTGCCATCATAGTCGCAGTCTATGGTGCCGCTGGCTGTCTGGATATTACCGGAGCCGGAACCACTCGCGTCGATTTCGAGTTTGCAGGAAGTTAGGGCTGCGAGGAGGAGCAGGGTTAGGAGAGTTGGGAGGGGGTTGAGTGGGTTCATTCGATTTTTAGGTTTGTTTTGTGCCATAAGCGGACGCTCACTTTCATTCTAAATGCCTGATCAGAACAGCTCTTAAAATTCTGCAAGAATCTTAGTGCATTCTGGACCAAGCATAGGATTAGCAGGATCACGAGGATGCTTTTGGACAACCTGACACAGGCTCTTTTTATAGTCATCATTATTAGACAAAAACTGTAAGGTTTGAGTAATCAGCTTAGCCACTTTCAAAGGGCATGCACTCCCATTAGCAGGCTCTTCATATCCCGCTGTACTTACATCAACCAGTACAGATTCGCGCTTACCATCAGGAGTAATTACACCCACTTGAATCTGACAACCTGCGCTATCACGATACAGCTTAACCAACTCCCAAAGATCATCTACATTATCATCCAAATCAGCCCTTAGCTTAATAACGCTAATATCATTGGGTTTAATAATCCTTTCATCCTTAGTAGTTGTATCTAGCGACATTCTTATGACAGCTTCATTTGTTCCTACCAAGATATGCTCAAGTACTGCTGGAGCATTTCCTTTATTGGTCACAACAAAAGTTGCCAATCCAGTATCATTCACATCAACTAAGGATGTAACAGGAGATGCAACCTTTTCTGCTAATACTTCATCCCATATCGGTATTGCTAAAGCAAGCACACTAACCAATGCCAAAATAAGGCTTAAAATAGCAGTACTGAAACTTAGGTATCTTTTCCAGTTTTGCAAACTTGAGCATTCTATGCACTTATTTGCATCAACTGGCATCTCATGCTTACATGATCGGCAAAGCTTTTTCTCTAGAGAACCAGGCCCATTCTTTGGCACTTTTCCATCTTCACCAAAATTCGGATCGCTCATTGAACCTCCTTTTCCTAGAATAGAGTAAGAAAATGGTGTCAATCCTGTGGATTAAAATTAAAAAAAACACTATATAAATAGGCCATCTGACTGGAAAATGCCATAAGCGAACATCTTGAAGTGATGACAGAACTAATAAAATATTCAAACATTATCTTGCTATGCGTTCAATGTATTTCTGTACTGTTCTTCTAGCCAGATACACATTTTTTCAATTTCATTAGTAACATGTTTAAATTTGTTATGATCTATATATACATTCGGAGTTAGCCACCAAGATTGATCACCACCATCAAAATCGATAATTCTACGATCTGTTTCAGATACAAAATATGGAGACGGATGCTTTGCTAAGTCCCTTTTTGAATGAGTAGTGCTTAATATCGTCAAGCAATCTGGATGCTGACCTCTATTCCTAGCTAATACAACTTGCTCAATTAACTCTAAATCTGATGGACAATCTTCAAGATTCAAGCCTACCTCTTTTATAATTTCCAAATATGCGTGAAGCCAACCGCGTTTATGTTTCCGAGAGTACTTTTGATCAGGGCTTTCAATCCTGCGAACCCATTCATTCAAAAATAACTGTAATGCAGAGGCTAGCATTGAAAGTATTGCTATCCCCACAGACTCCAAACCTGTATGTGCATCAATCCACTCTTTTACAAATTGAGGCTCACCAGTCTCGTCATAAACAGGAATAAATGGAGGTTCTTCTTTCTCTATGGATAAAATAATATCTTCAAACGGCTTCGACGCAGTAGTGAAAAAAAATCTACTATACTCTAGTCGCTTTTTGAGAAAGTAATCCAAATCCATTTAATCTCCTAAATCGAATATATAGAAATTATAAATGTTGTGCCATTAGCGGACATAAACACCCAAATAAAAGCACGCGTTAGCGCACCCGTAGCTTTACTCTTTAATTTCCATTAGTTTTAAATGTATGAATTCCGAGCGCTGAAAAACCTACAGTAAAACTTGCGAAAGTAACCGCAAATAATGCTAGAGCGAGAACATCTAGAGGGTCGCCACGCTCTTCCCTTTGGACTAACTGCCCATCTTGGTATCGCTCAATTAGCATTAGTCCTAATCCATGATGTCGGTAGATAAACTCTCCCGTTTGCGGAGGTTCGCCTCTCTGAGAAACATTTATGTCGAGGTATACGACTCTTATCATTACAAAGCTCATAAATAACAGAAACCCTAGTATACCTGCGCGTAATGCTAGCTTTCTGGCAAAAGAATGAACCCTAAGTTCCTCTTGGTATGAAAGTAGTATCAGCAAACAAAATGCTGAACATATTGTACCTATAACAGGGTAAAGCGCAGATATTTTGGAGTTTTCTGCTGCTATGGGAATTTCTAATAAAGCAGTCGCTCCGGGAAAAGCGATTGCGGTAACAGCTAAAGCTCCCCAAAGTGTTGTTAGAAATGAAAAAAGCTTCTTAATTTGATTCATGACTCTCCTTGAAAACTCACGGCTGGATACACAGCAGTAATGTCCGCTTTGGGTCGTTTGAAAACCTATTAAAGCCCTAATATTTAAATTGCATTCATTATCTATATGCTGCCTGGAAAAAATACTACCCGAAGGGGTAGTTTTGGTAAGTAATTTGAGTTGCCTCGATAGGTACCTGGAGTTTCGTTTTGGGGTATGAGAGAGGGATTGACTCGTTTTGACACAAAAAAGCCCGCGTGGGAGTTTCGTTTGACCAAAGCCCATGGTTCATTGAGAGGGATGGACTCGTCTGGCCTCAGGACCATACTCGGGGCTTCGCCCCGTCGGCAAAGCCGACGTCCAAAGTGCTTGCGCACTTAGTCGAACCGAGGGACTTAAATGAATCCCTCTCTCTCCGCCATACACAAAAAAGCCCGCGTAAGCGGGCTTGTGTATGGCGGAGAGAGAGGGATTCGAACCCTCGATACCTTTCGATATACTCCCTTAGCAGGGGAGCGCCTTCGGCCACTCGGCCATCTCTCCATTAAAACTGTCTCTATCACTTCCTTTTATCGCTTTCCTTTCCTGGACCTACTTGCCTCGCAGCCTCGGTCTCTTTACCTGCGCCTTCGTCCGGCGCTCTCTGTTCGGCTCGGGACGCTGCGCTTCGTAGCCCTCGCCTGTTCGCGCGTTCGGAGCATTGTGCTCCTCACCCAAACGGCCATCTCTACATAAAACTATTTTTTCTACCAATAGCAGCCAAACTGCCGCTGTCGAGAGCGCGGCATAATACCATATCTCAAGGGGATTCAAAGCCCCGAGTGCTGAATTCAGGGCTGTGGGTGGGCGCTTCCATGCAGGTAAAGTCTAGTAGTTACCGTTGACTTCGTCCTGCATTTTTTCCTGTTGAATGCGCTGATAAATCTCTTCGCGGTGAACGGCAACTTCTTTCGGGGCATTGACACCAATGCGCACCTGATTGCCTTTCACACCCAGCACGGTGACGGTTACGTCATCTCCAACCATTAAGGTTTCACCTACACGGCGGGTCAAAATCAACATTCCTATTTCTCCTCATATTACCTCTAAAATGGTGCCTTCCCAGCTCCAGAAAGTTAAGCTCTCCAGCTCCCATTTATCTTTAATTATGCTACCTATTGCTGACACTTATATTTATCTGCCAATGCTGGCCAGATATCTACTTCATACAATATCAACGCCATAGTAAACGCAGGTACACGCACTCTACTGTGACCGCAAGAACCTTACTATGTTCCCATGTAATCCAAATTTACAGATGGACCCTATTGATTTACTTGTTTGCCTCGCGGCACTTTTATTCCTGATCTTGTTCCTGATCCAGACCAAAAGCGCTGTGAAGCGACCTGACAGCCAATTCCATATACTTCTCATCAATCACCACAGAAACCTTGATTTCGGAGGTGGTAATCAGCTGTATATTGATATTATCAGCTGCCAAAGCCTGAAACATCGTGCTGGCAACGCCAGCGTGTGAGCGCATTCCCACGCCAACGATAGATACTTTCGCTATCTTGTCGTCGCTAAGAACTTCCCGCGCACCCAGTTCCTGCGCAGTATTATCCAGTATTTGAGATGCTTTTGCCATCTCGCCACGCTGAACGGTAAAGGTAATATCCGTAGTACCGTCCGCGGCAATGTTCTGCACGATCACATCTACCTCGATATTTGCATCGCTGATCGGACCGAGCACTTTGGAGGCAACACCGGGGATATCCGGTACTCCTCGTATCGTTAATTTGGCTTCGTCGCGGGTAAAAGCAATGCCGGAAATGACGGGTTGTTCCATATCGCTACTCTCTTCAAGACTGATCAGGGTTCCGGGGCCTTCCTTAAAGCTGGAAAGCACCCGCAGGGGGACGCTGTATTTGCCCGCAAATTCCACGGAGCGAATTTGCAGTACCTTGGAGCCGAGGCTCGCCATTTCGAGCATTTCCTCGAAGGTAATACGCTCCATACGGTGGGCTTTTTCGCAGACTCTCGGGTCGGTGGTGTAGACCCCGTCCACATCGGTATAGATCTGGCATTCGTCGGCCTCAAGCGCTGCTGCGAGCGCTACGGCGGTGGTATCGGAGCCACCGCGGCCAAGGGTAGTGATATTGCCGTTCTCATCCACGCCCTGGAAGCCGGCCACCACCACGACGTGATTGTTTTTCAGATCGCTGTGAATGGATTCGCTGTCGATTTGCTGGATGCGCGCCTTGGTGTGGGCATCGTCAGTGAGGATTTTCACCTGACCGCCGGTATAGGATTTCGCATCGATTTTGCGCTTGTGCAGAGCCATGCAGAGCAGCGCAATCGTGACCTGCTCGCCAGTAGAAACAAGTACATCCATTTCCCGCGGGGTCGGGTGTTCGAGGATTTCGTTGGCCATACCAATAAGACGGTTGGTTTCGCCACTCATGGCAGAGACTACCACGACGATATCGTGGCCATTTTCCACAAAGCCGGCGACTTTTTCTGCCACGGCTTCTATGCGCTCGACGGAGCCAACCGAAGTACCACCAAATTTTTGTACAAAAAGACTCATATCACTGAATTTACAGGTAAAAATGCCCGATTAAGGGGTGCCTAACGAGGGCGGCATTAAACACTATCCGCAGGGAAAAGTTAAGGGATTTACGGCGTGCCTTCGGGTTTTACAGATTATCTTCGAGCCATTGGCTGGCGTGACTCAGCGCTGCTTCAACACCGGAGGGATCAGTACCACCGCCCTGAGCCATATCCGGGCGCCCACCGCCTTTGCCACCCACGAGCGGGGCCACGGCTTTCATCAGGTCCCCGGCCTTGACGCGGTCGGTAAGGTCTTTGGTGACACCGGCTACAAGAGCAACTTTTTCACCATCCACGGCCGCAAGCAAGATCGCTGCGCTACCGAGCTTGTTTTTAAGCTGATCCATCGTATCGCGCAGTGCTCCACCTTCCGCATCGAGACGCGCGACAAGGTATTTCACACCATTAAACTCTTTCGCCTGGTTAACCAGCTCTGCACCGGAGGAAGCCGCCTGCGCAGACTTCTGCCGTTGCAGTTCTTTTTCGAGTACTTTTTTATTGGCTTGCAACTGTGCCTGAGCTGCTTTCAAACTGGACAGCGTCTGGTTCGCACTCGCAATGGCTTCCACCGCATTGACACCCTGATGGTTGAGAGCTGGCGCCGTGGGTGATGTCAGATCAACGTCCACCAGATTTGCAGCATCATAGTTGGCTTCTGCTTCCTGAATACGGCTAAGCAGTTGCTGATTTTCAGCAGCGAGGCTCTGGTTCGCCTGTTGCAGGCTACCCATCTCTGCAACCAACGAATAATGCGCCGCTTCACCCGTGCACGCTTCAATACGACGTACGCCGGAGGCAATACCGCCTTCGCTTTGCAAACGGAACAGGCCGATATCGCCGGTGTGACCCACATGGGTACCACCACACAGTTCGACGGAGAAATTATCTTCACCCATCGCCAATACACGCACGGTGTCGCCGTATTTCTCGCCGAACAGCGCCATTGCACCCATGGCCTTCGCACTTTCCATATCGGTGACTTTGGTTTCCACCGGCGTATTTACCTGCACTTGCTCGTTAACACGTTGCTCAATTTTGTCGCGCTCTTCGGCAGTTAATGCCTCGAAGTGAGAAAAATCAAAACGCAACTTATCCGCATCAACGAGTGAACCTTTTTGCTGCACATGATCGCCAAGTACTTCGCGTAATGCGGCGTGTAACAGATGCGTCGCGGAATGATTGCTCGCGGTACGCTCACGCTGTTGTTGATCAACCTGTGCGTTTAACTGATCTCCTACCTTGAGCGATCCTTCTGTTAGCGCACCGCTATGTACAAAACAGGCACCGGCTTTTTGTGTATCGTTAACATTAAACACCACACCATCCATCGCCAGCTGACCGGAGTCACCCACCTGCCCACCGGACTCGGCATAGAACGGGGTTTGATCGGTAACCACAACACCTTCATCATTTGCCGCTAACTGTTCAACCTGCTGTCCTTCTTTAAACAGTGCAATCACATTGGCAGTATCTTGCAGGGTTTCATAACCGGTAAACACCGTTTCACCGTCGAGTTGTATTTTATCGGTGTAATCAACCGCAAACTTACCCGCCGCCCGCGCTGTGTCCTGCTGCTGTTTCATGCAACGCTCATAGCCATCCATATCAAGCTCGAGATTTCGCTCCCGCGCAATATCATTGGTCAGATCGGTCGGGAAACCATAGGTATCGTAGAGTTTGAAAATCAGCTCACCGGGAATTGTATTGCCGGACAAGTCAGTCAGGTTTTCTTCCAGCACCGACATGCCATTGTCGAGTGTGCGCGCAAACTGTTCCTCTTCGGCAAGCAGAACTTTTTCCACCTGCGTCTGGTGCTTTTGCAACTCGGGGTAGGCATCTCCCATCTCCGCTGTTAACGCGGCGACCAGCTTATAAAAGAACGCATCCTTGACACCGAGTTTATGACCGTGACGAATCGCGCGGCGAATAATACGGCGCAGCACATAACCGCGCCCTTCATTGGAAGGCAATACACCGTCTACAACCAAAAACGCGCAGGAACGAATATGGTCTGCAATCACGCGGCGCGACATATTCTCTGCATCGGTGTTACCCGTTACCTCACCTACGGCTTGCAACAAATTTTGAAACAGGTCAATATCGTAGTTGTTGTGGACACCCTGCATCACCGCAGCAATACGCTCCAGCCCCATACCGGTATCTACGGAGGGTTTTGGTAACGGCGTTAACTTGCCATCGGCGGAGCGCTCGTACTGCATAAACACGAGGTTCCAGATTTCGATATAACGATCGAGGTCGTCATTCTCACTACCGGGTGGACCACCGGGTACATCTTCACCGTGGTCGTAAAAAATTTCCGAACTCGGACCACAGGGGCCTGTATCACCCATCTGCCAGAAATTGTCTTCATCGAGTTTGGAGAAACGGCTCGGATCGATACCCATTTCCTCCTTCCAAATTTTTTCCGCTTCGTCATCGGAAATATGCACCGTAACCCAGAGCTTTTCCGGCGGCAGTTGCAGGGTAACGGTGAGAAACTCCCAGGCAAACTTTATCGCGTCGCGTTTGAAGTAGTCGCCAAAACTGAAATTGCCCAACATTTCAAAAAAGGTATGGTGGCGCGCGGTATAACCGACGTTCTCCAGATCATTATGCTTGCCGCCAGCACGTACGCAGCGCTGCGAACTTGTCGCGCGGTTATACGGACGCTTATCATCACCGAGAAACACATCCTTGAATTGCACCATGCCCGCATTGGTAAACAGCAGGGTCGGGTCATTGCCCGGTACCAGTGAACTGCTCGGCACAATTTCATGGCTCTGGCTGGCAAAGTAATTAAGGAAGGCGCTGCGAATCTCGGAACTTTTCATAGGTACTGTTTAAATAGAAAGAATGTACTACTCACCGGCAAGGCTTGCTTCGCTGAAGCTGGTACCGCCGATAATATGCAGGTGTAAATGGAACACGGTTTGCCCCGCATCGGCACCGTTGTTGACGACAAGACGAAACGCATCACCGACACCCTGCTGACGTGCCACTTCACCGGCGGCCAACATCAGATGGCCGAGAATGGCCTGATCTTCTTCACTTGCATCGACCAGGCGCGGAATCGGTTTTTTCGGAATCACGAGCACATGCACCGGTGCGCGTGGAGCAATATCATTAATGGCAATGCACAGGTCGTCTTCATAGATTTTGTCGGCAGGGATTTCACCGTTGATAATTTTGGTAAAGATGGTTTCTTCAGCCATGGTGTTCTCTCCTTATCTCGCTGTCTCTCGCCGATCAGGCGTTTTTCTCTTCGTCGGTGAGCTGGCGTGCTTCTTCCTCAAGCATTACCGGAATACCATCGCGCACCGGATAGGCGAGGCCACTGGCCTTGCACAGCAGCTCCTGCTTTTCTGCATCGTAATCGAGCGGTGCCTTGCTCACCGGGCAAACCAGAATACTCAGTAATTTTTCATCGAGCATAGTCTTTAACCTGCTACCTTGTACCTGATGGATCAGGCGTTATTCGGGTTGGCTATTGTACACGGAAATGGCTGAAAGATAAGGAATAGAGGGGATGTGGCGGAACGGTTTACTCCATTGGAGGTACCAGTAATTGCGGGTCAATACGCTGGTCGAGCCAGTTCATCCGCCAGTCGAGGTGGGGCCCTGTGACACGGCCTGTCGCACCGATTTCTGCCACTTCATCACCCTGCTCCACCCGGTCGCCGACTTCCACGTAAATTCTATTTAAATGTAGAAATGACGATGACAGACCCTGACCGTGATCAATGATCAGTGTCCAGCCGGAATAGTAAAGATCGTAGGCCAAAGTCACCACACCGGAGGCCGGTGCCACCACCACCGTACCTGTAGGCGCAGCCACGTCTACACCATAATGCGGCCGCTTTGGCACACCGTTAAACACACGCTGGCTGCCATACACCCCACTGATTGGCCCATAGGCAGGCCAGATAAAGTCGGTTCTGAAATCCTCGCGTGACTCGCGCATACTGCGCGCTTCTCGCACCCTGACACCATCGGCACGAATACGGGCAAGGCTTTCTTCACTCGGCTCAACATATTTTTGTTCCACTCCTTCGATTCTTTGAATGCGATACTCACGCTGTTCCACCGCAAAATCGTATTGCTGTTGCTGGCCATCTTTGTCGGCAACCTGCAAACTGACCTGCCCCGGCGCATCGCGACCGAGACCGACAATAAACTTTCCATCACTATCGACATAAACATCGTGACCGAGAAATTCCACTGACGAACCGGCAGTAACTTCACCATGCAGCAAACCACCCTGAATCCACTCGCCTTGTATAGATAAGTCCGCAGGCGTTTCTGCCCATACAGCCTGTGTAGCCGGCACAGCAAAAGCCAGCACAACAGATAAAATAGCAACCAGTTGTCTATCAGTTTTCATGTTGAATAAAGTTCTCCCAGTCT
The DNA here is from genome assembly GCA_028280345.1 of Pseudomonadales bacterium. Classification (GTDB taxonomy): domain Bacteria; phylum Pseudomonadota; class Gammaproteobacteria; order Pseudomonadales; family UBA7239; genus JANQLY01. The sequence goes on along the minus strand of JANQLY010000015.1, from coordinate 98,792 downwards.
TCCGGGGTATTGAGATTAGCAAAGACAAAATCATTCTCTGCAAAATCTACCACAGCATAGGACTGTTGCTGCAACCAGGCAATCACCTTTCGTTCGCCACTGGCAAGATATTCTGCCAAAGAATTTTGTAACGAGGTTGAAAACAACGCGTATAAATGTTGCTCGCGTTCACTGTCCCGAGCGTAAACAATTTCTGTTTGTTTTGCACAAAGCGATTTCACCATACGGGCAAAATAACTATTCGGCAAGGTTATGCCATCGCAGGGCAAGGTAGCAAGCCAGGGTGTGTTACAGGCTTGCAGCGCTGCCAAAATCCCCCCAAGCGGGCCACAGTCGGCATGGATATCTTCAATCACCTCACAGTCGAGATTGTTGTAGCTTTCATATAAGCCCGGTTCCGGACACCCGGCTACCAGCACCTGTGCCACTTCGGGTGCGCAGCGAGTCACAAGATGATCAAGCAGGGATTGATCCCGATAGGTCAGCAGCGCTTTATGCTTTCCCATACGCCGACTCTGACCGCCAGCCAGGATGGCTACGGTCAGGTGCTTTTTAATGTCTATATCAGTTCGTTTATTGGTGCTCAATTATTTACACAGAAACTCGATGACGGCAGAGGAAAATATATCATTTTTATCGCCGGCCACCATATGCCCAGCTTCCTCGATATCGATAAAGTCTGCATGGGGGCACAGATCAAGAAATTCCTGAGCGCCTTCCGGGCTCACGAGGTCACTAATCTTGCCACGCACGAGCAAGGTGGGTATTTGCAAGGCGCGCGCAGCATTTTCCATCAATTCAAAACGCGCATGGCCTTCGCGTTTCTGGTCCGGACGCGCGGCAAAAAATTTCGGATCCCAATGCCAGCGATAGCGGCCATCATCACAGAGGCGTAAATTCTTTTTCAGTCCGTCTGTATTGGTACTGCGCTTGCGGTTCGGCGTGTACGACGCGACAAAATCCGCTGCGTCCTCCAGAGTCGCAAAGCCAGCTTCAGCATGCTCAAGCATAAAGTCCCGTATCCGTCCAAGACCATCAAGTTCGATACGCGGCGTAATATCCACGAGCACGATTTCGTTAAACAATTGATGATCGTGAGTGTGATGGGAAATTAGCGATGAGATACCACCGAGCGACGCGCCCACCGCCGAAACATGCTCACCAAGCTCATCGACCACCGTTTTGATATCGGCAGCATAGTCGGGAAACGCATAGTCTTCATGTGGATCCCAGTCACTTTCTCCGTGACCACGCAAATCCAGTGCCACCGCGTATTTGCCCTGCTCAGCAAGCAGTCTTGCGGTTTCACCCCAGGCATGACGGGTTTGCCCTCCGCCGTGCGCCAGCAATACTGCCGGATCAGAAGCGTTACCCCAGGCATCTGCCACCAGAGTTAAATGGCGATCTTTGCCGACGGTAAACTCCAGACGTGTTTGCCCTGTATTATTTTCTGTGCTCACTTGAATCACTCCGGATTATGCAGCGTATTTTGATAAAACGAATATCATCATAGCCTCAACAATACCCGCTTAGCACCAGGCATTCTGCGTAGAAAATATCGCTGAATTAACAGAATCAACCAAAAAAACTGACTGAATAGCCGGGTCACTCAAGCACACTGCCCCTAAAGCTGGACAGATCTGTATTGATATCAAGTGCTGGATCAACACTTTGCAAGTCATCAAGAAATCGGTATATCTCAAATATCGCACCGGTACCGCCAAGCCCCCGGTAATAATGATAAAGTGGCATTTGTTCGGGTGCGATATCGCTTACTATGATGGAGTTAAGTACAAAACCTTGCTGCCATCCTTCGCGCATTGGGAAGTGCAAACGTTCAAGTTCCGCTTGCTGAATATCAGATACAACGTCAGGGTAACGAGAAAGTGTCTTTAATATCTCATCCAGACTGTTAGCCAGGGTATACATATTCTCACTGCGCAAGCGCTGAATAATATCTGCATAATGTGGCGTATTTGGAAAGCTTGTTGATAACGTAGCGGGCAAACCGGAAACCATGGAATTCCACCTTAATATACCCGCCCAGCACAGCGTTTCTTCCCAGCTATCCGGCTCCAGAGAACCGCTTTCAACCCATTGATTAAGAACATTGCCATAGTTCTCTTCAACACAGTTATACACTGCACTCGTCCATGTTTTGACAATACTGCTCATAAGCTACCGCTCCGAAATAAAGAGCCTCAAACCAAATACTCTACCTGACAATCAATACTATGTAATTCCGGCCAAGCTTTACAGCCACCACTAACCTTTATTAGTCTTTACCCACTGTATTAAATCATTGAGCCTTTCCATAAACACAGCAGGATTTTCACAGGCTCCCGTTACTAAATAAACAGGTTGCTGGCACTTCCCAGCAAAGACCTGAATATCCAGGCCATAGGCATTGTTGCTCGCGCATATATCTATAAAGCGGGTTTTAGATTCAAGCGTGATTTGCATACTTCCGCTGACAGGGTCTTTAATATCCAACGCAAATCCCACACTGGCAAACCATGGGCTAACGGTTAAAGCCCAATCATAGATTAAATTGAGTGCAGACTGATTCGAATCCCGTTCCATTTTATAAAACCGAAGTTATATCAATACCGCTGTCACACTGGCAGCTACACACCAGAGCACCACAATTAACGGTGAAACCCGCCACGCAACCAACAGCCCGAAAGCGACCAGTGCGATAGCGATATCTACAGGTGTAGTTATCCCCGAAGTAAAAATCGGATCGTAAAGTGCAGCCCCCAATAAACCGACAACCGCTGCATTAACGCCTGCAATCGCCCGACTGGCTACCGAATTATTAGACACAGCACGCCAGAAAGGCAAAACTCCGGCAACTAATAAAAATCCGGGAAGAAACATAAATAACAACGCTGTCAGCGCCATTAGCCAGGGATGTTCCGGAGATAGTAGCACGCCCAGATAGGCCGAAAACGAAAACATTGGACCGGGGATCGCCTGGGACGCACCATAACCTGCAAGAAACTGATCAGGGGCCACCCAGCCAGTAGTAACCACAGAATCCTGCAACAACGGCAGCACAACATGCCCGCCGCCAAACACCAGTGCACCGGCCCGATAGAACACGTCCGCCACCGTAAGCAGATCCGGGCTTGCGCTGGAAAACAGTGGTAACCCCATTAGCAGAGCTGCAAACACAAGCAGCAGAATAGCACCAACACGTGGGCCAAACGGAATATGCATGCTATCGGTGTCGTTGATACCCGTGACATTGCGCAGCAACAACGCACCAACGATAGCAGCCAATATAACAACGAGTAGTTGAGCTGCCGCCGAAGATACAACAAGCAAAGCCGCTGCCGCCAGAATTGCAATGCTGCGCCGTTGCGTATCAGGGCACAGTTTCTTCGCCATACCCAAAACTGCATCGGCGACTACAGCGCAAGCTACCAATTTCAAGCCGTGAACCGAAGCGAGACCAACCGGACCCGATAGCAGCGGTAACGCTGCTGCAAACGCAATCAGCAACAACGCAGAAGGAAAGGTGAAAGCAAAAAACGCCGCGAGCGCACCAAACCAACCCGCGCGCAATAAACCAAGACAAAACCCCAGCTGACTGCTGGCAGGGCCCGGCAAGAACTGGCAGATGGCAAGCAGTTGGGCGAACTGATCATCGCTCACCCAGCGGCGACGCTCGACCAGTTCGGTTCTGAAATAACCCAAATGGGCAATCGGCCCACCAAACGATGTCAAGCCGAGCTTCAAAAAGACGCGCAGCACTTCAAGCGGACTGCCAGCTTTTGATGTTTTTTCCGTAGCGTCTATCATGCGAGAGGCTTGCTATTAATAGCTAGCCGCTGAATATAGCGCATTAACTCCCGCCATCAAAGCCAATCTGCCGCCAGGCCTCATAGGTAATAATTGCCACGGCGTTGGAGAGATTTAAACTACGATTTGAAGGAAACATGGGAATACGGATTTTTCTTTGCGCGGGAAATGACTCTCTGACCGCATCCGGCAAGCCGGAAGTTTCGGAGCCAAACAGCAGCACATCGCCCTTTTGATAGTTAACCTGATGGAAGTGGGAGCTGCCTTTGGTAGTACAGGCAAAAATGCGCTTACCTTCCATAGCCTGTAAAAAAGTCGCGTAATCCGGATAACGTGCAACCCGCGCCATGTCACCATAGTCGAGTCCGGCGCGGCGCAGCTTTTTTTCTTCCAGATCAAAACCTAGAGGCTCTATCAAATGCAGGGAGCAGCCATTGTTGGCACAGAGCCTGATAATATTGCCTGTATTTGGAGCTATCTGCGGTTCATAGAGAGCGATATCAAACATATATTCGAGCTTTTAATGTCTGCCTGAAATATTCTTACACCGACCTGCTATTTCAGCAGATGATATTTCTGCTGCTGTTTGAACACTGGCAAATTTTTGATCGTACTGTAAGGTGTGGACAATAATTTCTCATCCTTAACCGGCTCACGATCATGCGGCACCGCAATAAAGTTCATCTCCCGTTTAGTCGGCGCATACATGGTATTGAGATAAAAATTCACCAAAGCCTGTTTATCCAGTTTTTCTATAATTGCTATTAGCAGTTCTCGACGGGTAAAGTCTGTATAACCCAGATTAATTTCCCCCCAGAAACGTCCACCTTTTTCACCGAGGCTTTTCGGCTTTTCCGACAAGCGGTTAATTAGCGCTGATTTATGTTTCGCAAACGCCTCGTCAGGCATTTCTATGAGTATTTTTTCAAACTCTAAAACAAAGCTCAGCATGCTGCTATCAATATCCGTAGTGCTGTAGACCGGTGACTGAACTACAAAACCGATACCAGGTGTACGCACTACCGGGCGGTACCCTGCATAGACTACATAGCCCAATTGTTGTTGCGTACGCAGTTGGGTATAAAACTCGGAGTTACTGACCTGAACCAGCAATCGCATTAAGGCCTGGGAGCGCAGCGAATCATCATTAGCCTGAATATACTTAAGCAGCGCATTATCCTGGTGGTCTGTCTCAACAATATAAGCCCAGGGATTACGCTGCGCCGGAACAATCAACACCTGGGATTGCGGATCGTGACGCAGGCGGCCTGACAACTTGAACTTGTTATCAACAATAGAAGATAACTTGAGCGCATCTGAACGCGAGAAGTTGCCATGAATCAACATTTCAACGGTCACACCACGCAACCAGCTCAAGGCAAACTCCTGAACCTGTTTCAATTCGATATTTTCGACAACTTTCCTGTATGTCTCACGATCCTGATTATCTCTCACCATCACCGCCGGCATCTCGGCAAACAACTGGCGAAACGGCATCCGCTTGCTTTCATTTGCCAAATCCTTGAGCATTTCCTGTTTAATATTTTCGAAATCTTTCTGACGAAATGCTGGCGAGATCATTGCATCAATCACCCGCTTCAACAGCAAACCCTGTTTATCATTATAGCCATTAATTTCTATGCCTATACCACGCGCGCGCGCGGTCAGATTGAGATCAAGCCCAGCCAGACTTGCCGGATAGGAGTATTCATTAAGATCATGATTCAACAGATTAACAAATAGCTGGGTCAAGGCAGCCCCTTTCGCACTTTTCACACTGTCGACACTGCGCGCATAGATATAAATCCCACCTTTGGGCACTGAAAACTCTTTATCCTGTTGATGCCACAGGCTCAGATTTTTCGATGAACGAATTAATTCCGGAATTTCCTTATGCGACTTTTCAACCCGCTTGACTTTGAACTGCTTGGCAACAAACTCATTCGGGTTAGGCGAGAGAATACTGTCGTTGAGCTTTTCCTTCTGCCAACTTGTAAGCTCGGCCCCGGTCACTTCAGCAACGGAATACTCTGTTTCGTAATAAGTGGCCACCCTATTGGTGGGCACATCCCGGGAGCGTATATCCAACAACATATTGTCAGGTCTCAAGTAATCGAGATAGTAGCGGATCAGCTTTTCATCAAACTTCTCCATCAGATAGCCACCACTGACAATATCGGTCGATTCATAATAGTGCATATTGTTTGAAAGCGAACTGACATAATTGATTGCATCGCCTTTTTCCTGGTAGCGAAAACCCAGGCTGCCAATTACACTCTGTTCGTTGTAGCGCCAACGCTCAATACCATCCTTTTTAAGGCGCTCAATTGCCTGATAGCTCATGGCGATAATTTCATCGCGATGTTGATAGCCTTGCCGTGTCAACTCAATGGAAATATGAAAACTCGCACTCTGGCGATTGGAAATACCGGGGCCTGCACTTAGCGATTCAATCCAACCTTTGTCACGCAGCGCATAGTACAAACTGTTGCGCCCTTCGTGACCCAGCATAAAGCCGATATAACGCAATGGTTTTTCGCGGTAATACTGCTCGTAAACCGGAATAGGAAAAATCAGGGACAGACGACGCTGTTCCTTGAGTGAACGAATATAAACTTTCTTTGGCAACGCCCCCTCAACAAACAGGGGAACCTCTTCGCGGGACAATACCACCTTGTTGTTCTTGACCGCCTCAAAACGTGTACGCACCATTTTTTCCAGCGTATCGAGATCTTCCTTGCCAAGTACGGTCAACGCCATGATATTGGCAGAATAGTTCGCCACATAAAAATCCAGTAGGGCCTCACGCACCGTTTGTTCTTCCTTGTCTGCCAGTGTTTCAAGACTGCCGACACCGAAACGCACTGATTTATTTGCGGGATTAGTAATTTCGCGATAAACATCCCAGCTGCGACGAAATTCATTTTTATAGCGCGCCTTATATTCGGAATGCACAGCATTGCGCTCGCGGTCAACATACTCTGCATCGAGTACAGGCGCCACAAAGAATTGTGAAAAGCGATCTAATGTCGGCTCGAGATAACCAGCATCAACATCAAAGAAGTAATTGGTATGTTCCAGACTTGTGTAGGCATTATGGTTGCCGCCGTGAGCATTTATAAATGCCTGATAATCACCGGCTTCCGGGTATTTTTCAGTACCGAGAAACAACATATGCTCAAGAAAATGTGCCAGCCCCGGCCACTCATCCGGATCATCACCACTACCAACATTGACATCAAGCGACGCTGCGGCCTTATCAGTTTCGGGGTCGGATATCAGCAATACCTGCAACTCATTGTCGAGACGCAGATAACGGTATTCGCGCTCATCATTCTGGCTCTGGGTTACCCTGATGGTTTCCGTCGCATACAGTGACTGTCCTGACAGCATGAACAGCAGGCAAACACCTGTTATCCAATAACTTGCCAGACGCTGGTAATCTTTTGTGTTAATCACATGTATTCTCTTGGTTTGTTAATGTCACTAACCCTGCTGTTTTATTCCGCACTATCAAAGGTTGGCCAGGCGCGCAATACTGCCTTGATCAGAGTCGCAAGAGGAATCGCAAAGAACACCCCCCAGAACCCCCACAGACTCCCGAAGATCAGCACAGCCATAATGATCGCCACCGGATGCAGGTTAACAGCTTCGGAAAACAACAAAGGTACCAGCACGTTGCCATCAAGTATTTGGATAACACTATAGACAGCAAACAGTATCCAGAATTCACTACTGAGCCCCCACTGAAAAAAACCCACAAGTAATACCGGTACTGTCACGGCAACAGCACCAATGTAGGGAATGATGACGGACAAACCTACCAGTACGCCCAGCAGAACGGCATATTTTAACCCCAACCACTGAAACGAAATCATTGCCGCAGAGCCCACAATTAATATCTCAACCGCCTTGCCACGAATATAGTTGGCAAGCTGATCATTCATTTCGTTCCAGACCTGACGCAGAATTGGCCTGTCTGCAGAGACAAACCCATCGACATGAGATCTCATACGCGCATTGTCCTTGAGCAAAAAGAACACAAGGATTGGCACAATGATGACATAGACCAGAATGGAAAACGCATTGGGCAAGGAGGCCACTGACGTAGACACGAAGCGCTGCCCGAGGTTGGCAAATTCGGCTGTCAGCTGAGTATTAATTGTAACCAGCTGTTCGGTGGAAATCAGATTTGGGTATTTTTCCGGCAAGAGCATTAACGCGGAGTGGGAACTCTCAAGCATACGCGGCACTTCACTGGCGAGATTACCAAACTGCTTCCAGATCAGTGGCAGCAATATCAACAACACTGCAGCAAACGCACTGACAAACAACAGGTACACCAGCATCACAGACACAAGGTTATTCATACCGCGGCTATTCAGTTTGATCACAAGCCCCTGCAGCATATAGGCGAACAACAAACTCGCAATAAGCGGTGCGAGTACCGCACCGAAAGTGAGTATTGCCAACAGTCCACCAACTATAATGGCCAGCAGCAACACGGCCTCTTCGTCAGCAAAATGCTTGTTGATCCATTTATAGAGGATACTGACTAATGTAGGTGATTGTTGCGGTGTATTCATGTGGATTTCTTCTGCACGATATAACAATAGTATTGTGATTCTTCAGTAAACGATATCATTCGATGACCGCTGAGCTCCATCCAGCTATGGAAGTCCCGCACCGAGCCTGGGTCTGTTGCGAGCACTTTCAGGCGCGCTCCGGGTGCCAGCCCATTAAGTGCGCGTTTTGCCTGTAGCAACGGCAATGGGCAGGACAGGCCTCTCGCATCAACCTCGCTGTCAACCTCACCATTAACCGCTCTGGTATTGACCTTATTTTCGCTATCAGACGCCATGGTACTGCATCACTCCAACGATCCGAACCACCTTTTGCCAGTCGCAAAAGGCGCTGTGAATGAAATGGCCGTTAGTATATCCTATCCGGCTCCAACACGCGTTAGCCGGTCTGTTGAGGAACCATTGTGTTGAAAATACATCGAAGTACAACAGCCAGGGTCTGGAGGAAAAATCAGGGCGTGCGCAAATTATTCCATTTTCTCAGGCTGCTGCCGCACTACTGCCTGATCTTCGGTGTGCTCGTATCCACAGGCAGCTACAGTGCAGACCTGAATCTTCCGGAACTCGGTGACGGCACCTCCTCGGTTGTTTCACGCCAGCAGGAATACGAGTTAGGCCAGGCCTGGTTGCGCCTGTTTCGCAGCCGGGTACCCTCCTACGATGACCCATTTGTCACCGAATACCTTGAGGAATTACTCGAAGATCTTGTGCAATACAGCGAGCTAAAAGACAAGCGATTGTCAGTTATCTCTGTAAACAACCCAACCATTAACGCATTCGCCGCCCCCGGCGGTATTGTCGGGGTTCACACCGGTCTGATTCTCAGCGCCGAAAACGAGCATGAACTCGTAGGGGTACTCGCCCACGAATTGGCTCACTTGAGTCAGCGCCACTGGGTACGCAGCGTGGAAAAATCCCAACAGAATGCACTGCCGATGATGGCCGCAATGCTGGCCAGTCTGGTATTGCTATCTACCACCGGTGGCGATGCCGGCATGGCAGCTCTGACCGCCACCCAGGCGGCAAGCCTTGAGTCCTCACTGCGCTTTAGCCGCCAGAACGAGCAGGAAGCAGACCGTATCGGCATGAAAACCATGCAGGCCGCCAACTATAACCCGGATGCCATGGCTGACATGTTCGAACGCATGTTAATGGCTACCCGTTTTGCGGGTCAGCGGCCACCGGAGTTTTTACTCACTCACCCTGTGACCGAAAAGCGGATCGCTGACAGCCGTCTGCGCGCCTCCAATATGCCCAACCGCATTTATCCTGACAGCTTGCAATATCATCTGATCCGCGCACGTATCCAGTTACATCATGCAGAAAACCCGAGCATTGCCATTAAGCGTTTTAATGGTGAAATCAATGGTAAGACCCTGAATATCACTGCAAGTTATTATGGCCTGGCGCTTGCGCAAATTGAGGCACTGCGCCTTGCTGATGCCCGTAAAACCCTTGAGCCTCTGCTGAAACAATATCCTAAAGAATTGATGTTTCTACTCGCCTCTGCCGAACTGGAACTGCTATCAGGCAACTTCGATAACGCCACAGCGATGTCTGAAGAACTACTAACAAACCACCCGCGCTCACTGCCAGCGCGCATCTTTCAGGTCAGGTTACTCTACGAACAACAAAAATACAGCGAGGCCGATCGAGTGTTAACCCGCCTCTCCTACAACCGCCCCCACGACACACTGGTGTGGTATGAACTTGCGGAAGTACGCGGCCTTGCCGGCAATATCTATGGCGTACACATGGCGCGCGCCGAGTATTTTCTACTCAATGGCATCTACGACAAGGCACGCTATCAGTTAAACTACGCCGCCCAGTTGATTGAGCCGGATAACTTCATGGAAAACGCAAGGATTGAACAGAAACTCCGCGATATCGAAAAGCTGGAAAATCTTTCTATCAGAATCTAGACCCGCCAGAATCCAGGTCGATAAATATCCAGACATCAGCCTGCTCTTGTTTATGACTTTTTGATTATTTTCTACTTGCAGTAAAGTCGAGCATGCGCTGTAACGGAATCATTGAGCGGCGCGCCAGCTCTGCATCGACAAACACCTCGTTATCGCCGACGTGTTCCAGCGTTTCAGCCATTTTTTGCAGCGCATTCATCGCCATCCATGGACAATTCGCACAGCTGCGACAGGTTGCTCCTTCACCGGCAGTCGGCGCAATAATTAATTCCTTATCCTGCGCGGCCTGCTGCATCTTGTAAAAAATACCCTGATCGGTTGCCACGATAAACTGCTGCGCATCAATATCTCTGGTAGCCTGAATGAGCTGCGAAGTAGAACCCACCATATCTGCAAGTTCCACTACTGCTGCAGGCGACTCCGGATGCACAAGTACTTTGGCTTCAGGATACAGAGCCTTGAGATCAGACAGGCCCTTGGCTTTGAATTCCTCATGCACAATACAGCTACCATTCCACAGCAGCATATCGGCACCACTCTGTTTTTCGATATACGCACCGAGGTGCTTGTCCGGCGCCCAGATAATTTTTTCACCGTTATCCCTGAGGTGTTCGACGATGTCCACCGCACAACTTGAAGTCACCACCCAGTCGGCGCGAGCCTTCACTGCTGCCGAGGTATTGGCATAAACCACGACGGTGCGGTCCGGATGCTCATCACAGAACGCACTGAATTCATCTATTGGACAACCGATGTCCAGCGAACAAGTCGCCTCAAGTGTCGGCATAATGACGGTTTTTTCCGGTGTCAGGATTTTCGCAGTCTCACCCATGAATTTCACGCCGGCCACAACGAGTGTTGACGCAGGGTGATCGCGACCAAAACGGGCCATCTCAAGCGAATCGGAAACACAACCGCCGGTTTCCTCGGCAAGCGCCTGCACCACAGGGTCAGTGTAATAATGCGCCACAATGACCGCATTTTTCTCCGCCAACAATTGCTTGATCCGGTCAATATAATACTCGCGTTCCTGCTCCGTTAGCTCGGCAGTACGCGGGTGTTCAATAAAGTCCTGAACAAATTGTCGTTCGCTATGCAGTGTGCTGGCCAGTGGCATGTGAAGATAAATCGAAGAATACTGGCGGGAATCATACCACAAGCCAGCCTCAGGAAAGGCTGTGGAAGCTTACTAGAAACCCTGCGTTTCCAATTACCGATTATGACTGCACCAATAAGATACAAAGCCGGCCATACATAGGTATGGCCGGCTTCCGGTTTGTGCGATGAAATGTTATTTATCAAACAGCTTGAGATCACCGCTGTTGTTGCCGAGCCACTTACCGCCGCCAACTTTACCGCCATTCTCAAGCTCAACCAGGGCAACACTGCCAAGGTCATTTTGTAACAGAATATCGATATCGCCATCGGCATCGGCATCCACTACTCCCTTCACGGCGTAACCACTGAAAATACCAATCCAGCGTGCGAGGATCTTGTTGCCTGATTCCATTTGCACCACCTGGGTAGAACCGGTATCCAGATTATCCTGAATCAGATCGGCATCACCATCGGCATCAATATCGCCCACTGCAGCTACCCGCGTACCTGCCCAGGCACCGAGCCAGCGACCCGTGACTTTCTGGCCATTCTCTACTTCAACCACCATCACATCACCGCTGTTCTCGAGGAAGATATCATCGTCACCATCGCCATCGGCATCACCGCTGCCAACAACGCTGCGGCCCGCCCAGACACCGAGCCAGCGCGCAGCAACTTTGTCGCCATTCTCAATTTCAATCACATTGACATTACCGAAGCTATCCTGGGTCACAATATCCTTGTCGCCATCGTTATCCACATCGGCAAGACCTTGCACACTCTGACCACCCCAGACACCGAGCCACTGGCTGGTTTGCTTAAAGCCGTTTTCCATCAACCAGGTCACCACATTGCCACTCGCATCACCGAACACAAGATCCTCGTCACCATCGGCATCGAGGTCACCGGCGGCAAGCAGTGTGTAACCCACCTGATAGCCTACTGTCTTCACATCAATGCGGGCACCGTTTTCCATATACCAGATCGTTACCGCACCACTGCCTGTGTTATTGAACAGAATATCGCTATCGTAGTCGCCATCCACATCGGCCAGTGCCGCCAGTTCCACATCAGTGAAGTTGGCGATCCAGCTTGCAGAAGCTTTCAGCGCATTTTCCAGTGTCCAGATAGAGACCGAGCCGCTACCCGCTTCATGGAATACAAGGTCACCATCGCCATCCCGGTCAAAGTCGAGACCATAGCTGGCGCGGTTCACTACATGGGGATCGCTGCCGCGCAGGAATTCCTGCAGATTACTAAAGCCATCACCGTCCGCATCCTGACTTGCGTCGCTATCATCCAATGCATTAAAGCCATTATCAGATTCCCAGCTATCCGGCATACCATCGTTGTCATCATCGGTATCGGCGTTGTCTCCAACACCATCACCATCTGCATCACTGGTTTCTGTGCCATCAAGCGGGAACGCATCAAGACTGTCCGGCACACCATCACCATCGCTATCCGGATCAAAGATATCATCACTGCCAATCAGTGGATTGGTTGCCATACCCAGCTCGGACAGGTCGCTGGTACCACCGCCATCGGTGTCCGCAAGAATCGGATTGGTATTGTTCTGGAACTCTTCGAGGTTGGTCAGACCATCACCATCCGGATCTGCTGCTGCATCCGCTGCATTGGTGTCATCAAGCCCAAAGAAAGTTTCATAGGCTGTATGGATACCATCACCATCTGCGTCAGCCGACACCGCATTGTAGCTCAGCGCCCGGTGCCACACTTCACGCCAATCTGCGGTATGACTCGCGTTATACCAGTCGTAGGCGAGGAAGCCGACATAGCCTGCGCCTTCCGGCACAAAGAACACAGTGGTTCGGCCACCACCTCCCACATAGTAACCCAGGGCACCGGCAGGTAACGAACTTGTCGCTTTGGAAAGAACCGCATTGGTATTACCCAGGCTGGTTGGCCCGCCCTGAAATACCGTTCCTGCAGCAAGTGTACTATTCAGCGAAGAGGCCACTTTCTGATAACCCGTTGCAATATTGTAGCCAAACAGGCCATTAAGTAATGCAACATCGTTATTGGAGCCATCGCCGGCCAGTAGCAACATGCCACCACGCTCGACATAGTCAACAATAGCCGCACGTGCTGCCGCACTGAGTCCGGAGTAAAGGTTACCGCGCTCGAGTTCAGGAATAACCAGCACATTCGAGGTATCCGCCAACATCGCTGACAGGGAGGCCCCATCAATCGCGTCAAACGTTGTGACTGTGTGGCCATTAAATTCCAGTGCAAGCTGCAGGTTCTGCTGCTCCCTGGCAATATCCACGTAGCCACTGAGCTTGAGCATATTCACATTACGTACACCGGACGCAGGGGTTCCGTTAGCCACCAGAGGATCTGTGCCAAGCAAACGCAACTCCATTACATTACTCAAACCGTCAGTATCCAGATCACCAACTGCATCACTCGCATCCGCCGGATTAAGGCCCAGAGTAAATTCCTCAATATTGGTCAGCGCATCCTGATCAAGATCTTCTTCTGTGTCATCGAGCAGTGGATTAAGCCCATAGGTGACCTCAAACGCATCATCCATGGTATCCGCATCGGTATCCGAACTAAACGGATCAGTACCATGTAGAGCCTCATCAGTATCTGACAAGCCATCGTTATCATCATCCGTATCGTAAGCATCCGGTTGACCATCAGCGTCGTTGTCACCATCAGCTACCAAAGGATCAGTACCAAACGTTATCACTTCAGCATAATCACTAAAGCCATCACCGTCGGTATCAACATTAAATGGATCCGTTCCGTTAGCCGCCTCATCCATGTCGGATAAACCATCGTTATCATCATCGGTATCGTAGCCATCCGGTTGGCCGTCACTATCGTTATCACCGTCGGCAACAGTAGGATCGGTACCAAAGGTCACGACTTCTGCATTATCACTGAAGCCATCCCCGTCTGTATCCACAACAAATGGATCAGAACCATTTGCCTCTTCGTCAACATCAGACAGGCCATCGTTATCATCATCAGGATCGTAGGCATCCGGCAGACCGTCATTATCGTTGTCGCCATCAGCAACAGTTGGATCGGTACCAAACGTGACAACTTCAACATTATCACCAAAGCCGTCACCATCGGTATCCGGATTAAACGGATCAGATCCATAAAGTGCTTCATCAGTGTCGGACAAGCCGTCATTATCATCATCCGTGTCATAAGCATCCGGCTCACCATCACTGTCGTTATCACCATCAATGGTTAGCGGATCAGTTAAGAAGGTATTCACTTCAGCGCCATCACTAAAGCCATCGCCATCAGTATCCTGATTGAGCGGATCTGTACCTGCCAATATTTCATTGGCATCCGTCAAACCATCGTTATCATCATCCGGGTCATAGATATCGAGTACACAATCGTTATCGTAATCCTGATCAACCGCCACCAGCGGACAACCGTCCTGATAGTTCTGAATACCATCACCATCCGGATCCATACTGAACGCCGGCGCATTCAGCTGACCTTCTGTATTACGACCCCAGCATTTCACACCATTGCGATCCAGCGCACAGTGGTGCTGGAAGCCGGAGCTGATTTGTACCGCCTTATTCATGCTCGGCACATTACGCTGACTATTACCTGTGCTACCCCAGCAATAAACCGAACCATTATCTCGTAACAGACAGCCCACGTTGCGGCCTGCACTGATATCCACAACATTCGTGTAAGCAGAAGGTGGCAACGACTGACCGAGAGCATTTTGACCCCAGCAGCTCACTCGACCACCATCGGCATCCACATCGTGTAGTGCACAAGTATTGAATGCACCGGCCTCTACCTTAACCGGATCAACCAGGAACGGTACGTTGAGCTGACCATCTGAATTGCTGCCCCAGCATTTCACACCTTCGCTATCAATCGCACAGCTGTGCTCAGCGCCAGCAGTAATGCTGGACGGGCCAACTAACGCAGGTACCGCAAGCTTGTTATTAATATCCAGACTGACATCACCCCAACAGGTCACCGCTGTGCTATCCACACCATCACTGTGCAGCGCACACGTGTGCTCTGTATCTGCATAGCTATCAATCGAGGAAATCACGCTGGCCACAGGCGCCGTTTGTTCCGTGGCAAGCCCCCAGCAGGTGACTTCTGTAGTTTCAGGGTTTTCACCGTGCAGCGCACAAACATGATCATCACCAATAGCCAGTTCACGCACGTAATCGATCGCTGGAACCAGATTCTCACCATGTTCATTGAGACCCCAACAGACAATGCCGTTATCGTCTTTTGCACAAGTATTGGTATAACCCGCTTCAACAAGGTAATCCGGGATGGCTGGGTTGCGACCTACCGCAATCTCCCAATCATCAGGTAACGCATCACGATCTGCATCACCGGAGGCCACCAGCGGGTTCGGATCCTGTGCATCGGGAATATTATCGTTGTCGTCATCGTAGTCCGCATTGTTACCAATGCCATCAAGGTCAACGTCGGCTGTTTCGGTCGGATCGTTCGGGAACACATCGGCGTTATCACCAACGCCATCACCATCGGTATCCGTATCTTCTGATGCATCAAACGGGAAGGCATCGCTCACATCCGGCGTACCGTCGTTGTCATCGTCATCATCATAGAAGTCGCTGATACCATCGCTGTCGTTATCTTCAAACGCAGACAAGCCAAGAAAACGGAACATATTGTCATTGTAATCCTGGTCACCACCGCCAAATTGGTCTTCAAAACCAACAGTTGCAGCACCAAACTGCGATACATGCACCGCAGCATGAAGCTCATTGTCCGGGTTGCGATCAGCTGGGCCCGTAAAATAGGTGTACTCTGTATTTCGTACATAGATGTGGAAAATCAGTTCCGTGCCTGCTTCATAAACCCCCAGGTTAACGACAGTACCAATATCACGGTTAGTCGCAATAAAGCGCTCCTCGGGAGAACTTAACCACAACTCACTGGTAAAACCTGCTTCGGCATCCATTACTCTAACGATTACCTCACCACCATTGGCAGAGACTTTTGCACCTGGCTGCATCAGCAATTCCACACCACCCTGGTCCACATCACAGGCATCACCCCAACCGTCACCATCGGTATCAACCTGATCACTGTTACTGATACCCGGGCAGTTATCGGCGAGATCATCAACGCCGTCGTAATCTACGTCGCCATAAATCGTTGCATCACAGCTATCACCAAGACCATCACCATCGGTATCTGCCTGATCCGGGTTAGCCGTGTACTGACAGTTATCGTTACCATCAAGTACGGTATCGTTATCGTCGTCGTCATCGCCGTTATCACCGATACCATCCATATCCGCGTCTGTGGTTTCTGCAGGATCAATCGGGAAGACATCATCGCCATCAAGTACGCTATCGCCATCGGTATCACCGACCGTGGGATCAGTGCGCGACAGCATTTCATCGATATTGCTTAAACCATCTGCATCGAAGTCATCATCTGCCCCATGTTCCAGGCCAGCAAAGTTATACAGCTCCCAAATATCGATCATGCCATCGGCATCGGAGTCTGTAGTATCGTCATCACCTGCATAAAGTGGGCTGGTGCCAGTAAACTGCTCAATGGCATCATCAAGGCCTCCGCCATCAGAATCTGCCAACAGCGGATTGGAGCTATTCTGGAATTCTTCCAGATTGCTTAAGCCATCAAAGTCGTTGTCGAGGGCAGCATCGGAAGGATCCAGATCGTCAAGACCGAACACTGCTTCAAAGGCAGTATGCATACCATCCCCGTCCTGATCGTTATTTCCTAATGTCAGAATTAAAAGGGAATCCAGTGCATTTGAACCACCAAATACATGCTGAGGATAATCTTCGCTAAGTGTGCTGATATGTGCACCAATCACAAACTCTGAACCGAATGCAGCTACAATCGCATTGACCGCATTGGCATTGAGAGGGATATCAACAATGTCCCCGTGCGAGGAGAAGTCTTGCTCGGCATAGAGAACACCACTGGCAAGATCCTCAAACATTTCGGCACCACCCTCGCCAGCGACTATTACGCTAGCTGGCGTTGTTACATCATGAAGCTGTAACGTCTCAGTACCATCAGGTGAGCTCATATTACCGGCACGATCAACCCGCAACACAGCATTAACAACCGCTGCCCCGGGAGACGCTGGCAATTCGAAATAGAAGAAACTGCGATGGATATTGTTGCCATGGAAACCGGTCAGGATATTTTCATTGGTTGTTATATGATGATAAATATCTCCCGGTTGCTGTTCATACCAGCCGGTGTCCACAACTGCAATCTCAATCACCTCCCCAGCTGCAGCACCGTCCATAACGGTCGGATCTGTACCAAGCAAGCGCAACTCCATTACATTACTCAAACCATCTTCATCAATATCCCCAAGGGCATCTGTAGAATCAGAAGCACTCAAACCTAACGTGTATTCTTCAAGATTAGTGATGCCATCGCCGTCCGCATCACTGCCTGCATCAACCGTAATAATGTCCAGACCGTGAATTACCTCATACAAGTCGTCCATACCATCGGCGTCGGAATCCGCGCTGAACGGATCGCTACCATAACCCGCTTCATCAACATCCGATACGCCGTCATTGTCATCATCGCTATCGTAGGCATCGGGTTCACCATCGAGGTCGTTGTCACCATCGGCAACAGCCGGATCCGTACCAAACGTAACAACCTCTTCGTTATCACCAAAACCATCACCATCGGTATCGGGATTAAACGGATCCGATCCGTTTAACAACTCATCAGCATCTGATAAACCATCATTATCGTCATCGGTATCAAAAGCATCCGGCTGCCCATCTCCATCGTTATCATTATCGGCAACAGTTGGGTCAGTGCCCCAGGTATTTACTTCAGCGTAATCACCAAAACCGTCACCATCGGTATCACCTGATAGTGGATTGGTGCCGAGACCGGCTTCTTCCACATCGCTCAGGCCATCATTATCATCATCAGCATCAAATTCATCGGGCAGCCCATCAAGATCAGCATCACTATCCGGCACGAGAGGGTTGGTGCCATAAACTATCGCTTCATCATAATCGGTCCAGCCATCACTGTCGGTATCTGCATTAAACGGGTCAGTGCCATAAACAAGTTGCTCGACACTGTCGTCCAGGCCATCGTTATCATTGTCAGTATCGCAGCTGTTACCAACCCCATCCCAATCGTCATCAACCTGATCCGGATTGGCGGTCAAGCGACAGTTATCAAGCACATTCTCAATACCGTCACCATCAGCATCGAATACTACGCCAACAAAGTTCAACTGACCTTCGGAACTGCGTCCCCAGCACTGTGCACCTCTATTATCAAGTGCACAGTGGTGCTGGTAACCGGAACCCACCGTCACCTCACTGGACAAGCCAGGCTGGCTACCCTGGCCATTACCTCTGGAACCCCAGCAGGATAGCGCGCCATTACTACGCATCGCACAGGTACGGTTAATACCGGCGCTTAGAGCAATAGCATCATTAATCGGTGGTGGCGAGGCTTGTGACCAACCATTCAGCCCGGCACAGGCAATAAGACCGCCATCCTCATCCGCGTTATAAATCGCACAGGTGTGTTTGTCTCCTGCTTCAACCACCACAGGATCAATCACTGACAAGCTCAACTGCCCTTCTACATTGCTACCCCAACACACCAGCCCCGTATCGTCGATAACGCAACTGTGATCTCGGCCGACGCTAAGATTGCGCGGATTAGTGAGCGCCGGAGGTGTTGCCTTGCCGTAGCTGTAATCGCCCCAGCACTTCACACCGCCGCCATAGCCGTTGTCGTAAATCGCACACGTGTGATTGGCAAAGGTGCTAATTTCCCGCGGTGCATTCATACCTGGCACCTGAGTCTGGGCCGCTGGCCCCCAGCAAATTACTTCACCCTGATCCAGCGCACAGGCGTGACTTGCACCTACCGCCAATTGCGCCGGGTTAACCAGATCAGGCACCGCATACCCGAGTTCACCGACACAGGTCACACCAGCATCGTGCTTGATACAGGTCGAATTCCAGCCTGGTTCCACAATATAGTCAGGCACACTCGCGTCGCGGCCATTCGCCACTTCCCAGTCATCAGGTAAAGTATCTTTATCCAGATCAGCAGCCTGTGCAGCTACCGCCAAAAGCCCTATAAAAAGTAATAAACCCCGTTTGACACCTCGGTGAAACGTCGCCATATCCTTTATTCTCCCTTTCTTGTTTTTGGGGACAAAATTTGTACACCTTTATAAGGTAGTCATATTAGCAGCCTGATATACCAGCGCCACTACCAACATTGGTAGTGGCTTATAGGCCCAAAGGAAAATGTGATACTCATCACACTTTTTAGGTTTTTTGGTTATTTTTTATACAGCCTTAATATTGCGGGAGTAGGCCTGATAGTGACTAAATTGGCCATCCTTCAAGGACGATATAAACTGCCCACAATCGCGCCAGCCAGTACTCCTTCGAGAATACCTCCCACCGCCCAGTAGGCCAGCAATTCCAGGGTATAGGGTGCTACCGCATACATAATAAAATTGCTCGCCACCATAAACATCGATACCCAGAATCCAAACTCGGCGCCCTTGAGCCAACCACCTTCCTGAGTATAGAAACGAGCATAAAACTTACAAAAAGCACCGGCAAAAAACAGCTGCCCAAACACCATCCAGCCAAAGCGCTGTTGCATTTCTGCTTCGCTGCGCCACAGGCTCGCCGTTTCCTGGTAGAGCGCTCCCATGACCATGCCATGGAAAATCCATTCATAGACAAAAACAAAAATAAACAGAACGATAATACTTAATGAGAGACGCTTGATATTCATGCCAAACATGCTGTCCTCCTGATTTTCAGTCAACACAATCCTTGTCCAGGTTAACGGATTCAGACAGCAAAAGCCAGATACCTGATTTCATCCCCCTTCCAGCCATCCATCAAACAACCCCATCCTTTATTGCTATTTCGTGCAATGCCAGTAAAGTATTTGCCTGGCTTCGAGATTGGAGCCGCTGCCATTGATAGCCCTTGCCGCGAGGACACTGCCATGCTCAAACAAGCCCTGCAAAACAGCCTGCTGGTGCTGATACTGTTATCCACCAGCTCTATCGCTTTTTCTGACAATACCAATACCGCCAAAGCGCGCACAGTGATTGTTCTGGACGCCTCGGGCAGTATGTGGGGACAAATCGACGGCAAAAACAAGATCGTCATTGCCCGGGAAGTCATCGCCGCTATGATGGATAACTGGGATCCCGGCATTCATGTCGGGCTCGTAGCTTACGGCCATCGCAGCGAGGGGGACTGTAACGATATTGAGGCACTGCTGCCGGTAGCCGCAGACAGCGCAGCACAACTGAGTGATGTTGTTAACAGCCTGAACCCCAAAGGCAAAACGCCACTCTCTGCCGCTGTGCAACAGGCCGCTGAATCCCTGCGCTATACGGAACAACCCGCCACGGTCATCCTTGTGACCGATGGCTTGGAAACCTGCGATATGGATCCTTGCGCACTCGGCAAAACCCTCGCAGAAAGTGGCGTGGACTTTACCAGCCATGTGGTAGGTTTTGATCTGGAAGGTCAGGATACCAGTGCCATCCAGTGTCTTGCCGAATCCACTGGCGGCCAGTTTCTTACCGCAGCCGATGCCACAACGCTTACCAATGCGCTTGGTGCAGCGGTACAACAGGTTCAACAACAAGCCGATGCCGATACATTGTGGCTAAAACTGTCGGATGACAGTGAAATACTCAAGGGCGTTACTGTCAGCTTTGAATACTACGTGGCCAACGCCGATGGCAGTGCGAGCGAGAACCGCGCCAGCTATGAATACAGTCATGTCGGCCGCCCTACGCTCGAAGCCGGTAACTATGTCGCCAGTATCGCCCTGGGCAGCATTCATCGCTATTACCCATTCAGTGTTTCCGCGACGGAAAAAACTGAGCACACTGTCGTTCTTGATGGTGGCACCATCAAACTCAACGCCATTCTTGATGAAGGTACCGTGGCAAACGAGGGAACCCTGAGCTGGACGGTTTACCCGGTGGATGACAGTGGTCAGGCTTCCAGCCAACACATTACCTTTGCCTACGATACAAGCCCGTTGTTTTATTTGCCGTCAGGCACCTACGACGTCCATGTTTCTCTCGGTGCTGCATCCGCTTCGCAGCGTCAGACTATTACAGCCGGTGATACACTTGAAGCAACCCTCGACTTACGCGCTGGCCACTTACTATATAACGCCAGCTTTACGGAAAACGGTGATTTACTCAACAGCACCGCCAGCTGGGAAGTCTATCACTACGATGCCACTACACAGACCGTCGGCAAACGTGCTTCCTATGCTTACGGTGCCACTGGCACTTTTGTGTTAACTGCGGGCAGTTACCGTCTGGATGTGACCGCGGATACTATCGTCCGTTCTGATATCGTTGAGGTAACCGCCGGTGAGGATACCAACCACACGATTGTGCTCAATGGCGGTTACCTGCAGAGCAATCTATTACTTGTTGAAGGTGGCGAACCTATCCAGGGCACCCACAGTTGGGAAGCCTATGTGCTGAACGACGATGGCAGCCCCGGCCAACGCCTCACTTACACTTACGCCGCCACGGTTAATTTTCTGGTACCTGAAGGCAACATTCGTCTGGCCGTCAGCAGTGGTGCTGCCAGCGCCTTTGGTGATGCAAACGTTAATGCTGGCGAGACCACTAGTACCAGTCTGGTACTCAACGCCGGTTATATTAATGCCAGCTTCACAGACAGTAGTGACACGACTATGAATAGCGGCACCACCAGTTGGGGTGTCTACGCTATTAATGATGATGACAGCACCGGTAATCGTATCACTTATACCTACAGCCACA
This sequence comes from Pseudomonadales bacterium, assembly GCA_028280345.1. GTDB lineage: Bacteria > Pseudomonadota > Gammaproteobacteria > Pseudomonadales > UBA7239 > JANQLY01. The sequence continues at coordinate 76,545 of JANQLY010000015.1, read as the reverse complement.
CGCCACAGTTTCTTGTGCCCGCCGGTAAAATTCGTCTCAAAGCAAGTAATGACAAAATTAGCGGTAGCGCAGATGTGAACCTTAAAGCCGGCGAAACACAAACGATCGTTGTTAAAGCGTCCGAGTAATCCATGCCACGTTTAAAACACTGCTACACGCAAAAGGATATTGAAGCACTGGCTCGTAAACGCCTGCCCTGGGGCATGTGGGAATTTCTCTACGGCGGCGCCGATGATGAATGGTGCCTGACTAATAATCGCAGAGCGTTTGAGCACTACGAACTAATGCCACGTGCCTGTGTTGATGTCAGCAATATTGATTTAACCACGAGTGTGATGGGAATGGATCTGGAATGGCCGGTGATGCTATCACCAACCGGCATGAATCGTATGTACCACGGCAGTGGAGAAATCGGTGCAGCCCGTGCTGCGCTAAAGACGGGTACGGTTTATAGTCTTTCTACTTATAGTTCCTATTCAATTGAGCAAGTGGCCGAGACCAATCCTGGCAACAAAATCTTTCAGCTCTTTATTAACCCAGGCATTGAACGCAGTTTTGAGTTAATTGATCGCGCCAAAATCAGCGGCTATCAGGCATTGTGCCTTACTGTTGATACAACTGCTTCACCGAACAAGGAACGGGATTATAAAACTGGCATCGCATTTGGCGGTGTGACTCCCAAAAGCTTGTTAAGTATTCTTGCCCATCCGCGCTGGATCTACGGTCTGGTCACAGGTGGTTCGCTGCAACTGGCCAATCTCGGCATCAGCCCACTGGAGGCTGACAAGTTTCAATGGAAACACGCCACGCAGTTAAATTGGGAACTGGTAAAAAAAATTCGCGATCACTGGCAAGGCCCGTTTGCACTAAAAGGCCTGTTAAATCCCGAAGACGCTATCACCGCCAGACAAATTGGCGTCGATGGCATTATTATCTCCAACCACGGCGGCCGTCAGATGGACGGGGTTCCAGCACCGGTGTCATTAATTCGCGAGTTTGTTGATGCAACAAATAACGAAGTCGACATTATTATCGACTCAGGCATCCGACGCGGCAGCGACGTTATCAAGGCACTCGCCCTCGGTGCCAAAGCCTGCATGATAGGCCGCCCCTATCTCTATGGTCTGGCTGCCGCAGGTGAAGCCGGCGCAACAAAAGCTATCGACATACTCAAGGCTGAACTACTGCGCGATATGACGCTGCTTGGACTTACAGCAATTAACGATATTTCTCCACAAACGATTCGCACAGGGCCTAATCAGGGTTGATACAACACATACTCGCCGTTAAGTTCTACAAGCGTCTTATCTTTTTTAGTTACTACTGAGCGCAAATTAATACGTGCCTTACCCTCACGTCGGTACTGCTCAACAAAGCTCTCAAACACCGTTTCATCTTCAACAAGGCACACCGCCTCAAAGTCTTCGAGCACCGGTCCCTTGTAACGGATATCGGCTTTGGCAACAGCAATATTTGGCATCTCAACACCACGCTTTAGTGCCTGTAGATAAACCATACCCCAGCAGGCCATCACACAAACACAATACAGACTGCCGCCAAACGCAGATAGCTTATCATTAATATTCGGTGCCAGCGGCGCAGCGAGGCACAGTTCTGTGCCAGTAAATGACTTAACCTCAAAACCGATGTCTTTGGCTATCGGCAAATGCTGCTGCATAAAATCAATCAGCGCCTGTTTATCACTCATCTACTTGTTCTCCAACGGCTACCAGATATATGGAAAGATGATCTTGCGTTCAGGGGGATAATCCGCAAATTTTTGCTGGTACCATTTATGGGTTTCCACGGCACGCGGTATCAGATTCGCAGCACTGATAAATAATATAAATGCAGCTCCGGGCGAATAAATCATCAACGCAAAGCCTGTCCAGGCAATCAGTTCGGTTAAATAGCTCGGATTACTCACATAACGAAATAAACCACCGCGCGGAATGCGGTAAATCTTATCGCCACGTTCAACTTCTTCCTTACTGCGCAGATTGCGCACAATAGCATCTGAATGAATATTCATTGCGTAGCCAAACAAATAAATTGTAAGTCCAATGATAAACTGCGGTGTCGTAAACCACTCTATGGTATAGCGATCACTTAAGTCGGAAATCAATACCGCATTGAGATAACCGTGCAAGCCGGTGGCAAGCCAGCCGGCAACAATCACACCAACACTGAATGTCCCTTTTGCACCCTTCGCACTGCGAATCAAAAACGGAAAGACAAAACCACGATTACCGTAGTGCAATAACCAGATACCAAGGAAAAACAACGGCACAGCCTCACGCCAATGCTCGCCCTGAAAAAAGAAATAAACAAAAGTCAGCGTCGCGGGCAACTCCATCAAAAACCAGCCAAGCCGCGGCGAAAGGCTAATACCTTTTTCCTCTTCGGAAAAACGACCATAGGAGGCCTGGCGAAAAAAGCCCCCCACGAGCACAAACGCGACATAGGCATAGGCTATTTTGAGCATCAAATCGTAGGTTTCATCGCCGGTAAAGAATGTCATATCAGGGCCACCATAGAGGTTTAGTTATGCGAGCAATAGACTACTGTTAAGCCTTGCCATTCGTACTACAATGCGGACACTAATAGAAATCAAGCGCAATAGCGATTGTTAATTTGGCTGAGATACGCGAATGATGACACCTGAACACGAACACTGGTATTCGAACGCCAGATCCTCTGTTTGCATTGCAGACAGCAATGCAGACTGGCACGGTGAGTTCGATCTGATTGTAGTGGGCTTTGGCGGTGCCGGTGCCAGTGCAGCCATTGAGGCGCTGGAGCAAGGCGCCCGAGTGCTTATTGTGGATCGACTGCACGGTGGCGGCGCGACTGAAATCAGTGGCGGCATTTATTATGCAGGCAGTGGCACACGCTTTCAGCAGGCAGCAGGATTTACAGACAGTGTCGACAATATGTTCAACTATCTGAAAATGGAAACCCGTGGCATTGTCAGTGATGATACCCTGCGCTGCTTTTGTGAGCAGAGCCTCGACAACCTGCAATGGCTTGAAGATAATCAGGTACCTTTTGACAGCACCTACTGTCCAGTAAAAACCTCCTATCCAACCAATAAATACTTTCTCTATTATTCCGGCAACGAAGCTGTGCATGAATATACACAACAGGCTGACCCTGTACCACGGGGGCACCGCTCCTACTCGAAAGGGCTTTCGGGTGAAGCATTTTTTGGTGCATTAAAACAATCAGCGATTAATAAAGGCGCTGTTATCAAACTCAATAGCGAAGCCACTCGGCTGCTAACCAACGCCCGTGGAGATGTGATCGGTATCGAAACCAGTGAATTTGCACCTGATAGCCCTGCCCTTAAACAACACCACAAACTTGTGGAGCGCTACAAAAAACTGCGTTTACTTGGGCCGTTGCTTGAAGGGCTATTAAAAAAGATTGATCACACAGAACAGCAAAAAGATCAGCAACAGCGCTACCGCGCAACAAAAGGCGTGGTACTTGCAAGCGGCGGCTTTATTTTTAATAAACAGATGTTACAGCACTACGCTGCACCTTATAAAGATGGCATGCCACTTGGCACACCGGGATGTGACGGCTCCGGCATTCGCCTTGGGCAAAGTGTCGGCGGTGCCATCGACAACATGCATCATGTATCCGCCTGGCGCTTTATCAACCCACCACTATCCTGGGCAAAAGGCATTATTGTCAACCAAAAAGGTGAACGCTACGTCAACGAGCAAGTCTACGGCGCCAAGCTCGGTTACCATATGGTAGCGGAGAATAATGGTACGGCGATACTCATCATCAATAAAAAGCTGTTCTGGAAAGCGGTGAAAGAAACCCTGTTTGGCGGTATCTGGTTCTTCCAGGTTGCACCGGCATTAATGAACTTATTCCTCAATGCCAAAAAGGCAAAAACCATTGCAGCACTTGCCGAAAAAATTCAGGCAAATCCCGAACAACTAGCAGAAAGCCTCAGTGCCTATAATCAGGCAGCACGCAACAACAGTGCAGACGTGTTTAACAAGAGCCCGGAGTTTATGGCCGATCTATCTGAAGGACCATGGTACGCCATGGATATTTCCATCGACAGCAAACTCTATCCGTGTCCGATGATTACATTGGGCGGTCTTAAAGTAAATGAACAAACCGGTGCCGTAAAACACGAGGAAGGCCATGATATAAAAGGGCTGTATGCTGCAGGGCGCACCGCTATCGGCATTGCCTCACGCTTTTATGTCAGCGGCCTATCACTCGCTGACTGTGTATTTTCCGGACGTCGCGCCGCACGTAGCGCCTGTAAGTAGCGCCTGCAAAAAGTAAACAGAACATTCCTGTTACTGCTCTATAGAAGAAGCCTCCCGTACCAGCATGGCCTGCTTGCGCTCACTACCCCAGCGATACTGGCTGAACTCTCCACTGCTGCGAATCACGCGGTGACATGGAATCAGATAGCCAATGCGATTACGTGCAATTGCCGACGCTACTGCTCTGCTCGCTTCAGGTCGGCCAAGCAACTCTGCCACATCGGCATAGGCAAGCACCTCCCCACAGGGAATGCGCAGCAAAGCCTGCCACACTTGCAACTGAAACGGGCTACCCTTCATTAGCAGGGATAGCGGCTGCGCTGATTCATCTACACTGGTAAATATCTGCTCAACCAGTGTAGCTGTCTGCGCTTTACCTTCATTGAGGCTTGCTTCAGGCCATTCTTCATAGAGTTCCTCAACCAGTAACTCACGCTGCTCCGGTGTATCGTAAAATGCCAGCTTGCAAATCCCCTTTCCTGTACTGGCAAGCAAACAGTCACCGAACGGCGTAATATGATTACCATAAACAATCGTTAGCCCCTTGCCACCGTACTTATATTCACCTGGTGTCACCCCCTCACACCGGACCATCAGATCATGCAAACGACCGCCGCCGCTCAAACCTACTGCATGTGCCGCATCCAGTACTGAACTGTTGCGCAATCGTCGCCGCGCATCTTCCCTGGTCAGGTGCTGCATAAACTGCTTGGGTGAAACACCGGCCCAGCGACTGAATAAACGCTGTAGATGATATTCACTTAAATCAAGATGATCCGACAAGACTGCCAGCGTCGGCTGTTCCCGGTAGTGCTCACACAAAAAACGAATCGCTTGCGCCACACGTTGATAATCCCGGTGTTGTGTTTGAAAAGAAGCCGACATGCCCGTTTATCTACCTTATTAATCACTAGCGGTATTATGACAAAGCCAAACAGCAAAGCGACCCGAATCTTGCGCTAATGCAGATCAGACATAAGAATGTCCGCAATGCGTTGCTGCACATACGGCACCACTTCCTGCTCGAACCACGGATTTTGTTTCAGCCAGCGATTATTGCGAGGACTGGGATGGGGTAAGGGAATCCGGGTCGGTGCATAGCTCTGCCAGGCTTTAACAGTAGCAGTAAGATTCTCCCGCTGCTGTTTGCCAAGATGCCAGTCCAGTGCATAACACCCGATCACCAGCGTAAGTTCAAGCGTTTGTAACTGTTCGAGTAATGCATTGCGCCACTGTACGGCACATTCCGGACGCGGTGGCAGGTCACCACTTTTTCCACTCCCCGGATAACAAAAGCCCATCGGCAAAATCGCCAGTTGCGTCGCATCGTAAAACGTCGCGCGTTCAATGCCGAGCCACTCCCGCAGACGCTCACCGCTTGCATCATCAAATGGCATACCTCGCTCGTGAGTACGCCGCCCGGGTGCCTGCCCGGCGATAAGAATTTTTGCCCGGACATCAAACTGAAAGATTGGCTTTGGCCCCAGCGGTAAATCCTCACACAGCGTACACTGCCTGACCAGATCACTGTCAATTCGCTGCACTGCTTCAAGCCTCCTGCGATGCATTCGATGCAACAGGTGCCACCACTTCAATCCTGCGATTCCAGCGACCACGCCCGGATATTGCCGGCTTTACTCTTACCTGCACGGCATGTTGCTCAAGGAAAAATTGCGCTATCACTTCATCAATATTGCTGTCATCGCCATCGCAGGCAACCTTTAACATCAAACTATTTTTCTCCTCATTCACTTTCTCAATCTCTTCACAAGGGCTGTTGAAAGCCAGGCTCAAATCAAATTCAGGCCTTTGCAAAAAGTTTCGGATCGTTTTCGCATCGGGTCTATTGTAATGAAACGGGCCAGCACCCCGGTGGCCCAGCACATCGGGGAGATAGGAAAACAGCAATGCGAATACAAAAAATGCAAAGAACAGCCCGGCAAACCCATAAGCGAGCAAAAAGTATCCCTTCCAGAACCACCCCTGAGTGTGCCAGACCTCCCAAAAACCATCCACTCCCGGCATTCTCCAGTCAAGCCAGGCCTGATAGACCAGTGCCGGGAAACTAAGAAGAAAACCTATGGGTATCAAACGCTCCAACACGAGAAAAGCTCCATGACCAAACGCGGTATAGTATAAAACCGTTTCGGGCTCATCACACCCACCAAGGGCTTGCACCTGACCGGCAAACCCTCTAATCTGCTTGCTCTCATGGAAACCTGAGCGGACGTATCATCATGGCTGACTCCATTTTCTGTTTTGCTATTTTCTACTTTCTCGTCACCTGGTATGGCAAAACCCGGCTGCGTGTCAGTTTTTCCCTCGTACTGCAATTTGTTGCGGGCTGGCTGGTCGTCGAACTGGCTTTCTTTCACGCCATTGTTAATGGCCTGTTAATTGTAATGGCTATCGGGGATCTCGGTGACTGGAGCCTCTCGACATTTCTCGGTGTCTTGCTCTGCGCCTACAATGGCCACCATCTCTGGCAACTACATCAACAAGCCATGGAATCAGGCACTACGCTTAACCAGAACCTTGCAGCAGGCCTCGGTGAAAACTTCCGCGATGAAATTATCGAATCACGACGTAAACTACTAACAGACCCCACACAAATTGATAATAGCTGGCAGCGTCCCTTCAGCCTTAACCGACCAGGCATTGAAACTCTGCGCGATATTACCTATGGGCCAAATGATCGCAATACACTGGATTTACACCGACCTGTTGGTGAATCTGACCAGCCACGTCCGGTCATGCTACAGATTCATGGCGGCGCCTGGATGATCGGTTATGGCGACCGCCAGGCTTTACCCTTACGCAACAAGCTTGTTGCAGCAGGCTGGATTTTTGTGGCGATCAACTACCGTCTCGCCCCAAAACAGCGCTTCCCCGCCCAGCTCATTGACAGCAAACAGGCACTGCACTGGATCAAGGAAAATATTGCCAACTACGGTGGCGATCCAGACTTTGTCATGGTTACCGGTGGTTCCGCCGGAGGGCATCTGTCATCTTTTCTCGGTATCAGTGCCAATCAACACACGGAGCTTCTACAGCCCGGGTTTGAAAATGCAGATACATCCGTTCAGGGTTGCATGCCAATATATGGTGTTTACGATTTTTGCGACCGCCATGGCGTGCGCGAGGATTTGCCTACGGTGGACTTTCTCGAGAAATACATCATGCCCGAAAGTATTACTGCCAACCGCGAGTTATGGGATATTGCCTCACCTATTTCCTATGCCGAGCAGGAACCCACTCCTCCACGCCCACCGTTTATGGTTTGCCACGGCGAGCTCGACACTCTCGCATTTGCCGAAGATGCCCACCATTTTGTCCAGGCACTACAAAATAATGACACTGAACCTTGTGTGTACGCTGAACTGGAAACAGCGCAGCACGGGTTTGAGATTTTTTATTCACCGCGCTGTGTAGCAACGGTTAATGCCTTACACACCTTTGCCGAATGGACTTATAGCCGGTATTTGCAGCAACAAAACTGACCATCAATCATAGACAGGGAGAGCCACTATGAAATTACTGAAGAAACTTGACGATTTTATTGATAGCAGAAGCTGGACAAAAGGTGTTTTAGTTAACTGGGGCATATTGCTTGGAGCCCTCCTATACATTTGCATCCATCATGATGCAGTATTTTCCTTCCTCACAACACAGCTGAAAGAAAATCCTTCAGTAGCAGGAGCAATTATTGCTTTTTTATGCAGCACAGCCTTCTATTCTTACAAACGCAGAGTCATCAGCACAAAACCTATCGGCGATTTTTTTAAAGCTCCTCCAGAAGTTCTTAACCCCCCGCTCGATAGACTTGGTTATAGTGACCGGATGGCCTATATTCTCGCTGAGTTCTCCGACCTCGCTTATTACCAAGTAGAAAGAGATATGGACAGCTTTGTAGAATTTCTTGATCGAATGAGTGATATCTCTATAATCGAAAACACTAGCTATGAAGATAATATTGATCAGCTTATTGAGAACTATAAAAAAGCAGAAAACTATAAAAGTGATTTTCTTGAGTTTATCAACGAAATCAAAACAACCAAGCCTGATGAAGAATATAAAGAGAAAATCAAAAAACTTCGTGATTCATATATAAAAAATAAACGTTCCGAGCAGACGGGTGTAGAAATTAATAACGAGAAACAACTAGAAGAACTTCTGAGCTCTTTTAACTACACACTTATTAAACCCTATATACATATCAAGGGTTATGATGCGCAAGGTTTTGCCTGTGTAAAAACCAATAGCGAAGGAAAAGCCGAATATGTTGTCATTTCATTTCGCGGCTCTGAAGCAAAATTTGAAGACTGGCTTACCAATGCTCAAGCCTCACCCAAACCTATAGCCGATGATGGCCCAGGAGCAAATTCTGAAAAACAGGCCAAAGTCCATACAGGCTTTCATGAAAGTTTTGAAAAAATGCAAGCGGAGATCAAAGACCGGCTCAAAAAAATTTATGATGAACATGGCATCGAACCAGGCACAAAAAACCTTCCTGTATTTCTTACTGGACATTCCTTGGGCGGAGCACTGGCGACAATCGCTACCAGAGAGATTATGCCCAATTGTATTGGCGCCTGTTACTCTTATGGCGCTCCCAGAGTCGGCAACTATGCGTATTTTGATAAAATCAAAACCCCGGTTTATAGAATAGTAAACTCGAGTGATATTGTACCCAGAGTTCCCCCCGGTGCCGGTATCTTTGTCTTTGCCAAATTACTGGGATTACTAAAAACATCTATCCCCTATCTATGGATGAGGGAAACCATAAAAAAAATAGAAGAAGTTTGTATTAAATATGGAGAATACCGTCACTTTGGTGACATGCGTTACCTGACAGATACACCATCGGATAATTCTGAAAAAGTTAGATTACTGCGCAATCCATCCAGCATTGATGTCACGTTATGGTTCTGGCGAAGCATCCGGCTCAGCTTTGGCGCACCGGTAAAAAGTCACGGCATGGCAATTTATCGCAAAAAACTGCGCACTATCGCTAAAGGGCGTATTGAAAAGTCGTCGAGCTAAAATTTTACGCCTTTATTAATCACACTGCCATGTCCAGGGTAGACAGCTCGAATATCCAGTTCACGCAACAACTTTAGCGAAGCCTGCATTTGCGTAGCATTGGAATAAACCGCAGGCACCACAACCCGTGCCTGCTTTGCACTACCTAATAACGTATCACCCGTTAACAAACTGCCACTCTGTGCGTGGTAATAGCAACAGCTATCCCAGGAATGCCCCGGGGTATGTAATACGAGCCAGTCATCAAAATCTGGTAATGTTTGCCGATGTTTGAGGCGCATTTCTCCGGTTATTTGTGCTGAACCTGATCTGGCATTATCAGAAACATGCCGATAGCGAGGTTCTTGTCGCGCACGCTGTCCGCGTTTTGGATTGAAATACATATCCCAGGCCCGGCCGCGGGCACCTTCACGCAGTGCTGTCACCGCCCTTACCAGCATGCCCGCCGGATCATAGAATATTTTTTTGCGATGCGCTTGCGCATAATGGGGCTTTGCTATCCTTGCATTGCACAAGGCAGCCAGTTTGCGTACCCCTCCCATATGATCCGGATCATCGTGTGAGCACAAAACAAGCTCAACATCCTGAATATTGCGCTCGAGCTCCTGCTCGATAAAACCCAATACATAGGCATGGCAGCGCACCGCCACATCCATGACAAACAGACGCTGTGGATATTCCACAACATAGGTATTAACAAGACGGGTTTTTACCTGATGAATTTTCATAGCGGTAGAAAATTCAAGTATAGAACAAATCAGCTTTCCGGCTGAGGCGGTTCAAAACTCTCAAAGGAGAAATTCGCCTGTTTCTCCATCGCCTCCATTGTCGCAAGGAAAAACTTCTCGCCGAGGTCATTCGCCACTGCCGACACGAGGGTCTGGTGCGCTGCGGCAGTGACCGGAGCCGGTATTTTTAAATCACGCGCAGACTCCAGTGCAAGACCGACATCTTTCTCCGCCAGGCGCAAATCGTAAGAGGAGTTTTCTTTTTCCCATAAACGCTGGATCACAATGTCTGTGAGCGGCATATAAAAACCACCGGAGCTGTTTTTGAGAATCTTGTAAAAGGTTTTCAGATCAAGGCCCGCTTTTGCCGCCATCAACAAGCCCTCCTGGAAAATCAAACCACTACAAATAAATACCTGATTGTTAATCAGTTTCACCAGTGTTCCGGTGCCATTATCACCGAGGAATTTAACATCCTTGCCAATCGCATCGAGCACTGGCTGTGCTTTGTCAAATGCCGCCTCCCTACCACTCGGCATCAAGGTTAACTCGCCACTATCGGCAAGCCAGGAACCACCGGATACCGGACAATCCATAAAGTCGACATTTTTTTCAGCGCAGGATTTAAATAAACGTTGCACCGTAGACAGCGCATTGGTGCTCAAGTCCACAATCACCAGGCCTTCGCAGGCACCCGGTAACAACTGCTGTACTACCGTTTCCACTTCCGCTGGCCCGGGTAGCGACAGCAAAATAACGTCGCAGACTTGTGCAAGCTCACCAGCTGAGCCAACCCATTGCCCACCTTTCTCCAGCAAGCTTTCTGCCTGCTGTTTGTTTAGATCCCACAAGCTGACTGAAAAATTATTTTCCAGCAGCACCCGCGCGCAGGGGTTACCAATATTGCCCAGCCCAATAAATCCGACATTCATAATTGTATCCTTTAATCAAAAAGACTTATCACTAGTAGAAAGCTAATGCTACTGAGGATCGGGGCCGAGATAAACCACCAGACTGTTAATTTTCTCATCAGTAATAGTAAAAAAAGAAAACCGGTATTACTGACATATCAAGGATATATTGGGTAAATAAAGAACGGCTGCCAGAAACAAGGTTATTATGGGCCTTCCGTGGCACTTTATTGTGAGAGCTGATTCTTTAACCCGGGCCCCTTATGCAGCGCCCTGGAAGAGTGAGTACACGCCATACCCCACGGCGAGGCTTCCACCTACCCAGAGCACCAGCTTGAACTCGGCCCAGGCATCCTCTTCATACTCGCCATCGAACCAGCTCCATGCATCGGGTTTGAGCCAGTAGTAAATCGCCTCCTTGAGTTCCTCGGTGGATTTAAACAGCACACTGAACATCAGAAATGCCATAACCAGTGCGGCGACTATCGCTAGAAACATTGCCAACATAGTGACCTCCTTTAACTGCCAATATGAAAAACCAGCATTATCAATATCGGCATCAGTTAGTTAATCGTAACGGCATACAAAATGCCGTCTGTGTGCGGCATAATCTCCACAACACCCGGTCATTATCGTGGTGTGCTGAAAAATCGATGAGACGAGAAAACAGACCTGTTTATACATACAGTTTTTAGTACAACAGGAGACTTTATCGGAGGGGCCCAATGCAAAGCTTGAGAATTGCATGTTCAAAAAATGTTGTTACCACCGCAATAAAAGTGGCACTGGTGGTCGGCACTGTACTAGCGCTAATTAATCATCTGCCCGCTTTACTGGAAAACAACATGACACAGCAGAATATCTGGCAAATAGTGTTAACCTATTTAGTTCCCTACAGTGTTTCTACCTACTCGGCAGTAGCAGCCATTAACGCTACCCGGGAAACAGCTGGCACAGCGGATAGCAGGTAAAATGCTATCCAATACCTGTAATGGCGATGGTTTTATTGCTGGAATTTATAAGCAAAATATAGCCCTTCCTCTGTATTAATCTGCAGAAGGCTTTTCTTGTCTGAAACAGACTGGCACAATACTCCAAATAGCCTTGCGACTAAATAGCATATACACCGGAATAACGATTGAGCAACAGTGAACAATAGTCGGTCAAAAGGGTTCTTATGAGCACAGTACTTTGGAGCAATATTCTGATCAACAATAAGGTTCTCTGCGACGAAACCGATAAATACGCCCTGTACAAACACAGCAAACAACTCGACAAATTGTGCAAACAGCTTTCGCTACCTGGTTTTATCGATGCACAGGACTTCACCGACATGCAATTCTGCCTTGAAGATAAGGAGCTTCCGAATGGCATGGAATCCACCAACGAGCTGATGGCCGCAGAAGGTAACTGGATCAGTCTTGAAGATGGTGAAAAAATGATTTCGCAATTACTACACCATATAAAAACTGAAAAAACGAAATTTGGCTTACTATCCAATCAGCATAATGACGTTGTGTCCGAGCTCGAAGAAACGCTGGTTTTTATCCAGAACAATAATCAGGAAAATGCAAAATTCAATTTTGCAGTTGTTATGTAAAGCTTACTAACCATTTACATTAAATTGCAATTCTGAAACAAGGAAGCCCATGAACAAAAAGGAAATAATTTCGACCACCAAAGACATTCTTGGCCCTAAAAAGCTGAAAGCCCTAGAAAAGCTATACTCCAATCTTTCTGGAACACCCCCATCAGTTGAAAAACAACGATTTAGAGCTGATAACCCCGACTTGATTGATGCATTAAACAGGCTGGAATCTATAGACTATTTAATTCGCGATGATAAGAATAATGACAATTACATACTTACATGTAACGCACTTTTACTTATAGAATCTCCTGAAATAGATCAATTAATTGAATTAATGAATAATATCTATAACTGGTGCATAGGTTTTTATCGAAAAAACCTAGGAGACACTGCATACACTATAGACTTAATTAAAGATTTTCCCAATAGCAACAAGAAAATACTAACTGCTCTATTTTATATGAAGGAATTACACGGTATTTTTACCACCAAAACATTGGATTTTCCATTTGGAGAAAAATCAACCTTCAGCGTCAGTGAAAATGTACTAGTTAGAGCTTCTTTCATAGACATAGCATTAGATTATTTCCGCTGGCATTATATAAACCCTAGGAAAGTCACAACGAAAATAACACCAGAAAAGATATTTAAATCTAACGACTCAGACTATAAGTTTTTCAATACTAACGAATCCACCACCCACCCCCCTTGGTTTGATGAATTATCTGATTTCTCAAAAGCTATAATCCAAGAAATAGATAGAGCTTTACAAAACAAATTAGTAACTCTATCCGTGCTAGGTATCAGAGCACTAATTGAACATGTAATGATTGAAAATATAGAAGACCAGCGAAGCTTTAAGAAAAACCTAGATGCCTTCGCTGAAGCGGGATTCATAACAAAGCAAAGTAGAAATGCTCTTTCCGAAGTAATCGAATCCGGCCATGCCTCAATGCATAGAGGCTATATCCCCGATATTGAAGATGTCATGCTTTGTATAGACATAGTAAAACACACATTGCACGGAGTATATATATTGGAACCTAAAAGCAAAAAGTTAAACCTAAATACTCCTCCAAAGAAAAAGAAAGGGTAACATCTAACTCAATCCATACAACTTTGCTGCATTGCCATAAACCAGTTTGAGTTTATCTTCCTCTGTCATGCCTTCCGTGACATTTTCTATGACATCCCGTGAGTGGGGATAAGTACCATCACTGTGGGGGAAATCTGTTGCCCACATAACACGCTCCATATTCAAACCGGTTTGTACATGTTTGACACTGTAGTCATCCTGGAACGTTACATAGATATTGCTATCAAAATAGGAACTCGGTTCTTTTTGCAGTTTTTCTGTCGGCAAATGAAAACGATGACGCTCGTAAGCGTGATCCATACGAAATTTAAAATGTGGCACCCAACCAGCATCTGATTCTACGCACACCACATTGAGTTTTGGATGACGGTCAAACACACCACCGAGAATCATCATCAAAATAATATTCTGAATACCGCGCACGGTAACAATCTGATGTACAAGCTTCGATCCGCGCACACGTTCCATGATGCCATCTTTGGTGGTCAGAATATGAAAACCCACCGGCATATTGAGATCGACGCACGCAGCCCAGAAGTCGTCATAGCAGGCATGATCGTAATCCTCAACTTCCGGATCACCGGGCAACATCACCGCACGAAAACCCTGGGCGTGAACATTGCGTAGCTCTGCAAGCGCCTCTTCCGGGCTACGCATGGAAATCATTGCCACACCGATCAAACGCTTTGTATCGGTTTCACAAAACTCCGCCAGCCAGCGGTTGTACGCTTCAAAACAGGCTTTTTTAAAATCGACATCCGGGTGATTACACAGCACCATACCGAGACTCGGGTACAACAGCTCGGCAGCCACACCCTCTTCATCCTGTACCTTTAACCGCTCTTTCGGATCATGACCCGCCGGGTGTAACTCATCCCAATCCACTGCCTTGCCGAAATCTTCCGGTTTGCGCCCGGCGGTACAAATAATGCCCATTGGTATCTTGATACCGAGATCGGAAATTTCCAGCACCGCACCGCGCTTCTCATCAAAAATTTGCCGTGGACGTCTATCTTCAAACGCAGGATCAATCTGTTTAAAGCAATCTTCAATTTCGGAAATATGAGAATCGGCGGAAATAACGGGCTGCATGGTATTCACCTTTTTCAAGCAATAGGTTTATTCACTGCGTTGGGTTAGAAGCTTCTGCTGCAATTCAAGCAACTCATCACGGATATTGATCAGGTTTTGTTCACCGATCAAGGTTGCATAGTCTTGCCAGATGTTATCGACAATCTCTCCGGAATCAGCAAGCAGGCCAAGACCCTTTTTGGTAAAACAAATCATTTTGGCGCGACCGTCGAGTGGATCTGCGGTTTTTTTTACATAACCAATCTCTTCGAGTTCATCAATCATCTTGCCCATCGCCTGTTTTGACATACCCGCACGCTCGGCAAGCTCTGTCAGGCGTGACCCCTCAAGGCGCAAATGCACAATTACGGAAGAATAGGCCGGCTGTAAGCGGTGACCGCGATCCTTGAGGCCCTGACGAATGCGATCACGAAAATCCGTGGCAATATATTGCAGCGGATGCATCAGACTTTTCTTGCGCGCAGCGCGGCGCGCATCATCCAACGGTGGTGCGGATTCTTGTGGTGTACTGATAGCCGTCGTGGTAGCCATTAACCTTCCGTTTCCCAAACCTTGTTCCGATCTTTCTCTCCCGTTCTTTCACCTGGGGACAGAGAGAATTCGGCAAAAACCAGATAGTAAACCGGGTTGACTAAATTAGTCAACCCGGTTTACTATTTTGCTTTTCCGAAGCGATTAACCAGTACCGGAGGCCAGGCGTGGAATTTGGTTTTAACGACGAACAGAACATGCTGCGAGAATCTGTACAGCGCTTTCTCGAACAGCGCTGTCCGATTAGCAAAGTGCGTGAAATCAAGCAAAGTGAAGCAGGCTACGACGAATCGCTGTGGCGGGAAATGGCCGAACTAGGTTGGCTCGGTATTACAGTACCGGAAGCCTATGGCGGTGCCGGTTTAAGCTGGCTCGATCTTGTCGTGATTCTTGAAGAGTTTGGTGCCGGAGTATTCCCCTCGCCGTTTCTCGGCAATACCCTCGCGTTAACCGCTATTCTTGAAAACGCTTCAGAAGCACAAAAGCAGCACTATCTACCTCCGTTAATTGATGGCTCACAAAAAGCCACCATTGCACTGTTTGAAGAAGTACTCTCGATTGACCCGCAAGCAACCACACTCAAAGCCGAAACCACCAACGATGGTTTTGTATTAAGCGGCAAAAAATGCAATGTGATGGATCCGGAAAGCGCAAATCGCTTTGTGGTGAGTTTTCGCCACGGTGAAGCCGCCGATGCCATCGGTCTGGCCGTTATCGAAGCGGGCAGCAACGGTGTCGAAGCCAAAGCCTACCCGTTAATTGATGACACCAAGCGCATGGGAAATGTTTTGTTCGACAATGTCTCTGTTGATAAATCCCAGGTGCTGACATTGAATGCACCTGTAGCGCTTGAACGGCTGATCAGCCAGGGCGCTCTGGCGGTTACCGCAGAAATTTCCGGCTGTGTTGGCGCAGCACTACAACAAAGCGTCGACTATGCGAAAGAGCGTACCCAGTTCGGTCATCCAATAGGCCACTTTCAGGGCGTCAAACATCCGCTGGCAGAGATTTATGTGGATATGGAATCGTTCCGTTCCCTGCTCTACTACGCCGCCTATGCCAACGATTCACGACCGGAAGAACTTTCACGCATTTCATCTCTCGCGAAAGCTTATGCCACGGAAAGTTTTATCCGCACTGCCACGGACAGTATCCAGATCCACGGCGCCACCGGTTATATGGTAGAAGTGGACATTCATTTGTATTACCTGCGCTCCAAATGGGCACGCCCGATGTTCGGCGACAGCACCGCCCACTACGAACGTGCGTTTGCGCTTAAATCCGACATAGGTGGTTTTCATATTGAACTGGACCTGACTGAAGAAGAGCAGGCATTTCGCGAGGAAGTGCGTGAATTCTTGCGTGAGCACAACACACCGATTGCAGAACGCAATGCTGACAACTTTCAGGATTGGCTGAAGGCGGTGCGCAAACAACGGTATATCGGTTTTTCCTGGCCCGAAGATTGCGGCGGCCGCGGCGGTACGATTATGCAGCAGTTTATTCTCAAGGAAGAAATGCTCAATGCAAAAGCGCAGATGCTTGGCACGGATTTTACCGGACTCGGCTGGGTCGGCCCTGCGGTGATTCAATACGGCACTGATGAACAAAAGCAACGTTTTCTGCCGGATATTCTCGATAGCAAGACGGCCTGGTGTACCGGCTATTCAGAACCCGGTGTCGGCAGCGACCTCGCTTCCCTGCAATGCAAGGCAAAGCTCAATGAGGCGGGCACCCACTACCTGGTCAACGGCCAGAAGATCTGGACTTCCCTCGCCCATATTGGCAGCGGTATTTACTGTCTCGTGCGCACTGACAACAGTGGTGAAAAACACGAAGGCATTACCTGTTTGTTGATCCCCCTGGATACTCCAGGTATCGAAGTACGACCGATCAAAAGTTTTGCCGGCGATCATTTTGCCGATCTTTATAACGAAGTATTTTTTACCGATGTGGAAGTTCCGGTTGAAAATCGCATCGGCCAGGAAGGTGACGGCTGGGATATTATCTGCAGCGCACTGCAAAACGAGCGCTCCGGTATTGCCGAGGTAAACCGCCACCACAAAGCGATGGAGCGTTTGATTAAACTTGCTAATCAATCCCATATCAACGACAAGCCCGCACTGGAGAATGACGAACTACGTTTGCGCCTGTCTGCATTTGATGCGCGCATTGAAGCGGCTCGGCTCAACGGGTTGCGCGCCCTGACCAAACAAATCAAGGGCGAAGCGTCTGACAGCGAATCATCCCCGAATAAATTACACAATTGTCATTTACTCGTTGAGATGGCCGATACCGCAATGGAGCTGCTCGGCGGCGCAAGTCCCTACAAAGGAAATACAGAAGCCAATATTGGGCGCGGCAAATGGCAGATTGGCTCGCTGGGCTGGCCCACCACCGTGATTGGTGGCGGCACACCTAATATCCAGAAGAATATTATTGCCGAGCGCATTTTGGGTTTACCCAAAGATTAATCACTCGTTGAATTTGAATTGGACATCATTGCATGGGACTACAGCAAGGCCTAAAAGATATTCGCATTATCGATTTTAGCAACCGTATTGCAGGTAGCTATGCAAGCAAAATGTTTGCCGATGCCGGGGCAGATGTTATCAAGATTGAACCTTCAAGCGGTGACCCGCTGCGCAAATACTCCGCCAGTGGCGCCAGCTTCAAAGAGGACAGCGCGTTTTTTAAATACCTTAACACCGGTAAACGTTCGGTAGTTGGTGCAATTAACCAAGAGCATGTACTCGAACTGATTAAAAGCGCCGATCTGGTTATTGAAGCTTTTGCCCCGAATTCAGAGGAACTGGAACAGTTCCAGGCGTTGAACCTGGAAAAGCAATTTCCACAGTTAGTTGTGCTGTCTATTTCACCTTATGGCCGCACCGGCCCCTATGCCAACTACGCCGCTACCGAGTTTACCTTGCAAGCCGACTCCGGCTCCCTATCCACGCGTGGTTTGCGTGCACAACCACCAGTCATGGCTGGCGGAAAAATTACCGAGTACATCGGTGGCACCTATGCCGCGGTTGCTGCACTGGCCGCTACGCGCTACGCACAGCAAAGCGGCTACGGTGAAGTGATTGATTTTTCCCTCGCCGAAGTGATGAGTATTGCCGGTACCGCGTTTGCCGATTTGATGTCGAGCCTGTGGGGCCGTCCAGAGATACCGGGCAAACTGCGCAATGTAGAGGTGCCCTCTATTGAACCCACCAAAGACGGCTGGGTGGGTTTCGCCACCATGTCGTTTCAACAGTTTTCGGATTTTCTTGTGATGATCGGGCGCCCCGACTTACAGGAACAAAAAGATTTGCACCAGGCTATGGGTCGCTCCAAACGCATGGATGAATGGAATGAGATTGTTCACGCCTGGACAAAGCAACACACCACGGCAGAGATTATTGAGCTCGCAGCACTGATGCGCATACCGGTAGCGCCTGTTAATAACGGCAAAACGGTTGTAGAACACGAACAGCTCAAGGAGCGCAAAGTCTTTGTTAAAAATCCCGGTGGCAATTTTTTACAACCACGCCCACCTTATCTGATTAACAATGAAACACCGTTTCCATTTCAGGCGGCACCTTCGCTTGGCGAACACAATGAATCCATAGAACCGCGCACACCACCAGTCGCTGAAACCCACACGGCACGCACATTGCCACTAAAAGGTGTACGTATTCTCGATGCGACAGCATGGTGGGCCGGCCCTTCTGCAACCCAGATGCTCGCCCATCTCGGTGCCGAGGTTATTCACCTCGAAGCGATACAGCGCCCCGACGGCTCGCGCATGATGGGTGGCATGTATGCCCACGAAGAAAAGTGGTGGGAATTCAGCAGTATGTTTCTGTCAGTCAATATCAACAAACAGGGCATAACACTGAATCTCAACGACCCTCAAGGTCTTGAGCTATGTAAAAAACTGATCGCCGAGTGTGATGTGTTTGTTGAAAATTACTCACCGCGTGTGATGGAAGGCTTTGGTCTTGACTGGAAAACGGTTCACGCGATTAATCCACGCATCTCCATGGTACGCATGCCCGCGTTTGGCTTGAGCGGACCGTGGCAAAATCATGTGGGTTTTGCCCAGACCATGGAACAAATGACCGGCATGGCGTGGCTAACCGGCCACGTGAATGATCAGCCACGCATTCAGCGCGGCCCCTGTGATCCAATGGCGGGGATGAACTCGGCGTTTGCCATCCTTGTGGCCCTTGCTGAACGGGAAGTCACCGGTCAGGGCGCCCTGATTGAATGTCCGATGGTGGAAGGCGCACTCAATGCCGCTGCCGAACAGGCGATTGAATACAGTGCCTATGGCAATTTGCTCGCACGCAACGGCAATCGCAGCCCCGATGCTGCTCCCCAGGGCTTATATGCCTGTGCTGAGCACCCGACACCGGAAAATCGCAAGCGACCGGAACAGTGGTTGGCACTGTCTATTGAAACTGACGCACAGTGGCAGCAATTAAAACAGTTGCTCGGTAACCCTGACTGGGCACAACAGTCTGACTACGGCTCTCTCACCGGTCGTCAGCAACATGCAGATACCATTGACGAGCAGTTACAGAAATTTTTCAGCAGCAGAGCACTCGACACAGTGCTCGAGCAATGCCGTGCAACCGGTATTCCGGTTGCACCGGTTACACAAAGTACCAAAACCTATGCACACCCCCAGTTTGCCGCACGGGGATTTTTCGAAGAGCTTGAGCATCCTGTCGTTGGCAAACATCTGTTTGTTTCCAATCCCATGCACTTTGCTTCTGTCGATCACTGGCTCAACAAGCCGGCTCCGATAGTTGGCGAGGACAATCACAAAGTCCTTAAAAACCTGCTGAATTTAAGCGATACTGAATTGCAGTCACTTGAAAAAGCTCAGGTGATTGGCGACCGATTAATCGGATTGGATACGGACTAGCTTCATGGCAAAACAACCCCTTTTCTCTGTAGAAGGAAAAATCTCCTTCCACTTCTCACAACAAAGACTTGCAACAACAACTGTGGGACAAAAGCCTCAACCTTGTCAGGGAGCACATCCAGTTCGATGAGTGTTAAATCTATTCAGCAACAACTACGTGCTTTGGGCAATTCCGATATTGCCAAACACTCCGCCGGTTTTTTTAAAACTGGTGATGGCGAATACGGTGCTGGTGATAAATTTCTCGGCATTCGCGTACCGGTATTAAGACAACAGGCTAAAAAGCTACGCGATACACCGTTAAGAACCGTTATCGCCTTGTTAAAATCTACTTATCACGAGGAACGCTTGCTTGCATTGCTTATGCTTGTTAACCATTTTCAGCATGGCGACGAAGACACCCAACAGAATATCTACGAACTTTATCTGCAACACACGCGCTATATTAACAACTGGGATCTTGTCGATAGCTCGGCGCACCAGATTGTTGGCGGCTGGCTCGCCGATAAAAACAAAGCCGTGCTATATGAGCTCGCAAAATCTGAAGATTTGTGGGAAAGGCGCATCGCAATTATTGCCACCTACCATTTTATACGCCAACAGCAATTCAGCCCCACACTAAAAATCTCCCGAATACTGCTCAGGGACAACGAGGATCTGATTCACAAGGCTGTGGGTTGGATGTTGCGCGAAGTGGGCAAGCGGGATCTTGCCACTGAAGAAGATTTTCTCAAGCAACACTACAAAAAAATGCCGCGTACGATGTTGCGCTACGCTATCGAAAAGTTTCCCGAAAAAAAGCGTCAAAGCTATTTAAAGGGTTAAACCGTCAATTCTCTGTCTACTTATCCGTAAGAACAAGATCAACAAGATTTTCTACAAAACGATCACTGTCTACATTGCCCGGCGCCGCATCAAAGAATGTGTTGGCCAGGTGATAGCCCACAACTGCAGAAATCAAAATCGAGGATAGTGCTTCCGGGTCATTGCCACGCACCACATTCGCCTGCATATCTGCGGCAAAATCCTCACTCGAGAACTCTACCGATTCGTCTACTAACAGTTGTCGTAGTTGATCCATCAACTCGGGGAAACGGCCATGGCCGTATTCGCGTCCAAGTAAATTGATCAGGGACTTGATCTCTTTTAAACCAAGCAGGCTTAAACGAAACTCCATAATCAGCTCCGCACGCCGGTCACCGAGAGAATTACCCACCGCCTGATTTCTCAGATCGCGCCAGTTACGCACCTTCTCAATTTCACGATGCACCACGTTCTCCATCAGCTCTTCCTTGGATTTGAAGTGGCGATAGAAACTGCCACTACCTGGCGTCAGGCCCACCGCCGCCTCAATATCCTTGACCGAGGTACCGTCAAAGCCTTTCGCGGAAAACAGTTCCAGGCCTGCATCCAGCAGGCTTTCCCGTGTTACACCCCGCTTTTTCGAGGTTTTACGTGCTTTTGGCTCTTTCTGCTGTAGCGGAATCGGGTCTGTCATGGTTACCTACGTATATTTAATATGCAAGTGATGTCTTGCATTATGCAATAACCATCCCTACAATTCAATCATCACAGACAAATTGGCAATAAATCTATGAAACGATGGCTTGATGCCCAACTCCCCTCCCCGCCGGAATCCTGGCGGCGCTGGGTAGCTCTACTGGTAGCTTTTTTCTCCGTCAATTTTGCCTTCGGCGTGGCATTTAATGCGCTGTTCAATCACAACATCATGCTGGGCCCCGGCCTTGTGGATAGTGGCCAAAGCAATATAGAGCTTGCGATACAAACACTCACTCCGCTGATTAATGAGCAGCGCTTTTTCTTTCTCGGCATTTTTGCACCCGGGCTTGTGCTGTGCCTGCTGATCAATGCGCTTGTTACCTACCGGGGCTTTGTCGATTACGAAAAGCACCGCGGTGAACCCTACCCGCTGCGTTTATTCTTTACGCTATTTCTGCTTAATGCTGTTAACGTGTTATTTCTTATCTTGATACTGGTGATATGCGGCCTGCTAAGCTGGTTGTTCGTACAAAACTACGACATCGGTGGCGATCTTGTACGCACCATGACAGCCTTTAGTGAGGGCATCGTCGCCAAGGTACCCACGCTGATTGAACTGCCCTACCCACTCCCTCTGCTGGTAACGCTGTTAATTATTGATCTGTTTTTCTATTGGTTTCACCGCCTCGGCCATACCCAGCGTCTGTGGTGGTTGCTCTGGCACCGCCCACACCATATGTCTCCGGCCCTGACCCATCCGACAACACAGCCGGTATTTGTCGCTGCACCACTGTTCCTGATTTTTGCCGTTCCTTTCCAGATCATTGTCGGTGTACTCGCCAAACTGTTTGGTCCAGAAACCATGATTCTCGAAGCCCTGCTGCTGCGTTTACTCACCCAGTGCTTTGCCCCCTGGTCGCACAACAGTGCTTTTTATGAGTGGTTTGGCAAAAGCCGCTTGCGCATGTTTTTCGCCAGCCTTACCGGCACGGGTAATTACCACTATATGCACCACTCTGCACTGCCCGGCCACGAAGCAATTAACCTCGCGGGCACATTGTTTTTCTTCTGGGATCGTGTGTTTGGCACCTACGTACCACCAAGCCGGGAGAAACCCCCTGTGGGTTTAACCGGCTCCCCGCCCCTGCACAGTAACCCGGTACGACTCGCTCTGTCAGGGATGTGGCAACTCTATTACGAACTCAGACACAACCGGGGTTTTGCAACACGCTGGAAGATTTTGTTTGCCGGCACCGACTGGAATCCACCCGTGACAAAGGATTTCGCTATTGCAGATAGCCCCTCCGACCCGGTCCCTGAAACCACTACTGTTACCAGAGGTATAAGTCATGCCTAAGTCCGTTGGCGATATCGCTGCTTTATTTACCTACCCGTTAATTGCCTTTGCTTGCCCGGCGCTTGGCTGGCTCGTGTTTCACCACAGCGACGGCAATCTTTTTCTCGCTTCCATGAGTGCAACCACATTGATGTTGGCCCTCGTTATTTTGTTCGAGCAAACCCTGCCATTTCGCGCAGAGTGGCGTGCAAAATCCTCCGAACAAAGTTTTAAGAATACCCGACTTAACGTGCTTTATATGACTACCTCGTTTATCTTTCAGGAGTTTATTGTCAAAGTCGTTTTAACCGCTCTGTTCATTGCGCTATTTGGTCTGCTCCTGGATCGCTCAACCCTCGGCGTCGATTTCTGGCCCCACCACTGGCACTGGTTTCCGCAATTGGTCGTAATTTTCCTACTCACAGACTTTTTTAACTACTGGACACACCGCTGTTTGCACGAGTGGCATCAGGGTTGGGCGCTGCACAAAATTCATCACTCCCTTGAAGAACTCAACTGGTCCGCCGCAGCAAAGATGCATATGCTGGAGCATTTTTTAAACTCCGGGCCGCGTTTGATTGTGCTAATTCCTCTCGGGGTCAGCCATGAAGTGTTCTTGTTGTATATGCTTTACAACAGCGCTGTCGGTTTTATCGTGCACAGCAATGCACGCTATAACACAAAGTGGTTTAACTATATTCTCTACACCCAGGATCACCATCGCTTTCACCACTCCCAGGACATTCGCGAGGCCAACAGTAACTATTCGGGCCCAACCGTCATCTGGGATTTAATTTTTGGCACACTCTATCTTCCCCACACCCGCGGTCCGGACAAGCTTGGTCTATATTCCCATGAAAATATTCCTCGCTGGCAGCGCGAGCACTCCATCTGGAAATCTTACTGGCTACAGTTTCTCTCGCCCTTTAAATACTGGCTTGGCATCGATAAGGGCACAAGCCACAGAGATAATTCAACGGGAACTGCGTAATGCGACCGCTGTAATATCTCGCATAGACTGTAAAAACCGGGACTGGAAAAGCAAAGATTTAAACTGTATTCAATCATGTCAGACTCAACCACCACAGGCGGCAGCAAGCTACTCGCGATTCTCTGGGAAAAGGAGATGACGGGTATTTCGGAAAAGTACCGTTGGCTGGTCAATGTGTTTGCGGTGTTTTTTGTATTGCTATTTAGCTATCAGTTCACCTTCCTATGGCACAACCTCGTGTATCTCGGGCCCGGACTCGGTGATGACCCATCCACTGAACCACTTAAAGCCCTCGTGTTTGATCAGCTTTCCGGACCAAACCGCTGGTATGCCACACTGTTTGGTCTCTACCTGATTTTTCTGGTCGCCTTCCGTGCCGGCGTAATGTTCTGGAGTTACTTCGGCTACGAAAAAACCTTCGGCAAAAAATTTCCCATCCAGATCATCCCGCTGTTTATGCTTATCAACACCGTTGGCGCACTGTCTATCCCGCTATTTCTCGGGCTTATCGGGCTCGGGTTTGTACTCGTCGGTTACGATTTCAGTGATGGCTGGCTGTTAATGGCCAACCTGATCCAGACTGCTCATCAATGGGTGATGATGCATATACCCACCCTCGTCGAGATGCCGGCGATTGCCGCTGTACTGTGTGTATTTATGATGGCCGGACTTGTCCACTACTGGCTACACCGTCTGGGCCATGAGTCCCGTGTGTTTTGGCTGTTATTCCACCGCCACCATCATATGTCGCCGAACCTCTGCCAGATGTCTACGGCCGCAGTATTTTTTGCTTTTCCATTGTTTATTCTGTTCTTTTTACCCTATACCTTCATATTTGCAGCTATCACCAAACTGTTCCATGCAGAACCTCTGTATCTGGAAATATTTGTACTCAACAGTATCCTGATGTTCACCGAAATCTTTGGTCATTCCGATGTGTTTTACGACAAAGTGAAAAATAACCGCCTGATCAAATTTGGCAGTATGGTCTTTGGCAGCGGTATCTACCACTATATGCACCATTCGGCCGAAGAAGAGGATGCGGTCATCCTCGGCGGTCGGGGCAAGGGCCAGAATCGCAAGGTTAATATGATTAATCTCGGCGGCGGCTTTTTCTTCTTGTGGGACAAGCTGTTTGGTACGTTTGCCCCGGTGCGTGAGAAAAAGCCCGCCGTCGGACTTATCGGCTCCCCTACCCTGCATCAGAACCCTGTCAGACTCGCGCTCTCGGGCTTTGCCCAGCTTATCTACGAGCTTCGTATGAACAAAGATGGCTTAACACGCTGCAAAATTCTGTTCGGACCATCCAATTACGTACCTCCCCACAGCAAGGACTACGCTATTAAATCCTGAATTGGCAGAAATTATTGCGGTTATCCTCAATTCGGCAGCCCCGCAATTGACTTCCGGGACATGCCTGGTAAAATTGCCGCCGCACAGAAGCTGTGCCTGGGTGAACACTTTCTGAATACATTGTTAGCCCGTTTCTCATTTCTGACCAACCAACAAATTAAAGGTAATCCAGTCTATGACAGCCGTTGAAAGACTCGAAGCTCTGATTAGTATCGAAAATGATCTGAAAACCCAATACGAAGAAAAACTCCAAATCGAAGCCGAAAAGGCCGCAGCACTTAGCAAAAAAATTGAAGAACTCGAAGCGACTGTTGCAAAACAGCTGGCCACTATTTCCGACATGTCGGTAAATGCCAATGAATTCAAGCGCCTTGAGCAAGCCAATCGCGAGCTGGGCAATCGCGCAGAAAAAGCCCAGACCGAGGCGGATAAGCACAAGGCTCGCGCAAAAGAGCTGCAAAAAGAAGCTGGCAGTCTCAAGTCTGAAGTCAAGGACCTCAAACAGTTTGACGCCGCCAAGGTGAAAAAGAACCTTGTTGACACCAAGAAAAAACTTCAGGAGCAGACCAAAGCCAATGAACTTCTGAACAAGACCAACAAGGAAACCAAAAACGAAAATTTCCGCCTCAAGCAGGAAAACGAAAGTCTGAAAGCGGAACTTGAAAAACTGAAGCCTGCTGAAGAAAATAGCGAAAACGACGTAGCTCCGCAGGAAGATGCGGCCTAGATAGTCGCACCGCAAGAGTTTCCAGAAACTCCATAAAAAGCCGGCATAAGCCGGCTTTTTGCTTTCTGTCTGCTGTTTCTTTTGTTGTTTCTCCCGCAGATTATTCGCTACACTGCCTCAACTGCATTTCAGCGAATATGATCATTGCAAATGACCCCTACTGAATGGCGAGAACACGGTGCGTGGCTCGATTATAAAGGGCTGAGTATTTTCTATATCGACAGCGCTCCGGAAGTCGCTGACAACAAGCCTGTATTGCTCTGTATTCACGGTTTACCCACCTCCAGCTGGGACTGGCACAAACTGTGGCCATCGCTAATCAGCGATTATCGAGTGATCGCGCTGGATATGATCGGCCTCGGTTTTAGCGACAAACCAAAACGTTTTTTTTACAGCTTGCTTGAACAGGCCAGCCTGCATGAGCATTTACTGGACAAACTCTCAATTAGCCACTGCCATATCCTTGCCCACGATTACGGTGATTCCGTGGCCCAGGAGTTGCTGGCACGTTTTGTATTGCAGAAATTTATGCTTGAAGGCTATACGCTGGAGAGTATCTGTTTTTTGAACGGTGGCCTGTTCCCGGAATCGCACAAAGCGCTGCTTAGCCAGAAACTGCTCGCCACACCACTCGGCTATCTAATGATGAAATTGGCCACTGAAGAAACCACTCGCGCGGGCTTTAACAAGATCTTTGGCCCGAACACTGCCCCAGGTGATGATGACTGGCAGGGTTTTTGGTATCTGATGAATTTGCAACAGGGCCGTTTGCGTTTGCCGAAACTGATGGGCTATATGCGCGAGCGGCGACTGCTGCGCCGACGCTGGCTTGAAGCGATGCAACAGACTGACATTCCTCTGAAGCTGGCGGTTGGTCCGGAAGACCCGATCTCCGGGCGCTCACTGCTAACGCGCTATCGGGAGCTATTTCCCGAGGGTGATATCACAGAACTATCCGGACTAGGTCATTACCCGCATATTGAAGACCCGACTGCTGTGCTTGAGGTTTTCAGGCACTTTCACCAATAATCACTGCACCAAACAACCGGGTGGATCCTATTTGGGGTTCGGTACCTTGAAGAAAACAGCGTAGAGAACAGGCACTACAATCAACGTCAGCACCGTCGCAAATGCCAGTCCACCCATAATCGTAATCGACATATTGACAAAGAACACATCGGGCAACAGCGGAATCATACCGAGTATGGTAGTTGTAGCCGCCATCATTACCGGTCGCATACGACTGACCGCCGAATCCAGTATTGCCGTATAGGCTTCCTTACCACTATCGATCTGCTGATCAATTTCCTCAATCAATACAATCGCATTTTTAATCAGCAGGCCAATCAAGCTTAACGCACCGAGCACCGCCATAAAATCAAATGCGCCGCGGAAACCAAGCAAACCCGCCGTAATCCCGATAATGGCCAGTGGCACTGTGAGCCAGATAATCAAGGGCTGACGCAACTTACCAAACAGCAAAATACTGGTGATAATCATCATAAGAAAACCCATTGGTAACGACTTTGCCAAAGCTTCGTTGGCATTTTTAGAGTCTTCGTATTCACCACCCCAACTGAAAGAATAGCCCGGTGGTAGTTCAATCGCTTCGATTTTTGGCCGCACACGATCAAACAACGGTGTGGCCAGTTCAACAGTGGGGTTCGCCGATGCAATAATCGTTAACATACGATCGCGGCTGCGCACTACGGTGTTTTCCCAAACCGTATCAAAACGCTCGACCACCTGAGAAACCGGAATCGCTGTATTCAGTACCGGACTCCACACCTGGATATCTTCGATATTACCCACTTCCTTGCGCTCCTCATCGGGCGAGCGCGCATAAATCGGCAACAGGCGAATACCTTCACGATACATACCCACCTGCTTACCCTCAAATGCCACATTCAATGCATCGGCAAGTTCTTCACGGCTGATACCCAAGGTGCGCGCCACTTTTTCATTAAATACCGGCTGAATCAGTTTTTCCGGGGAGCGCCAGTCATTGCGCACTTCTTTTGACTCAGGGTCAGCGCGCAAAATCGCCTCAGCTTTCGCGGAGAGATTCCGCAACACCGTCGGGTCAGGGCCATGGAAGCGCGCCTCAATCTTGCTATCCCGACCAGGGCCGATACGCAGCGATTTAATCAGCGGATCGGTATGGGCAAGGTTTTCTTTCATATAGGCTTCCACATTTTCCCAGATTTGTGGAATATCCTGTAGCGTCTCGGTTTTCACAATAATCTGCGAATAAACCGCTGAAGCATCTGCGGGAGTATAAACCAGCGTAAAACGATCCGGCGGCCCTCCAACAAAAGAGTGTGTTGCAACCACGCCTGGCTGCTCACGCAAAAACTCACTAACCTGTAGAGTATCTTCAGCGGTTTTGCGAATATCTGTTCCCTGTATCTCCCAGATATCGACAAAGAACATCGGCGTGTTGGAGCTCGGGAAAAAGCTCTTCTTCACGAAACCAAAACCAATCAGCGCTGACACGAACACGCCCACAACGATCATTAACGTAACCCAGCGTTGTCGTACGGCAAGACCAACAAAGTTGCGGTACATTTGAAACAACTTACCACCATAGGGGTCAACATCATCGTCTTTTGACGGTTTTAGCAACATAGCGCACAACATTGGCGTCGTACTGATTGCAGTAAACCAGCTTAGCATTAACGAAATCAGAATAACGTAAAACAGTGAACCGGCAAATTCACCCGTAGAATCCTGGGATAAGCCAATCGCAGAGAAAGCAAGAATACCGATGATCGTGCCACCGAGTAACGGCCAGATACTTTTACTCACCGTTTCCCCGGCGGCTTTTACCGGGTCTTCACCTTTCTGAATTCGCACCAGCATACCTTCGGCAATAACAATCGCATTATCCACGAGCATTCCTAACGCGATAATCAGCGCGCCGAGGGAAATCCGCTGCAGCTCAATAGCAAACATTTCCATGATCCACAGTGTCCCGGCTACTGTAATCAACAGTACCGCACCAATAATCAAACCGGTACGCAAGCCCATAAAAAACAGCAGTACAATAATCACGATAACCAATGCCTGCACTACACTGATAATAAAACCACTGATGGACTTATCAACTTCAACCGGTTGATTATAAATTTGGTGCCACTCCAGGCCAATCGGAATGGTGGACTGCAGCTCATCCATGCGCTGTTTTAATTTTGCGCCAACTTCAAGCACATTGCGCCCGGACTGCATGGAAATCCCCATTGTCAGTGCCGGCTTGCCATTACTAAAGACCATCTTGCTCGGCACTTCCTTGTAGGCACGTTTAACTTCAGCAATATCCTTAAGGAAGATTAGTTTTTTATCTTCGGAACTGATCAACAAGTCTTCCATTTGTTTAACCGAAGTAAATTCACCCGTAGGGCTAATGCGGATGTATTCACCATCCACTTCAACATGGCCCGCCTGCACCACGGTATTCTGTGTCGCCAGCGTATCAACAATATGTGATAAAGACAGGCCAAGTTCACCGAGTTTGGCACGGGAGATTTCTACATAAACCACTTCTTCCTGAATACCACCAACAACCACCTTACTAACGCCATCAACCAGCACCAGCTGTCGTTTCATTTGTTCAGTAAAGTCTTCCAGGTCGCGATAGCTATAACCATCACCGGTAATTGATAAATAAACTCCGTACACATCACCAAAGTCATCCACCACAATCGGATCCATCGCTCCGGGTGGAAGATTGTGTTTCATATCCTGGATTTTGCGCCGCAGTTCATCAAAGATATTTGGAAAATCTTCAGCACGATATTTATCCTGAAACGAGACCGTAATATCTGACACACCAGGACGGGCAATACTTTTATCAATTTCCTTGATTTGCGGTAATAACTGCAAGGCATCTTCGATGTGGTAAGCAACTTCTTCCTGCACCTGTATCGCAGAAGCACCCGGATAATAAGTAATGATCTTGGCGTCTTTAATTGTAAAAGCCGGATCTTCCAGCTTGCCCATCTTGTCAAAGCCCGTGATACCACCACCCACAAGGATGATGACAAACAACCAGGAGACAACCTTATTCTTTACCGAATATTCACCGATATTCATAGTACGCTTCCTGTTTGATTAATTACTGTGGCTGCTCATCATCAGGCAACAAGGTTACCTTCATACCTTCAACCAGGAAGGGTACGCCGGCAGTCACAATACGATCACCTGGCTCAAGACCGGACGTTACTTCAATCATGCCCTGAAACATCTGTCCCACTGTCACCGGCTTCGGATGTACCGTCATATCCTCAGCGACTACCCAAACCGTACCGTCAAGTTGGTTATCGCTAATAACTGCTTGTACCGGTACATTAAAGATACTACCTCCGGGTATTAAGACACCGGTTAAATCCGCATACAAGGTGGCGGACATACCCGGCAGCAAATTGATATCCCTAGGCGCATCCATAATAAAAGTCACTTCAAAGGTCTGGGTGTTTTCATCCGCCTTGGCTGAAGAAGAATCAAACTTAACCGGATACTGGTTTTCCGGTTTGGTATCAAACACGGCGGTCACACGGGGCTGTGTTCTAGCCGATGCGCCTTCTCCTTTTGGTCTGATTTGCTGCACCAGGCGTTCTGGCAGGTTAACCTTGATTTCAAGTTTGGAGCGATCAGTTACTGTGAAGACCACCTGTTTAGCTTGTACCTGCTCATAGTTTTCAATCAGCTTTCTTGCTACCTCACCATTAAATGGCGCGCGCAACACTGTGTAATCAACATTCTGCTGTGCCGCTTCCAGATCGGCCCTGGCACTGGTATAACGACTTTTTAACTGGTCATAATCTTTTTGTGAAATAAAACCATCGGGCAACAGTTTTTCACCACGCTCAAGGTTTTTCTTCGCCGTCTCGAGATTCACTTTCTTGTCACGCAGAACAATTTCGTAATCCGTTGCATCAAGTTTTGCCACAACAGCATTTTGCGCAATCGGCTGCCCTTCCTTGATCGGAATCTCTACGACCTGCCCCGGCACCTGGAAGGCGAGATCAGCAGTTTTGATAGCTTCAACACGGGCGGGAAACTGGCGCACAGCCGCTTTATCACCACCGGTAACCTGCATGGTTTTTACCGGCTTGGTGCCCGGCGCAGCGGATGCTGGCTCTTCCTTGCTACAGGAAGCCAATATTCCTAATAAAAAGACGATAGGAGTAATTAAAAAGACGCGCCGCGCAGTAGTAGACTGATTCATCCCCAATTCCTGATGCTGGTAAGTTAAAGTAGCTACTTTAGATAAGGACGTTACAAATGTCCACTGGCCATTAAACACACAGGCGAACAGGACTTAAGACAGCAGTTTTATTCACTCTCAGGATTTAATCAGGCAGAGCATAGGCAATCAGGCTATCACCAAGTTTGGTGTGCATGGCACTGTGGCCGCCTGCTGCGATTACCACATACTGCTTGCCATCGGCAGCAAGGCGATAGGTCATCGGGATGGCCTGCCCACCCGCTGGCAAGCGCCCGCGCCATAATTCTTCACCGCTTTCGATATCGTAGGCACGTAAATAGTTGTCGAGGCTCGCTCCAATAAACACCAGCCCGGAAGCAGTAATGATGGGCCCACCAGCACTGGGCAGACCATAATTAAGACCAAATGGCAGTACGGATAAGCCAGGTACCATATCCCGGGTTGTACCAAACGGCACTTCCCAGACTTTCTCTCCTGTATCCAGACTTACCGCCATCAGAGTACCCCAGGGCGGTTCAAAACATGGCACACCAAACGGGGACAACAACAACTCGAATTTCACGGCAAAGTCTGTCCCTTCCATCGGCCAGAATTCCTCAGGTATTTCCCCATGGGGAAACTGATTTTTAGGCAGCACGGTTTTCACACTCGCCACCTCGTTTTGATTGAGCACGAGCCAGCGGCGCTCGGGATCAAAGGCCACGCCACCCCAGTTGGAACCGCCAGCCATACCAGGATAGTGGATACTGCCGCGCTCACTCGGCGGGGTAAATATACCTTCGTTGCGGTGTGTGGCCAGCTTGTCGCGGCAGTAACCTTTATCGTAAAACGTAAAGCCCCATGCATCTTCCGGTTCCAGTTTGCCAGGATGTAGCGGTGGTGGAAACGTTGGGAACGGCTGGGTGGGCGAAGTGTATTCGCCCGCTACATCAGTCTGTGGCACCGGGCGCTCTTCTACCGGATACAGGGGTTCTCCGGTTTCGCGATGCAATAAAAACAAATGCCCCATCTTGGTAGCCTGGGCAACCGCAGGTATTGCTTCACCCTCTTTCCACACTTCGATTAGCGAGGGTTGTGCCGACATATCAAAATCCCACAGATCGTGGTGTACGGCCTGAAAGGACCACAGCACTTCACCACTCAGGGCATTTAGTGCCACAAGTGAATTCGCGTAGTAATCTACATCAACCGGCATATCTTTTTTATGTCCGCCCGTATAATCGATATTCGCGCTACCCAGCGGCACATAGACAATGCCGCGCTGCTGATCCACTGTCAAAATCGACCAGGCATTGGCCGTACCGCGATGAAAATTTGGCGAACCGTCAGGATTATCCGGCAAAGGCCTGGTACCCGGCGGCACCGGATCAAAGGCCCAACGCAATTCTCCACTGCGCACATCCCAACCGCGAATCACGCCACCCGGAGAATCGGCGCGAGAAAAGTCCGCCACCATATGACCGCTAATCACCAGATCACCGTAAACTACAGGCACTGACGTTATACGTACCTCATTGTGACGAACATCACCAAGCCCGGCGGTAATATCTACACGCCCGCTCTCGCCAAAATCAGCACAGGCCTTGCCGGTCTGCGCATCCACAGACACAAGTCCACCATCCAGCGTGCCCATAAACAGACGGCGCTTGCAGACTCCTTGGCCTTCTCTACTTTTCCATAGCGCTACACCCCGACAGGTTTTGGTCCACTCAATCGCTTCATGTTCCGGCTCGGCATCATAGACCCAACGCTCCTGCCCGGTTTCCGCATCAACCGCAAACAGGCGACTCAGGCCCGAGCAAAAATAAAGGGTATTGTTATCAAGAATCGGCGTGGCAGAAAACGAGGTTTGACCCGCATCGTCGCGGGCACCTGCATAATCACCGGTGTGATATTCCCAAGCTGGTTCCAATGCAGCAACATTGCCAGGAGTAATCTGGGTTAACGGGGAAAAACGGGTACCGTCAGTATTACCAAATTCTGGCCAGCCAGCTACCGGGCCGCTGTAATCAATTCTCGGCTTTGGTTCCCCACAACTTGCCAGTAGCAAGCAACAAAATAAAACGGCTGATAATTTTGGCATTTATTAAAATAATATACGTCATTCAGGCTGCATTAACCCATAAAGGGTGGCGGCAGATTAGCATGGAAAACCGTATTAACGCAAAGAGACTCCGGGTCTCGTAAATAAGACTGACTCAGGGGGCAAAACTGGACGATTGCTGCGAACCACGATAGTCGTTCTGCAAATCGAGTTTTAATTCTGTGCTATTGGTATTATCCAGAGGGTCACTATCAATAATATCCACAACCCCATCATTATCATCGTCCCAGTCAGCACTATTGATCCAGCCATCCACATCCCTGTCGTTGAGTAGACCCGCAGCCGTATAAACTGTCACAGAGCCGCTATTCGGTTGACCAAGGTCATCCCAACTGTCAGCAACAATAAAATCTGTCAAACCATCACCATCAATATCGCCAATTTGACTGACTGCCATACCAAAGGCTCCACCTTGTGGACCATCATCTACCAGTTTGTAAAGCAACTCACCATCGTGACCGCTGTACAGATACACGGCGCCCCCCTGTGGTTCGGATCGTGCACCGACAATAAACTCCGCATAGCCATCACCGTTAATATCACCGAGTTTGTCGATGGAGGTGGCATACTCGGATGAACCTAACTGACCATAAACGGTATAGAGTTCATTGCCGCTATTACCACTAATGACCCGGGCACTGCCAGCTGAAGGATAAGCCCCATCTTCCCACAACGCACCGACAACCACATCACTGTAACCATCGCCGTTAACATCACCGAGATCACTGACGGAATATCCAAATAGATCACCGCTATTATTACCATAAAACACATGTAGCAGAGAGCCATCCTGACCACTGAAGATACTCGCACTGCCCGCCTGACCGGCGACAAAATCATTATTTCTCGCACCGACAAGCAAGTCACTATAGCCATCACCATTGACATCACCAGCACCACTTACCGCATAACCAAAACCATCATCCGCTGCCACACCATGAAAGGTATAGAGTATGGCGCCATCAATACCACTGAACACCCGGGCACTACCACTGCTCGGATAATTAACATCGGAACCCGGCGCTCCCGCAATAAAATCAATGTAGCCATCGTTATTGACGTCACCAGCTTCTGATAAAGTAAGCCCAAGCACATCTAGGTCAATATCACTATCCACCTGGTATAACAGTGAACCATTTTCACCACTGTAAACATAAATCCGGCCACGGTTATCGCTGAGGTACTTGAAGGGAGCCGCTACCAGTGCGTCAGCATAGTTATCATTATTAATATCCGCCAGTGCAACTGCACCACCAAGCTGATCGTTACCTCCTTCTCCAAACAGCTCATAGAGTACATTGCCTCCAACGCCACTAAACACAACTGCTTTTCCGGCATTAGTGCCCTGCGTATCATCGTCGGGAACTCCGATAATAAAATCATCATAGCCATCGTTGTTGACATCTGCACCACCTGCCACCGCTTCACCAAAATCATCCCCGGCAGACTCTCCATGGAGGGTATATCGCCACCAGGGTTGCTGATCCATAGTCATCGGGTCAGTGTCAGCAAAAAATTCATCGAGATTAGCCTTGCCATCACCGTCTGTATCCAGAAGCGCATCATCTGAATCGGTTGGATCTAGCCCAACTGCTGACTCCCACGCATCGTCCATACCATCACTATCATCATCCGGATCATTGACACTACTGATATTGTCGTAGTCTGAATCGTAGGCACGCTGACTATCATAAGGATAGAAATCATCAATATCAGCTACCCCGTCGTTATCATTATCAGTATCAACATTGTCGAGGATGCCATCGTTATCGCGATCATCATCCATGCCATCATTATCAGCATCGTTATCACAGGCGTCACCCTGGCCATCACCATCAAAATCCGATTGCAGAAAGTTTGCTGTATTTAAACAATTATCTTCGCTATCGGATATACCATCATTATCTACATCCAGTGAACGCAAGGGATCAAATGGAAATGCATCACTCACATCATCAACACCATCATTATCGTCATCAATATCTATGCTATTTATATCACCATCGTTATCAAGATCGATATCGCCAACCACAAACGGATTAAACGGCGCCATATCGTCCTTATCGTTATAGCCATCGTTATCATCATCCGGGTCTATCTCATTGGGCAAACCGTCTTTATCGGCATCAAAGAATAACTCGGGGTATATCGGCAAGTTACGCGCAGAGATACCGTGCAAGGTGTAATTCACATTATTGCTTGCACTCACATAAGTACCAGACCAATCGATTGGCGTTTCCCAACATTGCACACGTGTCGGCACCACATCAAGAATCGCACAGGTCATCATCTCATTGGCGCCTACCTGCAGCGCTCGATCCGAGAGATCTATATCCAGAGTATTGTTCATAACACCTGGCTGCATAAATACACTGGGCACAGCGCCACCACAGTTTATACAGCGGCGATGATGCACCTCAATTACATCACAGTGTAAGGCTGTTCCGGCAATATCACACTGAGTAGTAAACTCTCCATCCACATAACCGCCATTAGCAATATCACCGTAGTGATTAAAGCCACCGTTATCACTCGTTATTACTACTTCAGGATACACAGGCACATCCATCATCATCGCTTGCTGTATAACCTCATCTTCTGGCAAACCTCCAAACTCCCAGGTAATAGCATAAGGCTGACTCGACCAGCATTTGCCCAGAGGTGTATCGTCTTTAATGCAGGTACGCGAGGAACTGACTCTCTGCCCCAGATAATTGTAGAACGAGAAATCATCAAACATATATTCACGGTGCGCCATTTCAAAACCATAGCGAGGCACCAGTGGATCATCGCCCATTTGCACTTCCCAACCATCGACAATCGTATCGCGATCGGTGTCGGCATTGAGAATATCCGTGCCATAACCTGCTTCATCCGCATCGGCAATGCCATCACTGTCGGTATCACTGTTATTCGGATTGGAACCGAGTTGGTATTCCTGCAAATTCGTCAGTGTATCGCCATCCAGATCATCAAGCGCATCGTCGAGCAATGGATTCAAGCCATTAGCCAGCTCCCAATCATCTGGCATCGTATCGTTATCGTCATCGCTATCGATAACATCCGGAATACCATCACCATCGGTATCTACATCAAATACTTGTGGGTCAGTTCCCTGTACATATTCCTGCAGATTGGTAAACGTATCGCCATCCGGGTTAGCCATTGCATCATCCAGCAAAGGGTTCAAGCCATTAGCCAGTTCCCAATCATCCGGCATCGTATCGTTATCGTCATCGCTATCGCACACATCACCCAAACCATCCATGTCTGCGTCGCTCTGATCGCTATTTGCCAATAGCGGGCAGTTATCATCACCATCGCCAACACCGTCTCCATCTATGTCATCAGGCATCCACGGATCCAGACCTTGCCGAAATTCTTCCAGATTGCTCAAACCATCGCCATCATCATCATTGGCACTATCATCAACCATCGGGTCAAAGCCGTAACGATTCTCCCAGGCATCAGGCATACCATCCAGGTCGACATCAACAAAAGGCGCAAAGAATACCGTCGCACGGCCCTGGTTATCACTGCCGTAATACGGCGCTCCCACAATAAAATCATCCAGTCCATCACCATTAACATCACCGGCACCACTGACAGCATGACCAAACTCTTCATAAGCGGTACTTCCAGTTAACGTAAACAATAACGAACCATCCACACCACTAAAAACGCTTACACTACCGACATTCAGTACCTGATTGGTATTTAAATTATAGCCACGGGCTCCTACAATATAGTCAGGATAAGTATCACCGTTTAAATCACCAATCCCGCTGACACTATTACCAAAAAAATCCTGATCAAGCTCACCATAGTGTTTGTAAAGCAAGCTACCGTCGATACCACTAAAAACACTGACACTACCCCGGTCAATATAACCTTCATCATCTGTTGGCACACCGACCAGCAGATCATCATAACCGTCACCATTCACATCACCGAGATCACTGACTGCATACCCCAAACCAGTATTAGCTTTCTCACCTTCAAAGGTATAAAGCACTGTGCCATCCAGACCACTAAAGACCCAGGCACTGCCAGAGGCATTTCCATTATTATCATCCCCTGGGACACCAATAATGACATCGCTATAGCCATCATTGTTAACATCACCTGCTCCGCTCACCGCATAGCCAAATGCGTCATAGCTACTATCACCGAGAAAAGTATGCAACACAGTGCCATCATAACCACTATAGACTCTCGCACTGCCAGCCCTGGTGCCATTTTCATCCGAAGCACGCGCACCAACAATAAAATCTGCATAACCGTCACCGTTAACATCACCGGCACCACTGACTTTATTCGCCCCATCCCCAATATTTGTACCGGGAAAGTGATACAACTGGCTACCATCATCACCGCTGAACACCAGTGCATCTCCTTGTTGATCGCCTTCTATATTACTGGCGCCGACAATCAGATCAGGAACACCATCGCCATTAATATCACCGGCGTGGCTAATCCCTCCTTCCCCCAAATTGGAACTGGCTGTTGGGCCATAAAACTGATACAGCACAGTATTATCAGCACCACTATATATAGTCACGCCCCCAACTGCCCCAACTCCCACCTCGGTATAATATGGGGCACTGATGGCAAAATCATCGTAACCATCCATATTGGTATCCCCGGCACTACTTACACCCGCTCCCAGATAATCACCATTATTGCCATAGAATGTCACCGACACTAAATCCGCAATCAATGGATTAGCATCCACATCATCAAACAAACCATCGTGGTCAGTATCACGATCAAACGGATTGGTCCCAGTCAGATATTCGTGCACATGTATCAGGTTATCGTTATCGGGGTCGAGCAATGCGTCAGTTGCATCAAACGGGTTTAGCCCCCAGGAATTCTCCCAATCGTCAGGCATACCATCGTTATCATCATCCGTATCACAGGAAGTACCGATACCATCATTGTCATGATCTACCTGACCGGCATTACTCTTGGCAGGACAGTTATCCAGTATATCCGTGATGCCATCACTGTCGGTATCCAACGCTACATACGGGTCGGGATCACAAGAACTACCGATACCATCATTATCATGATCTACCTGACCGGCATTACTTTTATTCGGGCAGTTATCCAGCGCATCCGTAACACCATCGCTATCCGCATCCTCCGCGAGCAATGGATCAGTTCCAGCCAGGTATTCCTGCAAATTTGTCGCGCCGTCACTATCGGCATCCAGGCTTGCATCTACCGGATCAATCTGATCAAAACCGTAGCTCGCTTCCCAGGCATCCGGCATGCCGTCATTATCACTATCCGAATCACAGGCCGTGCCAATGCCATCACCATCATGATCCACCTGTCCAGCATTAGACTGCAACCAACAGTTATCCGCAGCATCTTCAACACCATCACCATCTCTATCTCCTGCCCATACATACTGGCAGGCCAGCAACAGGCACATCATCGCACAGCATTTTGTGAAGCCTTTAAGTGTAGAAAAGCCTGAAGGGTTATCCCTGTGATATGAAAGTCCAGTCATTTTCGGGTTTTCTGTTTCTAGTTATTGCAGACTAGTATAAACCCTTAAAGCCCTATTGAAAAACAGGCCTGAAAATCCTGTAAGCCATTGATTTTTAAACAAAAATCCATTATTTCTGTTTGCAGGATAATTGAAAGCAGGTATAATGTCCCGGTTCTGGCATAAATAACAAACAGCAACATTGAGGTACAGAAAAGCCATGATGGTCAGACTATCCAATGTTCCTGCTTTTTTTCTCGCCATCAGCCTGGCAAGTTTTTCCCATGCAACAGATACTGATAGCGATGGCAGCATTGATAGTGAAGAAATACTTGCAGGCACAGACATTAACGACCCTGATGAAAGACCCTATTGGTGGCGTACTTTAGATTCACTAAATGGCTCTTCATTTGGCACAGTAATAAATGAGCTCGGAGATATCAATGCTGATGGGTATGATGATTTTATTATCACAGCCGAGCTAAATTTATATGGTGGCGCCTCATCTGCCAAAGTGATTAGCGGTTATGATGCATCTACTCTATATACGCTTTATGGCGAGAACCCGGAAGGCTCATCTGATCACTTTGGCGCCTCCGCTGCGGCCGCAGGAGATATCAACAAAGATGGCTATGCCGATTTTATTATCGGCGCCAGTTGGGACAGCACAGTTGCCTATCTCGCAGGCAAAGCCATTCTCTACAGTGGTGCAGATGGCTCTGAATTAATGGCGTTCTATGGTGAACAAGAAAGGGATTTTTTTGGTCATTCAGTCAACAATGCAGGAGATATCAATGCCGATGGCTATGATGACATCATTATCGGCGTTACTTTTGACTGGAGGATTCAAATACCAGGTTACATCAAGGTTTTCGATGGTTTGAGTGGCAATCAGATTTACAAGATTTCTGCCAATGACAACAGCGCTTACTATGGCAATTCAGTGACAGGGGCGGGAGACATAAATCAGGATGGTTACGATGATTTTATAGTCGGTGATTTCCACCCTTACAGCCCGCCGCATCGCTATATAGTTCGCATTTATAGCGGAATTGATGCCAGCCTTCTTTATGAAATAATCCCCGAAGATGGCAGTTCCACCACAGCTATTATCGCAGCCAATGGCGATATCAATGGTGACAACTACCCGGATTTCATTATCGGCGACCCATATTTTGGTCAGCCTAACTCTCAATTAGGCCGCTTCTATGTGTATAGCGGTATTGATGCATCTATCGCCTATATAATTCGTGCTGAGCAATATGGGGAGCGCTTTGCCACTTCAATTGATTTTATAGGTGATATTGATAGTGATGGCTATGATGATATTGTTATTGGAAAAAGTATTTCTGACAAACCATTTGTGAAAGTTTATAGTGGCTACAATGGCGCACCGCTATACCGTTTCTTTAACGAAGACCTATCTATTAATACAACGGTTGTTAGCGCAGCGGGGGATATTGATGCAGATGGCTACCCGGATATTCTTGTCGGCGCTAATGGCTCCACAAGTTACAGCCGCATCATTCTCGCAAGAGATTTATTTAACGATCTGGATGGTGACTTCACCCCAAACCATCTTGATCTTGATATCGACGGTGACGGTTTAAGTAATAATCAGGAATCATCTCTCGCAACCAATGCGGCAAGTATTGATACAGATATTGACGGCATTAACGATGATATAGAACTCACCTATGGCTTCAATCCTGTGAGCTCAGATTCAGATAGTGATGGAACAGTAGACGGGTTTGATATGTTTCCACTCGACAACAGGTTACAGACCGGAAACGAAACCCTTCCCATCGACTCAGACTATCGAGGTATCTCTTTAACCACAGACTAGCTTCAAGCCATGAAGCGTGCGTTAATTATTAATCCACTTGACTTGAAATTCGATTTCTTCCTCGCTGCCTTCACGCTCGTGCTCAATATTAAAAGTGGCACTTGCCGGTACAGAGACTCTTTCACCGGCAACCTGCAACTGAAAACGTTTGCCATTTTCCAGGGCATCGGCAAGACGGCGTAATTTATTAGCAAAAGCCTTAGTGGTATAGGCTTTTTCAATATCGCGTTCGGCTTTCTTTGCTGCTTTCTTTTTTATAACCTTTTTTGCAGCAATCTTTTTTACTACTTTTTTCTTTGCCTGTTGCTTTGTTGATTTCCTTAGCGCCATGTCACTCCCCCCTGATAGCAATTAAAAGAAGGCGTGACTATACACACAAAAGCATTGTGATTTGGCAAAGACTGGATTGGAATTCAATCAAGATGTCTGGTCAATATCCAGCCAAACATCCCGTTAGAGAACTAGTTCGGAGCGGGCCAACTATGGCTGACACAGTTTTCTGTCAATGTTGCAATCTGATAGCCGTCCGGGCAGATTGCACCGTACCAGACCACACCTGCCTTGGTGGAATTGGAGCCTGTAGCACTGGTAAAGTCAGCACCGAGCAGATTCACACCAATAAAGGACGTGGTATCCAGCGTGGTACTGGTAAAGTCACCTTTCAGATGCCCACCCCAGAAACGCGCACCGGTAAAGTCAACACCGCCTGCACCCTTGGCAAACAGAAACCCATAAAAGAAGGTTTCAGTAAAAAAGCCTGAACCACAGGTCATCAAACCACCATTAGCTGTGCTTTTGTTGTCTGCAAGGTTAGTGATTACCGCATTACTAAAATTACATGTTGATCCTGCGGTCAAAGAGTAATTCTGTGTTACTCGGATATTGGTTAATTTGGCATTAATGAAATTCAGGGCATGGCCATCAAGCGGATCGCGATCAATCGTAAACGAAAAGCGCACGTCATCAAGTGTGCTGTTTTTAAAACTTAAACCATCCACCACCGATACCGTTGCCTGAAATTCAACATTCTTTAATGTTGCATTGATAAAAGCCTGTCCACCGGTAAAGTCGTTCGCAAAGGTAATTCCATTCATTGTGGCATAGGAAAAATTTGCATTATCCAACGTCAAAGATGCAGGGAAATCCTGAGTAATATAAGTCCCTTCAAAATTAATTCCGGTCACTGCACCGCCCGGGTTGTATTGTGATAAAGCGGCTTGATGCAGATTTAGATAACTGACACCAAAACGCTCTGAAGTAATAGCCGACCCCGCGGACAAATTCGCGCCCGGACCAATCAGATAATAACGCCCGGAAGAGGGAAATTGTTCGAGACAAGCCCATAATGCAGGTAGCGCAGCCGGACAGCCGCTAAGCTCTGCAGCAGACAAACCATCAAGGATTGCATTACTTAAATCAAGATTAGACAAGTCCATATTCTTGATCGTGGCATTGGTCAAATTGATATAAGGCGGATTGGATATTCCGTTAGTTAAAATCGCGCCATCAAATACCGCACCGGTAAAATCATTCACACTGCCGTCGATACCGCCAAGACGGCGCATATGTATCGTGGTGTTTTTAAATAGCGTACCGGAGAAATCAATCGGCTCGGGCGGGCACCCTGCTGCACCGGTAGCACAATTAAACCAGGTGCCATCAAGGTTTGCGTCAGTTAAATCCAGGTTGCTGTAGTCCGTGGAATCAGCACCATCATCCATCAAGTCCCATGCGGACAAGGTAACGGTTGCACCGATACCGAGACATTTTTCCAACAAAGCGAGCCACTTGCCTTTACTGGAAATACAAATCCCCTCGAGAATATTGTCATACTGTGCTGCAGTTTTTGCACCAAGCGTATCGGCAGACAGTGCCAAGGTCGCGGTAAACGCGTGAGGGGCGGAGGTCAGCTCGTGACGTGGACTAAGAATTTCACCCGGCCCTGTACCTACCTGCAATTCAAGATAGAGATTGTTCAGGTTGTTCTGCCATAGATCGAGATCCCATGTACCCACATCCGGTGTTTGCGTACCCACTTTGAAAGCATACACGCCATCATTCACATTTACGTCGGTATGCGTTTCCCGGTACTGCAAGGTACCCGCACTTTCATCGTCATAGATGCGCACTACAAAATCATAGTTACCTGTGACTGGAACCCCCTGGTCGTCGAGTAAACGCCCCTGATAATTCATCGGGCCTACCGGAGCTGCCAACAAAGCCTGTGTCAGCAACAACAATAAAACGCTGTTCAACCAGGAAAAA
This sequence comes from Pseudomonadales bacterium, assembly GCA_028280345.1. Classification (GTDB taxonomy): domain Bacteria; phylum Pseudomonadota; class Gammaproteobacteria; order Pseudomonadales; family UBA7239; genus JANQLY01. Next base: position 33,485 of record JANQLY010000015.1, on the reverse strand, counting down.
ACGTGTATAGATCTGTCCATTAGATACCCTCTGCGTGCTATGACAAACCTGCGCTGCTACATAGCAACACAGCTGCCGATTCATTATTAATTATCTCCCCCTACTGATCCGCTTTCCCCGCCTGTTATTTTGTCATCCTGTATCTCTCGTACGGGGTTTGCTGATTGTAGAGCATCCCGGCTGATATGAAAGCATCCGAAAGACCTTTTTTCACAAAAACTTAACCAAACCCTACGGCTTTTTTTAACCCTTTACTTATATGGTTATTGACTGGCTATTGATACGGAATCACCATGTCCGCAAGATCCTATCGTTACTGGCTCTACTGGACATTTGCCAGCCTGCTGCTGGCCGGTTGCTCGACTCCGCAACTTACGGAACAACCCAACACCCTCTACTGCGACCGTTTTATGATCTACGAGATGTGCGCGCTGGATCTCACTCACAACGGCGAAGTGGACATGTTATATTTTGCTGATACGCTTGAAACTTTTATGTACTGGGAAGACACCAGCGCACTGATTCCTTCAGACTACCCCTATCACGAATGTGTACAACCCGGTGACGAGGAAATTCGTAAACTCGGCTCCAGGTTACTGCATATCGAGGAAGATACTCATGGCATGCAAGTCAGCAACATTAAAACCCGCCTGTTGCTAAGCTACACGCGCTACATGCCGGAAGTGAAACGTTGTAATAACCCGGAATGGGCTGAAGCTGATGGAGATCAGTTCACCAGTGATTTTGATGGTAAGTTTTAGATCAATATTACCTTTGTTGCCCTTGCTCAAACCGATCCGTCTGTTGATTCAACTGATCCGACACTTTCGTCATTTCAACAAGCAGCTGTTCGTAATCCTGACTGTTTATATTGATGTGGCCCATCTTGCGATTTTCGCGCAGTTCCTTGTTATAAGTGTGAACCGAGGTATGCTCTGTAAGCCAACTCAAATCAGTCACTTCCTTACCCAGCACATTCAACATACCGGTAAAGCCTGTTTCATCGGTAGAACCTATCGACAGACCAAGAATAGCCCTGAGATGGTTTTCAAACTGATTAGTATGGCAACCCGCCTGGGTCCAGTGACCGCTGTTATGCACACGCGGAGCAAGCTCATTAACCAACAAAGCATCCATGCCATCGCGTGTGGTATGAAAACACTCCATCGCCAGCACACCCACATAATTTAGCCCGTGCATCAGTTGTGCAAGCCATGAGTGGGCAATATCGATCAGCATATTGTCCACTTCTCTCGCCGGCGCTACTGACGATAACAGAATAGATTTTTGATGCACGTTTTCCGCCGGGGAATAATATTTCATATCCCCATCGACAGAGCGCACCGCAATGAAGGATAGCTCGCGATGAAACTCTACGAATTCCTCTACAATACAGCCACCTTCCAATTTTTGAATACCAATATCATCGAGGTCACTTTCCTCTCTGATTAACCACTGATTCTTACCATCATAACCCCCCGTTGCTGACTTAATCACAAACGGAAAAGTCATTTCCCTGGCACTGCGAACAATGTCGGCATAGTTCTGGCAGGAAAAGAATCTTGACGTATCAATACCTACTTTTCTGAGTAACTCTTTCTCGTGAATACGATTTTTTAATAAATGTACAATCGGCGCATCAGGTCTTACAGGGACCAGTTCGCTCAAATTTTGCAAAAGCTCAACATCAACGTTTTCACTCTCAATCGTGACCACATCAGGACAACCAAGCTTCTGATAGATTGTTTCTGCATCATCATTCGGGTCAAAACGCACTGCATCCCCCAAGCCCTTGATGCAGCGATCACTTTCTTCATCTTTGAGCAAAAACGAAAACTTCAGACCCATCGGAATACCGGACAGGGCCATCATTCTCGCTAACTGGCCACCGCCGATTACAGAAAGCCTCACAATGCTTCCACCTCTGCGGCAACCTGTAAAGTTTGATTTTTGCGCCACGCCACCAATCTTTCTGCAACTTTACTATCTGACAAAGCCACAATCTGCGCGGCCATCAAACCGGCATTAAAAGCTCCAGGTTCGCCTATTGCCTGGGTAGCTACTGCCACACCTTTAGGCATTTGTACAATCGAAAGCAGGCTATCCATACCATTCAGACTTTTACTTTCCACCGGCACTGCAATCACTGGCAAGTGGGTCAGCGCCGCTGTCATACCTGGCAAGTGCGCAGCTCCTCCTGCTCCAGCAATAATTACTTGCACCCCCCGTTCATGGGCCGAGCGTGCAAACTCATACAGCCTCTCAGGGGTTCTATGTGCCGAAACAATGTGTTTACCAAACTCGATTTCCATGTCCTGCAAAGGCTTGCAGGCTAATTTCATCGTTGCCCAGTCAGAGCGGGAGCCCATAATAATCTCGACTCGATTAACTACACTCATAAAATGTTCTCAAATTCCCAATTTTCGTTAGACAGTTTCTGATAACAGCTACTTAAGACAGCCATTGTACCAAGCTAACATAAACCGGGATACCGACAACCACATTAAAAGGGAAAGTAATCGCCAGTGAGGAGGTAATCGATAAGCTGTGATTGGCCTTTGGCAGGGCTTCGAGCATTGCAGCAGGTACGGCGATATAGGACGCACTGGCGCCCAGCACCGACAAGAGAATAACTCCTCCCGTCGACAAACCGATCAGAGAACCGGTAAGCCCGCCGAGAATAGCGCCAATCAGTGGCATCAGTACACCAAAGGAGAGAATAAATACACTGCTGTTTTTCAGTTCCCCAAGCTTCTTACCCGCTATCATGCCCATATTCAGCAGAAACAGCGCCAGTACACCGTGAAACAGATCCTGGAAAAACGGTTTTATTGATGCGGCGTGCTCTCCGTAGATAAAACCAATCAACAGACCGCCACTCATTAACAAAATACCCTGACTCGTCACAACCTCATGTACCAACTTACGGGATTTCGCCAACAGAGACCGATCTGCCATCACAATACCTACCGCGATCGCGGGAACTTCCAGTAATACAACAAACAATGGGAAGTAGGCCTCATAGGCAATCCCTCTCGATTCCAGCACGGCCACCGCAACGGCATACGTGCCCACACTAACCGAGCCATAGTGTGCAGCGATGGACGCGCAGTCCTGGCGCGGCAAACCACCAAAAAACCTTAGCAGAGGGTAGGCGATAAACGGTAGCATCAGCCCAAAGGCAATCACAACCAGTGCCTGTCCAGCGACACTGGGACTACTGTGATCTGCCAGGGCTATGCCACCTTTGAGCCCTATGGCTAACATCAAAAAAATCGAAAGCGTCTGGTATAATCCGGCGGGGAACTCGAAACGGGATTTAACAACGCTTGCAATAATGCCAAGGGCAAAAAAGGCGATAACAATATCAATCACTGGCTATACTCCGGCAGGATCTTTACCCCCTATTTGACAGGGTGGTGCACTATCGAGAATATTGACTTTATGTGCTGCTTTAGCTGACTTTGCTTTCTCCAGTGACGCCAGAACGACCAGTGCGACCCCCACTAACAGCAGGTTCCATCCGGTCTGGCTAAACGAGATAATCGCCAAACCTGCGCAGGCGACAATTGTGCCGGTAGCAAAACCAAAAATTATCTGTCTGTCTTTCAATTTAACCTCCAATTCAATACTACTGAATAACAGTACTTATCATGGCACAATTAAAGATTAGATAATAATAGATATAATCTATATTAAAATTAGACTATTATCTATTTATTGATTTTGATGAACCGGTGGATAAACGTGAAATCCCGACTCTATGCCCATATCGGTACTTTCAGGCAACTGGAACTCCTGCTGGAAGTACACGAAACCGGCAGTATCAAAGCCGCCGCAGAAAACCTGCATCTTGCTCAACCCACTGTATCGATGCAACTGAAAAAGCTCTCCGATGCCATAGAGCTACCTTTGTACGAACAGGTTGGCAAAAAACTCCGCTTTACCGAAGCGGGCTTAAAAGTTGTAGATACAGCCCAGCAGGTATTAGGGCAAATCGAAAAGCTCGATATGGATCTCGCGAATTTGAAGGGCATTACCGCGGGAACCCTGAAACTCGCCGTGGTCACTTCTTCCAAGTATTTTGCGCCGCACCTTATGGGTGCATTCAGCAAGCTGTACCCCGGGGTCAATGTGCAGCTAAAAGTGGGAAACCGCGAGCAGATTATTGATCGCCTGATTAACGAAAAAGACGACTTTTATGTCTTTAGTCACCTGCCGGAAGATATACCTACTAATAATGCAAAATTTCTCAGCAACCCACTGGTTGCCATTGCCAATAAAAAGCACCCGCTGGCTAAACAGGAAAGCGTCACCCTGGACGCACTCTGCGAAGAGGACTTTATCAGCCGCGAGGCTGGTTCAGGAACCCGCTATGCCATTGATACCTTTCTTGCCAAACACGGAAAAACCCTCAATACCCGGATGATCATAGAAAGTAACGAGGCGATCAAACATGCAGTCATGTCCGGTCTCGGTATATCCATTCTGTCAGCTCACTCGTTGTCATTTACTGCGGGCAACAGTGATATCAAAAAGCTCAATGTTAAAGGCTTGCCGATAGATACCTCATGGTATTTTGCCTGGTCAGTTAAAAGAGAGCTTTCGATAGTGGCAAGGGAGTTTGCCAAATTCCTGGAATATGATGGCAAACAAAAAATTGCCGAAGTCTTGCAAAAGAACAAATATTTTTAACACGCAATAGCTGGTGCAACTAACAACTAGAATCTGACCGTTAAAGCCTGCGGCAAGATCCAGAAGGTTGCGGGCAACGTGCCAGTATTCTCACCATCCACTTCCAGTTGCACAACACTGTTACTGGAAGCCTGCAAGCAACGAACAGTGCTCGTGCGAGTTTTAGAGTGATGAATATGCTCACCGTTATATAACTTACGTTGTTGCAGCGCGAAATCCTTTAACCCAAACCCGGCCCACAATGTCATGTCAAAAACACCGTCGTCCACTTGCGCTGCCGGTGCCACCTGCATACCGCCACCAAAGAAGCGCGCATTACACACGGCAAGGTTGGTTATCGATAGCTGCTCCTGCTCTCCATCATCACAACTGAACGTCACGGGCTGATCCCGATAGCGCAACAAGGTTTTTACCGTAGCCAAAGCAAATGCCAGGCGGCCACCAAAACGTTTGCCCGATATCTGTACCGTTCTTGCCACGGCACCTCCACAACCAAACGACGCCACATTGATAAAGATTCTGGAATCCTGCCGATTATCGTGATTCAAAAATTCCACATAACCGACATCTATTTGTCTCGATTCCTCTGCAATCAGCCTGTCGCAAGCCTGCTGCCAGGTTTTTAAACCCAGAGTGCGCGCAAAATCCCCACCAGTTCCCTGGGGAACATAACCGAGGCTCACAGATGCTGCTGTGGGTTTTCCCTTTGCAAAAAAACCGTTTGCTACTTCACCGAGCGTACCATCACCCCCTACCGCAATAATCAGTTCATAACCATTTGCAATGGCTTGCCGGGCAAGCTCAATGCCGTGCCCCTGGTACTCGGTAAACACTTCATTAATAATCCCCAGGCCGGAAGTCAGTCGGGCACGAATCTCGGGCCAATGCTTGCGTGTTTTCCCCGCTGCTGCACAGGGGTTCACGATTGCAATAATTTTTTGTGTCATCTGTTCGTCACCATCCTTATTGAAAAACCCACCATCACATCAGCGACCAGACTACTCATAAAAGCTATGCTTTTACAGAAAAACCACCAAAAAAATAGGGGCTTACGAAAAATTAACGAATTTTCCCACCGCTTCCCCCTAGGAATCACCGCCTAACAGGCCCATAATAACCGGCTGTTTTAGTGCTCCCCTGTTGTAAGCACAGCGTATTTTTTCAATTGTGAACGTATCAAACATAAGCCAGATGGAGGCCCTATGAAACCTGCGAAAAAGGTAATTGCCACACTGTTCACTCTATGTCTGTTATTCAGTGAAAGCGTCCTGGCCCAGATTGCCCCGATGAATTATCAAGGCCGTCTGCTCGATGATAACGGCGTACCCGTTACCGGCTCCTATAACTTCGTAATCCGCCTTTGGGATGTACCGACAGGTGGATCTATCCCTGAATTTGAGGAACAACACAGTAATACCAATGTTAGCGACGGTGTTTACTCCTTTCTGATCGGTAACGGTACCCCGACCCAGGGCACCTGGGATCTCGGCCTGTGGAGCGGCCCAATGCTGTACCTCGAGGTGGAAGTTAACGGCGAAACCCTGTCTCCACGCCATCTGATTGCCGCTTCCCCGATATCATTCCAGGCGAGCAACTCCCAGATGCTCGACGACAAACCTGCGGACGACTATGCAGAGGATTCAGAAGTAAACAATCTGCTTTCCGATATTTGCTCTACCCAGAAAGGCGTATGGCTGCCTGAACTGAAAAAATGTGCGGGCGGCAGCGTTGATCTGAGCTTTGAAGACCTCAGCAACTACAATATCAGCGGCGCGCATTTTGATGGTGCTGATCTCAGTTATACCCAAAACACCAACACTAACTACTCCGACAGTGTGTGGTTTGACGTTCATCTGACAGGTGCCCCTGGTATTACCTTTAACAACACCAACTTTACCAATGCGGAAATGCGTATGCTGGATATGGCCGGTGTCTATCTCGACAATATTATTGCAACCAATCTCTACGGCCACGATCTCGCTTCCTGCCCAAGCTCCCTGCCAACGGACTGGTCCTGTCTGGCCAATGACGATGAGTCATTCTTCCTGGTTGGCCCGGACTCACGACTTGTCAACGTCAAACTCAAGTCCGGACACAACTGGCCAGAAGCGACCTATAGCCAGTTGATTGCTCCCGACAGTAACTTTATGTACAACACCTTCAATGGCACATCCCTGCCCGGCTCGGATTTTTATTTTTCAAACTTCAATCGCAGTGTGTTTAATAATGTGGGGCTCACCGACATAGATTTCACTGGCAGCGCCTTCCGTTTTGTCATCATGAACGGCGCAGACCTGGCCTTGAGTGACTTTAGCAATGCCGACTTCCATAACCTCTATGCCATCAATATCACAACCTGCCCCGACTTCTTACCCACCGACTGGATGTGCGTGACTCAGGGTAGCGGCTTTGCGCTAATCGGCCCCAGCGCCCGCTTTTATCACCCGAGCATTGGCGGTTATAGCTGGCAGGCAGATTGCCTGGATTTCAGCAATGCTGATCTGAGCAATGCGAACTTCAAGAATAATATCTTTAATGCCGATAATGGTGCTTGTACTTCCATCAATTACAACGAGTATGAGTTTGATATGGCTGACTTGAGTGGTGCCGTATTTGATGGTGCAACCACCGATACTGGCGATGCCTCAAAATTACATTTTTATAACTGTGATTTAAGTAATGCGAGCTTTGTCGGCGTGGATTTCGAAAAAGTGAACTTCCAGGGCTGTAATTTGACTGGTGCGGACTTTACCGGCGCCAACCTTATAGGCTTTTTGCAGTCACCCCTTGCACTTGAGGGTGACTTCACCAATGCAAACTTTACCAATGCCAACCTGGTATTTCGCAACATGACGACTGCTACACTGACTGGCGCAATCTGGTCTAATACTATTTGCCCGGATGGCACCAATTCCAACGATAACGGCAATACCTGCATTGGGCATTTGGCCGGGTTTTAAGGTTTTATAGGTTAATAGACAATAAAATCAGGTCCAGGGATTGAGCGGGCGAAATTCCCGCAACTCCCTGGACCAGTTATAAATATGTGAACCTGACAAATAGGTATTATCAATAATCTGCGCTTCTGCCTTCTGCAGCACACCTGCATCAACCTTCATCATTTTTGGCCTACTGTCATAACTGATCACGAAATAGCGATTGTCCATTGTCAGTGAAACGCCGCGCGGCTGCGGCAATTCCATCACCGACAATAAACGTCGATCTTCCATCGACCAGAACGTCACACGATTTGCCTCGGGGTGTGTCACTGCGGCAATTTTATATCCTTCGTGAATCACCACACTGAGCGCCTCACCCATTAATTGCGAGGTGAGCTCCTGCGGTGCAGCAATGCTTTCTATTTCCTTGCCCGCCGGGCGAATACTCACGCCACCGGGGTTGGTTTCTTCCAGTCCCATACGCGCCGGTGATACCACTACAAGACTGCCATCTTCACCAATGGCAAAATGCCCGGAACCGAGTTGCTCATTGGTTAACTCAACTTTTTCAATTAATTTTTCCGATTGCACATCAATATAGGTTACCGAAGGTTTATCTCCGCTAGCCACACCACCACTATTGGTTACCACCATTACCTTGCCGTCATCAATCAACTTGCACTCGTGAGGCTCCAGTCCATAGGTGGGAAACTCACCGAGATAGTCCATCGTCTTGCTATCGCGAATCGCAATAATGCCTTTAAACGAATCGAGGTAACTCTCGGTGCAATACAGCAATGAACCGTCTGTCGAGTACGATCCGTGACCATAGAAATACCGGCTCTTGTCCGTCTCAAGATAACGAATCACCTCGCGCTTGAATAAATCCAGCTCACAGGCACCAGGGCCTTTCTTCTCAAACAGTGCAAGGCGCTGCGGATGGTCCGGGTGCACGTGAATGCCATGGGGATAAAAATTCAGATCCACCATCATTGTGATACCACTATCGATATCTACGATGGACAGTACCTGACGAAACTCTCCGTCTTTCGATTCCTTGAAACGACCACCGCCGAGCATCAGGTTTTGCTGGATACCGCTGCCCTCGCCGGATTTCAGGGCAATAGATAAGGGGGTATAGCTCAGCAAAGATGCTGAGGCAGAGAGGCCTGAGAATTTGAGGAGTTGGCGGCGAGTAAAGGGCATTGGGGGAGGCTCTTTAACGATGGGGTTAGGTTAGCAGAAAGTTTGGGGGGGTTAAACCATATGAAATCGCATAAAAAATCTCCGCAAACACTGATGTCAATACTCTATAGTTATGGGAATTGTAGGATTGATATAGCAGGGATCGTTTTCTTTGCACTTTCCGAAAAAGTTTCCATCAAACTGCCCACCATCATCAGTGTAATTAGCTCCTGCCGAATATAACCACGCGCTTTCTTTTGAGTACATCAAATCTTCGCCTGTGAAATAATCCCTCGGCACTGCCTCTAGAAAATCCGGCACCAGTTCGATTAACTCATTCGGATAATAACCATGCTGGCGCTTATACCACTGCAAGGCAATAGCAGTGTTGACACCATCATTATAGACATGAAAAAAGCATACCCTTCTAAAATGAAACCGCCAGTCCGCTCTATATTCCTGAAATTGCACACCTGCTGAATTGGGCATGAATAAGTCTGACCAATGTGCTTCTCTACCCCATTTAACCATATCCGTTTTTAGTGACTCATGCTCCTGGCAATATTTATTTGCATAAGTTTGAATTTGTAAATAATACTGACTTATCTCTGGCAATGTTTTGCCGGGGTTAAAATAGTATTTAGGAAGTATTGCTGTCGCAAACGCATACAACCCAGGTCTTTCTCCTCCTGGCTCTTTCCCATACTCTGCCACATAGTTATCCCAATGCTGCTGTTCGTCTCTAAAATCTTCAATACGTTCCGAAAAACTCATCTCATCAGATGCTGCGAAAATTTCAAGCATTATCATCTTGTCATATTGATATTCACCCGTCGGTATATGTGCGATACCATCATTTCCATAAGACTCGATTCCGGAAATAGCTTCCAGTAACGTTTCATATTGTTGCTCCGAGAGTTGCCCGCCGGAAGCCATTTCATGCGCCCAATGCAGTGCCTCAGCATGCATATTCAAGGCAATATAATAAGATAACAATGACCCATTAAGTTCTGAGCGAACCTTTTCAGAAAAATTCACACCAGTTTCTAATGAATTAAATGCCAGGTTAATCTCACCATTTTTAAATTCATAACGGGACTTTAATTCGTATAAGCGCCAAACCGTATAAAAATTTGAAGGGATATTAATATCTGCCACGCTTTTAATCTCAGGAAACTGAAAATAGGGCTTGGCCAACGCACGTTCTACATCCTTAAATAACTCGCTCTGCTCCGCCAATATTGCGACTACGACTTTCTCATTCCATATTTCATCGTTCAAATGTTCCCTAAGTGATTGCCTCTGTTCTTCTGTTAACAGTTCGTAGTCTTCCTGGCTTAGATAGCTAATATGTGTATAGCCATTATCAGCATCTTGCACCCGGACCATCTGCGAAAGTAAAGCAGAGTCATTATACTCCCCATTATCAATTGAGTTGATTAAGACCCACAGGGAAATAGCAACAATAAAAACTGTTAGCCATTTAAATATTTTAAAACATGTTTTTAGCATTAGCTGTCCTAATTTTTCTTGCGCTTTAGTCTATAGCAGTTTTTCAAAAAATTAACCGGCGATAGATAAAGTTAACTTTGATTCAACCATTATTTCAGTATAATCTAATTTTTCAACACACCGAACGTTTATGCCCTTAAAAGAAATCAAAATTATTCCCAAGAGCGGTACCTGGAATATCAAGTACTGGAATACAACGATATGGGTTTTTGGCGGGCTTTTATTAATCCAGCTTTTGTACTTAACTCTGCCAAAACACGAACTATTTTCTGCAAATGAGCATGCTTTGCGACTTACGCTTGTATTAGGCCCATCTTTATTTTTTCTTGTATGGGCAACACAGCACACAATTATCTCGACTCTTGTCGTCGGCCTTTGTTGTTTCTTTTATTCATTGAATCTACTGGTTTCATTTACAGTGCATTTAAGTAATGGTAATTTTTATAAAGAGAATAAAGGTTAGTAGCTGTAGGTCCTGGATAAACGAAAAAGGCACCCACAAGGGGTTAGCGCATCATTCGTATAGGATTGATGAGAACGGCATTGCCTCTGCCGTTCTCACCCTACGGGCGTCGCCGCTTCGCTTGCGACGTCCAAAACGCTCTCGCGTTTTGTCGAACCTGATTGCGCGAACAAATCTATGCCCCGGATAAACGAAAAAGGCACCCACAAGGGGTGCCTTTTTCGTTTATATGGTGGGTCGTATAGGATTCGAACCTATGACCAATTGGTTAAAAGCCAACTGCTCTACCGACTGAGCTAACGACCCATAATTCGGTGGAAGTTTTCGGGTAAAGGTACTTCTTTGACCTTATGTGCCAATTTCTACTACGGCACCCTCCGGGTGTTAAGTCCTTCTAATGGGCTAAAGCCCAAAGAAGCACTAAAAGCTAACGACCCATAATTCGGTGGAATTTTCCGGGTAAGGGTCTTGTTTGACCCTCTGGAAGGCTACACCTTGCTTAACTGCCGATTCTGACCAGCTTTAAAAGGGCCTGAATAGCGCAGATTTGGAAGGCGCTATAGTAATGATTTGCCACTAAAACTCAAGTAGCAATCGCCCCTAATTCGATGATTTTACTGGTAAATCGTCGGATCGGGGAAGCCCGCATCAATAAAGCCCTGGCGGCGCAGGCTACAGCTGTCGCAGCGTCCGCAGGCTCTGCCCTCGGCATCGGCCTGGTAGCAGGAGACGGTCTGGCTGTAATCCACACCGAGGGTCATGCCTTGTTTGATGATCTGTGCCTTGGTCAGCTCGATCAGCGGAGTGTGGATGGCGAGCGGCTGGCCTTCTACCCCGGCTTTGGTGGCCAGATTAGCCATATTGGCAAACGCGGCGATATATTCAGGCCTGCAGTCAGGATAACCTGAATAATCCACGGCATTGACGCCAATAAAGATATCGCTGGCTTCGAGCACTTCGGCCCAGCCCAGTGCAATGGAGAGAAACACGGTATTGCGGGCTGGTACATAGGTGACGGGAATGTTGTCGTCGATTTCGTCGACATCACGCTCCGGTACATCGATCGCCATATCGGTGAGGGCGGAGCCTCCTATCAGGTTGAGATCGAGGTTTACGACTTTGTGTTCGAGCGCTCCCATGGCTTTGGACAGGCGTGCCGAGGCCTGTAGCTCGGAGCGATGGCGCTGGCCGTAGTCGAACGCAAGGGTATAGCAGGCAAAACCCTGTTCGCGAGCCATGGCAAGTACAGTGGCGGAATCAAGCCCACCGGAAACGAGTACTACGGCTTTTCTATCAGACATTCAACAACCTCTAGACGCCGGGTTTGTCACCCCAGATCAGTTTGTGCAGTTGTAGCTGGAAGCGCACAGGCAGTTGATCTTTGAGAATCCATTCAGCAAGTTGCTGCGGCTCCAGCTCTCCCGCCGAGGGGGAATAGAGCACTTCTGCTACTTTGCCCGGCAAATCAAATTCCAACAGTTTGCTGCTGGCCCAATCATAGTCAGCGCGATCACAGAGTACAAATTTCACCTGGTCGGTGGTTTTGAGGCTGGCGATATTCTCCCAACGGTTTTTGGCCGCTTCGCCCGAAGCCGGGGTTTTTATATCCATAATCGTGGCAACCCGAGCATCCACAGCACTGATATCCATGGCACCCGACGTTTCGAGGCTCACGTTAAAGCCCGCGTCACACAGAACCTGAAGTAGTAACAGGCAGTCGGGTTGGGCAAGCGGCTCGCCGCCGGTCACACAAACGTATTCTGCGCCGGATGCGCCAGCTTGTTCCACCAGTTGATCAATCGCGATAGATTCACCACCGTGGAATGCATATTCAGTATCGCAGTAACCGCAGCGCAGCGGACAGCCAGTTAGTCGAATAAAAAATGTGGGCAAACCGACAGTGGTGCTCTCACCTTGCAGGGAGAGGAACGTCTCCGTGATACGTAGTGCGGCATTCATGGTTTATGGCTTTATGTCAGCAATCAGAAATTGCTATCGAGAAAGGTCTGGGCGAGGCGTGCTGACTGGCTATCACCCTTGGCAACTTCTTCCGCCAGTTGTTTGGATTGTTCTTTTTTATCCTGCTGGTAGTAAACCTTGGCCAGCTTGAATTGGGCATCAGGTGCCTTGCGATGATCGGGGTAGTTTTCGATCAGGTAGCTGAATTTTGTTTCCGCTTCATTGAGCTCTCCCTGCAACAGATAGATTTCACCGAGCCAGTAATAGGCATTGGCGGTGTACTGTCCTTCAGGGTAATCATCAATGTATTTGCGAAACGCGAGTATGGATTGTTCTACATTGCGTTCCTTGAGCAGGTTGTAAGCTTTGCTATAGCTTTCCTTCTCTGTTTCTGTAGCCGGTGCTGTGGTGCCAGCTGCGATAGTGGTTGTGGTCGCTGCGGTTGTAGCCGCTGCGGCAGCAGATGTTCCCGCTCCATTGCCGGATTGTACTTCAGCTATGCGGCGATCAAGATCAACGTAATCATCAAGACGCTGCTGCTTAAGGGTTTGCAATTCATGGTTCTGTTGCTCAACAAGACCACGCAGTTCAAGCACTTCCTGTTGCAGTTGCTGGAGCTGGTAGAAAAGCTGCGAGGGGTCACCACCCACAGTCACTGCAGGTGTATCATCACTAACCGCAAATGCTTGCTCCTCATTGCCATTATTATCACCGGCCTGCACCGCTGTTACAGCCTCTCCCTCGTTAATGTCCACCACCGGTACTTCTGCCCAGGCAGGTGTCGTGAGAAAAACACTGAGGATAGAAAAAACACAGGGAACCAAAACGAATTTGGTTCCCTGGTTTATGTTACGTTGAATCAGTCTTTGTAAAACCATGTAGTACTACAGCTGGTTTTCCTCAATACCTGAAACAATGTTATTTGATAACAACGCGACGGTTTTCAGCCCAGGCGTCAGGGTTGCTGCCAACGTTAGCCGGACGCTCTTCACCGTAGCTGATAACTTCCATCTGAGCGTTTTTCACGCCGAGGAAGATCATGTAGTCGCGAACCGCTTTGGCACGACGCTCACCGAGTGCCATGTTGTATTCGCGGGTGCCGCGCTCATCGGCATGGCCTTCAAGACGAACTTTTTTGTCGGTGCCTTTCAGACGTGCAGCATGTTCTGCAAGCACTTTTTGAGCATCCGGACGAATTTCCGCCTGATCAAAGTCGAAGTAAACAACGTTGCCTGCAGACATGACCATGGACGAATCACTGTCGGTCATATCACTGCCGCTAACAGAGCTGCTGCCGACACCGGAAGAAGTAGCCGAACCGGAAGACGACGAAGATGAAGATGATGAAGAAGATGAAGAATCCCCTTCCCCCGTGGTCGAAGTGCTGGAACAACCAGCAACCAGAATGACCGCAAAAACAGCACTAAGAAGTTTCAAAGAAATTGCTCTCATAACACATCCCTAACTAGTGATTCAGGTGGATAGAAAATAAAGTGGCTATTCTAGCACGCTTCCTCATTGAAATGGCGACCATACTGGCTCTCTAACGTCACCATTTTGTGAAGGAAGGCGCACTTTAACGCCACCATCGATGGAAACCGCTGCAAGTATACCCCGATTACCTTCTTTCGTCGCGTACATCAGCATGCGCCCATTCGGTGCAAGGGTCGGGGATTCGTCGAGATCGGTCGTGGTCAGTACATGGATTTGCCCGGTGAGGAAATCCTGCACGGCAATATGGAAGACTCCGTTGCGGCGGTGCACCATAACGAGGTGTTTTCCGTCCGGGGTAATACGCCCCCGGGCGTTGTAATCCCCTTCAAAGGTCAGGCGCTTCAGATCGCTGCCATCGAGAGCCATACGGTAAATTTGCGGGCGGCCACCGCGATTTGACGTAAAAATCACCCCCTTGCCATCTGGCGTCCAGGAAGGTTCGGTATCAATCGCAAAATGTCGGGTGAGCCGCGTCAACTCGCCGCTCTCAAGATCCATCACATAGATTTCCGGGTCGCCGTCCTTTGATAGCACCATCGCCATTTTGGTGCCATCCGGAGACCAGGACGGTGCACTATTAAGTCCTGGAAAGCCGGTCAATTTCTGCCGTTTGCCGGTGAGCAGTACCTGGCGGTAAATCGCCGGGCGGGTGCTTTCAAACGAAACATAGGCCACTTCCTTGCCATTCGGTGACCATGTCGGGGACAGGATCGGCTCGCTGCTATTGAGCAATTCCTGCTCCCGTGCGCCATCCTGATCGGCCACGAGCAGTTGGTAGTAGTCTTCGCCATTGACACGGCTGGCTTTTACATAAACAACCCGTGTGGAGAAATGTCCGCGGTAACCAGTCAGCACTTCGTAGACATGATCACTCACATAGTGAGCAAGGTTGCGCAGGGTATCGCTACTTCCCGCTACCTGTTTTTTCAGCAAAGCCTGCTGGCTGTGAATATCGTAAAGGCCAAAGTAGGCGCGATAGCCACCACCTTCAGCTTCCGGGCGCGGCTCAATCTTGCCAATCACAATGTATTCAACACCGTAGCGGCGCCAGTCACTATAGACAATATCGTCTTCCTTGTAGGGCAGTGACAGAGGCATATCTCCTTCACCAAGGGTTTTAAACTGACCACTGCGATCAAGGTCGGCGGTAATAATACCGGTAACATCTTCCGGCAAATAACCTGACCCGCTCCAGTAAAACGGCACAATGGCAATCGAGGTCGGGTTATCCACGCCACGGGTAATCTCGATCACTAGCTCTGCGCGAAGCAGCGGTGAAAACATCAGGAGTAATACAAAACAGGCAAGTTTCTTCATGAAAGTTTATCGTCAGGTCTGAATAACAATTTAAAACGGCGGAAATGTTGCTCAAAGATTCTACCAGGCATATCTTTAATTTCAATAAAGCGTTCTACTTTTGTCACCGCCTTGCGTGCAGATAAATCAAACGCATCATTACCACTGCTCTCAAGGACATTGACTGCCACCACATGCCCGGTGGGCACCATCTGAATCTCGAGCAACACCTGCATGCCGTACTTCGCGCTCGGCGGACGGCTCCAGTTTTGCTCCACACGTTGTTTGATCAGATGCGCATAGCTCTGTGCAATTTCACTGTCGGTCACTGCCTGCTTGTAAGCCTCTTCCTCAGCCATGGCAAGCGCAAACGCCTCTTCACGGGCGCGCTGCTGCTCGGCAGCTTTGCGTTCAGCTTGCTGGCGCTCTGCCTCCGCTTTGCGCTGTTGCTCTTTTAGCCGCTCCTCTTCCTTGCGTTTTGCCTCTGCCTGCTTACGCTTTTCCTCTTCGAGGCGCTTCTGCTCGGCACGTTCCTTCTCACGCTGCAGCTGGGCCTGGCGTGCCTTTTCCTGTTCTTTTGCCTTGTCCACCTGGGTGGTTTTCGGCGGCGGCTTCGGTTTTGTGGCTTGTTTGGGAGGTGGCTTCGGTTTGCTCGTCGTTTGCGGCGACAGTTTAACGAGTTGTGCCTTGACGTAATTCGGAGTATTTATTTTTTCAATTTCCGGCGCGTGCTGACCGCCACTGGAAAGCAAAATCAGCAGCAATACATGCAACAGCAGGCTCACAAGAATTGGGACAGCATATTCCTCAAGCCAGTCCAGCACATCTGGCGGTAGCGGTAGCTGTGCAAGACTATTCACAAAGCTATTCCGCCATTAAGGTGCAGGTGATTCTGTCACCAGGCCGACACTCTCGGCCCCCACGGACTGCAAGTGAGTCATCAAACTAACCACCTTGCCGTATTCAACCGCTTCGTCACCCCAGACAAGTACTGCGGTATCGGGTTTGCCAGTCAGCACATTTTTCACCTGGCGCTTGATATCTTCAAGCGGCACCGCCTGCTTCTCGTTCTTGCCAAGGTTGATATAGAGACTGCCATCTTTCCTGATCGAAACAATTAACGGCTCTTCCTTTTTCTTCAGCGGTTCGGAGGGAGCCTGTGGCAAATCCACCTTGACTCCCTGCATCAGCAGTGGCGCGGTCACCATAAAGACAATCAGCAGCACCAGCATCACATCAATATAGGGAACAACATTGATTTCTGCGACCAGACGGTGTTTTTTATGTTTGCGCAACATGACTCAACACCCCCTCTATTTGCTCGTATGCACCTGGCGATGCAGAATGCTGGAGAACTCCTCTGCAAAGGTCTCATAGCTGCTGAGCAAGCGATCCATTTTTGCCGAGAAACGGTTGTAGGCAAGTACAGCGGGAATTGCCGCAAACAGACCCATTGCTGTCGCCACGAGAGCTTCCGATATCCCCGGCGCCACTGTCGCCAGCGTTGCCTGGTGTACATTGGCGAGGCCGCGGAATGAATTCATAATGCCCCATACCGTACCGAACAAACCCACATAGGGGCTCGTGGATGCGGTACTGGCGAGAAACGGCAAATGTTGTTCGAGTTTCTCCTCTTCCCGCGACAGCGCCACACGCATCGCACGCTGTACACCATCCATGACTGCATCAGCATCTACTCCACTCTGCTGCCGCAGGCGGGTAAACTCCTTGAACCCCGCACGGAAGATGCTTTCCACACCGTCAATAGACTGCGCTTCGGCACGCTGTGAGCCATTGCGATAGAGTTCACCGAGATCAACACCGGACCAGAACTCATTTTCAAAACTCACCAGACTGCGCTGGGCTTTGAGATAAAACACTGTGCGCTGATAGATCATCACCCAGGAAATAATCGAGGCAAGGAACAGCAACAGCATCACGAACTGTACCAGCAAGCTCGCATCGGCAATCAAACTCCAGATAGATAACTGCTCTTGTTCTACCACGTTGTCTTCTCCTGTTAAGTCTTCAAGGTGTCTCTGACACTGTCTTTATATCATCAGAGACTTTACTTTTTCGTACATCGCCGCCGGCATCGCCTGGGGTTGGCGAGTACTGCGGTTCACGCAGGCAATCTTGACCTCGCCGCGACACAACACAGCGTCACCCTTCTTCACCAGTTGCTCAAACACGATATTCGCACGCCCCACTTTGAGGGGCTGTGCTGTCGCCTGCAACTCATCATCGAGCTCTGCTGAACCGAGGTAATGCACATTCGAGCTGTGCACCACAAACATCGCCGGCTCTTCCCCCTCAGGCGCTTCAAACAACGCCGTTTTACCATAACCCAAAGAGCGCATCAGTTCGGTGCGTGCGCGCTCCATAAATTTCAGGTAATTGACGTAATAAACGATCCCCCCGGCATCGGTGTCTTCGATGTAGACACGAATAGGAATTGAAAATTCACTCATAGGTTCAGTTTGGCCTGTGGATCTGCACTATCTGCTCCTGTTCGACCATGCCACGGCAAATTAAAATGCTCATAAGCCAGCTTTGTCACTACCCGCCCCCGCGGTGTGCGTGTCATATAGCCTTGCTGAATCAGATAGGGCTCAAGCACATCTTCAATTGTGTCTCGCTCCTCGCTGATAGCTGCAGCCAGACTGTCGACCCCAACCGGGCCGCCATCAAATTTTTCGATCACCGTCAGCAACAAACGTCGGTCCATATGATCAAAGCCCTGTTTGTCGACTTTGAGCATGGTCAGTGCTTTCTCCGCAATATCAGCATCAATAACACCATTGCCTTTGACATCGGCATAGTCACGCACGCGACGCAACAGACGATTGGCGATACGCGGTGTACCGCGAGCCCGGCACGCCACCTCCTGGGCACCAGCCTGATCGGCCTGAATGCCGAGAATGCTACATGCGCGGGAAACAATCGAGGTGAGATCTTCAATATTGTAAAACTCCAGGCGCTGCACAATGCCAAAACGGTCGCGCAGTGGTGAAGTGAGCAAACCGGCGCGGGTTGTCGCCCCCACCAATGTAAACGGTGGCAAATCCAGTTTAATGGAACGGGCGGCGGGTCCTTCGCCGATCATAATATCCAGCTGAAAGTCTTCCATCGCCGGGTACAGTACTTCTTCTACTACCGGGCTCAGACGGTGAATTTCATCAATAAACAGTACATCACCGGGCTCGAGGTTGGTCATCAATGCGGCAAGGTCACCCGCCTTTTCCAGCACGGGGCCGGACGTGGTGCGCAGATTCACTCCCATTTCAGCGGCAATAATATTTGCCAGCGTGGTTTTACCCAGCCCGGGCGGGCCAAACACCAGGGTATGATCCAGCGATTCCTCGCGCTTTTTTGCCGCACCGATAAAAATTTCCATCTGCTCACGCACTTCGTGCTGACCGATGTATTCCGCGAGGCTCTTCGGCCGAATGGCTCTGTCCTGGGCGTCTTCCTTTTCTTTCACTGCCGGTGATACCAGCCGGTCTGTCTCTATCATGGGTTCCTGTGTTCTTTAATCGTTGCTATCCAACCGTTAGTTACTACATGGTTACTAATCATGCTACGCGATCTATCGTGTCCGCCATCACCGCAGCAATATCAATTTGCAGAGGCCTTAAGTGATAGACGAATTAATTCCTCACTGCTATCTACCTTGTGCTGTTTCAGCACCGAGCGTACCAGCCGCACCGCTTCCTGTTGCTTGTAGCCGAGGGACTCCAGGGCACTCTCTGCCTCGTGGACATAACCTTCCTCAAGCGCAATGGTGCTTTCCGATTCTTCAAACTGAAAATCATAACTGCTTGGCAATTCCCAACCTTTAAAACGATCACGCAGTTCTATTAATAGTCGCTCGGCAGTTTTTTTGCCAATGCCCGGCAGCTTAACCAGTGCGGTGACATCATCCGCTCGCACGTAGCGCACAAGGTCATTCACCTGGATATTCGATAAAATCGCCAGCGTCATTTTCGGGCCCACGCCGTTAACCTTGATCAACGTGCGAAACACTTCCCTGTCACGTTTATTGGTAAAGCCATAAAGTTGGTGGGCATCTTCCCTGACAATCAGGTGAGTATAAAGGCGCACTTCGCTACCGGCTTCCGGCAGTTCAAAAAATGTTGTCATTGGCGCACTCACCTCATAACCCACCCCCTGAACATCAACGATCAATTCCGGCGGGTTCTTTGCCAGTAAAATACCCCTTAACTGTGAAATCACGCTCTCAACAACCTTCTAATAATATAGTCGATACTTCTTATTCCCTACCGTTAAACGCCACACTCTAGGTCAAACGCCCGCGACTAAACCCTTTCGCTTGCGCCACCGCAATCATTTGCTGCCGGGTGTGGATATGGCAAATCGCCACCGCCAATGCATCCGCAGCATCTTCCTTTGGTACTGAGGGTAACTTTAGCAGAGTTTTAACCATATGCTGAATCTGGCTCTTGTCAGCAGCCCCAGTGCCCACCAGTGCCTGTTTAACCTTGCGCGCCTCGTATTCTGCCACTTCCAGCCCTTGATTTACCGCAGCGGTAATCGCCGCCCCCCGAGCCTGACCGAGCTTTAATGCCGAATCGGCACTTTTCGCCATAAACACCTTTTCCACCGCCACTTCCTGCGGCATATGCTTGACGACAATTTCTGTCACTGAATCAAAAATAACCTTGAGTCGCTCCGGCAAGGCAAGTTCCGGATCGATATGGATAGTACCACTGGTGATGTATTCGAGATTATTGCCAACCGCATTGACGATGCCAAAGCCCGTGCGCCGGGAGCCTGGATCAATACCGAGGATCATTACCATGCTGGGAAAACCCCGTATCATTTATCAATGCCATATGGCTGGCATCATACGATGAATTGCCCCAACCTGTCCAAAAGCCCACAGCATAAAAAGGGCGTAGTGGAAGCAGCGTGATTAATCGAGCTGCTCAAGCACCTCGTCGGGAATATCGGCATTGGTATAGACATTTTGTACATCGTCGAGGTCTTCGAGGTGATCAATCAGGCCCAGCACTTTCTCTGCACCGTCCTTGTCGAGCTCCACAGTAGTCGAAGCCACCATAGTCAACTCACCACTTTCCGGCTCAAGGCCGGCAGCCACCAGCGCATCTTTTACCGAGAGATAGTCCTCAAACGCTGTAGTTACATCAACAGAACCGTCATCGTTCGCCACAATATCCTCTGCACCAGCTTCCAGCGCCGCTTCCATAATCTGCTCTTCCTTATCCTCGCCCGCACCATCTGCATAGTGAATCTGTCCGACACGGGTAAACAAATAGGCAACCGAGCCATCAGTGCCCAGATTACCGCCCCGCTTTGAAAACGCATGACGCACCTCTGCTACCGTGCGATTGCGATTATCAGTCAGGCACTCCACCAGGACCGCAATACCTCCGTTACCATAACCTTCATAGGTCACCGCTTCGTAGTTATCCTCATCGCCTGTACCCGCACCCCGTGCAATTGCCTTGTCGATGGTGTCTTTTTTCATATTGGCGCCAAGCGCCTTATCGATAACCGCACGCAGTGCCGGATTGTCATCCGGGCTCGGACCACCGGCTTTTGCCGCAACCACTATTTCGCGAATAATCTTGGTAAAGATTTTGCCGCGTTTGGCGTCCTGGGCTGCTTTGCGGTGTTTGATGTTAGCCCATTTGCTATGACCCGCCATGATTGTTTTTCCTCCAACTGTTGGCAAAGTCTTATCAGGCGAGCTATTTTGTCGGGCAAACACTCCTGTTGCTCATTTACGTTTATGTAAACTCCGCTACAGCTTGTTTGCCCTCCTCATATCTCATCCTGATAATTTCTTTGCGTACTGCTTCGTTATATCGAAGCTCAAAATGCTCAAGTATTGACTATACGTTCCGCTTTTTCGCTTCTTATGCCTCGATTAATCTTCGCTTATGACGTTTTCTGAAGATTAATCCACGTGTTTATATACCCAACTGCTGTTGCTCATTTACGTTTATGTAAACTCCGCTACAGCTTGTTTGCCCTCCTCACATCTCATCTCGAAAAGCCTTTTGCTCATATGTTTAATATTTGTCTCTGGTCAGCCTTGTTTATTCTGACGGTGTTTCTTCCGCTTTGGGTTTGGCTTTCAGCTTGATATTGAGCTCGTTAAGCTGCTCTGTATCCACGATACCCGGCGCATCGGTCATAACACACGCTGCAGTCTGGGTTTTCGGAAACGCAATCACATCGCGAATCGATTCCACTCCGAGCATTAACATCACAATGCGGTCGAGGCCAAACGCGAGACCACCGTGGGGCGGACAGCCGTATTGCAGTGCATCAAGCAGAAAGCCGAATTTCTCCTGCTGCTCTTCTTCGCTGATACCGAGCACTTCAAACACTGCCTGTTGCATCGCCTGGTCGTGGATACGAATCGAACCACCGCCAAGCTCAGTGCCATTAAGCACCATATCGTAAGCGCGGGAAAGTGCGACACCTGGGGCCGCTTTGAGCTCTTCCGGGGTGCAGGACGGCGCAGTGAACGGATGGTGCAGGGATGTCCAACCGTCATCGGTCTCTTCAAACATCGGGAAGTCCACTACCCACAGTGGTGCCCACTCACAGGTGTACAGATTGAGATCTTCACCGAGCTTGCAACGCAACGCACCAAGCGCTTCATTCACCACTTTCTTTTTATCCGCACCAAAGAAGATCAGATCACCGGTTTCTGCGCCGAGTCTCTCAAGCAGGTTCTTACGTGTTTCAAGATCAATGTTTTTTACAATCGGTGACTGCAAACCTTCTTCAAGGTCATTCACATCGTTGACCTTGATATAGGCAAGGCCGCGCGCACCATAGATACTCACATATTTGGTGTAAGCATCAATTTTCTTGCGGCTCACCAGGTCGTTGCCGCCTTTGAGATTGAGTGCGGCAACACGGCAGTTCGGATCATTAGCCGGGCCCGAGAATACCTTGAACTCCACATCCTTCATTAAATCCGCCACTTCCACTAACTCAAGAGGAATGCGCAGATCCGGGCGATCCGAACCATATTTATGCATTGCATCAGCATAGGTCATACGCGGCAATTCACCGAGTTCCACATCAAGTTGCTGTTTGAACAGACCACGCATCATATCTTCCGTAAGCGCCATGATCTGGTCTTCATCCATAAACGAGG
Source organism: Pseudomonadales bacterium (assembly GCA_028280345.1). Lineage (GTDB taxonomy): Bacteria > Pseudomonadota > Gammaproteobacteria > Pseudomonadales > UBA7239 > JANQLY01. Next base: position 10,780 of record JANQLY010000015.1, on the reverse strand, counting down.
TTTCAATATCAATCTGGGTAAATTCCGGCTGACGATCTGCACGCAGATCCTCATCGCGGAAACACTTGGCAATCTGGTAGTAACGATCAAGCCCTGACACCATCAATAATTGCTTAAACAACTGCGGCGATTGTGGCAGCGCAAAGAAATGCCCCTCATGGGTACGACTCGGCACGAGGTAATCCCGCGCGCCTTCCGGTGTCGCTTTGGTGAGAATCGGAGTTTCAATATCAAGAAAACCGTTACTATCGAGATAGCTGCGTATTGCCTGGGTAATGCGACTGCGCATGATCAGGTTATTCGCCATCTCCGGACGACGCAGATCCATATAGCGAAACTTGAGGCGTACGTCCTCGCCCACTTTGGTGTGCTCATCAAGCTGAAACGGCGGTGTTGCCGCGCGGTTAAGAATCTCCAGCTCCAATCCGTAAACTTCTACTTCACCGGTAGGCATTTCCGGATTAATTGTCTCGTCGCTGCGCGCACGCACCCGGCCTTTCACCTTGAGTACAAATTCACCGCGCACTTTATCGGCCAGCTCAAAATGTTCTTTGGTATCCGGATCGAATACCACCTGAACAATACCTTCCCGGTCACGCAGGTCGATAAATATCACTCCACCATGGTCGCGGCGGCGATCCGCCCAGCCACACAGGGTTATCTCTTCATCTATATGTTCTTTTCTTATTTCGCCACAATAATGACTACGCATGGGTTTACCTGTACCTTGGTGTTGTTAATCAGTTGATCGGGGTTGTCCGGGATATATCTGCTATTTACCCTGCTCACAGTTATTCGTTGGAAGCTTTACTACTCGCACCACCATCATTTGACGCTTTGGCGCCACTATCAGCACCGGCAGAACTACCACCGGCACCATCTCCGGCCAGATTCTTTTTCTTGCCGGTTTTGAAATCAGTCTCATACCAGCCACTACCGGAAAGGCGGAAGCCAGCTGCAGAGATTTTCTTTTTCAACGTCGCTTGCCCACACGCTGGACAGTCCGTTAACGGATCATCACTGATCTTTTGCAGGGCCTCCTTTTCATGACCGCAGTTATCACAGCGATATTCATAAATTGGCATTGTGTTAATCCCGCCTGTTATTCCCGGCCACTGGTTTTTCCAACCAGTCTGGCCAAAGCCTGATACGAAAGGTGCGGAATTATATAACAGTCATCGGATGATTTGCAGGCAAAATCACCTGGTTTCCAGTTTGTGATGCCACTGTTTTTTTGCCCGTTCATTACATCAAAACAAACACAGCAACACTCAAGTAGACTATTTCTAAATGACAGAAACTCCTATATTTATAGTGTTTTATGCAAAAAAATGCTATTAATCCATTGATAGCCGTCGTATACTGCACGACCGCCCCACCGAATCAACACAGCAAATTCACTTTATTTTCAAAAAGCACAAAAAAGACTTGCTGTAGGCCTTTATATCCTATATATATAGCGAATCCGTAAATAGGGTACCCAAAAACGCTTATTTTTACGGTATTTTAAGACCATGCGCTGTTCAGTTTTTGTCTCTCTGCTTTAAAACATCGAACAGCAAGTGAAAGTGAAACATTAACCTCTAGAGGATATTTAATTATGGCCGCAAAGAAAAAAGCCGCTAAGAAAGCTACTGCCAAGAAAAAGGCAGTTCGCAAAGCTCCAGCTAAAAAAGCTGTAGCTAAAAAAGCAGGTCCGGCAATCAAGGACCGCATGAGCAAGTCCGACATTCTGACTTCTATCGCTGACAGCACTGAACTGAGCCGCAAACAGGTTGGTTCTGTACTCGATGAGCTGGAAAGCCTCATTGATCGTCATATCTGCAAGCGCGGCGCTGGTGAGTTTGTCCTGCCGGGTCTGCTGAAAATCGTTACTGTGAAGAAGCCTGCTCGCAAAGCACGCAAAGGCATCAACCCATTCACTGGCGAAGAAACCATGTTCAAAGCGAAGCCTGCAAGCATCGCGGTGAAAATTCGCCCGCTGAAAAAAGTCAAAGAGATGGCTGCCAAGTAAGTCATTTTTCAGACTCCAGAAAGGCCAGTTGGGGTTACCCCGCTGGCCTTTTTGCTTACAGGATGTAAGTACGCGAGCGACGCAGAGGCGATTTTTGCTCCTGCAAAATCGACATACCAGGCATCCATGCCTATAAGCCAAAGCCGCGTGCCTACATGCCCACAGGACGTGGGTAATTCCGCGCAGGCAGGAGCCGTGAGCGGAATTCTTTCAGCTTACTCCAATAATGAAAGTATCAACCCTGTACCCACAGGCATATGAAGGTATACCCGCCCCCCCACTGTCCAGTAAAATTACCTTTTTTATTTATTTGAGACCTGTTTAATGCGCGCCAGCCAGTACCTAATCGCCACCCTTAAGGAAACTCCATCCGATGCGGAGGTCATCAGCCATCAACTGATGCTGCGCTCAGGCATGATTCGCAAAATGGCATCGGGCCTCTACAACTGGTTACCACTGGGCTTGCGTGTACTGCGCAAGGTGGAAGCCATTGTGCGTGAGGAAATGGACAAATCCGGCGCTCAGGAAGTATTAATGCCCGTCGTACAGCCGGCAGAGCTCTGGGAAGAATCGGGCCGCTGGGAGCAATACGGCCCGGAACTGCTGCGCATCAAGGACAGAAATGAACGGGATTTTTGCCTCGGCCCAACCCACGAAGAAGTTATCACCGACCTGATTCGCAATGAGATCAGCAGCTACAAACAGCTGCCTGCCAACTTTTACCAGATTCAAACCAAATTCCGCGACGAGATTCGACCACGCTTTGGCATTATGCGTGCCCGCGAGTTTTTAATGAAAGACGCTTATTCCTTTCATACAGACCAGCAAAGCTTGCAACAAACTTACGATGTGATGCACGCCACCTATAGCCGCATTTTTACCCGTCTCGGACTCGACTTTCGTCCGGTGCTTGCTGATACCGGATCAATTGGTGGAAGCAACTCCCATGAATTTCACGTACTCGCCAGTTCCGGTGAAGACGCCATCGCATTTAGTGACAGTTCCGATTACGCCGCCAACATTGAAAAAGCCGAGGCACTGGCACCCGCAGGTGACAGACCTGCAGCCACTGCAGAACAGGTAAAGGTTGCTACGCCAGATCAGCACAGTATTGCCGAGGTCAGTGAATTCCTCGACATTGCTACACAGCAAACGGTTAAAACCCTGATCGTACTTGGCAGCACCACTGAAGACGAGCAACAACCTCTGGTTGCACTTGTGTTACGCGGCGATCACGAGCTCAACGACATCAAGGCAGAAAAGCTCAACGGCGTACACGAGCCGTTAACGTTTGCGAATGATGAACAAATCGTTGCCGCACTCGGCTGCAAACCAGGCTCTATCGGTCCAGTGGATCTGTCAATCGAAACCATTATTGATCGCAGTGCCGCCCATCTCGCGGACTTTGTTTGCGGCGCCAATGAAGACGGCTATCACCTCACTGGAGTCAATTGGGAACGGGATCTACCTTGCACGCGAGTTGAGGATATTCGCAATGTCGTCGAGGGCGACCCAAGTCCGGATGGCAATGGCAGTCTCGTTATCAAGCGCGGTATTGAAGTCGGCCACATCTTTCAGCTTGGCACCAAATACTCGCAAGCTCTGAAGGCCAATGTGCTCGACGAAAACGGCAAGGAGCAAACCATGATTATGGGCTGCTATGGTATTGGAGTAAGCCGCGTGGTAGCCGCAGCAATTGAACAAAACAACGATGATAGAGGCATTATCTGGCCCACCGCAATTGCGCCATTTCAGGTTGCGCTTGTTCCAATCAATATGCATAAGTCCGCTGCCGTGAAAGAGTTGTGTGAAAAGCTCTACACCGAACTGACTGAACAGGGTGTTGAAGTGTTGTATATGGATGAAGAAAAAGCTCGCCTCGGCGCCATGCTTGCCGATGTTGAACTTATCGGCATCCCCCACCGTCTGGTGATTGGCGACAAGGGCATTGAGAAAGGAACGGTTGAATATCGCGACCGAAAGGCCGCGGATAACGAGGATATCGCTCTCGATTCTGCCGTATCATTTGTGCTTGAGAAAACAAAAACCTGAAACCATGAAAACTCACACAGCGGCATTGTTATCCCGAGCGATTGCATTTGTTATGTTGTGCGGCCTGCTGATTCATCCTGCTTACAGCATCGACCCTTTCACCGGCGAAACTATTGACCCTGAACTCAGAGATGCACTCGCTGCAGCGGTTGCAAACAACGAATTACAATTTAGTGACCGCTATGATGCCGAGGTATGGATGGTGTCGATGTCGGGCCGCCTTGAGCCCTTTGTTGCTGATCATTCGGAACGCATAGAGCTGCTTCAGTTAATTCACCAGGAAGCCTCCCAGGCGGGACTCAAACCGGAAATTGTGCTCGCAGTTATCGAGATAGAAAGCCACTTTGATCGCTACGCTGTTTCCAGAGTCGGCGCCCAGGGCATGATGCAGGTGATGCCTTTCTGGAAAAATGAAATTGGTCGCCCTGAAGATAACCTGATTCAAACTGCCACCAATTTGCGCTATGGCTGTACGATTTTGAAATACTATCTCGACAAGGAAAAAGGTGACTTGCGCCGCGCGCTGGCGCGCTACAACGGCAGCACGGGTAAAGACTGGTATCCAAATCTGGTATTTAACGCCTATCGCAAGAACTGGAAAGGCGGCGAACTGTAACCGACTAGCCCGTCGTAAAACCTTCAATATCCTGCCACGCTTCATCCTGCCAGACACAGTTATCGACACGGGACAGCAATGGCCCCTTGAGCACGAGCTTTTTCATCTCCCATATCACTTCCTGCGAACCACTCAACAGAACTTCCACCTGACCATCGGGCAGGTTGCGAGCAAAGCCATTCACACCATACTGATTCGCATGGCGCTGTACAAAATAGCGAAAACCCACACCCTGCACCTTGCCGCTCACAAACCCCCTGACACAGACAGACTGTTTATTCATGGTTGCTCCTGCTGCAAAGCGCTCTCCAGACTCTCCAGGGTTTGCGGCCCAACCAGACTGGTAATATAGGCCCCATATTCATCCAGCACTACAGTCGTTGGCAACGCCTGTACATCCGGATAGACCAGATGGCTGCGCGGATTAGTAATGGCGACGGCAAACTCTATCGCTGCTTTTTTACTCGCCTGCAACAGATCAGCGCCCTGTTTGCGATCAAAATTTACACCGATCACCAGTGCTTGCTGCGCGTGCTGCTTTTGAAATGTGTTGAGCTCAGGAATTTCTTCAATGCAGGGTTTGCACCACTCAGCCCAGTAGTTAATAAATATCCGTTTGCCACGAAAATCGCGCTCTGCCAATGTCGCTTCATCACCACTCGGCAGATCAATAACCGCGAGCGAAAAGCTGTCGCGCTCGCAGGCCACCAAAAACACCAGCAGAATTACCGATACGATTTTTTTCGTCACCCACTACCCCTTCTCAAACAATACACTCAGAGGTTCTGACAGTTGTTCGCGGGAAAAATTCTCCACGGCCGTAAAACCCTCTAACACATTTTGCAGCCACTCCTGTTTGACCACATCCGGGGGCAAGGCTTTACGTTGCTGTGTATAGTCAGCACCAAACCACTGTGCCACATCATTTACTGTGACACTGTGAAGATCACGCAACAACACATAATCACCATCCGAGGTCGTACCAATCAGGCCTCGCTCACCCAGCAAATCACGCAGCCGATGCCAGCGCTCTACACCGAGCACACCGACCCCCATGCCAACACCGCGAATCAGTTGCCCCTCTTTAACCGACTCACCCACTTGCTGCTTGCGCCAGAAAACCTGTAATACCAGCAATGTGAGTACCAACTCGTTGTAGTTATGGCCGCGACTGATGCGAAAGATACTGATACTGCGCACCAGAACAGCCCCGAATAATACAATCATCCAGCACAGATAGACCCAGATAAGAAATATCGGCACTGCGGCAAACGCGCCATAAATTACCGTATAACTGGATTTAGTGATGATCAGGGTAAAGAGTTTTTTAGCCACCTCAAAACACAGGCCTGCAACAACAGCACCGAACAGTGCATGTCTGAATCTGACCCGGCAATTGGGCACAGCGACATACAACAAACATAGTGCCAGCGTGACAAACACAAACGGTAGGTAGACCATAAATGGCTTAACCATGTCCATCTCGGTCACACCACCGAGTAAATTGAGCGACATCAGATAAGTACTCATCATTAAACCACCGCCCGCCAGCAGCGGGCCAAGGCTCAACACTGCCCAATACAGCAAAAAACTCGAAATACCCTGACGGCTTTTTTGCACATCCCAGATATCGTTAAACGTGTTCTCAATGGTTTTGAGCATCAGCAATGAGGTAATGATGAGCATAACAATACCAGGTACTGTTAATCTGCGCGCCTGGGTTGAGAAATTGACGAGGTACTCCTGCACCGCACCACCGCTGGTGGGCAATAGATGCTCAAAGATCAACCCCTCGATCTGCCCTGATGCCTCCTGCAGAGATGGCATCAGGGAAAGAACCACGTAACTCACCGCCATCATCGGCACAAGGGCAAACAATGTCGTATAGGTGAGCGCTGCTGCCGCCTGACGCGCCTTGCTGGTTTGCAAGCGGCGCCAGACAAACAACAGAAACCGCCAACATTCAGCTACTATTTCTTTTAACATCTTTTGCTATTTCCCATCGAGGGGCTAGAATAGCCCATTCTATCGAATATCACAGTTCCATGTCTGATCCACACGCATCAACCCTGAAAAAAACCCGTATTAGCCGCCAGATTGTGCTCGGTAGTTACACCTTGCTAGTGCTGGCTATACTGTTAAACAGCCTGAGTTCAACCATCCCGGTGATCGCCATACTCCCCTTGCTGATATTTATACCCGGACTTATCAAGGAGTACTGGCGCGCACATATCTGGCTGTGCTTTATGTTATTGATGTATTTTCTCGTGACCATTGACGCACTCGCCTCTCCACTGCCATCAATATTCGACTATGCTGAACTCGTGTTTATTGTCACCCTGTTCACAGCTGCGATGATGTATTGCCGCTGGTCAAAACAGATACCTCCCGCTGTCGGCACTGAAACGGATACCGACAGCAACGAATAAACAGACTGCTTACGAGCTGAAAGGGAAAAACCATGTTGTCTTTGATCAAAACGATTTTTGCGATCCCCTGGCGCATTCTCACCTGGATACGCCAAACGATAGCCAACCTGATCGTACTGTTTCTCATTCTGATTATTCTCTCGGTCTGGCTGGCACAGGACAGCGGTCACCCCGAAATCAGCAGCGGCGCACTTGTTATTGCACCGAGCGGCGCTATTGTTGAACAGCGTACCTACGTAGACCCGTTTGTCTACTTGCTTAATGAAGAAGAACAACGGGACCAGGAAACCCTGCTCTATGACATCACACTATCTATTGAAGCGGCAGCAGACGACACCGACATTACAGCACTTGTGATTGACACTACCTGGTTGCAGGCTGCCGATCCGAGCAAACTGTTCAGCGTTGGCGCAGCAATTGAACGTTTCAAGGAAAGCGGCAAACCGGTTGTTGCTGTTGGTGACAGCTTTACTCAGGGACAGTATTTACTTGCCAGTTACGCCGACACCATTTATTTAAACCCAATGGGCACGGTGTTCTTGCACGGCTTTGGCGCCTACCCAAACTTTTACAAGGACGCGATTGATAAACTGAAAATCAATGTACATGTATTTCGTGCTGGCGAATATAAATCCTTTATCGAACCCTTTATTCGCAACGATATGTCGGATGAGGCAAAGCAGAACACCCAACGCTGGCTCAACGATATCTGGCTACAGGTGACTGACACTCTGGAACAACAGCGTGAATTACCCGCAGGCACGGTCAACGACTATATCAACAACTTCGATAGCAAACTTGCCTCCACCACGGGTGATGCTGCTCAACTTGCACTTAACAGTGGTTTTGTCGATATCATCGCCAATCGCAGCGAAGTGGAACAACAACTGATTGCGCTAGTCGGTGAAGATCCAAACTCCGGCAGTTTTGCCGCCGTATCACTCAGAGCCTATGCCAGACAACTGGCAAATGATCGAGCCTTTCAACACGGTGTGCGCGACAAGGTCGGCGTGATTGTTGCCAGCGGTGCCATCCTCGATGGGGAACAACCGGCGGGCAATATTGGTGGCGATACACTTGCCGCACACATTCGCAAGGCGCGAGAAGATCATCACGTCAAAGCACTGGTATTGCGCATCGACAGCCCTGGCGGCAGTGCATTTGCTTCTGAAGTGATCCGCAACGAATTAGCCATTACTCAGGCCGAAGGCATTCCGGTGATTACCTCATTTGGCGGAATTGCCGCTTCCGGCGGTTACTGGATTGCTTCCACCAGCGACGAAATCTGGTCGACTCCGGCCACCATTACCGGTTCTATCGGTGTGTTTGGCATGGTTCCCACTTTTGAAGATTCTTTCAGCGCACTCGGTATCCACAGTGATGGCGTTGGCACCACAGACCTCGCTGGTGCATGGCATTTAAATCGTGCAATGACACCGGTGGTAAAAAATACTATTCAGCTACAAATTGATCACACCTACGACGAATTTCTCAACCACGTCGCCAGTGGCCGACAATCGAGCAAGCAAGCTATTCACGAAGTCGCCCAAGGCAAGGTCTGGTCAGGGCAAACCGCAAAGGAACTCGGTCTTGTTGACGGACTCGGTGATCTTGACGCAGCCATCGCCAGCGCCGCCTCTCTCGCGGGACTCGGAGCAGACTACCACTGGGAGTTTGTTAAAAAGGATTTAAGTCCAAGAGAACAATTTATGCAGCAACTCACCTCCCAATCGCTGGCATGGATACCGGAGCCAGCAAAGCAACAGCCGGACATTATTGAGCGCAGCCTGCGCCGGTTACAGCAGGAACTTGCGTTCTTCTCCACCTATAATGACCCGCAAGGTGTTTACTTGCGTTGCCTGGAATGTCAGATTCGCTAGCTAGCCACACCATCACTGTCAGACAACTGCTTGCCTGTTTTGCCACAAGTATTGTCATAGCCAGCACACCGGCAAACGGCGATGAAAAAAAGCCTAACTACTCACAGTTTGGTATAGCAGATGGTGAGTTCTATCCGATTGAAACCTCGGTGAGCCATCAGATCACCTTGTACGAAGACGAGGATATCGGCTTACACTTTTTCCCCGACGCCTCAATCAGCGTCCTTTCACCGGCACCGGAAATGCGTCTGCTGGTTACAGCCACTTATTCATCATGGCTCGTGGAAGGCACAGACATTGAGTCACTGGAAACAGCGCGCGAGGTACTAACACCTGGCAAGGCCTCTGATTTTGATAATGGCTATGCGGGCTTTAGCGGTGCCTGGCAAGATCCAGACAACAACACCTGGTACGGGATCTATCACGGCGAAGATCACCACGATATGCCGACGATCCCTACCAACAGTATTTCCGGTTTTTATAGCAAGATTGGCCTTGCCAAATCGACCGATGATGGCATCACCTGGGAAAAACTTGGCCCGATTCTCAGTAGCCCAAAATCAAAGAAATACAATGCCTTTCCTGATCACAACGGCAAGGGTGTAGCAACCCCCGGCGTGGTAGCGAGCCGCAACGGGCGCTACCTCTATACCTATTACTCTGATATTTCCAATATCAAAAAACGCGGTCTCGGTATCAGTGTCGCACGAGCCGAGGTGAGCAAGAAGGCTCCGCTACCCGGCAACTGGTACAAATATTACCGCGGCAAGTTTTCCCAACCCGGGCTCGCTGGTAAAGATTCGCTAATTCTCGGCCCAAAAGATATCACTGGCATTAAAAACACCAATGATGCGAGTTTGTTTCAACCCGTTGTAGTCTATTCCAAAACCCTTGATCGCTACATTATGATTTTCTGCGTGAGCCTGTGGAGTGAAAATATGCACGCAGACAAGGCAGATAAGAGCGGCCTGTATATCAGCTTCTCTAATGATGCACTGCACTGGAGTACTCCCACTATGCTGGTGCGCGACTTCACCCTCGCTCATTACCAGAAGTCCCTATCCTGGGAACCCTCACTGATACTTGATCCAACCGATGATACCCATGGCTGGCTGATCTACGGCCATACTCCGGAATGGTTTAAAGGTGGTAGTAAAAACATGGGGCACTATATGGTTGGCAGACGCATACAGTTTTCTGCCGAGAAACAGGATGTGCACTTACCCGCCATTATGGAGCCTACACTGGAACCGCTGGACGAAATGCTGCGTTGATCTGCATGCACTAATACCCGGAAAAGAAAAAGGCTTGCAAAGCAAGCCTGTTACACACCCTTCTATACAATTTTTATTATCAAAATATAGTGCTGCTCTAAAAGCGTCGCGAGCGCGCAGTCCTTTCGTTGTTTTAGTCGTAACGCATGTTTATGATCAAAGCATCGTGTTGCACTAAAAGCGTCGCGAACGCGCAGTCCTTTCGTTGTTTTAGTCGTAAAACGTTATGAGCGATGAGAGGTCAAGGCAACTATTTTTAAGGAACCGGAGTGTATAGATAATACATGAGGATTCCGAAAAAATAGTTAACGCAGACCTCTCAAGCGCAATAGTTTTACGACAAAACAACCGGTTCGCGGTCAATAATTTCTTCCGCTATAACCTCTTCCCAATACTCCGTGCCACCCAGCGTCAATTCATACTGCTTGCCACGGCGCAAAAACAACGTCGTATCCTGCTCTTCCATATAACCCATGCCACCGAAAATCTGGCTACCAATATCCATCACACGACCC
>JANQLY010000004.1 GCA_028280345.1 Pseudomonadales bacterium | reverse complement strand
TCATCCGTCACACAGACTTCCACACCATTTTCCGCCGCAGGGTAGTCATACGTAGACCAACCATCTACGGTTATAGTGTAGCGGGAAACCAGTGGATCTCCTCCCAGCACATGCACTTCCCAGCCATCACCGAGCCCATCACCATCTGTATCAGCACTATTAATATCAGTGCCATAAACCAGTTCATCCGCATCATCCAGACCATCCATATCGGTATCGATTGCAAATGCAGACAAAGATAGACATGCCAGAGAGACCTGCAGTATCACTTTAAAGTTTTTATTTATTATTTTTTTCATTTTCTAACTTTTCAGGTTATTTAAATTCCGGGAATCAATACAATTTTACTTCACCACTGTTAATACCGAGCCATTTCGCACCACCCACCTTGGCACCATTCTCCAACTCAATTAATGCTACATTGCCAGATCCATCCTGTAGCACCACATCGGCATCATTATCTACATCGGCATCAATGGTACCTTTAATGTCATAGGCAAAATTACCCAGCCAGCGACCAATCACTTTTGCCGCATTCTCAATCTCCACAACCTGTACTGAACCGTTCGAGGTATTTTGTTGCACCAGATCTACATCGCCATCACCATCAATATCACCGAGGGCAAACACCTGCGTACCAGCCCAAACACCGAGCCAGCGACCCAGTACCTTGGCGCCGTTCTCCATTTCAATCAACATCACATCTCCCATGTCTCCACTACCGCTATCGCCAGCCATAAAGATGTCATCATCGCCATCCTGATCTGCATCACCGGCACCGACTACACTGCGTCCGGCCCAGACACCGAGCCAACGTGCAGCCATCTTGTTGCCATTTTCCATTTCAATCACGTTGACATTGCCCGCAGCATCCTGAGTGACAATATCGTCATCACCGTCGTTGTCGATATCTGCCATTGCCATCACGGACTGACCGGCCCAGACACCGAGCCAGCTCGCCGTTTGTTTAGTACCGTTTTCGATGATCCAGACAATAATATTGCCGGTACCATCGGTAAACACCAAATCCGCATCACCGTCCGCATCCAAATCACCAGCAAATGCTACGCTATAACCGCTCTGTGCACCGAGGTCATTGCTTGTCTGTACAGCACCACCCTGTAGCATCCAGGTTGTGATATCACCACTGACACTTTCAAACACCAGATCCGCATCAAAGTCTCCATCAAGATCCGCGTGTAACACAAGGCTTGAACCCGGTATATCACCCACCCAAATACCAGCCTGCTTCGCGGCATTTTCAATGACCCAGGCGGTTACTGAACCACTACCATCCTGGAACAGAATATCGCCATCAAAATCTGCATCGATATCACTGGCATTGATATTTACCCGTGGTAATTGATCATCCAACGGTGCCGGATCAAGTACATCAGGCACACCATCGTTATCATCATCGGTATCCGCATTATCACCCACACCATCGGCATCATTATCCGCCCACTCGGCAGGATCAAATGGGAACACATCAAGCCCATCATCCACACCATCGTTATCATCATCCGGGTCGGCATTATTACCGGTGCCATCGCCATCACTGTCGAGGGTTTCTGTCGGATCAAACGGGAACGCATCGGCATTGTCACCAACGCCATCACTGTCGCTATCCAGGGTTTCTGCCGGATCAAGCGGGAATGCATCACTGCCGTCATTGGTACCATCACCATCACTATCAGGATTGGCCGGATTCGTTTCACCGGTGTCGACCACCCCGTTCAGATTGCTATCCTCTACCCCGTCATCAAGACCATCGCCATCACTGTCAGCGGCACGGGGGTTGGTGCCAAGCTGTTGCTCCAACAGGTTATTAAGATTATCACTATCGTTATCGAGCAAGGCATCTGCCGGATCATCCAGATTAAGGCCGTGCACTATTTCCCAGCTGTTTAACAGGCCATCTGCATCGTTATCAAACTCAAAACGGTATATATGGGCCGCTCCTGTCAAATTACCAGGCACATCAAACTCTTGTCTCCAGGCACCAACGATCATCGTGTAAGCGCCATCACTATTTGCACCTGTTGACGCACCGAGAGAAATTCCAAACTGATCATCAGCATTTACTCCATCCAGAACCAACATCGTAGAGCCATCTTTGCCTGAGTAGACCCAGACCCGCCCCGAATCCGTTCCGTTGTAGTTGCTCATTTCTCCAACGGCAAAATCATCATAGCCATCACTATTAATATCACCGAGGCCCTGAACGGCCTGACCAAAATAAATCACTGAACTCGCGCCATAGAAGCTATAGAGTTCAGCGCCATCCTTGCCAGAGAAAACAAAAGCAGCTCCACCGCGATCATAGAGCGTTTCATCATGCGAAGCACCAACAATCACATCCGCATATCCATCAGCATTAACATCACCCGCATTGGCCACAGCAACGCCAAAGTAAGCCCCTTCAGAAGCCCCATTAAAACCATAAAGCGGAGAACCATCTTGCCCGGAGATTACTCTTACACTACCGGAGCTGTCTCCGTTGTTATCATCCAGGTAGGCACCAATAATCAGGTCATCATAGCCATCATTATTAACATCACCGGCCGCACTAACACTACCTCCCAGCCAGTCACCCGAGGTATCTGCATAAAAAGTATAGAGGACGCTGCCATCGACACCTGAATAAACCCGGGCACCTCCTCCATTCAGCGCATGATTACGGAACGTGGGAGCACCAACAATTATATCGGCATAACCATCAGCATTGACATCTCCCGCACCACTTACCGATCTCCCCAACCAATCACCAGGATCATCACCGATAAATTTATACAGTTGAGCACCATCTACACCCGAAAATACTGTCGCAGTACCAGACTCACTACCATTAACTGTATCATCTTCATAGGCACCAACAACAAAGTCATCATAACCGTCACCATTGATATCACCGACACCACTCACAGAAAAACCAAAGTAGTCCCCAGAGGAATCACCCTCAAACAAGGGATAAAGCAAGCTACCATCACTCCCGGAATAAACACCAGCACTGCCCGAGTAACTTCCATTATTATCATTACCATTTGCTCCAACAATAAAATCACTGTAGCCATCACCATTAACATCACCAAGCGCACTAACGGAGCGGCCAAAATAATCATCATCTGACTCACCATACAACACAGACTGCCGAATCTCTGGCTGATGATTATCCAACGGCGCATAATCTACATTATCAATCACACCATCATTATCATCATCATTATCGCTATTATTTCCGATACCATCACCATCTGTATCCACGACTTCAGTTTCATCTAATGGGAAGGGATCAGTTACGTCGGGCTCACCATCGTTATCATCATCTGTATCACACACATCACCCTGGCCATCATTATCGTAATCGAGCTGATCAGCATTCGCATCTAACGGGCAGTTATCGCTGTTATTACCGATACCATCCGCATCACTATCCTGGGTCTCTGCTGCATCAAACGGGAACGGATCTGTGATATCCGGTTCACCATCATTATCATCATCACTGTCATAGGCATCCGGCTCACTATCACCATCATTGTTACCATCTGCCACTAGCGGGTTAGTTGCAAAAGTATTAACTTCATTGCCATCATTAAAGCCATCAGCATCGGTATCAATGAGTGTTGGATCGGTGTAGACAGCGGTTTCTTCACTATCCAGCAAACCGTCGCTATCACTATCGAGACTGCCATCCTGCAACAAATCACCGAAGTAGTACTGCTCCCATTCATCCTTCAAGCCATCTACATCAATATCCACTCCACTATCATTAAAGATCAGCGGATGGGTTCCAGACGCCACTTCAACCGCATCTGAAAGGCCGTCATTATCAGTATCCGGATTAACAGGATTAATATTGTGCTGGAATTCCTCAAGGTTACTCAGGCCATCACCATCACTATCGAGTAACGCATCTGCCGCATCTCTGTCATCCAGTCCAAATATATCTTCATAGAGAGCGACCATACCATCACCATCATTATCGATATCCTGGAAGACCAGATCGGGAGGTACTGTAGATACATCATAGGCAGAAGAGCCCCAACAGTGCAGGCCATTATCATCACGCGCACAGGTATGACGATAACCGGTCATCACCTCACTCGGATTAACCAACCCCGCGGGCACTCCACTGGACTGGTAATAATTATCATAACCCCAGCAAACAACACCCGTATCATCGATCGCACAATTATGGAAATAACTGCTTTCAAGATAAACCGGATTAATCAGTATCGGTGGATTCGCTTGCTCCTCGCTATTACTACCCCAACACTGCACACCATTATCATCCAGAGCGCAGGCATGGGCGAGTCCGGCAGCAATATCCACTGGATTAGTGAGTGAGGGAACATTCAACTGCAAATAATCATTATTACCCCAGCACTGCACACCATTATCATCCAGACCACAACCAAAATGATTACCCAGTACCAACTTCTTAAGGTTGGTAAACGTTGGTGGGCTCAATTGGCCATCATAGGCTTCTCCCCAGCACACCACACCGCTATCATCCTCAGCACAATAGAAACGACGACCACTGCTGATCGAAACCGGATTGGTCAAAACGGGAACCTCCAGCTCACCGAAGCTATTTTGTCCCCAGCACGTCACGCCATTCTCATCCAGCGCACAGGCAGAATACCCTCCTACCGCAAACTGCCGAATATCACCCAGCTGTGGCACTGCATTCACTTCGCCATAACCGCCCCAGCACTGCAAGCCACTGATTGTTAGCACGCAGTTAGTATAGTGGTGAGCATCTATATAACTATCTATCACATCTGGATCCAGCATATCTGTACCTAACAGCGCGTATTCCATCACATTGCTAAGACCATCTTCATCCAGATCGCCGAGTGCATCAGCGCTATCCAATGGATTAAGCCCAAACATAAACTCTGTGACGTTATTCAGTGCATCCTGATCTGCGTCCTCCAGATCGTCATTAATACCATTATCATCAGAGTCGGCATCATTGGGCAAGCTACCCAACTGGTACTCCTGACCATTCGTTAAATTATCACCATCACTATCCAGGTTTGCATCATCAAGTAGCGGATCAAAGCCGTACAACAACTCCCAACTATCGGGCATACCATCATTATCATCATCGCTATCGGCATTATCACCGATACCATCATTATCATTATCGACCGACTCAGCAGCATCGAATGGGAAAGCATCCGATACATCAGCAATGCCATCATTGTCATCATCGCTATCGTAAGCATCCGGCAACCCGTCGCTGTCATTATCACCATCGGCAATCAATGGATTCGTCGTATAACTATTGACCTCATCACCATCATTAAAACCATCACCATCGGTATCTGCAAGCGTCGGGTTTGTGTTGTTCGTTACTTCTTCACTGTTTGACAAACCATCGCTGTCACTATCACCTGCACCATTCTGCGACAGATCACCAAAGTAATATTGCTCCCAGATATCCAATAAACCGTCTGCATCTGCATCCTGGTTATCAAATACCACTGGTGAAGCCCCCATCAAAACCTCAACACTATCGATCAAGCCATCACCATCGGTATCCGCATCAAGTGGATTAGTGCCTCCCTGATACTCCTGCAAATTGCTCAGGCCATCGTTGTCACTATCCAGTACAGCATCTGATGCATCCAGAGGGTCAAAACCATAGAACGTCTCATAGAGATCGTGTACTCCATCACTATCTCCATCGTGGGGCAGTACACCACCCAATGCCGCATGCAGTATCGGGTTCAGTGTTGTCAGATTACCACCGGTCAACTCCGCCCCTACAAAGGCAACCTGCCCGAGGCCCTCCTGCTTCGCAAATACACCAACCCATGAGCTCTGCGTATAGACTAGCAACGAGCCTGTCGGCAGCGTCGAGAAATTAACAGGATAAGCTGCATACATATTGACAGGTAAACCCTCAAATACCGTTCCTGCAACAGACCCTGAGTTCAGGTAAGTGGTATAAGATGAATTATCAGCAAGGCTATAACCAAATAGAACATTAAGCAGACTCAGGCCATGGTCATATGCATCTCCATAAACCACAAGATAACCACCAGCAGTGACAAAATCCCGGATAACTTGCAAGGCGTCGCTGGCAAGATCAGCGGAGAGGTTTGCATTCTCAAGCTCAGAGATTAATAGCGCATCAACACCGCTTAATGCTGTCTGTATTTCACTCGCAGTCAGACCGCTAAAACGCTGCGTGGTAAAACCATTTACCTGCAATGAGTTTTCAGCAATTAGCGCATCCTGGTTGACATCAACATAAGCGTTAAATAACTGTGTTACTATTTTGTCCATATCGCGTACAAACGGATCACTACCGAGTAAGCGCAACTCCACCAGATTACTTAAACCATCACCATCGGAATCCTGCAAGGCATCCGAAGCATCTATCGGATTAAGACCGAAAAGCAGCTCAGCCACATCGGTGATGCCATCCGCATCGCTATCTTCATCTGCATCACTGATGCCATCATTATCCGTATCTGCATCACCCGGATCCGTTCCGAGCACATATTCTTCACTGTGATTAATGCCATCACTATCGCTATCCAGCAGAGAGTCATCCAGAAGCGGATCGGTGCCATACTGTATTTCCCAGTTATCCGGCAAACTATCGCCATCGCTATCAACCAACAAGGGATTAGTGCCCGCAAGCGCCTCATCAACATCCGACAAACCATCATTATCAGCGTCAGGATCAGCATTATCCCCTATACCATCACCATCGGTATCCGCTGTTTCTGTCGGATCTGTCGGGAACGGATCAGAGTTATCACCGACACCATCGCCGTCAGTGTCAGTTGTTTCTGTAGCATCTACAGGGAATGCATCTACATCATCATTAAAGCCATCGCCATCGGTATCTACATTAGTGGGATCAGTTTCTCCAGCATCCACTGCGCCATTACCATTGGCATCCTCAGCGCCATCCAAAAGACTATCCCCATCGCTATCCGGATTATAGGGATCACTACCCATTCCCAATTCCGCCATATCGTCCAGACCATCACCATCCGGATCACGCACAAAACCGGTTATATCTGTCTGCCCATGATTGTTGTATCCCCAACAATGCGCGCCGTCACGGCCAATAGCGCAGCTGTGGTATTCACCAAGACTCAAAGCAAACTCTCTGGTTAAGGAAGGATCCAACGTCTGGCCATTACCCGCTGCTCCCCAGCACAACACAACACCATCATCAATCGCACAGCTGTGATAACCACCGGCAGCAATCACCTCAACATTGGATAGGGCCAACACATCTGTCTGGCCATAGTCATTTTTACCCCAGCAAACCGCACTTTTAATACCGGCGTTTTCATCAATCGCGCAGCTAAAGCGACGTCCCGCACTAACTTGCAACGGGTTATTCAATCCGGGCACAATGGTCTGTCCATCCGCGTTATAACCCCAACATACCACCGTGTTAATACCGGCGTTTTCGTCGAGTGCACAGACATGGTGATCGCCACTGCTGATTTGCTGCGGATTATTAAGCACAGGGACATTTAACTGACCAAAGAAATTATCCCCCCAGCAGCTGACACTTCTTACGCCGCTATTATCCTCCAGCGCACAACTGTGTAAACTCCCCAGGCTGATTTGTACCGGGTGTGTTAATGCCGCAGGAGTTGACTGGCCCGCACCGTTATCTCCCCAGCAAATCACGCTGTGGATTCCAGTATTTTCATCAATTGCACAACTGTGATTGGCACCCGCCGCTACTGCAAACGGATTATTCAATATCGGTACCGCAGTTTGATTATTACTATTATCTCCAAAACAACTAATACCGGTACTGCCAAGCAGACAAGTATGGTAAGCACCTGCACTAACCTGATAGTTAATAGCCGATGGATTGTGACCAAGCGTCACCTCATACCCGTCGGGAATCCAGTCACCATCACTATCAACAAGCGTCGGGTCGGTTTGCCAGGTATTCACTTCTGCGTAGTCATCCAATCCATCGTTATCTGTATCAATATCAAGCGGGTTACTTTCACCCGAATCAATCACTCCATCCTGATTCGCATCCTCTTCGCCATCAAGAAGACCATCACCATCACTGTCAGCTACCTGCGGGTTTGTGTCGAGATTGTATTCCTGTAAATTGGTTAAACCGTCAGCATCAGCATCCAGCGCCGCATCCGCCGGATCAAATGGATCGAAGCCCCGGGTTATCTCCCAGGTATCGTCCATACTATCGAAATCCCGATCCTCAAAAAAACCAACCTTGAAAACCACAACACGGCCACCACTACCGTCGGCATCTTCATTCGCCAAAAGCACACGAGTACGGAAGTCTTCATTATTGGTGCCGGGTGAAACTGCTATCAGATTCACCCCGGGCATATAACCTGTGTAATCCTGTTCCGCAATATACTGGAACTCCACTCCGTTATAGCCAGAAATAAAGTGAATACCCGCATTGGAAGAAACAATAATATCGGGGATGCCGTCTGCATTGACATCCCCAACCCCTTCAATATCACCACCAAAGTAATAATTTTTTCCACCACCACTCAGATGATAAATCAGGGACCCATCAACTCCGGAATAGATATATACACTACCGGCCTCAGTATAAATTTCCTTATCGTATGGTGCTCCAACCGCTATATCATCATAGCCATCACCATTAATATCACCGATAGCACTAACACTATCACCAAACCTGTCATTCTCTTCACCACCATAAAAGGCGTACAGTAGAGCCCCATCCAATCCGGAATAAACAAAAGCCGCCCCACTATTCTCGCCATTAGTATCATCAGTCCGAATACCCGCGATCTGATCATCATAACCATCAGCGTTCACATCTCCGGCATATTCTGTTGCTACGCGGTCTATGGCAATTTGCAAACCATCTGCACCGGAATAAATATCGTCATTCAGATAAAAATCATCGTAGCCATCATTATTAATATCACCGGAAAGACCAATGCTCCACCCCAGCTGCTCCGAGAATGTTGCACCGTAATATTCATAAAGTAGCGATCCATCAATGCCAGAATATACTCTTGCCAAGCCAGCATTTATATCGACGGTATCATTGCCGTAAGCGCCGACAGCAAAATCCTCATAACCATCATTATTTAAATCACCAAGGCCCGCAACACTGGCACCATACTGATCATACGAGCCATCTCCGGAATAAGTGAAAATCTCTTCGCCATCAAATCCCGACAAGACATAAGCTGCACCATACTCAATGCCGAAATGATGATCCCCGGGCGCACCAACTATAAAGTCCTCAACACCATCTTTATTAAGATCACCGACGACATCCACAGCTGTGCCAAGTAGCTCATGTGAAAAACCCTCCCGCTCAAAGACCAATTCAATGATCGACTCTCCAGCAGGAGGGTCCGGCGTGAACGGTGAAGGATCAATATAATCTGGTATACCGTCATTATCATCATCAGGATCAGCGTTGTCGCCTATACCATCACCATCATTATCCAGAGTTTCCGTAGGATCAAACGGTAAAGCATCACTACCGTCTTCAACACCGTCATTATCATCATCCGCATCACAGGCATTACCCGCACCATCATTATCTGAATCGAGCTGATCATAATTAATCAGGAGCAAACAGTTATCGGCATTATCGCCAACAAAGTCGTTATCATCATCAAGCCACTCACTGATATCAAAGGTAAAGGGATCAATAGTATCGATATATCCATCGTTATCATCGTCCATATCATAAATATCCGGCAAGCCATCACTATCGTTATCATTATCAGCAACCAGTGGATTGGTAAAATAGGTGTTAATCTCGTCATGATCATTAAATGTATCGCCATCACTGTCGGATACTGTGGGATCCGTTCCGGCCAACCATTCATCAAGATCTGTTAAACCATCACTATCTTCATCCCCCGTACCATCGCGACTTAAATCCGTAAAGAAAAACTGTTCCCATTCATCAGCCATACCATCGCTATCACCATCACTGCCTGCACTGAGGTTATTTAGCGGATGGGTGCCAAGAGACTGCTCCAGACTATCTGACAAGCCATCACCATCGGTATCACGTAGCAGCGGATTAGTATTATTCTGGAACTCTGTCAGGTTGTCGTGGCCATCGCCATCACTATCTACTGTGGCATCTGCCGCATCTTCATAATCCAGACCAAAAAATGCCTCGTAGTAATCACGCATTCCATCTGAATCACGATCAAAAGCACCTTGCGACGAGTGATTCATCACAATTTGCAACTGATAAGTAGCTCCTGCAGGCACCACAGCACTGTTACTGGACTCCACCTTGATAAAAAAGACACCCGAGCCTGCAAAGGTATGATGAATAAAAGAATCTTCTGTACCCGTACTGCCTCCTGCACCGGCGGTAATCGCACTATCATCATTGAATGCAATCAGATTGGCACTGGCATCATAAAGTCGCAAGTAAGAATCAAACGACCCTCCCGCACCATAGCCATAATCAATATCAATAAAGATTTCATCGCCAGGTGAAGCCACAAAGCGATAAATATCCGTTGTATCATCGCCGCTACCGATAATTGTTATATAGGACGGCAAAGAGCCATCATTTGCACCAGCTTCATCGCCAACATCTACAACATTATCACTGTCGGCAAATTGTAAAACCTCCAGATCCTGATAAACCGCCAGCGAGTCATTCGGCTCTATTTCAGCCACACGCGGAGCAGCCATATTGGGAACGTAAGGGCTGGTACCAAAGAAAAGGTATTCCATAATACTCGCCAGACCATCACCATCCGGATCCAGCGCGGCATCATTAGTTTGCGGATCGAGCCCGGCGAGCAGCTCTTCAAAATTACCCAGACCATCCTGGTCCAGGTCGTCTTCCCGATCACCAATGCCATTATCGTCACTATCAGCATCGTAGGGGTCAGTACCAATCAGATATTCATGGCCATTGGTCAGACCATCTGCATCAGGGTCCAATGGCGTATCAGCCAATAACGGGTTGGTGCCATACAACACTTCCCAGTCATCGGTCATGCCATCGCCATCTGTATCTGGCAACAATGGATCTGTGCCTGCCAACCCTTCATCAACATCTGACAGACCATCATTATCATCATCCGTATCTGCATTATCACCGGTACCATCACCATCCATATCAGATATTTCAGCTGGATCAGCAGGGAAAGCATCCGCATTATCACCTACACCATCGCTATCTGTATCCAGGTGTTCTGCAGCATCAAGCGGGAAAGCATCTACAAGATCGTTATATCCATCACCATCACTATCTCCTTCCATGGGGTCTGTTTCGCCGGCATCAACAACACCATTGAGGTTCGCATCTTCTGCACCATCCAACAAACCGTCACCATCTGAATCGGGATTGCGTGGATCACTACCATGACTCGCTTCCTCGAGATTGCCGAGACCATCACCGTCAAGATCGAGTGCAAACCCACTTACATCTGCCTGCCCCGAACCGTTATAACCCCAGCAGTGCACACCTAATGAATCCAGCGCACAACTATGAAATTCACCAAGGCTTAACGCAACCGCGTTATTCAAGGATGGAGGTAATGTCTGATCATCACTACCCGCCCCCCAGCACAGCACACCGCTATCATCGATTGCGCAGCTGTGGTAACCACCGGCAGCCACCTGTATAGCATTACTCACGACCGGGGCCATAGTTTGACCATATTCATTTTTACCCCAGCAGGTCACGCCATTATTATCAAGCGCACAAGTAAATCGCCGCCCGGCACTGACCTGTACGGGATTAACCAACGCAGGCACTGTTATTTGACCATCACTGTTATAACCCCAACAAGCAACACTTTTCACACCATTATTATCATCCAACGCACAACTATGATAATCACCACTGCTAACGTATTGCGGATTCACCAAAGTCGGCACATTAAGCTGACCAAAGAAATTATCTCCCCAACAGCTTACTGTGCGCGTTCCACTATCATCATCCAGTGCACAGCTATGTAGAGCACCTAAACTCAATTGTTGCGGACTAACAAGAGATGACACAGTGGTCTGCCCGGAACTATTATCCCCCCAACAAACCACGCCACTATCATCGATGGCACAACTGTGGTTGTAACCGGCCGCAATATCTATCGGATTGATAAGCAGCGGCACCGTACTTTGCCCACTGGTATCTTCTCCCCAACAACTGACACCACTTAAGTCAAGTGCACAGGTATGCTGCGCACCGGCACTGACCTTGAATTCAGCTCGAGTTGGGTCGAAACCCAACACCAGTTCTTCACCATCGGCAACACCATCGTAATCACTATCAACCAATACCGGATTAGTTAAATAGGTATTAATTTCTATGTAATCATCCAGGCTATCGCCATCGGTATCAATATTGGTCGGATCTGTTTCTGTGCGATCAACGATGCCGTTACGGTTTGCATCTTCTTCACCATCCTGTAGCCCATCGCCATCACTATCGACATTATAGATATCCGTTCCGAGCATAATTTCTTCGGCATTACCCACACCGTCACCATCTGCATCAATAAAAGCAGCAACCACACTGGTTTGCCCAAAGGTATTATCACCCCAGCAAGTAACACCGGAAAGACCAAATGCACAACTGTGATTCGTACCAAGACTCAACGCAATAGCATCGGTTAATGCAGGCGGCGAAGCCTGACCAACACTGTCAGACCCCCAACACAGCACTGTCGTATCCGCACCGATATCATCAATACCACAACCGTGACCACCTCCTGCCGCCACAAACAGCGCATTACTTGTGGATGATGCAACGGTTTGACCAAGATCATTTTTACCCCAGCAAACCAGCCCGGTGTTATCAACTGCACAGCTGAAATCATTGCCCACACTGACTTGCTGCGGATTATCAAGAAGAGGAATCGTGGTTTGCCCTTCCGCATTATCACCCCAGCACACTACACTGGTTACTCCATTATCCAGATCAATGACGCAACTATGATTATTACCGCTACTGATCTGCTGCGGGTTAATCAGCACAGGGGCATTGAGCTGACCTTCTGTGTTATCACCCCAGCAAGTTACATCGCGAACGCCATCATCAGTTAATGCACAACTATGCAATGACCCGGTACTGACTCGTAGCGGATTAACAAGTACTGGCGGCATTGACTGGCCAGCACTGTTATCACCCCAGCACACTACGGAATTAATTCCTGAATTATCATCCACCGCACAGGTATGACGCTCACCTGCGGCAATATCTTCGGGGGCTATCAATCCGGGCACAGTCGATTGACCATCACTGTTATCACCCCAACAGCTCACTCCCTGACTATCCAGCAGGCAGGTATGATTAGCACCCGCACTGACTTTATAATTTGCCAACAGTGGGTCCCAACCAAAACTCAACTCGATACCATCAGATACCGTATCGGCATCACTATCCTGTTCCAGCGGATTAGTGCCATGCACATTGATTTCAGCGCCATCACTCAGACCATCACCATCACTATCTGAAACTGTCGGATTGGTTTCACCCGGGTCGATCACACCATTGCGATTAGCATCCTCTTCACCATCTTGCAGGCCATCGCCATCTGTATCGGCATTATTAATATCGGTGCCAAGCAACTGCTCATTGGCATTGGATAAGCCATCACCATCGGTATCGACAAATAAAACAGGGGAAGACACTTGCCCATAGTCGTCATTACCCCAACAGGTAACTACACCAAGCTCAAGCGCACAACTATGATACTTACCCAGACTCAAGGCCACCGCGTCACCCAGGTATGGGATCAACGTCTGATCGTAATGATTAGAACCCCAGCAGTGCTGTGTACTCGTGCCAAGATCACAGGCATGATAACCACCTACACCCAATGTAAATGCATTGTTGGTAGGTGGTGCAACGGCCTGTCCAAAACTGTTATCGCCCCAACAAACAATGCCAGTGGCATCAATTGCACAACCGCCATTACCTCCGGCCTTCACTCGAGCAGGGGAATCAAGCACTGGAACATCTGTTTGTCCTTGTACATTGCTACCCCAGCAAACAACCTGCGGCAAGCCAGCATTATCAATAACACAACTATGATCCCAGCCACTGGTCAAGAATTGCGGATCTTGTAAAACGGGCACATCAAGTTGGCCATAACTGTTGTCACCCCAGCATGTAATGCCATTATCATCCAGCGCGCAGGTATGAGATGCACCCGCAGCAACACGCACCGGATTAACAAGCGCTGGCGGTGAAGATTGCCCGGCACTGTTATCCCCCCAACAAATCACGGTATTGGAACCACTATTATCAATCGCACAGCTGTGCTCACTGCCAGAAGCAATATCAACCGGATCAACAAGAGCGGGTACATCTAACTGTCCATTGATATTATTACCCCAGCAGGTTATGCCAAAGTCATCCAGCGTACAGGTATGGTAATCACCCGCGCTTACTTTGAACTGTACAATAAGCGGATCAGTACCCTGTTGAATTTCATCGTAATCAGACACTCCATCCTGGTCTGTATCACTGGACAGCGGATCGGTTTGCCAAGTATTGATTTCAGCGTAGTCATCAAGACCATCATCATCGGTATCGGTGTCAATCGGACTGGTTTCATTAAAATCAATAATGCCATTTTTGTTGACATCCTCTTCACCGTCTTCAAGACCATCCCCATCACTATCCTTGTTATAGATATCTGAACCTAACAGGCTTTCCTGATAATTACCCAGTCCATCGTTATCCGGATCAATCAGCAATATACCAGTCGTGCTTTGCCCAAAGCTGTTCTCTCCCCAACAGGAAAAACCAGAGGTTGTTAATACACAGGAATGCTCATAACCCAGGCTTGCTGCAACAGTGCCGCTGAGATTACTATTCCCAGTTTGGGCACTACCGTTATTACCCCAACAACTTCCCACGCCCGTATTTAACAAACAGGCATGTTGGCCACCTGTTGCAACAAAAAAGACATTCAGCAACACCGGGCTATCGACCTGTCCGTAATCGTTTTTACCCCAGCACACCACACCAGTGTTATCGAGCGCACAACTAAAGTATTCGCCCGCCCTGACTTGCGAAGGATTATCCAGCACCGGCACACTGGTCTGGCCTTCAGTATTATCACCCCAGCAAATCACAGTATTCACACTGGCAACAACATCCAGCGCACAGGTATGAGCCAACCCCGCACTAACCTGCCGCGGATCGTTTAACACAGGCACGATCGTTTGCCCGTAGCTATTATCTCCCCAACAACTTACAGAACCATCGTCTACCACACAGGTATGATCAGTACCCGCTGCAATCGACTCAGGATCAGTCAATGCCGGCGGTGTCGCCTGCCCGCTACTATCACTACCCCAGCACACTACACTGAGCACACCACCGTTATCATCAATGGCACAGCTATGACTACCACCCGCAGCAACATCTATTGGTGACACTAATACCGGCACATCGGTTTGCCCTTGAGCATTATCACCAAAACACGCAACACCAGAATCATCCAGCGTACAGTTGTGGTAATCGCCTGCACTAATTTTGTACTCGGCACGCAAAGGGTTTAAACCAAAGACAATTTCCTGCCCATCAGACACACCATCATAGTCCGTATCATCATATAGGGGGTTAGTCAGATAAATGGTAATTTCTTCATTATCATCCAGACCATCACCATCTGTATCTGATAACGTCGGATTAGTTTCACCTTTATCAACCACCCCGTTCTGATTAATATCTTCTACACCATCATCAATGCCATCACCATCACTATCAGCAAGCTGAGG
Organism: Pseudomonadales bacterium; assembly: GCA_028280345.1. GTDB lineage: Bacteria > Pseudomonadota > Gammaproteobacteria > Pseudomonadales > UBA7239 > JANQLY01. Next base: position 422,125 of record JANQLY010000004.1, on the reverse strand, counting down.
GTTGGTACGCAGGAAATACTCCTGCAAGTTAGTCAAACCATCCGCATCGGCATCCAGTACTGCATCGGCGGGATCATCTTTATCGAGGCCGTTATTGATTTCCCAACTATCGAGTAAACCATCGCCATCAGAATCAACCCCGAGTTTGAACACTCTCGCACTACCTGAACGGCTACCAAAATCATCATCTTCTTTCGCACCCACAATAACTTTCGGCACACCATCAACATCGATGCCCGCAAAACCACTCACCGAAAAACCAAAATCATCAGCAGAGTTATCACCGTAAAAGCGATACAACAGGCTGCCATCAAATCCGGAGTAAATGAATGCACCACCGGTATTCGTCATACCATTATTAACATTATCTGCACCTTCGGCACCAACCAGCAGATCCGCATAACCATCACTATTTGCATCGCCTGCCGCTGAAACTGAATAACCCAGGTAATCGAGTGAATCACCTGCAAAAACATATAAAACGCTGCCATCCTTACCGGAATACACATAGGCTCGACCACTGCTGTTTTCAGCATTTCGCGCACCAATTATCAGGTCATCATAATCATCATTATTGACATCGCCCGCAGCCCCGACGGCATTACCAAAATAATAGTTATCACCCAAGCCTTCAAAAGTATATAACTCACTACCGTCAGCACCGGAAAAAACCCTCGCATAACCGGAATTGGAGCCATTGATATCAGCCTGTTCGGCACCGACAATCAGATCATCGTAGCCATCATTATTTACGTCACCGGCAGCATCTACTGCATAACCAAACACATCACCGCCGGCATCGCCATAAAAGGTATCCAATACAGAGCCATCAAAACCGGAAAAAACCCGCACATAGCCAATACTGGATGGTCTACTACCAACGATAATATCGGCATAGCCATCCTGGTTAATATCACCTGCCTCACTGACCGCCTCACCAAAACGATCATTCGGGTTATCACCATAGAAGGTATAAAGAGTTGAGCCATCCACACCAGAGAACACCCTCGCACTACCGGCATTAGCCCCGGCGGTACTGTCCTGGTAAGCACCCGCAATCACATCTGCATAGCCATCTCCATTAACATCACCGGCCCCGCTAACGCTAATACCTAAACGGTGTGAAGCAGCATCACCATTAAATTCATAAAGCAAACTTCCATCAACACCGGAAAAAACTCTCGCACTCCCTGAATCGGAGCCGTTGTTGTCATCACGAAAAGCCCCTACAACGACATCTTCGTAACCATCAGCGTTTACATCACCGGCATTACTCACGGACCAACCAAGATAATCACCGCCATTGTCCCCATAGACGGTAAATTGAATTAAATCAGGTTCAGCATTATCCAGCGGATAAGGATCAACCGCATCCATCGCTCCATCGTTATCATCATCTTCATCGGCATTATTCCCAACACCATCACCATCCGTATCCGTGTCTTCCGCGGGATCAAACGGAAACGCATCAACAATATCAAACGCGCCATCGTTATCATCATCGTCATCACACATATCACCTTCAGCATCGCCATCGTTATTTTTTTGATCATAATTAGCGATAAAAACACAGTTATCTATCTCATCCGCGATCAGATCCCCATCAGCATCTGATGCATAGGCGGGATCAAACGGAAACGCATCCAGTGCATCCTCAACACCATCGTTATCATCATCGCTATCAAGACTGTTGACAAAGCCATCCCCATCAACATCGATATTACCCACGCTGTACGGGTTATAGTCATCCTGATCCAGGATATCCTCAACACCATCATTATCATCATCCATATCCAGATCATTCTTGACGCCATCCTTGTCAGCATCAAAAAACAATTCGCTGCCACTAAAGATTGTCACCGGGCTTAAAAAGCCCCAATCAGTCACATTAATGGCAGGCGGGTGATTTTTCGGAGAAACATCTGGATTAATAAAAATTTCCCAACAGCGAGCTATAGCAGCGCCCTTGATAGCCAGGGTACAAATTGCATGATTGTTAATACCATAAGAAAGTTTGTCGTAAGCACCGACATCAATACCCACATTGAAAGAGCTAACCTCGGAATCTGTGGAATAGCGACTGACCGAGTTATAGTAACCGCCGCTGCCACTGTAATATTCCTGCTCCCAGTATTCATCAAGATAGCAACTCTGGGCTTCATCACCCTGGCAGGTAAATCCAATGTAATCCTGTGCCGCATAACTATTAAAAGTGTAGCTATCGCTAACGAGCATGGATGAGCTGGACGTTCCATACGGAGTGTCGCCATCACAGTGATAGCCGCTATCATCTCTGACACATAATTGATTCGACCACGATGAGGAATAGGTGGACAATGAACGTCGCCCCTCAAGATCAAGCGCATAACGCGACACCAGTGGGTCATCACCAATAGCCACTTCCCAGCCATCCACAATCGTATCGCCATCCGTATCCGGATTGGCAGGATCAGTCCCGTAGATTTGCTCTTCACTATCACTCAAACCATCATTATCGGTATCGAATGCATAAGCGGATAGCGGCGCAAGTACCGCGAACAGAAATCCCAATAGATAAGAAATTACCCGGATCATTATTGTTAGCCCTTGTATAGAATGACTTTTGTACCTGTTGTGCTTGCCGCACTTGTCGTACTTTTCATACGCTTCATTATTTATAGCTATACTTCTATATGAATCGTCAAATCATAGCACTCTGCCAGCAGGCCCGCACGCACTGACTGACCAAATGCTACCCTTGGCACTCACCATAACCACCAAAAAAGAGTGGTTAATTATTTTCCTGTATTTTTGCAGCCAGCTCACGGGCAAGCCGCTCATGACCATGGACATTAATATGCCCATCCAGCGCGTAATAATGGCTTTGATCGAGCCAGGCTGAAACGTCCAGAACCTCTACCTGTGTATGACTATCAGGCCGGGCAGCTAATGCCTGCCGCAGGGCGGCAACAAACGCGTTATCATTTTCACTGTAGGCATTCAGCTCCAGCACGATAATTTGCACCTCGCTCAGGTCCACACTGGTACTTTGCAGCAGTTTCAGGAACAGATTGGCTTCCGCCTGTGGACTCAACGCAACCTGCGGAGCTGCCGGGTGGCTCAGGATATCTCCGTCTTCGCGGACCAGGCGCAACAGCAAATGGTAGGTATGCTTGCCGGGAAAATAGTGTTTTTGCTGTTCACTGCGAACCAGTTGCGCGTAGTCACTGCGGGACATAATCGGCAGTCCATTGCCACTGGCATCATAGCGTTGATTCTCCAGCATATCGTTATCACAGTACTGAATTATCAGCGTTTGCAGTCCCGCCGTAGGTAGCTGGTCGAGCAATTTCTGCTGGCGCACCGTGCCAAAGGAAGAAACCCCGGCATTGAGTATTGTTTGACCCGTCAACTGTTCGAGCCTTTGGCTAAAGGTTTCATCCTGCTCAACACCCCAGCCCATTGCAAACGAATCACCCAATACAATCACCGGCGGATTTTGCAGGGAGCTTTCGTCATCACGCAAGCCGACACTGTTCACTGCATAGTTTACGGCAAATTCCCTCTCTTGCTGATGGCAATTGCCGGGTTTGAGGCGATAGGCCAATTGGCTATCGTAGTGTGCACACGCAGGGTCATATTGAACTACCGTACGCTCCTGATTCAGATAGTAGTGGCGCAGCACACCACGCAAATCATCAGGCGCCAGGTGAAAATAACGCAGCAACAGTTCAAAAAGCAGCTCAAGCAAAATCAGACTGATCAGGCCGATCAATGCGATTGAGCCGAGTCGTCTCAGCACTGCTATTACCTACTCTTGCGGGTCGTCATAGCCGTTGGGATTACTGCTCTGCCAACGCCAGGTATCGGCCATCATTTCGCTCAGGTTTTTGTCGGCCTGCCACTGCAACAGATGCTGTGCTTTTTGCGGATCTGCATAGCAAGTGGCGATATCTCCCTCGCGCCGTGCGACGATTTTGTAAGGTACCGGTTGACCCGACGCCTGCTCAAAAGCGTTGATCATTTCCAGTACGCTATAGCCAGTCCCCGTGCCAAGATTGAATACTTCACACATAGAGCTCCCGGCATCCTGTTGCTGCAACCATTGCAGCGCTTTGACATGACCATTGGAGAGATCCATAACGTGAATATAATCGCGCACCCCGGTACCATCGGGCGTTGCGTAGTCATCACCAAATACCGACAGCTGTTGTAATTTGCCCACCGCCACCTGGGCAATATAGGGCACCAGGTTATTAGGAATATCGGATGGATCTTCACCTATTAAACCAGAGGGATGAGCACCAACCGGATTAAAATAACGCAGCAATACCACTCGCCATATATGGTTATCGGCTGGGCTGGCCGTGAGATCACTCAACATGTCCTCAATCATGAGCTTGGTGCGCCCATAGGGATTCGTGGGTCTGACCGCCGCTTCTTCCGTAATTGGCACACTGTCCGGATCACCATAAACCGTTGCTGAAGAGCTGAAAATCAGATCGCTCACCCCATGTCGCTGCATCGCAGCCAACAAATTCAGGGTACCTTCGATATTATTATGATAATAAAGTAAGGGCTTACTAACTGACTCGCCCACGGCCTTAAGCCCGGCGAAATGAATAACCGCTTCTATCTTGTGTTGGGCAAAACAGGCGTCAAGCGCCGGCTTATCCAGCAAATCCAGCTTAAGAAAAACCACTGACTGTCCTGTAATTTGCTCAACCCGGCTGACTGCCTCAGCGCGGCTATTACACAAATTGTCGATAACCAGTAGCTCATAGCCCGCTGCAATCAATTCAACACAGGTATGACTACCAATAAAACCGGCACCACCGGTGACCAGAATGGCCATAATTACTGCTCTCCCCACAAAAACTGCGCCAGCATACCCGCTTTAACACCCTTTACCCACATAAAAAACAGCCTTTTTAGATCAAGGAATTCTTGCCACTTTCCAGGCAAATCATTAAACTTTCGGCAGTCGTACCGGATTTCTTTTGTCGGGGGTATCATTGTATACTGCTGCCTGACGTTATCTGGTGTTTACGACAAACCCATCGGTTCTACGGTAACGGCGTTGAACTCAGAGGCTGGAGTGAGCCCTTACCGGTAAACGATGGCAACTATAAATTACAGGAGGCATATCAGACAATGGCCACTATTAAACAACTACTAAAAATCAGCGTTGCGGTTGTTCTGTTTATCGCAGCACACACTGCCTATGCAGGCATGGCCGGGAGTGTACTACGCGTCACTGGTGACGCTCAGGTCGCTAATATTGATGGCAGCAACCCGCGTCCGCTAAGCTCTGGCGATATGGTCCAGGAAGGCGAGCAGGTTATGACCAATATGGGCAATATCCAGATGCAAATGAAAGACGGTGCAATCATTGCACTGACGCGCGATTCTGTCCTGATGATCAATGCGTACAAATATGACGAACCAACTGGTGAAGCGGACAATGTTAGCCTGAGACTGGAAAAAGGCAGTGCCCGCACTATTTCTGGCAACGTGCCGTCTTCCGCATTTGCTTTTATGACGCCACACGCCTCCATTAAAATCCACGGTACACTTTGGGATACTAAAGTCGGTTCTGATTCCATCATTATTATCCGTGAAGGCGCTGTAACCGCTGAATCCACCTGTAGCGATACCGCTACCGGTGACCAGCAATTGATCAATGTACCGGGTACCGCGACTGTTATTCAGGCTTGTCTGCCTCCTTCTCAACCGATTGCAGAAACCGAGCTTGATGACAACCTCGATAATGCTATTGTCCAACTGGATGCTATCCTTCCGATTACTACGGCATCAACAACTACTGATGGTCCGACTCCACCGGGTCCCGATAAAACACCGGACAGCACCCCAGGTGGCGCAATATCCCCCTGATTCAACCTCATTTTTCTTAAATAAATCCCGGTTTAACGCCGGGATTTTTTTTGGACATATACGGTGAATAACAAACTTTTCTGGTGCTACCTGCTGTTGCTATTCTGGGCACCGTTGCCCATGGGCGGAAAACCGGTTATCGCCCAACACTTTTTTATTATTTGTACGTCGCTGTTAATGATCGCCTGGCTATGCCAGCAACTACTTGCCCCCCCCCCCCAACCCTTACCCCGCGCCTTACGCGCAGCCACACCGGCTATTATATTGTGGGTACTCTGCCTGCTATGGCTTGTTATACAGGCTTTGCCCTTGCCTATCGAGTGGGTTCTGCAACTTTCACCGCAACGTTTACAGTTCTATCAATTACCTGACGAACCGCAAACATTGACGCTATCTGTCTACCCCTGGGCAACAAAACACGACACTATGTTAAGTTTTGCCTATCTCGAGCTGTTTATCCTGACACTCGCACTTGTTAACTCTGTAGAGCGCCTGAAAAAATTTACTTACGCCCTCGTGATTTTCGGTGTACTACAGGCTAGCTACGGCAGCTTTATGGTGTTATCCGGCATGGAAATGACCCTCTGGTTTGAAAAGTATGCACATCGCGGCGATGCCACGGGCACTTTGCTGAATCGTAATCACCTCGCCAACTATTTAGCTTTTTGTGCTGCTGCCGGTATCGGCTTACTGCTGGCGCAATTGTCCTCTGGTCAATCCCAAACCCTGCGCCAGTGGTTGCGTCAGACTACCACCTGGCTTTTAGGTACCAAGGGTTTTATTCGTATCGCACTGGTGATTATGGTCATCAGCCTGATCCTCACCCATTCGCGTATGGGCAATATTGCTTTCTTCATCAGTCTGACAACCACAGGGGTAATCTGGATGCTGTTGGCGCGACGTATTAACAAGGCCAGCATGATTCTGTTTGGCAGTTTGTTTGTTATTGATATCTTTTTAATGGGCAACTGGTTTGGGCTTGAGCGCGTTGCTGAACGATTGGAAAGCACCGACATGTCGACAGAGGTGCGCAATCGCGCGCTGCCCTACATAGTGGAAATGATGGACGATTTTCAACTAGCCGGTATCGGTGCAGGTGGCTTTTCTGAAGCTTTTCCCTATTACAGTGAACTCCATGCCACCAAGCACTACAATGAGGCCCACACCGATTACTTACAATTCATTATTGAATACGGTGTTATCGGTTTTATCCCTTTATTACTTATTGTTTTATTGAGTGTTTTCCAGGCATTACAAAGTATCAGAAAACGAAACTCGCGTTTTTTTAAAGCACTGGGCTTCACTGCGTTGATGCCACTATTAGCAACGGGCATACATGCCAGCGTTGAATACACGTTACAACGCCCTGGCACTGCAAGTTTATTTGTTGTATTTCTTGCGCTTGCCTGGATTACCGCTCATCTGGAATCCGGGCACGGTCGTCGCAAAAAATAGCACTTTTTTAAAAGCATCTTCTACCTCACATAAAAACCAATTTAAGCGTAGTCACGCAGAAGCTTTTCGTCTATGCTGTAAAACAAGAGTCCGTTGTAAGGCAGTATTTCTGTACGAGTAATTGTGACATCTTGATCAAGTACCAACGTAGCAAACCAATGCAGCAAAGCAATTAACGCAATTGCAGCCGCACAGTATAGAAAGAAGCAGTCACTGCCAACAACGTACCTCTACCAGGAAACTCTAATTTTAACAACTGGTCATAAGAGGTGAGGTACTACATACATGAATATTTTGACCCAGTATCGTGAGCGATTTGAAGCCACTCAGGAAGAAGAATTCTCTCTGCAAGAATATCTTGAACTTTGCAAAAACGATTCATCAGTTTATGCATCTGCTGCTGAACGTCTATTGCTAGCCATTGGCGAACCGGAACTGATAGACACATCCAAAGATTCAAGACTCAGCCGTATTTTTTCCAACAAAGTCATTAAACGTTATAGCGGCTTTGAAGAATTCTATGGCATGGAAGAAGCCATTGAACAAATTGTTTCTTTCTTTCGTCACGCCGCACAAGGGCTTGAGGAAAACAAACAGATTCTTTATTTACTTGGCCCCGTTGGTGGCGGCAAATCTTCTCTTGCAGAAAAACTAAAAAGCCTGATGGAAAAAATGCCCATATACGCAATTAAAGGGTCACCGGTTTTTGAATCACCTTTGAGTTTATTTGATTACGCTGAAGATGCCACCATTCTTGAAGAAGACTATGGCATCCCGAAACGTTATATAAAACCGATTATGTCTCCCTGGGCTGCCAAACGCTTGCATGAGTTCAATGGCGACATCAGCCAATTCAAAGTTGTTAAACTCTACCCATCAATTCTTGATCAAATAGGCATTACCAAAACTGAACCCGGTGATGAAAACAACCAGGACATTTCATCACTTGTGGGCAAGGTAGATATTCGCAAACTTGAAGAATACCCACAAAATGATCCTGACGCCTATAGTTTCTCCGGTGGATTGTGTCGCGCCAACCAGGGTCTGATGGAATTTGTAGAAATGTTTAAAGCGCCGATCAAGGTATTACACCCATTGCTCACTGCAACCCAGGAAGGCAACTACAACAGCACAGAAGGTCTCGGCGCGATCCCATTTGATGGCATTATCATGGCCCACTCCAATGAATCAGAGTGGAAAAGTTTTAAAAACAATAAAAACAACGAAGCATTTATCGATCGGGTTTATATCGTCAAGGTACCGTACTGCCTGCGCGTGTCGGAAGAGATTAAAATCTATGAAAAGCTGCTGCAAAATAGCTCTTTGTTCACCGCACACTGTGCACCCGACACATTAAAAATGCTCGCACAATTTACTGTGCTATCACGTCTCAAAGATCCGGAAAATTCCAGTCTGTTTTCAAAAATGCGCATCTATGATGGTGAGAACCTCAAGGACACAGACCCAAAGGCAAAATCTATTCAAGAGTACTATGACGATGCCGGTGTTGATGAAGGCATGGATGGCCTATCAACTCGCTTTGCATTTAAAATTCTCTCCAAAGTATTCAATTTCGATGCCACAGAGGTTGCTGCTAACCCGGTACATTTGCTTTACGTACTCGAACAGCGAATCGAGCAGGAGCAATTTGCACCGGAATTACAAGAGAAATACCTGTCCTTTATCAAGGAATTCCTGACGCCGAGATACATTGAATTTATTGGCAAGGAAATCCAGACTGCTTATCTCGAATCCTATTCCGAGTACGGTCAGAATATTTTTGATCGCTATGTCACCTACGCCGACTTCTGGATTCAGGATCAGGAATACCGCGATCCGGAGACCGGCGAACTATTTGATCGTTCTTCTCTCAACGAGGAGCTTGAAAAAATTGAAAAACCTGCAGGAATCAGTAATCCGAAAGACTTCCGCAACGAAGTGGTTAACTTTGTGCTACGCGCTCGCGCCAATAACAATGGCAATAATCCCGCCTGGAATAGTTACGAGAAGTTACGCGGTGTTATAGAGAAGAAAATGTTCTCCAGTACCGAAGAGTTGTTACCGGTTATTTCTTTTAATGCCAAAGCCTCAGCCGAAGACAAAACCAAACACGAAGAATTTGTTCAGCGCATGGTTAAACGCGGCTATACCGAGAAACAGGTACGCCTGTTATCAGAGTGGTATCTGCGCGTCAGGAAATCACAATAAAATGACTACTATGAGCGGCACAAATTATGACTTATGTAATAGACCGGAGACTCAACGGTAAGAATAAAAGCACCGTTAACCGGCAACGTTTTCTAAAGCGCTATCGCCAGCACATCAAAAAAGCTGTTGATGAAGCGATCAATGAACGCAGTATCCAGGATATTGAAAACGGTGAAAAAATATCCATTCCTTCCAAAGATATCAACGAACCGATATTTCACCATGGCCCTGGCGGTAAAAATGACATTATTTTGCCAGGTAACAAGGACTTTGTAGTCGGCGATCAAATTAAACGCCCGCAGCAAGGGGCAGGTGGCGGTGGCGGCGGACAAGCGAGCGATCAGGGCGAAGGGGAAGATGATTTCGTATTCCAGATCTCTCGCGACGAGTTTCTCAACTTTATGTTCGACGATCTGGAATTGCCCAATCTCACTAAAAGACAGCTTGCGGGCACTGAAAGTTTCAAAACTGTGCGCGCCGGCATCAGCAATGAGGGCAACCCCAACCAAATCAATATTATCCGCTCGCTACGCAGCGCTAACGCAAGGCGCATTGCCCTGACTGGCAAAAAGCGCAAGCAATTAAAAGAGTATGAGCAGGAACTGGCCAACTTGCAAAAAAACAACAGCGACTACGATCGGCAACTACAGCTAAAGGAAGCTATTGTAGAGTTAAAAAATCGCATCAGGAAGGTTCCGTTTATTGACACCTTCGATCTGAAATATAATCTACATACCAAACAACCGGTTCCCAGTAGCCGCGCCGTAATGTTCTGCCTGATGGATGTGTCCGGCTCCATGACTCAGGCCACCAAAGATATCGCCAAACGTTTTTTTATCTTGTTATATCTGTTTCTGCAGCGAAACTATGAAAAAACCGAAGTAGTCTTTATCCGTCACCACACGGCTGCAAAAGAAGTCGAAGAACAGGAGTTTTTTTATTCCCGGGAAACCGGCGGCACAATCGTTTCCAGCGCACTTAAGCTTATGCAAAAAATTATCGAGGCCCGTTACCCCGCTGATGAATGGAATATCTATGGGGCACAAGCTTCCGATGGCGACAATTGGAATGATGACTCGGATGTCTGTCACAAACTGCTCGATGAGCAATTGTTACCACTATGTCAGTACTTTTCCTATCTGGAAATTACCAGTCGCGATCATCAGGCACTGTGGCAGGAATACGAAGCTGTACAACAAAAATATCCGCAAAAGTTTTCCATGCGCCAAATAGAGCATGCGAGTGAGATTTACCCAATTTTCCGCGATCTGTTTCAACGCCGGGAGAGCCACGCTGCCTGAAAAGTAAGATGACTAAAACCAAACGCCAACCTATTTCCACCAGCTCCGAATGGAGCTTTGAATTGATTGAAACCTACGAAAAAGAAATTGGCCGACTTGCAGAGGGATTTAAACTCGATATCTACCCAAACCAGATTGAAATTATTTCTTCTGAACAGATGATGGACGCCTATGCCTCCGTCGGCATGCCCATTGGCTACAATCACTGGTCCTACGGCAAGAAATTTCTTAACACCCAGGAAAACTATAAACGCGGCCAAATGGGTTTAGCCTATGAACTGGTAATCAACTCTAATCCATGCATATCCTATCTGATGGAAGAAAACACCATGACTATGCAGGCGCTTGTAATTGCCCACGCTTGCTTTGGCCATAATTCTTTTTTCAAAAACAACTATCTGTTTAAAACCTGGACTGACGCTGACTCCATTGTCGATTACCTGGTATTTGCCAAGGGTTATATTTCCAAATGTGAGGAACGGCATGGTATCGAGAACGTCGAAAGCACACTGGATGCATGCCATGCCTTGATGAACTATGGTGTTGACCGCTATAAACGCCCATATCCAATGTCAGCAAGGGAAGAACAACAACAACAGAAGGAACGCGAAGAGTATTTGCAACAACAAATCAATGAGCTGTGGCGCACGATTCCTGTTGCCGAACAGGATACCACCGGCCAGACTATTCACTTCCCCGAAGAGCCCCAGGAAAATATTCTCTATTTTATCGAAAAGAATGCCCCCTTGCTGGAACCCTGGCAGCGGGAAATAGTGCGTATCGTACGCAAGATTGCTCAGTATTTTTACCCGCAGCGGCAAACTCAGGTGATGAACGAGGGTTGGGCCTCTTTCTGGCATCACACACTACTTAACTCGCTATACGATGAAGGTCTGGTAAACGATGGTTTTATGCTGGAGTTTCTGCAATATCACACCAATGTACTTTACCAGCCGGATTTTGACGAACCCTGGTACAACGGTATCAACCCCTACACACTCGGCTTCGCAATGTTTCAGGATATCAAGCGCATTTGCGAACAACCGGATGAGGAAGATAAACGCTTCTTTCCCGACTTTGCCGGCAGCAACTGGCTCGATACTCTGCACTTTGCTATGGAAAATTACAAGGATGAAAGTTTTATCCTGCAATTTCTCTCACCTAAAGTGATTCGCGAACTCAAACTGTTTACTATCACCGATGATGAAGAGAATAACTATCTGGAAGTCGCCGCCATTCATAATGATGAGGGCTACCAGCTGATTCGGGAAGCTCTGGCCAGTCAATACAACCTTGGCAATCTGGAGCCAAATATTGAGATAGAAAAAGTCGACATTCGCGGTGACCGCTCCATTACCCTGCAACACAATCAGTACAACCACAAGCCACTCGACAACGAATCTGCCAGTGAAGTTTTAAAACACCTGCACACGCTTTGGGGATTTGATGTACACCTGCACAGCAAAGACAACAACAAAACAAAACAGAGCTGGCATTGTCCCGAGGCGGCAGAGGCCTGAGATAGAGCAGCCCTTAAAGGGAGTAAACTGTCACATTCAATTGCGTTCCCCCCTCGACGCTTTACAATAGCCCTATGAAAACCTACCTCGTCGGCGGCGCAGTGCGCGATAAGTTACTCGGCTACCCCCATCATGAAAATGATTGGGTAGTTGTGGGTGCGCACCCGGACGACATGCTCAACCTCGGTTATAAACCCGTCGGCAAGGATTTTCCGGTATTTTTGCACCCTGAAACCCGGGAGGAGTATGCACTCGCACGTACCGAACGCAAAACCGCGCCAGGCTATCAGGGCTTTTCCTTTCACACCGGTAGCGATGTCACTCTTGAAGATGATTTATCCCGCCGCGATCTCACCATCAATGCTATCGCTGAAGACAGTGACGGAAATCTTGTTGACCCCCATAACGGGCGGGCAGATATACAAAACCGTGTGTTGCGCCATGTCTCTGCAGCATTTGCCGAAGACCCGGTGCGCATCTTGCGCGTAGCGCGCTTTGCTGCACGCTATCACCACCTCGGTTTTACACTCGCCGACGAAACACTGACCCTGATGCGCGATATGGTCAATGCCGGGGAAGTTGAGCACCTTGTCGCTGAAAGGGTCTGGAAAGAACTTGAGCGGGCACTACGGGAACGCGACCCACAACAATTTATTGAAACCCTGCGCAACTGTGATGCCCTTGCTGTAATTATGCCGGAAGTCGATAATTTATTTGGCGTGCCACAACGCGCTGATTACCACCCGGAAGTAGACACTGGCATCCATATCCTGCTTTCTCTGCAACAGATTACCCATCTCAGCGACGACCCTCGTTTACGTTTTGCCACGCTTGTGCACGATCTTGGCAAGGCAGAAACTCCTGCCGACGTGTTACCGCGCCATATCGGACACGAACATCGCAGCCTGTCTTTAATCAAGCAGTTCTGCCAACGCCTTGCTGTCCCTAACGAGTATCGCAACCTCGCACTGTTTGTCGCTGAATACCACACTCATTGCCACCGCGCGCTTGAACTCAAACCCAAAACACTCTACAAAGTTATCAAACTCAGCGGCGCGCTCAAAAACGCACAAAGTCTTGAAGACTTTCTATTGCCTTGCGAAGCCGATGCCCGAGGACGCACCGGGCTGGAGAACCAGCCCTACCCCCAGCCGGAGCGTTTTCGTCTCGCTCTCAAAGCCTGTCAGAGTATTCAGGCACGCGACGCGCAGGCAGATGGCTTCAGCGGCAAACAACTCGGCGAAGAACTGGAACGACGCCGTATCAAAGCTATTGCCCAGGCGATTCAGAACGACCAATGAACACTAGTTATCAACCCGTTGCCCTTGTTACCGGTAGCGCCCGACGCATTGGCGCAACCATTGTGCGCACCTTGCACCAACATGGCTATCGGGTTCTGATTCACTACCATCATTCATCAGCAGATGCAGAAGCTTTGGCTATTGAATTAAACCAACAGAAGAACGATACAGCGTGTGTTTTACATGCTGATCTCAATCAACACGAAGACGTTATCCGTCTCGCCAAACAGGCACTTGAGCCCTGGCAGCGGATAGATTTACTCGTGAACAACGCTTCGCAGTTTTACGCTACCCCGCTTGGTGACATTCAACCACAACACTGGGACGACTTGATGGCCAGCAATTTAAAAGCGCCGTTATTTTTATCTCAGGCACTTGCTCCTGCATTGCGCGACAGTGTCGGCTGCATTATTAACATCACTGATATTTTCAGTACCGAGCCACTGACTGACTACAGCGTCTACTCCGCTGCAAAAGCCGGGCTTGCCATGCTGACAAAATCCCTCGCCCTGGAACTCGCACCCACAGTACGTGTTAATGCCATCGCACCTGGTGCTATTTTATGGCCAGAAGAAAACAACAATAGTCTATTTACTGACCAGCAGGCACTTACTAACAAAATACCCTTGAAACGACTCGGCGAGCCCGATGACATCGCCGCCGCCGTTTTATTCCTCGCCACACAAGCCAGTTATATGACCGGACAAACCCTGCGCATAGATGGTGGCTACCCTTAACCTGTATCAACAACATCCATCTAAATGAATAATCTATGACAACCCATACTCTTTGTGCCATTGACGATATTGAAGAAAACCATTGCAAAGGTTTTCTGCTTGGCGACACTAATCTGTTTGTAGTTAAAAAAATGCAGAAAGTTTTTGTCTACCGCAACCACTGTCCGCACCTCGGCCTGCCGCTGGAATGGATGCCAGATCAGTTTCTCGATAACGATAAACAGTATATTCAGTGTGCTACCCATGGCGCATTATTTAAAATTAATAACGGCGAATGCATTTCCGGCCCCTGTCTCGGCCAGCAGCTCGAAGCCATCAATTTCTCTCTTGAAGATGAGCAAATAGTAGTAGATATTGAATAACCCAAAAAAAACTATCGATTACATGGATAAGCCTCTATGGATATGGTAACTTCATTAACAACCTGTATAACATGAATACTGGAATAAGGCCGCAATAAAACTGGAACAAGAAAGCTTAATCATAGATTTTTAACGAATATGAAATACAACGTTCCCGCCGACAAGCTCATTGTCGACTTCAATCGTTTCTCACGCGGCGAAAATTTCCACGCTGACAAAAACCGTTTGCTAGTTTGCGCCACACCAAAATCCGGCTCAACATTCCTGCATAAGATTCTTACCAGCTTGCCAAACTATAACAATTGCAACCTGGTGCCAGGTGAAGGCGCTCGAGAACGGGAATTGTGTATACGTAAGCTTGTGATGAGTCATCAGGGCTTTGATCATTACGCATCACACCTGCACCTGCGTTACTCCCATGTTACCGACAAACTGATAAAACAGTTTGATTTAAAACCCATCGTGTTAACACGTAATATCTTTGACTCCGTAATCAGCATCCATGACTTTTATTTCACGATGGACAAGTATGGCAAAGAAGCTGACTATTCCATTGAATTCATGGCACCCAATGTCTATATCCCTTCCGATATCACACAATGGGACAAGCAGCGCATTTTGAGTTTTATTATTGATATGTCCTTACCCTGGCATTTCAATTTTCTACTCACATGGCAGCAGTACAATGGCGCCTACTGGCTCAAATACGAAGATCTGATTGCCAGCCCCGCAGCAGTGCTTGCCGACATCAACCAATTCTACAACCTCGGGCACAATGAACAGGAACTAACCAACGCATTGGATGCCGCACAAAATCGACCACAGGAAACCAACAAAAATATAGGCATTAGCGGTCGCGGCGATGAGCTTTCACAAGAATTACGAGACAAAATTTACAATCAAGCCAATTATTACAAGAACTTTGATTTAAGCATGCTTGGGTTATAAAAAACCGCATTCAGTCAAGCTTAAAGACTACTTTTCTCGTTAGTTTTATTTCATCGGCACTAATTCTTGCACCATAGGCAATAACCTCCACTCCTGCTGCCACCGCCTCGCGCAGGGTTTCACCATACACCGGATCTATCTCGTAAGCCGGCTTTACAGTTTTAATACCTGTATGCTGCACACAAAAAAACAATACTGCACGCTGACCATTTTTTTTCACCTGTATCAGTTCACGTAAATGTTTTGCGCCGCGAGTTGTCACAGCATCGGGAAACAATCCAACAGTTTTACTCTGCTCCAGAGTGACATTTTTTATTTCAACGTAACATTGCTTGCTGCCGGATTCGAGCAATAGGTCAATGCGACTTTTCTCCTTGCCATAAGGCACCTCCATGCGCAAACTGTCATAACCTTGCAAGGGTTTCACCACATCACTTTCAATCGCCTCCTTGACGAGCTTGTTGGGCAACCCAGTGTTAACCCCGGCAACAAAACCCAGCGGGGTACTCACCGCCTCCCAGGTATGGCGATACTTGCGCTTATCATTAGCACTATCAGAAAACCAGACCGCAGAACCCGGCACATTACAATTTTTCATTGAGCCTGTATTTGGACAATGAATTGTTATTTCAGAGCCATCCCCACGTTTCACATCAGCAAGGAAGCGTTTGTAGCGCTGAATCAGCACACCCTGTTCAAGCGGAGGAGAAAACTTCATACGCGATAGCTTTAACCTTATTTATTGAGAAAACGAGACATTTTATCTACTGCTATTTTCAAGTCATCTATATCAGCCGTATAGGCAAAACGCACATGCTCTGCGGCACCGTATTCACCAAAATCCGTGCCCGGTGTAATCGCAATCGCTTCCTCTTGTAACAACCGCGCACAAAAAGCTTCGCTATCTGTAGCAATACCGCGCTCAAGAAATGATTGAATCCCGGCATACAAATAAAAAGCTCCAGCTGGCTCATGAGGAATGGAAAAGCCGAGATCACGCAGTGCCGGCAATAGAAAATCGCGCCGCTGTTGAAACAAATCACGTCGTCGTTCAAGTATTTTCATAGTTATCGGTTCAAACACTGAAAGAGCTGCCCGCTGTGACAATGTCGGCGGTGCAATAAACAGGTTTTGCGCAAGCTTATCTACTGTTGCTACGCAGGCCTGTGGTACCACCATCCAACCCAGACGCATCCCCGTCATACCAAAAAACTTTGAAAAACTGTTTACCACAAAAACATCGTCGCTTACTTCAAGCGCACTGACCGCCTTTTCACCGTAAGTCAGACCATGATATATCTCATCCACGAGTACGAAGCCTTGCCGCTCGGCAACTGATTGATAAATATCTGACAATTGTCTACGACAAAGCAATTCACCCGTTGGATTCGATGGTGATGCCAATATCACTCCGCGGGTATTCTCCCGCCAGGCCTGCGCAACCGCGGTACCGCTAAGCTGATAGTTACTTTCTTCCCCTACCGGTATAAGCTGCGCTTCACCACCGACAAGGCGAACAAAATTACTATTGCACGGATAACCCGGATCACTGAGCAACACTCCGTCACCCGGCTGAATCAACAAATGACTCAACAATAACAGAGCACCTGACCCTCCCGTAGTAATCACGATACGCGATGGTTCAACATTTACGTCATAACGCTCACGATAAAAATCTGCGAGCGTCTGTTTCAGTGCGCTTGATCCAGTAGCCTCGGTATACCCCATATCATCATTAACCAACGCCTGCTGCGCAGCATCAAGTATTGGCTCGGCAATCGGAAAGCGCGGCTCGCCAACCTCCATATGAATAACCTTTACACCATCAGCTTCGAGCTGTTTGGCTTGCGCCAACAACTCCATTACACGAAAAGAGGTAATAGAAGATAAATCGGGGTTGTTAAAATGGCTGGCCATCACACAGTTTATTAATTTCTGTAATACTCAACCTGCAAATACCCGCACCATCTCCGGGCAATCGCTACAGGCCTTGCTTTACCTTACGTTAACAGATTGACCCAGGTAAAGATATGACATTGACAGAGCTGGCATTTTCACCAAAAAACTGTGGCGAAAGCACCCAATATCTGGTAGGTTGTTGCGCCTGTTTTCACAGGCCCTTTCAAGCAAGGAGTCTAATGGCAATGCTCAGAGCAATTATTGGTTCGTTCTGGCAAAAGGACCGGCAAAGCAACCGGCAACAAGACAACGAGGTTACAGCTATGGCAGCAAAACGTAAGACTGCGTCCCAATCAGCAAAAAGCAAGAAGGCAACCAAAGCAAAAACAAAGGCCAAAAAGCCGGCTGCTAAAAAAACCGTGAAGAAAGCACCGGCGAAAAAAGCCACTGCTAAAAAGTCCACCGCGAAGAAAAAAGCTCCAGCCAGGAAAACCGCTACCAAAAAACCGGCTGCTAAAAAAACCGTGAAGAAAGCACCGGCGAAAAAAGCCGCCGCTAAAAAAGCACCGGCGAAAAAGAAGGCACCGGCAAAGAAAGCCGCTGCTAAAAAATCTCCGGCAAAAAAGGCACCCGCAAAGAAAGCTGCTACCAAAAAAGCACCGGCAAAGAAAACTGCCATCAAAAAAGCAAGCGGTAAAAAGTCTAGCGGCACACTGGTTGGAGGTGTTAAACCCTACGCTCAGAAAACAGGCGAAAGCTATATGAGCGACAAGCAGAAAGAACACTTCAAAGGCCTTCTCAATGCCTGGAAGAGCGAGCTAATGGAAGAAGTGGATCGCACGGTCTCCCATATGAAAGACGAAGCAGCCAACTTCCCGGATCCTGCTGATCGCGCCACCCAGGAAGAGGAGTTCAGCCTGGAACTACGCACCCGGGATCGCGAACGCAAGCTCATCAAAAAAATTGACAGTACTCTGGAACTTATTGAACAGGACGACTACGGTTACTGTGAAGCTTGCGGAATAGAAATCGGTGTTGAGCGTCTTGAAGCGCGACCAACAGCAACCCTGTGTATTGACTGTAAAACCCTTGCAGAGATCAAGGAAAAACAACTCGGCAGCTAATTATTTAGTTGTTGTGTGCAAAGCAAAAGGGTGGCTACTTAGCCACCCTTTTTTATTTTCTACCCGGCCTTCTTTTTCTGCTTGTACATGGACACTCTCAACATCAATCGTTAAGCTGACTGCATACTGACAATTATTCCGGTTTTTATGACCTATATCGGACGTTTTGCTCCTTCCCCCACCGGCCCGTTGCACTTCGGCTCACTCGTGGCAGCACTGGCAAGTTATCTTGATGCACGAGCCCACTCAGGCCGCTGGCTCGTGCGTATGGAAAATCTCGATCCACCGCGCGAACAACCCGGTGCAGAAAAACTGATCCTGGACAGTCTCGAGGCGCATCATCTACATTGGGACGGCGCCGTTCTGTTTCAAAGTGAACGTCATAAAGCCTACCGCGAAGCCCTGAATACCCTGCAGGTTCAGGGTTTGAGTTATCGTTGCAAATGTACCCGCAAGGCCCTCAAAGCCATGGGTGGTATCTACAACGGTACTTGCCGCAACCAATCCGTCGACACCAATACGCCAGCAGCAATACGCCTTAACATTCAGAGCGCCTGCAAACACCTCGACATCGACAGCGAAATACAGTTTAACGATCTGTTCCAGGGTACCCGGTCTCAAAATCTCTTCGACACCTCGGGTGATTTTATTATTCACCGCAAGGATGGCCTGTTTGCCTACCAGCTTGCTGTTATCGTTGACGATATAGAACAGCACATCACACACATAATTCGCGGCGCAGATCTGCTCGACCTTACCGCCCGGCAAATATTATTATTTGAATTACTGCGCAACAACCAGATGCTACCAGAGTTTGGTCATATCCCGATAGCAACCAACGAACTCGGGCAAAAGCTCAGCAAACAACACCATGCGCCGCCACTGGATGATAATCTCGCCTCTGACAATCTCTA
Source organism: Pseudomonadales bacterium (assembly GCA_028280345.1). Taxonomy (GTDB): domain Bacteria; phylum Pseudomonadota; class Gammaproteobacteria; order Pseudomonadales; family UBA7239; genus JANQLY01. The sequence goes on along the minus strand of JANQLY010000004.1, from coordinate 402,482 downwards.
TCAAGCACTGATATTTCTTAACCAGCATCCGCCCGATACACTATGCCACAGCGATCCAACCAGTATTCTGCAATGGGCAGTTGAACACTGGCAGCGCACATCCATTCCCGCCGCTATACCTGCAACGACATCCCCAATAACACAGAGCGAACCGGGAGTGTTCGAAACGCCGAGTTTTGAGTAAACTGCGGTAATTGATCATTATTTGATAACAGCAAGTGTATATACCGCGTTCCATATTACTGCTCATCCTCGCCGCCTATATCTTTTTGCCGACGGTTTTCAGTTGGATGCAAACCCCCGGGGGCTCCTGGTATCGGCCATTTTTGCTGTGGGCCTTTGTTGTGGTTGCAACCTTCGCCCTGCAACTAGGCCATAAGGAAAGCGATGACCTTTAGCCTTTCCACGATTCTGGCCATCGGCTCAGCTTACCTGGCCCTGCTATTCTGCATCGCCTACTGCTCGGAAAAAGGCTGGCTGCCGGAGAAAGTCACCCAGCACCCAATCATGTATGTGATGTCGCTCGGTGTATTTGCCTGCGCCTGGGCTTTTTACGGTGCTATCGATCTCGCTAACGAATACGGCTACGGAGCTCTTGCCTACTATATGGGTACCGGTGGCCTATTTGTTTTTGCGCCGATTCTGCTCTCGCCATTATTTCGTCTGGTACGGCTCTACCAAATCGGCTCCCTCGCAGATTTACTGGTATTTCGCTTTCGCTCTCGCCGCGTCGGCGGCCTTACCACCTGCTGTATGTTATTTGCCGTGATGCCATTGATGGCACTACAAATTCAGGCCATTACCGATACCATACAAATTCTTACCTATGACCCAGGCGTGGACCCACTCGAAGAAAATGCCTCCGGCCACCACCTCGCAATTTTATTTTGCCTCGGTATTGCCGCCTTCTCCGGTTTGTTCGGTGCAAGCCAGAACCAACACCGCGGCCTTGTCACTGTGCTCGCATTTGAGTCCGTGGTAAAACTTATTGCCCTGACCGCTGTTGGCCTGTTTGCTGTCTACGGTGTATTTGGCAGTTTGCCGCAACTGCAGTGGTGGCTCGTACTGCATCCGGAAAATATCGAGGTGCTGCACACGCCGATTCGCCCCACCGCTCAGCATATTCTTCTATTGCTGTTTTTCTCCACTGCCATTGCCATGCCCCATGTATTCCACATGGGATTTCGCGAGAACCAGCGTATCGACACCCTGCACCTCGCAAGCTGGGGCATTCCACTCTACCTGCTCATCATCAGCCTGCCCATTTTCCCAATTCTCTGGGCCGGTTTTGAAATCGGCACCGACCTTGCCCCGGAATATTTCACACTCGGCGTTCCGCTGGCAGCAAACAATGTAGAACTGACCCTGCTCGCCTATATCGGAGGCCTGTCTGCCGCCACCGGCGCCATGATTGTGATTACCCTCGCACTGACCACCATGTGCATGAACCATCTGATCCTGCCGGTACTCAGACCTGCCTCCACCCAAGATTTTTACCGTTTCCTCGTGTGGCTGCGTCGCGCCACCATTGTCGGCATTCTCACCCTGAGCTATTTGTTTTATGCCTTGCTCGATAACACCCAGGGGCTCTCCAACCTGGCAATTATCGCGTTTATCGAAACCATGCAATTTCTTCCCGGTATTCTCGCGGTGCTGTACTGGCCAAGGGCCAACCGCAACGGATTCTTTGCCGGCTTATTGATCGGAACCGTAATCTGGCTACTCGGCTTGCTCGGCCCGATGGTCTATGACATTCGCCTTGTCGAACTACCCGTGCTCGGCCTGACAATCAGCCTTGGCATGGAAAACTGGAGTGACATTTCGCTCATTGCCCTCGGCGCTAACACGCTCGCGTTTGTTATTGTTTCACTACTGACTGAGCCCACGGAAGCAGAACGTAACAGCGCTGAAATCTGTTCGATTGACTCCTTGAACAAGCCAATGCGCCAGGAGCTCGACATTTCCTCTGCCGAAGAAATTAAATCGCGACTTAGCGAGGAGCTCGGCGAAAATATTGCCAATGCCGAGGTCAATCGCGCTCTCGCCGAGCTGGAACTACCTGAAAACGAACAACGACCCTATGCCTTGCGCCGCTTGCGCGACAAACTTGAGGCCAACCTGTCGGGACTCATGGGTTCGGCACTGGCCCATGAGCTAATCGACCGCCTGCTGCCATATCAAACCCCGGAAACCCAACTGACGGAAGATATTTACTACGCGGAAACCCAGCTAAACCAGTACCGTCACCACCTCACGGGGCTCGCCGCCGAACTCGACAATATGCGTCGCTACCACCGCCAGATTCTCGAGGATTTGCCGATGGCAATCTGTTCCTTCGGTCACGACACCGAAGTCGTGATGTGGAATCGCGCCATGGAAACCCTCACTGGCATTTCCGCCTCCGAAGTACTCGGTTCCAACCTCAATGCACTACCGGATCCCTGGCGCAACCTGATCGGCAATTTTTTCCACGGAGAGCCGGAACACCTGTACAAAGAGCGTATCACCCTGCGCGGTCAGCAACACTGGATCAACCTGCACAAGGCCAATATCAGCAGCACACTAACCAGCCGCCAGGACAATCAGGTCATCATGCTTGAAGACCTCACTGAGACACAGCGCCTTGAAGAAGAACTGATTCACAGTGAGCGCCTCGCTTCCGTAGGTCGCCTCGCCGCCGGCGTTGCCCACGAAATCGGCAATCCGGTAACCGGCATCGCCTGTCTTGCACAAAATTTACAACTCGACGAGGATGGCGAGGAGGATGTCACAGAAACCGCAGGTCAGATTCTCGGACAGACCGAACGTATTTCCAATATCGTGCGCTCCCTCGTGAATTTTTCCCACAGCGGCACGCCAGAGCAGGAAAACCACCAGTCCATTGATATCCATCACTGCATTGAGGAAGCCATCAATCTGCTCAAACTCCACAAGTCTGGAACCCATGTCACGTTTGTCAACGAAGTCTCTGCCAATACTATGGTGATTGGTGATGACCAACGCCTTACCCAGGTGTTTATTAATTTGCTGAGTAATGCTCGCGATGCCAGCCCCGATAACAGCCAAATATGGGTACGCGCTGAAAGCGACGACAATCACTGCGTTATCAAGGTCATCGACGAAGGCAGCGGCATCCCGGAAGAATATCGCGAACGTCTGTTTGAACCGTTTTTTACCACCAAGGAGGCCGGCGAAGGCACAGGCCTCGGTTTGGCACTGGTTTACAGTATCGTTGAAGAGCACTACGGCTCAATTCAAGTGGAAAGCCCGGCTTTTCCTGGCACGGGTGAGGATCAGGGCAAAGGCACCTGTTTTACCATCACTCTGGTTAGTGATCAGCCCTGAGCGGTACACAATGGTTCTGAGCGTTAAACAATGGTCCTGAGCAAGCGGACTTGAATAAAAAAACCATGCTCGTAAACTGGAACCTATAAGCAGATGAACAATGCCTGAGTAGTTTATGAGCAACATCCTCATTGTTGAAGACGAAGATATTATTCGCAACGCACTGAAAAAGCTGCTGCAACGCAACGGTTTTACCACCAGCGAAGCAGCATCTATCGATGCCGCCAAAGAGTTTAACTTTGCTGACTTTCAACTCGTGATTAGCGATCTACGCCTGCCCGGCGGTCAGGGCACCGATCTGATTAAACTTGCGGGGAAAACACCGGTACTGATTATGACGAGCTACGCGAGCATGCGCTCGGCGGTGGATGCCATGAAACAGGGTGCGGTAGATTATATCGCCAAGCCGTTTGACCATACCGAAATGGTTGAAACAGTACAGCGTATTCTCAGCGACAGCAGCACAGATGACGATGATGAAGACGAAACAGATGCGCTCGAAGCAAGCATGAAAACTGCACGACTCATTGGTAACAGCCCTGCAATGCAAAGTGTGTTTGACAATATTGAAAAGGTTTCTCCCACAGACACCTCTGTCATCATCTACGGCGAAACCGGCACAGGCAAGGAACTGGTCGCCACAGCGATTCATCAGAAAAGCCCGCGCGCAGCAAAACCATTAATTTCGTTTAACTGTGCAGCAATTCCGGAAAACCTCATCGAAGCGGAGTTGTTTGGCCACGAAAAAGGTGCTTTTAGTGGTGCCGACAGTGCACGTAGCGGACTGATTGCCGCTGCCGATAGCGGCACACTGTTTCTCGACGAAATCGGCGAATTACCTCTAGAGGCCCAGGCCCGTCTGCTACGCGTCCTTGAGGAAGGAGAAGTACGCTCCCTGGGTGCGGTGACATCACGTCAAATTGATCTGCGCCTTATCGTTGCCACCCACCGCGATCTACAGCAGTTGTGTCGCGAAGGCAAATTCCGCGAGGATCTGTTTTTCCGTATTAATGTGTTTCAGATTAATCTGCCCCCGTTGCGCGAACGACAACAGGATCTGCTTGAACTGACAACCGCCTTTCTCGAAAGCTCCTGCAATAAACTCAACAAGGCCGTGCCGGCAATACCCGCCGAAACCCAGACAGCACTGCTTGAACATCACTGGCCGGGCAACGTGCGCGAGCTGAAAAATGCCATCGAACGCGCCGCTATTCTGATCGATGAGAGTTCTGCCCTGTTACCGGAGCATCTGGAACTGCAACAGACCTCAACTAACACAACATCCGCTGTGACTCCCGCAAGCAGTGCGCCATCACCTTCAGAACCTGATCGCAGCAAGGTTTCCCTTGATGATTACTTTGTCAGTTTTGTGCTGGAAAACGAAAAACACATGAGCGAAACCGAACTGGCGAAACAACTTGGCATCAGTCGCAAAAACCTCTGGGAGCGTCGCCAAAAGCTCGGTATTCCGCGCAAGAAGAAATAGAGACTTCTCTGTTATCTGTTGCAAGCTACTGAATTTAAAAAGAATTTCTCAAAACAACCGACCCGGGGCTGTGTTACACTCACGAACCCAAGCAGTCATCTGTGGACCACAATCTGTATAGCATGCGCGTGACCATTTCGTTTCAATCGGTATTGTTCAATCCTATGTCGTCCAACCCCTTGCCATTCAGCCCTGGCAGCGGGCAGCAATAACTCGCCAGCCATGTCTGATGACAACTCCCAAAACCGCAGAAATGCCAATGTCCATTGCCTGAGCGAAGAACAACATCGCATTGATCACCAGCGGATCAGCAAAGGCACGATTGAAGTTATTCGCACTCTGACCGACAACCATTTTGAAGCCTACCTTGTCGGGGGCGGTGTACGCGATCTGCTAATTGACCGCCACCCGAAGGATTTTGATGTCGCCACCGATGCAACCCCCGAACAGCTCGTTGAACTGTTTCGCCGTGCACGCATTATCGGGCGACGATTTCGTATCGTGCATATCCGCACCGGACGGGAGATTATCGAAGTCACTACATTTCGCGGCCAGCAGCAGGGGCAACACACACAAAAAGCCAAAAGCGGCATGTTGCTGCGCGACAACAGCTATGGCACCGTCGCCGAAGATGCGATTCGCCGCGATTTTACCGTTAACGCGCTTTACTACGATATTCACAATCGCTGTGTATACGACTATACAAGCGGTATCGAAGATATAAAAAAACGCCAGATAAAAACTATTGGCGATCCCGCACTGCGCTACCGCGAAGATCCAGTGCGCATGCTGCGCGCGGTACGTCTGGCGAGCAAGCTGGATTTTAGTATTGAAGATAATAGTGCCGACTGTATTGCCGAGCTAAAACACCTGCTTCGGGATATTCCCCCCGCACGCCTGTTTGATGAAAGCCTGAAACTGCTCATGGCCGGTCACGGCGAGCGCACATTTGCCGCACTGCAACACCACGCGTTATTTGAAATTCTGTTTCCGCAAACCGGTGCTCTGATCAAACAGGATACCGCTTCAGAAAAGTTTGTGCTTACAGCACTGCGCAAAACCGATGATCGTCTGCAAAACGACAAGCGTGTCACTCCCGCTTATCTGTTTGCCGCCCTGCTCTGGCCCGCCTTGCGCGCGGAAATGGATTATCTGGAACACCACCGTGAGATGCCGTTTAATCAGCGCCTGTACCTTGCGGCAGAAACTGTGATCGAACAGCTGGTGGTACGTGTCAGTTTGCCACGGCGTTTTTCTGCACCGATGAAAGATATCTGGAGTTTGCAATTTCGACTGCAACGTCACCAGCGCCGCCAAATTGACAAACTGTTTACCCACCCACGCTTCCGCGCCGCTTATGATTTTATTCTACTGCGCGAGGAAGCCGGTGAAGATTTGCAGGGTCTAGGTCAGTGGTGGACTGACTTTCAAGCATGTACCGATAACGAGCGCCAGCAAATGATTGACAACCTCGCACCGGAACCACGTCAGGCGGGAAAAAAGCGCCGCCGCTCCCGCTCGCGACACACCAAAACCCGCCGCACATGATGCTCTGTTATATTGCCATCGGCAGCAACCTCGATACCCCGTTGCAACAGGCAGAAACCGCTGTGAAACATTTGTGTCAACACCCCGAACTATCACCACAGCGGCGCTCACGCTGGTACTGCAGTGAACCACTCGGCCCACCCCAACCAGACTATATCAATGGCGTGGTGGAGCTCTCCACCGAACTGCCCCCACACGATCTGCTCGCAGCTTTACAGCATATCGAGAACCGACAGGGCCGCGAACGCAATGGGCATTGGGGGCCGCGCACCCTCGATCTGGACATTCTTCTGTATGGCAATAAAGTGATCGACACACCGGATTTACAGATACCACACCCGCAGATGAGTCAACGGAATTTTGTTTTAACGCCTTTGGCTGATCTCAACGCTTCACTAATCCTTCCAAACGGTGAGACAATTGGCACCTTGCTAGCGCAGTTGCCAGCCGGGGGGCTCAGTCCTGTGGAAACTCACAGCACCGTCGTCACTTTGTAATGTAATAATCGGGGACCCATGAACAGCGACGCTTTTGACAACCTTGTCATTGACCTCGACAATCGGGATATTCCGCGCTTTATTGCCGTCGAGGGCAATATTGGTGTTGGCAAAACCACACTTGCCAAACGTCTCGCACGCACCTTCAACTACGAAACACTGCTCGAACAAGCAGAGGAGAATCCGTTTCTTGAGCGGTTCTATGTCGACCGTAAAAACCATGCTCTGCCCACCCAACTGTTTTTCCTGTTCCAGCGTTCACGCCAGTTTCAGGATTTGCGCCAGGCGGATATGTTCGAACCGGTACGTGTTGCAGATTTTCTCATTGATAAGGATCCACTGTTTGCCAGTGTCACCCTCGACGACGACGAATTGTCACTGTATTACAAGGTTTACGAACAGTTAACCATTGATGCGCCCAAGCCCGACCTCGTCATCTATCTGCAAGCACCGGTGGATACCTTATTAAAACGCATCGGCCAGCGTGGCCGCACTGCCGAACAGACCATAGACCACCATTACCTTAACGAGCTCAATGAGGCGTACACTCGTTTATTTCACTACTATTCCAGCTCACCACTGCTGATTGTCAACGCTGCGGAGATTGATCTTGTCAACAACCCCGACGACTACAAGCAACTGGTGGAGTACTTGCTGACGGTAAAAAGCGGTCGCCACTACTTTAACCCGGCTCCTACCTTGTAACCGACGTATCCCTGGAGAAATTGCCATGCGTACGATCACCATTAACACCTTGCAGACCATGAAAGCCCAGGGCGAGAAGTTTGCCGTCCTGACCGCTTATGATGCTTCACTCGCTCACTTTATCTGCGAAGCGGAAGTGGAAGTGATTCTTGTCGGGGACTCTCTCGGCATGGTCATTCAAGGTCACGACACCACATTGCCCGTAACAACGGAACAAGTGGCCTACCACACAGCAGCAGTAAAACGCGGTGTAAAGCGCAGCCTCGTGATTGCCGACATGCCCTTTATGTCTTACAGCTCGGAACAACAAGCGCTCGACAATGCCACGGTACTGATGCAAGCCGGCGCTCAGATGGTGAAACTCGAAGGCGGCGATTGGCTATGCGACACATTTTATTTACTGTCCGAACGAGGTATTCCCACTTGCGCCCACCTCGGTCTGACACCACAATCGGTAAACAAATTCGGTGGTTACAAGGTGCAGGGTCGCGATGCGGATAACGCACAGCAAATTCTCGACGATGCGCTGGCGCTGCAAGATGCCGGTGCAGATTTACTTGTTCTCGAGTGTGTGCCAACTCAGCTCGCCCGCGAAATTACCAATGCACTGAGCATCCCTGTTATTGGTATCGGTGCCGGACCGGATACGGATGGTCAGGTACTCGTTGTCTACGACATGCTCGGTATTACCCCACAGCGCACACCAAAATTTACCAAAAACTTTTTGCTCGAACACGAGGATATCCCGTCAGCTCTGCAGGCCTATGTAGAAGAGGTCAAGAACGGTACATTTCCAGCAGAAGAGCACAGCTACAAGTAACCCGCACAAGCGGGCAAAAACATCGAATTTCCTTGCCATTTAGGGTATGATTGCGCCGTATCTGGCCGGGTACATTCCTGGCCTTTTTTATGTCTGGCCGGTTTGAAAACCTGTTCTGAACGCAATGTGGGATGACTTACTGAGAGCTCTGGCGTTAATGCTCGTCATCGAAGGGGCACTGCCCTTTCTTGCACCGCAGCGCTGGCGTCAGATGGTCGCAACAATCAGCCAGATTGATAACCGCACCCTGCGCATCATTGGCATTGCCAGTATGTTGGCCGGCGTGATTTTATTATTTTGGATTAGAGAACTGTCGTGAACCAACCAGGCAAAAACGTTGATCGGTGGCTACTGCCCGACGGCATCGGCGATGTCTTGCCGGAGCAGGCTCTACAAATTGAAGACCTGCGCCGTCAGCTACTCGATTTATACAATCGCTGGGGCTACCTGCTCGTGATTCCCCCCTTGCTGGAATTTACCGAATCACTACTAATTGGCACCAACAAGGATATCGATCTACAAACCTTCAAAGTCACTGATCAACTCAGTGGCCGTACCATGGGTATCCGCGCTGACATTACGCCACAAACTGCTCGTATAGATGCCCACAGCCTCAACCGCAATGGCCCGGTGCGCCTGTGTTATGCGGGCAGTGTGCTGCACACTCGCCCGGCAACTGCACTTGCTTCGCGTTCACCGATTCAGGTTGGTGCTGAGTATTTTGGGGTTAGCGGTTTGTCAGCGGACATTGAAGTGATCAGCCTGATGCTTGAAACCCTGACCTGCGTCAATGTTACTGCACCGACGCTGAGTATCGGCCACGTCAATATTTTCCGCAGCCTTATCGATAGTACAGAACTCAACAGTGAACAGCAGGAAACGCTGCTGGATATTCTGCAGCGCAAGGCAAAAAAAGAGCTCGATGACTTTCTCGCCAATGAGGCCTGTGACAAAGTAACAGCAAACCTGCTCGAACAACTGTCACGCCTGAACGGCGGTGCCAACTGTCTCGCCGACGCGCAACAACGTCTTAAAGATGCGCCGGAACCGGTACTCGCGGCCATTGGAGAACTCGAGCAGGTTGCCAATGCCATTACACAGCGTTTTCCGAGCGTCACCATACATTTTGATCTGGCGGAGTTACCCGGTTACCACTACCACACAGGTATTGTATTTGCGGCCTATGCCAACGGCAGTGGTGCTGCCATTGCCAATGGCGGGCGCTATGACGCCGTCGGTGAAGTATTTGGTCGCGCCCGCGCCGCCACGGGTTTTAACACTGATTTAAAAACCCTGATCCAGCTTGGCCAGTGTGATGGCACGGCAAGCTTTGCTCCTGGCATACTCGCCTGTATCGACAACAGCCCGGAGCAGTGGGCGGAAATCAGGGCACAACGCGCCGCAGGCGAACAGGTGATTTGCGTTGACCCACAAGAACCGTATGACATTAGTGAACTGCACTGTGATCGCGAACTGGTTTGCGAGCAGGGCAGTTATCAGGTTAAACCGTTAAACACTTAACGCGAGTTAAGCAAGTACGTCCGTTAGTGAGTAGAGAGTAGTCAGTATCATGGGTAAGAACGTCGTAGTATTGGGCACCCAGTGGGGTGATGAAGGCAAGGGTAAAATTGTCGATCTGTTGACAGATCGCGCTGAAACCGTGGCGCGCTTCCAAGGTGGCCACAATGCGGGCCATACGCTCGTCATTGATGGTGAGAAAACTGTACTACACCTGATTCCCTCCGGCATTTTACGCAACAATGTCACCTGCCTGATCGGCAACGGTGTCGTACTGTCCCTCGAAGCCCTGCTTGAGGAAATCCAGGAACTGGAAGAAAAATCTGTACCGGTGCGCGAGCGACTGCGTTTAAGTCCGAACTGTCCGCTAATTTTGCCGATTCATATCGCGCTCGACCAGGCACGCGAAGCAGCCCGTGGCAAAGACAAAATCGGCACCACCGGGCGCGGTATCGGGCCGGCCTATGAAGACAAGGTATCGCGTCGCGGATTGCGTCTTGGCGACGCATTAAACCCGACACATTTCGAGCAGCGTCTCAGCGAGTTGATGGAATATCACAACTTTATGCTGAGAGAATATTACAAGGCCGATACCGTGGATTTTAGTACCACGCTCAATGAAACGCTGGCGATGGTGGACGATGTGCGTTCCATGATTGTCGACACCACCACGTTGCTACATGAATACCGCGAGCAGGGCAAAAACATCCTATTTGAAGGTGCTCAGGGTTCCTTGCTGGATATTGATCATGGCACCTACCCGTTTGTCACCTCCTCCAATACCACCGCTGGCGGTACAGCCACAGGCAGCGGTTTTGGGCCGCTCTATCTCGATTATATTCTCGGGATTACCAAGGCTTATACAACGCGCGTTGGCTCCGGCCCGTTTCCTACCGAATTGTTTGACGACATCGGCAAACACCTTGGAGAAAAAGGTCACGAGTTTGGCGCCACTACCGGCCGCCAACGCCGCTGTGGCTGGTTCGATGCCGTTGCTGTACGCCGTGCCATCGAAATTAACAGTATTTCAGGTTTGTGTTTAACCAAGCTTGATGTGCTCGACGGTCTTGAAACTGTGAAAATCTGCATCGATTACAAGGACAACAACGGGCAATCTGTGAGCCTGCCAAGTCGCGCCGAAGATATTGAACAGTTAACCCCGGTCTACGAAGAGCTGCCGGGGTGGAGTGAATCCACGATTGGTGTACAAAACCTCGACGACTTGCCGGAAAACGCAAAGCGTTATGTCAAACGATTGGAAGAGTTAACCGGCGCACCCGTGGATATTATTTCAACGGGCCCGGATCGCAAGGAAACCATTGTACTGCAACACGCGTTTGACTAATTACCGCGCAACACAGGTTAATCATCCGGGTTTTCGAGTTCTTCGCTCAAGCGATCACAAATATAGGCTTTCCAGTCGGCAATATTCGTTTGCTCCGACTCAAGCAATTTAAAACCGATCAAATAGCGTCGCGGTTCACTGGTTTCAGCGAGCCACACCACTTCACCGGCAAGATGAAAGCGGCGATCAAGCCCGCTGATTTCCACACATAGCTGTAGCAGACTGTGTAGCGGCAGGGGTTTATCCATAATGACCTGTAAACCATTTGCAGACAAATCCACGGTTTTCGAAATCACAATATTATTACAAGGCAGATCCTCCCCTGCGGGTGAAGCATAGGTTTCAATAAATACCATCGCTTCATCCGTCAGGCGAAACTCACTGCGTTGTTCGTTGTTCTCTTCTGCCATTGTCACACCAGCCCAAACATTTTAATCTTTGCGTAATGTTTTTATCACCCGAGCAAGCGAATTTTCAAAGTTATCCGATTGCTTAAGTATTTCTGCCTTCCCTTGCATAATCAATTCAACAAAATCACTTTTGATATATTCACCGACCTTAACGCCGTTCTGATCAACGAATACAGCTTTATCCGTAGATTTATAAATAACCGCCACTTTCGCAGAAACCCGATCACCAAAGCGGTTTTCTAACGACACCCATGCACCAATGGTTAATTCCTGAACCTGCTTTTCAACCTGTCCGCGCTCACTTTCCGGCAACTCTGCACTTTCTTCCTCTACAATTGCTGCCTGCTCTGCCTCTTGTTGCTCACGCAGGCGCTCTGCTTCCGCACGCGCTTTCTCCAGCGACTCCTGCTTGAGTTTTTCTGTTTGTTCAGCAGAGGGAGTCGGCGGTTCACGTAACTGTTTTTGATATTGACGAATCAATTGTTCAACCGCACGAGCAATGGTTTTGGAAAACACTTGCTGTGAATTCAGCAATTGGGCCTTTTTCGAGCTCAGCGCAAAACCAAATTCCTCAACCGATTTTTCCAGACACTTGGCACCAAGCACATTCACAAACAGCATTTGCGCTGTATCCGCAAGTAGAAGTGCAAGTTTGGCCTTGATCTGGCTGCCATTTTCCCGGTTATAAAGAACCCATTGTCCGGCTTGCAAATTTGCCGCCTCGGCAGAAACTGCATCGCTAATACTTGTAATCACCCCCTCCGTATTCAGGGAAGACAATGGCGTTATATCTTCTGCAGGCAAGGTTTCACCCTTGAGCACAAGCATGTGTAGTTCTTCAATTGTATCCAGCAAATCGTCTTTGTCATCTTCGCTCGATACACTCAGCAGATGCTTGCGCAAGGCAGGGCGAAATGACGGGATCAACTGCAACAATTTTTGTTTATCCTGGTCACTCTTTTGTGGCAACAGGCTCAGCACCAAGCTGTTAGTCAACGCAGTAACCGACTGCCATTCACTACCTTGTTGACCCTCTCTAAGCAGCAACATCTGTAGTGAATTGCGCCATTCACCTTGCAGAAAATCTACAGCAGCGACAGGTAGCTGACGCCCTTCAAACAGCGCGTTGAGGTATTTGTCGACAAAACGTCGCGCCACCTGTGATTCCATGGCACCGAGAGCTGAATCGCAAACACGCTGCTGTAGCTTTTCATAGCGAGCAAAGATTTTATCGATCTGCTGCTGTTGATCCACAAGATGGGCCGGTAATTCATCAACATCAACTTCGAGACCATTAACGCTTTCTATATAATCTTCGAATTGCAACAGTAGCTTGTCACCGTTGCTACCTAACCCATCATGCCAGCCGATAGCCCGGTCTGTCAGCGTATCAAGCGCCTGGCGCAGGGGATGACGGGAAGTTTTGATAAATTGATCCGAAGCCAATATCTGGCGCGCCAGCAGTGGTTTGAACTCGCCTAATAGCTCGACAATACGGGCATCAAGCCCGGAAACTGTCGCGAGTTGCTCGTACAGCAAATCCACAAAATACAACCGATTGGCCTGGGCAGGCTGTAGCGCAAGCTCAGGCATGTGCTCGACCAGCGCCTGCACCAGGGTACTATCAACCAGTAGACGCCCCACTTTGGACAAATTGCCAATCGCGACCTGTAATGCCTCATCGCTGAGCGGATCGTCACCATTCAGCAACTCTGTGGCAAAGCCCCCTTTGTCAAGGCTGTCCATCAGCAGTTTTTCAGCAGAAGTTGTAGGGGTATTCACCGTATTTATGTTACCTGCAGGGCTGATCCATCTGTTATCAGTGCCAATTTTTCCCCGAAAACACCGTTTTGAGGCGGCTATATCCTTTCGAAGTGATTTCACAAATTTCCCCGCCAACTATTTGAAATCACTTGCAAATTGTGCGCTGGTTTGTGAAGATTGTATCCCAAATTTATTGACAAGTAAGTTTTTTTCATCTCTGGGTCGTTTATAAGGGTGAATAACGTCCATGCAGGGCCAAAAGCTGAAACATCAAGGCGCGAAACAACGAAAGATATATAAGAGGTTAACCCCCATGTTTAAAACAGTCCGTTTGCCTGTAATAGCCGCTATGGCTGCTCTATTACTGCATAGCACTGCCAATGCGAAAGTCAGCCCCGAAGAAGCTGAGCGTCTTGGCACAGAGTTAACGCCGATGGGGGCGATCAAGGAAGGCAACGGCACCGGTACTATCCCGCCCTACAGTGGCAGTATTCTCGGCGCACCAGAGTGGGTTGACTATCAAGGCACAGGCACCCATTTCCCTGACCCCTACCCCGATGAAGAACCCCTTTTCACGATTACTGCGCAAAATTACAAACAATATGCAAACAATCTGACTGATGGCCAACTCGCCCTGTTTGAAAAATTTGAAACCTTCAGGATGCCAATTTACCCGAGCAAACGCGATGCCCGTTACAGTGATTTTGTCCACGAAAATACCAAATACAACGCCACTCATACCATTCTTGTTTCCGAAGGTAACGGCTTTCAGGACGGTTTTCACGGCACCCCTTTCCCGATTCCACAAAACGGCCTTGAGCTGATCTGGAACCACCAGGCCTCTCCGAACTACGAAGCCACCAATGGTGCTCTCGACAGTGCATCAGTTTTCAGTGATGGCTCCATGTCCTGGCTCACCAACCTTGAAGAGCGCTGGATCATGCTTTACTCCGAGGCCCTCGGTCGCGAAGCCTATAATGCGCAGCCGTTTAACGCGAAAGTTATGGTACAGACCCTTGGCCCGGCCCGTAAAAAAGGTGAAATTATTCTGGTCCACGAGTACCGCGATGTAACCGAGCAATCCCGTAATGCCTGGCAGTATCTGCCGGGTACCCGCCGGGTACGCCGCGCTCCAACCATTTCCTACGACTTCCCGAATGGCCCTGGCGGTCTGCGCACGGTAGACGATGCGCTGCTGTTTAACGGCGCGACTGATCGCTACACCTGGAAAATGGAGCCAGTTCGCGAACTCTATATCCCCTATAACAACAACCGTCTTGATAATCCGAATGTCGCCTACGACGACATTCTGACTCCGAATCACGTTAACCCGGAATTTATGCGTTATGAGCTACATCGCGTCTGGGTTGTTGTCGGCGAACTACGTCCGGACAAGCGCCATATCTATGCAAAGCGTCGCCTTTATCTTGACGAAGACAGCTGGGCAGCTGTACTCGCCGATAACTACGATGGTCAGGGTGTATTATGGCGCACTAACATCCGCACCATGGTTAACCTCTACGATCTGCCGGGCATGGGCCCCCGTGTCGAGATGTATCATGACCTGCAGAAAAATGCCTATGCAGCAAACTATCTAATGAACGAAAAGTCCGGCCCGCCGTCTATTCCCAAGAAGCTGCACCCGGACAAGTACTACACCACGTCCATGGTACGCAAGCTTGGTCGTCGCTAACCACAGCTCTGGCAACCACAATTATCAGGAAGGCAGCTCTCGGGCTGCCTTCTTTCATTCAGGCAACCAAACCGTAATTGCGACAACTATCACCTGGAAGAACCACTAACAGCCATGGCCCCGGACACTCCCCCTGAAACCGCTCTGCCATCGCGTTTACTATTATCCGCCACTCTGATCTTTTTCATCACAGCTTCCAGCGTTATTGCCTGGCGCACCTATAACATTCAGTATGATGATCTGCCGAGTTTCTACTGGGGCACCCAACTCGCCTTCGAGCAGCAGTCCCCTTACCGCAGCGAAAACTTCAAACCCATACAGCGCGAGCAGCAGCGCAAAATCTACCCGTTCCTCTACCCGCCGCCAAGTTTGTTGGTATTCTCTCCGCTGCTGGCCTGCAGCGATTACGGGCAATGCAAGGCTGTTTTCTCAGCACTGAATCTTGCGCTGTGGTGGCTGTTTGCCCTCGTTATGCTGCAACTCTACCGGCATCTGAGCGGGTCACGCTCACCCTGGCCTATCCTGCTGATTCCATGCTGGCTGCTATTGTTTATGCCGATTATCAATACACTGAAAACCGGGCAAATCAATCTGATTGCTATACTGCTCGTGCTGCCACTATGCTTTCTCACACCGCATTCCTCCCGCCGCCGGCAATGGCTGGCTGGCCTTGGCCTTGCACTCGCACTCATGCTTAAACTCTACCTTGCGTTGCTGGTTATTCCACTGTTGCTGGCACGACAGTGGACCGTGCTTACAGCATTCGGTACGGCATTTGTAGCACTGTTAATCAGTAGTTACCTACTATTACCTGCCGGGCTCTGGAGCGACTGGCTGGCACTGTCCAGCGGACATGGTGGCTACGGCAAGCAATTGCCTTATGTTATGACCATTCCCTGGAACCAGAGCATCAACGGTTTTTTCATCCGGCATTTCCTCGACGCACAAATACTCAATGGCCAGAACCAGCTCGCTGTACCCATTTATCTTGTTTGTTTGTCTGTGCTTGCTGTAGCAGCTTTTGCCTGTTGGCAAGCGATTCGAAAGTTTCCCAACGGGCATGCGCTGGCCTGCGGCCTAATATTGCTCACAATCAATCTTGTTGCCCCCCTGACCTGGCTACACCATTATGTGTTTGCTGCCGTAGCAATCATTGCCGGCTTTTCTCTCCTGCAGACAATGGCTTACCCGAAAGCTCGCACCGCTCTGTTCGGGCTCTTTTCCTTGCTGCTATCGCTGCCTTTTTTGCTTGTCATGCCATTTCCCTCAGAGGCCCTGAACATCACAAATAACCATATTCCGCTGGGCCAGAACCTGTTGTTATCAAGCAGCACAATTGCAGCAAGTGGTGTTTTTTGTCTGATTATATGGTTTATAATGTCACCTAGGAAACAACTATAAGACAGAAATCACATTTCGTCGGCTGGAAAAGATTAGCTATTCTCCATCCAGGTGCTTTCTGATAGTATCGCGCCTCCTTCAAAGCAGTCCGATAAAAACAGAGGTAGTTACATGGGTCACGTATTACCAAAATCCTTACTTTTAATAAGCACTTTGATTTTCAGTAGCTGGGTACAGGCGGCAGTTTCGCCTGAAGAAGCTGCCAAACTTGGCACCGAATTAACACCTATGGGTGCCATCAAGGAAGGAAATGCTGATGGGACTATCCCCGCATTCAGCGGCCATATTCTCGGCGCGCCAGAGTGGGTTGATTACAAAGGCTCAGGTACTCACTTTCCCGACCCTTACCCCGGTGAAAAACCATTATTCACGATTACTCAAGACAATTATATGGAGCACAAGGACAAGCTCACTGATGGCCTGCTGCAATTGTTCGAGAAATATCCGACCTTTGCCATGCCGATTTACGAAACCAAGCGCGACTTTCGCTATAGTGACCGCACCCGTGAGCACACCAAACTCAATGCTGTTGAGTCAGAGCTGATCTCTAATGGTAATGGTGTCGACAATATTTTCCACGGTGTACCCTTCCCCATTCCGCAAAATGGCCTTGAGCTGATCTGGAACCACCAGGCGTCTCCGAACTATGAATCCACCGACGGCGCGCTCGACAGTTTTGCAATTTTCCCAGACGGTTCAAAAAGCAAGGAGAAGAGCCGCGAGGAACGTTACATACTTTTCTATTCACCCACCATGGGCCGCGAAGCTTTTATCGACCAGCCCTACGGTGCAAAGGTTATGGTACAAATGCTTGAACCGGCCCGTAAAAAAGGTGAAATCATTCTCGTCCACGAATTCCGCGATGTAACCGAGTTATCCCGTAATGCGTGGCAGTATTTGCCGGGTACCCGCCGGGTACGTCGTGCTCCAACCATTTCTTACGACTTCCCGATCGGCCCTGGCGGTCTGCGCACGGTAGACGATGCGCTGTTATTTAACGGTGCGACTGATCGCTACACCTGGAAAATGGAGCCGAAGCGCGAGCTCTACGTACCGTATAACAACAACCTGCTGGATAGCCCGGAAGCTGAATACGACGACTTCCTGACACCGAACCACATCGACCCGAAATACATGCGTTACGAATTGCGTCGTTGTTGGGTTGTGGTCGGTGAGCTGCGCTCTGACAAACGTCACGTCTACAGCAAACGCCGTCTCTACATTGATGAAGACTCCTGGAAAGGTGTACTCGCCGATAACTACGATGGTCGCGGCAACATCTGGCGCACCAATATGCGCACCAAGATCGCCTTGTACGACATGCCGGGTATTGGCCCACGTGTTGAGGTTTACCACGATCTGCAAAGTGGCGCCTATATGGCCAACTACCTGCTCAACGAGCTGGATGGCCCACCGGAAGTTATCACCGAACCTTGGGATGATAACTATTTCACGACCCAGATGGTACGCAAACTCGGTCGTCGCTAGACCACAAAGCATAATAAAAAGGCCTGCAAATGCAGGCCTTTTTTATTTTCCAGCTACGCAGAACATCTAATCTGACTGCAAAGCCTGTTTTGCTTTTTTAACAAACGCCTCATCAATATCAGGTACAACCGCATCACCAAGTTTTTCACGTAGAGCGTTGATAATAGCAGTCAACCCTTCCACCCGCGCATACCTTTTGCTATTAGCGGGAATCACATGCCAAGGCATGCCGGCCTTCTCACTCATATCCAGCATTTGTGTATAAGCGGCCTGATACTCATCCCAATAGTGGCGTGTTTTTAAATCCGCTTCGGTAATTTTCCAGGATTTCTCCGGTGTATCCAGACGTCGTAAAAAACGTTTCTTTTGCTCATCTTTTGAAATATGCAAAAACAATTTGATGAGAATAATACCCTCGTTCACAAGCTGCTGTTCAAACTGTTTGATTTGCTCATAGGCCAGCACCCAAAGGTGCTCGGATAAGTCGAGTTCCACCTTTTCCACTAACACACGCCCACACCAGGTACGATCAAAGACAGATACCTGTCCATAGCGCGGCACCCGTCGCCAGAAACGCTGTAGAAAGTGCTCCTGCTGTTCTTTGCCAAATGGTGGTCCGATGCTGTACACCTGATAGCCGCGTGGATCCATAGAATGAATCATGCGCCGTATCAGGCCACCCTTACCTGCCGTGTCTGTGCCTTCAATGGCAATCACCACCTGGTGGTTTTCAAGAAAAACCTTTTGTTGGTATAGCGCCAACATATATTGCAGTTCGCCCAGACGCTTTTCATAATCATCTTTTTTCAGTTCGGGAAAAACCAGCGTATCCAGCTGCATTATCAGACTCCAAAGTTACAGAATATCCCCCAAACCATACCGCAACCCATACTGAATAAATAGCCCGTCACATCAACAAATACACAATGACGCATGTTGCGATTATGTCGCATTGCTGTATGGTATGCCGTCTCAAGGGAATAATCTGTTTACAGGGGGTAACATGCACCGCGCTTCATTCATTCTTCTTTTTGTTTTTGTCACTGCATTTCCAGGTTTTACCTATGCAGGCAATGATCCAGCGGTTTGCATGGAAGGCCACAGCGATGGCAGCAGCCACTGTCTGGTGGTTGACATTAATCAGCCACCCAACAGTAACGCAATGGCCGCAACTGATAATCAAGGCTATTTTAATCTTGTTTCAACCGATGGCGCAGGACTATTTCTCAACCTGCCTCTCAAGCAGAAAAACTGTGATGGTTCCGACTGTGAGAATCTGACCGTCAAGGTAAGCCAATGGCCATTTGCACCTGACGGGCCCAAGCCCACTTTCTGGTGTATGGATCCGGAACATAAATCCGGCAACATCAATTTCCACTACCTGTTCAGCGCAAAAGACTGTACGGCCAAACTATTTCTCGCCAATGGCCAGGGGTCAGCCTTTGCCAACAACCGCTATGGATGGGGCTCTCCTGATGGCCCTGTCAATGAACCTCCCCAAGGTATCAGCAAAGTCTATACCGACAAGCGTGCACCCACCTTGAAATTCAATGAACAGGGACGCGCCAATCTTGGTATTTCACGCCCGAAATTATTTAACGACAGTGAAGCGATCATGCACGGTGTGGTAGATAAACTCTATGCTGATGGTGGCACTGCCATCCGCATGGGAATGCTTGATGTAGTTACAACGCAAGATGATCTCGCTCCCGAATTTAAAAACCTTCTAACGATTATCGAATACATCAACACCCGGGCGCAGGAACTCAACACTACGCCACTGGATGTACTCATCGTGATTATGCCACCTTCGATTTATAACGCTGAAACTGAAAAAACCAGCAACCAGGCATATATTGACAGGTGTGCACCGGGTGCCAAGGCACCGGTGCAGCGCATTGTAAAGTACAGTAAAATCGATACCTCTCCGGGCGGTGAATATGAAACTCGTATCGACACTGCATTTGCAGAACTTAAAAAATATAACAACATTGTTGGTTTTGAGCTCGGCGACGAACTCGATTCAGTCTGTTTTAACGGCGATATTGCAATTCCGGCAACCGATACGAGCAAGGAAGATATGGCTGCATTCACCAACAACTACGCCAAAATGGCCACCATTGTTGCGGGAAAAATCACTGCCATAGAAAATTGGCAGCCACTGGTGATCAGCTTCGGTGCCACCAAGACTTTCAGCCGCGGCGAACACTATGACCAACCTTCCGAATTCCAATATGCAGTTAGTGACATACGGATCATGGAGCATGTTTTCAGTTCAACGTTTTATGGTAACTATGGCGACTACAGCAATCATGACCCGATTGATATCATCGGGCAACATATCTACCCTCTCATGAGCACCGTAGGCAAAGATCTGAAAAACTTGCTCTACACTGATATGCAAACCCTGAATCAGAGCACCCTGCTATCCAATGTCACTATTAGCGGTAAGAAAGTCACCGTGGGTGAATTGACTTCAAATAAAAATGTCTGGGTTACGGAGTGGGGCTTTACCAAAGCCGAACTCTGGCCCAACCCCGCATACATACCCTTCGAACGCTATCGGGCCATGCTCGAATTTATGGAACACATCAACAGCGATGGCAAACAGGAAGGTTTGTATCAAATGGCTAACAAAATCACTAATACTTTTTTGTTTGGCTACGACTTCTGGAATGGTGCCAAAGGGGAAGACTATAGAATTTATGAGTGGGTGGACGGCAAGCTTGTGGCTGAATTACCAACGGCCAATGTGATGCCTCTGTACACACGCGGCGTCAGACTCAGCGACCAATAGACCAGGTTATATAGCATCAGATCTGGTTATAACATCTCATCAGAAGCTTCATAACATCTGTAAAGAAAGCCATGAAGTTTCTGTTTATAGCTTAATTCGGTTGTTTCAAGATCAGGGTATTGTGCATTCATTTCCTGATGACTCAAACCGAGACAACGCTGCATCATTGTATTGCGTTTGTCGTCACCCTCATACATCACCAGAATACCGGAAAAATAGCCACAAGTTGCTTTCTCACCGTCTTTATAGCAAGTGCCATTGCCATGGGGTTTGCCATCAAGCCACGGCCCCTGAAAGATTGAGCCATCTTCAAGGCGGTCAGCCTTGTCTTCTACCTGTGCAGCAGCCTCGGAAGACTGGGCAGAAGAACCCATTTGCAGGGTATGCACTTGCTGTTCCGGTTGCTGCCACTCCATTTCCACATCAGTAACCTGATAGCGACTCTTTGTCTGTTCTGCAAACAGTACTGTCGGCAGCAAAACCAGAACAAAAATCAGAATCAATACACTATGTTTCATTTTTAACGCATTCCGATAATGATGCTGGAATTATAAGCCGAAGTACCGCTTTGCAGGTAGTATTGTAGTATTTACCTCATCGCTTGTGGTGCCTACCGAAGCCGCTGGGCTCAAGCTGCAGCTTTCAAATGCATTAGACTCTTAATCTACCCTGCCTGTTGTGCTTTGCTATCTACTGATGTGATGCTACAGTATTATCTTTTCCAGCCCTGATGACCTATCAGACATAATATGCTGTTGCTGATGGAGAACCCGCAAACATGATACGAACATTTGTTTCCTTTTTATTTTTGACCACACTTTCAGTATACACATCACAGACTCTCGCCAGTGATGAACTAGCCAAGCAAAGCCAAAACCCGGTTGGAGACCTGGTCAGCCTGCCTTTTGAATTCAACCATTATGATGGCATCGGCACCGATGGCGAGGCATCCATGAATGCCCTGATGATCAAACCGGTTTATCCGGTGCGTATCGGTAATCTCAACCTTATTAATCGCACAATTATTCCCATCATCTCACTGGATGCCAATGCAGGGGGGTATGATTTTGGTTCGATCAGCCCGCCGGCTAACCTCGACACAGAAAGAGGCCTCGGCAATATACAGTATCAGGGATTCTTCTCACCCGCAGCACCGGGAAAGACTATCTGGGGACTTGGACCCGTAGTTGAGCTACCGACCCATCAAAACGATCTCGGTTCCGATCACTGGTCCGCCGGTATCAGCGGTGTTGTGTTAACCATGCCGGGAAACTGGGTGGTCGGCGGCTTGCTGCAAAACATCTGGTCAGTGACCGATAAAGACAATGAACCGGATATTAACAAGCTGACCTTTCAGTATTTTATTAACTACAATCTCGACAACGGCTGGTATTTAACCAGCACACCAATCAATACCGCAGACTGGGAGAAAGATTCCAGTGAACGCTGGACAGTACCGATTGGCGGCGGCTTCGGTCGTCTCGTTCAATTTGGCAAACAACCCGTTGATTTCAAAGTGCAGGCTTTTGGTTTTGCCGAAAAACCGGATAACGGCCCGGACTGGAACCTGCAATTATCGATGAAGTTTCTATTTCCTAAATAAGCGCTGAACCCCTACCAGTACAAAAGGGCTCAAGGCACAAAAATTGGCAATTTGGTAATCACTCGCTCGGCAATCCAGTCACCGTCAACTTCCAGCTCATCTTCTATGACTT
This sequence comes from Pseudomonadales bacterium, assembly GCA_028280345.1. Classification (GTDB taxonomy): domain Bacteria; phylum Pseudomonadota; class Gammaproteobacteria; order Pseudomonadales; family UBA7239; genus JANQLY01. The sequence goes on along the minus strand of JANQLY010000004.1, from coordinate 379,950 downwards.
GCGCGCTTTCAGGCAGGTTGGCCAGTACACCCGGCAAAATCGCTGCAAAATACTTCAGCGCGATACGACTGCCGATGCAGGCATAACGCGAGCCACCGAAAACATTGTGATTGTCACGCGTAAACTCACGCTGAAAATCCAGGGCAAGCGGATTTTTCCAGTGTGTCGGATCGAGATTAATACCAGGATAAAAGATGTACAGACTATCACCGGGATTCATTTCACGTCCGCGCAGCACAAAAGATGAGTGAATCTGACGCGACAGGGCTTTCACATGATTGTCACGACGCAAAAACTCAAGAATCACATTGTCATCTATCAAAGATGGAGTTTCCCGCAGTGGCCTGACCTCATCGCGAAAACGCAGGATGTTACGCAGCATGAAGGCCGTCGAGACACTAATTGTATTCGGTGTCGCCTGCATAAAGGTCAGCATTGTGGCAATACTGTGATCGTCCGAGATACCGGACTCACGAGACTCTTTGACAAAATCGTGTAACAGGGTTCCGGGGTTCGCAGTCTCAAACTGTTCGACCATATAAGCACGGTTATAAGCGATACCTTCCTCTCCCTCGGCAATCAATGCCTCATTGTCATAGTTATCAAAAGATTTCACCAGTGCCACACTCGCGTCATAAAGTTTTTCCAATTGTGCCGCATCAAACTCGAAGCCCCATGCGCTGAGCAACAATCGCATCGGTAACAATCTGACAACATCGAGATAGTCATTGTGCTGTCCAGGCTCACCGAGCACACCAAATACCGGAGCAGCATCTTCAAGCACAATTTTATCGAGCAAATCGGCAAGATAGCGATTAAGAATAACCTTGGTTTTAATATCTGTTAATGAGTATTGAAAATGCCAGGCGCGATTCGGGTAGCGTCTGGCAAATTCACGAAACTCGGCTTCTGTTTCCTCTGTTGTAGCGGGCTCCCGGGCCACATGGGTATGGGCTCCGATCAAATCCTTGCAATCCTCAAAACGAAAGCAGAAATTCATGCCCTCCGAGCTAAAGCCAAGCACGTCTTTTTCCGCATACAGCGGTTTGAGGTACTGAAAAGGGTCCAGGGTAAAAGATCTGTCAAAGATCGAGACATCCAGTGGCACAAATTGGGTCATGGCATACGCTTCCGGGAACTCTGCTAAAAATCGGCTCAAAGTATTGCTGTGTTTAGCCTGGAAAGCAATTGTACTTTGTGGCGTTATAAATAATTGGCCTATCAAAATCACTGGCTATCGGCATACCTGCACTATACTGAAATCTGCAACATACCTTGTTAACCGAAATCATTATCGGGAGGTCGTTATGCCTGCTCAAGCCGTACAAGAATATCTTGCCAACCACCATGCGCGCTATACTGTGACCCCCCATCCGGAGGCCCACAGCGCTCAGCAGATCGCCCATCTCACCCACACGCCCGGTATCAATATGGGCAAGGTCATTGCCCTGCGGGTCGACGGTGAACTAGCCCTGCTATTATTACCCGCCCACTACCATATTGATCTCGAAGTCATGGCCTACGAACTCGGTGCCTTCCTCGTTGAACTCGCACCGGAAGATGAATTTCAACGAGAATTCCCGGAATGCGAACCCGGAGCCATGCCACCCTTCGGAGAGATGTGGGGAGTGCCGCTATATATGTGTGACACCTTTCATCAGGACGAGCCCATTTCATTTAATGCGGGTAACTGGACAGAAATTATCAGCATGAATTTCGATGACTTCTTTGTGCTTGCCGAACCGATCCTGATTTATGAGGCCGCCGTACTACCCCCCGGAGTTGAAGCCTTCAAACAATCAGCAAACCAATAATAGAGAGCTGCACTGGTATCGAGGCTTACAACCTGTTAATTTGAGCCCATCGCAAGCGTACACCTGTCATTGCTTGCTGCTTTTTTGGGGGTATTCATGGAGAATAGTGCATTTCAGCGCGATTTTTTACAGAGTGCGATTAAACTCGCGCTACTGTTTTTTCTACTTTATAGCAGCCTGAGAATTATCGAACCGTTTATGGTGGTTGTGTTGTGGGCAGCGATTATCGCAACCGCATTATTCCCGTTACACAAAAAACTGACTCCAAAGCTAGGCAACAAGCAAAAATATTCAGCGATTATACTTACACTCTCTCTGTTGTTAGTGCTCATTGCCCCGGTATACCTGCTTGCCGAGTCACTTTACCTAACCACTCAGGTACTTGCAGAGAGATTTGCCGACGGTAGTTTTGAAATTCCCGGTCCGCCCGATAAAGTTAGCGAACTTCCTTTGATTGGCAACCAGATTGCCCAGCTGTGGAACAATCTCTCTACTGATGCCAACAGTTTATTTGAAAAAAATCAGGAAATGGTAGCAACACTGAGCAGCAATTTATTTTCAGCCGCAGCGCTGACCGCCAAAACCGTATTAATTTTTATTGTTTCCATACTCATTTCCGGTGTGTTGTTACACCATGCCGATGCCGCAAGCCGTGTTTTGTATAAATTCAGCAAACGCCTGATGGGTGAACGCGGTGAAGGGCTCGTTAATACAACCGCAGCAATTATCCAAAGTGTTATAAAAGGAGTTCTCGGCACCGCAACTATTCAGGCACTGATGGCTACTATTGGTATGGCCCTGCTCGGTGTGCCAGGAATAGGCCTCTGGGCGCTGCTGGTGCTATTGCTTGGTGTTATGCAACTGCCACCCATTTTGATACTCGGCCCGGTAGCGGTTTATGTTTATTCCGTAGAACCCGGCTGGATCGCTACTTTGTTTTTGATTTATTGCCTGATTATTAGCGGGAGCGACGCCGTATTAAAACCGCTATTGTTAGGGCGTGGTGTTGAATTACCTACCTTGGTGATCTTGATCGGAGCCATCGGCGGTATGTTAACGTCAGGTATTATTGGGCTATTCACCGGTGCTGTCGTACTCGCCTTAACCTACCAATTATTTATCGCATGGTTGGATGAGGCAGAATTACCCGAGGATTCGTCTCATAGTGAAAAAGGGGAGCCAACCTGACTCCCCTTTTTACTTCTACACTTCTATGATGCCCTGAAACCGAAGAATCTTTACCAAGGCACTAGAGCTCCATAGCCGCCGTCAGTATGGCATCCTGAATAGAGCCCATATCATCATTGCGTCCTTCAATTTTGGTTACGAGCAAATTACTGCCTTCCCAATAAACCGTCACATCACCCGCCGCAAGCGTTGCCTTGATTAACGCCAGATCACCGGGATCATAAATTCTCAAATACGGCATATTACCCAAATCGTCTTTGGCAACACCTTCAATATAAAAATAAAAGCGCGGGCGATTTCTGTCATAGAATGCGCGACCATCCGGTCGCGCCTGTAGCATGTAACCTTTAACAACTGCTTGTCCCATAGGGGCTCCTCCTTTAGTTTTCCTTTAGCTATAAAAACAGCAATACCAAAACGGTAAATCCTCAAGGTGCCATTTCCTGTATCTTCTGTATGCGGCACCCTGGCCCGCATTATAAACACAAACTGATCAGTTTAATCACCTGGCCAACTTATTAGTACACCAACTCGTAATGCTCCACTTCAGGAAAAGGTTCATAAAAATGGTGCAACAAGGCTTTCCATTGCTGGTACTCCGCTGACTGCCTGAATCCCTGTGTATGATCCTCAAGCGTTTGCCAGTTAACCAGCAGGATATAACGCCCGGCTTTTTCAAGGCAGCGTTGCAACTGATGAGAAATATAGCCGTCCATGCCTGCAATAATCTGCTGCGCCCTGGCAAAGACCAACTCAAAATCTTTTTCTTTTCCGGATTTCACATCCAGAATGGCCACTTCAAGAATCACAACATACCCCCCTATTTTCTTTACCGCCTGCCACTTTACAAAAACCATACCAAGACAGCAAAATTTGTACGGTTGATACCTGGATAAGCTATAGTGATACTATGCTGTCAAACCACTCCACTACGGCAAAGGACGTCTATGACTGAGCACCACAGCCCCGACGACAAAACATTGCCTCTTACCGAACCCCTGTCGGGACCTCCCGTTTCTGCCCATGAGAACACGACAGAGAAACACCGCTTAAAGTTTACCTACCGCTTATCACGCAGCTTTACCATGGGCCGCTTGTGGGAGCGTTTTTACGGCACCCGCCATAAACAACTTTGCGTATTATTTTTACTGTTCGTATTTTTATGTGGACTTGGCTGGTGGATTCACAGCGCCCTTTCCAACGCTCTTAAGGACATTCACGCCAAACAACTGCAAGCCCTGTTACATGCAGATGTGCTCGCATTGCAAATCTGGGTCGATGAGCGGAAAAACAACGTCGCCATCTGGGCAGAAGATGAAACCGTGCAAACTTCAACAGATAGCCTCGTACGTAGCGTAATTTACAATGGCGATGCCGCTGCTTCGAATTTGCCACTACAATCTGCCTGGCAAGAACTTAATGACACATTAAAAAAATTTGTTGAGCGCCATAACGGCGCTGGCTACACCGTATCTGACCGAACCGGTCTGATACTCGCCTCCAGCAAACTTTCCAATCTCGGCAAGCGCCTTTCCCCCAAAGGCGTCGCCCATCTCGCAGAAGTCTTTACTGCCGGACAACCTCTGATCGCCGGCCCTGATATGCCTGGCACCTGGTTGCATGGCGGCGCTGCTGACACCTTACAAAAACCGCTCATCGGGTTCTCACATCTGATTAATAACCACCGCGGAGAACCCGTTGCGGTGTTAACCATGAGCTATTTTGGCGATGCAACATTCACTGATATTCTGCGCATCAGTCGCATGGGGGATTCCGGTGAAACCTATGCATTTAATGCCTCTGGCTTAATGCTCTCGGAAAGCCGCTTTAACGATGAGTTGCGCGCCATTGGGCTACTTGAAAACACAGCTGAATCCCGTTCCATGCTTACCATCCAGCTGCGCGATCCCGGTGGCGACCTGACAAAAGGCTACCAGCCAAACACAGAAGCAATACAACAGCCGTTTACCCACCTTGTGGCTACCGCTCTAGCCAGCGACCTCACAGCCTCCAGCCAGGGCATTCTTATGGAACCTTACAACGATTACCGCGGCGTACCTGTAATTGGAGCCTGGGGCTGGCTGCCAGAATATCAATGGGGTATCGCTATAGAAGTGGATGCTGAAGAAGCGTTCTGGCCACTCAACTACCTGCGTACCCTGTTTGCCATACTGTTTCTTGTGCTACTGATCTTTGTTATCACCACCCTGAAATCCAGCTCCACCGTTGTGCAACTGCGCAAGGAAGTGGGCAAAGCAAAAAGAGTTGGCCAGTATACCCTGAAAGACAAACTTGGTGCCGGCGGCATGGGTGATGTCTACCTCGCCGAGCACGCACTGTTAAAACGCCCCACCGCCGTGAAAATGTTACGCGCCGACACCCTCAATAGCAGCAGCATTCAACGCTTTGAACGGGAAGTGGTACTCACCAGCCAGCTTTCACACCCCAACACGATTGCAATCTATGACTACGGCCACACTGAAAACGGCGAGTTCTACTATGCGATGGAATATATCGACGGCATTACTCTGGATAAATTGCAGCAACTTGAGAAAACTATCTCACCGGCACGCTGTATTTTCTTGCTCAAACAAATCTGTGGCTCACTGCGCGAAGCCCACGATCGCGGCCTGATACATCGCGACCTCAAACCCTTGAATATTATGGTGTGCCAGCGCGGCGGCGAGTTCGGCGTGGTAAAAGTACTCGACTTTGGCCTCGTTAAAGATACCGCCGATCGCGATGCCGAACAAACCTCCATGGCCGAGCTCAGTGGCACGCCGCTTTACATGGCTCCGGAACGCATCCTCTCACCGGGAAAAGCCGATGGGCGCGTCGACATTTATGCACTCGGCATTATTGCCTACAAGCTATTAACCGGCAGAAACCTGTTCGAACCCAATGAAGATGAAGAACTGTTTGAACTCATTATTAATGGTGTCGTACCACGGCCTTCCGACCATGCTGACAACATTCCGGAAGCCTTTGATGACCTGATCTACCGCTGTATGCAGAAAAAGCCCGAAGACCGCCCTGTGAATATACGCACACTCATACATGAATTGAATAAGATCGAGTGCGAAGATACATGGGGAAATGAGCAGGCGGCAGCGTGGTGGGAAAAGTTTACCAACAGCCAGAAATAGTTTTACCCATTCGATCTTCACTCTATAGCGTCAGCTACCAAAGACGATGAATTTTTCTTCTAGCCAACCTATACAATGGCATTTCCAAATAGTATGAATGCCCTATCGAATAGGCAACTATCGCAGCAAACAATACCACATAGCTTAGCTCTATCGAAAATGCCCCATCAATTACTGTTCTCTGTAAGCCTGTCCAGGCAAACGCTAATAAAGCAATCCAGTGAAATAGATAAAGGCTATAAGTGCTCTCACCCAGCAGTATTTTTGTTTTATGTACAGCGTTACTCTGATTTTCCTGAAACAAACACATACCGAGAATCAGCAATGCCCCGGAAAAACCAAACAACGTTAAGCGCAGATGATGGTTATAATACAACTGCATCGTATTATCCAATATCATGTTATTAACCATGAGTCCGATCAGAAAAACAGCAAGACCTACAATCATAAATAACCATCTATAGCTTGTAGATACATATTGATGCATCACGATATGAGCCACAATACAACCTAAAAAAAACTCTAACAGCCATGGTGTCACCAAAAAACGTAGATATAAACTAATAGTGAAAAAGCCCCCTTCACTGTAGGCACCATATAATCTATCTAATACAACGCTACCTAGACAAAACGATAGTGTAATGACTGTCATAGCTGGAAGGCGCCAGTGTTTAGGCAAAAACAACAAAAAGAATACCAATAGATAAAAATACATCTCATAGAACAAGGTCCAGGAAATTGCGTGCAAATTGGTTTTGATCGGCTGGGGTACCAAAAACGCAGAAAACCATACATTATATTTACCCAGATTATCCTGATTAAGAAACCAGAACAGCGCTAACAACATCAGAAAAAATGGCCAATAACCGAGATAAACACGAGCAACCCTTTTTAGCAAAAACATGAGCTTTTCTCTAACATCTTGCAAATTTGCCGTGCTATACCAAATCACAAAACCGCTTATCACAAAGAAAAAATCAACACCGGCAAAACCTGCACTATTAATCAGCGCTGCGACATTTGCGTTTCCACCTGCATTCTCGTAATATCCTGCCATATGATAGAAAACTACTAACAACGCAGAACAAAATCGAAATAATTGAATATTCGCTATCATTAAATTAGCGGACAAATTGTTAATTTTTTATTTAAGGACATTTTATAATAAAAACACACATAAAATGAATACCATCAAAAGAATCCTGAAGCCTGTTGTTCTATTATTAATAGATATCTATTATAAAATACGTGAGATTATCATTCACAGTTGGTGGCGCATACGAAAGCTTTTTCTGTTAAATTTCTATAAATATCGCACCAGGATTTTTCGACATAAGAACCGCCTGTACTATAACCTCTGCAAAAAGCTGGGCATACAAAAGAACATCTCCTTACATCACTCCTATAAGCATCAGACACTAACCAGCTTCAGAGATTTTTGCAACAACGGCACACCACCAAAATGGCCTATTGAGATTTTTCTCGAACTCAGCAACATCTGTGACTTACGCTGTGCGATGTGCCCCACCTTCTCTGAACTTAATCCTGACCAAAAAAGCAACATCATTTATCGCGAACGAGGGCTTATGCCGGTAGATTTTTACGCCAGTAGCATGCATGACTTACTGTCACATGCACTCGTTGTACACGCATTTGGCTATGGAGAACCAACGCTTCACCCCGATTTCAAAAAGCATATCGAAACACTGAGCAACTATGAAGTTCTGATCGACTTTTTTACCCATGGTATGCACCTCACACCAGATCTCTGCGATTTTCTAGTACGCAAAAGAGTCTATCTTGTTACAATCAGCATATCGGGAAATAACCAGGCAGATTATGAGAGCATCTATCAGGGCGGCAATTATCAACAAGTGCTGGAAGGCATAAAAAACCTGTCAGACGCAAAAAAGCGGGCAAACTCTGCTCACCCCAATATATCTCTGAACACGATCGGATTTGAACACCATATCAATACCTTACCGGAATTTGTCGAAACTGCTGCCTCATTAGGCGTCAACAATATTCAGATCAAACCCCTGCAGAGATACAACTCCATTAGCGAATTACATAATTTTGGCGCTCTGTTCGGTCAACAAACCCTTGACGCAATCAACGCAGCCTTAAAAATCGCAGAAAAATTCGAAATATCAATATCCTGCCAGGAATTTCTTGACTCACTGGATTCCACAGCATCTGACAATGAAGCAAATTCATACAAGCCGGACATTCATACATTACAGCAGCGGGCAAAATCAAAGCAGAGAGATGCAACCCATCACAGCAAACCTGACACACGCTCGACACCAGGTGGTTACATTAATACGGCCACAACCATGTGCATGGAACCCTTTACCACGCTGTACGTCGACTATAAAGGTAATCACTATCCTTGCTGCTTTAAAAATAATGCATCGCAAGCACTGGGTAACATTAATAATAGCAGTCACCCTTGGCAGCAAGCAGACTTTGCAGAGTTTCGATCTGCTGCCCTTGCACAACAATATCGGGCTGATATTTGCACTACTTGCATCAACAACAAGGCATATCCCAAAAACCACGGTGTTACAGAGCGCGTTGCCCAATACTCCCGATGGTTTAAACACAATTTCGGCAAGCCATTTCATAGCGACATACAACGAATGTCACGAAACCTCCCCGACAACCAGGCAATCAATGAAATTTGGGGTAATAAATAATGAGTGACAGGCCACTTGAGGAAATTGCCTCACTACTCGACCTGTATGCGGCCTCAGGCAACTTACATGGCACCGGTCTGATTACATTAAACAACGAGATTGTTCTTGAAAAGAACTATGGCTATGCCGATGAAGAACAACAAATCAAAAACAGTCCGGGCAATATTTATAAAATTGGCTCGCTTAGCAAACAATATACCGCCGTATTGATCCTGCAATTAATCCAACAGGGAAAACTGGAATTTACCACTGAAATTGGTGATCTTCTTGAAGAAACACCAGAACAGTTAAAAACATTGACTATTCATCAACTTTTGTCACATTCATCAGGCATCGCATCCTACAACAACACCCGCTGGATGAGCGCACGCTCCTATCTCAACACACATACACGCATACAATTACTTGATCTATGCCTGCAACAATCCCTGGAATTTAATCCAGGTGAAGATTTTCTCTATAGCAATACCGGCTATGTTCTACTCGGTTTGATACTGGAGAGAATAACCGGACGACCTTTCGAAGCACTCGTCTACCATTCTCTAGCCAAACCCCTAGGGCTGAAAAAAACCGGTCATGGTAACGGGCGGGATGCCGAGTGTATGCCTGGTTACCTGCGCTCAGAAGGCAGTTTTACCGTGGCACCCACGGTTAATATCACCAGCAATCTCGGTGCAGGAGGCATTTTCACTACACCGCATGAACTGGTTGAATGGGGAAAATCGTTTGATGGGAATACCCTGCTCGATGACAAATTTCGCCACCTGATGTTTAACTACCAGGCCAGCAATTACGGATACGGATGGTATTTATCCAGTTACAATCGCCACGATATCCCCACAACCTACGCCTACCACGGTGGATTTATGATGGGATATAAAAGTTACCTGGGGGTTTTACTCGATAGCAACTATCAGCAACGAGCCAGTGTGGTTCTGTTTGATAACCATTCAGGAACCGGATTACTCAATATGACCCACAAAATTCTTTCCCAATTGCTGGATTTGATTGTATAAAACGCCAGAATTATTTATTAAAGATACTCCAGAGAGATCGAGCAAGTAGCTGCGCGAAGAAAAAGCTTAACACTTCAAAACCATAACAAATACTAGATATGAAAAATAATTGCTGAAAAGACAGTATCGCTACAGAAGCGGATGACATGATATATTAATATATCTTATTCAATCAATATTATAGAACCAATCACCAGTATAAACATCATTCAGTGGAAAAACGGAATCACCACTGTCCGCAGGACTCATTCCTTTTAAAATTTCTACTCCATTAGGAATTCCATCACCATCATAATCCTCTCCGTAATCGGATAATCCATCTCCATCAGTGTCATAAAGTAATGCGTCTGTATTTGTCAGGGCTTCTTCGCTATCCAATAAACCATCATTATCATCATCAGAATCTGCACTATTTACTAAATAATCTGTATCCGGATCATTGAACAAATGGGATGAAAGAAAAATCCTGGCCGAGCCACTATCAACTCCATTATTATCATCACCTTTTGCGCCAACTATCAAGTCATCATACCCATCATTATCAACATCGCCTGCACTATTAGAATATCGCCCAAAATTATCATTTTTGCTATCGCCGTATAAAGTAAAAAGAACCGTCCCATTAACACCGGAGAAGACTCGAGCAGAACCACTACTCCCCCCATTATCATCATCACTTATTGCACCAACGATTAAATCCGAATATCCATCACTATTCACATCACCTGCAGCACTGGAAGATGCACCAAATTTATCTGACGGATCATCTCCATTGAACTCATAAAGAATGGCCCCATTCACTCCCGAAAACACCTTGGCGGATCCTGTATTTAAACCATTGGTATCGTCCCCCGTAGCACCAATTATAAAATCATCATATCCATCGTTATTGACATCTCCTGTTCCACTAACATAGACACCAAACTGATCATTCATCGCACCGCCATTAAACGCATATAGTATCGATCCATCAATGCCCGAGTAGACTGTAGCTGAACCACTACTACTACCATTATTATCGTCTCCTGTAGCGCCCACTATAAAATCATCATACCCATCATTATTAATATCTCCTGCGCCACCAACCGACCCACCAAAATAATCTACAGCAGTATCACCTTTAAGCATATAAAGTGTAGAGCCGTCAGCTCCTGAGAGTATATATGCAGCACCACTATTTTCATTATCGCCTAATCCATAGTTATCTTTCAGAGGCGCCCCTACAATGAGATCAGCATAACCGTCGTTATTTACATCTCCTGCTCCGTCAATGGCGTCACCAAATTCACTTTCTGCACTATCGCCATTTATTGTATAAAGTATTGCTCCATCCAATCCAGAAAACACTTTAACCATACCGCTATCATCACCATTTATATCACTCCCTTTAGCACCAACAAAAAAATCCGCACGGCCGTCATTATTGACATCACCTGCACCACTGACACTATATCCAAAAGAGTCCCCTGCATTATCTCCATGAAAAGCATACAGGACTGAGACATCTTTCCCGGAATACACATAGGAAGAGCCGCTCTTACTACCATTTACATCAGCACCAGATGCCCCGACAATAAAGTCATCATATCCATCCGCATTCAAATCCCCAACACCGTCTACAGATATACCAAATTGATCACCCGAATTATTACCATTTAAGGTAACCCACCAATATGGGCGCTCATCAGGGTTTGCATCACTAGTACCTGCCAGCATTTCCTCTGCATCACTGGCACCATCATTATCACCATCTAGCGCATGACACTCGGTTACAATTAGATACAAAAGCACTACAAAGAAGTTTTTGTGATTCTTCATAACTCTGTACTCTTATCTGATACTCGGCTGAAATATTAGCATGGTAATTTAAATATTTCCGTATTGATGAAGCCTTGGACCCAAGAGAGAAGCTGAACCTCCATATCCTTGCAAGCACTGACATTCGATGCACTACTCGACACTAGCTTCCTGTTTTCAGAAGCAACCCTTTGAAATCCTTATCCAGAGGTAATGGCACCATAGAGCATGAATCGCCAGCACCATCTGCATTCCAATCCGACTGCCCTGGATTAGACAAGAAAGTACAGTTATCGCCATTGTTTCCTACACCATCCCCATCGACATCCTGAGACTCCGTACTATCTAGCGGAAAAATATCATCGCCGTCATTAACACTGTCTCCATCAGTATCTGCAACAGCCGGATCTGTATGTAACAGAAACTCTTCCAGGTTCGATAAGGTATCACTGTCGTTATCAATCTCAGCATCCCCGGCATCATTAACATCCAGACCATGCAGCTCTTCCCAGCTATTCGTCATACCATCAATATCTGTATCCAATGCCAGCCGAATAGACGTCATACGCCCGACGGTATCACCTCCAACATCATGCCTAAAAGCACCTGCGATCAAGCCAACTGCTTTGTATCCTTCACCACCCCAACTATCAACCGCCTCACCAAAACTCGCCCCAACACTGTCACCTTTAAAACGGTAGAGCAATGCACCATCCCGGCCGGAAAAAACACTAACTGCTCCTGCGCCATCTAACCCATTATTATCATCCTCACCACCCACCAGGATATCGTCATAACCATCCCGGTTAAGATCTCCAGCCCCGGCAACATCCAAGCCTATTTTTTCAGCTACAGACACCCCACTCAGGTGATGTAACAGGCGACCCTCTCTACCGGAATATACCCAAACATCACCTGTATAACTTGACACAACCCTACTGGCATAAAATTGAATCCATTGACCGATAACAATATCAGCGTATCCATCAGCATTAACATCTCCGGCATCACTCACTCGCAAACCACCAGTACCATTAGAATAAAAAGTATATAAATGCTGGCCATCACGCCCGGAAAATACTTTCGCTTTGCTAGTACTACCAAGAGCATTTTCTCCAACTACAAAATCGTTATAACCATCAGCATTAACATCACCCGCACCACTCACAGAATCGCCAAAGTAATCACTACCACTTTCGCCATAAAACTCAAATAATATTTCTCCATTCGAACCAGAATACACATAGGCAGCACCTGCACTCGTACCCCCACCGTCATCCGAGTGTGCTCCCACAATCACATCGGCACGACCGTCAAAATTAATATCTCCAACAGCACTCACATCGCTCCCCAGTCTGGCTCCGTGATTACCTACAAAAGTACGTAGCAGATTCCCATCTTTGCCGGAATAGATATACGCGTAGCCCTCGTTACCATTAAGCCCCCCTAAATCCTGATTCGGAGCTCCGAGAATAAAATCATCATAACCATCGTTGTTAACATCTCCGGCACCCCCCACTGCCATACCGTAATCATCTTCAATATCAGATCCGCTCAGGGTATATAGCAATGTACCATCTGCACCCGAATACACTTTTACCTTACCAGGCTCGGGAGGGCTAAATTTGGCAAAGGCATTACCAATAATATCTTCATAGCCATCACCGTTAACATCGCCGGCACCGGCAACATGCGCGCCCATATACTCTTTATCAACACTCCCATCAATTGACACGCGACTAAATGGCAAGTCTGCATCCAGTGGAGATATATCAGCTTCATCAAACACACCGTCATTATCATCATCGTTATCACAGGCATCACCATGCTGGTCGCTATCCGCATCCAGCTGTACCGGATTCATATCAAAACGACAATTATCCGAATCATCAAACACACCATCACCATCAATATCCAGGGAAAACGGTACCGAGGCCTGCCCAAAATGGTCCCTCCCCCAACAGTGAAAACCCCGATCGTCCAGAGCGCAGTTATGCTGATAGCCAGCACTTAACGTTACCGGGTTTTCCAACACGGGTTCATTGATTTGCCCATTACCGTTTCCTCCCCAGCAATGGACATAATTCTCACCGGAATTTAAAATCGCACAGGACATGTTGCGACCAGCAGCAATGGACACCGCATTACTAAAACCGAGAGGCGATGACTGACCGTGACCATCCGATCCCCAGCAGGCCGCTCTGCCTGCATTGTGTATCACGCAGTTATGCTCATACCCCGCCGCTAAATCCGTTGGACTATAAATAGAAGGCTTGTTCAACTGCCCCTGGCTACTGGCACCCCAGCAATAAACGGAAAACTGTGTCATTGCACAGGTATGATTACCTCCGGCAGCTACCTTGACAACAGGCTGATGAATAGTCGGCGGACTACTTTGTCCACTATCATTATTCCCCCAGCAGCTGACATTTCCCTCATGTACAGCACAAGTATGTCTGTCATAGGCACTGATTTGCGTCACCCCGGTCATTGGCGGCACCGTGGTTTTTCCATCGGCTGCATCACCCCAACACTGCACACCGTTATCATCCAGGCCACAGATATGCTGGCTGCCAACCGCTATCTGTCGCAAATTACTAAAGGTCGGGGCCGATTCTGCCAACGATGCGTTTTCGCCCCAGCAGTTGAACGTATCCTGAAGTTTGGCACAAGTGGTGTGCCATCCCGCAGTCACAATAAAGTCAGCAATGCCAACGATATATCCCGCGTCTTGCTCCATGTGATCCGGCAAGCTGTCCTGATCAGCATCTTCTCCCCAAGCCTGAGAAACAAGCACCGATAAAATTGGGAATAATAAAAACTGAAATATACGGTACATAAAGCCGCCTTTTTATTAGATAGAATCTATATTTTTCTACTTCTTTTTAACTCTACGCGTAGCATTGTAAACCCTTTTGCACAACCAACTCTAGTAAATCAAAAGCAAATTACCAATAAAACACAGAAAGAAATTGATGCCCAGGAGAGGGTTCGAGTATCGCTGAGCGCCAGCCGCATTTCGCACGAAGTGCGAATAAAAAGCGCTGGCCGGCCGTTTCCGCATCCTGCTCTCGCGGCAGTGCCTGCCCCATGAGCAAGGTGCGAATGTATTGGGCATTTGTGCTGTCCTGCACTTCGAATAGTCCTCTCAACCCCGTTGCTTACAAAGGGAATACAGAAAGGACTGACATTTTTCTAAAGAAGAAATTGGCCCAGGAGAGGGCGAGGCGAATGTCTGCGAAACACCGTTTCGCGTGACGCCGAGCGCCATCAATCTGCGATTGATGGCCGGAATAGTCCTCTCAACTCTACACCCTTACGAAGAGAGATAACAAAGAGGCCTATATCATCATTAAAAAGAAATTGGTGCCCAGGAGAGGGTTCGAGCATCGCTCGAACGCCAGCCACGTTTCGCACGAAGTGCGAATAGAAAACGCTGGCCGGAATAGTCCTCTCAGCGCCATCTTCTTACGAAGCACGTCATCCAAAAGGGCTACTATTTTCTAAAGAAGAAATTGGTGCAGGAGAGGACTCTAATAGAAAATATAAGACATTGATTTATATGATTTTTTGACTATCAGAAAATCTTGATACCACCATAAATACCATCATATCCAAATGCCCCATAAAGTTCTCCCTATTAGCTGTCTCTGCATGACCAACTATCACTCCCGGAGAAAACAAACCAAACGACATCTAACGCCCCAAAAAACCCAAATTAGCGCATTTCAGTAATGTAACGTAGGAAAGTATTACAGCTAATTCGTCCCTATTAGAGCAAGACTATTCAGCCTCAATCAAAATTTCTACTTTTGACAGAGATATACCTTGCAAAACAGATAAATAAGCTACTTCCTACTAACAAACCAAACCCTACACACATAACCAATACCTGGTTACCATTTTCAAAATTCCCAAAAATCAAAGAAGAAGTGATTGAGGCCAGCCCATATATAATAAAAGCAAGCCCTCCACTAACTACAAGACATAATTTGTGGTCGCAACTTAAAAAAATTTATTTCCAATCTCATGAAAATATCCCGACTCTTTCCCACTCCCAATAAATTCGACAAAAGGATATAAGCCCGCGTATGCCAACGCCATAAAAAGAAATAAAGGCTATCATTTTTAGAAACATCAAAGAAAACACCGGTCCAGCCGGCGACAAAATCAGCAAAAAAACCTAAAGCCAATAAGATATATACTAGCATAGTAAACTTTTTAACCTTCACCAAGTTTTAGCTCTCTCCCTATCAAAAAGTCACTTTGATCTAATAGGGCGAATCAGTTTAAAAGTGATCTATACAGATAAATAATTTTCAGTGTACACACCACTCAATCCAGCTCATAAACTCGTCTACTAAAACTTAAAGGCCTTTTCAATTCATCAAGAATACCCATAACAAATAGTATATTTTTTAAATTTTTAACCAACTTTGCTTTCACCCTCGCAAGCGCAGACATTCTGTAAAAGGTAAAGCCACCATCAATTTTTTCTTCTGATATTGGATATTCCTCAATCAAATGTAACTCATTGACATAATAAAATGAAGATTGGGTAATATAGATACTCATCTCATTATTTTTTATAAGGCCCAATAACGTACTTTCAATACATAACAAAATATCCCTTTTAGTCTTGAAGGTTCCTTCAAGATATAGTGTTGTAAAAAAACCGGAACAGATCCGCTCACCTTCCAAGTCAACAAAGAACACACCCCCTTCTATCAAGACATAGTACTTTTCCATGATTAAATATCAACCACCATCTTCATTTTCACTTGATGAATTATCAGCACTTTCCCCTTCACTTTCCCCAGCCTGTTGGCCGCCATAAACCTCTTCCAAGCTAATGGGATTACCATCGGGGTCTACATAGTTTTGGCCGCCCGAACTAATATAAGTTGTGGGGTCGACAATCTCAACAACATCTGCAACATGATCAAGGCCAACACCTATCGTCAGAAAAACACTACTCACACCCCCCCAAAAAGTATGACCTGTAACACCCTCTGTTTGAAAATGGGGCTTACCTATATTGCCATCAGGCAGTTTATGGCCTTGATGCTTTAACACTTCCTTATTCCCTGCTGCAGCTCTCTCTATTTGCCCAGCTACTTGCCTGTTATCTGCCATAACGTTCTGGCCGTTTTTTCGAGCCCGTACAGCTTGCTCTTTAGATAAGCGACCCAACTCTTTCATTCCCGCACTCGTGAGCCTGATCAATGCTGCAACCTTTGAAGCATTACCATCTGGGTCAACATACTTGTAAGGGTTATTGAGCGCGTAGATAGATGGGTTGAAGCTCATTGGTTCAGATTCCGAGAATTTAACCGGATCAAAACTCAAAAACCGTATATAGCGAGGATGGTAATAACGTTCCTGCATATAAATCAAACCTGTTTCATAGTCTTCCATATGCCCTGTATAACCAACATCGTTCAGTGCATCAGACTGATCTGACTCACCATAAGGTCGATATGTTTTACGCCATAGCACCGAGCCATGTTCATCTGTGGCCACTATCGGCGACCCCAATGCATCCTGAAAATAATAAGTATATTTTGCCTCAGCCAGAGAATTTGTCACCCAGAGCCCAAGAATAATCGCCACCAACACATTTTTTGTAAGTTTTTTCATCATAACTATTCCTCCCCCTCAGATTCTGCTCTTAAGCGCTGTTTACACTGTTTAATCTTCTTTCTGATTTTCTTTTTGTGTTCTTTGAGTTGCGGGTATTCTGAAAGAATTTCTTCCCAGCTGGCCTCTTCGCGCTGCATCTCACAGATATTCCACAGAGCAGCTTTAATACGAGGCAAATTCTTATGCTCTGGAATACATTGGTCAATGTGATTAAAAGCTCTGCAAGCTGCATGGCCTCGGGTTTCCTCACCCTCATTCACCGGCATTGGCATAGCCACAACCTTGGACATAAGTTCACTTTGCATCTCAACGCTAACCGGCTCTTCCTGAGAAGGTTCATTATTCTCGGGCTGCGGCTCTAATGGTTGCAGAGATACTGTTGGAGCACCTAACCCGGTTTGGGGCTGGACTGTAATATCTTGCGCAACAGCTACACCTCCAGACACAATCAGGAACACACTCAAAAAAGAAACATAATTAAGGATTTTGTTTGATTTCATTTTCTTTTCTCCTTATTTGTCACTGTCTTTGCGCAGATTCGAACCTGCATAGATACCATCAACCGCCATCAGCTGTACCACAAAGGTAGTCAACCCTTTAGCCCCTGCGCTGTTAGTCGCCTCTACCTTGAGAAAACAACTACCGGCTTCCAACAAGCTGTCATCAGCAACAGTAATTTCGCCGGTCTGGCTAT
The DNA here is from genome assembly GCA_028280345.1 of Pseudomonadales bacterium. GTDB lineage: Bacteria > Pseudomonadota > Gammaproteobacteria > Pseudomonadales > UBA7239 > JANQLY01. Next base: position 361,953 of record JANQLY010000004.1, on the reverse strand, counting down.
TGATCGTAAAGGCTCCATTACAGTCCTCCAGCAAACTATAGGTCGCCGCGCCATCAAGCCCCTGTGCTGTCATACCGATGAATTGTCCTGTCACCAGATCTTCGATTCTGACTGCCGCAAGAAAGCTTCCTTCGCTGTTAATCAGTCGTGTCGGGCAACGATTTAATTCATCGCCTGTATCAACCCCACAGGAGTCCATACGCATGACCAACTGACCATTAAAATAGAAATAGTGAGTTTCATTACCATCTCCACCATTCCAGCTTTCAATATCCATTTCACTCAGCAGCTTTCCATTCAGGCCGTACGCTGCGCCAATGGTTTTACTATTTCGTTCTTTTTTATAGCGTCGGTTATGCGCATCATAGCCATAGCTAGCACCTGTAACAGCAATCATTCGCCCAGCGTTGTCCCAACTATAAGTCTGCTGACCATCACTGAGCATATTGCCTTCTGCGCTATAACTGAATGTATAGCTTTCGGCGCCTGTAATAGAGGTTAATTCGAGACGATCATCCATCAATGGATTGATTGAATAGTTGTAAGTCAGTTGGCCCACAGAAGGAATTGTTTGAGTTGTGATATTTCCAGCATCATCGTAAGAGAAGATATATTCCCCCCAGGAACCCGTCACCTTATTAAGGCGCGACAAGCCGTCATACTCAAATCCACTTAAGGTTATATCTCCTGATACACCGGTAATATTGCCCAGAGGATCATAATTATAGTCTAAAGACAGGATGTTTCCTGATACTGTAAACACATCTGGTCTTAATCGCGCGGTTTGAGTAATAGTATAGGTTTGGCCATTCCCGGCAGACATCGTATGAAGCTGGCCATTCGGGTGATAATTAGCATTGGTGACAATCCATTTGTCTCCGTTAATATCATCAAACAACTGTAGCGAGCGCTGCCGACCTAACGCATCATTTATATAATATAAAATCACCCAATTAGTCGGACTGTCATAATACGCAGCTTCGAGATTGCCATTCTGGTCGTACAGATAATCATAATAGAACCAGATATTATCTGGCTGACTGACAAGAAACTCGCTGTACAATTGATTATTATCTGTGTAGCTATATTCATGGTAAACCGGCACGGTTGACCAATCCCAGTTGTCAATATTTTTCCCATACTGTCCCCTGCAAATATCATGAGTACTCCCAGGCAGCGATTGAATACAGGCCGAATAAGTTGAAGTTGTTCCCGGGTTGATACCTTTAACCGCCGTCTCAATATTTCCAAAATGGTCATAATAGAAATAAATGTCATCAGTGGGTGGCCTTGCATCTATTCTGGCCAGTCGATGCATTGCATCATATTCATATTTGATCTCGGATAGAGTTTCATTGTTATATCGAATCTCTGTTACTTGCCCGGCAAAATTGCGCTCATACTTTACTTCACCTTCTACAGGGTGTGATTCTTTCTCAAGCTGATCAGGCTTCCAGGAGTAATAAAGCAAGCTTCGGGTTAGGCCTCCCTGCGTCATACTATTCAGTCGGCCTAGTGCGTTTTTATTCAACTGGGTTGTAATGAAATTACTCGCATCTTTTTGCTGCTCAATTGTAGCCAGATAACGTGCACCCGGACTTCCATAGGCCTCATAGGTGTAACGTGTATCAAAACCTCGCTCATCTGTGATGATTACAGTTAACCCGCCAGAATGATCATAAAGTGTGCTGGTGCCACTCGCACCACTGTACGTCGTAGAAAGCATTCTTCCTAATTCATCAAAGTCGGTAGTAACACCCTCTGTTTCACCTGCACTATAGGACGGATAGGAAGAAAATATCGGGTTATTCAGATCGTCAAAGCTGAAGTTTTGATAAATGCTATCACCTTGTAAATCCTCCCGGATTTGTTCCTTTACATTTCCCCGTTCGTCATAAACTGTTTTTTCGACGAGGTTTCCACGGGTCATGGTGACTTCTGTATCCATACCATCATTAAGATAGTCGATGGTAATATCATTATCACCAGCCTCAGGTGTGAAAATATTGGTAACGCGATTCAGGTCATCATACTGATAGACCGTTGTCGCACTTTCCGTGTCCAGATAATCAGAGACTTTACGGGAAGTGACATTACCTCTGCCATCAATAACCTGGGTCAATGTAGTACCATCCGGCATCACAATATCTTGCGGCCTGCCTCGATAGTAGTTATTCAAATACGTTACGCCAACCGGAGTCGGATCATCACAACCATTTGAAAGTGTACCGCTCCATCCCGGGCAATTATCCCTGTCAGTCGTTTCTGACATATCGCCCTCCGTACTATAGGCGTAGAAAGTAGTGTTGCCATATTGATAATCTGCCACTTTATTGGCTCTGGCATCATACCCGTAGAGCCTCTCAAATGTGTCATCCAGCACCATGGTTTCGGCAAGTGTCACACGCCGATAACGCAATCTATCGACAGCATCCTCATTGATCAATACGCCCGGTGCAAAAGATGTTGTTCGACTCGGGCCACCCTGTGTAGATTCAGTAATCGCAAAAACCGGGTTGCTCAACACCATGTTCGCACAATCATTGGTTTCCGGGTTGGTTCCACATGGCATAGTGCGGGAAACATCCTCATCATAGTCATAAGCCCATGGCAGTGAAGGTGCTGGCGGGTCATAACTATTTTCCGTGATATAGACTACTCCATCTCGCACAATCGTCTTTTTAGTCATTAAAGCCTTCCATGTATTCTCTGCGACTGTTAGTGGTAGTGGGCGATACTCATTCATTTCTCCGATCAGAGCTTTCTTACGGTACTCGTAGATTTCTGTTTCAAGAAGATCATTCAAGCAATTAACATGTCCATATGTCTGCTTCTTGATCAATAAACCTCGACGATAAAGCCGGTGGTTTATATTGGCCTGCGGTGGCTGTCCCGGAGGTAATGCGGCCTCACCTAAATGCTCATATTGAATACACATATCCTGAAAACCGCCGGGCAAAGGCGATATGGATATATCATTCAAAGTGACGGTTGTAATATCTGTTGGCCCATCTCCAGTCACTGGGTTTGATGCTCCGGTAGCTGGAGCATAGGTGTATTTCCAGACACCTTCACCCTCAACGGTACGCTCCGAAACAATAATGTTATCCAGATTGTCATCAAAATAGCTTTGTCCAGAGGGCGCCTGACTGGTGAATTTTTTGCTCTGGTAGATATATTCAACATCCTGCCCAAAAGGCGATGTGGCTTTTTTAATAGAGAATTTTCCATCACTCGAAAGACCATCATAGTAGTCATACTCCCAGACCAGTTCTCCTGCAATCACAACTGATCTGAGAATTTTTTTCAATGGATCAAAATCATCATCTTCATGGTTATACAACAGCGTAATACCTTCACCTGTAATCGAGCTGAGACGTCCAAGACTGGCGTTATAATTAAATTGAACACTGACACCTTCAGAAGTCGTTACCGTATCAATTACATCAAGTGTCACCGTACCAAGATTAAGCGTGGTGTAAGTTATATCCATATAATTGTCATTGATGTCAGTAATTCGCGTAGGCACATAAGCGAATCTGTCCCAAATGCTATGACCGGGTGATACAACCTTTGCCAGCTTGTTAAAAACATATTGGCGGCCATCGGGTGAATACATCACAATACCTCCGTCGCCAAGGTCATCACTAAAATCAAGACAAACGCCCAGCCAGTGATCAGGTGTTATAAAGGCAGGCTTATGTGTGATCAGTGATGAGCCGGTTGAACTGGAAGCGAAACCGAAGTAATTATCAATTAGTACCTGACGCCCACCACCTGGCATTTCCAGTGTCGGGCTGGAACCGGATGCAACATTGAATATTCGACAACCACGGTTTGATGGATCTATTTCGGAAAGAATTTTCTCCCCTGACTGGCTTGTGTCATTCTTGACCCAGATTCGTCCAAAATGAATATCCCAACCTGTACCCATAGGCCCTTCACCGCCCACACTGTTGGCATCTCTATGACCAGACGTATAGTTATTGAGATTCTGATAATAACGGACAATCTCGATATTCATCCCACCATTACCGGGAAAAACATAATCAGTATAGACACGCTTTAAACTACCTGAATAAGGGTCAACTGTTTCATTAACGGCTCCCCGCTGATATTCGCGCATATCTGAAAAACCCGTTGCCTGATAGCTGCCTTCAATAGCTTCGTTATAATCCGGCACTTGTGCAACAACAGTACCTGAAAGTAGCAGCCCACTAATGGCAACAAGAATAACTTGAGAAAAAGGACGCATCTTGACTCCCAAAAATTTATTTAGACTATTTATAAGTTCCAAAACTTACTGAAAAATGTTTTCAGTACACTCCCTTTATGTTGCCTTTATCAGACACTATAAACCTGTCCGCTAATTTGACTACCTGTCAAAAGAATGCCAATTATACCCAACACAACTCAAACTCAATACCCTTTGTAAGGGTAAAGCATGTATAGAATTGAATTTCCAAGAGAGCCCTCCAAAAAATCTGACATGCCTTGCACTCCAATTACCCTTTCGGAAAACGTCACACCTGCTACCAAGAGCAATGTTCACATGTGAACACAATATTACCGGAAAATAGTTCACAAGTGAACATTTGAGGATAGCTAGTGTCCACACTTTCCGACAAATTAGCGCAAAACCTGAGATCCCGGCGCGGAGAACAAACCCAAGTGGAATTTGCTAAAAGACTGGGGATTAGCCGGGCCACCCTTAATCGATTGGAAAGCGCATCTCAAAATACCACACTCAAGACACTGGATCAGATCACTAAAAGTCTCCGGTGTAATGTCGGTGACCTGTTTGATTGATACTTCAATAACGCAAAAATAGATTGATGCCAAAGAAAATTGAGTTCAGTGAAGGCAACTATTTTGCTGAATACAAAAAAATAAGAAACAGATTCCGTCAATATGATCCCATTCTGCTAATAAAACACATTCTTGAATTTCTTTATAAGGATTATTCAGAAGAATCGATTGAACAAATAAAAAAGCAGCCATGGTTAGGTATGCTGCTAATTAAATGGATTATCATTGACGACAATTTTGATCAAAAGGGCAGGAAATCACCAGACAAAAGAGTAGCAATAAATCTAATAAATGAAATGATAGGCTTAGAGTCTTATGTGCGCATGCCGAGTGACTACCATCACCTCTACATCTTTTTCCGGCTAAAATCCTTTCAGCAGTTTCATTATCAGCAGAATTTTAAAATAATTCATTTAGGCAGGCAGATTAAACTATTTTTTGATGAAAAGAATAATTCCTACTTCGACACTTTATTTAGAAATCAATGTGGGATTTCTATAATCAGGTTTTTTGAAATAGCAGTTTCCTTGCTCACCGCCTTTCAAACCAACCCAGGAAAAATAAATTTCACTACCCAATGGTTTTCTACACTCAACGAATATATCAAAAAAGAAGAGATAGATATTTTCTTTAATCTATTATCATTAGATTTAAAAGAAACAAAAAAATATCTTATCGAATCTTCAGGAAAGAGAAGGCCAGCAAGAGAGTACTACGAGCAAACGCCTCTTATACAGCAGCCTTTTTTAGCACAGAACAATGGATTTCTCTGCTGGTATCCAACCCTTTTTTATCGCGCAATAGAGCATTTCGTGTATGACCAGCTTAAAAAGAGTCAAAGTCAAAAATTTATGAAAAAATTTGGAAAATGCTTTGAGGGTTATATCGGGGAGCTATTAACATATTCTGGCAATGTATTTCTATCTGAAAATGATTTATATACCATTCTCGAAAAAGACGAAAAATGTGTTGATTTTCTACTATGCGGGGATAACTATAATGTATATATCGACGCCAAAGCTGTGGAGACAAGAAGAGACCACAGATGCCTAAGCGAATCTGAAATAATCAGTGACAAAATTAACGATTCAATTATCTTCGCCATCAAACAAGCACACTACACTTTTAAAAATCTAGACCGATTAAGGCAGAAATTTGGCATAAATGAAGATCAAAAAAACTCGCAGTATATTCTGGTTATAACATACAAAGAGATGTATGTTGGAAGCGGTTGTGATCTCTTCGAGGCGATTGCCAATGAGCGCTTACAAGCAATTCACAACGACTACCCAAACAAAGAAATCCCCTTTGAAAATATGTATTTTATTACAATTGAAGAATTCGAGTTTCTTTGCGAGCTGGTTAATCGAGGAGAAATAAGCCTTATTGATGTTATACGATCAGCAATAGATGCAGACAACAAGCCTGAGACAAAGAAATTTGAATTCAAACAGCATATACAGGATATTGGAGGAGGCAAGGTTCCAGAACTGCTAAAATCAGAAGCCAACAAAATTCTTGAAAATCTGAAAGGCGCTTTAGAGCACACAAAAGGTCAGTAAAATCATGCCTTATGCTATCTACCTATCAGGCAACTCACCAGAAATAGCATAAATAAACAAGGCACCTGCCTGAGTAAGCAAATATCCACTCCCATAAAGCTCATCTTTTTCAATCAAACCAAATCGAAGCAATGAATTTTGATACCTCGAAAAACGTTCATTTAATAAATATCTAGTAAATAATTCATGCTCCGATAGCGTTGCTCTATCTTTAATTGTAATTGAAATATGCCAACCTCTTGTTTTATCAAGCCGCGTAGTACTTATAGAGCTTGAATGATTCAAAAGGCAATATACTTCTTCATCGGACAGATTTGCTAAAATCTCAATACATTTGATCCGGTATTCCCATTCATCCTCAGAAACTGGAGCAACCCCTGGAACCGTTATGGATGCCAGCCACTCACGACGCTGTTTTGATTTCGACTTTGATGCTTCTATTATGGAATCTTCTACAAGATACTCAAAATCCTCATCCTCAAGCTCAACCTTATCCTCAAGCATCTCCACTCTGGCATTCAATAACGAAACATACTCAAACAAACGTCCCATACGTTTTGCTGGCGTATGGTCAATTACATAGTTGATCATAAAACTACTTTCAGGCAAAAATCTTGAAATACCTTCACTTAGCTTGACTCTTTTCTCTGCATTTTTCCCGCTCATAAAATATACTTATGCTGGCGCATTCATAGTGCCGGGTTGAACCAAAGCGATTTTTATACCAGTGATTCTCTCAAGCATAATAAGGGGAATAACTTTATCAACCACGGACAGATAATGCTCAATAAGAGCCGCTATGTGGCTTTGCTCACCCACAGTAATATCCCTCCAAACATCTGGTAAGTACCGTGCAGCAATAGAAAGAGCATATAAAAGAAGAAAATGAATTATTATAATATCATCAAAATCCCCCAACACTGGCGAAACCAATGACGTACCACAATAATTCGATCTATACGCTCGGATATATGAATACCAGGGATCAGATCTCGGATGCTCCAAATAACCTCGAATTATAGTTCGCCCCTTTTCATACTCGTCCTCAGTAAGCTCGATACCCTCTAAAGGAAGCCCCATGCTTTTTATATATTCTGTAGTCACAGTGGTTGACGATGGGTAAATGTCAATATAAGTACGCTCAACTGAGCCAAGCTCACCCTCAGGTATTTCAAATGCAAAACCACCATTACGCTTATTGTACTTATCTAGTTCTTCAAACCTCAAAGACATATTATGACTTGAATGCGCAATACTTATACTTAGAGGTGGCTTATCAAGGTATTCTTCGACATAATGTTCTAACTCAGGAATTGTTCGCAGCAACAAACCTAAATCCACCATCAGATTTGACTGCTCATCAGTTGGCTCTTCTTTTATTCTTCTTTCTTGAGATAAATCATTGATGTTAGAAAAACCCAAGAACTTAAGATAAGAAATAAAGTAGCCAGAGCGAAGAAGATAAACAAAATGGTTTTCAGGGTAAGCATTAGTATCTGAACGCCAAGTACCGATACCGTGACCATATTCTGTATGACGCTGAACAGATTTTAAAGTTAGATCTCCTTTTGACGATGCTACTTGCTCGGCTATAGTTAGATGCATTAACGCATAATAACGAGATACAATCCAAGAGTTCAGATTATCTGATTTGGACTCCCAATACCCTATTGCCGCACCTACAGCAGATGCAACACCATCAGCTTTTTCCGCAACGACATCACTAGACAAACCACTCCCCTTACTGGAAATAATTTTTTCACACATTTTAGAACTTAGAAGACGTCGATAACGTAGCCATAGAATTTCTTGCGGGTTTTCAGCGAGTATTCTTTCGTATTTCATTACAGGGCATCCCAGCCGTAAAAAGCTACATCTTTGAATTTAAATCAGGCGATTTCAGAATATCTTCAATCGCATCAGCATTAGTCCTTTTAGGATACCCATATACCCCAATAGAATACAAGACCATCTAGTGATCAAAATCTCCCCGGGATCCTTACCGCTGCAATCACTTTGCGCTCTAACTCCAAGTATTTATCGTACAATTTTTGGTACTTTTTCCAATGCATACCCTTTTTCTTACCCCAACCCTCACCATATTCATAATGTTCAAAAATACGCCTACCCAATTCATGCTTCTTCTCGATCAGGTAATCAAACTCATTGCTATTCTGAGAGGCATATGGCAACTGGTAGCAGCTCCGACACAGAAATAATTTACCGCCCCCACATAAAATCGCTACCCGCTTCTGGCAACCTGGACACAAAAACCATTTTCGAGTGCCACCATAGTTGCATGGAGTCGAATTAAACCAAATAACCTGCTGAACCGACTCCCAATCACCCCCATTTTCACTGTACCGATAATTGAGAATTAAACGATCCTCAAAGCATGTATAGCCTACCTCTCCTGCCGGCCTGTCACCACGAGTCCAGTTAATCACTCCTTGGTAGTTTGGGCGCAGAAATCCCAACCTTTTCAGCAAGCGAACATCAAGATGCTTAACTTCATCTACTGTGGTCTGTTTGTTATAGCGGCACCGCCTACCGCTGCCTGATCCACCCATATTTTTTTACCCTAAATCATTAGGAAATTGCGCGATGTGCAAGTGGGTATAGGTATGGGGGTTGGACAGGGTAAAGGCACGGGCATGGGCTTGGTACTGGTATAAGTTAAACATTGGTTATTCCCTCTATCCTTTGAATTCGTGAGTAGTGGGCAGCCTTGCCTAACTGCTCACCTTCAGAATCTTTGTACACAGTTTCCACATTGCACATGAACATTTTCCCCTCAAAAGCACCCAAAATATCTTTTGAGCTGGTACTTTCTGGATTTTCAGGCTCACCAAATAGCCGTATATAGTCTCTCCATAGATTGCTTTTCCAGCCGATTTCAAAGCTGGTTTTATCTTTGGGGTTGAATCTCCCCAAGTTGTAATATCTCTGTAACGGCACAGGAATTTGGTGCCGCTCATCATTTACCAGAAATGTCATAAATAGCTTGGGGCGCCCCCTGAACATCAGTTTTACATCGCAGCCAAAATACTCGGCTTCATAACGCCCCGGCACCAGGAGCGGCGGCTTTGTTCCTGTAATTGCTGGCCGTGACTTGCTCTCAAACGTCTTGGGAAATTTCGATACATTATCCATAGGTCGCCTCCTACTCTGACTCAAGATCAGAAATAAGCTGACGGATGCTTGTTGCTGTCCATGCAGTCGTTTTCGGGCCAAGTTTCACTGGCTTTGGGGCTTTACCCTCCGCTACCCAGCGCCACCAGGTAGAGCGCCCGATCGGTATCAATCGGAGTATTTGTGGAAGGCGTAAGTAGCCGGTATGAGGTAAATCAGCACTGGTTTCTACATTTTGGGTCATTTTGGTAGCTCCTCGGTTAAGATGGATCTACCTTAGATTAAAAAAAATGGGTCAATAGAATGTTTTGACCCATTTTTAGGGAATTTTTTTATTACCCTTGAGCCACCGTTTCACTGTAGCGGCAGAACGCTTCTCTTGATACTCACTTGCTAAGTACTCGGCAACAAGTTTGTAGCACTTCTCTTTGGTATAGTTTTTGGCTCTCAACTCAATCATTTTTTCTTCTGCTATTGCTTTTAAACGATTTGTCGCTTCGTGGTTATCTCTGGCTGCTTCAGTATATCGGCTATTACCAGCACTATAAGCCGGATGTATATTTTTCAATAGATGGAGATCAAAAAAATGTTTCTGTGCGATTAAAGATTGGTCTAGCACCCAATAATGGGCAATGGTGTCAGCCGTATGTCCTCTAAAATGAGAAAAAATCTGATCTATGATACCCACAACAATACTCGCCAGATAATCTTCACTTCGCCCATTACCTAAGGCTGCATCTCTTTCGCATACAGCACCATATAAAGACAGTGGCAGCTCTTCACAATTTTCTTCCCACGGGTTGATTTTCTTATCTTTCACATAATAGAACTTATAATGAGGATCTATACCATTAAGCTCCAATAAGTTGAGGCATTGTTTGAGCATATCTTTTAATATGCATTCAGCGTAACTACCGTTTTCAGGCAAATTGCCAATATCAAATTCCCTCTCTATCACTTCAAACAAATCAACTTTATGCTGTTTGTTTCTACCAACATTTTCAAATTCAACTTTTTTATCGCTCACATTCTTACCCTATTGTCAGAATTTTCCGGCAACCACATTTGAACCCAGCGCTTCAGCCCTAAGCTGATCCAGATAATCTGCCCACCGCTGCATCATTTCCTTTCTCTGCTCTAGATGTTTAGTCCTGTTATAGGCCCTGCCCAATGGATCACGGACTTTATGACTGATTTGCTGCTCTATTAAATGTGGCGGGTATTCAAGTACTTCATCCAGCATTGTCCTTCCCATCGCGCGAAAACCATGCGCGGTCATTTGCTCCCCGGTGTACCCCATTTTTCTCAACGCATTGGTTACAGCGGCATCACTGGCTGGTCGATTACGCTTGCCTTGGGCTGGAAATACGTAACTGTGTCTGCCAGTAAGCTGCTTTATATCTTTGAGAATTACCACAGCCTGCTTGCTAAGTGGCACAATATGAGGTTCTTCCATTTTGATCTTATCTCCCGGAATTTCCCAAAGTTTTGCTTTCAGATCTAAATCCCGCCACTCCATCTGACGCACTTCACCTGGGCGCTGAAATACCAATGGGCTAATTTTCAGTAAAGCACATACCACCGCGGTACCCTGGTAGTTATCTATATCTACTAACAACTTACCCACTTCCCTTGGTGTAATTAGTGCTGCATGATGTTTCGTTTTTTTAGTCAGCAGTTGATCTCGTAAATCACGAGTTGGGTCACTGTCAGCCAAACCGCAAGCTACCGCATAACGGAATACCTGGCCGGCAACCTGGCGAGATCGTTTGGCGGTTTCTATCTCACCTTTGCTTTCGATTCGGCGCAACACGCGCAGGATATGCGGGGGTGTTATATCAGCTATCGGCAAGCTACCAATTTGAGGAAATAACTTGTGCTCCAAAATCCATAAACGTTTTCTTACCGTCGCTGCTTTCCAGGTAGGTGCCTGCCGTTCATGCCATTCCAGAGCCACGGCTTTAAAGCTGTTTTTATTAGCCGCTTTAAGTTTGTTTTTTTTCATCTGTTTATGCTGTGCCGGATCTACATTGTCGGCAATTTGTAATCGCGCGACATCCCGTTGCTTGCGAGCTTCTTTTAAAGAGATTAACGGATAAGTGCCTATAGCAAGGGTTTTCTGTTTACCAGCAAAACGATAGTTAAAGCGCCAACACTTACCACCTTTGCGCGTTACTAATAAGTACAAGCCTTTTTCATCCGTTAGCTTGTAAGCCTTGTCCCTTTGCTTAGCGCTTTTAACCTTAATATCATTCAGTGGCATAGTGCTCTCCTGAAAGTTCAAGAATGACGGATACCATCAAAAGTACCATCATAATCCTTGGGCTTCCATGAGACAAGCCAAGACAGAATAAGCCTTAAAATAAAGGCAATTCTTTGATTTTATTGGGAAAATGGGATTGTATGAGATTACTTGAAATTTGAAATTGGTGCCCAGGAGAGGACTTGAACCTCCACGCCCTTGCGAGCACTAGCACCTGAAGCTAGCGTGTCTACCAATTTCACCACCTGGGCAAATATTCCTCTGCAACCCGATCATCACAGCGGATACATCTTGCGCTGCTGGCCTTCGGCCAGTTAGCGTGGCCGCTTCCGGCTCCTGCCTCTCGCGGCACTTGTGCCTCCTGCACATCGGTCACTTTCATCATCCTGATTATCGTGACACTTGTGCCTCCTGCACATCGTCTACCCAATTTCTACCTGGGCAAATATTCCTCTGCAACCTGATCATCACAGCGGAACAGCTGTCAGCCTACCTATCGGAACAAGCCCGCAAACCGGGACTAACAGCCGGGTTGCGCACTTTAATTGCACTTTGCTTATATGTCAATCGCGTGTACCCTGCGCTCATGGCCAATAAACCCAAAGCATCAAAAAAGCCCCGAAATGACCCCCACGCGGACCGCGAAGCCCGCAAATACGACAACCCCATCCCGAGCCGGGAGTATATCCTCGAGGAGCTGGAGCACAGCAAAGGCCCGCTCAACGAGATAAAGCTCGCGAAAAAACTTGGCCTCAAGGGGGCCGAACAGATTGAGGGACTGCGTCGCCGCCTGATTGCAATGCGGCGCGATGGGCAGTTGCTGTTTAATCGCCGCGATGAACTCGTGCCAGTAAGCAAGGCTGACCTTATCAAAGGCCGTGTTATTGGCCACCGCGATGGATTTGGCTTTTTACACCCGGAAGACGGTTCGGAAGACCTTTATCTGAGCAGCCGCCAGATGCGCAGCGTATTTGATGGTGACGAAATTCTCGTGCGCGAAAAAGGTCTTGATCACCGCGGCAAACGCGAAGCAGCTGTAGTGGAAGTGCTCAAACGCAATACCACGGAGGTGGTAGGTCGTTACAACAAGGAAAGTGGCATTGCATTTCTGCGTCCGGATAACGCTCGTATTGCCCAGGATATTCTTCTGCCAAAGGAGTTGCGAAAATCGGATGTTGGCAAACCCCGCGCCGGGCAAATTGTTGTGGCAAAGATCCACCAGTACCCGGACGCCAAACAGGTAGCCACCGGCTATGTGACGGAGATTCTCGGTGACGAGCGCGCACCTGGCATGGAAATCGATATTGCACTGCGCAACCACGATATTCCCCACCGCTGGCCCGGCGAGGTCAAGGCGGCGGCCAAGGCTCTCCCTGACGAGGTCAGTGACAAAGATAAAAGTAAACGCATTGATATTCGCCATCTACCTTTCGTCACCATTGACGGGGAAGATGCGCGGGATTTTGACGATGCGGTTTATTGCGAACCCACCCGCACTGGCGGCTGGAAACTCTGGGTTGCCATTGCCGATGTAAGCCACTATGTGGAAGTGGACTCGGCGCTTGATATCGAAGCACATCAACGCGGTACCTCGGTTTATTTTCCCGCCTCGGTGATTCCGATGCTGCCGGAAAAGCTCAGCAACGGTCTGTGTTCACTGAAACCTGAAGTGGATCGACTTGCCATGGTCTGCGAAATGAATATCTCCGCTGCAGGCAAAGTCAGTCGTTATAAATTCTACGAGTCGGTTATCCATTCTCATGCGCGCCTCACCTACACCCAGGTCGGTGCGGTACTGGATGGCGATAAAATTGCTTACAAGGAACTGCATGATGTGATACCGCAAATTCACAACCTGCACGGCGTATTCAAAACCTTGCTCGCTTCACGCAAACAGCGCGGCGCCATTGAGTTTGAAACCCAGGAAACACGTATTGTTTTTGGCTCGGAACGCAAAATAGAAACCATCGTGCCTGTGGTGCGCAATGATGCACACCGTCTTATCGAAGAGTGCATGCTCGCCGCCAATACCTGCGCAGCGAAATTGCTTGAAAAGTCTGAGCTGCCCGCACTTTATCGCGTACACGAAGGCCCCACCGAGAAAAAGCTGGAGAACCTGCACGCTTTTCTCAGCGAGCTCGGCCTGAGTCTGTTTGGCGGAAAGAAGCCACAACCGGAGCACTACCAGCAAATTCTTGCGCAATGTAGTGAGCGCCCCGACGCCCATGTTATCCAGACGATGCTATTGCGCTCCATGAGCCAGGCAGTTTATCAACCGGAGAATATCGGTCACTTCGGCCTGCACTACCCGAGCTACGCCCACTTTACCTCGCCAATTCGTCGCTATCCGGATCTGCTCGTTCACCGTGCGCTGCGTTATTTGATTCACAATAGCGAATCAATCCATGTAGAGAAATCACCTGGCAGCAAGACGCTCAAACAAAAGAAAATCTACCCCTATGATATGGCTGCGATGTTGCAGCTTGGCGAACACTGTTCGATGACTGAGCGCCGCGCCGATGAAGCCAGCCGCGATGTCGTCGCCTGGCTTAAATGCGAATATCTGCAACATCGCATTGGCGAGCAATTTGAAGGCGTTGTGAATGGTGTGGCATCCTTCGGTCTGTTTGTTGAGCTTAAGGATATTTATGTCGAAGGGCTTGTGCATGTATCCTCTTTGCAATCTGACTATTATCATTACGATGCTCATGCACAGCGCCTTATCGGAGAGCGCAGTTCGCAAACATATAAACTCGGTGATGAAGTACGTGTTGAACTGATAAACATTGATCTCGACGAACGCAAGATTGATTTTGCTCTGCTTGAACTGATTGGCCGTCCGGGTGGACGTATTCGCAAGCGCAAGGTACAACACCAAAAACAACAAGATGATTCACTGGATTGGCTACTGGATGAACAACCCGGGCGCAAACCAAAAAGGGCAAGCAGCAAACGCGCAGCCCACAATCATAGCGATGCTGAGCGCGGCGCCCATCCAAGCAAGAAATCCCGCGCACGCAAGGCCGCGAAGAAAGTTGCCAACAAGAAACGCCCTAAAAGCAAACATCGCAAGAGACGATAATCTGCTGCAATGAGTAAGAAAACACAAAATACAGAGTGGCTGTTTGGCATTCACACGGTACAAACCCTGATTAAAACCTCTTCCGAGCGCATCGTGCAGATATGGGTCAGCCGCAAAACTAACCAACGCCTTGATAAACTGTTACTGCAGGCGAAAAAAGCCGACATTACTGTTCAGCGTGTCAACCCTGAAGAACTCGATAGTAAAATCGACGGTAATCACCAAGGGGTTTGCGCAGAATGCACACTCGGCGAATTACACGACGAAAAATGGCTGCGCACTCATCTCGAAAGGCTTGATCACCCTGCCTTGTTGCTGATTCTTGATGGTGTGACTGACCCGCACAATCTCGGCGCCTGCTTACGCACCGCAGATGCGAGCGGCGTTGATGCCGTGATTATTCCGAAAGACAACAGCGCAGGATTAACTGCTGTTGCGCGCAAGGTCGCTTCCGGCGCCGCTGACTCAATCCCCCTGGTCGCAGTTACCAACCTCGCGCGCTGTATGGCTCAGTTACAACAAAACGGCATCTGGATTACCGGTGCTGCCGATGAAACAGAACAGTCTATTTACGATATTGATTTCAGTGGCGCAGTCGCACTGGCGATGGGCGCTGAAGGCAGTGGCCTGCGGCGTTTAACCCGGGAACATTGCGATCAACTCGCTGCCATTCCCATGCACGGTGAGGTGAGCAGCCTCAATGTATCTGTCGCTACCGGCGTGTGCCTCTATGAAGTGGTACGTCAACGGCAAATAAATAACACTTAAGCCATGGAAGAAACAACTGAAAAGCCTCTGACTCGAAAACGCAAATGGCAGTTTATCGCCATGGCGGCGGTATTTTTTTTATTTCTGCTGTGGCTAACCAAAGCAACGATTACTTTCCTGCTCGCCTCGCAGCACTGGGTCGATCTGGTCAATGACATTGATCACCGCATGTCGGCCAACGACAAGAAATTTCATACCAACAGTGATGGTATTCGTTCCGGGCGTGAAGCCACTTCGATAAAAAACAATGATTTTAATATTATTTTTCTCGGCGACTCATTTGTCTATGGCTTTTTGCTGCAAACCCAAATGGCTCCGCCGCGACAACTGGAAAAAATCGCACGCAAACGTTTCAATAATAAGAATATTAATGTGTGGAATTTTGGCTGGACCAGCTCTTCGCCAATTTTATCGCTGCGCTTATTGCAGGATCTCGGTGATAAATACCAACCTGATCTGGTGATTATTGCGCTCGACATGTCCGACTACCGTGACGATTATTTTTATCGCCAGATGATTGCCGGCGAAGGTATTTACGGCACAGCAAAAAAACATCCGCGTAGTACCTATTTATACAAACAGTTTCTCGACAAGGTCGATGGTTCCACCGGCTGGCATAAAGATGTGTTTGGTTATAGTGGTGGCGGCGGTTATTTTGTCGCCCGGGAGCCACTTGAGGAAAACCGTCATCTATTTGATGCAATTTACGATAGCCTGAACCAGATTTATCAGCACACGCAGAATGAGCTCGACGTCCCCTTTGTGGTATTTATTCCACCACGCCACTGGCAGTATACCGACAAAGAGTCTCCCAACACTTGGGAGGCCGGCGGTTTCGATGCGATGGGACCTTACGCGCTGGAAAACTATCGCTACTTTGATGAAAAACGCGCTACCACACCCTACCCGTTAATTTCACTGCTGGAAGATTTTCAGAATACTGATGTCTTCCCTACGACCTTTGACAAGGATTCACACTGGAACAAACACGGCGCACGTTTTGCAGCAGAGCGTGTGTTTTTTCATTTGCTTGAAAACGGTTATTTTTCATCACTACAAACAGACAACGATATTTAAATTCGCAACTCTTCAATCATAGTTTCAGTGATTAGCAAACACCGGCGAATCTGAAACCGAATCTACCTCACGTCGATGCTCTACCAATAAACGCCGATAACGTTCAAGTACACCTCCGTGCGACCACCAAAACCCAAAGTTGCGTGCCAGATTATGTTCTGCATTGGGGTCGGCGTTTACATCGTACAGTTGCTCTCCTTTGTAATAACCAAACCAGCCTTCAAACCAGCTTTGTCGGTGCGACGGATACTCATCAAAGATATACAAATAATTAAGATCGCGCACACTGTGGCCAAACTCGGATTTCAGCATCGCCTTGTGGCGCTGGGCATAAACTGTATCACGAATTTTTTCCATACCTCCCTGACCAGGCGTTTTTAGCAACGGTAAAAACGAGTGGCCCATCATTTGCTCAGGCACATCAATACCAGCCAGCGTTAACAGGGTCGGCGCGATATCAATTGCACTAACCAAAGCATCGACTTCCTTTACTGCGTAATTCATTCCCGGCGCATAAATAATAAACGGCGTTTTCAGGCCCTGATCAAACAGGGATTTTTTTGCACGCCAGAATGGTGCGCCATTGTCAGACATAATAATGATAAATGTGTTGTCGAGGCGTTGCTGTTGTTGCAAGCGCTCCACCACCGCACCGATGTGAAAATCCGCGCGATACAATTCATCATAATAAAGTGCGATATCGTTTTTCAGCTTTTGTTCATTTTGCTGCAGCAACGCCTCGGGCTTACCCTGGTTTACACCGATTCGTGTGTAGGCGGGCACCGCCATATCTTCCGCCTTGTGAACCGACCATTCCGGTTCATGGCGCCAGGGGCGATGAGCATCTTTCGCAGATAACCAGAGAAAGAACGGTTTGCCCTGGGGCAGATGCTCAAGTGTTTCAAGCCAATCCTCCATACCACTCTGGAACCCCTTGTCTTCCCCTTCAAACTGGCGTTCAAGAATTACCCGATCAAATTGAGCCCGGGTCTTGCCACCAAGATGCCACTTGCCTACGCTGGCGGTGAAATACCCCGCCTCACGCAGATAGTGGCTGATCATAATGCGATCCTCAGGCAGTGGAGTACCCAGTTCCTCGGCTCCGGTAGCATGGGGGTAAAGTCCAGTGAGGATGCTCGCACGGGATGGGCTACACAGGCTCGAAGTTAAAAAAGTGTTGTTAAATTTCACCCCTTCGGCAGCCAGGCGGTCGATATTCGGCGTCTGAATACGCGGGTTGCCATAGGCGCCACTCTCCTGCCAGCCCCAATCGTCGAGGATCACCACCACCATATTGGGTTGCCCGGCATTATCCCGGTCGGGGGATGGGCCAGGGATAACCGGATCAGCAACCGCCACCCGGGTTAATAATAGTAGTACGGGTATCAGCAGGGTAAACAGCCGTCGGATTTTGGCGGGCAAATGACTTCTTCCTCTTGTTAGTGCCCGTATTCTCCTTGCTTTGGGCAGTCATTTTCAATAGAATTCGCCCCCCAAAGCGCCGATCTGGCTGAATTTTGCACAGAGCGGTAAATATTAACTCCTTGCTTCACCCCTGACCTGTTGTTTTAGCCTGGCCAGTAGAGGGAAGCGAACCCGGAAGGAGATGTCTATGAGACACTACGAAGTCGTGTTTCTGGTTCACCCTGACCAGAGCGAACAAGTGCCTGGCATGGTTGATCGTTACACCAAAGCCATCGAAAGCACTGGCGGTAAAATTCACCGCCTTGAAGACTGGGGCCGCCGCATGCTGGCCTATCCCATCGAGAAGATTCATAAAGCCCACTACATTCTGATGAATGTGGAATGTGGCAATGACGCTATCGATGAACTGAATTCCAACTTTCGCTATAACGACGCCATCCTGCGCAATATGGTGATTCGCCGTGATAATGCTATCACGGAAGAGTCCCTGATTATGAAGGAAGAGCGTGAAAGCAATGAGCGCGAGCGCCTCGACGAAGCGCGCCGCTCTGCTAATGCCGAAGCCAAAGCTGCTGACTCGGACGAAAAGTCTGATGCACCGGCAGATAAAGGCGATAGCGAAACATCTGAAACCACTGAAGAGTAGCGAGGAGGAGAATTACCATGGCACGTTATTTCCGACGTCGTAAATATTGCCGCTTCACTGCTGAAGGGGTGGACGAAATCGATTACAAGGATCTCAATACCTTGAAAGACTTTATTACCGAGACTGGCAAGATTGTGCCAAGTCGCATCACCGGTACCAAAGCCAAATACCAGCGCCAGCTTTCCACTGCGATCAAGCGCGCCCGCTATATTGCTTTGCTGCCTTATACTGACCAGCACAAGTAAGGGGAGGATGAAAGCATGAACGTAATCCTGCTCGAAAAAGTTGGTAAACTCGGCGACATTGGCGATCAAGTCAATGTAAAAGCGGGTTTTGGCCGCAACTATCTGATTCCATTTGGCAAAGCCGTACCGGCGACCGAAGCGAATATCGCTGAGTTTGAAGCGCGCCGTGAGGAACTGGAAAAAGTCGCAGCTGAGAAGAAAGGTATCGCAAGTGAACGCGCTGCTCGTCTGGCTGAACTGTCCATTACAATTCCCGCCAATGCTGGTGATGAAGGCAAATTGTTCGGTTCCATCGGCACCCGCGACATCGCTGAAGCGATCAGTAATGCCGGCGTGGAAGTCAGCAAAAGTGAAGTGCGCATGCCTGATGGCGTGATTCGCGAGACCGGCGAATACACCATTGATATTCAGTTGCACACCGATGTTACTCAACCGGTAGCGATTGCCGTTATTCCTGAATAGAGAGTTCGGGACTTATTGAGTAATCGATAACCTGCGCTTGCCACTACAGGCCATTTGGCAAATTGCCAAATTAGTACCTGACAAGCGGACAGCGACAAGGTACATTATGAACAGGCACTCTTAGGGGTGCCTGTTTTGTCTCTGCCGTATCAACATCTGTTATATAAAAATAGCCTGGTAAGCACGCAGACCCTTTGGATAAGCAAGACCCATGAGCGAACTGGATAGCAATATAGAAAAGCCCGCGTCATTTAACGAGACGCTCAACAAGCTCAAGACTCCACCCCAGTCCCTTGAGGCTGAACAGGCGGTGATCGGCGGTTTGATGCTCGCCAATGACAGTTTTGACAGTGTGGCCGAGCTGCTCCAGCACAAGGATTTCTACCACCCCCAGCACCGCATTATCTTTCAGCAGATGGCTCATCTCGCCGACGAGGGCCAACCACTCGATTTGATTACGGTGTCCGAGTCTCTCGATGGCATCAAGGAACTCGATAACGCCGGCGGGCTCGCCTACCTCGCGGAACTCGCCAAAAACACCCCGAGTGCAAGCAATATTCTCGCCTATGCGAAAATTGTGCGTGAACGCGCCACCCTGCGCGAGCTTATCCATGTTGCCCAGGATATTGCCGACAGTGGTTTTAACCCTGAAGGCCGCGACAGCCAGGAGTTGCTCGCTCAGGCAGAGCAGCAGGTCACGCTAATCTCGGAAAACCGCCCCCAGGAAGGCGGCTTTGATGATGTGAACTCTCTACTCAAGGGCGCGGTGGACCGCATCGATGAGCTTTACCACTCCGATAGTGACATCACCGGCCTGACAACCGGCTTCAAGGATCTCGACGAAATGACTTCAGGATGGCAGCGCTCCGATCTGATTATTCTCGCCGCGCGCCCATCCATGGGTAAAACCACACTCGCAATGAATGCCGTAGAAAATGCCCTGCTCTATACCGACAAGCCCGTGTTGGTGTTCAGTCTGGAAATGCCCGCCGAATCCCTGATCATGCGTATGCTGTCTTCCATCGGCCGTATCGACCAGACCAAAGTGCGTAACGGCAAACTTGAGCAGGGCGACTGGGACAAGCTCAGTGCGGCAGTAAGCAAGTTGCGTGACAAACCGTTATTTATTGATGACACCCCGGGTCTTACTCCAGCAGAACTACGTGGCCGTGTACGCCGCCAGTATCGCGAGCACGGCGAAGTTGGACTCATTATGGTGGACTACCTGCAACTCATGCGTGTGGCGGGTTTCAGCGAGGGGCGCACGGCAGAAATCTCGGAAATCTCGCGCTCACTCAAGGCCGTAGCACGGGAATTTGATTGCCCGGTGATGGCACTGTCACAGCTCAACCGTTCGCTGGAGCAACGCCCGAATAAACGCCCGATCAACTCCGATCTGCGTGAATCCGGTGCCATTGAGCAGGATGCCGATGTGATTCTGTTTATCTACCGCGACGAGGTATACAACGAAGAGAGCCCGGACAAAGGCACTGCCGAGATTATTATCGGCAAGCAGCGCAACGGCCCGATTGGCACACTGCGCCTCGCCTTCCAAGGCAAATACACCCGCTTTGACAATCTCGCCCACGATTTTCAGTCCGACGGCGGATATTAGCCAGCATCATACAAAACCAGGTACGGTAGCTCTTCTATACTTTCTCCCGTGTTGCATGTAATATCGCGCCACTTTTCAGTCACCACCTCTCCAGGTTACTCCCATGCAGGTATTAGAGACCGTTACCGATATCCGTGCCGCTATCAGCACCGAGCGTAAAGCGGGCAAGTCCGTTGCGTTTGTACCCACCATGGGCAACCTGCACGAAGGTCATCTGCAGTTGGTACGCCTCGCACGACAGCACTGCGATGTTGTGGTCGTGAGCATCTTTGTTAACCCGCTGCAATTTGGCCTCAACGAAGACTGGGAACAGTATCCGCGCACATTCGAACCGGATTGCAAAAAACTCGAGGCCGAACAAACAGACTTTTTGTTCTATCCGAGCGAGACAGAAATGTACCCGAACGGCCAGGCAACCCAGACCAAAGTGGAAGTCGCTGTCATGGCAGACATTCTCTGCGGCGCAAGTCGCCCGGGGCACTTTCTCGGCGTCACCACTGTGGTATCCAAGCTGTTCAATATGGTGCTACCGGATGTAGCCATTTTCGGGATCAAGGACTACCAGCAACTAGCTATTATCCGCCGTATGTCGGAAGACATGGCCTTCCCGATTGAGATTATTGCGGCCCCGATTGCCCGCGATGAAGACGGCCTCGCACTGAGCTCGCGCAATGCCTATCTGACGGAAGCAGAGCGCCCCACGGCCAATGCACTGTACAAGACGCTGTGTCACGCCAGACAGGCGATTCTGGACGGAAACCGCGACTACAGCAGCGTTGAGAAAGAAGCCAGACAGCAGCTTGAAAATGCCGGTATGCGCCCCGACTACTTCAGCGTGATCGAGCAGAAAACCCTCGACCCTGCGACCCCCGCAGATACAGAAATAGCCATACTTGGAGCAGTGTTTTTAGGTAATACCCGACTTATAGACAACGTGACTTTGACGTTATAATATGCGCCACCTCGGGCTCAGGCCCGATTTCTACTTTCAAGTAACGCAGCAGATATCAGCTTACAGCAAAGAAATTCAGGGGTAAAAACCGGAGTTACAAGAGGTATAACATATGCAATCGATTATGTTGAAAGCCAAGTTACACCAGGCTCGCGTGACCCACGCCGAGCTCGAATATGATGGTTCCTGCGCGATTGATACCGACCTGCTCAAGCTCACTGGCTTGCGTGAGTTTGAACAAATCCAGATTTACAACATCACCAACGGCGAGCGCTTCACCACCTATATTATTGAAGCGGAAGCCGGCTCCGGTGTGATTTCCATGAATGGCGCCGCAGCCCATAAGGCCCAGCCCGGTGATCGTGTAATTATCTGTGCCTACGGCAACTTCTCTGAACAGGAGATGGCCAACCACAAACCAAAACTGGTCTATCTCGACGAACACAACAATGTGGAACGCACCGCCAATACCATTCCGGTTCAGGCGGCCTAATTGCTCGCGTAGCCAACAGAAATAGTTTAAAAAGCGCCTCTATGGCGCTTTTTTCTTATCTGGTGTTTATTTTTTCCGGAACCGCCGCAGGGATTGTCGTCTGTAACAATTTACGCATCAGTATCGAGCGCTGTGCATACCACTGTTGATAATGGCAATCGCGGCGTTTGTAGCACAGGTGATTCACCATCACAAACGCCAGCGATTCATCGACACGGCGCAGGGAAATCAGATAGGCCAGATAACCAATCACTGGCAAAATCGCAAATAAAAACACGATCACAGAGTGAACCGCTGCCCGCTCAGGTCTGCGCCTGACAGTCTCATAAACACGCCAGGCTGCAACCCACAGCGGTCGCAAGATAGAACCCACCGGAAACGGAATCATTAATACGGTTCTGACGCCACCAATGCCCAGATGTACGGCAAGGTGCCTGAGTACATACGCGCCACTATCAAGGGCAGCTGGCAGAGCCACAGCAATCTCATCTCTTTGCTTCTGCTCAAGCACACCGTCATCACTTAACCGACACAGGGTTGCGCGCAACGCATCCACATCGGTCAGGCCTGCCGATGTTTTCTTATCAATTTTTTCCTGTTCCACCCATAACACTCTTTAGTTTAACTACCGGATCATAAAGCCGGTTTTTAATCTGCCGAAAACCCTTTTATACTCTCATTCTCTCGAAGTGAATGCACCAGGAAACGCTCATTATGTCAGAAACACATCGCTATCCCGTACCCGCTGAACTCAGTGCCTCAGCCCATATCAACAGGGAAAAATACCAACAAATGTACGAGCAATCGCTGAGCGATCCCGACAGTTTCTGGAGTGAACAGGCCAATGCGTTTTTAAGCTGGGACAAACCCTGGGACAAACTCACCAAATCGAACCTGGAAAAAGGCGAAGCTGCCTGGTTTATCGGCGGTAAACTCAATGTCACCAACAACTGTATCGACCGCCACCTGCCTGAGCGTGCCAATCAGGTCGCCATTATCTGGGAAGGTGATGATCCAAACGACGACTTGAAAATTACTTACCAGGAGTTACACGAAAAGGTTTGCCAGTTCGCCAATATTTTGAAAAAACGCGGCGTAAAAAAAGGCGACCGCGTTTGTATTTATATGCCAATGATTCCGGAGGCTGCCTATGCGATGCTCGCGTGTGCACGGCTCGGGGCAATTCACTCCGTGGTTTTTGGCGGCTTTTCACCGGAAGCACTCAAGGATCGTATTCTCGATTCTGACTGCCAGACTGTGATTACTGCTGATGAAGGTGTGCGCGGCGGTAAAACTGTTCCATTAAAAGCCAATACTGATAAAGCACTGACCTCTTGCCCGAATGTGCACACCTGTCTCGTCATCAAACGCACTGGCGGTGAGATTAACTGGAACGACAAACACGACCTCTGGTACCACGAAGCAGTTGCCGATGCAGCGACGGATTGTCCTGCTGAACCTATGGATGCGGAAGACCCGCTGTTTATTCTTTACACTTCAGGTTCTACGGGCAAACCCAAAGGTGTGTTGCACACCACCGCCGGTTATTTGTTGATGGCAGCCATGACCCACAAATACACCTTTGATTATCAGGAAGGTGAGATTTTCTGGTGCACGGCGGATGTAGGCTGGATCACTGGTCACAGCTATATTCTCTACGGACCACTCACTAACGGTGCCACTACGATTATGTTTGAGGGTGTGCCCACCTACCCGACTGCGGCACGCTGCTGGGAAGTTTGCGACAAACATCAGGTAAATACTTTCTACACCGCACCGACAGCACTGCGCGCATTAATGGGTGTTGGTGATGAATTTGTTACCAGCACCTCACGTCAGTCCGTGCGTTTGCTCGGCACAGTCGGCGAACCGATCAACCCCGAAGCCTGGGAGTGGTATTACCATGTTGTCGGTGAAGAGCGCTGCCCGATTGTTGACACCTGGTGGCAAACAGAAACCGGTGCCCATATGCTCACCCCGCTACCCGGTGCCATGGATATGAAACCAGGCTCCGCCACATTGCCAATGTTCGGTGTAGAACCGGCACTGCTTGATGGCGACGGTAATGAAATAGCAGGAGTTGGTGAAGGCAACCTCGTCATCAAACGTTCCTGGCCAAGCCAGATTCGTACTGTTTACGGTAATCACGAACGTTTGATCGAAACCTATTTCTCAACTTACAAGGGTTATTACTTTACCGGTGACGGTGCGCGCCGCGATGAAGACGGTTACTACTGGATTACCGGCCGCGTGGACGACGTATTGAATATCTCCGGACATCGCCTCGGTACCGCGGAAATAGAATCGGCATTGGTGTTACATGAATCGGTCGCCGAAGCCGCCGTCGTCGGTTTCCCCCATGATATCAAAGGTCAGGGAATCTACGCCTATGTCACCTTGATGCACGATGTGGCAGAGAGTGACGAACTCAGAGCTGCTCTGGTTGGCATGGTTAATACTGAAATTGGCCCAATTGCCAAACCGGACTTTATTCAGTGGGCACCGGCATTACCCAAAACCCGCTCCGGTAAAATTATGCGCCGCATCCTGCGCAAGATTGCCGCTAATGAACTTGATAATCTTGGCGACACATCCACGTTGGCGGATCCATCGGTAGTGGAATCGCTGATTGCGAACCGTCTATCAAAATAGCACCTCACTAAATATAGCAACACCTATGCACGCCTGGCTGGAACTGGTTAATCAATCTCCGGATGCCGTAGGTCAACATGACAAGCAGGCGTGGCTTGGTATCTTTGCGTCTACAGCTATCGTGGAAGACCCGGTGGGCTCATTGCCACATACTGGCGGTAAAAAACTCTCCACATTTTATGACTGCTTTATTGCACCCAACCAGATCAGCTTTCACCCACAGGCAGATTATGTATGCGACAACCATGTGATGAGAGACCTGTCACTGAGGATTCAAATGTCGGAAAAAGTTATCGCTGAAGTACCGATGCACCTGTTGTATGAAATTACCCGTGAAAACGATCAGGCTAAAATCAGCCGGCTTGCCGCACACTGGGAAATTATGCCGATGAATATGCAACTAATCGGCAAAGGTTTACCCGCCATACCGGTACTGATGCGCTCTTTTGGTCGCATGTTAAAGCTGCTTGGCTTGAAAGGCACCTGCGGATTTATGCGCGGCATGTTGATGCTAAAAGAGCGAGATAAACAAATAGCAGAAGCATTTTTTACTTCACTTGCCAGTTCCAGCAAAAATTCTGTTGCGCTAAACGAGAACTTTAGCGCCTGTTTGCAAAACTCACCACACCAACGTTATAACTTTGAGGAACTGAAAGAAATACTGTCAGGAACATTCACTCTCACCAAAACTATTGTCTCGGGATATAGCATCACCTGCTCCTATCAATATCACGCAAACAACGACAACTCGATTCCCTCACATCAAGGTGTGGCACTCTTGCGACTTGACCCTGAAACCGGGGCAATCGAAGCACTGACGTTCTATCAATAAACAAGACCTGCACACATAAAAAAGCCCTCGTTTTTCAGACAAGGGCTTCTGCAAACTCTATAAGCAGCAGGTGTTTACAGGGTTTTGCCGACACTGAATGCCACAATGCCGTCACAGTGATCACCACCACCGCCACAATTGGCAGAATCAATATTGGTATCGGTATAGTCAAGACCAAGATCAACACCCACCACTGAATAGCTCACACCAATTTTATACTCATTGTAATCGGAGTCATTGCCAAAAGTTGGATCCTTGTAATCGTACTGACCATAGTTCAGGTGAATGCCCCAGTCATTAATTTCATGGTCATAGGCGAGATACCAATAGAATGTAGAATCATCCTTGTTGCTTACCACAGAACTATCGTCAGAGTAGTGCGTACCGAAGGTCGCCCCCATCACACCGACACTTGCATACCATTCAGAAAAGTTCAGACCGCTCTCACCGGTATAGGTGTAGGCCACATATCCCACATCGTAGGCAAAATTGGCCACCTCACCGGCATAACCGAGGTACCAGTCCCACTCCGCCGATGCATCGCTACCAAAATCCACATTCGATGCCCAGGTGCCAATATAGGCACCGCTGTTATGGTTCAGGTCAAGACCGCCTTGTACGGCGCCTTTATTATCCGTCTGACTAATGCCACGCCAGACATAGTCCGTGGTCAATGCAACATTCATGGTTAGATCAACGCCGCCACCGATCTCTTCAGCCAATACACTGGTAGCAGAGGCAGACAGCCACAGGCCGGTTAATACAGAAAACAGTTTTTTCATGATTCAATCTCCAAAAAACGTCAAAGACGTGTTAGCAATCATTAGAATTAGCCTGCTTTTTTGCACCAAAACAGGTCAGTGCAGGATAGTAGCACAGCAATCTGTGATTGCCAGTTATGGAGATATCGTTGCGCGGATAATAAAACCCTGAAAAAAGAAAGGCGCCCGGGCCTGGGCGCCTTGATCATCTACCTAAGGGGAACATCCTGAAGGTAGTGAACGCTGTTGCCGGCCTCTCATAAGAGAGGCCGGGCTTTTACTATTTAGTGGTGAATTCAGGATAGGCTTCCATACCACACTCAGCCAGATCCACACCTTCGTACTCTTCCTCTTCGCTGACACGGATACCCATAACAGCTTTAAGGATGCCCCAAACAATCAGGCTGGTGACAAACACCCAGACAAAGATCACAAGAGCGCCGACAAGCTGCCCACCTACGGATGCACCGCCAGTTACACAGACAGCCATAACACCGAAGAAACCAACCACACCGTGAACAGAGATAGCGCCCACCGGGTCATCGATTTTCATTTTATCAAGGCCGATAATACTGAACACAACAATCACACCACCGATAGCACCAACGATAGTCGCCATCAACGGACTCGGGCTAGCCGGATCAGCTGTAATTGCAACAAGACCTGCCAGAGCACCGTTCAATGCCATAGTGAGGTCAGCCTTACCGAACAGAATGCGTGCAACAATCAGCGCCGCAATCAAACCACCGGAAGCAGCGGCATTTGTATTCAGGAATACGTTAGCCACTTCGTTCGCAACACCGATGCCACCGAGTTTCAGGGTAGAACCACCGTTAAAGCCGAACCAACCGAGCCACAGGATGAAGGTACCGAGTGTCGCAAGCGGCAGGTTGGCACCTGGAATCGCATTGGTTGCACCGTCTTTGCCGTATTTACCTTTACGTGGACCAAGCAGCAGAACACCCGCAAGCGCCGCAGCCGCACCAGCCATATGAACAATACCCGAGCCAGCATAGTCACTGTAGTTAAGTTCACCAATTAGCGGGACTTCCTTACTACCCCAAGTCCAACCACCCTCAATGGGATAGATAAAACCGGTCATAACAACCGCAAAGGCAAGAAAGGCCCACAGCTTCATACGCTCGGCAACCGCACCGGAGACGATGGACATCGCCGTGGCAACAAACACCACCTGGAAGAAGAAGTCAGAGGCACCGGCGTATTCGCCCATATCGCCAAAACCTGCTTCATTAGAGGAAGCGAGAATCGCTGCAACAGCTGCATCATCCATACCAGCAACAGTAGTCACTTCAGACAAAAACCAACCACCATCGTACATAAAATTGTAACCACAAATCAGGTACATGGTACAAGCCACTGCGAACAGGGCAACGTTTTTGGTAAGAATTTCGGTTGTATTCTTGGAACGGACCAAGCCCGCTTCCAACATGGCGAAACCGGCCGCCATCCACATAACTAAAGCACCACAGACAAGAAAGTAAAACGTGTCCATTGCGTACTGAAGTTCAAAAATTTGATTTTGAAGTTCCACAGTAGCCTCCAGAAAAATCTTGTATAAACGGATTAAACCGCATCGTTACCGGTTTCACCGGTACGGATACGAATAACTTCTTCAAGCGATGAGATAAAAATCTTGCCATCGCCAATCTTGCCAGTGTTGGCTGCTTTGGTAATTGCCTCTACCGTTGCGTCGACGCTGTCATCGCCAACTGCAATTTCCATTTTGACTTTCGGCAGAAAGTCCACAACATACTCTGCACCACGGTACAGCTCTGTATGACCTTTCTGGCGACCAAAACCTTTCACTTCAGTGACGGTAATGCCTTGCACACCAATTTCCGAGAGCGCTTCGCGTACATCATCCAGCTTGAAGGGTTTAATGATTGCTGTTACCAATTTCATAAGTTCTCTCCAGTATTACAAACTACGAGATAAGAAATGAGGGCAGGCGTACCTGCCCTCACTGCTAATTAGTCGAACGCCAGGCTGTAAGCAACAACAACGTTCAGATCAGTATCGACACCAGCGTTATTGCCGTCATCGACAACCTGACTCAAAGTCAGAGAGAAGTTGTCGTTATAGGCATAACCCAGATCGAGGTGAGTGTAATCAGCTTCCGGAGCATCCGGATCTGCATAGCCGAGAGTACCGAAGAACTGACCACCTTCAGCGCCCAAGGTGTAGTACGCATAGCCAGTGTCACCAGCAACGTTGTCGTAGTAAGAAAAGCTGACCGGGCCAAAGCCGAGAGTCAGAATCACTTCAGACAGATCACCGATGTTATCGTCATTAACGCCACCGTCCGGGTAAACATAAGTCCACAGGCTGATATCAGCAGTGAAGTTATCCCATGCGCCACCCCAGCCAACGAACGCATCCCACTCAGTACCGTTGGTCGCGTCACCGGAAGATGCCCAGAGGCCGCCGTAAGCGCCGGCAGCGCTGACAACAACGTCACCGGATACCGCAGCATCACCGTTACCGAGATCCTGACCACGCCACAAGTACATGTTGGCCACTGCCGCAGATGCAGAAATTTCAGCTTCAGCCATCGCCGGAGCAGCTGTTAAAGAACCCGCAACCAGCATTGAAGCAGCCACGGAGCCAGTTACGATTTTTTTCAGATGTTTCATGTGTTAACACTCCTTCTTCAAGGTTTAAACGAAAATTGACTACCCCAACCTAAACTCTCGATTAAGATCTTTGTTACGAGTTGAAGAGTTGCCTGCCTTAATGCAGGAGGCGTGCCAACGATGAAAAACTGATTAAATTCAAACAGTTATAAAGTCGATGAAGTTAATATTCAGAAAAGAAAAGATAAAGAAGGAAATAGACGCACAAATATGGTGCCAAAAAACCGCGAACGCACCAAAAAAATACCGGGTTGTGTTTTTTTGGTGCGCCGAGTCTAAAACGGAGGCTCAGGATAGATATGGAGGTATAAAACCCGGGTTATTTTTCTTCAATCGCCTCAAGGCGCTGCTGCAGCAATTCTAACTGCTGCTTCAAAGCTTCAATTTCCTCATCCTGATCAGACTCATTGCTATAGTTGAGTTCATCCTTGTTTTCGTCACGCGCTACAACAGCAGCTGCACCAACCCGGCCATCACTACCAATAAAAACCCGGCCTGTCTGTCCGGCTACTCCGGCATCACCGGCAAGCCCCACGGCACCAGGCTTGCCTCCTGAGACGTACTTCTTGTCACCTGCCAGGGTTTTACGCTTTACATACTTACCTTCAGAACCCTCGCCACCCAAGCCGGGCTGCCCTCCTTCACCAGCCTGACCAGCTTCTGCGCGGGTGTTAATCAGATTGGCGAAAAACAGGTCGCTATGCTCACTATCGAGGCTTTTCATCGTTACCACGATATTACCGGCATCACCGCCATTACCACCTTGTCCACCATTACCACCCGGACCACCGGCTGTCGGCTTACAACTGGTGGCCTTGCCGCCCATTTGGCCTGTACCGCCCTGGCCACCGGTACCACCGTCGCCACCATTGCTAATGATTTCCAGCGAACCAAGACTATCAATATCCAGGCGCAACTGGATATCTACCCCGTCGCTACCATTCTGGCCCGCTTCACCGTCACTGCCGCGCTGCCCCTTGCGGCAGTCATCCGCCCGATCCTCACTCCCGCTACCGATTTCACCGGCCTCACCGATACGGCCTGCACCATTAATTACCACATTGCGACCAATGTCAGCGTGGGTCGCACTGACATCCCAGTAAGAGACATCACTGGCAAACTCAATCACTGCATTGTCTCCAATCGTAAGCTTGTCGAGCGCCAACTCACTCTGGCTGGCTGATACGGTATAGGTCTCCCCGGCTTTTACCACAAGATCTTTAGCTGACGCTGTAGCCGCCAGTAGTAGTAAGGGAACAGAGAAAAGTACAGATTGGAATCGGATAGTCATAGCAATAGTTCAGGCTTGTAGTGAAATAAAAGCGGCTATTCTAGCGGTTTTGGGCAGGGCTGTAAGCCTCGATTTGCGCGATTTGAGGGCTAATCCTGTACTGCCTAGACCGACATCAGTGAACGCACCTGCTCTTCCTGCATATCCTCAGCCTGACCACTGAGTACAATTTCACCACGATCCATCACATAGAAACTGTCCGCCAGATCCCGGGCGAATTCAAAGTATTGCTCCACCAGCAGAATCGCCATCTCACCCTGATCTCTCAGTGTGGAAATAACACGCTGGATATCCTTAATAATAGAAGGTTGTATACCCTCCGTGGGTTCATCAAGTAACAGCAGCTGTGGACGCGTTACCAACGCCCGGGCGATCGCCAACTGCTGCTGTTGACCACCGGACAAGTCCCCACCGCGACGCTGCAACATATCCTTTAACACCGGAAACAGTGAATAAATCTGTGTTTCAATAAAACGTTCGGACTTCGGCAAACAGGCAAAGCCGGTTTGCAAATTCTCCAGCACAGTGAGCTGGGAAAAAATTTCCCGTCCCTGAGGCACATAGGCCACACCATTGCGGGCGCGATCATAATTAGCCAACGTCGAAATATCCTGGCCGTTCCAGGTAATACCACCCGCACTGATTTTTTGATCGCCAGCAATCGCACTTAATAGCGAAGTCTTACCTACCCCGTTGCGTCCCATCAGGCACACTACCTGACCTTTCTCCGCTTCCAGAGAAACCTTGCGCAATGCCTGACTCGCACCGTAATGTAAATCCACTGCATCAATTTTTAACATAACTGCTTTTCCTGCGGCGAACTCTAGCGGCCGAGGTATACCTCCACCACTCTTTCATTTTGTTGCACCTGCTCCAATGTGCCGCCAGCCAATACACTGCCCTCATGCAATACTGTCACTTCTGTATCGAGCGAACGAATAAATTCCATATCGTGTTCCACCACAACGACAGAGTGGTCACCCTGAATACGCTTTAGCAGATTGGATAGCTGTTCGGTTTCCTCGTCGGTCATACCCGCCGCAGGCTCATCAACAAGTAATAAATCCGGGTTCTGTACCAGCAATACACCGATTTCCAGGCGCTGCTTTTCACCATGTGCCAGAGAACCAGCTGCATGGGCACTTTTTGCACCGAGACCGATAATATCGAATACTTCTTCAATGCGTTGTTTGCCTTCTGTATCAAGCTTAAAAAGCAAACTTTCAAACACACCGCGCTTGCCCTGCAAGGCAAGCTCAAGGTTTTCAAATACCGTAAGACTTTCTATAACGGTTGGCTTCTGGAATTTACGCCCAATACCCAGATTGGCAATATCAGCTTCATCATGTTTGGTTAAATCAATATCGTGGCGAAAATAAATTTCACCGGTATCCGGTGTAAGCTTGCCGGTAATCAGATCCATCATGGTGGTTTTACCCGCCCCGTTCGGACCAATAATCGCACGCAATTCGCCAGGCTTGATAAACAGTGACAGGTTATTAATTGCTTTAAAACCATCAAAGCTCTTTGACACACCACTCATATACAGAATGGATTTTTCAGCCAGGCTTTCTACACTATGTTCCTGCACAATCATTCTCCTCGCCTATGCGCCAGCCGTCGGCGTTGCTGTATTCTGTCGCGACTGCCACTTGTCAAACAGGCCCTTTATACCCTGTGGTAGATAAATCGTCGCTACCACAAACAGACCGCCCAACATAAATAACCACAACTCGGGGAACGCACCGGTAAACCAGGTTTTACCGTAGTTCACAAGAATCGCTCCGATCACAGCACCATAGAGCGTGCCGCGACCACCAATCGCCACCCAGATAATAATTTCAATTGAGTTGATTGGTGTGAACTCACCCGGATTTATAATTCCAACTTGCGGTACATAGAACGCACCGGCAATACCAGCGAGTACAGCGGAGAATACAAAAACAAATAATTTATAGTGTTCAACCCGATATCCCATAAAGCGGGTACGGCTCTCGGCATCACGAATCGCTACCAGAACACGACCGAGTTTCGATTTTACAATCCCGATACACGCAAGGTAAGCGAGCGCAAGAGACAATGCGGTGAGGAAAAACAACGTACAACGCGTGTAATCACTTTGCAGATCAAAACCGAGAATATCCTTGAAGTCGGTCAGTCCGTTATTACCGCCAAAACCCATCTCATTACGGAAGAACGCCAACATTAATGCATAGGTCATCGCCTGGGTAATAATCGA
Organism: Pseudomonadales bacterium; assembly: GCA_028280345.1. Classification (GTDB taxonomy): domain Bacteria; phylum Pseudomonadota; class Gammaproteobacteria; order Pseudomonadales; family UBA7239; genus JANQLY01. The sequence goes on along the minus strand of JANQLY010000004.1, from coordinate 328,993 downwards.
CAAATAGACCCCGGTTACACGGGAGCGAAATGCAAACCAGCCAAACACAAAGGCAAGCAAGCCGGGCACCAGCAATACCATTAGCATCGCAAAGCCAAAGTTATCAAAGCCATACCAGTACCAGGGCAGCTCCTGCCAGTTAAGAAAAACCATAAAGTCTGGCAGTTCCGGGTTGCCGTAAACACCGCGATCACCGATCTGACGCATCAAATACATACCCATGGCATAACCACCCAGTGCAAAAAATGCACCGTGCCCCAGGCTCAGAATGCCACAGTAACCCCAGATCAGATCAACTGCCAATGCAAGCAGAGCAAAACACAGGTACTTGCCGAGCAATGTCACGGTATACGTAGAGACATGAATCGGCCAGCTCTCCGGTACCAACAGATTTAATATCGGCACCAGAATTGAAACCGCCATAAGAATCAAGATAAAACGCTGACTCGCCTTATCGTCTTTTAACAGGGTATTTATCAAACCATTTTTCATAATTCGACCGCTCTTTAATCTTCCACAAAGCGGCCCTTAATCGCGAACAAACCGCGCGGCCGACGTTGAATAAACAAAATGATAAACACCAGGATCAGGATCTTCGCCAGTACAGCGCCCACCAGTGGCTCAAAAAACTTATTGGCAATACCCAGCGACATCGCCGCAAAAAACGTACCGAACAGGTTGCCAACACCACCGAAAACCACCACAAGAAAAGAGTCAATGATATAAGCCTGTCCAAGATTCGGACCCACATTCGTTAACTGACTCAGTGCTACACCGGCGATACCGGCGATACCTGAGCCGAGTCCAAATGTCAGCGCATCGACCCAGCCGGTACGAATTCCCATGGAACTCGCCATCGGCCGATTCTGTGTTACCGCGCGCATTTGCAAACCGAAGAAGGTACGACGCATCAATAACACAAGACCGCCAAGTACTAACAAGCTAAAAATAATGATATAGAGACGGTTATAGGTAAGTGACAACATGCCGTTCACATGCCAGGAACCACTCATCCACTCCGGCGTAATTACCGAACGGTTAAGTGGTGAAAAGATCGTACGCACCAGCTGTTGTAAAACCAGGCTTAAACCAAATGTCGCCAGCAAGGTTTCCAGCGGTCGCCCATAGAGATGGCGAATCACTGTGCGTTCAATGATTACCCCCATTGTGCCGGAGACCAGAAACGCCGCCGGTATTGCCACTATCAGCGATGCGCCAATGTGATTCGGCATCACTAGCTGAACTACGTAGGTGGTATAAGCACCAAGCATAATCATTTCGCCATGAGCCATATTGATCACGCCCATTACTCCAAACGTAATTGCAAGGCCCACAGCGGCAAGCAGTAATACGGAACCCAGACTGACACCAAAGAACAGATTCTCTACGATGGAATACATACCTTCGCGCTCATGCAGCTTCTTAAGCGAAACTTGCGCCGCAACACGGATATCTTCATCAGTCTCCACGTAAGTACCATCTTCTTTTTGTTCTACCAGTGGCGCCAGCAACGCTATGGCATTTTTATCTGTCACTTCGCCCAGTAATACAATTGCGGCAATTTTACTTTCCTTATCGGTATCATCACTCACCAGGCGAACCGCCGCCTGGGCAGTAAGTAATTGCTGTCGCACCGCGCTGTCTTGTTCTACATCAATCGCGCGAGCCACACTGGCGGCAAATACGGGATCGGGACTTTTGATAATGTTCTGAATCGCCTGTGTGCGTTTTTCAATATCTTCACTTTCCAATTGAAAGCGCGCAATCAGGGATTTAAGTTCACGGCGCAGGCTGTTATTCACACTAACTTTTTTAACCTTGCGCTTGCCAATTTCTCCATAGTCTTCATCGCTAAGCACATCGACAATGTGGTAACCGGCATCCACCTTGTCAGCAAAGACAATAATCTTGTCAGATTTTCGGTAAAACAGACGCGCTTCGAGCATGGCTTCAAGCACTGCTTCACTTTTGGCGTGCTTTTGGTCAGCAATCTGTTCGATAAGTGAAGATTTCTCAGAAAATTTTGCCTTGGGAAGCTTGTGCAACACTGCGGCAAAGTCATCTGTCATTTGATGTTGCTCATCTGGTAACGACTGTGCCTGTACCGGCAGAGTCAGCATAGAGCAGCTCAGCAGAGCCAAAATCAGCACCCAAAATGATCGACGTAACAGCATAATCGTATCTGCTAGTAATATGTTATTGAAAGGGAATAACCCGGTTGATTTACTTGATTTTAAAGCTATCCGAGGCCCGTTTAAGGGCCGGGAAGCGAAGCCCAATTCGCTTCCCGGCAGACCATTAGATAACGGTCACTGAAACAAACTTACTCGTAGTTTTGACCAGAGCACTTTTTGGTTTCAGTGTTGTAGTTACCACACATAATGCTTTCGTCTTGCCAGTCGGCAATAACTTTGGCACTTTCCGGCAGGAAGTCAGTCCAGGCATCACCCGGTACTTCGCTGTCCGTTGACCAGACAATTTCAAACTGACCGTCTTCCTGAATCTCACCAATCAGTACCGGCTTGGTCAAGTGGTGATTAGCCAGCATTTTTGCCGTACCGCCAGTCAGGTTCGGAGTTTCAAGACCGATAATCGCATCATGCACTTTATCAACTTCTGTACTACCGGCTTTCTCAACAGCCTGAACCCAGAGGTTAAAACCGATATATGTTGCTTCCATCGGGTCATTAGTTACACGGTTCTCATCACCGATAAAACTGTGCCATGATTCGATAAACGCATCGTTTTCTTCAGCTTCAGCACTCATGAAGTAGTTCCACGCCGCGAGGTGACCCACCAACGGCCCCGTATCAAAACCGGAGAGTTCTTCTTCACCAACAGAGAAAGCAACTACCGGGATATCTTCCGCACTCACACCCTGGTTACCGAGTTCCTTGTAAAACGGTACGTTTGCATCACCATTAATGGTAGAAACAACCGCTGTTTTCTTACCTTCAGAACCAAACTTCTTGATATCAGAGACGATGTTCTGCCAGTCAGAGTGACCAAAAGGCGTATAGTTAATCATGATATCTTCCTCGGCCACACCTTTACTTTTCAGGTAAGACTCGAGGATTTTATTTGTCGTACGCGGATAAACGTAGTCAGTACCCGCAAGCACCCAGCGTTTTACACCGATTTCGTTCATCAGGTAGTCAACCGCCGGAATCGCTTGCTGGTTAGGCGCTGCGCCAGTGTAGAAAACGTTTTTCGAAGATTCTTCACCTTCGTATTGAACCGGATAAAACATCAGGCCATTAAGTTCTTCAATAACCGGCAAGACAGATTTACGCGATACGGAAGTCCAACAGCCGAAAATAACATCAACCTGTTCTTTTTCCAGCAGCTCGCGGGTTTTTTCCGCAAACAGTGGCCAGTTGGACGCAGGGTCAACAACTACTGGCTCAAGCTGCTTACCAAGCACACCGCCTTTCTTATTCTGCTCTTCGATCATCATAAGAACCGTATCTTTCAGCGTGGTTTCACTGATTGCCATGGTGCCAGACAATGAGTGCAACACACCGACTTTGATGGTGTCGGCAGCCTGAGCTGTGACAACTGTCAGACTCATCAGCGCCGCGGCTACTGTTGTCAGTAACGTCTTGCGCCACCCTAAACTATTCATTTTCATTACTGTCTCCTTAAAAATTCGACAAACTAAAATTCAAACCTCTTTAATTAATGCACCACCAGATACGCATACCGGCGATATAAGTCAGCATGGCCGGGTGACTGCCCGGTTATTTGCATCTTTTGTGCCAGTTTCTATAATTCTGTTAAGGTTTCATAAATTCGGGGGCTTAACTACAAATTGCCGGAGGGACAATATGGCTTCGGCACTAAAATCGCTCATAAAAATAATCGCTTGCACCAAATTAATGCCTTTCAGCGTCGAGCCTTTTAATTCTGTAAGCTTCTTTTCTCGATACAGTGTGCAAGCAAAAACAAAACGCCCCTATTCGGGGCGTTTTAATCCTTGATGGGACATGAGTAGCTATTCGCTACTGTCCGTCAACATCCCCTCGCGCTCAACAAACGCGACGATTTCATCAACGCCGGTTTCATCCTTGAGGTTGGAAAATACAAATGGCTTGTCGCCACGCATTTTCTTTGCATCGCGATCCATCACCTCCAGTGAGGCGCCAATATAATCAGCAATATCAATTTTGTTAATAATTAGCAGATCGGATTTGGTAATGCCCGGCCCACCCTTGCGCGGAATTTTATCTCCCGCCGATACATCAATCACATAGAGCGTCAGATCAGATAATTCCGGACTGAACGTTGCCGCAAGATTGTCACCACCGCTTTCCACCATAATCACATCAAGACCGGGAAACTGCTCCTGCAAATCAGCAATCGCTGCCAGATTCATAGAGGCGTCCTCACGTATCGCAGTGTGCGGGCACCCCCCTGTCTCAACGCCGACAATACGTTCCTGTTCCAGCACTTCATGGCGCTGCAAAAACTGTTGATCCTCTTTGGTATAAATATCGTTGGTAACTACGGCAATGTTGTATTTATCCTTGAGTCTCGCGCACAGCGCTTTCACCAACGCTGTTTTGCCGGAACCCACGGGGCCACCAATGCCCAATCGCAATGTACCTGTTTTTGTCATCATCAAATATCCTGCATACCTTGTCTAAAAAATTATCATGAGCGAAATAGCCGCGAGTACTGTGTCTCGTGCAACATACTGCCAATCACCAGCCTTGGCATACCCATGCCGATATCATCATCTGTTACTGCAAGCCCCTGTGTTACCACTTCACCTATCATGGGCAGTAGTTCCGTCGTCAAACGCTGCACATCGGTTTGACCCAGCGGCACCAGCTTTGCTGCGGCGGCCAACTGATTTTCAAGCCAGGCCCACAGATAGCCATGGCACGCATCCTCGAGTTCAACCTGCCATTGCCAGGCGGCAAAACTCCACACACTGAGCCAGCCGGGCTCCCGGGCCAGCACATCCGGTACCTCTATACCGAGATCACTGAGCAAGCGTAGCAGGGCCTTACCCATTTGTTTATCTTCGAGACGCAACTCAGCGGATTCACGTGCGGCAAGTGACTGTTCATTCCAGTAAGCCAATTGATCATTATCCTGTTGTACAAGGGTCTGATAACAACGCTTTATCACTGGTATATCGAGATAACATAAACCGTGTTGCATCACTCCGCGCAACCACTGCGCTGTGCTGTCTCTATCGTGCACCCAGCCCGCTTCATTTGCTGCTTCAAACCCCTGGGAATAACTATAGGCACCGACGGGTAGCGCCGGACTTACCAGACGCATCAGCGATAACAAAGCCGTTTTATCCGCCACTACTATTCACTCCTGTCTCTATTCGAGTTTCTATCCATGGTGATGTGTATGCCCGGAGTGTTCGTCATCATGATGATGTTTATCATGCCCACCCTGGTGATAGGCACCGGACTCCGGATGAAACGACGCCATTTCATGCTTAACGACCAAGCCGAGCTTTGACACCATATCATCCAGTACATAATCACGCTGGTAGCGCAACCAGTTTTGTTGATCGTTGCGACAAATTTGCAAGGGTACGTGACGATTACCGAGATGATAAGCAGCTTTTAACAACAACAGACTATTTTCACTGGTAATCGTACTGACTTCCTCTTCTGCTGCAACAATACGCAACAACTCTCCGCTTTCCGCCTTAAGCAAATCGCCAGCTTTTAAAACATTACCACGCTCAAGAAACAAACCAGCCTCTCGCCCACAGACAGTCTGTGTTCGAACGCGACTTTTCTTGCGCAAATCATAGGGCAATTCCAGTTCAAGCAAGCCCTCATCCTCAACAGCGTCAAGATTGGCATATTCAAAGATGCGCAGCATAAACTACCTCCTGAACAAGCCTAGAAAAGAAAGTAACGCTGTGCCAGTGGCAACTCGGTGGCGGGCTCACATACCAGTAATTCTCCATCGGCACGCACTTCATAGGTCTGCGAGTCTACAGTCATCGTTGGCTGATACTCATTGAGGATCATATCTTTTTTGCGAATCGCACGGGTGCCTTTTACCGCTACCACGCGCTTTTCAATACCAAGCTGTTTATCAACCCCTGCCGCCAGAGCCGCTTCGGAAACAAAGGTTACCGAGTTGTTTACAAGGGACTTGCCATAGGCACCAAACATAAAGCGATAGTGCACTGGTTGCGGTGTTGGAATCGATGCATTCGGATCTCCCATCGGTACTGCCGCAATTGCACCACCCTTGATAATCATCGAAGGTTTGGCACCAAAAAATGCCGGCTTCCACAACACGAGATCAGCGAGCTTGCCAACTTCTACAGAACCCACTTCGTGAGCAATGCCGTGCGTCAGAGCCGGGTTAATTGTGTATTTGGCAATATAACGTTTGGCACGAAAGTTATCCGCCGCTTCATCACCACTACCACTCGTGGAACCCGCTAAAAAGCCGCGCTGCACTTTCATTTTGTGAGCAGTCTGCCAGGTGCGCGATACTACCTCACCAACGCGACCCATCGCCTGGGAGTCTGAAGCAATCATGCTGAACGCACCGAGGTCATGCAAAATATCTTCTGCGGCAATAGTCTCGCGACGAATACGCGAATCGGCAAATGCCACATCTTCTGGAATATCCGGATCAAGGTGATGACACACCATCAGCATATCAAGATGCTCATCGACGGTATTAATTGTGTAAGGGCGTGTCGGATTTGTTGATGAAGGCAACACATTGGCTTCACCACAGGCTTTGATAATATCCGGCGCGTGCCCACCACCCGCACCTTCCGTATGATAGGTGTGGATCACACGTCCTTTAAACGCGGCAATCGTATCTTCAACAAAACCGGACTCATTTAACGTATCGGTGTGAATCGCAACCTGAACATCGTGATCTTCTGCCACATTCAGGCAATTATCAATTGCTGCCGGTGTTGTACCCCAGTCTTCATGCAACTTCAAACCCATCGCACCCGCTTCAATTTGTTCATTAAGCGGCTCTGGCAAGCTCGCATTGCCCTTACCGAGAAAACCCAGATTCATCGGAAACGCATCCGCCGCCTGAATCATCTTACCGATATGCCACGGACCCGGTGTACAGGTTGTGGCGTTAGTGCCCGTTGCCGGACCTGTACCACCACCAAGCATGGTAGTAATGCCAGACATCAATGCCTCTTCAATTTGCTGCGGACAAATAAAATGAATATGCGCATCAATAGCACCCGCCGTAACAATCTGCCCTTCACCCGCTATGACTTCCGTACCCGGGCCAACGACGATATCCACATTGGGCTGTATATCCGGGTTACCGGCCTTGCCAATTTTCTGGATTCGACCATCCTTGATACCAATATCAGCTTTCACTACTCCCCAATAATCCAGAATAGTGGCATTGGTAATCACGGTATCCGCCACTTCTGCCGCACAGGACTGACTCTGCCCCATGCCATCTCGAATCACCTTGCCACCACCGAATTTCACTTCTTCACCATAGGTGGTGTAGTCTTTTTCTACTTCGATAAACAACTCGGTATCGCCGAGTCGCACTTTATCTCCAACAGTCGGACCAAACATCTCTGCGTAGGCGCGACGATCAATCTTGCTCATGACTCTCTCCTGCTATAAATCTTTTCTGCGTTGTCAGTCAGCAACTACAACGGCCCCATCACTTCACCACGAAAACCATAAACTGTTTTCGCACCGGCCAACTCCACCAGTTCCACTTCCCGTTCCTGCCCTGGTTCAAAGCGCACCGCTGTACCCGCTGCAATATTGAGACGAAAGCCTCGCGCAGCTTCACGATCAAATTGCAACGCCGGATTGGTTTCATAAAAATGGTAGTGGGAACCCACCTGAATCGGCCGATCGCCAGTGTTAGCAACGGTAACGGTTTTTGTCGCACGCCCTTCGTTGAGCGTATGCTCACCTTCAGCGGTAATCAATTCTCCTGGAATCATGATTATTCTCCTCACTAGACAATCGGGTTGTGGACAGTAACCAGCTTGGTACCGTCGGGAAATGTCGCTTCTACTTGTACTTCGTGAATCATTTCCGCAATACCGTCCATTACATCGTCCTTGCTTAATAATGTGCGACCATAGCTCATCAATTCAGCAACGGTTTTTCCCTCACGCGCACCTTCCATAATTTCACAGGAAATCAATGCCATCGCTTCCGGGTAATTCAGTTTCAAACCTTTCGCCTTGCGACGCTCGGCAAGCAAGCCCGCTGTAAACAGCAACAGCTTGTCTTTTTCTCTCGGATTTAATTCCATCGTTTTCTAACCCCTTATCTTTTGCAAAATAAATAATCTGTTCACTCAGGTATTCCAGATACGTGGTCGCAATGCCAGGCGATTTGTCACCATGATTCGCAGTTGTGACCAGAGCCATTCAAAACCTGCCTTACCCTGGGCTGCAGATGGACCAAGGTAGCGTGCCACCAGTAATTCACCCACCTGTGACAGGGCAAATAAGCCCTGCCCATCATAAGTCTGTAAAAAAGGTTGCTCGGATAGCTGCTGTCGAAACCTGTCGAGTTGCTCCGCATCCAGCTTACAGGTCAGAATCAATGTACCTGTTACCGCCTGCCCCGCCATACCCCATGGCTGCTGCAATAAATCACTACCACCAACAAAGTCATTGCGTTCCCGATAAATAACTTTCTGTTCACGTCGAATCAATAGCTTTTGCTGCAGGTACCCCTGTTCAAAGCGTTCACTACTTGCCGGCCGACCGAGACACACCATATCCCATAACGCGAGACGGCTATCTGCCTCCAGGTCGACCTCAGTGTATAAACGACCACGCGCGCCGTTAAACACGATGGTTTCCTGTGGCAGCCATTCCAGTTCACTCCCTGCGTCAAGGCTTAGCTTTACATGCTGACTTTGTTCCTGGGCCGAATCATTGCCCAGATAGATTTTACCGGCGGACGGTGTTGTCACGAGGCTTTTTGCACCACGCTCAAGTGAAACACTCATGGCTAAAGCATCTCCACTTACCATACCGCCAGGAGGATGCAATAGATAGACATGACAGACATCACGACCTTCCGGATAAAACGGGCGCTGAATTCGCAACGGACCGTAGTGCTCCAGGTGCCGAATATAGCTATCCCCGCCACGATAACCGAGCTTCACATCCAGTTTTGCCTGCCAGCCGGTTTCTTCATCTGCCCCGGCTATCGCGCCCAATGCTGTCACAAGTTTCTATCTCTTTTAATTACCAACCCTTTCACTGGCCATCATTAGTTCTGTTAATGGCCCCGGCTTTTCCCAGCCTGGTGTTTATACCAGACTCCCGCCTGAAATGCCCCTGCCGGTATGAACTGTTACTTTGACCAAGTCTGACTAGGCAATTATCGTGCCGGTTTTTCATCAGCTCAGGCATCAATCCATGTTATGCTTGCACCATTGCAGTGCAAGGTATTGCCTACTTCTTCGCGACCAGGCCCAACTTGCTGTGGCTTCCATGCATCCTTTAAGATGCGTAAACAAAACCATTAGATGAGTGCCTGCCATGACACGCCAAGCTCTTTTCCGCACCATTTCAGTCTGCCTGATGATGGTTTTTCCAGTGCTTGCCACCGCACAGGACACCACGGGTGAGTCGGCCAGCGCCGATGCTGTGGAAAATGATGCCACGAAACAGAGCGCACTGGATATTATGATTATGGTTAACAGTGTCAATATGGGCGACCGTGTCAGCCAGCGCATTACGATGACTCTGATCGACAAGAATGGCCGCGAACGTACCCAGGTTGCCAAATCCTACCGCCGTCGCATCGGTGATGGACAAATGAAAATTACCAAGAGCATTATGTTTTTCACTGCGCCGGATAATATGAAAGATACCGGCTTTCTGTCCTGGGATTTTGACGATCCAACGCGCGAAGACAAACAGTGGATCTATCTACCACGCACCGGCAAAACCAAGCGTATTGCAGGCAATGACAAACGCCTGGCATTTATGGGCACAGACTTTTCCCACGCTGACATGGCACTGCGCAATATCCAGAGCTACAACTATACTCTGCTGCGCGAAGAGGAAATCGACGGCCATAAGGTGTGGGTGATTGAAGCCCTACCCGTTAACCCGGAGGTGATTACCGAAGATGGTTACACTCGCTCGGAAGTCTACGTTCGTCAGGATAACTATATGGTTGTGCGCAGCATCAATTCCTTAAAGAAAGGTAATCGCACCAAGCAAATGGATGTAGTTGAGCTCAAACTCATCGATGATATCTGGGTACAAACGGAAGTGGTCATGGCCACATGGAAGGGTGAAACCCTGTTGTCAAAAACCATTATGCAAACTGACAAGGTAAAGTTTGACCAACGCCTTAAGGAAGAGTTTTTTACTGTACGGCAAATGGAAAAAGGGCCGTAGCAAAAAGTTACGTTTCTATTCTTGACTATCTTTTAGATCAAACAGGCAACTGCCGCGTATATGATCGTCACTATTACTGCCATCAACACAGATGGTATTACTCCACGTGACACTGCGCAGATTTGCTTCTTGCAGTTTTGCCCCGGAAAGATTGCTCATTTGCAAATCGGCAAAGCCGAGATCAGCACTGGTTAAATCCGCATCACTCAGGTTGCCTCTGCTGATATAAGCTCCGGACAAATTCGCACTGGCCAGTGTTGCACCGCTGAGGTCCGCCGAACCGAGATCGGCACCCCCGAGGTTTGCCTGATTGAGATTCGCACCGCTGAGATTCGCACCACTTAAATCCGCCCCATACAGATTCGCACCACTGAGATTAGCCCCGCTGAGATTGACATTCGCCAATTGCGCACTGTCAAGGTAGGCACCGGCTAAATCCACACCGCTGAGGTCTGCACCTTCACAGGCAGTAAATGTACCAATCTCACAACCATTAATGGTTCGGGACTCTTCTGCCTGCACTACTATTGATAGCAGTAACATCACCACCAAGCCGCAAGGCTGCTGCCCTGGTTTTCGCATATTTATCACCCTTGCCCCTATATGTCCCTCTCGACATTTTTAATTCCAGCATCGCACCTCTGGCGCCACACCATCAATACCACAGAGTGTAGCAATGTCACCGCGTCACAGGAACTGCCTGACAGGAAAAATTACCCGTCAGTTGCAATGCCCGGTTAAAACAGGGAAACTGGCTATTCACCGTTAAGGATGGCGGTGATTGGCACCAATGCACAATACAGGTATTTCAAGGAGGAAATCATGTCGCTTGCCATTGCCTATAGCCGTGCCCGGCTTGGAATTGACGCCCCGCTAATTACAGTTGAAATCCACTTATCTAACGGACTGCCCGGCCTGTCTATTGTCGGACTGCCGGAAACAGCAGTAAAGGAAAGCAAGGATCGAGTGCGCAGTGCGATTATTAACTCGCATCTTGAATTTCCCCAGCGCCGTATCACGATTAATCTCGCCCCGGCGGATCTGCCCAAGGAAGGTGGGCGCTACGACCTCGCGATTGCGCTCGGCATTCTCGCTGCCTCCGGGCAAATTCCAGCTCAGGTACTACACGACTATGAGTTTATTGGTGAGCTGGCTCTAACCGGCCAACTCCGTGCGGTCAGCGGCAGCTTGAGCGCCGCTATCAGTTGCCAACATTCACAGCGCAAACTCGTGGTACCCGACGACAACAGCGCTGAAGCCTGTCTGGCAAAAAATACCACGATACTACCCGCCAACCATCTGCTCGAGATTTGCGCTCATCTTAATGGCCGCGAGCCCATTACCGCAGCCAGGCCCGTTGAAAACTCTGCGCCAATAACTTCGGGGGATGAGGATATCGCTGATATCAAAGGCCAGCACAGCGCCTGTCGCGCCTTACTGATTGCCGCCGCCGGGGGCCATAACCTGTTGCTCTGTGGTCCACCCGGCTCGGGTAAAACCATGCTTGCCACACGCCTGCCCGGTATTTTGCCGGAGCTCGACGAGATGGAAAAACTCGAGGTTGCAGCGATACACTCGGCATACAACACGCAGCACTCCACCAGCGGCATACTGCACCGGCGCCCGTTTCGCAGCCCTCACCACAGCGCTTCTGCTGTCGCCATGGCCGGTGGTGGCAAAGTACCACGCCCGGGAGAAATCAGCCTCGCCCACGGCGGCGTACTGTTTCTCGACGAACTGCCGGAATTTCAGCGCAATGTTCTCGAAGTTCTGCGCGAACCACTGGAGTCAGGGCGTATATCAATAGCGCGAGCGCAAGCACAGCTGGAATTTCCTGCACGCTTTCAACTCGTCGCGGCAATGAACCCTTGTCCCTGTGGCTATTACGGCGCACGGGATATTCCCTGTCACTGCAGCGCAGAGCAGATTCAGCGTTACCAGCGCAAGATTTCCGGTCCGCTGCTCGATCGCATCGACTTGCAGGTCAGAGTCGCGCCATTAAACGCCCGCGATCTACGAGCACCCTCTACACCTCGTGATAGTAACCAGCTCACTTCAGCCAAAGCGCGCTCGCTCGTAGTACGGTGTCAGAAGGTTCAACAGCAGCGCAATGGCGGCAAGAGTAACAGTCAACTGGATCATCGCGAGATAGAACAACACTGTCCGCTCTCCTCCCGCCCGCAGCAATTGCTTGAGCAGGCTACCGACAAGTTGCACCTATCGGCCCGTGCCTGGCACCGGGTGCTCAAGGTGGCTCGCACCATCGCTGATCTGGAGCAAGCCGTAGATATCTCTTCTCAACATCTTGCAGAAGCACTGGGCTACCGTTTTACCCGGCAGTCAACAGGCATCATTCAGGAGAAAAATGCGCAGGTTTAAGGCACAGAAACAATTAAGGGGTTAATGAGGCTTTAGCAGAGCATTGATGTTCATCATGTCTGCCATATCCTTGAGTGGGTCAGACAGTACATCAATACTGAATTCACCGCGTCGGTGCATGTCGGCCTGTAGTAGAAAATAACGCAGAAAGCGCAAGTCCGGAGCGCGTGGGTTCAGGACACCAATCACCGCATTGCTCAATAGCTTGAGGCGCTCAAACTCGTCTTCATCCCCGGTAAGGGCAACAAGCGGCGTACACGAGCCACTCTGTAATAACTCGTGAAACAGTTCATAGTCGCATTGCTCCGTATTTAAAATCACAAGGTCATAAGCTGCAGAACGGATGGCTTTGTTCGCTTCTTCAAGTTCACCACACCACAGCAAATCGGTATGAAATTCCTTGAGAGACGCAAGCATCTCCCGGCAGTGTAAAAACTGCCGGTATTCAATATCCACCAACAATACCTTGATTGGCATATCAAATACGCTCTCTGTACTCACCTGATCCGCCTTCCGTGAAATGTTGTACATCCTGCAATCCCTGTTTGTAATACTCCATAAAACAGATATCTTACAAATGCGCTTTAGCCGGTTGCGAACACCCAACAGCTCTGGCCGGCATGGCTAAAAACTATGCTAGCGTTTACATCTTGCACCGGCTTTCTTTAATTCTGCCACCAGGCCACTCTACACCCTTCTCGTAAAGCGACCGTTAAAGGCCCACAAAATTATGGGTTAAGCCGGTTAACGTATCTTTAATTTATAGAAGAAAACGGCACATTTTTCCTGCTACAATTCGCGCTTTTTTCCAGTAGTCAATCATTTTGTGACCCAGATCACCTTTCAACTCAATCCTGAGCAGAGCCAGGCGGTACGTTATATTGATGGCCCCTTGCTCGTGCTCGCCGGTGCCGGCAGCGGCAAGACCCGGGTGATTACGGAGAAGATCGCCTGGTTGATTCAGCGCTGTGATATCAAGGCCTACAATATCTGTGCGGTCACCTTTACTAACAAGGCAGCCAGAGAAATGAAGGAACGGGTTGGCAAAATGCTCGACCGCGAAGCAACCAAAGGCTTGACCGTTTCGACTTTCCATACGCTTGGACTGAATATTATCCGCCGTGAAATCGGTCACCTGAATCTGAAGAAGGGTTTTTCAATTTTTGACGCCCAGGACAGTCAGACCTTGCTCAAGGATTTACTCATGCAACAAAGTCGCGACAGCAGTTTTGTCGACATTGTTCAGCACACTATTTCCAACTGGAAGAACGACTTTATTTCACCACAACAGGCTCTGTCACTGGCAAAAAGTGAGGGGGAACAAACCATCGCGCTGTGTTATGAGCGCTATAACGAAGCACTGCGCGCCTATAACGCCGTCGATTTTGATGATCTTATCAGTCTGCCCGTCACCCTGTTTGAGCAGCAGCCGGAGGTATTGCAAAAATGGCAGCGCCGCATCCACTACATGCTCGTGGATGAATACCAGGATACCAATATCAGTCAGTACCGGCTTGTACGACAGCTTGTCGGTACCCGCGAGGGCCTAACCGCTGTCGGCGATGATGACCAGTCCATTTATGCATGGCGCGGAGCACGTCCGGAAAACCTCAGCCAGCTTGAAACAGACTTTGCCAATCTCAGGATTATCAAACTCGAACAAAATTACCGCTCAGCGGGCCGCATCCTCAAAGCCGCGAATACCCTGATTGCCAATAACCCGCATACGTTTGAAAAGAAACTCTGGAGCGAGCTTGGCTACGGTGACCCGATTCGTGTACTGCAACTGAAAAGCGAAGATGAGGAAGCAGAGCGCATTGCCGTAGAGATTTTGCAAAAGCGCCTGCACCGCCAGGCAGACTTTCGCGACTTTGCGGTGTTGTACCGCGGTAACCACCAGTCACGCATTCTTGAAATAAAATTGCAGCAACACCAGTTACCCTACAATATTAGTGGCGGCCAGTCATTTTTCGCACGTTCGGAAATTAAGGACATCATGGCCTACCTGCGCTTGCTCGTGAACCCGGAAGATGACAATGCCTTTTTGCGCATTATCAATACACCACGGCGCAAGATCGGCCCCTCCACACTGGAAAAGCTCGCACACTATGCCCAACAGCGCGGCGCCAGCCTCTACCTGTGCATTGATGAGCTTGGTCTCGAAAGCCATGTCGGCAAGGCGGCCAGTGAAAAACTGCAGCGCTTTGCTCACTGGCTCGACCAGGTGCGAGCAAACTGCCACAGCCTTGGTCCGATGGCCGCTCTGCGGGAGATGGTGGACGATATGGGCTACGATCTGTGGCTTCAGCAGAATAGCAGTTCACCGCAGGCCGCCGAAAAACGACTTGAAAACGTCTACTACCTGCTCGATTCCATTCAACAGTCCATTGCCAAAGATGAAGACCGTGAAGATAGCGGTGATGCCCAGGATCAAATCGAACGTGCGGTTAATAAACTGCTGTTACAGGATTTGCTCGACCAGCAGCAGGAAGAAGACCTGACCGACCGGGTACAACTGATGACGCTGCACGCCGCCAAAGGCCTCGAGTTCCCCCACGTTTATATTATGGGCATGGAGGAAGCGCTATTACCCCACCGCAGCAGTATTGAGGAAGATAATATAGAAGAGGAACGACGCCTTGCCTATGTCGGCCTGACGCGTGCCCAACGCACCCTGACCCTGACACTGGCCGAACAGCGCAAACAATTTGGTGAAACTGTGGATTGCAGTCCGAGTCGTTTCATTGAGGAATTGCCACAGGACGATCTCGAATGGGAAGGCGGCCAGGTAGCGATGTCCGAGGAACAGCAACAAGCAAAAGCCCAGTCCACACTTTCATCACTTAAAGGCCTGTTTGATTAACCCTGACTGCAGCCTCACTCTTCTTTCAGGCATAAAAAAAACCGCTGCCAGAGCAGCGGCTTTTTCAATGATCTTGCTGGAAGGCTACTGGATCAGTGCCTCAACCGCTGCTTTCATCTCTGCATCAGTACAGTCCATACACATACCTTTCGGCGGCATGGCATTAATACCGGAGATAGCTGTCGCTACGATACCATCGAGGCCTTTCGCATCCACTCGTGCCTGCCACTCTTCCGGAGTTCTCGGAGCACCCGGGATACCCGGATTGCCGTGACACATAGCGCAGTGCTTGGCAGCAATATCAGAACCGGAGCGCGCCGCTGCACCTGCATCTGCACTACCGCCGGAAGAGGCAGCAGTGTTGACACTGGCACAATCACTACCAGCAGCACACACTTCACCTACTGCCTTGATGCGCTCAATCAAATCTGCATCATGCTCATCAGCAGCGTAGACAGAGGCAGCCAGCAGGGTACTGGCAGCAAGGCAAATGCTAACAATTCTCATTATCACTTTCACGGTCATTCTCCCAAATTCTATTCGCTAAATACAACAGTAAGCCGGAAAGACACGGGTTTTACTGTTTAAACCGGAGCGCATTATAGCTATCTCCCTGTGGTCTGAACAGCGAAACATGCCGCAATTAGCCGCCATCTGATCTACCTCAACAGCACCTCAGCATGACAACTATTATGCAGGTACCGGCTTTAAGGCCTTGGCATATTCAATGCCTGCACGTTTGACAATACTGTTAATGGCAAGGTTCACTTCTTCAGTCACTTGTTTGCATTCCGGCATACTCACCGTGAGGATAAAGGTGAATATCTCCACCTCAAATCCGTACTCACCAATCGTAACCAGCCTGACGCGCTGAATGTCCGGATCAAGTCTGTCATTTTGCTTGAGGTACTGCTCGATTTCCTGCAATGCCGATGACAACACTTCCTGATCTGTTTCATGCGCAAGATTGATAATGCGTGAAAAACGAAATTTGTCTCTTTTTGAAAAGTTTTCAATCATGCCTGCCGAAAGTTGCGCATTCGGCACAAAGATTACGGAACGATCCAGCGTTCGAATTTGTGTCGCCCACAAACCGATTTCTTCAACCGTGCCCATCGTGCCAGACACATTGCAAAAGTCCCCGATTTTGATTGGCGCTGAAGCATAGATTGTGATCGTGCCCAGCAGATTTTCCAGTGATTTCTGTGCTGCTAATGCAACAGCAAGTCCACCGATACCGAGACCCGCAATCAATGTGGTAACGTTATAACCTACGTTATCGAGCCACAGTAAACTGGCAAAGATAACAATGATAATTTTTAATACTGTGGCTAGTGGTCGGAGTAGCACCACGGCTTCTGCTTTATCATTTTTTTCAAGTCGGTTCGCAAAATAGTCTTTGGCCAGACTGACCAGGCGAACAAAAAACCAGGTATGGATAACAATGCGTATGGTACCCGCATTGGCAATCGCCTGAGCCTCGACTGTAAGGTGGAAATTGTTTCTATAAAGAATTACGGCCATATACACCATGATCATGAAGCGCACAGGGCCATTAATAAAACGCTCTATTTCACCAAGCAACTCAGGCTGCATACGGCGCACCAGCAGAACCAGAATCATGCAGATGGGTTTGGCAAGAAAGAAACTCAAAAACAGCACCGTTAATGCAAGTGTCCACATCCACAAGTCAATCTTGAGAAACTTGCCGCGTGGAAAGATTTCTTCAAGCTTTTCCTCTATACGGTTAAAGCCGTGGTGATCATACAGTTCGGGAATATCTGCCACAGTGCGATTGGAAAATTTCCAAATAAAGGTTTTACCTTCACCAGGCACTCTTTGATACAAAATTTCATACACTTTTTCATTGGCACTTACCATACCGACCAGATCGCGATACGATGGCAAATTATCATCGCTATGGCCGTCATTGGTATCGTTCATACCGTCAATTTCTATCCATAGCGTTCTGTCCAGAACAACTTTCAATTGCCGTGCCAGCTCTTCACCGCCAATGTCTGAAATTTCATCGGGCAAGTTTCTCAAGTCGAGGTATTTGGCAGCCTTTTCATAGTCACCGCTACGGGCAGCTTGCAAATACCCAAGAATACTCGAACGCGGTGTATCCCGTTGCAACTCATCATTAAGCTTGTGAGTACTGGCTTCACGCTTCAACTCTTCGGCCTCGACATCTGCATCATTGCTGAGCACCTCTTTAACCGAGACTTCAGAATTGGCAAAAGCCAGCGGTACAAGCAGAAAGAAAATAGACGAAAATTTGATAATAAATCCACGCATAGTATTGCTTCCGGGTCAGTTCTCCCCGCCTTGAAGCCAGCCGGGATGTGATTTGAAAAACCTGCTTTTTCAGTTACACTGCGATACTATACGAGTGGTCACTAACTGACCAGCTTTTCCAGCAGCCCATTTTCTTACCTGATTTGGTACCACGTAGAGACAGGATATACGCATGAAACTATTGAAAACTTCCCGCACTCGCCTAATCCAGCTCACGGCATCGCTGTTAGTCTCCGGACTTGCCACAACAGCCATGGCAGAAGACAAAGACCCCCGCTTTACCCTGACACTGGGTGGCTCACTCATCGATTTTAATGCGGGTATTCAAGCCAGTTCAAAGCAATTTGGTGCGGGTACCGAAATCGATTTTGAAGATGATCTGGGTTATGACGACTCGGATAGTCTGGGCCGCTTTCAATTCCGCTGGGATATTAACCCGCGCCACAGCCTGGGCCTGACCTATCTGCCCGTAAGCCGCTCTGCAACTCGTAATGTTCTCAAAGATCTTGAATATGAAGATCAAACCATTGGTGCGGGTGCCTTTGTTAATAGTGAAGTCAAAACCAATATTTATGATATCGAATACCACTGGAACTTCCTCAAAAGAGATCGACATACACTCGGTCTGACTGCCGGTATTCACTGGATGGATATTAGCTTTGATCTTGATGCCTTCGGGGAAATTACCGATAAAAACAATAATGTCACTGTTATTAATGGCTCATATTCCACAACGGAAGATATTGATGCGCCACTGCCACTGATTGGTTTGAACTATCGTTATGATCCTACTGATCAATGGCGCCTGATTGCCGGATTCCGCTGGCTTGATGTCACCATCGACGACTATGCCGGTGATATCTTGCTCGCCAATGTTGCCGCCGAGTACTACTTTACTCGCAATTGGGGTGTGGGCACCTCAATCGGTTCGTTTGATATGAACGTGGATGCAGATACCAGTGATCTACTCGGCTCTTTTGAATGGGAGTATTCAGGTCTGGCTGTTTATTTGATTGCCCGCTTCTAATATCTATTCATTATCCTGCGAGTGTTTGAGGTTCGCTTCAATCACTCGCTGTTTTAATGTTTCCATATAATCGTCAGGAAATGCCCATACCAAAGGGACTAAATCGCTTTCAATCAAGCCGCGCTCCTGCGGTGTTCCTCTGAAACGAAAAGTCAGCAATACATCACTGCTCACCCAGGGACTGCTGCGAAAGTAGGCATGGCCATTACCGGACGACGCACCTTCAGCTGAACTTACATAAATGATCTGCAATCGTTCTCCTACACCAAGGCGACGCATTTTCTCTTCATTGATCGTATCATCCTCCAGAATCTGGCCCAATCGATTGCGACCAAACAAAAACCTCGACATGGTCAACGCCTTGTCTGTGGATGAAAAATATAATGTAAAGCGATCCTGTACGTTTAACAAACCATCCTGAAGCGCAGCTATAAATAAATCACGATCATAATCACTGCCCACCAGTATGGTTTCACCAAGGCGATATTTATCATTGAGCTGTTCAGCAGACAAGGTGTCATTTTTCAATGCCAGCTGTTGCAGCGCATTCACGACAACTCGCGTACCCGCACTATAACCAAGCACATGAATATTTTCCGCTTCGGTATTCTCTGCCAGAAATTCGATAAACTTTCTCAAGTTATGTGAGCTGTACTGCGCCGATTCAACATCAGACATATATGCCAGCGTTTTTGGTGTGGAAGGCCATGCATAGGCGATATAAACTCCCTGGTAGCCCATAAAATGCCACAGTTCACTGGCAACCAGCAAAGGATTATCGAACACGACTTTATAGCCATGTACATAGATATAGATATCCTTGAAAACAGCTTTTTCCAATTGCCTGTTAATGGCCTCGGCGTACTCTTTTTCACCTGCCGCAATTTCTTCGGGTGTTAGCGGGTTATCATAAATCAGGTCTTCAGAGCCATGCATATAACCCATTTCATTAATACTCTCGACCTGCAATGGAAACTTGTCGGTGCGCGCCTTGAGCAATGACACTTCGCGCACCTCTTCCCATGTCATTCCCGGCCTCACCATTTTGACTTCACCGACCCCGAGGCGCAGTGCATGACCACGGGCATTTTCATAGAATGGCCGCTCATTCTGCTCAACTACAGGTTTACGATCTGTCGCATAAAAAATTGGAATATCATTCTCATTATCAATCGGTAACTCGGATGGAAATGGGTCGGCTCCGGCTTCGCTGAAAATACCGGGTGCCTGCATCAGATCGAGCTGATAGTTAGGCGTGGACTGACAGCCCGCTAATAAAACGCCAAATAAAACAACACAGAAAAGGCAACCGTGTTTACCAGAATCAAGTATTGCAGACAGCATTTTCATCATCACTTAAGTTATTGAATTTTATAGCTAAAAATTATTTTCCAGGATAACACACCCACCAGGATATTGTCCAAATTCTCCAGCTTTTCACACCTTGGGGCACGGATTGCTAAGCGTTATCAGAGCGATTACACTGCTAATATCACCGCATGCAAATACAGGGCCTGATATGCAGAAAATTCTACCGCAATTAAATGTTTATTTAATCACCACTTTAACCGGATTGTTACTGGCATTAAGCAACAGCGCCTATAGCCACGAAGTCTGCAAGGAAGTTGACGCCAGCGGTAATGTGACTTATGTAGACTGCGCCATGGCCGGAGAAAGCGCTGAAGAGGTTACTATCCAGGAGCCCAATATCGTCCCATCAACCGATGTACCAAAATCAAACGAAATTCTTGACCCGGAAGTTCTGGAAAATGAAAAAGCAAAGGAGCCTCCACAACCGAGTCGACGTGAACTGGAGCAACAGCGACAACGTGACCTAGAACAAGCCCGCAAAGACCTTGAAGAGGCCAAAGTTATTCGTGACGGTGACCGTCAGGCAACGATTAATGGCAATCGCCCTACCGAGCAATATATACAACGTGTTGAAAGGGCAGAACAAAAAGTGCGAGAACTCGAAGGCAAAGAATAACTGGTGACTGAACAATAAAAAAGCGCGGTTTAGACCGCGCTTTTTTATTGTCTTATTTTATTTTAATGTCACAGAATACAGGAGTTTATGTCAGAACTATAACGACATAGCAACATCAAACGCATCACTGATCGCTTTTTTCACCAGACCAAATCCGGCACAATCACCTATCGCATAAACTTCTTCTGCGCTGCCTTGCAATTGCTCGTATAAGCTATTGTTTTCACTGACAGCGTCACTAACCAGCACATGCGTCGCTGGCACTTCGCGCACTGATTGATCCTCCTGACGAAATACAACGCTGTCTTTCCCGATCTCCACCACTTCCATTCCGGTTAAAACGGTAACACCATGTAAATCGAGGCGCTGGCAAACATCGCCGCGACGTTTTTTCCCTGCTCCATCAGCAACGCGGTGCTGCCAGTTCAACAAGGTTACTGAGCGTTTTGCCGGCGCCAGATTACGTTCTGTCGTTTTACGCGCCAGCGCATCAGCAATTTCTACGGCTGTTACATTACCTCCAAGCACAACCACATCGCCATCAATGCCTTCAAAGTCAGTGGCAATCACTTTGTATAAGCTTTCACCCGTCACCACATGCGCCTGGTCATCACCATTAAATGCCGGCGCTGTATTAACACCTCCGCTGGCAACAACAATGACGTCTGCCGAATATTCAGCAACAGTATCTGCGGTTACTTCTTTATCAAGCTGCACCGTTATCGGCAGGCGCTGTACCTCTGCAATCAGCCAATCCAGATAAGGACGATGATCATTAAGTAAACTTGCCGCAAGATCAAACTGACCACCCAATGCTGCAGATTTTTCCACCAGAGTCACACTATGACCACGCTCTGCAGCAACCCGAGCAGCCTCCATACCCGCAACACCGCCACCAACGACAATCACCTTCTTACTGGCCTGCGCAAGCTCATGCAGTGGAAACAGGTGTTCACGACCACTCGCAGCGTTTAGCGCACAGGCACTACCACCACCACGCATAATCGTATCCACACAATCCTGACAGGAGTTACACGGGCGAATACTGGCAATCTCACCAGCTTGCGCCTTGTTCGGCAGTTCCGGGTCTGCAAACAGTGCACGCCCCATAACCACCATATCTACCTGGTCATTTTGTAATAGCGTTTCTGCGTCTTCCACCTTCATATTGCGTCCTACCGCCATCACTGGCACATCCACGACACGCTTGATCGCAGTTGCCATATTGACGTTATAGCCATTGGCGTATTCGGAGCTTGGGATAATCTGAGTGATATTCGCATCACCCACACCACCACTGACATGGAATGCACTGACACCAGCTTCGACAAGCAGTGGCGCCATACGTACCGTTTCGTTGATTTCACGCCCACCGGATTCACGCTCATTGCCGGACAAACGCAAATGAATCGGAAAATCTGCATCTACCTTGCTGCGAATATCAGCAAGCACTTCGAGTAACAGTTTCATACGCCCTGGCAACTTTCCACCGTACTCATCACTACGAAAATTGCGTAATGGCGATAAAAACGAACCGAGCAACATATAAGAGTGCGCCGCATGCAGCTCAATACCATCATAACCTGCTTGCTCGGCACGGCGCGCAGCATCACCATACATCGCAACATAACGAGGAATCTCCTCAATATCGAGCTCTCGACAAACCTGCATCGTAGTCTGGGTACGAATTACTGACGGCCCTATCGGCTGAATTCCCTTGTAAAAGCTACCGAGCGATTCCGGGCCAGTATGAGAAATTTGCGGAACAATCTTTGCTCCATGCGCATGCACAGCATCCACAAGTTTTTTATGGTGCGGAATCAATTCATCGTTATAGAGCCCTAGTGAGTGCTGTTGATAGCGATGCTCTTCATCCACCGTCACCACTTCCATCGTGATTAGTCCGGCACCACCTCGCGCACGCTCCGCATAGTAAGCAATGTGCCGTTCAGATGGTGTTTCGTCATCGTTTGCATAATCTACCGTCATTGGCGCCATCACAATACGATTACGCAACTCCATACTGCCAATTTTAATTGGCTCAAATAGTTTATTAAATTTGCTCATAACTTTTTACGTCAGATTTACGTTGAATTAGTGTTTACGCCCTTAATCCTTAAATACAGGATCGCGTTTTTCCTTGCGAGCCTTGATCGCTTCCTGGAAGTTTTCGGTGGTCATACGCACATATAACTGTGCATGCCCCTCATGGTTAATATGTGTCGACAAACTGCTGGCACTGAGACTCGACCACAGCATCTGCTTGGTTAACTCAACCCCAAGCTGCGAATACCCCATAATCCTTTCAGCCATAGCAAAACATGCATCCATCAACTGGTCACCCGGCACCACTTGGGAAACCAGACCGATACGCTCTGCTTCCTCTGCATCAACATCTTTACCAGTTAGCATAATTTCAAAGGCACGCGATGAACCGATGGCCCGCGGCAAGGTATAACTCAAACCAAGCTCTGATGCTGTCAGACCATTATTAATACCAGCCGCGCGAAACACTGCTGTATCTGATGCAACACGAATATCGGTAATCAAACTCAGGCAAAAACCACCACCAATTGCAGGCCCATTGATCGCACCAATAACTGGTTGGTGCATGGTCTGAACCGCGTGGATAACATCATCCAGCACTTTCATTGCACGACGCGCAATGCCCGGCATGGTCAGACCATCGAAGATTGGTAAATAGCCAGGGTCTTTCAGATCAGCGCCGGAGCAAAAGCCTTTACCCTCTCCGGTTAGAATCACCACTCGGCAATCATTATCAAAACTCACCTCTTCAAAAGCTTCCTTGAGCGGCACCATCACATCAAACGCCATCGCGTTCATACGATCCGGACGATCCATTTTAATCACTGTAATACCCGGTCGGGGCTTCTCAATTTTTACAAAATCTGTCATATAAACACCTTGAGAAAAAATGACGAAGTCGTCAATTTGATTGATTAAGCGGTCTGCAGCTGCTTGGCATGAAAGGCAATGTGCTCGCCAATGAATGTGGCAATAAAGTAGTAACTGTGGTCATAACCATCCTGCATACGCAGGGTTAGCGGGTAATCATTGTCACTGCAGGCCTGGGTCAGCAGTTCCGGCTTCAACTGTTCAGCAAGGAAACTATCGGCAACCCCCTGATCAACCAGCAATTCAAACTTTTTATCCTCTGCAGCGCGCACCAGACTACAACTGTCATATTGCTCCCACGCCTGTTTGTCACTCCCAATGTAGTTGCCAAGCGCTTTTTCGCCCCAAGGACAGTTAAGTGGCGAACAAATCGGCGCAAAAGCAGACACACTGTGATATCGCTGCGGGTTCTTTAGCGCAATCGTTAAAGCACCATGTCCTCCCATAGAGTGCCCAAAGATTGACTGGCGCTCACCATCAACGGGGAAATGTTCGTTAATCAGGGCAGGCAATTCATCAACCACATACTCATACATATGGTAATGTTCGCTCCAGGGCGCCTCAGTAGCAGACACATAAAAACCCGCCCCAAGGCCAAAATCCCAACCACCATCAGCATCATCAGGAACGTCCTCTCCGCGCGGGCTTGTATCCGGTGCCACAACGGCTACACCATGCTCAGCCGCATAACGCTGGGCACCAGCCTTGGTAACAAAATTTTCATCTGTACAGGTGAGACCGGAAAGCCAGTACAGCACGGGCACCTTACCTGATTCAGCCGCTGGCGGAAGATAGATTGAACATTGCATATCACAGTGATTCACTGTAGAGCGATGTTTAAATTGAATCTGACGCCCACCAAAGATTTTTACATCGGATAACTGTTCCACAGTGGCACCTGCTATTAGTAGAGAATTACACTGCGAATCGATTTACCTTCGTGCATAAGGTCAAAGGCTCTATTAATATCTTCCAGTGGCATGGTATAGGTCACCATCTCGTCAATTTTGATTTCACCACGCATATACTGCTCAACATACTCCGGCAATTGCGAACGACCTTTTACCCCGCCAAACGCTGAACCTCTCCAGACGCGGCCCGTGACAAGCTGAAATGGGCGAGTAGTAATCTCCTGACCCGCTCCCGCAACACCAATAATCGTCGACTCACCCCAGCCCTTGTGGCAACACTCAAGCGCAGAACGCATGGTATTGACATTGCCGATACACTCAAATGAATAGTCCACACCACCATCTGTTAAATCAACGATCACATCCTGAATCGGCTGATCATAGTCCTTCGGGTTAACACAATCCGTAGCACCAAGCATTTTTGCCATTTCAAACTTGTCTTCATTAATATCCACCACCACAATGCGCGAAGCCTTGGCCATTACAGCACCCTGCACGGCACTTAGCCCCACGCCACCGAGACCAAAAATCGCCACTGTAGAGCCTGCTTCCACTTTTGCGGTATTGAGTACTGCACCAATGCCCGTAGATATACCACAACCCAGCAGACATACTTTATCAAGCGGCGCTTCTTTATTAACTTTGGCAACAGCAATTTCCGGCAGCACGGTGTATTCCGAGAAAGTTGACGTACCCATGAAGTGGTGGAGCATCTTGCCATCTTTTGAAAAGCGGGAAGTACCATCCGGCATAACACCCTGCCCCTGCGTAACACGAATCGCCTGACAAAGATTGGTTTTACCCGATTTACAGAACTTACACTCGCCACACTCCGGTGTATAAAGTGGAATCACATGATCGCCGACAGCAACGGATGTCACACCTTCACCGATTTCTTCAACCACTCCACCACCCTCATGGCCGAGAATACAGGGAAACAGTCCTTCCGGGTCATCACCACTTAAGGTAAACGCATCTGTATGACAGACACCTGTTGCCACAAGGCGCACCAGCACTTCACCGGCTTTTGGGCCTTCCAGATCAACTTCTTCTACACTCAGAGGTTTGCCCGCTTCCCAGGCGACAGCAGCTTTTGTTTTCATTGCTGGCTCCGTTCAAATAGTATTAGTGGATAAAATTAAAAATAATGTGCAATCGCAAAGCTCAGCACATTAAATTCCTGCTCAAAGCTTAGATCCTGTGGATTATTACTACCATCAACTGTACCTTTTTCCTTGTCGTCAAAATCGTAACGGGTCAGGTTCAGCTTGGAAATAAATGTTGTATTCTCACCGACCGGGATATTCCAGGCCATGTTATAGCTAAACCCGGTGGTATCACCACTGGTTGCACCAGTGCCAAACGCAACGTCACCATCCATATCCGCGTAGGCTAAACTAAAGCTCAGCGAGCTGTTCGTCATGGCATAGGTGTAACTGGCTCCCACATAAGGACCTTTATCGGTAAATACAACAGCGTAAGGTGCAACTGGCATATTATTTTCAATTTCACCAATCACATCGACATTTAATTCACCATCCTTGTAACCGGCAAATGCGGAAAAGCCTCTGCCAAGGTAGTAGCCAAAAGAGAGATCCGCATCCTGTCGCGACATCAACAACAAACTGCCGCCATTGGAATATTGTGTATCATCACTGATTGTGTCGTCGTAGTTGATGGTGGTGAAAAAATTACCGTAACTTAAGGTACCGTGAAGACCAAGTGTAATCAGGGAAGGCTCAAATGACGCCCCAACTGCGGGCAAATCAAAGGTAATATTTTTGTAGGAAACACTACCACTGCCGAGAAAGTTAAATTCTGCTGTACCTTCCTCCGCAACCACCGGCTGTATTACCAATATTGACAGCAGTACTGCTGCCACACTCAACCTGTTAACTTTCATCGGCCCTCCCCTTTCCTGGTCAGAAATCCTGATACAAGATTCCGCTTATGACAATTTCGACATCACATCGTCCTGGAATCTCTTCATGGAGTCAATTTTAAAATCCATATCCGATTTAAACTTGCCGCCGTAATAAAACCACGGCATCACACAGGCCTCAGTGACACCCATGTCTTGCAAACGCTTATGACCATCGAGATCAAAGATATCCGTAGCCACTGATATCATTTCAAACGGCTTGTTATCAGTACCGTATTCCTTGCGGTATTCGTTGATCTTACGAATCATTTCGCCAATATTATCGGCTGTTGTATTCGGTGATGCAAAACCATCCGCAATGCGCGCTGCGCGTTTGAGCACGACTTCTGCAGAACCGCCGATAACAATCGGCATCGGCTTTTTCGGCACAGGATTAATCGACAGCTTCGGAATTTCATAGTATTTGCCTTTATACTCATGGTCTTCACCGTCGAGATAAGTGCGTAATACATCAATCATTTCAGCACAGCGCGGCCCACGATTACTCCATTCTTCACCATTGATGGAGAAATCTTCCGGCCACGGACTCAAGCCCACACCAAGCGTTAATCGGTCATCCGTCAGGTAGGCCGTCGTACCACACTGCTTGGCAACCAGCAGTGGGCGGCGTACCGGCAGCTTCAACACATTAACCAGGAAGCGTACGTTTTTGGTTTTTGCGCCCATTGCCGAAATCGCACAGAACGGGTCAAGGAAAGGTGTATTCGCACTCCAGTAACGCGCACCACTGTCGGTGTAGGGGTAGTCAACCGAAGTTTCATCATAGAAAAACAGGCCATCACCAATATTGATAGAATGAAAACCCAGTTCATCCGCTGCTACTGCCAGCGGTACCTGGTCATCGACAGGGTTAAAGGTTAACGTGAGTGAAAATTTCATAACGGTGCTCCACAGTTAATTAGCAGGGATAAACAACTTCCAATATTTACATTGTGCATACGATGTAAATATCTATATCTTACGCCAAAGGGCAGCCTGAAAAACCAGGTATTTCAACGAATCTGTTTTTTGCAAAAAATATGGCTCTGTAAGTTTTTTCCTTTAGAAACATAAAGTTACATAAACCTAGTAAATAGGCCCAACCCAGTGAGTCCAGAAGTCCAGCAAATATAAAGTCAGCAGGCTCGCGGTACAGCTCGCGGTAAATGTATGCCACACCGTCCAGCGGTGATCTTTATTTTCATCAAGAAAATAGTAAATCGGGAAGCTGGCCAAAAAATAGAACGCATACATGATCGAACCATAGGCAAGCATACGCGCCATGTCCTTGTAATAAAACTGCTGTTCGATAAACGGGTTGGCCATCGCTTTGGTTTCCATCCAGGCCCAGAAGTAACCGATAACAAAGATCATAACTGGCCAAAGTATGTGCTTGGCCGGCATTGCGGATGTTTTAATACGACGCAGCACCACCACAGCAGTGGTGTGATACGTCATAAAATAAGCGTGTGCGAGAAAGTACATCACCCAGGGTACTTTCTGCTCACCACTACCAAGCAGCGCCGCATCGAAATTGGTCGTTTCAATCATCGGGTAGTCATACACCATACCTAGCACATCAAAGAAATACTCGGAGCCGAAATAGGAGCCAAAAAATACAAACGACCACATATAGAGGTTGGACTTGAACCAGAACGATTCATACCACTTATGACCCGGATCAATGGTGTTATGCATTATTGCAGGCACCACGATAAACGGCAGCATTAGAAACAACCCAAACAGGTTATAAATCCATTCATTAAACGACTGCACAAGCCCGGTGACCATCACCAGACCCATGAGTGTCATCCAGACCGGGGAGTAAATTAGAAAAAAGCGCTCTGCTGCGGCTTTGTTTCTGTTCTCCGCCAACCAGCGCGGCGCCAAATCTGTTTCAGTCATAATAGATTTCTCACGTACCGGCTATTTACCCAACAGGGCAATTTTAATCATTGCAAGCAGGTTTTTTACTTTCCTGGCCAGATTGGGTTTATGTCCGATAGGATAGTGGCCCGGCAATAACTCTCCACGGGCCTGGCGCTGTATTTTCTTCTTAACAATATCATTGAGGTGACCATCACCAGCCATTTCAAAAAACATTTCTTTTGCATTGCCAAAATCGAAGAAATCTTTTTGCCACTTCCATTTAAAATCGCCAGCGTACTCAAACCAGGAGCCACCAATACCGGCAATTTCATAGCGAGACCCATCGGCACGGCGGCCAGGGCCAATCTGCTTCCAGAAGCACACGACTGTGCCACGCTTTTCATCAATAATAATATCGTGATATGGATACTCCCACCCCTGAAAGCCATCCATTTGATAGCCGATCGCAAGCTCTTCAATTTCCTTGCGGCCGTAGGCATTAAACTCCTCATAGGGACCAATATTCCAGGAGTAATGCGCATCGTCGGTGTACATAGCCCCGAGATGTTTAACCCAATCTCCCTCGGCTTCAGCATCCTTGTTAGCCTGTAGCCATTTCTCCATCATTTCTTCAATTTCCGCTCGACTATATTCAGACATTATTTACTCCTCATTTTCTCTATTCGTTTCAAGTGATGCATACTCAATAGATAAAGCCTGATTGGGGCAAAACTCAACCGCTTTTTCTGCTTTGGCAATCAATTGACTATCCGGGTCTTCTGTACGCAAAATCATATTACCCTCTGCATCCATGGCAAAAATTTCCGGTGCCTCGCCAGCACACACAGCGTGTCCCTGACATAAACCACGATCCACCTGCATTTTAAATGCTCTGCCAGCCTTGGTAGCAACACTATCTACAGCGCCCGCTGTCTTCTTCTGTTGACTTACACCTCCGTTGATCTTGCGATAACGAATACGACAAGGTGAGCGTGGCTGTACAATCATTTGCGTATAATCATCAACATAATTAGATTCGTCTACACAAAACTCAAATTCGTAACGGCGTAGCAGCACACAAAAAATCGCCTTGATCTGAAACAGCGCAAAGGCATTACCAGAACACTTGTGTTTACCACCACCAAATGGCTGATAGGCATCAAGGTTTCGATCTTCCTCACGACCTGGATCATAGCGATGCGGATCAAATTTCTCAGGATCGGGGAAAAGTTCACCAATACGCTGTGTAACCGGCGGAGAGGCCCAAACCATATCACCAGCAGGCACCGTGTAATCGCCAACATTTAAGTCCTGATCAACCTGACGCATCAACACAATAAGTGGAGGGTGTAAGCGCAGCACTTCTTTCAAGACATTTTCCAGCCTGGGTATCTCCCGCAGAGTTTCGAATGTCACCTCACCATCGCCAATCACTTCATCCAGTTCTTCCTTTACTTCTTTAAGCAGATGGGGTTGGCGTAGCAGCTCAATTAACACCCAGGCAGCAGTACCCGAGCTGGTGTGGTGGCCGGCAAAAATTGCCCCGAGCAACATACCGGTAATTTCATTATGGGTGAGGCTGGTACCGTCTTTATAGGTGGTATCAATCAGCGTCTGAAACATGTCGTCAGGTTTTTCAGAAGAGCGCTGACGCCTGGTGACAATATCACCGACAAGTTTTTCGAGGCGCTTGCGTGCTTTGTCACGCTTAATGAATGCCGGGATTGGTAAATTCGGATAGTGATAGGCTAGAGGGTTAATCCCCTTTTCAAGATCGTGGTAGATTTCTGCAAATTCCTCACTGATCTCATAACGAAACTCCTTACCCAGCAAACAGTGACTTGCTGTATTGATGGTGAGTTTTTTCATTTCCTCAACAAGCTCTATTTCACCAATATCTCCCCAGTCTTTAACAAGGTCTTCCACTTCCTGAACAATTTTTTCAGAGTGGGTTCGCATGGCATCGACACGCAGCGATGGCATCAACATACGCAGTTGTTCGTTTTTGCGTTCAATTGGCGCGTCAAAAACAATACCTTCACCAAAAATCGGTGTCATAAGTTTGTAAGCAGCTGATTGGTCAAGCTGTTCATCCGGTGCACGATAGAACGCATTACTCGCCTCCGCACCGGTTAACAGTACGATACGCTGGTTGAACATTTTGAATGACACCACATCCCCACCCTCATCGTGGGCGGCCTGCATAAAGCGATAGGGGTTCATGGCAAATTGCACCAGATGTCCAAGCAGTGGCAGCCCACCCTGTAATGCCGGTGGAGTTCGCCCCCCTGGATGGCGAGAACTCTCTTCTGTCGCAGTTGCTGTCATGCTTTCTACCATAGCACTTACCTTACTTATTTATTCTGTAACGACCATTATCGATATTCGCCACAGGGTATTGAAATTAACCCAAGCTCTGGATACTATACAACTTTACATTTTTAGTAAATATGTAAAATACAGAAATTAGCAGCAATCGACATAAAGGTAGCCAATGTCACAGGCCAGTGTAATCCCGTTCACAGATGGGGAATTTACCGAAACCGAGCAACGTATTATCGATGCGACACTGACCTGCCTGGATCGCTGGGGGGTTGATAAAACCAGCCTTAATGATATTGCCCACGAAGCCGGCGTCACCCGCCCGACAGTTTATCGCTACTTCCCTGGCAAGGAAGATATTGTGCAAGCCGCACTATTGCAGGTAGGTTTCCGCTTCGGCCAAAAACTCTTCAACCATATCAGCCAGTTCGATACACCGGCAGAACGCGTTATAGAAGCTATTATGTTTACCTTTAAACAGCTACCCAAAGAGCCCTACCTGGGCCTTGCGGTTAAAAATGAAATGGCAAGCTATATCAATGAACGCGCACTCGCCTCCCAGGAGAGCCTTGAAATCAGGCACGCCCTGTTTGCTGAAATTCTTAACCACGATAGCCGCTATATGCCGGATATTGAAGAGATTGTCGAAGTGACAACACGTTTTACTCTATCATTACTCATTGTTGATGGCGGCAAAAAACGCAATGACAAGGAAATGCGGGCATTTTTAACACGCCGCTTACTGCCCGCACTGGGACTACACAAATAGAGCTTAAATAAGCAGAGCTCACATTAGTGGAGACACCATGAGCTTTTACGAAAATAAAATTTTGCCTCACATCATCGACTGTTCCTGTTCGATGAAGCCAATTATGGCGCTGCGACAAAAAGTGGTCCCTCTGGCCAGAGGTGTTGTGCTTGAAGTAGGTATGGGTTCCGGTCTTAACCTGCCCCTGTACGATAATGAAAAGATTGACTTTGTATGGGGGCTGGAGCCCTCCATGGGTATGCGACACAAAGCAGAGAAAAACCTGCGCAAGTCATCGGTTGAAGTAAAGTGGCTCGATTTGCCCGGCGAACAAATCCCGCTCGATGATAATAGCGTCGATACGGTGTTACTGACCTATACCCTTTGCACAATTCCCGATTGGCAAGCCGCATTGCAACAGATGCGCCGGGTATTGAAGCCCGATGGGCTGTTACTATTTTGTGAGCACGGCCGTTCTCCGGAATCCAAAGTTAGTCGCTGGCAGGACAGACTGACACCTATGTGGAAAAAATTTGCAGGCGGTTGCCACCTGAATCGCCCGATTAGTGATTATATTGAATCCTGTGATTTCAAAATCACACAGCAGGAAAATCTTTATATGGAAGGTGCACCGAGATTTGTCGGGTATATGTATTGTGGGCAGGCAGGGAAATAACAGCCTTGTGTCACTAATTATTTTTTAATTGATCAAGAATCATAATCTTCTGCCAAATCTTACGACTTAGCCCCGTAGTCAGACTTTCAATTTCATTAACCACACCGATAACTTCCGGATCGGGGATACTCTGACCATAAACAGCAGCCAACTTACTTGTGAGCGACAGCATTTCGCTACAGTAGTCCAGGTAGCGACCTAGTTCAAAACGACTCATCGTCTGTACCGGCGATGCCTTGGTCGCCTTGCCAGCTGTTCGATCTGTAGGATCTTTAGTTAGCTGATGCATATCAATCACATGAGCAACCGCACGCAACTCATTAAGTGCGCGAAGTGTTTTGGTACGCTTCCAGCGCGCTTCAAGCGTAATCAGAAAAAAAACTGCGGCACCGATTAAAATCAAATCGTTCAAACCCGCTTCGACAATCTGGATAAACTCCACAAAGTGTGAGGTGCCAATCTCAAACTCCAGGGAAAACGCACCATATACAAACAAACACACCGCAAGGAAAATGACAAATGCAACACCACTGCGTAACCAGTAATTGGGTCGTTGAATAATTTCCAGATTGTGGCGCGTTTCATCGGCGATATCATGTAATTCACAGCAAACCTGGTACAAACCCGAGTCGGGAAAGCGCTCATAAATCCTGTTCTGCAGAACAGCAATCGTGTCGCACGTTTTTTCAAGAGCTAGCTGTCGATACACAATGCTTTCCTTGTTAAACCAGTGGTTTACCTTTAACGTTTGCCATCAATACAGAGGTGAATACACCCGCCAGCAAACCGAACAAATGCGCCTCCCAGGAAATGCGCGGATCTGACGGCAATATTCCCCAAATCATTCCCCCATATAAAAACACAACCAGTGCCGCAAAAAGAATCGCACGAAAGCTTTTTTCTACAAAAGCCCGTGCAACCAGGAACCCCAGATAACCAAATATCAACCCACTGGCACCGATATGATAGTTAAAACGCCCAAATAGCCAGACACCCAAACCACCGATAATAATAATGCTTGCCGTGCACAATGCAAAGTAGCCCGCTCCACGCCAGGCAACCATCCAGCTCAGGCCAAACAAGCCCACCGTATTTACCAGCAGATGATTAAAACTGCCATGTATAAACGGTGCAAACACAATGCCCGGCAAGCCCTGGATCGTTCGTGGCAGAATACCTGGTAAGGGCTTCGGATCCAGCACAAAAGCAAAAATCGATGCCAACCAGATTAATACCAATAGTGATAACACAATAACAAAACGTTGTTTTATTGCGTCAATCACTGGCTTATCTATCCATATGCGCTATCGGCATAATCTGCTCTTCAGGTTTTATCCTGTTTCGGTGACGCGGGTTTGCGTGCCCTACCTGGCTTTTTTGTTTTCGCCGTTCGGGCTTTGTTCCTGGTCTTTGCTGCCGACTTCGCACCTCTGGTTTTTGGCTTGTCGTTGACGAGCCCTTCAAAATCATCCAATACTTTCTTGCTGCTTCTGGAGAGTTGTGTTTTTTCCGAGAAAGTACGCAATTCTGCCGACAGTTTGGTGATACGACGAATAATCGTAATATCAAAATCCACCGATTTTTCCACCGCTGTCATTAAACGACCCACTGTGTCATCAAGCACATGCGAAAGTTTTCCAAGCTCTTCAAATGGCTGATTATCCAGCGTTACATTGATACTCGGGTTGGCAAGTCCACCCTGCAAGGCCTGCAACTGGCTTACAATATCTGCAAGTGGTTCACGCAAACCGGATTCTTTCTCAATCGCTTGCTGCACACCTGACACTTCCTGCTGCAAGCCCGCCAACGACGGCGCAAGTCCTTGCATGCCTGACTGTAGATCACTGAGATTTTCCGCCACATGGGCAATCTGGTTAGCCACTTTGGTCGCCGAATCTGCGTCATCACCGCCCATGGATTTATTGCGCAAGAAGTCTCGCTTGATCTGTTCCCAGCGTTGCTGCTCTTCCCCGGTCATATTGCCACGCAGTTCCGCCAGTTTTAACAGGTTCTCTTCAGCACCACTGGTAAGCAACTGCGCTTCACCAAGGTAGTGATCCGCAATCATTGTCATAAGCTCTTCTTCGTTCATGACCGCAGAGATTTTTTCCACCATCTTATTCATATTACGATAACTGCCTTGCAGCTTGAATGGTGGTTCTGTGCGGTACTTGTCAGCCTGAGCCGCCGAAGCAATATACTGTTGGTTAACCTTGAGAATCACATCCTGTACAACAAACATCTTTTTAAATACTTCTGTGATTTCATTAATTTCGGCACCACTATAGCTGTGACTCAAATCTGTTGTAGCCACCGGTTTACCTTTGGCCAAATCAATCAGTTTATAGATATCACCCATTTCCCGCGTAGCGAGTGGTGCCAGCGCCGGATTTGAAGTCATGCTGTTCTCGATATAACTAAGTTCAAACTGCTCTTCTGTACCACCGAGAATATCACCGAGGTTATAAATATCAGCACGATTGGCAAGCATATCGGGGATTTTGAACATCTCGCCAGATTCTGTATACGGATTACCCGCCATAACCACGCAGAATTTTTTACCACGCATATCATAGGTTTTAGTCTTATCTTTCCAAACCCCCTCAATACGGCGCGTACCATCACAAAGAGAAATGAATTTTTGTAAAAACTCGGGATGTGTATGCTGAATATCGTCGAGATAGAGCATCACATTACTGCCCATCTCCAGGCCAAGGTTGAGCTTGATAAGCTCCTGCCGCGCAGTAGCATTGGGCGCCTGTACCGGATCCAGCGACAGAACATCGTGACCGAGGGACGGACAGTTGATTTTCATAAAAATCAAACCGAGGCGACTCGCCACATATTCCATTAAGGTAGTTTTACCGTAACCCGGTGGCGAGATCATCATTAACAGTCCCATCAGATCGGTGCGTTTATTTTCACCAACCGTGCCCATCTGTTTAGCCAGGTTATCACCTATAATCGGCAAATAAACATCATTAATCAGTTTGTTACGCACAAACGAGCTTAACGGACGGGGCTTATACTCCTTAAGCCGCAACTTGTCCCGCTCTTCATCAATAATTTCCTGACGTAAATCGAGATAAGCATGATAGCCTGGAATCACCACATGACGGTGATGATCGAGCCGACTGAGAAAGTCATCCAGTGCGAAAGACAGCGAGCGTTCTGAGATCAGAGGATGATCACCCATCAGATTATCGACTTTCAGTTCGAGATCAGTTTCCGTCGCCTGACGATCAATGCGCTGGTCACAATTAATTAAACCAATCGCTTCAGGTATGTAACGCTGCAAGTGCTGAAGGTCTTTGCCATCAACCATCGCCTGCAACCAGGCTTGCGTTAGTTGCCAGCGATCTGCCACAAGGCCCTTGATTTTCTCTAACGCCAGTTGGTATTTACGCCAGCTCTGATCATCCAGGGAGCGTTTTAATTCATCCGCGAGGTGTCTTGCATAGCGACTGGTTTGAAACGCGACAATATCCTGGCTTAGTTCAGCAACCAGATAATGTGCCGCACGACTGATTGCCTGCTTTTCAATGGCTATCGGAAATTTCCGCAAAAATTCCTGCATCAATGCATCAACTTCCTGTACCAGTAGATCCAGCGCCTTGCGACTGGCAAACACATTCTCCATACGCGCAGCCGAGTTAGCGCGCTCAATCCAGAATTGCTGCTTCTCATTATTCTGTGTATTTGCCCAGAATACCGCCGCAAAACCGCGGCAGAGTGGATCAAAGCGCAACAGGCCTGCACTCTCAACCGCCGGCACAACTTTTTTCAAAAGCAATACCGCATCGTGGTCATGAATACCTTTCTCGTAGCCTTCTTTATAACGCGGCGTTGTGAAATCTCTAACCAGCTTTAGAATATCACTCTCTTCAAGTAGCACCTGCTTGAGTTTATCCATGGACAAACCTTCAAGCCCGGTCTGGGCTCCATGGAGTATAGACCAGGCCAGATATTCAGCGCGATAAACCTGTGGTGATTCAGACTCGAGGGAGATATCCCAATATTCGCGCAGCTCATTCAAACGCTCATTATTGATTTCTTCAAAAAAGTCTGTGCCAGTAAGATGAATATTAAGCTCGCCATCGCGGGGGATAATTGTTAAATCCAGTTCCTGACTATTAACACTGAACTTGTGCCGCGGCCCAAGCTTGATAATATTGCCGCCTTCTTCATAAATATCACTTTTGTCGCGCAGTGCTCGCAAAGCCTGTTCCTTGCTCGCCTTAAAACGCGCTTCCACATCATCAGCCTTGACCGCATCATCCAGTTCACGCAATTGCTCAACCAATTCATAAACTTTCAATACAAGCGCATCGGAAGCAAAATAGGTGTTAAGCTCTTCTGCTTCGGTAAATTTCATGGAACGCCGCTCAATGCTCTGCAAAATACGCGCAGCGGCATCAGCTACACTTTGCGCCTTGCGCTGGCGCTCATCAAGCAACTGCTGCTTGTGATTTTCAAATGATTCGTAAATTTCTTCACGCTTATCGAGAATATCCGTAAGAAACTGGTCAAAACCGCTAAACTGACTTTCCAGTTCTTCAAGCTGCACCAATAATCGGGACAATTGCTCGTCACATTTCTCCGGTGTACTCGCCATACCAAGCGCATTTGCCACACTCTGTGAGAACAGTTTGAACTGGGCACCAAACTGCGCTACGGCCTCTTCGGATCCCAGATTTTTCTGCTTGTGTTTGGCACTGGCACGGGTCTGGTTGAGCTTTGAATAGACCTCGGTAATCGCGTCAATAATACGCGTGCGCAATGTTGCATCACTGACCTTCAGCGTTGCCATTAACTCGGACAATAAATCCAGCCCTGTCGCAATCTTTTCCGCTGCTTCAAGATGCGGCTCAAGCTGAGCAACAGTTTCTACAATTTCTATCTTTTTGTTGAGCTCATTAATACGGCGATGATAGTGATCCAGCGCATCTTCACGAGCCAAAAATTCAACTGTGAGCTCGCCAAGCTCGGCTTGTTTTTCAACCAGCTCTGCATCCAGTTCATCAATACGCGCCACATCGATATAGCGGTATTCCTTAATCGTGAGCAAATGCCCTCGCTGGTGGCGAATACGGTCCAGCGCATCGACAAATTCTTCCGGGGTTTCCCAACTATCCGGATGCAGAAGCTGGAAAATATCTTTTTGAGCTGTCTCCGCTTCCCGCATCGCGGTAATAGCTTGCTCACGAATACTCTCAACTTTTTCAAATTCATCGAGCACCAGCTCTGCTG
The DNA here is from genome assembly GCA_028280345.1 of Pseudomonadales bacterium. Lineage (GTDB taxonomy): Bacteria > Pseudomonadota > Gammaproteobacteria > Pseudomonadales > UBA7239 > JANQLY01. The sequence continues at coordinate 291,448 of JANQLY010000004.1, read as the reverse complement.
TTTCTGACACTGACTGCAGCACACCCGCAATACCATCGGTTTCCGGCTCCTGCAACCAGTAATAAGCATCAAACATTTTGCGTGCACTACTGCTGAGCTCTTCGTATAAGGCCGCCGATACTTTTTGATTATTAATCAATCGGCCAATACTGTAGAAATCAGAAATGCCGCGCACCAGTTCAGCATTACCAATACGGCCATAAAAGTTCTGACTCGCCGGCTTATTGCTTGCGTACTCAACACTGACAAACTGGGTATCCCATATCTGCATCGGGTGCACCCGGGTCGGCTCGCCCTCAGCGGAAAGAATGATCAGTTGCCCATTGGCTGCGAGCGCATAACCATTACCGTAAATCGGATTTTGTAATTCTTTGTTAATCAGGTTGTAGGAAAACAACGCACACAAGCCTGCAACGGGCTCGTAAAATACATAGAGCACATCTTCACCATTGGGTGATTTGATTACACGCTTGAAACGCAGTCCCTGGGATTGCTCATCGAAAGTCTTGAATTCGCCGGTTTGCAAATAATAACCACCAGGAAAGATAATGCCGTGATTTTCCGGCAGCTGCACACAGGACTCTCCGATAGCATCTACCCGGGACACCTCACGGGTTACCCGGTTGTAAACCAGGTAACGCCAAACCTCTTCTCTATAGGGGCGAATTCGCAGAAGAATAAAATCACCAACGCTGGCAAACGACACATCTGCATCATCAAGAGACTGAGTTGGATCATCTACTGGCTCACGGTAAATACCAAGGCCGTCATCGGTATTATTTTCTATCTTAACTGTTAAGTCGCCACCGACCGTCTCCACAAATACTGTATCAAGAATATTAAAATGGGGATGGCGTCCATGGACAGTAAATTCCCGCGTCACATCCTGCCATTCAAAGTCATAGCGTGGCGGCAATTCAATATCCCGCTCACCACGATTATCAATATAGGATACCTTCGCGCCGTCAGCAGAAACGGACCAGCGAAAAACACGCTTGTCTTCAGCACGCTCACCAATCTGAAAACCAGCCAGTAATTTGCCATTGTTGATGGTCAGTTCTACCAGGCGCGAATTTTTATAAAAGCTGTACAGTTCTTTAAAGTCGTTAACAAAACTGCTTTGATCAAGGAAACTACCTCGCAAGCCCACTTCTTCAAGCTGAGGCGCGCCTTCTTCGCTGTGAACAATTTTGAACAACGAAAACACATCAGTAACTTTTGTTTCGCTTTTTAGGCCAATGAAGACGTTATAGCCAAAAACGAGATACTCACCAACCTGAACAACATCACGGGCAACACAGTTATTCTCCGTGCGCACTCGCACCCGGGAAGCCACTGACATTTCCGAGCTGCCAAACTCAACCAAGCGGCTCTCGTTGAGTTTTTTTGCTTTGGCTTCCAGCTCTCTGCCTTGCTCTAGCAAGCGCTTGCGAATAATTTCGTAAGCGCCTCCTTGCTCAACAGCTGCGTCGACAACACTGGCGGTATTTTCTTGCTCTTCCACCCTGATGACTCCTTAAAATCCTGAATCCAATTACATTTAAGTCACAAAGAAACAAGGCGCATGCAGATAACATGCGCCTATATGGATCAGGATTCTTCAGTTTCTTTCTTTACCATACCCTCGATAATCGTACCGACATCTTTACCAAGGGTTTTCTCAAGGATGGCCTTGATAGCCGGGCTTTTATTTACTGCACCTTCTACAGCCTTACCAATATGCAGGGACTTGGCAAATGCTTCAAAGAAGTCGCCTTCACCACCGACAATATCGATATTGGCCTGACGCAATGCGGTAGCCAGCACATCCGCATTCTCCTGAGCAATCTCTTTATTCGCGTCAATCGCCGCAATTGCCTCCTCAAAGGCCTTCTCAAGGCTCATACGGAATTCTTCATGCTGCTGGGTTTTCTCATCCATAGTAGCCATGGCTTCAAACTTGTCAGCCAGACCATCAGCCTCAGCCTTGAACTGCTCACGGGTAATCTCAGCTTGCGCCATACCTACTTCACGTTTCGCAGTCGCCTCCGCTTCACCCATGCGTTTGGCGCCAGTGGCTTCCGCCGTTAATTTCTCTTCCAGTACTTTGGCTTCTGCCAGACCTTCTTTCTGCGAGGAGTCCGCCTTCGCAGACTGTACAGAGGCTTCTGCCATACCCTCTTTTTCTAACGCATCGGCTTTGGCTTCCTGAACCTTCGCTTCTGCAAAACCGGAAGCGGAATACAGCGCCTGTTTACCTTCAGCAGTTTTCTTGTCCGCATCCGCTTTTTTCGCCGCCGCTTCAAGATCTGCCTGAGCCAGAGTATTGATCTCTACCGCCTTATGTTTTGCCTTGAGCTCATTAGCCTCAGCCTCCTTAACCTCTTTCACTAATTGATCCTGGGCTTCTGCTTCCGCAGCAAGTACTACCACCTGCTTCTGACGATCCGCTTCGGAAACTTCACGTACCTCCTTGATACGCTCTTCCTCGATTGCAACGGTTTTATCAACCGCCACACGTTCACGAATCACATTAGCAATCTCTTTCTTCTCGACCTCAATCGCTTTGTCCGCTTCGATGCGCTGCAATTCAACCTCTCGTTCACGAGCGACCACTTCAAGATCACGAGCGCGAACAACCTTTTCTTCCTCAATCGCAACCGCACGCTTACGGTTCTCTCCTGACACTTCGATTTCACGCATTTTGTTTTCTTCACGCACCTGAACATCCTGCTCTACTTCAAGGCGCGTCATTTCAGCACGACGGCGCTCTTCTTCAGCCACCTTCAGCGTTTCCGCCTCTTCCCGCGCTTGAATATTCGCGATTTCACGCTGTTGACGCGCCTCAGCATCCGCTTGCTGTTTTTCTAACTCCAGAATGGCTTCGACAGTCGTCACATCCTTCTGCTTGATCGCCATTTCTTCATCGCGCTCAAGAATATTAGTGCGAACATTCTGTTCCGCCGTCAGCTCGGTAATTTTCTTGATACCTTCTGCATCAAGAATATTACTTGGGTCGAGTTCTTTTTTCGGAGTTTGCTCAAGGTAATCAATTGCCACATCCTCAAGCACATAGCCATTAAGATCATCACCAATTACTTCGACAATCTTTTCGCGAAACTGCTGACGATCTTCAAACAGACGAACAAAATCAATTTGCTTACCAACAGTTTTGAGTGCCTCGGAAAATTTCGCATTAAATAGCAGATTCACTGCATCCTTATCTGACGCGCGATCCGCTCCCAGGGATTTGGCCACCTTGAGTACATCTTCACGAGTTTCGTTAACGCGCAAGTAAAACGCCACCGTAATATCGGCACGCATATTATCCTTACAAATTAGACCATCTTTGCCACGCCGATCTACTTCCAATGTAATCAGCGAAATCTTCATAAATTCCTTTTTGTAAATAATTGGCCAGACAATCGCGCCTGTAAAGGTTACGCTCGGTATTGGTCCCAGCTTGTTGACAATTAGTGCTGTGCCCTGCGGGACTTTGACGTAGAACATCTTCAGCACTGAAGCCAAAGCAAACATCAATATGAGGACAAAACCCACAATGACAAAAAGTCCCATAAAATCTGATATATCCGCCATTTTTCTTCTCCTTAATACATAAAAGTAAAAATTTATTTATCTCTCAAGCAGCAATACCTGCACATTGCCACTTCTATCCACCTGTAAACTCTTCTTCAGAAATCACTCTGTAGGCGTTACTGTTTTCCTGGTATTCCAACAGCACCACAGCATCACCTTTTTTAAACTTACCTTCATCTTTATCACCACAGCGAACTTTGAGCAGCAGACCGGCACCACCATCATCCAACACTGCTTCACCAAAATCCTGTGTTATTTTTGACGAACGAACCACCGCAACCTGCCCTAACACCTGCTTATGCAATGGCTCCTGATTGATCTGCTTGAACAAGGGTTTCAACGGTTTAATCAATACCGCTGTCACCTTTATCGCTACATAGAGAGACGCCGCAAAAACCGGAATGCCCGCCACATAGCGCAGCCATTCAAACGGCAGATAGCCAAAAGTAAAATGTACGATGTAGTAGGATACAAACCACCCAATGACAGCTAGCAAAGAGATGATCACTGTAACCGGAACACCATCAAGACCAAACTTTAGCAATAATCCACCGATAGAGTTTGCATGACTCAAGTCATGGTGGTTAGCAGAAGAGTGCGCATCAAATGTACCGTGATCCCCAACAAAATCACCAACATCGTGATGAAAGTCGAGAAAATCAATATCAATAAGCCCCAGCATAGTGGTACACCAGAACAGAATCGCCATGATTAAAAAGAAACTGAAAATCACCGTCGGAAAAGACGTTACATTGTCATAAAATGGTTGCATATCTTCATGCAGAAATATTGCAAACATCTGAGTCCCCTCCTCTTATATTAATCCTTCCAGCTACCCTTGCTTCAAACAAAAGAAAAGCGGGCAGTTATTTACCCGCTTTCTTTTTCAGGCGTTCCAGCACATCGTTTGCAGATTTGCCACTCGGAGCAATACCCGCTTCTTCCAGTTTTTGCTGCAACGAGCCTGCATCATCTTCATTCGCCAGCTCCCGGGCTGCCTCCATCTGCGCACTTTTATGTGCCTGTTTTTCCTTGATGCGTTCAAGCGACTCCATCGCAGTTTTCATTCTTGAGTTAGATCCGCTATGGCGCTCTGCAACCGCCGCCTGGGCCTTGATCACACTTTCAGTCGCCTTGACAGAGTCTGCCTGCTGTTTGAGACGTTTGATATTACGCTCCGCCTGCTTGACCGCAGCGCGCATCTGCTCAGCGGTTTTCTCATAGCCTTTTGCGACTTCCTTTTCATTCCCCAGCTGATTTTCAAAGTCTGCGATTTTTTCTGCTACTTCAGCGGCGAGTTTTTCATCACCTTTATCCAGCGCCTGAATCGCATAATCTTCGTGCTCTTTGACCTTGTCTTTTAATTGACCGACTTTCTCTTCTGCCACTTTCTGCTTGGCCATAATCGCCGCAAGATTATCCTTTGCGACTTTCAGCTCATCGTCTGCATCACGAATCTCCTGGTCGAGGATGCGCAGTGCCTGGCTATCAACAACAGCCTCTCCTGCTTCATTCACGCCACCGCGCAACGCAGTTACAATTTTTGCCCAAATATTCATTACCGTTCTCCTTTAGCCAATTCGCTCTGAATGTTAACTACATGCATTTAAATCTATTTACTAACCTGCCGCTTCAGCTGTACCTGTATCGAGGTACTGACCATACGCTTCAGTTGCCTTGATCACATTATCTGCCAACATTTCAATCTCAAACACCACGTTGACCAATATTGACGACGCACTCAAAGCACCAAACATCTGGTAGTAATCATCACCATCAGGCATCGCATCGAGGCTGATAGTGGACAGCGGAAAAAGTTTATGGGTACGCAATACCGCTTCATTAAATGCCGCCGTATCCGGCACCATGCTCGCGGGCCACATCACCGCTTCCACAAGGATTTGCTCACCGGCCACAGTTAGAAACAACGGCAAATCGCCGTATTCGTGCATGGTGATATGCAGCGAAGGCTCTGCACCTTCCAGCAATTCCACACTCGCCGCCCCAGCAACAAACAGCTCACTTTCCTTAAGGGCATCACAAAGACTGACAGTTGTCCAAAGTTCATTACTCACCATTTTCCTGACTCCTGTTAGAGGTGCTGCAGCGGGATGCCGCAGCTCTTTTTCGATTTCCAACAGCCGCCTGGCATGCTCAGGCAATATCCAGACTTCCTTTTTTACCAGGCCCTGCTCTCGCAATCGTTTGCGGTATTCGCGCTGGTAGTGGGCTGATGTTTTTCGTTTCATGGGCAAAACTATAGGTTATTACATGTAACAAATCAAGATATATTACATGTAACAAATTCCTATTTTTCTCTTTTAAAAACAATCACTTGGCAAAAATCTACCTGAAGACCACGGTAATTACTTACATTCACTGCCAGCCTGTCCGCGTTTTCAGCGGGGACAGGGCATGGCTGGTGCCAGAGACACCAGTTCAAACAACTTTTTTCAGGACTTCTTTACAACAGTTAATCTACAACTGTGCCGCTATTATTATGCGGCACGATAAAGGCATTATTATGAATTCCGCCGAGGACTAACCTTACCCTCTGACGCCATTTATCTCAAACTTTCGTTAATTCTTTCCAGCGCCTCGCTACCCGGGCACAACTCTTTTTCTGACATTGAGTTTAACGGCCTTTCCGACGTGTTGATTACGGAGTGAACATCCTGGGCATCGGTATCCACAAACAACAATCCGGTGAGAATTTCTCCGCGAGTATCTGCTTCACGCACTTTTTGTAAGCTCTGACCACGATCTGTAGCATTGTAATCCTCTGCTGCCTTGCGCAAGCTGATAACCGAACCGTCATGCAGCGTAACATCCTGAGTCGAGCCTTTTTCATAGCGCGTAATGATTTCCTCGCGCATGGGAATAAAATCTACTGTTCCAGTAGCATTTAAGTGATCACGCACAAACTCATAGTTCTTGGTTGAACCGGGGTGATTGTTAAACGTAACACAAGGGGAAATCACATCGATAAATGCAAATCCATGATGAGAGATTGCTGCTTTTAATAATGGCACCAGCTGCTCCTTATCACCAGAAAAGCTACGCGCGACAAAACTCGCACCAAGTTGCAAGGCCTGACTGACAAGATCGATAGGCTGGTACATATTTTCCTTGCCTGCCTTGCTTTTAGAGCCGACATCGGCGGTGGCGGAGTCCTGACCTTTGGTCAAACCATAGCAACCGTTATTCTCAACGATATACACCATATTCAAAGAACGGCGCACTACATGGGCAAACTGTCCCATGCCAATTGAAGCTGTATCACCATCACCGGAAACACCAATATACATTAAATCGCGATTGGCCAGGTTCGCACCGGTAGCAACCGAAGGCATACGACCGTGTACAGAGTTAAAACCGTGGGATTGTCCAAGGAAGTAAGTTGGTGTTTTTGAGGAGCAACCAATACCAGACAGCTTCGCGACACGATGTGGCTCAATCGCCAGTTCGAAACAGGCCTGCACGATGGCGGCCGAAATAGAATCGTGACCACATCCGGCACATAGTGTAGAAATAGAACCTTCATAATCACGCCGGGTAAAACCCAGGGTGTTTTGCTGTGCTTGTGGATGCTCAAATTTGCTGCGAATGTAGGACATGATATTACAAACCCGTTAATTCGATTTTCGGATTGGCGTCACGCTCGCCGGTGCAACATGACCGCGAATTTTTGACGCAACGGTTTTTGCCGTAATCGGCATACCATCATAGTTAAGTACCGAAGTCAGTTTGTTACCCGGCACATCATTTTCAATCATGAGCAGGGAACGCAACTGTGCATCGCGATTCTGCTCTACCACAAAGACCTGCTCGTGGCGCGCGATAAAGTCATCCACATCCCGGTTGAACGGGAAGGCACGAATGCGTAAGGTATTCAGCGCAATCCCCTCTGCTGCAAGCATATCCCGTGCTTCACGAACCGCCTCGGAACTTGTACCAACACAAACCACGCCGTATTGCTCACCACCGCGATCATCAATCTCGGGCTTCGGCACATAGTCTTTGGCTGTTTCAAATTTCTTTAACAGGCGATCCATGTTTTCAACATACTTATCGCCATCTTCTGTGTAAACGGCATAGGTGTCTCTTGACGTTCCGCGAGTAAAGAATGAGCCCTTGCTCGGGTGGGTGCCGGGTACGGTGCGATAGCAGATGCCATCGTTATCAACATCCACGTAACGGCCGTAGCGTTCAATTTCATCCAGCTGCTCGGCGTTAAGCACTTTGCCACGTTGGTAACTGCGCTTGTCATCCCACTGCAAAGGCTCACTCATGGAATCATTCATACCGAGATCCAGATCCGTGAGCATAATAATTGGAGTTTGCAACTGCTCCGCAAGATCAAACGCATCTGCAGTCATGTCGAAGCACTCGCGAGGTGAGCTCGGAAATAATAATACATGCTTTGTATCGCCATGGGAGGCATAGGCCGCCGCAAGAATGTCGGACTGCTGTGTACGTGTGGGCATGCCAGTTGACGGGCCTGCACGTTGCACATCAATTAATACCGCCGGTATCTCGGCAAAGTAGGCAAGACCGAGAAACTCCGACATCAACGACACACCCGGACCACTGGTTGCCGTAAATGCACGCGCACCATTCCAGCTTGCACCGATTACCATTCCCATAGCTGCCAGTTCATCTTCCGCTTGCAAGATCGCAAAGTTGTGCTTGCCTGTACCCGGATCAATTCGCAAACGGTTCGCATACTTATCAAATGCATCAACCACTGAAGTGGATGGTGTAATCGGATACCAGGCTGCGACGGTTGCACCACCGTACACAGCACCAATGGCCGCCGCACTGTTTCCATCCATCAGTATTCTGTTACCAACTGCTTCACGGCGCTGCAGGCGAATACCGAGCGGGCACTGGAAGTGATCTTTTGCATACTGATAGCCCAGCTCTAATGCGTGCACATTGGGGGCAATCAATTTTTCTTTACCTTTAAACTGGTCGTTTACCAGTTCAGTCAAAACCTTGAATTCAATATCAATCAACGCGGCTAACGCACCAACATAGATGATATTTTTAAATAACTGGCGCTGACGTGGATCTTTATATTCCGCCATGGAAATTTCCATAAGCGGAATCGGAAGAAAATGAATGTCATTGCGCTGCAGGCGCGGATCAAGTGGCTTGGTTGAATCGTAAAGGAAATAACCGCCGGGGACGACTTCCTGCAAATCTTTTTCCATCGACTGTGGATTGACCGCTACCATTAAATCAACACCACCCCCGCGACGCGCGAGATAGCCATCTTCATTAATACGCACTTCATACCAGGTAGGCAGACCCTGGATATTCGACGGGAAAATATTGCGTGGACTAACCGGAATCCCCATGCGAAAAACTGCCTTGGCAAACATATTATTCGCACTGGCAGAGCCAGTACCATTTACATTAGCAAATTTAACAACAAAGTCATTGAGTGCTTTTACAGCCATAGTGTTTCTCTTAGTCTCGCAGCCTTATTTCACAGCCCAACCTAGCCTGCCTTCGTGACGCTGTAATAAAACTTCTGCATATCCCAGGCAGAGGTCGGACAACGTTCAGCACACAAACCACAGTGCAAACAGACATCTTCGTCCTTGACCATAATACGTCCGGTTTTAAGTTCATCCGAGATATACAACGGCTGTTCGAGGTTATTAGCTGGCTGTATCAAGCGCGGGCGCAATTCTTCTTCATCGCCATTAGGCGTAAACGTGATACATTCAGTTGGACAAATATCCATACAGGCATCACATTCTATGCAGCGCGCCTCAGTAAATACGGTTTGTACATCACAATTAAGGCAGCGCTCTGCTTCCTTGTAACCAAGATCTTTATCAAAACCCAGTTCCACTTCAATCATTCGATCCTGAAGTGCCTCCTCTTTCGCGGCATGGGGCACAGCGTAACGAACATCCTCGGCGACTTCACTGTCATAACTCCACTCGTGAATACCCATTTTCTGACTCACGAGGTTGGTAAACGGTGCGGGACGTTCCGTCAGGGACTCACCCTTGCAAAACAGATCAATAGATATGGCCGCCTGGTGACCATGAGCAACAGCGGTAATGACATTTTCCGGACCAAAAGCTGCGTCGCCGCCAAAGAAAACTTTTGGGTTGGTAGACTGGAAAGTCACCTTGTCTACTGACGGCATATCCCACTTATCAAATTCAATATCGAGGTCGCGCTCAATCCAGGGGAAAGTGTTTTCCTGGCCAACCGCCATCAGCACATCATCACACTCAAAAAACACGAGATCCTCTCCCGTAGGTACCAGCGAACGTTTGCCATCAGCATCGTAATGCGCTTCTACCTTTTCGAACTTCATACCTTTAAGTTTGCCATTTTCGACCACATACTCCTTAGGCACATGGTTGTTATAAAATGGCACATCTTCCGCCATTGCATCGTCTTTTTCCCACGGTGATGCTTTCATATCCTCGAACGGACTGCGCACAACAATTCTCACATCCTTGCCACCAAGACGACGCGCTGTACGGCAACAGTCCATTGCTGTATTACCTCCGCCAATAACAAGTACACGCTCACCTATGCTATCGGCGTGTTCAAAGGCCACACTGGCAAGAAACTCAATACCAATCTGGATATTGGCATCTGCCTCTTTACGACCGGGCAAATCCAGATCTTTACCGCGCGGCGCACCGGTGCCAACAAACACGGCATCATAATCCTTATCAAGTATTTCCTTGAGGCTCGCAACATAAGTATTGTAGTGCGTCAGAACCCCCATATCGGTAATAGTGTTTACTTCTTCATCCAGTACTTCGATGGGTAGACGAAACGAGGGAATCTGGCTGCGCATCATACCGCCACCCGCCGGCTGCTCATCATAGAGGTCGATTTCGTAGCCGAGTGGCATCAGATCACGGGCTACTGTCAGTGAAGCCGGCCCTGCACCGATCAATGCAATACGCTTGCCGTTTTTCTTTTTCGGAATCTTCGGTAACAGATGTTTGTAGTCTTCCTTATTATCTGCCGCAACACGTTTGAGGCGACAGATAGCAACGGGCTCTTCTTCAACACGACCGCGACGACAGGCAGGCTCACAGGGGCGGTCGCAGGTACGGCCCAATACACCTGGGAAAACATTGGATTCCCAATTCACCATATAAGCTTCGGTATATTTTTCTTGCGCGATAAGACGAATGTAGTGGGGCACCGGTGTATGGGCCGGGCAAGCATACTGGCAATCGACAACCTGATGGAAAAATTCTGGATCGGAAATATCTGTGGGTTTCAATGCTGACTCCGTACCCGCTGGAGAACTCTATCAATTCAAAAACATGGATTTTGTTGCGTTTAATTTTATTTTTAAACTGCAAAAACCCCAATTCTTTCAAAGACGTAGTAAATCATAGTCCTGGCAAAATTACAGCCCTAATTGACCTAATATGCGCGTAACCTTCGGTATTACACGGGCTAAACAGCTCCGTAACTACTACTAACTACCTTCGCACAACAATGGGTCAAGATCTGTAATACCACGCCCAATCTCCCAATGATCATCTGCATAAAAAAACTCATTGAAAAAATGTGGCTTTAGAATCCGGGCAGAGAAGGTATCCCGCTGCTGACTGTCGGTACCGATATAGGTTGGATTGAGAAAATTGTCAGGCAAATTCTCCGGGTGTTCGACCAGTTTTTCCGCCACGAGCTCACCGTCGATATACAGGTTCCACACAGTTCTATCGAGATGACTTTGCAGCTTGGAACGGAAGTAATAGCTGGTAAACACCAGCGCATGACAGGCGCGATTCAATTCAAGCGGCCCGGTGATCATTTCTATTTCGTTAATTGACACGCGCAGTCGCTGGTCAGGTAGCATCTGCATTGACCAGATACCCGGTTGTTCTACCAATGTGCCACTCAACACACCTCCCTCAGGATTTGACACTTCCATAGCCAGGGTCAAACCACCATAGCCTGGGGAACGCCGAAAACTGTCGCCATTGATCTTCCAGCCATGAATACTATCCAATGGTTCAGCATCTATAGCTAGCCGGTGAACTTGCCAGCGCCAGTCAATAAACTGTTGACGCAAGCGCGCCACTATTGCTGCCTGCGATGCGGCAACATCCACACGGGCATATGGATCGTTTTGCAAATCAAACAGGCGCTCATCATCAAGGCGCCAACGGCCATTGGCATCAAGTACAGAAAAATAATAATTAAACAAACCACCCAGTTCCCAATACAGAGAACGTTGTGGTACCTCATCACCCGCCAGCAGCGGTAGCAAATCAATGCCATCAAACGCACCAGGCTCACTAACCGGAACACCCGCTGCCGCTAGCAAGGTGGGATATAAATCGTAAATCGCTGTAACGCCTGCATAGTCCTGCCCCGGGTCTATCTGCCCAGGCCAACGCAGGATCAACGGTGTACGGGTTCCCCCTTCACTGTATTGCCCTTTTTTGCCAACAAATGGCCGATTATTATCGGCCCGCTCGTTGGTTCCCCCATTATCGCTCACTACCACCACAAGAGTGTTTTCCATTTGACCACTACTTTGTAACGCATCAAGCACACGACCAATACTGTCATCCATATGCTTTAACAGTGCCTGGTACTGCCCTGCCTTACCCTGTGGAAATCTGTCACGATAACGCGGCGCAACCGTGGCAGGATTATGAGGTGCAAATAACCAGTAATTGATAAACCACGGTTGTGATTGATCAGCAAGGGATTGCACTTTTTCCACTGCAAGATCAGCCAGTATATCGGTCAGGTGACCCTCAAACGGTTGTGGCGGCTCATCATTTATCTGCAACCACGGATCGGTATAGGTTGGCCGGCGATAGCCAAGCTGCCCCTGCTTGTTTGGCCCGCGTAACAGAAACTGGTTTAAAAAGCCCTGCCAGCTATCAAACCCCTGCGCTGAGGGCCAGGCTAATGGTGTCGTATCACCCACATGCCACTTGCCGATATGGTGAGTACTGTAGCCGGCAGCCTGCAATTGTTCCGGCAAGGTCAGCACTTCTGGCGAGATACCCCGAAAATCCGGCATTGTCGCCACACGAGCCGCCTGTTGCCCTGTCAGCAGAGAAACCCGCGCTGGCCGGCACGTGGAATCGGCGTAGTGGCGAATAAAGCGCGCACCCTGCTCGGCCAGCCGCGCAAGACGCGGTGTCGGTGGCTCACCTGCGGCAAAACCGGCCACATCGTTGTAGCCTGCATCATCAAGCATGATCAGCAAAATATTCGGTTGAGGCATTCCTTTGTCAGACACAACTTCATTGGATACGCTGCGATTGATGATGTCCGGTGCACTATCTTCAGGAGGCTCGTCCACACACCCGGTGGCCAGCAATACAACAAGAAGAATAATCAGCCGTTTCACAGTTGGTAACCGTAAGCCCCGAGTTCAAGACCGGTCAATGCTTCAAGGCGCTGATTACTCTGACAAAACTGCCCGGAGCAAGCCTGTTCCACTTCATGCGCAAACCCCGCCTCAAACCAGTTGTCCATAAACGCCGGGAACGGATTTTTCTTGCTGCGCACAATACGCTGTTTAAGCCGCTCTTCATTTGATTCAAACAGCCCTGAATAGTTAAACGGATTCGACAGTAGAAAATAGTTTTTCCAGCGCTGTATTAACAGATTCACCATGGTTTGATTGCGATTCATCGTACGTTTAACCGGCAACTTGCCAATCGTTTCTGCAGCATTCTCAATGCCGGAAAAGTCAAACAGTCGTTGTAGAAAATCCTGATTGTCCACCTTAAACAATTCATAGGGTAAAACCAGCACTCGATCCTTGCCGTAAAGCTGCTGGTAGTAGTCCACCAACTTGTCGTAGCACAGAAAATCAAAATTGAACTGAGGCGATAAATTAGGCTCTACCGGGCGCAGAATACGACGAATCGAATGTGGCATACCCCAGATAACAAAGGTTTTATACAACGACCGAATTTCAGCACGCTGTTCCCTAACGACAATCAAAATCTTTGCCTCTGGGCACAGCTGTTTAAGCCGATCTGCATTGTTTTTTGCATTGTAACCACCGCAGTGTGTGTGGCCGACTAAAGACTCAGAAGTGATCACTGGCACAAGATTGTTCCTGTCTCCCTGAGCCTTGCTCCAGGCTTCTTCCATCCACTGCTGTGCCTGTCTGGTATCAAACGCAAATGGGCTCGCATCAATCAGCCCCAGTTGCACTGTTAGTGGGTCGAGTACCGTACAAAATCCATTATCCGGTATAAACAACAATTTCTGCATCCAGGAAGACAGAGCTTTGGGATAACCGATGTGGATCAGAGGTAACTGCTCAAACGTCACGGTGTTATTCCTGTATTTTCTTATCTGTTTTCTGCAACGCCATATCGTACAGACGCCGCTTCTGCTTGCCGGTAATACGTGCCGCGAGTGCAGCTGCCTGTTTTACCGATAACTCGGATAATAGTATATCGAGAACACGCTCGTCCTCTACTGCAATGGCGCCACTTTCCTCTGCCGGTGACGGCGCGACGATAACTACAAACTCACCTTTTTGCTGGTGTGCATCCTGTTCTACAAAGGCCTTCAAGTCTGCCAGAGGCGCCGCTTTAATCGTTTCGAATTGCTTGCTTAGCTCCCGCGCCAATGTTGCGGAACGCTCTGCACCGAACACAGATATCATGGCATCAAGGCTTGCCGTAATGCGATGGGGAGATTCATAGTAAATCAACGTACAGGGTGAACGCTTTTGCAACTGTAACACCTGCTCTCGAGCTGCCGCTTTGGCGGGCAAGAATCCCTCAAACAGAAAACGGTCGGTGGGTAAGCCCGCTGCACTGAGTGCAGCAATAGCCGCACAGGCTCCTGGAATCGGCACCACACGGATACTATGTTCATGAGCCAACCTGACAAGGCGATAGCCGGGATCCGCAATCAGCGGTGTCCCCGCATCGGAAATCAGAGCGATTCGATCACCCGCCCTGAGACGCTCAAGGAAGCTTTCCGCCATTTGCTGCTCCGAGTGGTCATGGTAAGCCCGCATCGGCGTATCAATATTAAAATGTTGCAGCAATTTTTTGCTGTGGCGGGTATCCTCCGCAAGAATGAGATCTACCGATTGAAGCGCCTCTACAGCACGCGGTACCATATCTCCCAGATTGCCAATTGGCGTTGCTACAATGTACAGCACTTTAGCGTTTTTCCACTATGCACAGTTATTATTTGCAAAACCTGTCCCCCACAGCCTGTTTACAAGGCATTGTACGCTATTGCACCTGGTTGCTGTTACTGACAGCCCTGCTAACCGGTTGTAGTTCACCAACGTACACTCCGACACAGCAATACCCGACGGATGGAGCCGGAGAATTCACCCGCTCAGTCGATGAACTGCTCGCCGCCGCCGAAACAGCTCCTTCCCCGGAGCGGGAACATTTGATGCTACAGGCAGCGAACCAGCTATGGCAAACTGCGCAATACCCCGCCTCTGTCACCCTGCTCACCAATATTGATTCAAAGCAGCTCAACGACGAGGACTTCGCTGTCTTTGCTCTACTCTATGGACGCTGGGCAGTGGATCAGCAACAGTATATTCTTGCAGAAACGCTGATCGACAATCTGCGTCTGGCCCAGCTACTTAACGATCTCGATCCCGGCACGGCTGTAGCCCTGCACCAGTTGCGCAGCGAATACTACCTCAATACGGGTGACTACCTCGCCGCGCTGTACGAACACACAGCACTTACCGTCCTGCTTATAGAACCGGAGCAACAAGCACAGAATAACCGTAAGTTATGGTGGCTATTGCGCAATCTGCCGGAACAGGAACTCGATCTGCTTGCCCACAGCCACAACCAACAACTGACAGGATGGATTGAACTCACGCGCATCGCCAACGCGCGCAATACTGACCTCGAAGAGCAAATCAGCTTACTGGACAATTGGCTGCAACGCTGGGGAGATCACCCCGCCGCACATAATCTGCCAGTGGAAATGCAACTGATGCAGTTATCCCTCGCACAACGTCCACAGAGAGTGACCCTGCTTGTGCCCTTGTCAGGAAAACTCGCCGTTGCTGGCGAGGCGGTGCGCGATGGCTTTCTCGCCGCCTACTATCACTCTCTGCAAAACGGCAAGGCTGTACCACAAATCACTATCGTCGATAGCAATCGCGAGGATTTCCTTGGCTTGTACGATGAAGTGGCCACAAACAGTGACCTGATTATTGGTCCACTTGATAAACAACAGGTTGCCCTGCTTGATGAACGCAGCAACCTGCCGGTACCAACACTGTCGCTAAACTATGCCGAGATACAGACTGACTTGCGTACGGAAAATCTCTATCAGTTTGGCCTACGCCCGGAAGACGAAGCCCGCCAGGCCGCCGAACTGGCGTTTAACAACCATTTCGAAAAAGCGCTGGTAATCGCGCCGGGCTCTGTATGGGGGCAGCGTGTCAGTCAGGCCTTTAACGATAGCTGGCAGGAACTCGGCGGTACGGTTATTGGCAATGCCATGTTTGATGCGCAAAGCAATGACTATTCCAAAGTTATCCAGCAATCACTCGGTGTCACTGATAGCAAGCGGCGTCAACGCAATATCAACAATATGGTCAGTGATCCGATCGAATTCGAACCGCGCCGCCGCCAGGACCTCGACGTCATCTATCTCGCTGCACGCCCTGAGCAGGCACGTCAAATCAAGCCCTTGCTCGCGTTTCACTATGCCGGCCATGTCCCAGTCTATGCTTCATCCACGATTTACAGTGGTAGCAGTGACCTGGAAAAGGACACTGACCTCAATGGCGTTTACTTCAGTGCCATGCCCTGGCTATTTACCAATGACCCTCTCAAGGCAGAAATTGACACGCATTTATCACCGAATCCGGCTTTGAACAAACTCTATGCCATGGGCAATGACGCATGGCGCCTACACGCACGGTTACCACTGCTCGCTGGCAGCGACAGCAGCAAGATTCACGGTAGCACGGGCATCCTGAGAATTAACGACAGCAATCAGGTGACCCGTCAGCAACTGTGGGCGGTCTTCCGCCGCGGGCAAGTACAACTACTACCAACCATTACCTACTGAATGATCGCACAATGCCCAGGGAGGGCAACAACAATGAATCAGGGACAGACGGCTGAACACAATGCTGCGCATTATTTGCAACAGGCGGGACTGGATATTATTACCCGCAACTACCACTCCCCGTATGGAGAAATTGACCTGATCGCCCACGATGGTGTGTGTATTGTTTTCGTCGAAGTGCGCCTGCGCAGCCACGGTAGCTTTGGCGAGGGTTATGCCACTGTCGGTAAAAACAAGCAGCAAAAAATCATCAAAACAGCCTTGTATTACCTGCAACAACAGAAAATTTTTGAAAACAAGCCGTGCCGATTTGATATAGTGTCGCTGCAATCACCAACACAGGTGATGTGGATTAAAGACGCATTTCAGACCTGACCGAAGTTAGACACAATATAGCCAACTGCCCGATGGACGCCGTAGAAAAAGTTATCACACTGTTTCACAGCAGCATAGAAGCGAAAGCCCAGTTCGGCGAAGCTCTGGCGCCACAGATTGTTGCCGCCAGTGAAAAACTTGCAAGCACTCTGGTGCACGACGGCCGCATTATTCTCTGCGGTGATGGCAGTTGCGCAATTAACGCGCAACACCTGACAACGGTGCTGTTGAGTCAGGGGCAGCGGGAGCGACCCGGCCTGCCCGCCCAGATGCTTGATACCAGCGCTGCAACGACCATGGCAATTGGCCAGGATTACGGCCCCGGCGAGATATTTTCGCGTCAAATTCAGGCTCTCGGTCACGAAAGTGATCTACTGGTAATCTTTTCTACAACGGGCAACCCACAAAGCCTGGTCAATGCGGTACAAGCAGCGCATGACCGCGCCATGCAAGTTATTTCTATTAGTGGGAACGACGGAGGCCATGTTGCCCAGTTGCTCGACCGCAATGATCTGGAAGTTCGTGTACCACTGAGCAATGACTTTCAAATTCTTGAACTACATCTGCTAATCAGCTTTGTTCTGTGCCAACTGGTGGAAGAACAACTGTTTGGCAGTAGCGAATAACATCGGAGAAACACACCTATGTTCGCCAAACGCTTTTTTATGCCACTGCTATTACTGAGCACTATCTGCATCGTTACACCTGCCTGTGTCAGCGTTATTGACGCTACTACAGATGGCCCAATTCAGGAAGATCACGGCGAGCGCACTTTTGGCAATTACGTCGACGACGAACGTATTGAAACGGTCGTTGCAGTCAATATTCGCAAGGCCGATCCCGAACTAAAATCTGCCCATATCAATGTGGTGTGTTTTAACGGTGTTGTGCTGATTGTAGGCCAGGTGGTCTCTGAAGATCACCGCGTAATGGCTACAAGTATTGCCAACGAAGTGCGTGGGGTACGGCTTGTCCACAACGAATTAACGGTATCAGGTAATATCTCTACGCTAGCCATTACCAACGATGCCTGGCTGACGACCAAGATTAAGTCGAAGTTTCTCGGCAATGGCGATATTGACTCGGGCCGTATCAAAGTGGTGACCGAAAACGGCATTGTCTACCTTATGGGACTCCTGACTCACGCCGAAGCCGAAATGGCCATAGCTGTAGCCCAGGAAACCGGCGGCGTGCAAAAAATTGTCCGCGTGTTCGAATATATTGACTGACGAGCCGGAGCCCCCGGCTGCTCCGGCTGGCTTACCGGCCATCCCCTGCGGCAGCCAGTCTGGAACTTTCTCCCACCTGCGCCTATCCGAATAGGCAAGCCTGCCAATTTCAGGTATGGTCGAAAAAAAATAGTAAATCCGAGTATGTATTATGAAATTTCGCCTTTCCTCTATTTGCCTGAGCAAATCACTCGCCGTGCTATGCCTCGGCAGTGCGATTTCGGCATCTGCAGCCCAACTTGAAGACAGCCGCAAAGTCACGGAACAAACCAACAAGGCCGGTAGCGCCAGTCAGCAAAAAATCGAAAATCTATCGCGAGAAACCCGCGCCCTGCTCGATGAATACAAGAAGCTGCTACACAATGCAGAGTACCAGGACGCCTACAACAAGGAATTGCAGCGTCTGAAAGAAGAACAGGAAGCACAGATCAGTTCCCTGCAGGAGCAGATTAACGAAATCGAGGTTACACAACAGCGCATTATGCCGCTCATGAACAGTATGGCGGAAACACTTGAAGAGTTTATCCTGCTGGATTTACCGTTCCATCAGGAACAGCGATTATCCAGCGTACTGGTTCTCAAACAGCAGATTAAATCCGCAAGTATTCCTACTCCCGACAAAATGCGCTCGGTGTGGGAAGCGTATCAAATTGAGACTGATTATGGCCGCACTATTGAAACCTGGCGCGGCCCACTCAATACCGATGGCACCGAACGTTCGGTAGAGTTTTTACGTGTTGGCCGCATTGCTCTGTTCTACCAGACGTTGGACGGAGAAGAGAGTGGTTATTGGACAGCCAGTGCAAAAGGCTGGAAACCGTTGCCCGACAGTTATAACAGCAGCATCAAACAGGGCATTCGAGTTGCGAGTAATCAGCTTGCCCCGCAACTGTTAAACCTGCCACTTGCCAGCACTCAGTCAGCACAGGAGAAGTAATATGAAGTACCTTGCAAGCCTGCTGATCGTTCTGGCTATCACACTACCGGCTCATGCCCAGCAAACCTCATCGTCTCAACAAGTCAACAGCCTTGATCAATTACTACAGAAAGTAAAACTGCGCCAGCGTGAGGAAGCTGAAATCAATCGCAAACGGGAAGCGGAATTTATCGCCGCACGAAATGAACAAAAGGCCATGTTGCGCAAGGCTGAAAAGGAATTTCTCTCGGCACAGAAAGCCAATAACCCGTTGAAAAAAATTACCGAAGGCAACTCCGCCAAACTTGAGAAGTTACAAAAAGAACTCGACAAAAATGTCGATGAGCTCGGTGATATTTACAGTATTTATCACGAGTTCGCAGGAGATTTCTCTGCGGTGTTGCAGGAGTCCATGATTCACTCGCAGTTTCCAGAACGCTCCGAACAACTCGCTGCGCTCAGCGATCGCAGCGAGCTGCCCACCATCGAGCAAATGGAACAATTATGGGTGCTCGTCCAGGAAGAGATGACTGAATCAGCAAAAATCACCACATTTGATGCACCGGTTTTATCTACAGATGGCAAAATCAGTGATAAGGCCGTACTGCGTGTCGGTACTTTTACCGCCGTGAGTGATGGCCAGTTTTTGCGCTATATTCCAGAGACCCAGGAGCTACTCACGCTATCGCGACAGCCCCGTGAGGTGTCCGTCGCTGCACGTTTTCAAAACCGTCATGGAGCTGAACCAAGTGCAATGATTATCGACCCCACCCGCGGCTCTTTACTCGGTGTCGCTGCCAACCTGCCAACCACTGTTGAAAAAATCAAACAGGGTAAGGAAGTAGGTTATGTCATTATCGCCCTCGGCTGTATCGGCGCACTGATTACCCTGTGGCGTCTGACTGTGTTGTTTATCACCTGGCTCGCTACGCGTCGTCAGCTTGCCAATATCGGCAAACCCAAAACTTCAAATCCGTTGGGTCGTGTCATTAAAAGTGTCAGCGGTCTTGGCAGCGTTGATGAGGAAACCCTGCAATTCAAGCTCGACGAAGCTATTTTGCAGGAAATTCCCCGTCTTGAACGAGGCCACGGTCTGATCAAGCTGTTTGCCGCCATTGCACCCCTTATGGGCCTACTCGGTACAGTTATTGGCATGATCGCCACCTTCCAGGCGATTGCAATCTTTGGCAGCGGCGATCCGAAACTGATGGCCGGAGGTATTTCCCAGGCACTGGTAACGACGGTGCTCGGGCTTATAGTTGCAATTCCATTGCTGTTTGGCCATAACCTGGTGTCTTCGTTTAGCCGAGCAATTATCCAGATACTTGATGAGCAAAGTGCCGGTTTACTCGCTGCTCACCTGGAAAAAAGAGCCAAACAAAAAGCGGCCCGGTAATGCTCTATGTTTAGCAAAACCTTTGAACAAATTCTGATTTTTGTCGACCAGGGTGGCCCGGTTATCTGGGGCATTATGGCGGTATGCTTTTTACTCTGGACACTGATCATTGAACGTTATTGTTTCATACGCTTTTTCTATCCATCTATTATGAAAAGCTATCTTGATGCATGGTCACAGCGGCGCGAACGCAGTTCATGGCGTGCACATAAAATTCGCGAAGCATTTATCTCTCAGGCCAACGCCCAACTCTCACTGTTTGTCTCAACCATTAAAACACTAATTGCGATTTGCCCTCTGCTCGGTCTGCTCGGCACCGTGACCGGCATGGTCGGTGTATTTGAAATTATCGCAATACAGGGTAACAGTGAAGCTCAAGCAATGGCTTCCGGTATTTTCCGTGCCACCATTCCGACCATGGCAGGCCTTATTGTTGCCCTGTCCGGTTTGTACTTTAGTGCCCAACTCAGCCAAATGGTTGAAGACAAAACCAACCAGTTGGCAGACAAGCTGACTCCCGATATCAACTGATTTGCGGATATAAACAATTATGAGTGCAAGACGACACCAACGCAGCCAGGATGACACCGAACTCGATTTAACACCGATGCTCGATATCGTTTTTATCATGTTGATTTTTTTCATCGTGACAACGTCATTTGTCAAGGAATCCGGCATTATCGTTAACACACCAAATGCGCAGACTGCACAAAAGCAGGAAAACGCAAACATTTTTATCGGTATTACCGAAACCGGTGAGGTCTGGATCGATCGCCGCCAGGTGGATATCCGTTCGGTGCGCGCCGTCGTGGCACGCCTGCACGCTGAAAACCCTGAAGGCTCAGTCGTTATCCAGTCCGATGGTCAGGCAACAACCAATATTGTTATAGACGTTATGGATCAAGTGCGACTTGCTGGCATTGATCGCATAGCAATTGCGGCCAAAGAAGGAGGCTAGTGCTGCAATGCTGAAGCGACAAGGTCTTTCGTTTCCGCTGTCATTCACACTGGCATTTGTTGTGACCTGTGTGATTTTTATTATGATGTATCGCATTATTCACACTGAGAACAATCGTGATCAGATCATTGAAGAATTACCGATTGTTGAGCTCTACCAACCGGAAGAACAAGAGGAAGAACCTGAGGAAGAAGAAAAACCCGAGGAAGAGCCGGAAGAACCACTTATGCCGGAGCTTGTCTTCGACGCACCGGTTTCTGCCCCGCAGCTAAATGTCGATATCCCCCCCATGTCAATCGATATGGGTTCTCTTGATATTAAAGCCTCCGGAACCTGGTCTCCTCCTGCTATGGGTGAAATCGCAACTGGCAACAGCGATAGTGCAGGCAAGCGCAACACGGGCTTCCGCACAATTATCCCCCGTGCGAGCCGCCAGCCCAACGTACCGAGAATTGCCTGGGATAACAAAATTGACGGCTGGGTGCTTGTATCTTTTGTTGTTTATAACGATGGCCGGGTTGGCAAGATACGCGTCATGGACTCCTATCCACGCGGTGTATTTGAAGAAAACGTTATTGCCTCGGTAGAACGCTGGCTCTACGAGACCTTTAAAGGCCCACCCATACAATTAACCCAGAAAATTGAACTGTTCTGGAAAGACTACCCGAATAATATCCAACAACTGCGCTAATGAAGTTTTTTTCCCGACTGTCTGCTATCGCTGTACTGCTATTGAGTAGCCTGCCTGTTCAGGCCTACGAACAGTACCGCAGTAAACAGTTAATTGATCCTGACAACAATCTGAATGAAAGTGCCACATTGACCATTCAGGAGCTCGAAAGCAGTCTGCATACTATGGAAAACGACTATGCAAAATCGAGCACCCAACGTCATCTTGCACGACACTATGTCCAGAACAAGGAGTATGACAAAGCTATCCAGTACTACGAAGACGCCATTGCCGAAGGTGGCTTATCCGTTTATGCCAACACCGAAATGTTGCAGGAGCTAATTCAGGTATACATGCTCAAGCCCGACTACCGTGGCGCCATCAACAGCCTGAGCAAATACGAAAGTCAGGGAGGCAAGCTCAACACTAATTTGTACTTGATCAAGGCGCACGCCAGCTTTGAAATCAAGGATTTTGTCACCACTTCGGAATCTCTCGACAAGGCAATGGCCAGCAGTAATAGCCATGATAGTAAAACTCTGAATCGAGCTCTGTCACTGTACTACCAGATCGGCAACTATCAGAAAAGCGCTGACATTCTCGAACAACTATTGAAACTCAACCCGCATGAACCTGAAACCTGGCGTCGTCTGGCCTCTATGCATATCAAGCTTGGACGTCGCGATGATGCCCTGGTGACTATTGCACTGGCCTGGGAAAAAAATATCCCGTTTCGACATCAGGATGTAGTGCTGTTATCTGATCTTTACGCAAGCAGCAACAATCCGCATAAAGCGGCACGTATTCTTGAAATCGGCATTGAGAGACAACTGGTACAACCCAATGCCAAAGAGTACCAACGCCTGTTTAACTACTGGCTACAGGCTCGGGAAAAAGACAAGGCACTGGTGGCACTGCAAAAAGCGGCTGATATGAAACAGGATACAGAACTGGAACTCTATCTCGCGCAGCTCTATATGGAGGGAGAAGAGTGGCGAAAAATGCAGGACACCATTCTCAAAACCTGCCAGCAACACCTCAAAGACAAGTACGTAAGTCGCGCCAATCTGTTGCTCGGCATCAGCCAGTTAAAACTCGGCGATGAAGACACTGCCCGACGCTCGTTTATTAACGCAACATTGATTGGCGGCGAAGGTGAGCTGGCTGGCCGTTACCTGCGTTATATGAATGCCAAACCACCTACCGAGCGAGAAAAAGCCTATATCAATGGCCCGTGCCAATCCCAGTCTACGGCAACCGTATTTGCCAGCCTCGGTGGCAGTGGCAAGACATCAAGTAGTAAAAAGACCCGTGTTGATACCAGCCCCGCCAAAACTACAACAGCCAATACTTCAACCAGCAACAAACCTGCTGGTGAGGTTAAAACCAAAACCACTCCGAGAATGAATCTGTTTTATGGCAAATACACCATGAGCAGCGAGGAATTTGAAGATGGCATCGCAGGTGAGGCACTCAAACTCGGCTTGAGTGCCGTCAAGAGTGGCGCAACCGTTGAGGGACCTATGTATCTGATATTTGAGGAACCGTTTGAGGAAGGTGCCAGCGAAATCACCTTTAAAATGGCGCTGCCTGTTTCAGGTCGACCCAAGCCGCGCGGACGCTATAAGGTTTCTCGCGACAAGGGTTTCAAATGTGTCTACACCACCTATGAGGGCAAAGCGGAAGATATGATGGCAGCCTGGAAAGCCCTTGCAGAAAGTGCCAAAGCCGCCGGCTATGAGCTTACCGGGGAGAGCCGACAGCTATTTGGCCAGGACAACGAGATCGGCTCCGATATCATTTCCACGGAATTACAGCTCGGCATTAAATAGATCACGAACACCAAAAATTTATGTTTATAGCAATGTTTATCCACAGTGAAACCGCTATACTTTGCTCTGTACGTATACCTGTTACCTGTCTGCACACTCACCACTAACGGTGAAGTTGCTCCCGATAATCGAAATGTTGAAGAGGTTATTCGCAAGATGTTGACAACTATTCTATTGATTATTATCGCTTGGCTACTGTGGCTCAACTACACCACCGTAGATGGTTTTAATGAAGACCTGAAACAGTTACGCATTCTCGTGGGCCATATTGAGCGCTATCTGGCTGATAATATCGACCTCACTACACCAGTTTCACCACAAACCAAAATTTCTCTGGCAGCAGAGCTGATTTCTATCAATGAAGCAAACAAAGCGGAGCTGATGAAGTTACCCAAAGTCGGCGCGGCAACGGCACAGAAAATTATTGATAACCGCCCTTATGAACAGCTCGACGCACTGGCAGATGTCGATGGCATCTCCCGGGATATGTACGAACTATGGCGGGAAAAAATTCAACTCTAATCCTTGGCGCTGACTAGTCAAGGGCTTGCCAGAACACTGGCACAGTGTGTGATTCTAGTTCAGATCCAGGTCGTCGATAAGCGTTGGGTCGAATTCTTTCTTCTCGGCTATTTGCGCACTCGCACCGAGTTCATTATTCCATTCTGTAAGAATATCAACCAATTCCTTTGCTTGTTGGTGATGCGCTTCGAGCTCTTCCATGCCATCTTTTGGCCCAAGGTAGAGCTTGATTTTGCGCAGATTTTCCACAAGGCGGTGTGTCGGGTGTTGCATTTTATACTGTTCAAGTTTCCAGCGAATACTGTGTACCATACGACGGTAAAACAGCAGTTTGGTTTTCAAACTCAGCACAGAGATATCTGGCAATTCACCAAAAATAGAAAAGTCGGTACCAAAAACCTGAATTTCCTTGCTTTTCTCATCAGCGACAATCGTTGCCATACGTTTGCCGTCAACCAACATCGCCAAATCTCCAAACAATTCCCCGGGAGTGACTTCATTGACTGCCTCGCCGCGGTTATCCGGCATACCTGGATAAACTGTCAGCTGGCCTTTGAGTACGTAGTACATCCAGGTGTCCACATCCCCCCGGGAAATCACTACCTCTCCCGGCTCAAATGTCACGATACGGGAGTGGTGTAATAACACATCATATTGCCAGGCTTCGCTCTCCTTTACATCTTTATAGAACGGAATAATCAGTAGTAACTGATCAACCTTGGTTCTCGGCAGCGATGAAATCTGTGTTATTTGCATGGGGTTGGCACCTGAATCACATCGAATCCGTTTCAGGATTCCTCTGTATTTTTACAATATCCACTTTTACAGACCGTCTTTATACCAGTTTTGAGGCCGGAAAGTTAGCTCTGACAGCAATTTTCCCCCGGCTCAGGCCAAAATTCTCCGAATCCAACCCTCCCCTGTTCAGGCACCCACGGCTTTCCACAAAAAGCAGACCTAAAAGCTTGAACTATATAGATAATTTAGTAAAGTAGGTTGCAGGGGGCAGATCTATTAAAATAAGTGTGTAAAGCATGATGAAGGGTACAAGCATTACAAAATCCGGCATATTCTCCAGCCTTATGGCGCTTTTGGTACTGGCATTTGCTTCTCCCGCTGTGCAGGCTGATGATGGCTTGATTCTCAATGGTATCGCCACTCACAATGAGCTGCGCAAGGATTATTTTATGGCGGGCCTCTATCTGCCAACCCCTAACAAAAAGGCCGAAGACATTTTTAACATGACCGGTGCCAAGCGCATGGAGATTCGCGTTACCCATGATCGCTTTTCGCCACGCAAATTCGCCAACCTGTGGCGCGACAGCATTGTTATTAATAACAGCCCCGAAGATGTGGAAAAATTCGGTCCCGATATGATTCGTTTTGCCACCATGCTCAAGGGCAAACTCGTCACCGGCGACCAGATAAAAATCGAACTTGTCCCTCTTAACGGCACCATCGTTACACTCAATGGCACAGAACTGGCCCGTTTTAACCCAGAGTTCTTCAAGCTGTTACTACGCGCCTGGATTGGCCCGCGTCCTACAAACAGTGATTTCAAACGCGACCTGCTTGCAAACGGAGAAATAGCTGATCAGCTAGTTGCTAAATATGATTCTATTGTGCCCCTTGATGGCCGCAAGCAGATTGCTGCTGCTTGGGCGAGTGGTACCCAGGTAGCCAGCAGCGATGCTGCCGCCGAGCAAGCGCGCCGCGAAGCGGAAGAGCGGGCACGAGCAGAAGCAGAAGCACGCCGCAAGGCAGAAGAAGAAGCGCGTCAGGCAGCAGAAGCTAAAGCGGCAGAGGAAGCCCGCTTACGCGCCGAGGCAGAAGCCAGAGCAAAAGCCGAAGCTGAAGAAAGGCGCAAGGCTGAAGAAGAAGCACGCCGTCTCGCAGAAGCTACAGCTGCTGCGGAAGCCAAGGCTAAAGCGGAAGCAGAAGCTGCAGCCAAAGCCGCAGAGGAAGCACGACTCGCCGCTCTCGCTGCAGAAGCCGATGCGAAAGCCAAAGCAGAAGCAGAAGCTGCTGCAAAAGCTGCAGAAGAAGCCCGCTTACGCGCAGAAGCTGAAGCAAAAGCTCGCGCAGAAGCTGAAGCACGCGCTCTGGCTGCAGCACAAGCCGAGGAAGAAGCGAAACGCAAGGCAGAAGAGGAAGCTCGCAAACGCGCTGAAGCCGAGGCCAAGGCAAAAGCCGAAGCTGAGGCACGTGCTCTGGCTGCCGCTGAAGCACAGCGCCAGGCTGAGGAAGAAGAACGCCGCCGTGCTGAGGAAGAAGCTGCTCGCAAAGCTGCTGCTGAACTGGCAGCCGCAGAAGGTGGCGATGGCGAAGAGGAAGATGGCGCGGTAGAAATGGATGCTGAACAATTGAGCCGCGAGCTGTATCAGTCGAAACTCGTCGCCTGGGTCTATAAATATCTTGAATACCCGGACAAAGATCGCCGCCGCCGCAACGAAGGTAGCTTGCGCGCCACAATTGTTATCAACCGGGAAGGTCAGCTGCAAGATTCCGAGCTAACTGAAAAATCCCGCTATGCCAGTCTTAACTTTGCCGCCAAAAGGGCTATCAGTACTGCACAACCCTACCCGGTTATGCCAGATGATGTCAGCGGTGATACATTTGAATTTTCTGTGCCCATTCTATTCCGGGTGGAATAACTGATAGAGTTATTGCGCAGCGCATATGTTTATCATTCAGGTTTTGATAAGTGGTCTGAGTGTGTCAAACCATGCCGTATGATCACGACGAAAATCTTCTAACTGTGCCAGTTGCATATCGGCATAATCAAAGCCCGGTGTGACCGCCTCACTGATCAACGCGTATTCTCCCTCAATAAGCTGTGATGCTTTCCAGATGCCACCTGGCACAACCAGATGGTTGTTCTGACCACTACAACCTCCCATTCCGAGGGTTACTTTTTCCAATTTGCCTGACTCTGCATCGGGTAGTGCAGCGTTAAACAGCGTATATTCCAAACGCCCTCCCTGCAGAAAGAAATGAACAATATCCGAGCGATTGCAATGTAAGTGGCCAACCGGGCTGTCCGCTGTCAATAAATAGAGGATGGAACTCATCAGGGGGCGTTGCCCTGCGACGGTCCCTACGCACTCATCGCTCGCATAAATACGTCGGTAGTAACCCCCTTCAAGATGTGGTTCTAGCTGTAGCTGGTCAATGAGTTGCGCGGCAGAGACTGTAGACAAGAAAGATCGCTCGCTAGAAATAATTGCTGTAAAGCGCATGATAGCGCTTTACTTTTTTAACATAATTCTGTGTCTCACGAAACGGAGGCACACCGCCATAGCGTTCAACATTGCTTTCACCGGCATTGTAGGCCGCTAATGCCAGAGTAACATCACTTGCATAACGTTCCAGCAAATAGGACAGGTGACGCGCACCGACATCGATGTTAGCCACCGGGCTAAACAGGTCATACTCTTGATATTGTGCTGCTGTCGTAGGCATCAACTGCATCAAACCGCGTGCACCTTTGGGTGATACCGCATACGGGTTAAAATTGGATTCCACACGAATAACCGCTTTAACCAATGCCGGGTCGAGTCCAAACCGTTCACTGGAACGACGAATATAGTGATCGTAAAAGCCACTGGCTTGATTGGCGATTGTTCTTTCTCTTCCGGCCATCAGGTGACCTGCATATTTCACATCCTGACGCTGGTGCTGGAGGCGATAGCCATCGCGCTGCATTGGTTTGTCCGAGATAAAACGCTGGCCATCAGGCCCTTCATAAATATAAAACTCGGCAACCGCGGGGCTACACAGCGCCAGCAGCAGGGTCAGCAGCATTGCCACGCGTTGTTTGAATTGCCAGCCCAACATCATTTATACAGGTTTATCGTGTTATGAGTTTAATACGCTCTAATTTAGTGTTATTGACGAAAATTTACCGCGCTTTCACTAAAATGCCTGTCTGTTTCTCTACCGGGCAGTTAAAATGCCCTTTCCAACGCCTAAAACCGAAGGAATGGCGGAAGTTTACAAAATCATTGCTGTTACTGCCAATTTTATGAGCCAAGTATCGACTACCGCTGAAACCATTCTGGAAGATTTCCAGCGCTACTTCGTCAATTTTCAGGCCCTGACTGCCCGTGCACAGCATCTGTTTGAGCAAGCAGAATGGACCGAAATCCACCGCGAATCACTCAACAGGCTCGATTTATACAAGCAATGCGTGCTCAAAACTGTCGCTACTCTGGAAGAACAGGCTGGTGCGGCCATTAGTGAAACCGGTTTCTGGAAAAAGGCACGCAGTGACTACAGCAGGCTATTGCCAGACACAGAAAACGCCGAACTTGCTGAAACATATTTTAATTCAACGTATTGCTGCATTTTCGATCACAGAGACATCAATGACCAATGTATGTTCATTTCAAGCTCTATCGCGAAAAAAAGCGCTTTAGATGAGATTTGCATACAGTCTTTTACTCTTGGTAGCAAAATTACTGCATTAATTAGCGAAATTCTCGACTTTGCAAGCTTTAATATCCCGTTTGAGGACAAGCACCGCGATATTAAAAATATTGGCGCCCAGGTACACGAAAAGGTCATTCCCCAGCTTAGAAACCGCCGCAATGTAATGGTGGAAGTATTAAAACCCCTGTTCTTTCGCAATAAGGGCGCTTATATGGTGGGACGTATTCTGTATGCGGATGGCCATATTCCGTTTGTATTGCCAATCCTGAATAACGAACAGGGGGCTGTCTATGTCGATACTGTGATTTTTGACCCGGATGATGTGAGTATTATTTTTAGTTTTACACGCTCCTACTTCATGGTCGACGCGCCAGTTCCCTCACAGATTATTGATTTTCTCAAAACCCTGTTACCCCATAAGGAGTTATCGGAGCTCTATAACTCCATTGGCCACAACAAGCATGGTAAAACAGAGTTTTATGCCTCATTTGTAAACCATTTGCAGCACTCTGACGATCTGTTTGTGCTGGCACCTGGTATCAAGGGCATGGTGATGAGTGTGTTTACCCTACCCTCGTACGACATTGTCTTCAAGGTTATCAAGGATCGTTTCGACCCACCGAAGGAAATGTCACAGGCTGTGGTGCGGGAGAAATACCGCCAGGTCTCTCGCCATGACCGGGTCGGACGCATGGCGGACACCCAGGAGTACAGTTATTTCAGCTTTCCAAGACAGCGTTTCTCTCAGGAGTTACTCGACGAATTGCAAAAAGTAGCTCCCTCGTTACTACAATTTACTGACGATGAAATCATCGTCAAACACCTCTATACCGAGCGCCGTATGACACCGCTCAACCTCTATCTGCAAACTGCCAATGAGGAACAAACCGAGGCGGTGATGGATGAATATGGCAATGCGATCAAGCAAATTGCCTCCGCAAATATTTTCCCGGGAGATATGTTGCTGAAAAATTTCGGGGTTACACGGCATGGGCGCGTAGTCTTTTATGACTACGACGAAATCTGCTTTTTGCATGAATGCAATTTCCGCAAAATCCCTGAACCTAAAACCGAAGAGCAGGCCATGTCATCCTCTCCGTGGTATAGCGTTGGCCCAAACGACATTTTTCCAGAAGAGTTTCGCCTGTTTTTTACCGGCAACCCCACAGCGCGCAAAATGTTCGAGAAACATCACCAGGATCTATATACCATAGAGTTCTGGCAGGGTCTGCAAGAGAATATTGCTACAGGCAATATGGCAGATATGTTCCCCTATCGTCGCTATAAGCGTTTCCAGCGCAGTTTATAATGAGCCAAAAGCGTAAATTGCCAACAGCAAAACACCCAGAACCAGACGATAAATAACAAAGGGCATGAAACCAACCCGATTCACAAAATCTACAAACCAGCGGATACACAAAAAGGCAACAACCGCTGACAAACCGGCACCAAGAAGGATCTCAGCCCAGGCAATCGAAGTGTCAGCCAATATCAGTTTAAGACTTTTATAGCAGGCAATTGAGGCAATAATCGGTACTGAAAGTAGAAACGAGAACTTTGCCGACGCCTCCCGAGTTAACCCGAGCCAGAGCCCTGCAGTCATTGTCACACCGGATCGTGATGTTCCTGGAATCAAAGCGAACATTTGCGCGATACCAATAATCAGTATTGATCGCCATCCAAGCTGTTCCAGAGTCACCTCACGGCGACCATGTTTATCCGCCCATCCCAAAAGTACACCAAATATCAGTGTTGTCGCGGCAATAACCAGAAGCGAACGCAAGTAAAGTTCTACATAGTCATCTAATATCAAACCCGCCAGACCCGCCGGTAATGTCGCCACAAGCAAACCCCAAGCCAGTCGTCCGTCATCATTGAGCTTGCGTGTGAGCAGCGATTGGCACCACCCTCTCGACAGGGATAACAACTCACGGCGCAGGTAAAATACCACCGCTATCAATGTGCCAAAGTGAACTGCAACATCAAACACCAGCCCTTGATCCTGCCACCCCAGTAACAGTGAAGGAAAAATCAGATGCGCCGAGCTGGAAATCGGCAAAAACTCGGTAATACCCTGAATAATAGCGAGAATAATGATCTGTAGAATGGTCACGGAATCAATTTACACCCTGTTGTTTTATGTGGCCTTTTTCTGCCATTTTTTCCATGACACTTGCTCACGTAAATAGACAGGAAGAGCCTGTTCGGCAGCATGCGAAGAAGAGCACTGTACTGCGAGTGATGCCACACTGCGCGCCCGCGGTTGCACAGCATTGTAACAAGTTGCAATACTCGCCAGATCTGCCAGTTGCCAGGCTTCACCCACAAACCCCACAGGCTTACCTGAAATGCTATCAAGTACATCGGGTAGCGCCGTACAAGGCAACAGACAATCTTCATAAATATAATCGGGTTGCAAACCATTAACACGGAAGCCTGCCAGGTAGACATCTCCCATACGCGCATCCATTGCCACCCACAGTACCTCCCCATCTTCACTGACGCGGTTTTTAATCGCTTCACAGGCCATCACTTGCAGTGACGACACGGGGATTACCGGTTTACCCGCCGCATAAGCCAAACCCTGCACAACACCTGCCACAACCCGCAACCCAGTGAAAGAACCAGGACCCGCCGCATAGGCAATTCCCTCAAGCGCCGACAACTTCAGCTGATTTTGTTGTAGTAGTTCATTAATCATTGGCAGCAATGCGCTACTGCTCGAGACATCGGCAAGATAGTGCTCCTGCACCTTTCCAGACT
Source organism: Pseudomonadales bacterium (assembly GCA_028280345.1). Classification (GTDB taxonomy): domain Bacteria; phylum Pseudomonadota; class Gammaproteobacteria; order Pseudomonadales; family UBA7239; genus JANQLY01. Next base: position 259,721 of record JANQLY010000004.1, on the reverse strand, counting down.
GTGTCAATGCCACAGAACAGCCTCCCATAGAGGCATCAACTGCCAGTAATGTCTTCATGCTATGTATTGTACGAAAATAACTATGGTAACAGACATAAAAAAATCCCCCACCTTCTCAGGCAGGGGATTTTTCGAGAGCTAAAAACTATCTACCGTCTCTTTTTAGCTGCTTTACGCTTCGCCGGACGACGCTTGGCGGCCTTTTTCTTCTTGGCTGCCTTCTTCTTGCGTTTGGGCGCTGCTTTGCGCTTCTTGGCTACCTTTTTCTTAGCCTTTTTCTTCTTGGCTGCTTTACGCTTAGGTGCCTTCTTCTTAGCAGCCTTTTTCTTCTTGGCTGCTTTGCGCTTGGTTGCTTTCTTTTTAGTAGCCTTCTTCTTCTTGGCTACTTTCTTCTTGGCCGCCTTCCTCTTGGTAGCCTTCCTCTTGGTAGCCTTCTTCTTCTTGGCTACCTTCCTTTTAGTAGCCTTCTTCTTGGCTACCTTCTTCTTAGCTACCTTTCTCTTGGTAGCTTTCTTCTTAGCTACTTTACGCTTCGGAGCCGCTTTTTTGGCGACCTTCCGCTTCTTCGGAGCTGCTTTACGCTTTGCTTTCTTTGCTGCCATTTTTTTCCCCTCACTGTGAGTGTGTTTAGACGTTAACGTTAACAACATCTGTATACATATAGAGAAGACTTCTTTTCACTATTTTTATGCTGAGGAACAAATCATGTCAGATCGAAACCTTCCACAATGTGTTCTGCAAACATAAAAGAGAAATGAAAAAGTCATCACCCCCCCTATGCATCATTAAATATTATTTTAAAAAAAACCGTTTTGCACTAAAAAATCATATTTTTTTAACAAAAAGTAACGTTTTTGTTTATTTTTTTTGGTTTTTTGCAGTTTTTTTCTAAAAAAAACAAAAAAAATTAAAAATTTTGTTTTTTTATGCCGCTTTTTATTTTTTTATATTACCAGGTTTTTTCCACACTCAATCCATTCCTGATTGTTTTTGGAAAATTTTTACCATTAATTCTATATGCTTTTCTGCATCATTCAGACAACCAATCAATCGCAATGATTCACCACCATGTGCAATAAACAACTCCCTTGCTTCCACTTCTATTTCTTCCAATGTTTCCAGGCAATCGGCAGCAAACGAGGGGGTAATAACATCAACCGACCTGATTCCTTGCTCAGCCCATGCTATAAGCTGTTTATCAGTATAAGGTTGTAACCACTGCGACGGGCCAAAACGTGACTGAAAACTCATCAGCCAATCTTGCTCGTCCAGCCCCAGCTTTTCACCTAATAAAACTGACGTTTTTTGGCAGTGCTCATAGTAAGGATCCCCCTGGTCTACATAAGACTGCGGTATACCATGGTAAGACATCAACAATCGCTCGGATCGGCCAAACTGTTTCCAATGCTGTTCAACGCTATGTGCCAACGCAGCAATATATTCCGCCTCATCATAATAGTGCTCCACAAGCCTGACATTAAGTACAGTATCCAGCGCTTCCCGTTGGTCCATTACAGACCCGGTCGTGGTATAGGAAAACTGAGGGTATAAGGGTAAAAGTACAACATCGGTAATATCATGTTGTTCCAGCTCACGTATGACGCTTTGTAATGAGGGTTCACCATAGGTCATTGCGTATTTCACCACTACATCTGTATTACTACTCGTCAAAGACTGCTGCACCTTCTCCACTTGCCGCTGTGTAATCACCGCAAGCGGTGAGCCTTCATCAAGCCAGATTTTTTTATACAACTGGGCAACCTTCGGTGAGCGCGTACGCAGAATGATGCCATTTAATAATGGCCACCAGATCAGCCGCGGAAGTTTAACGACTCTCTGATCAGAGAGAAAAGTCTTAAGAAAACTGCGCACCTCATCTGCTTCCGGCGCAACCGGTGTACCCAGATTCATCAAAATAAATGCGGTTTTTGTCGGCATAGTTCCTCTTGTCAGGTAGTGGCCACGAAAAAAAACAGGCTCATATTATGAGCCTGTTTTGCATTTTCAAATAGGGATTTGTTGCCCGATTATTCCAGTGAGGACAATACAGATTTGCTAATACTACCCACATCACCCACACCTTCGATGCGGCGGTAAACAGATGAATCTTTTGCCTGGTAGAAATCCACCAGTGGCTCTGTTTGATCATGATAAACCTTGAGTCGGTTGCGCACTGTATCCTCTTTGTCATCATCACGCTGTACCAGTGGTTCGCCAGTTTCATCATCAAGCCCTTCCTGTTTGGGAGGGTTGTGCTCTATATGATAAACCCGCCCCGAAGCTTCATGCACACGGCGCCCTCCCAGGCGTGTCACAATTTCCTCATCCGGAACATAAATCTCAACCACACGATCAATTTCCACACCTTCAGCAATTAAAGCTTCTGCCTGAGGAATCGTGCGGGGAAAACCATCAAATAAATAGCCATTCGCACAATCAGGTTCGGCTATTCTTTCCTTAACAAGAGCGATAATCAGTTCATCTGACACCAACCCCCCGGAATCCATGACATCTTTTACCTGTAAACCCAATTCAGTGCCAGCCTTGACTGCAGCGCGCAACATATCCCCGGTGGATATCTGGGGGATATTTAATTGATCCATGATGACTTTAGCCTGGGTTCCCTTACCGGCTCCGGGCGCGCCTAACAGAATAATTCGCATTGTTTGCTCCAAATTTCAGCTTTTTAACATAACTCCGCTCACACAAGCGGCAGGTGGGTAACCTTACACGGCTCTGGCAGCAAGCTCAACTCGGCAACAGCTATTGAAAATACCGGGAGGTAAAGTTCATGTATCAAGCTGTTTTGCCGACTGCCACAGCGCTTCCATTTCATCAAGGCTCGCCTGTTCCAGGCTGACGCCCTGTTCAACCAGGCTTTTCTCAATGAAATCGAAGCGACTCATTACTTTTTGATTGGCGCGGCGCAGCAGGGTTTCCGGATCAGCTTTGTAGTGACGAGCAAGATTAACCACAGCAAACAGAATATCGCCAATCTCATCTTCGATATGCACCTGATCCGCAGATTGCATGGCTGCCTCACACTCATCAACCTCCTCACGCAATTTGGCAAAAACTGCTTGCGGTGTTTCCCAATCAAACCCCACTACGGCCATTTTTTTCTGAATTTTTTTCGCCCGGGCCAGTGCCGGTAAGGCAACCGGAATATCCGCCAGTAACGTTTGCGGGCCCCGCTGCTGCTTCTCTTGTTGTTTTATACGTTCCCACTGCTCGGTTACCGCTTGCGCATCCATACCGTTGGCATCATTACTCAATGCAGCCTCTTCCAGACAACCATTGGGAAATACATGAGGGTGACGCCGCAACAGTTTTTCCACAATACCTGAAACCACTTCAGCAAAACTGAAACGCTCTTCTTCATTGGCCAACTGACAGTAAAAAATAACCTGGAACATTAAATCACCGAGTTCTTCCTGGAGATTTTCATAATCTTCCCGTTCTATAGCGTCCACCACTTCATACACTTCTTCAAGTGTAGACGGTACGATCGTGCGGTAGCTTTGTTTTAGATCCCAGGGGCAACCGGTTTGCGGATCACGCAAACGTGCCATTAAAACCTGTAAATCCTCAATCGTATACAACCTGTTCATACTGTTCCCGGTGCTAGCGTCGCCGTATGGCGCGATAAATATTGGGCAGCTGGTTAAGTTGAGCAAGTAGCACGCTCAGGCTATTTAATCCCTGCACTTCAACGGTAAACACCATAGAAACCGTATTCATCACTGTATCGGTTTCGCAGCTCAGTTTCAGGATATTTACACGCTGCCCATCCAACAGTTCAGTGATATCCCGCAGTAACCCTACCCGCTCATAAGCCGCAATATCGATATCCACCTGATAATTGCTATGACGGCGTTGTCGCCAGTCCACTTTAAGAATTTTCTCAGCCGCATCAGTTTGCAACTGCAGGTATTGAGTGCAATCCAGACGGTGAATCGCCACCCGGCCATTTTCCATAATCACCCCGCCAATCCCGTCACCACTTTGCGGGTTACAACAGGGTGCCAAATCCAGTTCCATACTGCCAATTCCGTCAATATCCTGCTGCGGCACAGCATCGACAGGCATTTGAGCAAAACTTAGCTGGCCTTGCTGCTCCATACGCAAAATACCGGCCAGTGATTGCGTTGCGCGCAACACATCAGCGATTTCAATATCGCTGGCCCCTATTGCTGCGTACAGATCCTCCACTTCTGCATAATCCATCTGTTTTACCAAGGCATCCATATCAATATCGTTAATGGCAAGGCGTTGAAACTCTCTATCCAGAGTAACACTGCCATCAACAATATGTTGCTCCCGCGCCTGCTGACGAAACCACTGGTGAATTTTTGACTTCGCACGAGCGGTCTGTGTATAAGCAAGTCCTTCCGACAGCCATTCCCTGTTCGGCACTTCGTGTTTACCGGTAATAATTTCCACCTGATCACTGGTTTTCAACACGTAGTTAAGCGGCACAATTTTGCCATTCACCCTGGCTCCACGACAGCGATGCCCCACCTCGGTATGCACATGGTAGGCAAAATCCAGTGTAGTTGCCCCCTGCGGCAACTCCATCACATGGCCATCTGGCGTAAACACATAAATGCGGTGATGCACGACATCGCTGCGCAGTTCTTCAATAAGATCACTATCACCGCCGGTTTCTTCATGCCATTCAAGTACCTGACGCAGCCACTCAATTTTTTCTTCATATTCTTCATGCTGATCCAGCCGGTGTGACGGGCTGTCCTGTTCATCTTCCTTGCCCTTATACTGCCAATGCGCGCACACACCAAATTCCGCTTCATCATGCATCCAGTGAGTACGTATCTGTATTTCGAGTATTTTGCTTTCCGGGCCAATCACAGCTGTGTGTAGAGAGCGATAGCCATTATCTTTGGGACGCGCAATATAGTCATCGAATTCATTGGGTATTGTGCGCCACAAACTATGCACAATGCCGAGCACCATATAACATTCGTGAACGGTATTAACGAGAATACGCACAGCGCGAATATCGTAAACCTGGGAAAAGCCAATGTCCTTCTCCTGCATTTTTCGCCAGATACTATAGATATGTTTTGCCCGACCACTAATTTCAGAATTGATATGATTTTTTTTCAGATCAACCTGCAATACATCAATCACATCTTCAATAAATTGTTGGCGATCAATGCGTTTTTCATCCAGCAGGCGGGCAATATGTTTATAGGCCTGTGGCTCCAGGTAGCGAAACGCAAGATCTTCAAGTTCCCACTTGATATGTCCAATACCGAGACGGTGCGCGAGTGGTGCATAAATATCCTTAACCTCACGTGCAACACGGCGGCGTTTATCATCGTTTGCATCCTTAACCGCACGAATCGCACAGGTACGTTCAGCCAGCTTAAGCAAGGCCACCCGCACATCATCGATAATGGTAATGAGCATTTTGCGCAGGTTATCGACCTGCTCAGCCGAGGTCTGCCCCATAACCTGGTTTTCACTGACTTTTTGCAAACTACCAATCGCAGCCATATGCAAAACGCCATCAATCAATTTCGCAACGCGTTTACCAAAATCTTTTTCTACGACTGATAACGAAAGTTTTCCTTCGCGCACAGAGCGGTAGAGAATTGCCGAGGTCAGGGTATTACAATCGAGTTGTAACTCGGCAAGAATTTGCGCCATTTCCAGACCGGTAAAAAAACTACTCGCTGTTTCTGCCCAGCGCTTATCGGAATCAAGAGAGGCTTTTTCAAGTTGCTCGGCCAATTCACAGGCCTGTTTCAAACGTGTGCGTTCCTCGTTCGTCGGCTCTTCACCGAGAATGTCAGACAACATATCCAGCCAGCGTTCAATATCCACTGTGCCATCGTCAACTGTTGGCTGAGGGCGTACCTGAACCATTGCCTATAATCCAGCTATGACGGGTTAAAAACACCCGAGGACAAATAGCGGTCACCACGATCACAAATAATTGTCACAATCGTAGCGTTCTCGCATTCCCGAGCAATACGCAAAGCACCGGCTACAGCACCACCGGAAGAAACTCCACAAAACACGCCTTCACGGCTAGCCAGCAAGCGCATTGTATCTTCCGCTTCCTGTTGTCCAAGGTCAATTACCCGATCAACGCGGCTCGCTTCAAAAATACCCGGCAGATAGGCTTCCGGCCAACGCCGAATACCCGGGATACTTGCTCCCTCCTCCGGTTGCAAGCCGACAATCTCAATTCCGGAGTTCTGTTCCTTGAGATAATGCGACACTCCCATGATAGTTCCCGTTGTGCCCATGGCACTGACAAAATGGGTAACCTCACCATCGGTTTGCTGCCAGATTTCCGGACCAGTGCCGATATAATGTGCATTGGGATTATCCTGATTACCGAACTGATCAAGTACCAGCCCCTTGCCCTCAGACTCCATTTGCTTGGCCAGGTCCCGGGCACCCTCCATGCTCTGTTCACGACTCACGAGCACCAATTCAGCACCATACGCCGCCATCGCCGCTTTGCGTTCGGTAGTCATATTATCGGGCATGATCAGTATCATCCTGTAGCCCTTGATCGCTGCTGCCATTGCCAGTGCAATACCGGTATTGCCACTCGTTGCCTCAATCAGCGTATCACCCGGCTTGATATCACCACGCAGCTCTGCCTGCTGGATCATATTAACCGCAGGGCGATCTTTGACCGAACCCGCCGGATTATTGCCCTCCAGTTTCAACAAAACTGTGTTGTTCCCTATGCCCGGCAAACGCTGGAGTTTGACCAGCGGAGTTCCTCCTATACAATCCTCTATGGTTGGATACGATTTTGACACTTTGCTTATCCCGGTTGGTCCGGCGTCTTTTCAAGGGGTGTCCATTCTACCTCCGTTTCTACGCGTAGTAAGCTTCCTGAAGGGATTTATTTACATTAATAATGAGAGCTCTATCACTAAAATATCGCCTGCTACTGAGCACCGCAGTCCCCGGTCTGATAATCGTTTTCTTATCAACCGCGATATTGATATGGGTTTTCGTCAGCCACCAGAATACGCAGGAAGAAAGCCATCAACTTGCCAGTGCACACTTGCTCAGTGTCTATGCAGCACCACTGCTGATTAATTCACGTACACAGGATGTCAAACAACTCGGCAGTGCGGGTATGAATATTCCCCAGCTACGCTCACTCACTTTGTTTAATGCAGACTTCAAGGCAGTGCATCATTTCGGCCCAATCGCTTACGATGTCAGCGAAGGCAACTGGTCACCGGCACTATTAGAAACCGGTTTTGATGACGACAATCAACAAGCGTTGCAAATCGAAACTGAGCACAGCTTTCGCTACCTTGTCCCCATCATCAACAATATCGAAACTGCTGACAGCAAACCCGGCAGCGTTATTGGCTGGCTTGATGTAGAGTTTTCCAGGCAGCAACATCAACTGATTCTCTACAAGGCCCTGCTTGCACTGACTGTAATCTCTTTAGCCATTTTTACCATTACAAGCGCCATAACCTATTACACGCTGAAAAATAGCATTGAGCCCATCAGCAGCATGATTCGCCAACTGGATGTTATTGGTGAGCGCAATCTTGATGGCACAGTTGAAAGCTGCAACATTGAAGAGTTTGATGCACTAGGGGCAGCACTCAATAAGCTGCTGCAAAAATTGCAACAGATACAACTGGAAATGCAGGAGCACATCGACAATTCAACACGCGACCTCAGGGAAACGCTCGAAACCATTGAAATTCAAAATATCGAACTTGATCTTGCCCGCAAGGAAGCCGTACAGGCCAGCCGTATTAAATCCGAATTTCTTGCTAATACCAGTCACGAGATCCGCACCCCCCTTAACGGCATTATTGGCTTCACGCGTTTGCTGTTAAAAAACAACGCCGATCCCCAACAGCGCGAGTATCTCACCACAATACAACAGTCATCCGAGAATCTGCTTAATATCATTAACGACATTCTCGATTTATCCAAAATCGAGGCAGGCAAACTCTTGCTCGATTACCTGCCTTTTAGCATCCATGACATTACTGAGGATGTATTACAAATTTTATCTCCCGGTGCCCATGAAAAAGGCCTGGAGCTGGTCAATATCATTGCCGAAAACGTCCCGGAAAACCTGCATGGTGACCCCCACCGCATCAAACAGATTCTGACCAATCTGATTTCCAATGCAATCAAGTTTTCCAATAGTGGCAACATCATTGTACGTATCACTTCTGAACCGCAACACAATGGCCAAGTGATTATCACTTTCAGCGTAACCGATTCCGGAGTAGGTATCGCCAATCAGCATCTCGATAACAGCCTTTTTAACGCCTTCACCCAAGTAGAAACGGGCATGAATCGACAGCACGGCGGCACCGGGTTAGGTCTCGCCATTTCCAAGAAACTCGTAGACCAGATGGGAGGAAAAATTGGCATTGAAAGCAAACAGGAAGTAGGTTCCACTTTCTGGTTTATGTTGCGCTTCGATATTAACCAGGATGAGCAGGAAGCCAATACCAACCTGAATCAGGACATTCTGCTATTCGACGGTAACACCGCATCTCACGAACATATCGCAACCGTTATGAATGCAGCGGGAGCACGAATTTTTCATCTCGACAACAGTAACGACATCATTCCAGCTTTGACCAGTCGTGCAACAAGCGGCGCAGAACGACAGTACGACGCACTCATTATCAGTATTCCTATTGAGCACAGCGACTTTCCGCTGGATTCTCTGAACACACTGATTCAAAAAGCCGGAACCTTCTGCAAAACGATTGTTTACACAACCGCTGCTCTTAAGCAGCAATTATCGGAAAGCCTTGGCCCGGATGTACTGTTTCTAACCAAACCGGCACGCCGGGATAAACTGTTCAGAGTTTTGCAAAACCCGAATACAGCAGACACCACAGCCTTGATGACTGACCCTGTGATGCGCGCTGTATCAATTCTCCCCGAACAGCGTCGAGAGATTCTGTGTGTTGACGACAACCCGGCTAACCTCAAGCTGATTACAACCCTGCTCAACGACCTGGGGCACAAAACCCATGCAGCAACCAGTGGGCATGATGCCATCACCCTTTGCGAACAACACACATTTGATATTATCTTTATGGACATTCAAATGCCCGGTATGGATGGCATAGAAACCACCAAACGCATTCGTTCCATGCGTACGAATAACAACCATATCCCAATCATCGCACTGACTGCTCACGCCCTGTTTGAACAAAAACAGCAAATGCTGCTCGCCGGCCTCGACGATTATTTGAGCAAACCCACCAATGAAAAACAACTAAGCAAAGTTATCGAACGTTGGTGTACCCAAGACTATGCTTCTACCACAGAAAATTTCGACTGTGTTGATATTCAATTAAGTCTGCAACTGAGCAATAACAAACCAGACCTTGCTGCCGATATGCTGAACATGTTGCTCAGCGAACTTGCAGGCAATCAAAATGAAATTAATCAAGCACTGGACGATAATAACTACAACGAAGCCATAGAACTCGTACACAAGCTACACGGTGCCACCTGCTACTGTGGCGTACCCGCACTGAAAGACGCTTGCAAAACTCTCGAAATCGAACTCAAACAACAGCAGGCACAATACTCGAAAATCGCGGTACAAAATTTTAATCAATGCGCTACACAACTGCTATCATGGCATGAACAACACGATGTGGCAGCACTGTTTAGTCACTAAACACAGCCCATAGTAGCAATCAGGAAAACAGTGCCCGGCTTTGTAAAGGCTTGTCGCCGAGCAGCGGCGCAAGTGCAAGGCGAACCAGTCTTTTAGCCGTAGCCGCTGCTTCTCCCTCATAACAACCCTGTGCAACCTGTAGCAGCCATTCACCACGAAAACAACTCTGCGCATTGATACCATCTTGCGCAAATACTGCAACCGGTCGAAAACCACTCTCTGCAATAAATAAATACTCCGCATCCACAGCAAAGGTGTCACCACAAAAATCACCCTGCTCATCAATCACTACAAATGGCACTTCATAACCCAGTTCACTGAGCAAGGAAAATTCGAAGTGACGCAGTAGTGACTCTCTATTTTCTTTTTGTAGATCACTCCCTAATGCCATTAAAACATTCTCATAATCTCGGTATATCTCACGGTAGGGATACTGCTCAGCCAATAACCGAACAAGCAGTTCATTGAGGTATAAACCTATAAACAAACGCTCCCCCTGTAATGGCACTGCACCACACAACGCTTCAAATTCCGTCAAAGTTTTAAGATCCGATTTACCCATAAAGGAAACCTGCAAGGGAGTAAACGCCTGCAATACACTATGCTTGCGTTTGCCCTGCCGCTTAACACCTTTTGCAACTGCCGCAATACGTCCATATTCTTCAGTAAATAATTCCACCAACGCACTGGTCTCGCGGTAGGGGCGGCTGTGCAAACACCAGGCTTTGGTAGTGACCATAAGCCTATTCAATTCCCATACTTTTTAACGCTCGCTCATCATCTGACCAGCCGCTTTTGATTTTTACCCAGAGCTTTAACATAACTTTAGTCTGCAGTAGCTCTTCAATGTCAGCTCTTGCTTGTTCACCTATCTGTTTTATACGCTGTCCCTGTTTGCCAATAATCATGGTTTTCTGCCCTTTGCGTTCAACCAATATCAAGGCATCAATTTCTGTAATATGATTTTTTTCAGCAAATCGTTCAATTTCAACCGCCGCGTGATAAGGCACTTCATCACCAAGCTGGCGGGTAATCTTTTCACGAATAATTTCACTAACTAAAAAACGCTCTGAACGATCGGTGATTTGCTCTTCATCATAAAAATGATCCGCTTCCGGCAACAGGTCGACAATTTCCTTTTCAAGCAATTGTATATCCTGAGTGCTAAACGCCGACACCGGCACAATCTTTTCAAAATCTCCTTTTTGAGAGAGCTCACTCATATGCGGAAGAAGCTGCTCTTTTTTATCCAGCTTGTCGATTTTATTAATAACCAGAATTATCGGCACATCAGTTTTTTGTAATGCCTTAAGCACATTATCATCACCCGCGTTCCAGTTCATGCCATCAACCACGAATAAAACTGCATCCACATCCTGAATCACCGTTGCCACCGAGCGGTTCATCAAACGGTTCATGGTACGATTTTCGTGCTTGTGCAAGCCTGGCGTATCAACAAACAGGCATTGAGCATTATCAATAGTTTTAATACCGAGTATTGTGTGACGGGTTGTCTGGGGCTTGCGTGAGGTAATACACAGCTTAAAACCCATCAGTTGATTGAGCAACGTGGACTTGCCAACATTCGGGCGCCCGACAATTGCAATGTAACCACAGCGTGACTGCGTCATTTTTTCTCAAGCGCTTCAAGCGCTGCCTTGGCGGCAAGTTGCTCCGCCTGCTTTTTGCTCTTGCCACCACCAGTAAAGCTTTTCCCAGCACCGATCGAACAACTTACCGTAAAACTTCTCAAATGATCCAAACCCTGTGCTTCAAGCAACCGATACTCAGGTAAAGGTTCCCCACGAGCCTGCAAGGTCTCCTGCAAGCGGCTTTTGTAGTCGCGGTGATCACTATCAATAGAAATGGTCTGCAGCTTTTCTTCATACCACTGCAATACAATCGTCTTGCAGGTATGAAAATCACTATCAAGATAGATAGCGGCAATCAAGGCTTCAAGGGCATCTGACAAGATAGAATCGCGTCGAAACCCTCCCGATTTAAGCTCACCACTGCCGAGGAACAAGTCATCGCCCAGTTGCCGTTCGCGCGCAATCTCTGCCAGCGTTTCCTGCTTTACCAGTTGGGAGCGAACCTTACTTAGCTGTCCTTCTGTCGCATCGGGAAAACGCTCAAATAGAGCTTCGGCAACAATAAAGTTCACAATGGAATCGCCGATAAATTCAAGGCGTTCATTATTGATTTTGCCAGCACTTTTATGGGTCAGGGCCTGGTCCCGCAGCGCCGGATCATTAAAACCATAATCCAGTTTCACAATTTTTATCCGGGACACACCACTATTTTATTTGGTTAGATCGACCTCGTTTTCGAAGACAAGAACCACATCAACATTACCCATAAAATTGTTTCTGACTTCATAGTTTGCCGTGACAATCACTTTGAGTTTTTCACGTACAATTTCAATAGAGGCTGCTGCAGGCCCTTCCACCCGGTTAACCTGGAAATATTTATCGAGCTTTGTGCGAATTTCCTTGTTGGAAATATCTTGCAGATCCTTACCTCTGTAGTCCGCCTGTATCGACTCCAGCGCACTTTTAACCGTATTGTTACTTAAGTATGCCGGACCGATTTTCACAGCTGCTGTTGCCAGAAAACCCACGATCAACAAAGTGGTCGCGAGGGACGTCATCGACATACCGCCCTGACGCTGTATTTTTGCTATAGATTGAAACATTTTTGCCCCCCTACGGTGCCCATGCCATGAATCTAGATGATTTTTCCATTTCGATCAAATTTTGGCAGGCTTTTTAGCTCCCAGTGCATCCAGATCGCAAAGGCCTTACCGACAATATTTTCCTCTGGTACCGCGCCCCAGGCCCGGCTATCACTGCTGTTATCCCGATTATCACCCATCATGAAGTAATGCCCTTCTGGCACCACCATGCGGTAATGGCGGCTTAGTGAACCCGGGTGCATCTGCTTGCGCATCAGGTGTTCACCCCCCTCATCGCCAAAATCCTCAGTCATAATAAAGCTTTTCGGTGACTCAGGTGGAATCCCAGCCACCAGCTCCTGCTTCATTTCGATACCATTGATATAGAGTACATTATTGATATAACGAATTTCATCCCCGGGCAAACCCACCACTCGCTTGATGAAATAACGATCATCGTGGGGTGGAAAAAACACCATCACATCGCCACGTTGCGGGTCTGATACATCAATAATTTTGGTTCGGATAACCGGCAGGCGAATACCATACGTGAACTTGTTCACAAGAATAAAATCATTCACAAGTAAAGTGGGAACCATTGACGATGACGGGATTTTAAACGGTTCCACTACAAAGGAACGCAACACTAATACAAGCAATAATACGGGAAAGAATGAGCGTGACAAATCGATCAGCAAGGGCTCCTTTGCATCCGGGCCACGGTGTTTGCGCCAGAAGTACTTGTCTATCAATGTGATCACACCGGTTACAAATACCGCACAAACCAGAACCAGAGGAAAATTAATATCCATAACCTGTCATTTCTCTAAATTGTCATCACTAGCTGTTACCAAACACCTAGCTATCAACTTTCAATACCGCAAGGAAAGCTTCCTGCGGAATCTCAACACTGCCAACCTGCTTCATACGCCGCTTACCCTCTTTCTGTTTCTCAAGCAGCTTTTTCTTACGCGTCACATCACCACCATAACATTTTGCTGTCACGTTTTTGCGCAAAGCCTTAACGGTAGAGCGCGCAATGATCTGTCCACCCAGTGCAGCCTGAATCGCTACATCAAACATCTGACGAGGAATCAACTCTTTCATCTTTTCACAGAGCGCCCGCCCCCGGGTCTGAGCGTAATCGCGGTGAATAATCACCGCCAGAGCATCCACCTTATCACCGTTAATCAGAATATCCAGTCGCGCCAGCTTCGCAGGTTCAAAACGGTCAAAGCTGTAATCGAGTGAGGCAAAACCGCGACTCACAGATTTGAGGCGATCAAAGAAATCCATCACCACCTCATTCATCGGCAATTCGTATTCCACTGACACCTGATTACCGAGAAACTGCATGTTTTTCTGTACACCACGCTTTTCCACACAGAGGGTTATTACGTTGCCTAAATGCTCCTGGGGCACAAGAATATTGGCACTGACAATAGGTTCTCGCATCTCCTCAATAGAACCCGGATCAGGCAATTTGGATGGGTTATCTACATGGATCACCTCACCACTATTTAGCTGAATCTCATAAATGACTGTTGGGGCTGTGGTGATGAGGTCAAGGTTGTATTCGCGTTCAAGGCGCTCCTGGATAATCTCCATATGCAGCATGCCGAGGAAACCACAGCGAAAACCGAAGCCCAACGCATCAGAACTTTCCGGCTCGTAAAACAGCGAGGCATCGTTGAGTGTCAATTTAGCCAGCGCTTCGCGAAAGGCCTCATAGTCATCGGAATTCACCGGAAACAAACCCGCATAGACCTGGGGCTTCACTTTCTGGAAACCCGGTAGCGATTCCACCTCGGCCTGCTGGGCACTGACCAGCGTGTCTCCCACCGGTGCCCCGTGAATATCCTTGATACCGGCCACCACAAAGCCCACTTCACCTGCCTTGAGGCTGCCGGTCTCCTTGCGCTTGGGGGTAAACACGCCAACGCTGTCCACCACATGGGCCTTGCCCAGAGATTTGGCAATAATCTTATCTTTTTTGTTCAGTGTGCCCTGTACAACACGTACCAGCGAGACAACGCCAAGATAGTTATCAAACCAGGAATCGATAATCAGCGCCTGTAGCGGTGCCTCGGTATCACCTTCCGGTGGCGGTACCTGGGCCACAAGGGCCTCAAGCACATCTTCAATGCCCATACCCGATTTGGCGCTGACAAGGCAGGCATCTTCCGCTTCAATACCAATAATTTCCTCGATTTCCTTCTTCACTGCCTCAGGCTCTGCCTGAGGTAAATCCATTTTGTTGAGCACCGGCAATACTTCAAGCCCCTGTTCAATCGCGGTATAGCAGTTAGCTACTGACTGTGCCTCGACCCCTTGTGCCGCATCCACAACGAGTAGCGCGCCTTCACAGGCTGCAAGTGATCGGGAAACTTCATAAGTGAAATCTACGTGGCCCGGCGTATCGATAAAATTCAGTTGGTAGGTTTTGCCATCTCTCGCCGTGTAATCCAGCGTAACACTCTGGGCCTTGATGGTAATACCACGCTCGCGCTCGATATCCATACTGTCGAGTACCTGCTCGGCCATTTCCCGATCTGACAGGCCATCACAGACCTGAATAAAGCGGTCTGCAATTGTGGACTTGCCGTGATCAATATGGGCAATAATCGAGAAATTGCGGATATGTGAGAGGTCCGACACCTGCATTTGTTCCTGTCTACGCGAGCCGGCAAGTCTACAGAAAAGCGCCCGCTATTTCACCCGCGGGCGCCGTTTTAACTGACTGCCTCCACACCCTATTTACGCATAATCGTTCCGTATGCCGGGTATCCACGCCGAAAAAAGTGGATTAATTGTGGCTGACCTTTCTCCAATGACGCTGCCTGGGTATGAAAGTCTTCGGCATTGTCTATTCTGACGTAACCAAGCTGCGTCACAACATCTCCGGGTATTAATCCAGCTTTGTCTGCCGGGCCTCCGGGAATCACTTCTGTGACCACAACCCCGCCGGAAATCGCCAGTCCGGAGAGCATCTCTCTGTCAGCCGTTTCAACACTCATGCCAAGAGCACTGCCGACAACAGGTTCATGCGTTCCGTCATCCGGCCGACTTGACCATGGATCTTCTGGCAATTCACCCAGTGTAAGAGAAATTGTTTTTTCTTTTCCCCGACGCATAACTTTGAGTTCAGCCTCACTACCTGCTATAGCAGCACCTACAACATGTGGCAAATCTCCTGCACGCGTAATCGGATGCCCATTAAACTCAAGAATAACATCACCCTTTTCAAGATCGCTGTTGCGAGCAGGACTACCCGGTATCAAATGCGTCACAAGTGCACCTCGCGGCTTATCCAGACCAACAGTGTTCGCAAGCTGTTTATTGATTTCCTGAATCGAAACACCAAGCCATCCGCGACTTACAGAACCCTGTTCTCTAAGTTGCTCCATTACATTAATAGCGAGGTTAGCGGGAATGGCAAATGACAGGCCCATATAGCCACCAGATCTGGAAAAGATACGCGCATTAATGCCTACAACCTTGCCATCCAGATCAAACAACGGCCCCCCGGAATTTCCCGGGTTAATCGCCACATCAGTTTGAATAAATGGCACGTAGTTACCAGAACCGGCAGATGGCAAGCTACGTCCCTTGGCACTAACTATACCTTGAGAGACGGTATAATCGAGACCAAATGGAGAACCAATTGCCAGCACCCATTCTCCAACCTTAATCTCTCGTGTTGAAAACTCCACCGTTGGCAAATTCCTGGCTTCAATTTTGATCAGCGCCAAGTCTGACAATGGATCTGTACCAACCAGGGTTGCTTCGTATTCATCACGATCATTTAGAAGAACTATAATTTTATTCGCACCATCAACAACGTGATGATTTGTCAGGATATAACCATCGCTCTCCACAATAATTCCTGAACCAATACCCTGGCGCTGCTCAGGTTCGTAATGTTCACGGGGGTCAATTCCATGAAAACGGCGGAACAGAAATTCTGGAAGCCCATCATGGTAATCAGATGATTGCACAGCCGCTTCAGAATAAATTTTAACAACCGTAGGCGAAGAACTTTCTACTAGCTGTGTAAAGTCAGGTAATTCTTTAGAAAATACTGCTGTATGAAAAAACAAACAAAAAAGCAAAGAAATTAAGCGCCAGTTTAATAACATCAAACCCTCCTGCAATTCAAAATCGATTCAACCCTGAAAGAAAGGGCTAACCTAACTTACTTGAATGCAATCCCGTTCAACATCATCAACTAACACCGGCTGGTAGCGAGGATCGGATTTAACTTTAAGGTGATGCCAATAGACAACGCCACCACCGCCAATAAAACCCAACAAGCCGAGCAGTACTGCGAAATTATCGTGCGCGAGCCACACCTGACCCAACACCGCGCCAAGTAACATACCTACGAGAGGTAACAGGTAGACAATCAAGGCGCCTTTCGCAATAACATCTGCAGGCACACCAATTTTAACGATGCTGCCGCGATGAAAGTCGTCGGGATTGCGACCATTTAGTAAGACACGCAGGTAGCTTGAACGTTCCACTAGCGATGACAAAACATGTTGTCCGCAACCGCTGCGTGCAGAGCAGGACTGGCAGGCACTTTTTTGAATTGTTTCAATCCACAGACAATCTTGTTCAATCGAAACAACGCGCCCTGTTTCTACCAATAGATTTTCTGTCATAGAAGCGGCTATTTATAGCGTAAAGAACTGGCAACTTTGTGTGCCGTTGCCTCCGGAATTTCACCCACGACGGTTACAGTATAGATTTCATTTTGCACATTAATACTGCGGCTGTACATTAATGTACTACCTTCGCGGTGACTATCACTGACCTCTTCACCGCGATTCACAAACACCGTAAACGTACTCAAGCCATCAGAATAAACCATGGCATTTGGGCTCACCCCTTTGGGATTTTCATAAATACAAAATGCATACCCCTGAGGCAAATCCATTTGCCAGGGTGTATCGTGGCTGGATGCCGACATGTGTTCGGCATCCATACAGTCACCCTGGGGAATTTTTTTGAAATTTTTTGTCACGGGCTGTAAAGCCTTTTCATCGATGTCGCCGAGTTGCAAGCTGACAAACTTGAACTGTTCCATGACTTGCCCGGTTTCTGACATCATCTGTGAATGCAGTAACAGACCACTTTCCTTGTCGATCGCCAGTTCGTAACCAAAGCGGTAGTCATCTTTCGGCTCTATCTTTAATACATGTGCCTTGCGACCAGCGATGCGTACATCTTCTTCACCCACAGTGAAGGTATAAAAATCCTCCAGACTGCCAATATTACGAATCAAGCCCTGGGGAAGATTGTCACGCAGGATCAATTCTCCGGGCTGATAGCAATCCACTGGCTTGCCTTCCCGAATAATCTCACTTTGTGAGCCATCAAGGGTTAGCACACGCTCATATTCCTTGCCATCGCGCACAAGGTGCACAATCTCAACCGAGTGCATCTTGCTGTTTTGTTCATACATCAGTTGACCGTGATAATCGAGCATACGAAAGCCATCGGCCATTTTCATCAGCAAACCAGGCACATCAATATCACTGCCGGCCCATACAGCTGGACTTGCCACCTGGACAGAAACTGCAATCAGCAAAGTAGAGAGGGTACGCCGCAACAACATCAAACTAATGCCCTGTCGCCGTTTCAGTTTCCAGATTTGATACCCGGGCAAACGGCAACATGCCACTGTTATTATTCAGGGACGCATGTTCCAGGTGGTACATCAGGTAACGGCGCATACGTTGCTGGCGCACTTGTTGTAACTGACGGGCGCTGAGAGTCATGGATGTCTCATTGGCAGCGGCTGTATAGTTCCCGGCAGCAGCGCCATCACTAACATAGGTCACGCCATTTTCCGGCACCGCACGACGCACAACGTTCAAATTATCAGCGCTGGTAGTTGTATCTATTCCACCACCATTTTGCTGTGCGAGTACGGGGCTTGTCGGACGCACTTCATCCGGCGTTGAGGTATCAAGCATATTGGCACCAAAGACAACCGCGACAGCCACCGAGGCAGCAACAGCCACTCGACCCAGCGGGCGCAACCATTGTGGCCTCTCTCCACCGGTAGAGCCAGTCATAGCCATATCCGGCTCCGCTTCAATCCCGGTGCGCACACCGACGAGCAAACTACTGCCCGGATTTACAACATCACCGCTGAGCACACTGCTAGCCAGCGCATAGCGTTCAAAAGTATCCAGGGTATCAGGCTCTTCACAGGCTTTGAGCAATTGGTGAATCTCGAACTCTGACAAGTCACCAAGTTCATCATCCAGCGCCGCTGAAAGCCACTGTCCAGTATTCTCATTCATTGTTTTATCGTTCATGTCTGCCTACTCGTTCTTTATAAGACTCTCTAAATAACGGTTTGTTTCATTCTGCATCCATAAATTTTTTCACTTCCTGATCGATAACCTCCCGGGCCCGAAAGATTCGCGAGCGCACGGTACCGACCGGGCAGTCGAGGATTTCCGCAATATCCTCGTAGCTAAAACCATCATATTCCCGGAGTGTAATCGCCATTTTTAACTCCTCGGAAAGTGAGCCAAGTGCGCTTTCAACGACCTCCTTGAGCTGATCCCGTGCGTAGCTGGCTTCCGGTGTTTCAATATCCTGCAGCGCTTCAATACCGTCGCTACTTGACTCGTCATCGTCGATATCAAAATCGCTCGACGGACGGCGTTTGCGCGCCATTAAATAGTTTTTCGCAGTGTTCACTGCGATGCGGTACAGCCATGTATAAAACGCGCTGTCTCCGCGAAAATTATTGATGGCCCGGTAGGCCTTGATAAAAGCCTCCTGGGCAACATCTTGGGCTTCCGCCTGATCCTTGACGAAACGGCCAACAATCGACAGTACCTTGTACTGGTATTTGATAACCAGCAGATCATAGCTGCGCTTGTCCCCTTTCTGGACACGCGCTACCAACTCCTGATCCCCGATTTGTTTTTCTTCAACCATTTACAGCAAAAACCCGTTCCACCACATCTGGCCAGCTTCTCACAGCACTGACTATGGCCCAGCTAATGACAAGGCATACGCCCCAAAGTTCCGGCCATTATACGTTTTCCAGCGAATTGCTGTAATACTTTTAAAATCAGGCATTTACCGTATACTTGGCGACCCTTTAAGCAAACTGCTCACGATATAACCAACAATGCAACCAGACCACCTGCACGATGTGTTGATTATTGGCAGCGGAGCTGCCGGGCTGACGGTTGCCCTGCACTTGCCTGCGGACATCTGTGTCACCGTACTGAGCAAGGGGTCACTGGACGAAGGCTCCACACGGTTTGCCCAAGGGGGCATTGCCGCCGTGCTCGACAGCCAGGATTCGATTGAAGCCCATGTCGAGGATACACTTGTCGCTGGTGTGGGCTTGTGCCATAAAGACACCGTGCGCTTTACTGTAGAACGTGGCAAACAAAGTATTCAGTGGCTCGTCGACCAGGGCGTTGACTTCACCAAGGCTGAAATCGATGACGACGGGGAAGAAGTGCTGCATCTGACCCAGGAAGGCGGTCACAGCCACCGCCGCGTTATTCACAGTGCCGATGCTACAGGCAAGGCCGTATCCACTTCGCTGATCGACCAGGCACGGCAGCGAGACAATATCGTCCTGCTTACCGGGCGCATGGCCGTTAACCTGATCTGGGAAGCAGACATCGAGACCCGAAAGAAACGCTGCATCGGTGCCTATATTCTTAACAATGCTAACGGCAAAGTGGAGCTGCATCTGGCACGCTTCGTGGTACTCGCCACCGGCGGGGCCAGCAAGGCCTACCTCTATACGAGCAATCCGGATGGTGCGAGCGGTGACGGTATTGCCATGGCATGGCGCGCCGGATGCCGCGTAGCCAATCTGGAGTTCAACCAGTTTCATCCCACTTGTCTGTACCATCCGCGGGCCAAGTCGTTTCTGCTTACCGAAGCCTTGCGCGGTGAAGGTGCCAAACTGCGCCTGCCCGATGGCAGCACCTTCATGGAACACTTTGACGAGCGCGCTGAGCTCGCACCGCGGGATATTGTAGCCCGCGCTATCGACCACGAGATGAAACGGCTCGGCAGCGACTGCGTCTATCTCGATATCAGCCACAAGCCAACCGACTTTGTCACAAGCCATTTCCCGACCGTTTACAAGCGCTGTCTTAAATTCGGTTTTGATATTACTAAAGAACCAATACCGGTAGTGCCAGCAGCCCATTACACCTGTGGTGGCATCATGGTGGATCTAAACGGGCACACCGACTTGCAAAATCTCTACGCGGTGGGGGAAACCAGCTTTACCGGCTTACATGGCGCCAATCGCATGGCAAGCAACTCCCTGCTAGAGTGCTTTGTGTTTGCCAAAGCCGCCGCTGACCATATCGCTGCACGTCTGCAACAGGTGAAGATACCGGGCAGCGCCGCTAGCTGGGATGAATCCCGCGTAACGGATTCCGATGAAGATGTCGTGATCTCCCACAACTGGGATGAGGTGCGCCGTTTTATGTGGGACTATGTGGGTATCGTACGCACTGACAAACGCTTACAGCGCGCACGCACCCGCATTGAACTACTACAACGTGAGATCCGCGAGTACTACGACAATTACAAAATCAGCAACGACCTGCTCGAACTGCGCAATCTTGCTACTGTTGCCGAGCTTATTATTCGCAGTGCAATGCAACGCAAGGAGAGCCGCGGCCTCCACTTTACTCTGGATTATCCGGAAGCCTACCCACAGGCACGGGACACTATTCTGATTCCGGAGAACTTTGCCGGGCTCGATGTGATGATCAATTAATCACCCCTGAACGACCCGTAGCGCAAAAAAACACGCAGGGCCCGCAAATCTTCCCTGTCCACACTATCAAACCAGATCGCCAGATTGTGGTATCGCACCGGGTATGATTCAGAATGTAGTTCACGAAACGCCAGTACCACTAATCCACCGGACACCACCGGCTCGGCACACAGTTCCACAGTATGCTCCCGGGTCGTTGCCCCATCTGATGACAGACAAAAGAGCCGCCACTGGCACTGCGAAAAGGCCAAAGCGGTAACTGGCCGTAAGCTGTTTCGCCAACAGAAATAAGCCTGTATCAACCACACGAACAGCAGCAGGGCCTTACCAGCCAGCGGTAAACCACAAACCGCTATAGCCAACAAGGCCAAACCGTAAACAATACAGCACAGATGACGAAAGCAACGTGATGGTCGTAGATGAATTTTGTCCAGCCTTTCCATGGCTTTTCCCTGGTTCCTTATCTCCTGTCGTCTGTTTTCTGACTATCCAGTGTCTTTCCTATCCTATGTGTTTTGTTGGTGCTTTGCGAGAACCAGTCCAACAATATGTTTCAGTTCATCATCTTCCGGCACCCTGTGCTCAAGAAACCAGCCAAACATATCCTGATCCTCACATTCGAGTAATTTCAGGTAGCAACGTTTGTCTTCATCATTCAGCGCTTCAAAATGCTGTTCGACAAAAGGCATCAGAACCAGATCCAGTTCCAACATACCGCGTCGGCTATGCCAATACACGCGATTAAAATCGTATTCCAGACTCATAAATAACCCGGTCAGTTTCTGTGCAAAATTCGCACACGATGTAACGGTTAACAACGCTTGCAATTATACCCGACAAGCCGATAGGCTCAGTGCTCTATTTTCAATCACCGGCAACGGCCTCAATTGCTATTGTTGAATACTATGAATACCTCTGAATTTTTTACTGCTCGCGGTGCCAACCTGGTTAACGGCGAGCTGCAGTTCGCTGCGGAAACACAAGAACGACTATCATCTGACTACACCACTGTCAGTGTGCTACAGCACCACGGGCTGATCAGCATCCGCAGCACAGACAGCCTCACATTTTTGCAAGGCCAATTCACCTGTGACCTGCAGGAAGTCTCGCAAACACAATGGCGCTATGGTGCCCACTGCACCCACAAGGGCCGTATGATCGCCAATTTTCTGCTCGCCCAGACCGGAGACAACGCCCATCTGTTGCGCTTGCCAGCTTCAACAATCCCCGCATTACAAGCCTCTCTGAGCAAGTTCGCTCCTTTCTACAAAGGCAGTGTGGAAGATGTAAGTACTAACTATCAGCTTTTGGGTATTGCCGGGGCAAATGCCGACAAGGTCGTGGAAGAGCTGTTTCCCGGGGCTAACCTGAGTCGCACCCCGGATGCTGGGTCGGACTCTGATTCAAACCACAACTTTGCTTTTAGCAATGAATCCGGCACCGTGCTGCGCCTTGCCGAAAAACGCTACGAATGTTGGGTGGCCACGAATGTGCTGGAGCAAACCTGGACACAACTGCTTGAACACGCCGCAGCTACAGGTCCAGCCTGGTGGGATCTGCTCAATATAGAAGCTGGCCTCGGTGAAGTTCAGGCGCAAACCGTAGAGGAGTGGACTCCCCATATGCTCAACCTGCAGATAATCAATGCCATCAGTTTCCGCAAGGGGTGTTATACCGGACAGGAAATTGTCGCGCGCACCCACTACAAAGGTCAGCAAAAACGTGCGATGTACCCGGTCAGTGGCACTGGCGACCTACCACAACCCGGCGATGCTGTCCTCTGTGAAACTCGCAATGGCGGTGAGATAGTGATGGCGCGACAATCCTCTTGCGAAGGCTGGAAAGCACTGGCTGTGCTCTCGAACAAGTACCTGGACGAGACCCTGACTGTCAACGGTCAGGCACTGCAGGTACTACCCCTGCCTTATCCACTCGACCAGGACTAACACAGACCGACACCTGGTTCGAACCAGGAAACAGTTAACACCCCGGAGCGAGACGACGCTATGAAAATTGATGGTCCCTTTTATGCAGAACTCGACAATGCACATGCAGAAGCCAGGCGCGCGCACGAGCAGGGTTATGATGGCATCTATTCACTGGAAGGTAACCGCGACCCTTTTTTTCCACTATTACTCGCTTCACAAAGCGTATCTGAACTCGATATCGCAACCGGCATCGCCGTAGCTTTTCCACGTAACCCCTCGCACATTGCCTATCAGGCCTGGGATCTGCAACGCTTTTCCAAGGGACGCTTTATGCTCGGCATCGGCCCACAGGTGCGAGCCCATATAGAAAACCGCTTCGGGGTTCCGTTTAGCCGCCCCGCCGCACGTATGAAAGAATACATCCAGGCCGTTAAAGCTTTCTTTGCTTGCTGGCAGGATGACGAGCCGTTGAACTTTGAAGGTGAGTTTTTTCGCCACACTTTGATGACACCAATGTTTAATGCCGGGCCGATCGACTATGAAAAACCGCCGATTCTGCTCGGCGCTCTGGGACCAAAAATGACCGCTGTGGCTGGTGAAGTCGCCGATGGCCTGATTATCCATCCGTTTAATACCCGCCCATTTCTCGAAAACGAACAGCTACCCGCTGTTTATGCCGCTATTGACCGCAGCGAACGCGCACGCAGTGATTTTGTCTTTCAGGTAACTGCTATATGCATCACTGGTAAAACTGAAGAAGAGTTCAAAGCCGCCTATGAAAGTGTACGTGGCCTGCTTGCTTTTTATGGTTCAACACCCGCCTATCGTCCACCGATGGACGCCATCGGCTACGGTGAGTTACAACCGGAACTTAACAAAATGACCAAGGAAAACCGCTGGGAAGAACTCGCCACACTGATTGACGACGACTTTGTCGAACACTTTGCTGTGATCGGTGAACCTGAAACCATCGGCCAGCAACTGGTCGACAAGTATGGCGATTTTGCCACGCGCCTGAGTATCTATGCACCCTATAGCAGTCACCCGGATGTCTGGCCACAGGTAATTGGCGATATTAAATCCCTCACTGGTCGAAACTAATCTACTATCCATATATGTAAGTATTTTCTTACATGGATTGAGGCCATGGATTACATACAATCCCCGAGGGAGCCATTATGATGGTTCTGCTCGCTGCAATAGAAGGGATATCTATACTGCGCCAGGATAGATAGAGACACGATTCGCAAGGATCGCATGGCAGGGAAACCCTGTGGTGGGCAACAAACCCAGCCCGTTTTCCAATGGATGGAAAACGGGTTATTATTTTTCCCCTTTGATTACTTACCTGTTTGTCAGGCAGACCTGAGGATTTGATATGTCTAATAGTTTGGGGAAACTGCTGAGTTTTCTAAACCAGCTTGATGATGCCAATATTGCTTACTACATTGAACACCCGCGTGATGAAACTCTCATGGTGAACATCTCGGCGGACAACGAACGCTGGGAAGTGGAGTTCTATGCCGATGGTGATATCGAAGTGGAAGTCTTTTACGGCGAAGGCCCGGATGTGGAACTGGAAGGCGAAGAAGCATTAGCTCGCCTGTTCGAAAACAACGACGACGATTGATACGACAAAAAAGCCCCGCACGCGGGGCTTTTGATTTTGTTACTTTGTCGGTTTACTCGAGCAGGCCGTAAACACCGAGGGAGTAGGAACGTCGATCCGAGCTACCGGACATAAAAGTTTTGCTCACTGTACCACCCAGTGCAATATTGCTACCGGAATAACGAGTATCCCCGGTTTTCACGTCAAAACCAACATTAGGGCGGGTCGGAAAGTAATAGCCGATTACATCGCCTTTCTCCACTCCTACGGAAATCGGGAACTGGACAAAATGACGGCCACTTGAAGCAATCGAAATCGTCTTGCTTTCCCAGATCACCACATGCTGGCCACCAATCGGACGCAACACTTTTACCTGCAACGAACCCGGTTCAAAGAAGAAGCCACCAACACCAGTCAACGCACCGCTACCGTAGACTTCATTGGAAAAGTCGACAATAAAGATCGGACCGGTATCCTTGTTAGCACGAGGCACCTGTTCACTGCCTACATAATCCAGCAGATCGCCCTTCACCATAAAGGCTTTCATGCTGTCGATATTTTCCTGGATATACTTTCTGACTTTTCCGCGCAAGCTTGAGGATTCCTGTACCCGAGAAGTTTTTTCTGTCTTCAACACATCCGTGGTGTGGCGCAACTCATTAATTCGGTCCTTTAACTCCTGCTCGGATTGTTTCAAGCGATAGATTTCCTGATTTGCTGAATTCAAATCCTGCTGGAGTTTGGCGTTTTGCTGCTGCAAAGAATCACCTTGTGGAGAACTGGCACAACCCGCCAACAACACCAGCACGCACGAGATGATCAGGATATTAATATGATTACCCATAGCCCCTTCCTTCCTGTTAATTCAAAAAATTACTGCGTGATTGTAAATGCTATCGAGAGCATTGGCTCATTATCCAATAGCAGCTCAATATTATACCCACCTGCCTGAAAGCCCTCTACCGGACGTGAAATAGAGAAAAAGGCATCTCCTCTGGCACCGGTAACCACTACCGGCTTTTGGGCAATACGCACGGTACGCGCACTATCATACAACACTGCCTGTAGCAGCGAGGTCGCCCCTTCAAAGTTTTCATAAGAAAAACCAAAATAGGCTGTGCGGCCAATCACCAGGTTATTGCGTTGCGCCAGTTGCATGCTCTGAAACGCCTGATCATGGACAACAATACGAGTAATTTTCGGTTGTGTTGCTGCCAATTGGGCAGCCAGCGCTTCCGATACTTTTTGCTCATGCAACTGGAGCAACTCACCAACCGAGAGACTTCCAGGGAATACATTATTCGCTTCACGCAAATCCAGTGCAGCTTCGTCAAGCTGTCCCTGTTCTATCTTGTAGCGGATACCCAGTAAATAACTATTTTCAATGCTCGACAGCGCCTGTTTAGCGGTTTTATTCGTGGGGTCAACGTCCAGCACTTGTCGATAGGAGGCTACAGCGTTACCGGATTCCGGCTTGATCAGTTTACCCTGATCGCGGTAATCAGAGGCCTGTTTTAGCAGCTGGTCTACTTCGCGAGTTTTCTTGTCTGCAAGGCGTTTAGCGTCGATCGAGGACTGCAAACGCGCCTTGATCTGTTTTAATTCTGCATTGCCAGCATCCAGGGACAAACCCTTGTCCACAAGCCTCATTCCCTCATTCAGCTTGCCTTGTAACTGTTTGCTCTCTGCCAGCTGACCATAGCGCCTGGCGATATTAACAATGCCTTGTTTCGCTTCACCATTATTAGCATCGATTGCTAAAACACTTTGGTAAACCTCATAGGCATTTTCACCGGCAGGCGATGTCAACGCATCCTCCTTTAACAGGGCCTCTGCAGCATCGAGCTGGTCACGAATCTGCTGTGCCTGCGCCACCTGTTGCTCCAGTTCGACAAAATCTGCCTTGTCTGCCAGATCGGGAAAGCTTTCCCGCAGTATGCTCAGGTGCTGTTGAGCTGTGGCAATATCTTTCTGCGCAAGCGCCTGTTTAATCTGATCAAAGTGGAAGGAAAGCAAGTTCTCAATACCTTGCAAGGCTGGCGCATAATCCGGCTCCAGCTCCAGCATCTGCTGGTAAATTCCTGCCAGTTCCTGTGCTACAGCACTATCACTGTCGAGTTTGCTGCCAAGCTCATCAGCCTGGGCTTGTAGTTGCTCCAACTTTGATGGTTCTTCCGGTACAACCGCTTCCACTATGGGCGGTGTTTCTTCAGTCTGCTCAACCACCACTGGCGGTTTCTCAATTGGGGGCTGTGGCCTCACTTCCTCTATCGGTGCCTGTGGTTCAACCGCTGGCTGCTGTGTGACAAGCTCCTTACCCTGCTGCTGCAGAATAAACCAGGCGGCAACACCCACCACCACAAAAATCAGTGCCACAACAACTAACGAAGAACCTGGCTTTTTCTCCTTCTCAGCCATTTCTGCACCGGTATCAACTGCCCGGTCTTTTCTCTGCGCACGCACAGCATCTGCGGTTGTGACATTTCCAGTATTAATGACCGGCGGCTCTGACGTCACCTGCCCCATCACCGTTGGCGCACTGGCATCCGTCGTCGAGGCAAGTTGCTGCTCCTGAAAAGCAATCTCCTCGACATTGTCGAGATCCATAATATTGATTTTGTCGAGCGCGGTGACAAGCTCGGCACCGGTCTGGTAGCGTTTGTCTGGCTCCTTGGCCATCACCTTTTCAATAACCGGCTGAAACACGCGCAAATGCCGCGGCAAAAACGGTACCGGTTCTGTAATGTGTTTGATGCCAATAGCGACCGATGATTCTGCATCGTAGGGCACATAACCCGCCAATAACTGAAACAGTACAACACCGAGGCTATAGAGATCAGAACGTTTGTCTACCGGGTTGCCCTGGGCTTGCTCCGGGCTCATATAGTATGGCGTACCAATGGCCGTACCGGTTTTTGTCATGTGGTGATCGGTATCGGTGGCCCGTGCAATACCAAAATCCATCAGCACCGCACGCCCGTCTTCCGAATTCAGCATGATATTCTCGGGCTTCACATCCCGGTGAACATAACCCTTGTTACCCGCATAGTTCAGCGCCGAAGCAATTTCCTTCACAACCTTGATCTTGTCGAGCAGGCTCATGTTCTGGCGTAAATGGCGTAATTCCTTGCCCGGCACATATTCCATGGCAAGGTAGTGGTAATTATCGACCACTCCCACGTCAAAAACCGTCACAATATTCGGGTGGTTGAGCTGGGAAACAATTTTGGCCTCACGCTGGAAGCGATCACCAAAGGCAGGGTCAGAACCCAGTTGCGGCGACATCACCTTGAGCGCCACCTCACGCTCAAAGCTCTCCTGAATGGCAAGATACACCACCGCCATACCCCCACGACCGAGGGTCTTCAGAATTTTATAACCGGGTATTTCCATGTTTTAACAATTTACCAAAGTGTTACCCTGCATGGCTCGAGGGCGCAAACAACTCTTCAACCAAACACACCTTTATAAAGGGTGCTTGTTACAAATACAACCTTTGAAGAGAAAAAATGTAATAAAACCAATGCTTTATCGCCTATTTTTCAGTCTTCACAACAGCTTTCCGCAAGAAATCGGCTCGCCCCCAATCAGAATAGTAATAATGACAAAAATTGGGTTATTTTGCCCAACTTTCATTCATTGAAATCGCCCGCCTCTCCGGCAACCCTCCAGTAACATAGCCAGGCCCGACTTGTCTAAGGTACCATAGGCTACACTAACTGTAATAATATGGCCCACAGCCCGAATAATTACCAGAGATAGTCCACAGAGCTACCCGATTTTCCATGTTTTTCGATATTGAAATCACCAACCGCTGCAATGCGACCTGTTCATTCTGCCCACGGGACAAAATGCCCCAACAGGGCCGTATGACCTTTGACGATTTTAAAGCGACGATTCAACGCATTATCGAGGCTGGCAACAATTATCGAGTCGGCCTATGCGGCACTGGCGACCCTTCTGTGCACCCGGAAATGTGCGACTTTGTTACCTATGCCTACGAGCAAGGTGTCAGCGTAGAAATCACCACTAATGGCCAACTGGTTACCCGCGACAAGGCAGAAAAACTGCTCGCAGCGGGCTTGCGCAAGATCACCTTCAGCGTTACCGGTACCGACGATGTCTACGAGGACATTTACAATCTGAACTTTGAAAAGACCCGACAAAATATTCTCGACTTTCGCGATCTCGCTGGCGACAGCTGTGAAATTTTCATCAATCTTGTCAACTACTCGGAGTATTCAGACAAGGTCAATATTAAGAAGCTTAAACAATATTGGCGCAATCTTGGCTTTGAAAATTTTGAGGTGATGAAAATTACTAACCGTGGTGGCGCTGCTGGCTGGGTAGAGGTGGAAGGTCAGCTTAATTCCAAAGAGCGGGTTTACGAGCTAATGGGTGAGTACGATATTAAAGGAGTATGCCCAATCGCTTTTGACACGGCAATTATTGGCTGGGACGGCAACTACTATCTCTGCTGCCACGACTGGCAACACGATGTACCTTGTGGGCATGTGCAAACCCATTCTGTTGCCGACGCCATGCAATACAAACTCAACCGTTTTCTTAATGATATTCCGGAAATCTGTCCGCAGTGCAATCTTTATCCACCAAATTATTTACAGAGAAGCTATACCCACTTGCGAGTTGAATACACCGAGGAAGGGGCTTTTAACAAATACAAGGATATTGAAACGCAAATTATCAAGCAGCTGACTTGATTCCATACCATCAGTCGTTATACAGAAAGCGGGAGCAGATCCCTCTGCTCCACTTTTGTCGCGCTCTCCTTAACGACTATTCAAACGTGATCTTGTCCAGATCACACGACACATCATCGAACGCTACTGTAATCACTCGTGACGTTGTTTTTGCCGTTAATATCGTTGCATAGGAAATATCGTCCGTTGCCGTAAAATTGATACCATTATCACTGGCAACACAGGCGGTGTATTCACTGGAGCAACCATTATCAAAGCAGGTTTTCAGTGTGAAATGTGCCTTCCAACCCGAACTATCCTCCATCACAACTTCGTCAATAAAAGCGGTATCTGTTCCCGCTAGCGCAAAGCATGACCACAGCAGGGAAACACTTAAAATAATCAATCGTTTCATAATGCTTCTCCTTTAATGAGTAATTTTTTCAAGTTCACAACTGACATCATCGTAGTCAAACGTGGCATACAAATTCTGGGTACGAGTCACAATAATCGTGGTGTAAGCCATATCATCATTGAAATCCAGTTTGATACCACTACTGCAATCGGTATCTGAATTACAGCCGCCACTACAGTTTTCCAGTTTTACTGTTAACTCCCAAGCGCTGGAAACATAAGCTGCCTTGATTTCTTTCACTTTACCTGTATCCGTTTCGGTTGCTGCCTGAACCTGCATACAGACCAACAGTAAACCCGCTATAAAAAGTAATTTGTTCATATTTTTGCTCCTTTTAATCAATTCAATCATCTTCGGTTAACACTGCCCGACCAATAAAGCCGCGACCCAAAAGTGGATCACGGCTTTATCAATTTACGGACAGGAAGACCAGGTTATCGTACTCGGTGACGAAGGCTCAGTCGGCAATGAGCCTTTGAAATCATCCAGAGCTGCACAGTCAGCATCACTGTTTGAAACAAAGTCCTCAATTTCACCGTTAATGTTGTCATAGTCGATAATCCAGATTTTCTGCGAAGTACCATCAATGGTAATTTCAAGATCATCCTTGTCAGTATCCGTGTCGTCATCGATGGTAGTACTACTGTTACCACCATCTGACGGGGCATCGGCAATACGGAACTTCACGTCAGCAGAATCAATCGTACCGAGATTCAGCGTATCGTCCGGACAGCCAAACCAACCGCAGTAGTCGTTGATGATGTCAACACCATCCCCACTATCAATGAAGTAAGTATCTTCATCACGCTCACCAACAAGCACATCATCCCCGGTACCGCCGACAAGGTTATCAGCTCCGTTATCGCCAAAAATGAAATCGTCACCGCTGCCACCATCGACATAGTCCGGCTCACCATAGGCATAGATAACGTCATCACCGGTGGTGCTCAAATCAGCGAGCAAGCGATTTTTCATACAACCCTGATATTCCGATGAACTGCTGCGCGTATCGTCATAATCCACACGCGGGTCATCGTAGACACCGTCGTTGTTTTCATCAGAGTCAATACAGTCACCATCCCAAATGGCGGGATAGTTACTGCTTGCACCAGGCTCTTCCTTGAAGCGGAAATCAATTTCCACATCATCACCAATCGCCGAGAAGTAAGAAAGCACAGTACTGACACTGGTTTCTGTCTCGGAGCCGCGCACATTGTTTGCAACGGTAATAATCAGGTCTTCACCATCATTGTTGGCACCGGAGCGGTCAAACCAGACGTGCGTTGTCTCTACACCACCGTTAAACCAGACATAGTCGCGCGGTGTCGGACAACTGCCGGTACAACTGGCTTCCGGTGTTGTATCGTCAAACGTGTGCAGCGTATTGGTGCCGTGGCTATGGTCAAGCTGGTAGCCATCCTTACCTGCACCCCCTTCCATGATATCTGTGCCACCACCGGCATTGAGGGTGTCAGCCCCGGCATCGCCGAACAGCTCGTCATCCCCGCTACCGGCAAGTAGCAGATCAACGCCGTCTTCGCCGTAGAGAATGTCGTTATTGGATTTACCCCAGAGACGATCCTTACCCTGGCGCCCAAACATAATGTCAGCACCGGTACCGCCAATCAGATCCGGGTCGGTCGCCACAAACGGGTTCGGCTTGGGCTCTTTCCTATCGTCAAAGTCACAAGCCACCGGGTCCGTCGGATCACCGTCTTTCGGTGTTGTTAAGCTATCGCAATCACCGATATGGGTATAGTTCTCGTAAGCAAGCTGCTCCAGCTCATCCACGGTTAGTACACTACCAGCGGCATAGGTTTCATGACTGTCATCTTCGAAGTCCACCCCGGTGAAACTCATGTAAGTAGACAGCTGATCCAGCCAATAGAAGTTTTGCACAGTCACCTGATTATCGCTGTCAATCTTCATCACCAGATCGTAGCGATCACGCTCAAATGTGACATCACCAAACGCAATGCCGGTTTCAAAGGTAATGGTATCGGAAGAATTTGTACCATCAGCGATAATCACCGTATCCTTACCATCACCAGAGCCATATTTGACATTATCGGCACCATCCCCGGTATAGATCAGATCATCACCAACGTTACCGGAAATAGTATCCGCCGAGCCTGAGCCGAGAATCACTTCACCCGCACCACTCCCACTAAACGTGGTAGTCGCCTCAAACTGCACAAGTACGTTGCCGTCGCTGGTATTGGTGCCATCGCTCACCGTGTAGGTGAATTTCACATCTGCGGCATAGTCTGTAGGTGTAAAAGTAATTATGCCATCACTGAGCGTGATACTACCGGTAATATTCTCCACTGCGGTAACCGCTGTTACACTCAGGTCATCATCTTCGGGATCATAGTCATTCCATACCAGATCATCAGCATCTACAGTGATACTGCCCGACGTTTTCTTCGGTTGTATCAGAGTGTCATTAATAGCGAGAGTACCCAGTGAACCAAAACTGTCTGACAAAGTAACTTTTACCAAACGTCGATTGGTTTGTACCCACAGGTTGCCATCACTATCTACCTTGATTTCACCTATACCTGGTGCATAGCGATGATCATGTATTAACGTACCGATATAGGGCCATTCAATGGACTCCTGCACAAAGTTAAACAAGCCGAAGATATCCGGGCTTTCCCAGACATCCCACAAATCAACACCACTCGGCAAGTTAAGATTTACATAACCGATACAGTTACACTCATAGGCAGAAAACCAGATCAGATTACGCGTGCTGTCATAGGCAATGCCATAACCACCCGACAAATCCCGATTTTTGTTATTCGGGTCAATCGCCCCAAGGCTCGGCAACTTGGTTCTGAAGTCCAGCTCCCGCGAGCAGACACTCGAACCATCATCATCGAGATCGCCACAACTTCCACCATTAGCATCAGGATCAACCAATGTTAAACGGCCATCTGAAAAGTCAGTCGCCACAAATTCACCAGTGCTTAACGCAACAACATCCCAGGTATAACCACGGAAGTTTTTCAGAATATCACCACTGTCATCAGTAAACACAGAATCGCGACCAAACGGCGATATGTAAATTTCAAATTCTCCTTTGGAGTCCAGCGTAGTACCGGTGGAATGGGGTTTCAAACGTCCAAGATAGCCTGGAGCTGTAAACCACAATGCACCGTCGTGCCAGGCCAGATCAGTAAATGCGACGATATGATGGCCGCCATTAAATTCTGGAAAGTCATAAAAGTGAAAACAATCTGCTGTATCCGGCGTTTCATCCATTTCGCATAAGCGGGCGGTATAACAAACAGATTCACCCGGATTACATGGATCGCTAATCTGCCCCGGGTTAAATACGCCTATGCGGGTATGGTTGCCCCAGAATGCAGGAAACCACACGCGCTTAAGATTGCCACTACCATCGTTCTCAACTGCAACCTGATGCCCGTAAGCCATGCCATTGGAGTCTGGCAACTCATACATATCGTATTGATCTTCCGGATTAGTGGAACTGTATTTATAGGAGAAGATATAGGTTCGTTCATTACCCGCCGTGCCAATCACCGGCATCATTGTGGTACCAAGAGATAACGTCGTATGCTCATGACTACCGGTGGGACTGACCGTCCAGGCACGGCCATCACCGTCCACATCCATGTCCTCAAACGCTCCCCAGGCAAATCTTGCCTCATCGGGAATCGTTACCCGATGGGAGTTTGTCACGCTATAGCTCGGATACCCCTCACTATCGTCATCGCGCACCAGTAATAAATACTGGTGTACCGTATCAGACAGATCCGTCACCCAGACTTTATCTTTTGTACCCTCTTCGATAAACAACGCAAATGCATCAACCGAAGTACAAGCCACGGTCGATTCCTGACTTTCATCCACACAAGTTACCGTTACCTCACTACCCGCTTCGGCAACCACTTCGTCATAGAGACAATCAAGCACATCCCCAAAATCTGTAGCACTCGCACAGTCAGTATCATTCGAATAATCAATCACATCCTGAGTATGGTTTGAACCATCATTATCACTGCGGTGTAAGGTAAACTTATAGTCATTGGACGAACTGTAGGAATAACCGGCACTCGGTCGAGCAGGATTAAGGCGTGCCGTATCAGTGTATTCCTCCAGATCTCCGATGTTGACTGTATCCGCCACGGCGGTTTTCTTCGGTGGCGAGTTGACTTCAATGGTCATTTTAGTACTGGTGGAATCACAGGTTGGTGCACTGGTTCCGTCACAGGTTGCACTGATCACATCATTGCCGGCACTACAGCCGTAAGTGGGACACAACAAATCGTAGATTCCATCAAGGATCGTACCTGCATTTTCCGATGCCGTTGCTTCTGTATAATCTGCCTCCACAACACTCGCATCTTCAAGCACTACCCACAGAATATATTGTTCAGCTTCGGCATTGTCAGTTTCCGGCACAATCTCGAAAGTTGTGGTCACATCGGTTAAACCAAGCACAATCTCATCGGGATCGACATAAGAGATATGGTGAACAAATTCTCCATGGTTATAGATATGTCGGTCCTCATCAATACCAATAGCTAACAAGTTATCGTTGATAAAAATACATTTATCGAGCGTTGCGTTATAAGTATCATCTCCACCACAATCAACATCATTACTATGACTTGCCGGATCCGTATCCAACTGCCAGTTGTAATCCTCACTGAGCCAGTAGATCGCTGTTTCATAATCTTCTACATCAATCGTTGCCTGGGCAGAACTCATTCCTGTCACCAGGCAAACAGCATAGAATACTGCTTGTATCAGGTTTTTTATCGCGTGTTTCATCATTAACTCCGTTGGTTGAATTTTCAACATTCCTGTTTATGAATAATCATTAGCCAGCGAGTTTGGTCAGGGTAACGGATGTCAAATCGCAATTACCTGAACCATCATCATCAAAAGCTACCGTTACGGAAATCAAATCCGTTTTAACCAACATAAGCAGTCCGTGAATATCTGCATCGTAGGTCTGCGATTCAATCAAGCCGTTTGTACAATAGGTCACTGACGGGCCGTCACTCGGATCAGTGGAAAGTGCTGGCTGCAATAACGAAAACGCCAGCGTGCTATTCTCAACATCAACCACAAAATCATCAATAAAACTGATTTCAGTATGTGAAGCGGCAAAAGTCTGCGCTGTAAAACACAGCAACACCGCCGGTATAGCCCTGGATATATTTTTAAAGATATTTTTCATCGTCAATCTCCTCCGTATTCCCAGGGCCTGATTACTCGATGGTCAGCTTGCTAATATCGCAAGAACTGTCGTATTCAACATCAATAATTCTGGCGCTCGCCTGAGCCGCCATTAACGTGGCATAAACAATTTCATTTGTAGTGCCAAACTTGATGCCATTGTGATTAGTGACACAAGTTGTATAGTCAGATGAGCAACTACCACCACTACAATCCGTTAACGTAAAATACGCTGTCCAGCCGCTACTATCAGTTAATGTCACTTCATCTACTCGACCTGTATCACTTGCCGCATAGGAAAGCCCACTAAATGTGATTAACATCAGGGCACATAGTATTTTCTTCATAACCAACTCCTTTGTTTAATTAAATTTTGGCAATAGAACGCCTGTGAACAGAATGCCCACAACACACTTTTCCGGATTAGTTTAATTAGACAGCAATAAGCGAATGTTTATACTTTCAGGCTGCAAGCTTGCAAATACTCGCAGTCATCAAATCTTCTGAATCTTTAGCTGTTTCAGATACTAAAGTCACACGCAAATCAATTTTTATCAACACCCTGTCGCCCTACACATTCCCTGCTTCTCTTTACTTCTGCTTACTTCTTGCCTACCTCTCGCAACACTACCAATGTGTTTTGCCGACGCTTTCTCTGCGTTTCTTTAGCGCTTACATCCAATAAATTCTGTAACAGCAAGATTCCGGAGACTCTTAAACATCCTACAACTTATTCTCAATAATGTTTCCAGAACGCCACAAACATAGCATAAGCAAAACAATGAAAATACTACCCAAAGGGGTAGTATTATAAAAAACACAAAAAAGCTTTAATAAATAATTGCGATTTAATCAAAACGCCTTAGACAATAACAGAATATTACCAATCAAATATTTCGTCTTCTATAACTAGCGAATGATCAAAAGTTGCTGTTTTCAAAAAATGTAAAATTTGCTGCTGTGTATATTCCTGCCACATAATCATTGTGTGCCCACTATCCACAACAAGAAAATCTTTCATCTCATCAAGCTTTGCACTTTCAACAGAAACCTTACCGTCATTCTCTCCCGAAAACATATCCTTAAAGAAAACTTCCGAATCCTTGTTACCAATAATAATACCTACCTCTGCATTAATCGGTTGCAAACGGTTTACAAGACTTTCCTTGTCTGTGGTCAATTGCTGACCTACCGGCCCCATAATCTCCTTGTACAGCTCCCAGTCCTTGAGGTTATCACTCACTTCACTACCGTGATTAGGTGGTGCGAGCATCACGATACGACCCAGGTTGTCAACTTGTTCTTTCTGGAAATACTGACGAACCAGAATCCCCCCCAGTGAGTGAGTTACAAAATGAATATCGCCTGTTGCCATTTGCTGGCAATAACTCACCCCTTCTGGAATATGCGTTGCCGCCAATGTCTGTATATTATGCTCAGTGGAAGGATAGGTTTCATTCCAGACCAGATACCCTTGTTCTTCAAGAAAGTGCTCCAGTCCTGCCATCGAGGCCGCGGTTCTACCCAGTCCATGCATAACAATGACACAGTCTTTATTCGCTGGCTGGCTGCTCATACTCGTGCAACTCAATAACATAAGACTGGCTGCCAGCAAGGTTGCTGCAACAGGGGCTTCGGAAATTTTGAATCTGCTCACAATGAGACTCCTTATTTTTACAGCAGTGACAAGGCAAGTGATTTCGCTGCCTTGAAATCCTTCTTACCGCTTCCCAGTTTTGGAATAGCTTCTACGTTGAGAACTTCTGCTGGCAACATCAAACTATCCATATTACCCTCAATAAGCAATTTCTTCACGTCTACCCCTTCAGCAATATCACCACTCACTAACAAAATGACTTTTTCGCCCTTTTTTGCGTCCGGCACATTGACCGCCAGTACTTCAATATCACTATTGGCCAGAATACTCTCTACTGTTTCTTCAACAGCACCAAGACTAATCATCTCACCGCCAATTTTGGCAAAGCGGGAATAACGATCAACGATGGTCAAAAAACCATTTTCATCAAGATGACCCTTGTCACCGGTTTTATACCAGCGCTGTCCATCAAGCTCTACTATCACATCCGCAGTCTTTGCTTCATCATCAAGATAGCCAAGCATCACCTGGTTACCGGCAATCAGGATCAACCCATCATCACCAGCAGGCAAACTTTCCATACTGTCCGGATCAACGATACGGAAGCAGGAACCCGGCACCGGCAAACCCACAGAACCCGGCACGTTACCTTTCTGCACTTTCCAGTCATTTGGATCGAGGCGATCCGGAATATTGACACTGGCTACCGGTGTCGTTTCTGTCGCGCCATAACCTTCGTAAATAGTTTTATTAAAACGCGATTCAAACTCCTGACGTACCTCCGCTGAAAGTTTTTCCGCACCGGCAACCACCACACGTAGCGATTCAAGCATAAGTGGATCAATACGACGGTTTTTCGCATACAGGCGCAGGAATGTTGCTGTGCCACAGAAAATTGTTGCTCGATACGTCGCCATTGCTTTTGCCATATTCAATACATCGGTAGGGTCCGGGTGACTGACTACAGGAATACCTTCCACCAATGGCAACAAACTGGTTACCGTCAAACCAAAAGAGTGGAATGGCGGCAAACCACCCATAATCACATCATCATCACGGGTATCAAGCACATCACTGATCTGTTTGATATTACTCATGAAGTTGCGATGGCTTAGCACAATACCCTTTGGCGTTCCTTCACTACCGCTGGAAAACAAAATACCCGCTGGTGCGTCAAGGCTGACCGCTTTACCAAACAATCGATACACCCAACTGGCCGGCAACAACCAGATTGCACCCAAACCCGCAAGCACTCGCCATTTTGGCAAACGCTCCTTAACCTCTTCCATCTTTTGCACATTCACACCGGCAAGCATCGCTTCAGCGTCAATGCCTTTGCCCGCAAGTTTTTGTAAAAACTTCTCCGAGGTGTATACCGTTTTAATATCGGCACTATCTATGGCTGCCTTTACTGCGTCCACACTCGAGGTATAGTTCAGGTTTACCGCTGTCTGCCCGTTCAGCATGACCGCCATATTAGCAATAATGCCTGCACTACTTGCCGGCAATAACAAACCAACATTCTGCTCACCGCGGGTTTGTTTCTTAATCGCATGGGCAAACGCTGTAGTCGCAGCGACCATTTTGCCGTGACTCAGACGAGTTTTGGTTAATGTATCGACCGTGCAAACATCACGCAGTTGCCCTCTGGCCTTGCGTATCCAGGCCAGCGGCACCGGATCAAGCGTATCGCTATAAGCCTTCCATGCGGTAATCGACAGCTCGGTGACTTTTTGCTTCAACTCGGGCGCCGTAATAGTATTCGGCTGTTGTTCGCCAAACGCTACAATAATGTCGCGCTTTAATCCGCGGCTGCGATTTTCGCGCAACTTCTCACTGGAGCGGGCAAAGCTACTACCCCACAGGCCATGGAGAAAAAATGGCACTACCGGCACATCTACATCCTCAAGCGTACGCTCATAACCGCGCTTGAATTCTCCAAGCTGGCCATTGCGACTGATTGCACCTTCAGGAAACAGGCAAACCACTTCACCGGCTTTAAGTAACGCATTGATCTCTTTTAATGCTTCCTTGCTTGTACCTGAAGCAATCGGAATCGCACCCACCGCCTTGAACAAGTGCTTCAATACCGGTTTGTTATAAATGGAACGCAACATAACAAACCGGATGCGACGCGGACAGGCAATCTGAACCAGCGCCCAGTCAATCCAGCTAATATGGTTACCCAGTAGCAGCGCACCCCCCTCTTTCGGCAGATTTTCAAAGCCAATCACCTCAATGCGATAGCGACGCTTCAATATCATACTAACCACCGTACGCGCCAATGAATGCGGCAACTGCTTGATCGTGTAAATTGTCCCGGTAACCGCGACGACGACTAGCAGATAGAGTAAAGCCACACTGTCGAGTCCCAGCGCCGCAAATATTGCGGTGAGCACGAGGAAGGAGATCATCACAACATTCTGGAACCAGTTGTTACCGGCAAGCACCGTGCCTACTTCGTCTTCCTTCGCGTGGTATTGAATCAGCGAATTAAGGGGAACAATAAACAGCCCGCCAAAGGTACCCAATGCGATAAACGACAGCGCCATCGCCGTGCGACTTTCCAGCGTTGGCAACAACAGGATCATGGCCGCAATACCACAGGCGCCCACCGGAATAATGCCGGTCTCAATGTGGCGACGTGAAATGCGCCCGGCCAGTAGCGAACCAATCACAATACCAATACCGCTACAGGCGAGGATGCCCTGGATCACCAGCGTATTGGTTTCATTAAGGGTTTCTTTGGCAAAGGCAGGAAACGCTGCAAGCACCACTTGAGAAATCGCCCAGAACATCGACAAGCCGATAATCGACAAGCGAATCGTGCGCTGTTTAAAGATAGCTTTCAGATTGCGCTTGAGATACTGACCACTGATGTACTCTGCCTTGCTAAAGGTTTTGCGCACATCCCCGCTCATCTTTTGCGGCAATTGATACGCCATAGAAAGCTCGATCAGGGTTAAACCCACCAACGCCCAACCGAGCGGTGCAATATTCACCATGATCGTACTCGCCGGCTGTCCGGTACCTTGCCAGGCCACACCGCCAAGCAGATATTCAAACAGGGCAGAAAACACAAAGGTACCGAGCAGAATAGACACAATAGTGGTTGCCTGTACAAAGCCATTTGCTGTTGCCAGTGATTCACTGCCTACTAGCTCACGGATATAGCCGTATTTTGCCGGCGAATAAATCGCACTTTGAATCGCAAGTGCGAGTGTCAGTGCAAAGGCCATCCAGAACCAACCTGCGTAATAGGATGCCGTAATTAGCAAGGTCGCACCTACCGCCATCCATGCGCTGTACTGCATTACCCGCTGCTTTGGATAGCGATCCGACAGAAAGCCGGCGGGTGAAAACAGCAATATAAATGGCAGCAAGATCAAGCCATTCACAATCGCCGTAAGAATTACCTGGGTCTGGCCATCGTAGATTTTAAAGACCGTATTCTGCATCACGATCTTATGGCCCAGATCCACAAAGGCATTGAGAAAGATCATTGCGATATAGGGTAAAAAGCCCCGGATTCTGAATAAAAAGCCCATGACGTATATCCTCGTGCAGTCGTTAGAATGGGGCTATCATGAGCGTTTACCGCAAATTACAATACTTTTTAAATATTTGTTGCATATAAATCGCCATAAAGTATCATATTTTGATACCAACCAAAGATCATATCGGGTTTAACCATTTTCATGCCAGTATTTCCCCATCAATCAATACGCCAGCGCTAATCATCAACACAGGAAGGAAATTCCCATGGCACAAACCTCAAGCCTGCATAAGGCCCTCAAAAAAGCCCTCAAGGCCCACGGCTTCACCTACGTCGATGTCGCCCGGGCACTGGATCTCACCGAAGCGAGCGTCAAGCGTCTGTTCTCCGAGCAGAGCTTTTCCCTGCAACGCCTTGATCAGGTGTGCCACCTGATGGACATGGAGATTTCCGATCTGGTACAGATGATGAACGAACAGCAGGCCCAACTGCAACAACTAAGTGTGGAACAGGAAAAGGAAATCGCCAACGATATTGTGCTGCTTATGGTCACTGTATGTGTGCTAAACCGTTGGCGTCTTGAAGATATCATTGAGCAATACAAGCTCAGTGAGGCAGAGTGCATTCGCAAACTCGCCCTGCTCGACCGTCTCAAAATTATCGAGCTACTCCCCAAAAACCGTATCAAACTGCTAGTTGCACCCAATTTTACCTGGCGCGAAAACGGCCCGATCCAGAAGTTCTTCCAGGAGAAAATTCAGCAGGAGTTCTTTAGTACACGTTTCGACCACAAGGACGAGCAACTGATCGTGCTCAATGGCATGCTATCCAAGGAATCCAATGCTGAGTTCCAACGCAAGGTCAAAAAACTCGTACGCGAATTTGATGAACTGAATAACGACGATGCGGGACTACCCCTCGAGCATCGCCATGGGCATACCGTCGTGCTCGCCATGCGTAGCTGGAAATATGGTCTGTTTGCACCTTACCGGCGCACATAAACTGCAACGCCGATTAAACCGATTCTTCAATTTTAGAAAAGCGGTTTTATTCACCATAGAAAAATACACACCTCATGTGACACACTCCTCAAACCTGCTTTTTTATGGAGAAAACTACCAACCCTGGTAGTGGCCACCGCTGTACTGCACAACTAGAATCAACTGAAAATTCGATAGCCCAGAAACAGAAAACCGGGCTTTCAAGCAATAAAAAACAGTGTACAGTCATGCCAGCAAAAGCCAGGGACAATATTTTTCTTGAAACCTTATTGGTCTTATTGCTATTTCTGGCAGCCAATCTCATCTATTCCAAACTTCAGGACATAAGCCGCGCAAATGGAGGCAAATGGGCTGACGCTGTTTACTACTCCGATATGGCAGAGCAACTCAGAAACAACGAGTCTGTTTCAGGCCATGCACCATTTGTCTATCGCATCGGAACGCCTCTACTGGTTTCCCTGTTACCTACGGATTCTGATATTACCGGTTTTTTTATCGTTAACTTATTGGCCAATCTTGTTTTGACGTTCCTCTTGCTCAAATTATTCAGACTCTATATCAGCAGCTGGAAGATAAGAGTATTTCTTATCAGCCTGTTTTTATCACAATGGCATGCCAGCGTCAGAGCTATTCATTTTATGCCCATCTATGTCGATCCATTATTTATGGTGTGTTTTGTTTATAGCCTGATACTGATTCACCAGCTCTATCACGACAAACAACCTTTTGTGACTACCCAATTAACCCTGTGTACCTGTCTGGGATTGATTATTCGGGAATCCATGATAATCATCCCGTTATCACTACTTGCTTTAAATACCCTGCTCTATTTCAGCTCCAGAACACCACCACCCACCAAAACAGAAAGAAACCGACTACTTTTTTCAGTATTTTTAACCGGCATCGCTTTTGCAACATGGTTCTTATTACACAGTGTGATCGATAAAACCAATACCTACCAATTTCTCCACGTTGCAATCCAGTGGTTTTACAGCAAATCGTTTTGCTCGTTCATCCTTAGCTGGTTTTTTGCCTTTGGTCCCATCCTTGCACTACTGTTATGTAAAAAGAGTGTCTGTGTAAGCTTTTTGCTAGAAAATCCTTTACTACTCGTACTACTTACGGGAATAACTTTGATGGCATGGATCGGTGGAGCCCATACCGTACGTATACTCTACTGGGCCATGCCAGTGGTCTATCTGGTAATTGGAAAAGTATTTGAACAATGCCACTGGAATCGTCGCTTTGTCATAGCTATTGTTATTCTTGTTTTTCTGCAAGCAATATCCCAGCGCGTTCTCTGGCCCATTCCTGAAGTTGGCGTTTCCTACAATCACGCACTGCCATTTTTTACACCACCCGGCAGTGAATTTCCAGCTCGCGACCTGCTAACTCACGGCGGTCATTACACTGTGCTCACTATCTCCCTGATCCAGTATCTACTCTCCACGGCCCTACTTGTTTTCCTGTTTCGCCGCAGCCAGCACGACCCTGTTAATCAAAAAAATGACAGCGCCCTTGCAGTCAATCGCGATAGCCATGATTTACAACAGACAAATCAGCAGGTAAAACCGGCAAAGTTTTGTTATGTAATACTTCAGGTTGATCTATTAACCACCCCGCTATTTTTTATTGGATAGCTAAATACCGACAGCCAAACTCTCCTCGTCAAACAATGTTATACAACGAGGTGAACCATGGACCAATACGATCTACAAGCTAACTCAGCCGGTTGGCTATTCTTTGTTAAGGCTAGCTTTGTTATCGCTCTGCTCGCTACAATCGGAGGCATTATTCTGCTGCCTGGTGATTTGATTATCAAAGGCTACTTCGCACTCTGCGCGCTGTTTCTGGTAAGCGCAACGATCACAATGGCAAAAACCGTCAGAGACGAACACGAAGCACAGAAGCTGATCAACAAAATCAGCGAAGCGCGCACCACCAAAATGATCAAGGAATACGGCGAATAGGAGGCTATGATGATTTTTCAAAAACTTTTTACCCTGAGCCGTGCCACAACCCGTGAAGCTGTCGAAGTCGTTGTGGATGCCAATGCAATTCGAATTTTCGAACAGGAAATTATCGACTGTGAAAACGCCGTGCAAAAACGACGCCGGGATTTATCGGAGCTCATCGCAACACGCAAACAGATTGAACGGGATATTAGCTCTCTGCAACATATGGTTAAAAAGCGTGAACAGCAAGCTGAACAAGTGGTTAACACTGACAGCACAGAAGAGAACCTGCTGCGGGAACTCGCCGAAGATATTGCGGGGCATGAGCAAGAACAGGAAGTGCTGCAACGACAGCTGCGACAATTACAACAGCGGGAGACCAAACTCGAAACCTCGCTGCGCAAAGCATTATCTGACTTGAATCGCTATCGTCGCGACCTGCGTCTGGCGAAAACCGCCGTCAATACGCGACAACAGACTCGTATTTTACAACCGCAAAACAACCTGTTGAGCGAGCAGCTCAGCAATCTCAATAACACCCGACAACATGTACTCTCGCTGCAGCAGTGGGCAGAGGACAAGGAGGCAGCTTATGAAGAAGTAGAAGACCGGCTCGATCACAACCCGCTGGAAAAACAGTTATCGAAAGCCGGCATCGACGACACGGAAGAACGCGTTAATAAAGTTCTGGAGCGACTAAAAAACAAATAATAGCAATTTTTGTAAACTCTCCCGAGCAGTCCGGGGGAGTTTACTTTTTACTCAGAGCTGTTACCCTGACTAAAAAAGAAGCGGCAACAATATAATGCTCAAATTTAAAAGACTGATATTTTTTTCGCTGTTTTTAGTAAGCACCTCCGGATTTGCAAAAACATCACTCGATGATTTATTGCTGTTACACCAAACTCATACCAAAACCGGTGCGCTCATAACGGGAAACAATAACGAAGCTTACCCCGAGCAAAATATTCCGCCGTTAATCCACGGCTTTCCTGATAATCTGCATGCGGCGTCTTATCACAAGAGTGGCGATACACAGCCCTGGCTATACGCAAATGAAGAACCCATTTTGCGCATTCACCGCAACAACCTTGATCTATACAAAGATAGTCTTTCACAAGGAATGATTGCTCTTATTCGTAAATATCCCGACCGTGCCTTTATGGATATTTATCCGTC
Organism: Pseudomonadales bacterium; assembly: GCA_028280345.1. Classification (GTDB taxonomy): domain Bacteria; phylum Pseudomonadota; class Gammaproteobacteria; order Pseudomonadales; family UBA7239; genus JANQLY01. The sequence continues at coordinate 215,483 of JANQLY010000004.1, read as the reverse complement.
CCATCGACATACCCGCTATAGTGACAGCATTGAATCGGCCTCGGTTGGCAACACACTGAATGCAGCCCTTGATTTCGATGGTAGTCTTCTTGTGACATATCCCGGCATCCCATTTCCTTTCCCGGAAAATGGCCTGGAAATAATCTGGAACCATATTCACCGGGTATCATATCCAGCAACACGCTCCCGATTCCATCGGGTCGCCGTATTCCAGGACGGCTCAAATGCATTCCAAACTTATGAAGAACTGACGCTTTCACCCAAATATGCCAGTACAGTAGAAGATAACAATGTAACCGGGCTGCAATATGTTTTGGAAACCATTCAATCCCCGGCGAGAAAGAAGGGGGAAATTATTCTCATTCAAGATCATTTACCTTTTCTCGAAAGAAGGGCCTGGCAGTATCTGCCAGGAACCCGTCGAGTAAGGCGAGCACCGACGCTTGCCTATGATTTTCCTTCAGGTCCTGGCGGGTTACGTACCTTTGATGATCGACGAGGATTTAATGGCGCTACAGATAGATTTGATTGGGTAATACTAGGCAGGCAGGAAATGTTTATTCCTTATCACAACTATGCAATGGATAGTCCAGCTTTAGGCTATAACGATTTTATTCAGGCAGGCTATCCCGTTGCAGATTTTATTCGCTATGAACGGCATCGGGTATGGGTAGTTGAGGGAAAATTAAAAGCTGATAAACGCCATATTTATAGCAAACGACGATTTTATATTGATGAAGATAGCTGGAATATCGTTTTGGCAGAGAACTACGATGGGCGTGGAAGACTATGGCGCGTGCAACAAATTCTCTCTATTCACGCGTTTGATTTGCCAGGCATTATTAGCCGCGTGGAAATTTCCCATGATCTGGAGAAAGATTCTTACCTTATGGATCGGCTCATCAATGAAGCATCCGGGCCACCCGTCAAATTAGACCCACTACCCGATGAAAGAACGTTTACTACTTCATATGTAAGAAAGCTCGGAGGTGGTGGATCAGGTGAAATTGCCTATCCTGAGCAAGAGCCCCGGATCGTTGATCCGCTGCCTTATGAGTTTATCGATACACCGCTGACCGAAGAAATAGAGGAAACACAAGACAACGAAGAACCCCTGTCAGAGACTAAATTGTCTTGCGAGCCATATTGCGATACAGACTATCAATGGCGCGGGGAGAATTTGAACAAACCTGCCGAAAAAGTGACATCCGAACCTGCACCGGCAGTGGCTGAAGCTATTCCTGATAAGAAGGAAGAAAAGCCGCTAATGCTGTATGCCTTAAATGTGGCCGGGATTGTGGTTCTGCTGTATTTAGTATTTATTGGGCTGGCCTGGTTCTTTCATCCGAACCGAAGAAAAAATAAAAACTAACCAGATTCTTCAGGGGTAAACTATTCCGATAACTGCCAATTAATCGGCTCCTGGCCCTGTTGCTGCAAATACTGATTCGCCTGCGAGAAATGTCGATTACCAAAAAAGCCGCGATGCGCAGATAGCGGTGAAGGGTGCGGCGACTTTAATACCAGATGTTTGCTTTGGTCGATAATCGCACCTTTCTTTTGTGCATAGCTACCCCAAAGTAAAAATACCAGGCCTTCACGCTGCTGGTTTAACGCAGCTACGGCCGCATCGGTAAAGGTTTCCCAGCCGCGACCCTGATGCGATGCCGCACGAGACTGCTCAACAGTAAGTACCGCATTGAGTAATAACACCCCCTGCTCAGCCCAACTTTGCAAGCAGCCGTGAGACGGATACGGTAATTGCAGGTCGGTATTAATTTCCTTGAAGATGTTTTGCAGCGACGGCGGGAACGGAATGCCTTTTTGTACCGAGAAACACAAACCATGTGCCTGATGCGGGCCGTGATAGGGATCCTGTCCAAGAATCACCACTTTTACCTTGTCAAACGGTGTCGTATTAAACGCATTAAACCAGAGCGAACCTGGTGGGTAGATGGTTTTACCCGCCTGTTTCTCCGCTTGCAAAAACGCGCGCAATTCCTGCATATAGGGTTTATCAAACTCTTCGCCGATTACAGCGAGCCAGCCTGGATCAAGTTTAATATTCCCTGACGACATTTTTTAATCCTTTCCAGAGTTAAAGATTATGGTCGCAACAATTACCCCATTTAAAACGTTGCGAGCGATGGCCAGACAAGGCAAAGCCCTGTCGAGAAAGCGGAATGTATAATTCATACCTGAGCATTTCGAGATCCGGACTTTAACGCCGTGTGGCCAAGCTCAGCCGCTTTAAACCGGTTTCATATGGGGGAATAGTAATACATCTTTAATTGAATCGCTGTCCGTCAACAACATCACCAGCCGATCAATCCCGATTCCCTCTCCCGCTGTCGGCGGTAAACCGTATTCCAGCGCGGCAATATAGTCGGCATCGTAGTGCATCGCCTCATCATCACCCGCATCTTTTTCTGCCACTTGCTGCTGGAAGCGTTCTGCCTGGTCTTCCGCATCGTTAAGCTCGGAAAAGCCGTTGGCAATCTCGCGGCCACCGACAAAAAACTCAAAGCGGTCGGTAACAAACGGATTGTCATCGTTGCGACGCGCCAGTGGTGAAACTTCTGTCGGGTATTCAGTGATAAACGTGGGCTGCATCAAACGGTGTTCAACGGTTTTCTCAAAGATTTCGATTTGCACCTTGCCAAGGCCATAGGAATCTTTCAGTGGAATTTCAAGGCGTTCAGCGATGGCGCGCGCTTTATCGAGATCATTAAGATCGGCGGCGCTAATATCGCTGTTGTAATGCAGAATCGAGTCGAACACCGTCATCTGCGCAAACGAGGTACCAAAATCAATGGTTTCACCCTGATGACTAAATGTAGTTGACCCTAGAGCACGCTCTGCTACATAGCACAGCATATCCTCGGTTAATACAATCAAGTCTTTGTAGTCCGCATAGGCCTGATAAAACTCCAGCATGGTAAATTCCGGGTTATGTCGTGTGCTTAGCCCCTCATTGCGAAAGTTGCGGTTAATTTCAAACACTTTTTCAAAACCACCCACTACAAGACGTTTGAGATACAGCTCCGGTGCAATACGCAGAAACATCTCGAGATCCAGTGCATTATGGTACGTCACAAACGGGCGCGCCGTCGCACCACCGGGAATGGTTTGCATCATCGGAGTTTCCACTTCCATAAAATCCCGATCCGTCAGGTAATCACGAATCGCATCAATCACCGTAGCACGGGTTTTAAATACCTTGCGTGCCTCTTCATTCATAATCAGATCAACATAACGTTGGCGATAGCGAATTTCGGTATCGGTCAAACCGTGATGTTTATCAGGAAGCGGGCGCAGAGACTTGGTTAACAGCTCTGCACTTTGCATATTGACATAGAGATCACCCTTGCCGGATTTATGCACCGGACCCTGCGCACCCACGATATCACCGATATCCCAGGTTTTGATTTCTGCAACAGTTTCCTCGGGCAAGGCATTCTTGTCGGTATACAGTTGAATACGACCACTGACATCCTGCAACACAAGAAACGGGCCGCGCTTGGCCATAATACGTCCGGCTACCGCTGCCTGATGATCAAGCTCCTCAAGTTCGGGCTTTTCCTTATCACCGAGTTTTTCCTGTAACTCCTGCGCATAGGCATCACGACGGAAGCTGTTCGGAAACGCCACGCCTTTTTGCTCACGCAGGGTCTTGAGCTTGCTACGTCGTTCTGCGATTAGTTTATTCTCGTCCGCTGCACTATTTTGATCGCTCATGGCTTGCTCTTTCTTTCTCGTTAAGGGTTTCGGATTAAGGGGTTAAAGTTTACAGCCCGGCTTTCAGGCTGGCCTCGATAAACTGATCAATATCTCCATCGAGTACGTTCTGGCAATTGCTCGTTTGCACATTGGTACGCAAATCCTTGATACGCTGATCGTCGAGCACATAGGAGCGAATCTGGCTGCCCCAGCCAATATCTGACTTGCTGTCTTCCAACGCCTGGGCTTCTTCATTGCGTTTGAGCATTTCCAACTCGTAGAGTTTGGCACGCAACTGCTTCATCGCAAAGTCCTTGTTCGCGTGTTGTGAGCGCTGGCTCTGACACTGCACCACGGTATTCGTCGGCACATGGGTAATACGTACCGCTGAGTCCGTCTTGTTAACATGCTGCCCACCAGCTCCGGAAGCGCGATAGGTATCGATGCGCAAATCCGCCGGGTTAATATCGATATCTATATTGTCGTCAATTTCCGGGGAGGCAAAGACCGCTGCAAATGAGGTGTGACGGCGATTGCCAGAATCAAACGGCGACTTGCGCACAAGGCGGTGTACTCCGGTTTCTGTGCGCAGCCAGCCAAAGGCATATTCACCCTCGTAGCGAATGGTGGCACTTTTAATGCCCGCCACATCACCAGCAGAAGCTTCCACAAGCTCAGTTTTAAAGCCTTTGTCCTCTCCCCAGCGCAGATACATACGCAACAACATCTCCGCCCAGTCCTGGGCTTCAGTACCACCGGAACCCGCCTGAATATCGAGATAGCAGTTATTCGTGTCCATCTCGCCGGAGAACATACGGCGAAATTCCAGTTTTTCCAGATGGTTGTTAAGTGACGCCAGCTCCTGTTCAACTTCCGCCACGGTATCACTGTCATTTTCTTCCACTGCCAGATCAAGCAGGTCGCGAGCATCCTGCAAACCATTGTCGAGATCGTTGATGGTGTTAACTACAGCTTCGAGGGAAGCACGCTCACGCCCCAGTGCCTGGGCCTTGTCCGGGTCATCCCAGACACTCGGTTCACCGAGTTCCAGCTCTACCTCTGTCAGGCGCTCCTGTTTGTTAGCATAGTCAAAGATACCCCCTCAGCACATCCGTACGCTCGCGAAGGTCATTGATCATATTAAGCAGCGGGTTGATTTCCATGGTTGTGCTGTCATTAGCGGCTAAAAGGCGCGCATTTTACCGCATATCGGCAGCTTTTCCACGGGCTTGCGGTTGATTTTTCCCGCTGATCGTGTATTTTTTTGATCGTGGAGGAACACCCTGCCAGTCAGGTAGTAAGTAAACCAGGTTCAGGACCTCCTGCGTACCAGCGCTAGAAAGGACGGCGCAAGGGATGAAGTAACTGATATGGATATTGAGCAATGATGAGTACCCCAAGGTTGGACACACCTGCCCACAATTCCGTTAATTCCGATTCTGTTGACACCAGATACAATCACTCCGAGAGCACTTTCCGCTGGCACAAGGGCAAGCTGGATATTGACTCCCATGTAACCGACGATACCGAACAGAGCATCGAAACAGAGATCATCAATCACTTCCAGCACCACGCGCCACCACCGGTGCTACTCACTAATATTTTTCTCGCCTGTATTGCAAGCATGGTGATGTGGAACCTCGCAAACCATGTTTTTATGATTGTCTGGGTAGTGATCCACAGTTGTATTGCGCTGGGTAATGGCCTCGCCTACAAAGCATTCCGCGAACGCAGTCGCGACAATAATCACTTCTGGTACAAACTGTTTTGCTTTGGCGCCCTGTTAAACGGCATCAGTTGGGGTATTGGCAGTGCCACCCTCTATACCCCCGACGCGCTACTACAGAGTATGTTTGTTATTTTAATTGTGGCGGGCGTTTCATCCGGCGTGACAACGGTTCAATCATCTCTACGTGCAGGCTTTTTGCTATTTACCACTCCCGCACTGCTCATTCCCGCCCTTGTAATCTTGCTGCGTTTTGGCACCGACAGTGTCTTCCTGTCGTTCCTGCTGGTGATCTATTTCTGCTTTATTACGTTTGCCGGTTTTAATAATCGTCATATGGTGATTGAAACCATCAAACTCAAATTTGAAAAAGATCAACTGCTACAGCAGGTACACGGCAGTGAACGCTATTTCCGCGCCTTGATCGAAAATGCGTCTGATCTTGTGATCGTAATTGATAAAAACGGCACGATTGTTTTTCAAAGTCCTTCATCGCGCACGGTGCTCGGCTATCGACCTGAAGAACTTGAGGGCATGTGCCTGTATGACTTTGTGCACGAAGACGATATCACTAACTTAAAAAGCATTATTAACTACCTCTATGAAGTACCGGGCAAGATCATTCGCGGCGAGGCGCGCTGGTTACACCGGGAAGGTAGCTGGCTGATGCTCGAAGGGCACGGCCAGACCATGGATATCGACGAGAGCCTGATTGTAATTAATGCCCGCGATGTCACCGAAAGACGGGAAATAGAGGATGAACTGCGTCTGGCCAAGGTCAAAGCCGAAACTGCCAACCAGGCCAAGAGTTTATTTCTTGCCAATATGAGTCACGAAATTCGTACACCGATGCACGCGATTCTCGCCATGGCCGACGTACTGAAAGAAACCGAACTGTCCGATCAACAGTCACGCTACGTTAAAGCTTTCAGAAATGCCGGCGAGCATCTGTTGAGTCTGCTCAACGACCTGCTCGATTTTTCGCGCATTGAAGCGGGCGAACTCAAACTGGCCAACACCCCGTTTCACCTGCCGCAACTGATTGAGAGTATTTTTGATTTGATGTGGGGCGAGGCAAAAAACAAGGACATCACACTGAACTATGCGATTGCCAACGATGTAGCACCGTGGCACCTCGGTGACCCACAGCGCATTCGCCAATTGATTGTAAACCTTGTTAACAACGCAATTAAATTTACCGACGATGGCGAAGTGCTAATCAGAATTTCCAATCAATCACCGGACCACATCCTCGTTGAAGTACGCGACACCGGCGAAGGCATTTGCGAAGAACACCAGAATCTGATCTTTGATTCGTTTGCCCAGGCCGATACCACGATTAGCGAACGTTTCGGTGGCACTGGCCTCGGCCTTGCGATTTGTAAACGACTTGTGGAAGCGATGGATGGCAAAATCTGGGTACAGAGCCAACCGGATGTGGGCAGTACGTTCTACTGCGAACTGCATTTACCCGCCACAAGTGAACCGTCCGAGTTTATCGACCAACGTGAGCGCGATGTCGCCCTGATTGCCGCCAAGTTACCGCCCGCTGCCATTCTGGTTGCTGATGACTCTGCGATGAACCGTATGGTGATTGACGAATACCTACGCTATACCCCGTGCCACGCTGACTTTGCACTTAACGGTCAGGAAGCAGTAGACAAAATGGCTGACAAACAATATGACCTGGTATTAATGGATTTGCGCATGCCGGAAATGGATGGCTTAAGTGCTACCAAAACCATCCGCGCACAGGAGCAGCATCACGAGAGTAAACCGACACCGATTATTGCCTTAACGGCGGGCGTATTAGCCGGTGATCGTGAATCGGCGCTGGAAGCAGGCTGTACCGATTATTTGGCAAAGCCGGTAAGCAAGGATGACTTAACCAGGGCACTGGTGAAATATTTGTAATTCACAACCACTATGAACTGAGATATTTTTCCAAATAATCCACAATCAACTGCACACTCTCGATACCGCGATATTCATTGACATCGAGTTTATACAATGCGCGTATCTGTTCTCCCGTTTGTAATTCCTCAAGCCAGTAAGTTTCCATATTAAATGCAATCGCATCGACCACGGTTTGCGTTTCACCATCAGGCTGTAATACCAGTTTTAAATGCTTTGCACCGACCACACGGCGATTGATCACGGTAAACACACCATCGAACGTCGGTTCGGGAAACTGTTGTCCCCAGGGACCGGCGTGGCGCAGCTGTTGTGCGAGCGGCAGATTAAATTCATCGGAGGTCAACTCTCCATCACTGTATAACTCAGCGGATAAATCCTGCTCGGTAAGTTGCTCACGGGTATAGACATCAAACAGTTCAAAAAAGGTTTGCTGTTGTTCCAGGCACAAAGTTAAACCCGCCGCCATAGCATGACCACCGAACTTGTCGAGCACACCAGGGTTTTGTGTCGCAATCGCATCCAGTGCATCGCGAATATGAAAACCCGGTATGGAGCGAGCCGAACCTTTGATCTCGCCGTTGCCCACCGGTGCAAACGCGATCACCGGGCGGTGATAGCGTTCCTTGAGCCGCGACGCGAGAATACCCACCACCCCCTGGTGCCAGTTCTCATCGTAAACACACAAGCCCCAGGGCAGTTGTTCGTTATCGAGATGCAGATTATCGAGATCTTTTATCGCTTCTTCTTTCATGCCCTGCTCTATCGTGCGTCGATCACGATTCAGTTCATCCAGTTCACTCGCCGCAAGGCGTGCTTCGGTGATATTTTCTGTGAGCAGGCAATGAATCCCCGTACTCATATCATCCATGCGCCCCGCCGCATTCAAACGCGGCGCAAGTGAAAACGCGAGATCGCTGGACACCAGGCGCTGCTGCTGGCGCCGTGCCACATCTATCAATGCGGTAATACCCGGTCGCGTGCGCCCGGCGCGAATACGGCGCAGACCCTGTTCCACGAAAATACGGTTATAAAAATCCAGTGGTACTACATCGGCTACCGTGCCGAGCGCCACAAGATCAAGATAATCCGCAAGGTTCGGTTCATCGAGTTTGTGTTCGACAAAATAGTTCTGTTCGCGCAAGCGGCTGCGTAAGGCGCTAAGCAGATAGAAAATTACACCAACCCCGGCGAGGTTTTTCGTGGGAAACTCACAACCGGGCTGGTTCGGATTCACAATCGCCGCTGCAGCGGGTAGGTCTTCGCCAGGCAGGTGATGATCGGTCACGATGACTTTCACACCAAGCTTATTGGCTTGTTCCACACCTGAATGACTCGAAATACCGTTGTCCACGGTAATAATCAGATCCGGCTGTTGCTGCTGTTGCGCTTCGGCAACGATTTCCGGTGTCAGGCCATAGCCGTATTCAAAACGGTTTGGCACGAGAAAATCACAGTCAAAGCCCATCGCACGCAGTGCATGAATCGCCAGTGCCGAACTTGTAGCTCCGTCTGCATCAAAGTCGCCAACCACCGTGATACGTTGCCCGTTGTCCAATGTCTCACAGAGTAGATCCACCGCAGTGGAAATACCCTTCATTTGGTGCGGTGACGGCAAACCCGCCAGCTCCAGCTCAAGGCTTTGTTGCTCGGTCACACCGCGCTGGCGATAAACCCGTTGCAGCAGTGGTGGTATCGATTGATCAAAATTGCTGGCTGACTCCACCGCCTGCCTGTGTACAATACGTTTTGGTTGCAAGATGTCTCTTATATTTCAGTTGCCACAGGCAGCACTATAACGGTTTGCACATGCAGAGTGAATTTTCAAACAGTGGATTACTACGCGGTCTCTATTTTATTACCGGGGCCAATACTGAAGGGTCTAGTGCAGACAGCCCGTCGAAAGATGGCAGCGTAAAGGATTCCATCACAGACAAGGTTGCCGCCGCATTACAGGGTGGCTGTCGACTGATCCAGTTCCGCGCCAAACATCTGCCCAACCATCAGCGTATGCAGCAGGCCGCCGAGCTTATGGAGCTCTGTCGTGAATACGGCGCCAGCCTGCTCATCAATGACGATATCAAACTGGCAAAAATTATCGGTGCCAATGGTGTGCATCTCGGTCAGCAGGATAGCAGTATTCGTGAAGCGCGCAGCGCGCTCGGTAACAAGGCGATGATTGGTATTACCTGCCACAATTCTCTTGAACTCGCTCACAAGGCCGAGCAACAGGGCGCGGACTACGTGGCCTTCGGACGCTTTTTCCCCTCCCGTACCAAACCGGACGCCCCGCCAGCTGAACTCACTACCTTGCAGCAGGCCAAACAACAGCTATCGATTCCTATAGTAGCCATTGGCGGAATAACACTGGATAATGCCCGTCTCGTGATTGATCAAGGCGCTGATATGGTAGCTGTGATTCATGATCTGTTTGGTCTCGGTGATACGGCAACGATTGCAGAACGCGCCCGGGCCTATTGCCATTTATTCTGATAATGGGTTCTGCATAAGAGTTTTCAGGTCAATAAAGCTATGAATAAATCCTCAACATTGTTTGAACAGGCACAGCAGCATATTCCCGGCGGCGTTAATTCCCCGGTGCGTGCTTTTAAAGGTGTCGGCGGCACACCGGTATTCTTTGAAAAAGGTGAAGGCGCCCACCTCGTTGATGTCGATGGCAAACGCTATATTGATTATGTCGGTTCCTGGGGGCCAATGATTCTCGGTCACAGTGCACCGGAAGTGTTGGAAGCAGTCGCCAAACAATTGCAATGTGGGCTCGGCTTTGGCGCGCCAACGGAAATTGAAATAACTATGGCCGACAAAGTCTGCGACATTATGCCGGGCATGGATCTCGTGCGCATGGTGAACTCCGGTACCGAAGCCACCATGAGCGCAATTCGTCTCGCACGGGGTTTTACCGGGCGCGACAAGATCGTCAAATTTGAAGGCTGCTACCACGGCCATGCCGATTCCCTGCTGGTTAAAGCAGGCTCCGGCGCACTCACCCTCGGTGAACCCAATTCTCCAGGGGTACCTGCCGCACTCGCCGAGCAAACCATGACGCTGACCTTTAATGACCTCGATAATGTAAAACAGGCTTTTGCGCAAGCAGGCGAGCAGATCGCCTGTATTATCGTCGAGCCGGTGGCAGGCAATATGAACTGTATTCCACCTCTGCCGGGCTTTCTCGAAGGCCTACGAGATATATGCGACGAATACGGCACTGTACTGATTTTTGATGAAGTCATGACGGGCTTTCGCGTCGCGCTTGGTGGCGCGCAATCCCACTACAAGGTGCAGCCGGACCTTACCACGCTTGGCAAGGTTATCGGTGGCGGTATGCCGGTTGGTGCATTCGGTGGGCGACGCGAAATTATGGAGCATATTGCTCCACTCGGGCCGGTATATCAGGCCGGTACGTTATCGGGCAATCCACTCGCGATGGCCGCCGGGCTGGCTATGCTGGATGAAGTCAGCAAACCGGGGTTTTACGACGCACTCGCTGACAAGGCCAGTACTCTGATGTCAGGTTTGCGGGAGCGAGCCAGTGCCTGCAATATTCCTCTCAGCACCAACCAGGTGGGTGGTATGTTCGGCTTTTTCTTCACCGATGCGGAAAGTGTTTCCACCTTCGCCGAGGTCAGTGCGTGTAACATTGAGCGTTTCCAGCAGTTTTTCCACGCCATGCTTGATAACGGTGTTTATCTCGCCCCGTCAGCCTATGAAGCCGGTTTTGTTTCCCGCGCCCATGGTGAGGCCGAGATCAACGCCACACTCAACGCTGCCGAGCAAGCTTTCAAGACCCTGTAGCGCGCAGACTGCCTGTGTTCATGTACAATGCAGGCAGTTGAAACCACAGGACATCCAGTTACAGGAACATCCATGAACCGCGCCTTCCCTGCAACCCGCCTGCGCCGCCTGCGTGCCAATGCCTTTTCGCGCAACCTTGTGCGGGAGAACAGCCTTACACCGCACGATCTGATCCAGCCGCTATTTGTGATTGAAGGGTCAAACACGACAGAAGCAGTTACTTCCATGCCAGGTGTAGAGCGCTTGAGCCTTGATCTGCTCGCTCAGGAAGCGCGCGAACTGCATGCACTCGGTGTACCCGCGATCGCGTTGTTTCCCGTCACACCGGCCAGCGCCAAGTCTGAAGATGCTGCGGAAGCTTTTAACCCGGATGGTCTCGCCCAGCGTGCCGTCAAAACCATCAAGGATGCAGTGCCAGAGATGGGGGTGATTACCGATGTAGCACTCGACCCGTTTACCACCCACGGCCAGGACGGCATTATTGACGACACCGGTTATGTATTAAACGATGTCACAGTGGAAGTACTGGTTAAACAGGCCCTGTCCCACGCCCGTGCCGGTGCCGATGTGGTAGCACCCTCTGACATGATGGATGGACGTATCGGTGCGGTACGTCAATCGCTTGAGGCAGAAAGCTTTGTGAACACTTGTATCCTCGCCTATTCCGCCAAATACGCTTCAAGCTATTACGGACCTTTTCGTGATGCCGTGGGTTCGGCGAGTAACCTCGGTGGCGGCGATAAAAAAAGCTACCAGATGGATCCAGCCAACAGCGATGAAGCCATCCATGAGTGTCGCCTTGATCTTGAAGAAGGCGCAGATATGATCATGGTGAAACCCGGCATGCCCTACCTTGATATTATTCGCCGCGTGAAAGACGAGCTTGGTGCGCCAACCTTTGCCTATCAGGTCAGTGGCGAGTACGCCATGCATATGGCTGCTGCCCAACAGGACTGGCTTGATCAGGAAGCGGTGATGATGGAGTCGCTACTCAGTTTCAAACGCGCCGGTGCCGATGGCATTCTCACCTACTTCACCAAAGCAGCCGCCAAATTACTTAATAGCTGAAGCACTGACCAAAGCACTCACTGGCGCTGTTCCAGATCAGCGAGATAGACAGGCCCTATCTCACGATAATAACCGCTGTTAAGACGCCAGATCGCCGACCAGCGCCCTTCTTCCCATAGCGGTGCACGGGTTGCCAGCATCACATCCTGCCACAGGGATTGTAATTGAGGGTTCACCAGATGGTTTTCACCGCTGAGTCGACTTTTGCGATAACCGCGCGGCAATAAGCGATTAAAATGCCCCGCGCGCCAATCGAGTTCCGGCGGTTTGGGTAAGCGTGCAAGAAACGGATCGGCAAGCGCAAGGTTATCGATAATAATCAGTTCCAGCCCGGCGCAGTAACCATACATGCCAATGCCACCAAATTTAGCTGCATTTTTGCCCTGCTGCCGCGCGTTCAAACCCTTTTTACACCATTTGTGATTTGGAAACGGTTGCGCTGTATCGCGATGCAAGTAAGCCCACAGTGAATTGGTTTTAAAATAGAAATTGCGTTCATTGAGAATACCGCGCCAGGAAAAATGACGTTGCCCCTTATCAATTTCAAAACCCGAATCTGGTGATAGTTTAAGAGGTGTAGTCAGCCATAGCATCAGACCTGTCAGTAGCACTGCATAAACCCAGCGTCGATCCTTGTCCGGCAGCTGATCATTTTGCATTTGCTGTTGTGGCAGGCATAAAGCCAGTGCCGCAGCAAAAATTGCCACCGACAAAAACCGCCCGAGCATAAAGTCACCGCCTACGTAGACAACATAGGCAAAATTACTCAGCACACCGAGCCAGACAAAAACTATTGGCAGTTCACGTTTCCAGATCACCCGCACTGTTAGTGCCAGCAGCACTAGCAAGGCAAAGGTATCGTAGCGAAAACTGACTTTAAGATATAACCAGCCAAAATCCATCAGCTCGGCACGGGCAACACCGTGGGACATTTTTGCATAGGCAGTATTTGGAAACGGCACACCGTAGTAAATCAGGGAAAAAACCGACCACAGAAATAGCGGCAGCAAAAGCCAATGTATCTTTAGTAATGCGGCTTTTATGCCATAACGTTTCAGTACATCCAGACCCAGCCACAGTGTTGGGAAAAATACCAGTGTTGCCACATCGTGCCGCGTAATCGACAACAGACCGAGCACCAGCAGTAAGGCCGAAAAACAGTGCCGACGACGATGGTCTTCCACCGCTGAAAAATACTGAAAATAATAAAACAGATAAATACTCACCAACAGGTAGAGCAAGGGGTTTTCCAGGCCGGAGCTGGAAAAATCCATCACTGACCAACAGCCACTTATAAACAGTACAAATAACAGAAAATTAATATTGTCATTAAATAACTTGCGCGCCATCCACAGTGCACCGGCACAGCACAAGAAAGAAAGCACAATAACCGCAACAAACAGGTTGTCGGTTAACAGGCGCACACCGAGTTGTAACATAAACCACAGCGGGCTCGTATAAACCTGGACACGTTCGTCGATGTTCCAGCGCAAGCCATTGCCAGCAAATACCTGCTCGATACTGCGAAACGAGATATAGGCATCATCGGCAATCCAGGCATTTTTTAAAAAAATCATCACAAATACCGCCCAGGCCAGCACATAAAGTACAGACTGATAGGGAATCGTTGCGGCAGTTTGGTTTTTTAGCATCGTTGTTGTGGCTATTATGAACTAAACGCTATAGATAAAGAGCTGTGGATTAAAAGCGCTCTGCACTCGCCCGATCCCATTCTTCAGCATAGTTAGGATGTATGGTATCACTGAGCAGTTCTCCTGGTTGTAACGGGCAATAAATCTCATCATAGTGTTTGGTAGTTTCATCATCTATACGACGCTGCAAGTGTCGCGCCGTGAGCTCACCTGGATCATCAAGCCCCATCGCACCCACCAGATGAAAGAAACTCTCGAGCGTTGCCTCCTGAAAGTTGCGTACCCGCGCACTTTTCTGTTCTACATCAAGGGCTGAACCGCGCGCCGGATCCTGGGTAGCTATTCCGGTAGGACAATGATTGGTATTGCAGCTTTGCGACTGGATACAACCGAGCGCCATCATCATCGTGCGCCCCGCATTTACTATATCGGCACCGAGCGCAATTTTTACCAGCAGATGAAATCCGGTAGCCGTTTTTGCCGAACCAATCAGGCGGATTCTGTCACGCAGATTGCAACCGATGAGGCAGTTATGTACAAAGTACAAACCTTCATGACACGGTTTACCGAGGCGATTGGAAAACTCCACGGGTGCCGCGCCAGTGCCACCTTCTGCACCATCCACTGTAATAAAGTCAGGCGTAATGCCGGTTTTTAGCATCGCCTTGCAGATACTCATAAACTCGGAACGCACACCAATACAAAGTTTGAAGCCAACCGGTTTGCCGCCGGATGCTTCGCGCAACTGCGCAATAAACTCCAGCAGTCCCTTGGGGCCATCAAAGGCTGAGTGCTTTGCTGGTGAAAGACAGGCCTTGCCGACTGGTACTTCACGAATGCGTGCAATCTCCTCACTGACCTTGGCTGCAGGCAACATGCCGCCGTGAGCCGGTTTGGCACCTTGGGAAAGTTTCACTTCAATCATTTTGACCTGGGGTCGCTGTGCCTTTTCCCTGAACTTTTCCAGATCAAAATTACCTTCTACCGTGCGACAACCAAAATATCCTGTGCCAACTTGCCAGACCAGGTCTCCTCCTTCCATTTCGTGATAGGAACTGATCCCTCCTTCACCGGTATTTTGGAAAAAGTTACCGAGTTTAGCACCGCGATTTAACGCACGAATTGCATTGCCACTCAGGGAACCAAAGCTCATCGCCGAAATATTAAAACGGGCGGCCCCATAAGGCTGTGTACAATCAGGACCACCGATAGAAACGCGTTCATGTTCAGGTTTAACGACTGTCGGGTTCAGGGAGTGTTGAATACTGAGAAAACCGGTTTCCAGTAAATCTCTTTCCGTACCAAACGCTATGGTGTCACGCGCACGCTTCGCGCGACGGTATACGAGATTACGTTCCTCGCGGTTAAACGGCCGCTCTTCGGTATTACTGGCAATAAAATACTGGCGTATTTCCGGGCGAATAAACTCAAGCATAAAGCGCAAGTGCGCGGCAACAGGATACAAACGGCACAGGGTATGAGTACTGAAATACAAATCGTAAATACCAGTGGCAAAATAAGCAGTACAAATTAATAGCAACCACGGTGCAAGCGACCAGCTTGACCACAACCCCCAACTTAACAATCCCCCGCCAATGGATACAACCCAGAAGACCCGCTGCATAATGGTCATAACATGATTCCCGGTTAGTTATTTTCGGTTATTACGCTATACGCAGTTTAACAGGGAAGTTACATTAGAACCTATCTCAAAATTTTCACTGACACGAAGTAACCTGCTATGAAAATCGGTATCTGTTTACCCTATATGAAGCGCGATCTAAATCGCCAGACCTTTCTCGACTGGTGCAAACTGGTAGATGAAGGCCCGTTCTCCAGTCTGTCCTGCGGTGAACGCATTACAGACTATACATTTGAAATGCGCGCAGTACTCGCGTTTGCCGCGGCTGTCACCGAACGTGTACGCATTGTGCCTTCGCTTTACGTACTACCAATGCACTCGGCGGTTTGGGCTGCAAAGGAAATCGCCACACTGGATCAATTATCCAATGGGCGGGTTACAGTCACCGTCGGCGTCGGCGGACGCGAGAACGATTACAAGGCGGTTGGTGCGAGCTTCAAAAACCGCCACCAGCGCATGGATGAACAGATTGCCGAAATGCGCCGTATCTGGTCAGGTGAAGCACCTTTCGAAGGTGCTGATCCGGTGGGGCCAGCCCCCATACAACAGGGAGGCCCGCCCATCCTCGCCGGCGCCATGGGCCCAAAAGCCATAGCACGCGCCTCGGTGTGGGCAGACGGCTTATATAGCTTTTCCATGAACGGTTCCAGAAGCGAAACTGATGCCATGTTTAACAACGGTCGTGACGCCTGGCAGGCCGCCGGGCGCAATAGCGCACCAAACCTTGTCGGTGGTTTCTGGTACTGCCTCGCTGATGACGCCGAGAATCAGCTGAAATCCTATGTGTACAACTATCTCAAGGTTCTCGGTGACGATATGGCCAACGCAGTGGCTGCAAGCATGACGCGCTATACACCGGACAATATTCTTGAAGCGATTGATGATATGGAAGCTGCTGGCAGCGACGAAATATTCCTCGTGCCAGCTACTGCTGAATTATCAGAACTGGAACGCCTGATGAACCTGCTTGAGAAACGTTAAACCACAAACCAACGCTGCCACAAACATTACAGATATAAAAACGGGCCGATGTAAAAACACCGGCCCGTTTGTTCGTACCAGTTGTAATCGACTATTCGACTGTTAGCAATACCTTGACTCCGGAAGTGTCCGCGTCACCACTAACATAGCCGATGATATTCGGGTTTGAAGCAACCAGCTCCAATACCTCCGTATCATCCAGCACCGCTTTCGGTGGCTGCCCCTTACCGGTAAAAATCAACCGCGACCAATAGGCTTTTAGCTGTGAAGCATCCTTTTTCGTTACCTTGGTATAAAACTCATCCCGCGGCTCCTCGCCTTCTTCCTGATCAATCGGTACTGTCTTGTGTCCACTAGGCAGAGTTTTCGTTTTACCGAGAAAAACGTTGGCAGCTTCGCTCGAAGTGACAGCATCATCAGCCACACTACTGTGCACAACAATTTTAACCTCAGCCAGACACTGACCTGATAAAAACAACAACAGAACAGCGCTAAGTTTGCATGCTTGTTTAATCATCTTCATACCTCCCTAGAACACCGCATCAAGAGTAACGGTATAGATATTGGTTGAATCACCAAGATCACTGGAGGGAGGCTGACCGCGACCACCGTAGTCAAACGGGCCACCACCTTCAATATCATAGAAATGATCCCACTGTGCAGTCAGCGCCAACTGAGTCGTCAAGTCATGTCGATAACCCAGCGCCACAGAACGGGATTTGCTACTGGTTGCGGTTCCACCCGAGATCATCGGGTTATACAACCACGGGAAATCACCCTCATTAGTCGAATACGCATGGCTATAGGTCAGGAACGGCATGCTCGGGCCAAACCGGCGAGCACCGGTGATATAGTGCGAATCACCTTCACCAAAAATTGTACCGTTTTGCACGCCCAATTGGGTCGCTTCAGCAATTACCAGCCAGGTACCATCATCATATTGGCCACTTGCCGAATAGTAATTGAGAGTATCGCTGATGCTCGAAGTAATTGTAACTGGCTGAGTAATAACGGTTGAACCAACAGCAGTACCCGGAAAGCCCGGGCTATCGGCAGTCACTGCACCGGCGCTAACACCGGTGTCCGCTGTCAGACTTCCTTCAAGCCCCAATCTCATACCCATAGCACGCAAAGTCCACTCGTTGAAATTGGCAAGATAGACCAAACCATAGATATCCTGGGTACTGAAATTCGGATTGGCTGTATCGTCAGTACTGTTCTCAGCACTGGCGAGGCCGGTGATTTCGTGATTCCAGCCACCCGTTCGGAACTGATAGCTCATATCCAGACCGGTAAACGATGTCACCACTGTGGTGTAAACATTAATTGGTGGGCGTACCCAGGGATAGGTGTAACCGACATCCAGTGTTTCCGAGTACATATAGAACGGGAAGCGCATACGTCCCATGCGGAAAGCCAGATCATCAGTAATGTCGTAGGTGATGTAAGCCCACTCCACATCCAGATTCCAGGCATCGGCGTCACGAGCACGTGCAACCATTTGCAGGGTTGCCGACGCTTTTTCACCAAGTTGGTAATCAAACTGAATACCGGCTTTAGAGTCGGCATTGAACGAAGGATTATCGCCAATATTGTAGGCTGTACCAAGGTCATCATCCGCCATGGTGACACCGGCGGTCAAAAACCCGTTGATACGAAGATCTTCATCTTTGGCATCCACTTTTTCATTCAAACGATCAATACGTTTTTCGTTACGTGCAACCTGCTTACCCAAGTCTTCCTCATAAACCACTGAACCTGATTCAGTTTTCACACGCTTAAGTTCTTTTTCAAGCGCTTCTATTTTCTCTTCATATTTCTGGAAACGACTCTCTATTTCCTCATCGGTCAACGCCTGTACCGAGGAAGAAAAAGCCAGCGCGCTACCAAGACATAGCGATACGATTTTCTTACCCATAGTTATTACTCTTTGTTAAAAAATACCCAACTACTTACATCGACCCCTGAATCATGGAGTCCCTATGAGAGATAGAAGTAATGCAAGCAGCACCTCACTTGAACTGGTTAGAATAAGGGATTTCTTAGGTAATAACCGCAGTTTTTATAAGAATTGTTTTTTATAAGAGATTAGGGTTTTAAGTAGCTATAGATATTAAGATTTGATTAATTTTTATCCAGTAAAAGCCTTAGCGAGTGCCGTAAACCACCATGGTCTTGCCTTTAACTGAAACAAGCCCCTGATCTTCAAGGGTTTTCAGTACTCGACCTACCATTTCCCGGGAACAACCCACGATACGGCCAATTTCCTGGCGGGTAATCTTGATCTGCATACCATCGGGGTGAGTCATCGCATCAGGTTGGCGACACAAGTCGAGCAAAGTCGCGGCAACACGCCCGGTGACATCAAGAAACGCGAGGTCGCCCACCTTGCGGGTAGTCGCTCTTAATCGATGTGCCATCTGGCGACCAATTGCAAACAAGACCTCAGGGTGTTCCTCGCTGACCTCAACAAACTTGTTATAGGCAATTTCGGCGACTTCACACTCGGTTTTTGCGCGCACCCAGGCGGAACGGGAATCAAGCTGGTCAAACAGGCCCATTTCGCCAAAAAAATCCCCTTTGTTGAGGTAGGCGACAATCATCTCACGACCATCGTCATCTTCGATAAGAACCGTAACCGAGCCATCAATGATGTAATACAGGGAGTCACTGGAGTCACCCGCATAAATAATCGTGCTTTTTGACGGGTATTTACGACGATGGCAATGAGCAAGAAACTCATCAACATCATAGACTTGTGGTGTTAGTGATACGGTTACCAATGCCGTAGCCCCCTCTTCGAACTGCTTTGCGGTACTCCTGTGTGCATAATTCTATCCTATTCTTTCCTATCTGCTCTATCGTATTAGCGACATTCGGGCGTTTTTCCCTGGTGCAATGCGGAGACTTAATGCAGGCAGATCAAACAGCCGGCTCATGACCGCAAACGGCGTTATTGTACTTTACCAAACGGCAGTTTGACAGCAGACCCACAGCGCTGATCTATGATAATCTTGCCCCCTTTTTGCACAAGCTGGAGCCGTATTAACCATGACAATGAAAGCAGAAATCAAATGGGTGGACAACGCTATGTTTCTCGGTGAATCCGGCAGTGGCCACTCGGTGGTCATGGACGGCCCACCGGATCACGGTGGACGCAATATGGGCATACGCCCGATGGAAATGCTGCTAATTGGCATGGGAGGTTGTGCTTCATTTGATGTGGTGGATATTCTCAAGAAATCCCGCCAGGATGTTACCGGCTGTCACACGCGCCTCGAGGCCGAGCGCGCTGATGAGGTGCCATCGGTGTTCACCAAAATCAATATCCACTTTGTGGTCAGCGGCAACAACCTCAAACCCAAACAGGTGGAACGCGCTGTCTCCCTGTCCGCAGAGAAATACTGTTCCGCCTCAATTATGATGGAAAAGGCCGGGGTTGAAGTCAGCCACAGCCACGAGATTGTCGAATAATCTGAACCTATAACAGCACGATTTAAACGCGGTAACTGGTTTCCGTCATTAGCTTCGATAGCAACGTCATACCTTTTTTTACCGGCTCGGGAAAACGCAAGCCCCCGGCTGCCTGGGCCGTTTGGCTATGCTGCGCCTCATCCACCAACATTTGCGCAACAATCGCACGGCTTTTTTCATCCTGCGCAGGCAGTTTCTCCAGGTGGCTTTGCAAGTGCTCGCAGACCTGATCTTCAATTGCCGCTACCAGCCCGAGGCTGTATTTATCGCCAGCCAAGCCCGCCGCCGCACCCATACCGAATGACAACCCATACCAGAGCGGGTTGAGCACACTGGTCTGGCTGTCGAGTTGCTGCAAACGCTCCTCACACCAGGCCAGATGATCCTCCTCCTCACGCGCGGCTTCTTCCATTTGTTCCCTGACTGTCGGCAGTTTTGCCGTAAGCGCTTGCCCCTGATACAGCGCCTGTGCCATCACTTCTCCGGTGTGATTCACTCGCATCAGACCCGCAGCGTGCCTTGCCTCCTGCTCGCTAAGATCTGATTCGTCAGCAACGGACTCGCGAGCCGGTGACTTGCGCTGCGCCACAGTATTTTTCGCACTGATTGTACGCAGTGCTTTGTCAAAACCGGTCAGAACGTGATCAAGTCCGGATAAATGCCTGTTCACTGTCATCACCTGAACAACTTGCTATAAACAGAATCTATTCTACTCCTATTGACGCCCTTTTGCCTCGTTTCACGCAATAGTGATAGAGTAGCCCGCATCGGATAAAACAACATTGCCATGCAAGACGCTCACGACCTCAATCTGGTTTTACAATCCAAAGTACCGCTCATAATCATTGAATCCTTTGAAGAGAACCGGGTACTCGATTTGCTCACCCGGGTATCAATCAAGAACACACGTACCATGTCAGTATGGTCAATTACCGATGGACTACGTCCGCTCGGCTATAGCGCGACAAGCAATGACGAAGCGATTATAGAGCCGGAGGAGGCCCTGGAGCATATCAAGCGCTGCCAGAACCCCGCCACGTTCATTCTCTGCGACATTCACCCGTTTTTAACCGAGTCTCACCCCCGGGTGATCCGCCTGCTCAAGGACATTGCGCTGGCTTATAACGATTTACCACGCAAAATTATTTTACTCAGCCACGCGATTCAAATTCCTCCGGAGCTGAAACGCTTTTGCGCGCACTTTGAATTATCTCTACCGAGCGATGAGCAGATTCTTACGATTATTCGCGAAGAGGCAACTCGGTGGTCACGGGAAAACCGCAATGCCCGGGTTAAAACTGACAACATCACGCTGCAGAAAATCGTCAACAATCTCAAAGGGCTCACCCATGGCGACGTACGTATGCTCGCCCGCGGTCTGATCAGTGATGACGGCGCAATTCTCGATAACGATATTCCCGAGATCAATAAAGCAAAATTCCAGCTTATGGATATGGAAGGTGTACTGTCATTCGAATATGACACTGAGCATTTTTCCAATGTCGGCGGTTTAAAGAACCTCAAGGAGTGGCTGGAAAAACGTCGCAAGGTGTTTATTAACGACGAGGACAGTAACGGCGCACTCGATGCCCCAAAAGGTATTTTGTTGCTCGGTGTTCAAGGCGGCGGCAAAAGTCTCGCGGCCAAGGCGGTTGCGGGCATGTGGGGCTTACCCTTGCTGCGTCTAGACACTGCCGCGCTGTATAACAAATATATCGGCGAGACAGAAAAGAATCTACGTGAAGTCATCAAGCTTGCCGACTTGATGGCGCCCTGCGTGCTGTGGCTCGACGAAATCGAAAAGGGCCTGGCAAAACAGGATAATGATGGTGGCACCTCACAACGCATTCTCGGTACCTTGCTCACCTGGATGGCAGAACGCAAAAGCAAAGTGTTTATTGTGGCAACATCAAACGACATTTCCGGTTTGCCTCCTGAGCTGATTCGCAAGGGGCGCCTCGATGAAATCTTTTTTGTCGACCTGCCTGATAACGAGGTGAGAAAGCATATCTTTGAAATTCACTGCGAGAAGCGCCATATCAACCCTGACTCGCTGGATTTGCAGTTACTTGCTGATATGTCAGAAGGATTTTCCGGTGCAGAAATAGAACAAACCATTGTGTCTGCCCTGTATCGCAGTGACGCCCAGGAGGAAGCGATCAGCACACAACATATCTGCGACGAGATCAATGACACCAGTCCGATTTCAGTAGTGATGGCGGAAAAAATTCAGCAACTGCGCTTGTGGGCCAACGAGAGAACCATCTCTGCCAACTGACAAAGCGATAACTAATTATCGTCTTTTTCTGCGTTCTGCTTCAGGGTAAACGCTTCGATTAATGCCAACTTCAGACTTTTACCACTGAGCGGTTTATACAGCACGTTATGGATGCCAGCATTGTCACTCATAAGTTGGCTCGGCATCTTGCTGACACCGGTGAGAATCAGCATCAGAGTTTCTGTCGCACGGTAGAGCTCCGCTTCATGGCGTATTTTTGACACCAGTTCTATGCCGTTCATGCCCGGCATATCGTAGTCCACAAGCATCAGATCAAAACTCGAACCCAGATTAGCCTGGGAGCGCAAGATGGCAAGAGCCTCCTTACCACTACCTGCAATCATCACATCCATACCCCACTGCGACGCCTGCTGCTGCACGATCTTGCAGCAGGTTTCATTGTCATCCACGATCATCAAACGTTTGCCGCGTAAAATACGATCATTATCTTCGTGCAGGGAATCCTTGCGTTGTTTCTTCAACAGCAACTGGAAAACAATTTTTGCGCCACCGTCTGTGCGCTGATTAATCTGCAGTTCCCCACCCATAAGACCGATAAACTGACGCGCTATTGTCAGGTTGAGGTTATCTGCTGAAGTCGGTACTTCATCAGAATTAAATAGCGCTGCCGAATAGTCCTGGGCAAAGGTATTCTTGCCCGAGGTAATTTCAAACAGCACATTATCAAGGCTTGCCTCACGCACAGAAATCAATATTTCCCCGCCATCCATATGGCGAATCGTATAGCTGATCAGGTTGTTCATAACTTGCAGGAGTTTGTCCTGATCGCCTTTAACAAAGCCTGTAACGGCTTCTTCCACCTGATAAATTAGTTCAATATTTCTGCGTTCAGACAAATCCCGGGAACTCTCCACACAGGATTCCACCACCGAGAGAATCTCAAACGAGGTTTCTACTACTTCCACCTCACCGCTTTCCAGCGAGGAAAGGTCAGACATTTTGTTGACCACATCGAGCAAAGAGCGCCCGGAATTGCGAATCGTCTCCATCTGGCTGCGTTGCTGGTCGGTCAGAGAAGTTTCCATTAGCAGCTCTGACATACCCAACACACCACTGATCGGGGTACGTAGTTCATGGCAAAATGCCGATACGGGTACCAACCCCTGACTTTGTCCCGCTTCACTCACAACTTCAGGCCTGTCTGAATGTTGTTTTTTCACTTGTTGCAGTGTCATCACACAGGCAAAAACGAGTCCTTCAAACAAGATACAAACCGATAGCCCCCAATTGATAACAAAACCCTGTGGCAATAAACCATGGGCGGAAAACAACGCAATCAAAATAACTACCATCGTCAAGGTGCGCGCCAGCAGGAAGTATTTAGCCGGTTCAAAGCCTTCGAGAAAACTGTACAACGCAAGGCCAAACATCAGGAAAATACCCACGAGCGCAATAAACGACATCAGCAGAGCATTGATCCAGGCACTGAGCAACCAGGCACAGGGCATGCCAAGCAGCGAAAGCAATATCATTACCGTAAGCAGGCGATGACTAAGTGGCGCCCGGTGGTGAGTATCAAGATAGGTGCGGGTAAACAACAAGCCAAAGGCACAACTCATATAAACACTCAACATCAACTGCTTGTCGAGCATATTTGCATTGGCATTGATGAATTGCAGGAAGTAACCATTCCAGCTCCCCTGAATCACGAGAATGGAAAGCATAAACAAGCCGCAATAGGCAAAACCTTTGTAGTTAAACGCAAAGGCCAGTGCTATATGTAAGAAGCCGAGCAACAGCAGTCCACCAAAAATAACGCCCTGCCACCAGTCCCGTGAGCCACTGTAAAAGAAGTGTTCACGCTGGGAACTGAAACGCAAATGAACATTCACGGTTTTATTCGATTTCAAACGCACATAAAAGGTATGCACCGTATGCGCAGGAATTTCTACATCAAAAAAGTATAGCGGGTGGTCATAGTCACGTTGATCAAAGCTGATCGCTGAACCACTACGCTTGTGAAATAACACTTCATCAAGTCGCTCGTCGATACCATAGAAATCTATGTAATCAATATCCGCCGGTGTGACTTCAAAAATGAAACGTTTGTCATGATCAAGTTGATTGGCAACTGTAAAACGAAACCAGTATGCCGAACTGGTATAGCCAAAATAGAAATCGCTTAATGGTGATGGTGAGAACTGATGGGTATAGCGTTCGGAACGGACATCCTCCAGTGTCATCACACTGTTTGGATCTTCAAGGATATCAATGTAGGCAGGTAAATCGATGCGAAACCGGTCTTCTGTAATCTCAACTACCGGAGCCGCCACTGCCACATAACTTAAAAACAGCAGCGCAAATCCAGCTAAACATTGTTTTATGTTGAAGACCGTTCTGACCATTACACTATGGCTGTTCCTTGTAAAGCTACATAATAAACGTCTCTTGGCTCGACGTCAGCTTTTCTCGCGTTCAATGGCACGGTATGCAATGTCTTTGCGAAACACGACATTCTGCCATTTAATATCAGCCAGCTGGCGATAGGCAGCTTGCTGCGCTTCTGTCACGCTATCACCCGCCGCCGTCACACACAGCACACGCCCGCCGCTGGTGACAACATTTTCTCCCTCGAGGCGAGTTCCAGCATGAAATACCTTGCAATCGGCCTGTTCTGTGCCCGGCAAACCTTCAATCACATCGCCTTTGTCGTAACTGCCCGGATACCCCCCGGCTGCCATAACCACACCAACCGTAGCACGACTATCCCACTCGGCGCTGACCTCATTGAGACGGCCCTGCAGTGCTGCTTCGCACAACTGCGCGAGATCGGAGTGTAGACGCAACATAATCGGCTGGGTCTCCGGGTCACCAAAACGGCAGTTATATTCAATAACTTTGGGCGTACCATCTGCCATGATCATCAGACCCGCATAGAGAAAACCCGTGTAGTCATTGCCTTCTGCGGCCATACCCTGAACCGTCGGCTCAATCACTTCACGCATAATGCGCTGGTAAATTTCATCCGTTACAACCGGTGCCGGCGAATAGGCTCCCATGCCACCCGTATTCGGACCTGTATCACCATCTCCAATACGTTTGTGGTCCTGACTTGTTGCCATCGGCAGAATATTTTTTCCGTCCACCATGACAATAAAGCTCGCTTCTTCGCCATCGAGAAACTCTTCTATCACAACGCGACAGCCGGCATCACCAAACGCATTGCCAGACAGCATATCGGTAACCGCTGCTTCTGCCTGCTCCAGTGTCTCCGCCACAATCACACCTTTACCGGCTGCCAAGCCATCGGCCTTAACCACAATCGGCGCACCCTGCTCGCGCAAATAAGCCAGTGCCGGTTCAAGCTCGGTAAAGTTTTCATAGGCTGCTGTTGGAATATTGTGACGAGCGAGAAAGTCCTTGGTAAACGCCTTCGACCCTTCCAGTTGCGCCGCTCCTTTTGAAGGCCCAAAACAGGCCAGACCGCGCTGCTGGAAAAAGTCCACAATGCCATCAACCAGCGGTGCTTCGGGGCCAACAATGGTTAAATTAACTCCCTGCTGGCTGGCAAAATCTGCCAGCTCATCAAACGCCATCACATCGATGGCGACGTTTTCTACTTTGTTCTCCAGTGCAGTGCCCGCGTTGCCCGGTGCTACATACACAGCTTCTACCTGTTGCGCCTGAGCAACTTTCCAAGCCAAAGCATGCTCTCTGCCACCGCTACCAATTACCAATACTTTCATTAAAGCAAACCTTTTGCGTCAAGTGTGTTGAGAATTAATGCCGGAAATGGCGCATGCCGGTAAACACCATGGCCATATCATTTTCATCCGCTGCGGCAATCACTTCATCATCGCGCATCGAACCACCGGGCTCAATCACAGCGGTAATACCCGCGGCAGCTGCGTTATCAATACCATCGCGGAACGGGAAAAACGCATCGGAGGCCATCACCGAACCCGCTACCGGCAGACCCGCATGCTCTGCCTTGATCGCCGCGATACGTGCCGAATTAACCCGACTCATCTGCCCGGCACCAACACCAACGGTTTGCAGGTTTTTTGCATAGACAATAGCATTGGATTTCACATATTTAGCCACCCGCCAGGCAAACAGCAGGTCGCGCATTTCGGCTTCCGTAGGCGCGCGTTTTGTCACCACTTTTAAATCTGCTTCCGCGACCATGCCCAGGTCTCGATCCTGCACCAGCAAGCCGCCGTTGACACGCTTGTAATCAAAAGCCGCTTGCGCCGCCGCGAACTCTCCGCAGACCAACAGACGCACATTCTCTTTCGCTGCCACCGCATCAATCGCCTGCTGACTCACCGCTGGCGCAATAATGACTTCAACAAATTGTCGATCAATAATCGTCTTTGCAGTTGCACCATCGAGTTCACGGTTAAACGCAATAATCCCGCCAAACGCCGATTCCGGATCGGTGGCATAAGCCAGCTCATAGGCCTGGAGCAGGTCCTCTGCCACAGCAACACCACAGGGATTAGCGTGTTTGACAATGACACAAGCCGGCTCACTGTAGCTTTTTACACACTCAAGCGCGGCATCGGTATCGGCGACATTGTTGTAAGACAGCGCCTTGCCCTGTAACTGGCGCGCAGTAGCAATACTGGTTTCATTGATATCTGCCTCAACATAGAACGCTGCTCGCTGGTGAGGATTCTCTCCGTAGCGCATATCGAGGGTTTTAACAAACTGCGTGTTAAATGTGCGCGGAAATACTGCCGGATCCGCGATGGCATCCCCACCTTCAGCAGCATCATTTTCTACACGAGCACCGAGATAGTTGGCAATCATGCCATCGTAGGCCGCTGTGTGTTCAAAGGCCTTTACCGCCAGATCAAAACGCGTGGTGTAATCGAGCGTACCGTCATTGCCTTTCATTTCA
Source organism: Pseudomonadales bacterium (assembly GCA_028280345.1). Classification (GTDB taxonomy): domain Bacteria; phylum Pseudomonadota; class Gammaproteobacteria; order Pseudomonadales; family UBA7239; genus JANQLY01. The sequence goes on along the minus strand of JANQLY010000004.1, from coordinate 188,348 downwards.
TCAAGAATCGCAGCATAGTCACTACTGTTGACCACGATCGCTACATCGCGATGGTTTTTCGCCGCCGAGCGCACCATAGTAGGGCCGCCAATATCAATATTTTCAATCGCCATGGGCAGGTCACAATCTTCCCGCGCCACTGTAGCGGCAAATGGATAGAGATTCACCACCACCATATCGATTGGGCTGATCGCATGCTCCTGCATTACCCCATCATCAGTACCGCGACGCCCGAGAATGCCGCCGTGAATTTTCGGGTGCAGGGTTTTAACTCGACCATCCATCATCTCCGGAAACCCGGTGTAATCAGACACCTCTGTAACCGCCACTCCCTGTTCCTGTAACAGACGAAACGTCCCCCCGGTGGACAGAATTTCCACGCCCAGGGCAACGAGCTCGCGGGCGAACTCTGCTACCCCGTCTTTATCGGATACACTGATAAGTGCCCGTGTAATTTTTACTGGTGATGATTCGGTCATACCCCAACCTGCCTGACTCTATACTCATGTTTTTATGACGAAAAAAGGAGGCCAATGCCTCCTTCCATAACTGTTCAAATTATCCTACAACAAGCCATAGCGCTTTAACTTTTTGCGCAATGTTCCCCGATTAAGGCCCAGCACTTGTGCCGCCTTACACTGATTATTTTGTGTATAGCGCATCACTACTTCAAGTAAAGGCGCTTCGATTTCAGAAAGCACCATATCATATATATCATTAGCGGGTTGACCATCGAGATCGGTAAAGTAGTTATGCAGAGTTTCTTCAACACAGTCTCGCAGAGTAAGGGGACTGTCATTGTTGTTCATTGCGTTGTCCATAGCCACCGTCTGCGGTTGGCTTGATGCCATCTGGGTATCAAACACTTTGTTGTTATCCAGAAGTAAATCCGGGTTAGTCATGCAGCTTGCGCCCCTCTTTTTGTGAACCTTTTAAACAAACCATTCACAGCATCCAACTGGTCACTGGCTCGCTCCAGTTGATTGAAATGCTTTTTCATACTGCTGGCAATTTGAAGATCGTCAAGATACCAGCCTATGTGCTTGCGAGCAATGCGTAAGCCCTGAAATTCACCATAAAATTTGTGTAGCATCAAAAGATGCTCTGTGATAACAGCATGGATTTCAGCGTTGTCAAGTTCAGAGGGTAATTCATTGTGTTGTAAAAAATGTGTTATCTCACGAAACAGCCACGGGCGACCAAATGCCGCTCGGCCAATCATCACACCACTGGCTCCCGTGTTCTCGAGTACCTGTGCAGCCTTCTGCGCCGAATCAATATCACCATTGGCAAACACTGGTATATCTACCGCTTCAACAACGCGTGCGATCGTATCGTATTCAACGCTATGACCATAGCCACAGGCACGGGTACGGCCATGCACCGCCAGACCAACAATACCTGCATCCTCGGCAATACGTGCGATAGTTACCGCATTTCTGTGCTCAGTGCTCCACCCGGTACGCATCTTGAGCGTAACAGGTACATCGACTGCGGCAACTACTGCCTGCAATATATCAGCGACAAGGACTTCATCTTTAAGCAACGCAGAGCCGGCTGCTTTTTTACAAACTTTTTTCGCCGGGCAGCCCATATTGATATCGACCAACTCCGCACCATGTGCCACCACACCTCGGGCAGCCTCCGCCATTTGCTCAGGTTCACTACCAGCAATCTGAATAGAACGTACGCCACTGTCATCAAACTCTTTCAAACGCAGACGGCTTTTGGGCGTGTCCCATAACTCGGTTTTGGTCGTCAGCATTTCTGTCGTGGTCAACCCTGCTCCATAACGCCGACACAGCAGGCGAAAGCAGGCATCGGTCACACCGGCCATCGGTGCAAGCAACACAGGCGACTGTAAGAGGATATTGCCGAGTGTAACCACAGCGGCAAAAGTCAGGATTTAAGCGGGTTTTTACGGGCAATTTGCAATCGGTAATTTACCGCTTCGCTACCCGGGTCGGCAATTTCCAGAGAAATATGTATCGACTTGGCCACCGGCATGATCTTTTTACCCGCCAGCTCACCGGCAAGATACTCCGCCGGGGTAAAGCGGCGACTTGCCACTGGAAAATTGTCAATATCGCTAAAGTACAACTCAAGATATGGAAACGGCTGCTTGTAACTTGCACCATTTTGCAGGATCGCATCGACCACGAGCACATTGGTATGCTCCGGGTGCGAGCGAACCACAAGATTCTTGCTCTTGATCGAAGCCGGGTTAAACAGGTCTGGCAACTCGCAACCTGCCACGTCACAGGCCTGACGATACCAGGGCCGAAACTGCTCTTCCCGGGCAAGGCTCTCAAAATTGATCCAGCCGTATTGCAACACCAGACCCGCTGCCATCAGCAGAGACAGCGACGACCAGATAGCCATACCGAGCCAGTTACGCGCAGGGCGACTCCAGTCAATTTCTACCGGTGCAGGTTCAATTTTGTCGAGCAGTGACTTGCTATCGACCGGCTCCTGCTCGAGGCCGAGATCCTTTGCAACATCCACCTGGTTGTTGACAACAAAATCATCTTCATTAAAAAACTGGTTGTTGGAAAAGTCTTCCGGCTCAGGTGCTTTTTTCCGTGGTGGTTTTTTATCAGAGGGTTTGTAACCACTATCATCAGAAAAAACCTCATCTGCTTCACCGGACAACAAAGCTTCGGCATGCGCGGCACGCTCTTCGGAATCATCTTCAAGTTCATCAAGCAAGTCCTTTGCCCAGGACTCATCCGAAGTGCTACCACCTCCGGAAACCGCATCAAACTCCGATGTCGAAAAATCATCGTTTTGTAAATCATCGAGATTCAGAAAATCATCGCTGAACTCCGAGGTAATACTGTCTGACTGAACAGCATCTGTTTCAGTAGTATCAGAAATTTGGTCTTCATAGAGCTCACTGTCATCCCCGATAAGCTCATCATCGCCAAGTTCATCGACAGGATCAGGTTCCTTACTCGCCTGTATTGCTTCTTCGGTTTTAGCCGCCTCTTCCGCAGCACTGGCCAATGAAGATTTCTGCAATACACCCTCGGCGCTACCACCGTCAATGGCCGCCTGATCAAACTGGAACTTGCTCGCGGATGTACCATTGCTCTGTTGTGGCTGCTGCTCGGCTTGCGGTTCCGCTACAGGTGCAGCGGGCTTTGCAGCCCAGTTCTCATCGGCCTTGAACACATGCAAACAGGAACCGCAGCGTACCTTGCCTTTGGCCGCCTGTAATTGCGCATCCGTTACACGAAATGTCGTTGCACACTGTGGGCATTTCGTCACCATCTGGCTCATTGCTCGATTCCTCGTTAAATCCTGATGCTACTTCCTGATTCAGTAAATTAAGGCGAATTTATTATTTTATCCACCCGGTTAGCTGCGCCACCTGTCATGGACGCAAGTGTAGCGTTTTCCGCCAGATTGTGCATATTTTCAACATGCTCGACAGCCGTGCAATCTGACCCAGCCATCCTGTTCGGCCAGCCCATCAAACACAACATCTGCTGTATAGGCCTGCTTCACTGCTTCTGCCTGTTCGATCAACAAACCCGACAGCAGCAGTTGACCACCAGCTACCACAAGTTCTGTCAGACGCGGTGCAAGCTCCATTAAAGGTTTGGCCAGTATATTGGCCAACACAACATCCACCGGAGCGATTTTCCGTTCTAAAGCCTGTTCCGGTGTCTGCACTTGTATTTTGTCCGCACAGTAATTGCGGCGGGCATTTTCCAGCGTAGCATCAAGCGCCTGAGGGTCATTGTCCACTGCAACAACATGACTTGCCCCAAGCAAAATCGCTGCCACTGCAAGTACACCAGAGCCACAGCCATAGTCCACTACCGTTTGACCTTTGAGGTTCCAACTGTCGAGCCATTGCAGACACAAGCTCGTAGTTGGGTGCGTGCCCGTACCAAACGCGAGACCGGGATCAAGCAACAAGTTCACAGCATCACTTTGTGGCGGCTGTTGCCAGCTTGGGCAAATCCACAGACGCTCACCAAATAGCATCGGCTGGTAGTGATCCATCCAACTGCGCTCCCAATCCCTGTCCTCAAGAATCTCAATGCGCAGCGATGGCAAATCAAAGGGTAATAGCGTTATCAGTTCCAACAAGACCCTGTCTGTATCCACCTGGGCATCAAATAGCGCGGTCAGTTTTACCTCTGTCCACAATGGAGTTTCACCAACCCCTGGTTCCAGTACAGGCTGATCTGCAGCATCGCGCAAAGTAACCGCACTGGCACCAATAGTTAACAGGGCATCTTCAAGAGCTTCGGTATGAGATTTCTCACACTCGAACGTTATCTGCAACCAGGGCATCGCTGACCAGGCTTACAAGCCCAGTTTTTTCTCCAGGTAGTGGATATTCACCCCGCCTTCAATGAAAGCCGGGTCACGCACCAATTCCTGTTGTAACGGAATATTCGTGCGAATACCTTCCACCACAGCCTCATCAAGCGCATTGCGCATACGCGCCAATGCAATATTACGATCTTCGCCGTAGGAAATAATCTTGGCAATCATTGAGTCATAATTTGGTGGAATAAAATAACCGCTGTACACATGTGAATCTACGCGCACCCCATTGCCACCTGGGGCGTGCCAGGTTTCAACCCGGCCCGGGCACGGCATAAAAGTTTTTGGATCTTCTGCATTGATACGGCATTCAAAAGCGTGTCCGGTAATCGTGATATCAGACTGCTGCAAGGCAAGCTTTTCACCACCGGCAATCAACAGCTGCTGTTTGACCAGATCAATCCCGGTTACCATTTCCGATACGCAGTGTTCGACCTGAATACGAGTATTCATTTCGATAAAGTAAAAGCGCCCGTCTTCATACAAAAACTCAAACGTACCTGCACCACTGTAGCCAATATCAATACAAGCTTGCACACAGGATTGGGCAACCTCTGCACGGACATCATCGGGAATTCCAGGAGCCGGTGCTTCTTCAAGCACCTTCTGATGACGACGTTGCAAAGAACAATCGCGATCACCGAGGTGAATCGCTGCGCCCTGTCCATCTGCAAGCACCTGTATTTCTACATGGCGCGGGTTTTCAAGAAACTTTTCCATGTAAACGGTTTCGTCACCAAACGCTGCGAGTGCTTCTGATTTGGTAACATAGATAGCATTATGTAAAGCAGCTTCACTTTGTACAACACGCATGCCTCGACCACCACCACCGGCAGCGGCCTTGATAATCACCGGATAACCGATATCACGCGCAATTTCGTAGTTCTTTTCAAGGTCTTCACCGAGTGGACCATCGGAGCCTGGTACCGTGGGAACACCGGCTGTTTTCATCGCGGCAATCGCAGAAACTTTATCACCCATAAGGCGAATCACTTCTGCAGATGGACCAATAAAAATAAATCCACTGTTTTGTACCTGCTCGGCAAAATCAGCATTCTCAGCAAGAAAACCGTAACCCGGATGCACAGCTACCGCATCGGTAACTTCCATTGCACTGATAATAGCAGGCACATTGAGATAACTTTCCGGTGAAGGATTCGGGCCAATACAAACAGATTCATCGGCAAGGCGCACGTGCATTAAATCGCGGTCAATTTGCGAATGCACCGCAACTGTTTTGATTCCGAGTTCCTTACAGGCTCGCAGAATACGCAGGGCGATCTCACCCCGGTTGGCTATAACAACTTTTTCCAACATTGGCTTGTTCCTGGACAGTTATACGATGGTCATCAAAGGCTGATCAAATTCGATCGGTTCACCATCCTCGACAAGAATCGCTTCGATCACACCGGCTTTGTCTGCCTCAAGCTGATTCATCATTTTCATTGCTTCAAGAATGCAAACAGTATCGCCAACTTTCACATGCTGACCCACCTCGACAAACGACGGTGAACCAGGTGAAGCCGCACGGTAGAACGTACCTACCATCGGCGAGCGAATAATATGACCAGACAGACTTGATGACTCCTTATCCGCTTCTTCTGCTTTTGCTGCCGGTGCAGGTGCAGGCGCTGCAGCAGGTGCTGGTGCCGGCGGCGCAGCAACATAGGATGGCGCAGCAGGTACCACACTCGACTGGCGGCTGATACGCACCGATTCCTCGCCTTCCTTGATTTCCAGTTCACCAATATCGGACTCTTCGAGCAACTCGATCAATTTTTTTACTTTACGAATATCCATACAACAATCACCTGGCTAATAGGTTTGGGTTAACTTTCATCCAGCTTTGTCAGTGCAGCATCGAGCGCCAATTCGTATCCCTTTGCACCAAGACCTGCAATCAGGCCCTCGGCAATATCGGAAAAATAGGAATGGTGTCGAAAACTTTCGCGCTGATAAATATTGGACAAATGTACTTCGATAAAAGGAATACCAACCGCGAGCAAGGCGTCACGCAATACCACACTGGTATGGGTCAAACCCGCCGGGTTGATGAGAATAAAATCTACCCCTTCATGTCGAGCATCCTGTACACGCTCAACAAGCTCGTATTCCGCATTACTTTGCAAGGCTTGCAAATGATGCCCCGCATCCTGGGCACGGGTCTGCAAACGCCGATTAATCTGCTCCAGCGTGTCTGCACCATAAACCTCCGGCTCGCGCGTTCCGAGCAGATTCAGGTTCGGGCCATGTAATACAAGAATCGTCGCCATTATTACGAATAAACCATTACGAAAAATTCGCCTGATTTTCGCCTGATCAGGGGTTGAAAGGCGCAAGTTTGCCTGATTTATTGCAGTTTGTCCAATTTGGCGGCTCATTCGCCGAATATACCATCAGATTTAAGGCATTTAGCCGCAAATTTCTAAACGCTCAGTACTCTTTTCTAGAAATTACTTTAAGTTCTTCCAAAACAAGGCCTTCGGTTAGCAATTGCGGCAAGATACGTACCGGTTGCTGCGAGTTTGCAGAAAATAGCAGGTATAACGGTACACCAGCACGGTTGTATTGCTCGAGCAAAGCGGTGATTTCCGGATCTCCGTTAGTCCAGTCACCGCGCAGATAATGTATGCCCTGCCCCCGCATCGCAGCAATGACATCAGGACGGTTCAGGGCGACTTTTTCATTCATCAGGCAGGTAATGCACCAGTCTGCGGTTAACTCGACAAAAACAGGCTCTCCCGCACTTATGTAAGCTGCCAATTTTTCGGCGCTATAGGTTTGCCAGTACTCATCTGAAGAGGCTGTATCAACTTCCTTCGCATCCGGTGTCGCAATAATCGGGCTCAACGGCAAAAGCAGCGCTACAACAATCGGCAGCAACCACAGGCGCCTCGCTCCCCCCCGATGCAACCACAAACCAAACAGTAGTAACACGAACCCCACCAATAACAGCGCCACTGCATCATTGCCGGACTGGTGACCAAGTACCCAGAGCAGCCATACCGCTGTGAGATACAGTGGAAACGCGAGCAGTTCTTTAAAACGTTCCATCCATAGCCCCGGCTTTGGCAGCAGATTAACTAACGCCGGAATGTGGGAGAGTACAAGAAACGGCAACGCAAGACCCACACCAAGCGCAGCAAAAACCAGCAGAGCCGGAAGCGCATTCTGGGTCAGTGCAAACCCCAGCGCCGTGCCCATAAATGGCACAGAACACGGGCTCGACACCACAACTGCCAGCACACCGGTAAAAAACGAACTGCGTTTACCTGAACCCTCCGTCAACTGCTGACCAATACCCATCATCGATCCACCGACCTCAACCAAACCGGATAAAACCAGACCGAGGCAAACAAACAGGTAAGCAAGAAACGCAATAAACATCGGGGATTGCAATTGAAATCCCCAACCCACAGCCTGGCCGGCGCTGCGCATGGCCAACAGTAGCGCGGCAAATAAAATAAACGAGGCCACAACCCCCAGGGTATACATCCAGCCATGCAGTTTCAGGTGTCGCTGCGAAGACGCCGAAGACGCAAAGCTCAACACTTTGATGGATAACACCGGAAACACACAGGGCATCAAATTCAGAATTAGCCCACCAAGCACAGCAAATAGCAGCATCAGAACAAACGATGTTTCAACCCGTAGCACATCAGGTTGCGAAACCGCCGGTGTAGCCGTCGGCGCAGAAAACACCGTAGCGGTGCTTGCATTGAGATTAATGCGGTAATACAGCGCTTCTGGTGGATAGCAAAGGCCTGCATCAGCACAACCCTGATAACCTGCCGTTAGTGTGAGGCTGTGATTATCCGTCTGCGTTAGCAACTCCTGTGGCAGTATGGCTTTGAGGGTAGTGGCGTGATAAAACTTTTCAACATCTTCTTCAAAGTATTCATCGTAGCTGATCTCTCCCTGTTCTTTCTCAACCGTTAACGACAAAATTTCACGATTTTTTACCAGATCAACGGTGAACTTGTGTCCATAGAGAAAATAACCGTCTACCATAAACCAGTTCAGCAGCAGGTGATCCTCTCTAACATCCACCTCAAGCTGATAGGCTTCATGCACCGGCAGGAATTCAACTACCCCCTCAGATTCAATAAACGAATCGACACTGCTTACACCAGACTGCTCGCCCATAAGCTGGGCCACAGCGGCCTGTGCGCTGAGTAATAGAATAATGATGAAAAAAAGCTGCTTCACTTGTCTCTTGATTTGATATCCAGCCAATATCCAATGCCAAAGTTGCCCATTAACCCTTTTTCCGACCCCATCCAATGGTGATGGTTCCTCAACCTCTGTACGCGGTGCAGTGTACCAGCCCGGGTTTATCAGGAACAGATAACAAAAAGGCTCCCGCAGGAGCCTTTTTGTTCACTTTAACAAGGGCACGTTATTCAGCTACTTCAGCAGCCCCGGCCTTGTTAACTTCTTTCATCGACAGTTTAATACGACCGCGGTTATCAATGTCGAGCACAATGACATCAACTTCCTGACCTTCCTTAAGATAGTCTGTTACCGTCTCAACCCGCTCTTCGGCAATCTGGGATATGTGAACCAAACCATCCTTGCCAGGCAGGAAAGTAACAAACGCACCAAAGTCGACAATACGAGCAACCTTACCTTTGTAGATTTTGCCGATTTCAGCTTCTGCTGTAATCGCCTCAACCTGGGCAATCGCAGCATCGCGAGACTCTGCATTGTCGCCATAGATACGCACGGTACCATCGTCCTCAATATCAATGGTCGCGCCGGTTTCTTCGGTAATACCACGAATCGTTGCACCACCTTTACCAATAATGTCGCGAATTTTATCGGGATCAACTTTCAGCACATGGAAACGCGGAGCGCTTTCGGAAACTTCTTCGCGGGACTCACTGATTACCTTGTTCATCTCGGCAAGAATCTGCAAACGCGCCGTATTCGCCTGAGCCAGCGCAATCTCCATAATCTCTTCAGTAATGCCTTCAATTTTGATATCCATTTGCAGTGCCGTCACACCGTTGGCAGAACCGGCTACTTTAAAGTCCATATCACCGAGGTGGTCCTCATCACCGAGAATGTCAGTCAGTACAGCAAACTTGTCACCTTCCTTGACCAGACCCATGGCAATACCCGCGACCGGGGCCTTCAACGGTACACCGGCATCCATCAGGGACAGTGAGCTACCACAAACAGACGCCATGGAACTCGAACCGTTGGATTCGGTAATTTCAGATACAACACGCACGGTATAAGGGAAGTCATCAATCGAAGGTAGCATTGCCGCAATACCACGGCGCGCAAGACGGCCGTGACCAATCTCACGGCGACCAGTGCCACCCATGCGGCCCGCTTCACCAACCGAATAGGGCGGAAAATTGTAGTGCAGCATGAAGTTGTCTTCTTTCTCACCTTCCAGTGCATCGATACGTTGAGCATCACGCAGGGAAGCCAGTGTCGCCACAACAACAGCCTGAGTCTCACCACGGGTAAACAATGCCGAGCCGTGTGTTTTCGGCAATACGCCAACTTCTACAGCAATCGGTCGCACGGTTTTGCTATCGCGACCATCAATACGCGGCTCACCGTTAATCACACGGTTGCGCACAACCTTTTTCTTCAGCATTTCAAACATGCCGGAAACATCTTTTTCACTGATGCCAGCTTCTTCATCGGCTACTTCATCAATCGCTTTTTGCTTGAGTGCATCGAGTGCATCATAGCGCTGCATTTTGTCAGTGACGCGGTAAGCTTCACCAATTTGCGGGCCGACAGCCGCAACCATCTTGTCTTGCAGGGCACGGTCTGTTTCCGGAGCCTGCCAATCCCACACAGGCTTGCCTGCATCTTTGGCTAACTCTGTAACAGCATCAATAATGATCTGCATTTCCTGGTGGGCAAACAATACAGCACCAAGCATCAGATCTTCCGGCAGCTCATTTGCTTCTGACTCAACCATAAGCACCGCATCCTTGGTACCGGCAACCACCATGTCGAGCTCGGAAGTTTCCAATGCGCTATAACCCGGGTTCAGAACATAGCCTTCATTGTCGGTATAACCCACACGGGCAGCACCAATTGGGCCATTAAACGGAATACCGGAAATCGCCAGCGCCGCCGATGTTCCGATCATCGCTGGAATATCGGGGTCGACATCCTTATTTGCAGACATAACTGTACAAACAACCTGTACCTCGTTCTTGAAACCTTCCGGGAATAACGGGCGAATCGGGCGATCAATCAGGCGTGAAGTCAGTGTTTCTTTTTCACTTGGACGTCCCTCACGGCGAAAGAAACCGCCGGGGATTTTGCCCGCCGCATAAGATTTTTCCTGGTAGTGTACTGACAACGGGAAAAAGCCCGCATCTTCTCTCGCTTCTTTAACACCCACTACAGTACACAGTACCTGGGTGTTATCCATACTGACCAATACGGCTCCAGTCGCCTGGCGCGCAACACGGCCAGTTTCCAGAGTGACGGTTTGTCCTCCGTATTGAAACTTTTTAATTATAGGATTCACAATTTTTTCCTTTACATTCATTTAATTCAGATGCAACAAAACAGGCCGCCCCAATCGTTGAGCGACATAGTGTTATTACACACAGACGTTTGATTAACGACGCAAGCCAAGTTTTTTAATCAACTGGCTATAGCGAGTAGTGTTTTTACTCTTGAGATAGTCGAGTAATTTACGACGCTGGTTAACCATGCGAATCAGGCCTCGGCGGGAGTGATGGTCCTGCTTGTGGCTTTCAAAGTGGCCTTGCAGCTTTTCGATGTTAGCAGTTAGAAGGGCAATCTGTACTTCAGGAGAACCGGTATCATTATCGGATTGACCGTGTTCTTTAATAATTGCAACTTTCTCTTCGTTAGTTAATGCCATAATGTTTTCCTCAATATGCTGTTAAACAAATTAGCTAAAACAAAACAGTTACCGCGCATATTTGCAGTGAACTGCTTTACCAAAGACAGCCGTAACTCCAATCGTCATTCATGAGTCTTCGGCTATCAGTCTTCGCGGTGCCACTCTCCCGTCATCCAGGATTTCGGCAACACCGAGAAACTCTCCGCTCTCCAATACAACCCGCACCAGCTCTCCGGTAACGGTGTCTTTGAGCGCACTGGCCTCCAGTACTGGCTGGCCCTGACGCAAATAAAAACCCGCACTCTCCGACAGGGTCACTGCCGACAAATGCCCTAATGCCTCAACCACAGGGAGTAAATGACCATCGAGCACCTCGGCCCTCTCATCACCTCGCTGATCCTGTAGCGTTTGCAGGGAGACCGCATCGGCATCAGTGAAAGGCCCTACAATATTTCTGTGTAAAGCACTGAGCAGAGCGCCGCAACCGAGTAATTCGCCAATGTCCTCTGCGAGGGTGCGAATATAGGTGCCTTTACTGCAAACCACCTCAATATCGAGCTGCGGATAGCGGCCAGCGCGGAAGTCTAACACTTCCAGGCGGAAAATATGAACTTTTCTCGCCTCCCGTTCCACTTCTATGCCCTGCCGGGCCAGCTTATAGAGCGGCTGCCCCTGGTGCTTGATCGCCGAATACATCGACGGCACCTGTTCAATCTCACCGCGAAAGCGCGGCAAAACCGCTACAATCTGTTCCAGGGTCAGATTTTCCGCCCCCTTGTCCTCAATCAGCTCACCGTCGGTATCTCCGGTCTCGCTGCGCTGTCCGAAGGTCACGGTAGCCCTGTAACCTTTGTCTGCATCAAGCAAATACCGGGAGAACTTCGTCGCCTCACCAAAACAAAGTGGCAGTACACCGGTGGCCAGTGGATCGAGGCTACCGGTATGACCCGCTTTTGCCGCCGCAAACAGCCACTTCGCCTGCTGTAAAGCATCGTTGGAGGTAATGCCCTGTGGCTTGTCGAGAACCAGGATACCACTGAGATTCCTGCCACGCGGGCGTCGACGTTTTCTCGCCAATGTTTACCTCTTTACTGTTCGTCATTCGGCTGTTGGTCATCTGCCACAGCCTGGTCAATCAATTTCGATAGCTGATCGCCGCGAAGAACACTCTGGTCGTAATAGAACTGCAAAGCCGGTGTACTGCGCATACTGTTATTTGCCGCTACCTGATTGCGCAAAAAACCCGCCGCCTTGTTCAGTACTTCCGCAGCCTGCTTACCCGCCGCCTCGTTTTCATCGCCAATCAGGGTGAAAAAAACTTTCGCACGGGACAAGTCACGGCCCACTTCTACATCATTGATATTGACCATACCCAAACGCGGGTCCTTGACCTCGTTCTGGATTAACAATGCAAGCTCGCGCTTTAGATAATCGGCAACTCGTTCGTTGCGGCCAAATTCCCGTGGCATTGACTAATACAACCTTCGATCACTTGCTGCCCGATAAGGCCTACAAGGATCGAGCCACCTCTTTCACGTCGTAAACCTCTATCTGGTCACCGACTTTCACATCGTAATCTTTCACACCGATACCGCACTCCATGCCGTTGCGCACCTCTGCTACATCATCTTTAAAACGGCGCAGGGAATCGAGCTCCCCTTCGTGAATCACCACGTTATCGCGCAGTACACGAATCGGTTTGTTGCGGTACACATTGCCTTCTACCACCATGCAACCTGCTACCTGACCAAACTTCGGCGAGCGGAATACATCACGCACTTCAGCAATACCAACAATTTCTTCAATACGCTCCGGTGCAAGCATGCCACCGAGAGCCTGCTTCACTTCATCAAGCAGGTTATAGATCACCGAGTAATAACGAATTTCAACACCTTCAGTCTCAGCGGTTTTCTTCGCGCTACTTTCTGCACGCACATTAAAGCCGATCATAATGGCATTCGAAGTTAACGATAGGTTGATATCACTTTCAGAGATTCCGCCAATACCGGAACCTACTACCTGCACTTCCACCTCATCGTTACCGAGTTCGGATAGCGAAGACAGAATCGCTTCAAGAGAACCTCGCACATCTGCTTTGACAAATACCGGCAGGATTTTCTTCTCATCCTCTCCCATGTTGGCAAAGATATTTTCAAGCTTGGCCGACTGCTGTCGCTGTTGACGCTCATCACGCTCTTTTTCCTGGCGGTGCTCTGCAACATCACGCGCACGTCTCTCATCGGGTAATACTACAAACTCATCACCGGCATTCGGCACACCATCAAGGCCCAGTATCTCTACCGGCATGGCAGGTCCAGCCGATTCTACTTCATTACCTGCATCATCAATCATCGCACGCACACGACCAAAGTGATTACCCGCTAACATAATATCGCCCTTGTTCAGGGTACCGTTCTGAACCAGCACAGTCGCAACCGTACCGCGACCTTTATCAAGGCGCGACTCAACCACAACACCTTTACCCGGTAAATCTTTTGCCGCCTGCAATTCCAGCATTTCGGACTGCAGCAATACCGCATCAAGCAACTGCTCAATACCTTCTCCGGAATGCGCTGAAACCGGAATAAACTGCACATCACCACCCCAGTCTTCCGGTATGACCTCAAGCGCAGCCAATTCATTTTTAACCTTGTCAGGATCAGCGTCTTCTTTATCAATCTTGTTAATCGCAACCACTATTGGTACGCCGGCGGCTTTGGAGTGTTGTACCGCCTCTTCTGTTTGCGGCATTACACCATCATCAGCAGCCACAACCAGAATCACCACATCTGTACTCTGTGCACCACGCGCACGCATTGCTGTAAATGCCGCGTGGCCCGGAGTATCAAGAAACGTAATATTGCCGTGGTCGGTATTCACCCTGTATGCGCCAATATGCTGGGTAATACCACCCGCCTCTCCGGAGGCAACCCGGCTGTTGCGAATATAATCAAGCAACGATGTTTTACCGTGGTCAACGTGGCCCATTACGGTAACCACCGGTGCACGGGACTCCAGTGTACCTTCCGCCGTACTTACTTCTTCTTCAAGTTTCTCTTCCACTTCATTGGCAGAAATCAACCTGACCGTATGGCCCATCTCCTCAACCACAAGTTGCGCTGTGTCCTGATCAATGGACTCATTGATCGTAGCCATGGTACCCATTTTCATTAGCGTCTTGATAACTTCGCCTGCTTTTACCGCCATACGCTGAGCCAGCTCACTGACAACGATAGTTTCAGGAATTTCCACCTCGAAGGTCTTGGCTTCAACAGGTTTCTGGAACGTGTGCTTGTTATCAAACCTGATTTCCGCTTTGGCTTGCTCAACCTTGACAATCTTACGCTCGGACAGATCATCATCCAACACAGCAGAAATCGTGTTCAAATCAAGCTTGTTGGACTTGCCACGTTCTTTAGGTGTACGTGTGCCAGATTTCTTTTTACGCGAAAGTTTGTCTTCATCTTCTTCCTTTGTAGCAGTCGCCGGCGCTTTTTTAAGCATCGGTTTTTTATCCGCTCGTTGCTTATCGCGTTCCTCTTTCTCACGCTTGGCTTGCTCTTCCGCTGCTTTCTGCTCCTGAATCGCCTTGCGTTCCTGCATCTGGCGCTCTTCTTCCTGCATACGCGCCTGTGCAGCTGCCTGGCGTTTCAACTCAATATCATCAACTGCCGTGGTACCGGCCGGTGTTGGCGCTGCTGGCTCCGCAGCTTCTATCGGGGCTGCGTCCACTTCAGGCAGCTCATCCTGTTCCTTGCGTTTGGTTTCTTCGAGTTCTTTCTGTGCACGAATATCCGCTTCATCTTTCTTGATGTAAGTACGTTTTTTACGCACTTCTACGTTAACCGTTTTTTTACCACCACCAGAGGGTGCTTTCAGAGTACTGAGTGTTTTCCGCTTAAGCGTGATTTTTTTAGTTTCACTGCTGGTAGAAGTGGAACCATGACTTTTTTTCAGGAAAGCGAGCAAGGTTTGTTTCTCTTCATCGGACACAGTATCGTCCGCAGATTTCTGCGCAAGACCTGCCTCCTCCATCTGCTGCAACAGACGCTCAACGGGCGCTCCTACCATTTCGGCGAGTTTTCCTACTGTTACATCAGCCATTCATTCAACCTCTTACCATTCGTTACGCCAATTGCGTCTTCACATTTGTCAGGCCATATCTCTGTTGCTTCAAGACACGGCGCTATTCCTCTTCAAACCATGGAGCACGTGCAGTCATAATCAACTGTCCCGCCTGCTCTTCATCAAGGTCAATGACCATTTCAACCAGATCGTCGACCGCCTGTTCGGCAAGGTCTTCCATAGTCACAACACCTTTGGATGCAAGCTTGCGCGCAAGCTCTTCATTCATACCATCCATTGTCAGCAAGTCCTCAGCAGGCTCGGCATCCAGTTCCTCTTCTCCTGCCAATGCTTTGGTTAACAAGGCGTCTTTTGCACGGGCACGCAGTTCTTCTGCAATATCCTCATCAAACCCCTCAATAGCCAACATTTCTTCAAGCGGCACATAGGCAATCTCTTCGATGGAGTTAAAGCCCACTTCCACAAGAACAGAAGCCATATCTTCATCAACATCAAGTGCATCCATAAATGTACTCACGGTAGAACCTGATTCTTCCTGCTGTTTGGCAGCGGCATCCTCAAGGCTCATGACATTGATTTCCCAACCAGTCAGGTCAGAGGCAAGGCGTACATTCTGGCCACCGCGACCAATCGCCTGTGCCAGATTGTCTTCTGTAACAGCCACATCCATAGTGCGGCGATCTTCATCCACCACGATAGATTCAATTTCTGCCGGTGCCAGCGCATTAATTACCAGCTGAGCCGGGTTGTCATCCCAAAGCACAATATCAATACGCTCATTATCAAGCTCACCGGAAACAGCCTGCACACGAGAACCACGCATACCCACACAAGCACCCACCGGATCGATACGACCATCATTGGTTTTTACTGCAATCTTGGCACGAGAGCCTGGATCACGGGCTGCACTACGAATTTCAATTACCTGCTCATAAATTTCCGGCACTTCAACACGGAACAACTCGATCAGCATCTGTGGGCAGGAACGACTCAAAATCAGTTGCGGGCCGCGAACATCATCACGAATTTCTTTCAACAGAGCTCGTACACGATCATTGAGGCGAAAAATTTCCCGGCCAACAAGATATTCGCGAGGCAAAATGCCTTCTGCATTATTACCAAGATCCACAATCACATTATCGCGCGTCACTTTTTTCACCGTACCATTAACAAGCTCTCCCACTTGGTCACGATACTGGTCTACAACCTGAGCGCGCTCTGCTTCACGCACCTTTTGTACAATCACTTGCTTGGCGGTTTGCGCAGCAATACGGCCAAACTCTACATTCTCCACCTGCTCTTCAAATACATCGCCAGCTTGCAGCGCAGTATCCTTTTCATGGGCCTCTTCAATCGTGAATTGGGTACCCAATTCAGCGAGCTCATCGTCAGACACTACAGCCCACCAGCGGAATGTTTCATAGTCGCCAGACTCACGATCAATCACCACGCGAATATTGGAATCCTCGTCGTAACGACGTTTGGTCGCTGTCGCGAGCGCCTGTTCAATGGCCTCAAAAATAATGCCCTTGTCGACCCCTTTCTCATTAGAGACCGCATCGGCAACCATTAGTATTTCTTTGTTCATTTCCAACCAACCTCGTTGCTGCTTGAAACAGTACCTGTATTAATATCTCTGTCGCGAGCTATTCATAGCGGGGTAACACCTTCGCTCTTTCAATGCTCTCATGCGGCAATAGATACTCCTCATCCTCAACTCGTAAAATGATGTCCTCTCCTTCGACACCACAAAGTAAACCTTTGAAATTGCGCCGCCCTTCATAGGCATAACGCAAACGCAATTTCACTTCTTCGCCCTGATAACGCTCAAAGTGCTCCAGTTTGAACAACTGGCGATCCATTCCCGGGGAAGATACTTCCAGTGTGTATTCACCACTGATCGGGTCTTCCACATCGAGTATCCCGCTGACCTGGCGGGACACATTCTCACAATCTTCAATCCCGACACCTTGTTCGGCATCTATATAAATGCGCAACATGCTGTGTTTGCTCTGGGACAATTCAATCCCCCACAGCTCACAGCCAAACGCTTGCACTGCCGGCTCAATCAATGCCTCGAGCTGTTCCAGCTTTGTTGCCACCTATTACCCCGCTCAGGTTATCTACCGGCTATATATTCACTCCGGCAATTGTCGCTCCCGGAGTAGCACCACGTATGACGCGAATACCAAAATAAGTGCATTGGGCATACATGCCTTCCTGGCAATAAAAAATGGGCACAAGGCCCATTACAACATGCGGGAATAGCCCGCTTTTTTACCCTCGAAACCTCGATTCGATACTGAATCGGGGCCCGCAAAACGGCCTTTTCAGCCTACTAAAAAGCCCCTGAAAAGGGGCTTTTTAACCATCCAAAATCTACAACCTACTGATTTTGAAAAAAAATTCCTGATATCTCAGCTACATTAATGCAGATAAGGGGGCGAATTCTAAGTCAGCACACCTGTAAAATCAACCAATTACGGCGCTTCCTGAGCAAAAGCCTTACAGCAAAAGTGATTTTGGCGCGCCCCTTAGTTGGCTGCAAGGAGCCATTAGCGTTTCGCAAATATACCTGATCACACGGGCCGCATTGATAGCACCAAATGTGTGCAGCAGCTCATAACATCTGAAACCCCAAGTGTCGCTCAAGACGGGAAATAAATCGGCGGCGGCACATGCATTAGCTGATCGTGCAACTCTCGCCACTGTTGTTTGCTGCAAAACTTCCGCTGCTCGTATTGTTATCGATATAAAAGAACTAATAACAGTGTGTGAGTTCTTCACCCCGTTTAATGGTTCTGAGCGCCACGACGCTAAGGTCATCATAGTAAACAACATTCGGCTCATCTGAATGGTTGATATATTTAAAGCGGCAGGTTACATCCACCTTTTTCCTCTCAGAAATCCACAAGGTATAGGCGTTATCTTCTTTGGTAGCACGACTTTCGCAGGTACCCAGCACAGTCCCCTCCGGAATTGTTTTTATAGCGAAAAGCCCCTTGCCATGAATCGGGCTTTTTTTAACAACTGTCCACTGCATTTTTGTTACCTGCCTGAAAAAGCGCGGATTCTACACTGCAAGCTCTACACTACACAACTTATTAATAAGCAGAGATATTCATATTGCTTACTTATTAATTAGCCTTGTACATTGAACTTTATTTAAATATCTCCCTTTATCTATACCAACTAATCTCCTATGATAAGAAAACAGCTAACAATTGTTATATGAGGCCCTCCCCAATGTCTACCTATTCTCTATTTCTTAACAAGCTCTTAACGCTTATTATCCTCTGCCTTCTTCCTCTACATCTCAGCCTGGCTGTTGAAAGTGTTGATGAAGAAAAGCCCCGTGAAACACCTGATGGTTATGTCACCGATTCATCGGGCAATATCATGAAAAGCAGCTCCGGAAACTGCGTAAAATCCGGAAACTGGAGCGAAGACGATAAAACCGTTGTCGGCTGTGATGACGTTACCCTCGAACATGAAATCAAATTGATCCCCGGTGAGGCTATCGAAGATGGCGTGCTGACCCTCAGCGTCCCGGTTGCCGAGCTATTCGAATTTGACAGCGCAGAACTCAGCGAGAAAGGCAAACAGGATATCGCCACTTTTGCCGAGCGTATTCAAACTGAAATTTCCAAAGCACACGAAGTACTCTTTATTGGCCATACGGACAACACCGGGGCATTCACCTACAACATGGAACTGTCATTGCGCCGCGCCCAGGCTTTTGCCAACCACGTCATTTCACTTGGAGCAAACGAAGAAATTGTGCGCAGTGTTGGTCTCGGCCCACAATATCCGATCGCAAGCAACGACACCCGTGAAGGGCGCGCACAGAACCGTCGTGTTGAGGTGGTTATTATCGCCGAACCACGTGCACTTGATCGCTTTGTATTACCCAGCGCTGTTCTGTTTGAACGCCGCAGCGCCGAACTCAATGAAGAGGGACAGAAACAACTACATGAGAATATCGTTTCCGTTGCCAAACAACTCGCTCGCGCCAACTATATCGAAGTTATTGGCCATACGGATGATGTCGGTACCGAGGAGTACAACTATGAGCTCTCCCTTGCGCGAGCCAATGCAGTTAAGGCATATATGATTCGTATTGGCCTGAACCCCCATAAGATTCACACGCTGGGGATGGGCAAGTCTCAACCGATTGCAACTAACAGCACCGAGGAAGGGCGCCAGGAAAACCGCCGCGTTGAAATCTTTGTGCTTGGCCGTACCAAGGAAAAATAAATTCTATGTGCGCTAACAAAAAAGCCATAAGCAAATGCTTATGGCTTTTTTGTTTTGTACGTTCGCGCTTCAGTTCAGTCAGACCACCAATATAAAATACAATTGTCGGACAAAAAGGCAATTTTTCAGTTATGGCCACGCTGCATAATGCGGATAGTCCGGCAGAGTAACCTTGTTCTACTTTAAAAAGTCAGCGTCATACGTGATTAACTAATAACCAGCAGGTGTCAACTCTGCCGTCAGACCGATATGGTCAGATCCCCATAGCCATGTTTCATTATTACCTTCTGCTGATTTATTTTTGATTGGCCGATCCATAAACTGCCGAATTGAACGAAGCTCCGTATTGGGAGTAACGAGAATATAGTCGATACGGCGGTGCAGCTGAAATTCGGGATTTGTAAGATCTTTAGTGCCGGAGGTAAAACCTTGCCTGTCAGGATAAAGGGCCTGCCATACATCAATCAGACCTGTAGCGACCATATATTGCATCGTGTCCTGTTCCGGCACAGCATTAAAGTCTCCAGCAATGATTATGCTATTGCCATTATTCTGATTTAGCATTTGAATCAACTCAGCGGACTGCTTATTGTTAAAGGCGTTATCAGTACTGAGGTGAACAACAACTATATCAATATTATTGATAGCGCCCTTGATACTTACCAGTAAGGCCTTGCGGGTTTCGGGAATAACTGTCGTCGACTGCTCTTTGTATCTATAAAAGTCAGCGCTGTCGATGGCGTAACGGGACAGAATAGCTTCCCCCTCAATAAATCCGGTAATGCCGGTGGGGTCGCCGTTGGCGGGCAGCCAGACAGAGTTATAGGAAATATTGTCCTGCGCCAGTTGTTGGTTGAGGTCATCCCTGATCTGATCCACAACATTACCGTAGCTGCGGGTGTCGGAGGCCTCCTGCAACAACACCAGGTCCGGTTTTTCTGCAACTATGGCATCGATTAACAGGCGTATACGCTCACTTGCCGTGGCGCTGCCGCCGGAGCCGGGGCCAGGGTGAAGCATATTGTAGCTGGTAACTTTCACTACGGGGCCGACAAATACTTCCTGATTCACTTGAGTAACAACTGGTCCGAGCTTACCAACAGGTTCGCAGCCCATCAGTAAATACAACAACACCAGCAAAGGAGTCGTGCGAACAAGCCCGCTTTTTTCATAACGCATGATGGCCAGCCCCCCGAAAACGAGTTCATGGTTAATATTAAAAATCAGCTCTCTATAATTAATTACATTCGAGTGTGGACGAAATCAGAGAATCTGCATGTAATGCCAAGGCTACCCGGCAGCTATAGCACCTGTATAAACCATGAGAACGAGCCACCCTTTAATTTCCAAGCCCCCTGTTAGATTTAGTTGTCATGCCCTTATATATCACCAGCAGAAAACCAGAGCAACTCAACAACGCGATCCAGATAAACAATGCTTTAGCAAAAGTTAGCTGATTCAACAATAACACAAACACCAGCAACCAGATCAAAGCGCCAATAGAACGGAATATTACAGAGTTTTTATGTTGATTACGTTTTTCAAATCGATTGTGATAAACAACTAGCGCAGCAGCGATAAAACTTAGAACCACCAGTCCATAAATTAGCAGTGTATCCACAGACTAGCCCGCCAGCACCGCATTCAGTTCTTCGGTTGTTGATTGCTTATGCCCAGGTCGCTCCTCCGGCAACTTCTTCCCCAAATAAGCAAAAAGTAGTCCGCACAGCAACAATGTCAAATCAACACCTGCTGCTACGTAATGTTTATATTCAAATACATTCAAAACATGCAGACCATGAACAAGACCATTCAAAACAGGTATAAAGGCACACCCAAGCGCAGCACAATAAAACAATTGTTTTGCCAATTTATATTCATTTCTAACAAAAAAACCATAGACCGAAGCAACAGCCCATGTCGCAAAGAAGACTACTCCTATCCAGTAGCCCAGCGCCTGATCAGGCACTGATAGCAACAATTGCGAATAGAATAAGCTAATATTCGCCAGCACCATACCACCGCAAAAACTAACACTGAAGCGACTGATTTTTTCATATTGACCTTTACTTAAATTCCCTACCGGGCCATAAGCTCGTCGCTCAATCCATATCATCATTCCCGATAGAGCTAACACTCCCGACGCGAGCCCCAGCACTGCCCACAAACACCTCACGAATAAGCCGCCAAAATTCCCAAAATGGAGCGGAAATAGCGTTTCCAGAACAGGGCCTGCTGCCCCCCCCATGCGGCCAAACGTCGTATATTCTTCCTTTAGTGTATCGCCAGTGGCATTGAAGCTATAAAACGAACCCACCATATTTTGATCCGGACGAGTAATCACTACCACTTCTGAGCCACTGTCTCCCGCAGCAAAAAGTATTATTTGCACCACATCGCCATCAGTCAGACTTTGCACCTGATTATAATGATTAGTGATTTCTATCGGAGTTGCTTCTCCAGTAAGAACAGGCTTTGGCTCAGGTAAAATTGTTTCAACCACTTTGTCCAGGTCACCATCGAACGTGACATAAGCTGTGGCAGGAAACAGAATCACAACAGCCAACCCCAGAAATGCACCGGTAAAAGCAATATTAATATGAAACAGTAACGGCCATATCCCCAGTGCTTTGTGAGTGTCTGTCCAAAGCAAATGCAAACTCCGAAAGGGACGAAAAACAAACATCTCTTTTAATATTTTGCGATGCACAAACAAACCGGTCGCCAGAGAAGCCAGCAAGGTTAAACCTAGTGTGCCAGTAATCAGCAGACCTACCGGATTACCCAAATGCAAATCCGCATGAAAGTGGGTAATAAAATCAGACATATCTGTCCGATCCATTGCAAAAACTTCGTTTCTGTCACCTTCTACGCGATTAACAAGCTCTAAAGACCGCGGGTCATATTCAAGATTTATTACGTGATTTTGTATCGTACCATTTTCGTCTTCCCATTCTTTTTGAAAGCGGGCTGATACATATCCGGTTCGTCTGACCCCCGGCATAAAAATACTAACTTCTTTACCATAAGAAGGATCAAGCGTTTCAAAATCTTTTTGGATAACAGCTTCGAGCCGCTCTATGTCAACATTTAGCGGCTCATGCATAATTGGATTGGCCCAAATCTTCAATTCATCCTTACCAAAGACAGAAACTGCACCAGTAAAGCAAATCACAAACATCAGGTTGGCGGCTAATACGCCAATCCAACTGTGAAGCACATAAAACTTCTTGGTAGTTTCCTGCTTCATTTTCTCAGACAGCCTGCAACTGTAAAAAAATAAGTAAAATATGTGAGCTGCTTAGCACCAACAATACAAGCCATGCATGCCATATCTTCTGACAAAAGCATACATACAAGAACAAAGTAAGCCAAATCAAAGGGAACAGGATAGTTGGCAGTGCAATGGTATCAGACTGACTGAAAGGGAGATATGTCGGCATAGCTGAAATCACAAAAATGCAAGTCAGCAATACACCCAATGTCGCCGCAAGAGTACGGGACATCGGATTGCTGAACACTGCTTTAGAAGTATCAGCCAAGCGCTGGCTCCTACATTTAAGTAATCGGGTAATACAACTTTAATGCCGAACTATAGGTAGTATACCCCGACTATACCACCTATATATTTCAGTAAATTTCTCTACCGATTAAAAGTGGTAAGTTCCGGCAAATCCAATCGTACGCGGTTCCCCGGAACGTACTTTTTCGATGCTACCCATACCATCATCAACAGCCTGATAGTAGTATTCCTCATCAAACATATTGCGCGCATAAGCAAAAACTTCCCACTGATTCTGCTTATAACCTATCTGGCCATTAACGAGGAAGCGGCTATCCACTTCGAGCAAATCGGTATTAGATTCATCCGTATAGTAACTACCGGTATAACTGCCATCAGCACCAATGTATAAACCGGAACTAAACGTATAGATAGCACCCAATGCAGCTGTCCAATTTGGCGCATAGACAAATTCGTTACCTGAGAAATCTTCCCCATCTTCATTCACAAAAGTGTCAAATTCGGTTTTAACGTAAGCTACAGAAGCAAAGATATCCCACTCTGCTGTCGGATAGTAGCGAAATTCCGCTTCACCACCATATAGGCTGGACTCGCCCACATTCACTGTATTGAAGTCCAGATCATTACCAGAAGGACCTGCTACATTAATTTGCTGATCCGTCCAGTCTGTATAAAATACATTGGCATTAAATACAAGCAAGTTATCAATCCAGCTTGATCGATAAGCCACTTCATAGTTCCAGGTATACTCCGGGTCGTAATCGTTACGTTTAGTAGTGAAAAGGTTAACTGAAGTACCCCCGGCACGATAACCTTGTTGCGCTACAAAACCCACATTTGAATCATCATCAATATTGTAAACCACACCAACCTTGGGCAGAAAAGCTTCATAGTCAGCCTCGTTGGTTTCTGTGGTCGCATCTGGCAAAAGAGAGTTAACGAATGCATTCGGGCTGGAAAAGTCATTGACTGATGTAGTCTTCACCTCTTCCATGTCATAGCGCGCACCGGCAATCAATGTCCATTCAGGCGTCAGATAAAACTCCACCTCACCAAACAAGGCTGTATTTTCCGTATATTGCTCCTGGTCAATAATAACATCAATGGTCGTATTTAAAGGTGCAAGCATTGGGTTAAACAGCTCTGCAGGTACGGTACCGCCTGCTGGCGCAACATCTTCTACATCGGTATAAAACAATCCAATCACACCTGCAGCGCGCTCGTAGTTGAACAACGCTTTGAACTCTTGCTGGATATTCTCAACATTCGCGTCGCGATAAATAGTGCCAGTATCCTGTGGTGAATTATCCGGATCTTCTTCGCGAGTATAAAACGCTTCAAAGTAGGTTGTTTCTGATTCAAGACGCCAGCTATCGTGAAGATCAAACCCGAGCAGAAGATTATAAGTATCTATCTCTGCGCCTTCTTTAGCCTGAAAGTTTGAGAAGTTTAAATTTTGATCCGGCCATGTAGCGTACTCAACCAGATCTTCACCACCATAGTTTTCACTCGTAGTAATCTTGAAAACACCATCCATCCAATCAGTTGGATCAAACCGCAAAGCACCGCGAATTGTCGTCTGCTCACGAGCGTCATAGGCATCAGTACCTATCGTCGGGTTTTCTACATAACCATCTGTTTGAGCAGTATCAAGTGATATCCGCAGCGCCAGTTTGTCATCGACTATCGGTGTGTTTGCTGCAAACGCCAAGGCGCGTGTATCGCGCTGACCCGCTTCAAAACGCATTTTCACTTCATCTTCATAAACAGGGTCTTTGGAACGAATGACAATAGCACCTGCCAGTGCATTACGGCCCGTCTGGGTAGATTGAGGGCCACGTAAAACTTCAACTTGCTGCAAGTCCCAGGTTGAATAGGGGCCAAAGAAAGTTAATTGGTTTGAATTCGAAATCGTCGCGCCATCGACTGTGGTAGATACTGTTAAACCACTACCGCCGCCACTACCGCGCTGATCCACACCGCGAATAGCAAAACCCTTTTCGCCGAAAGCCGATATGACACCCGGGGTTCTTTCAATGACGTCATAGAGATCATAATCAGCTCGCCTCTCCAGCTCTTCGCCTGTAATTACAGCAACACTGGTTTGTGTATTCTGTAAATCACGCTCTAAAAGCTCTCCGGTTACCACGATAGTGTCCAATTGCGTTGCCGGAGTACTGCTCTCCTCTGCCGTTACCGGGGAGCTCCCCACAGCAGAACCCAAAGCGACAACCGTTGCAGAAATGAGATTTAGCTTTTTCATACGATCCAATGACCTTAACTATGCGAGAAATCAAGGCGCGCACAATATCTGATTACCAGTCAAATGTAAATAGAAACTATTCTCATTATTATTAACAAAATATTACAGCCCCAGCCCGTATAGAAACTTCTTAAGTATCAATTACTTAAGAAAAATATTAGATAATGAAGGGCCACGGTTCTCCCCTACCAAGCCATCTTTTACCGATAAATCAATAGCTTACATAGTTTAGGGCCTTTTACTCACTGTTCGCTGTGGGCGAATCTCCCAACAAAGAGCACTGCAGTAACGGCGGCATGGGCAGAGATTATTTGTCGCTCCGATTTAACAGGTTGGCAGTGATAATTGCTCTTAATCATAATCGCCATGGCCAACCTTCTCCTTACCGCTGCAACGCCAATACATCATTGATCCCAATCTATTTCCCGATCTCCACCGGCTAGTCGACGCTTATTTGCTCAACACTTTTACGAGATACTGATCAGTCACTTGTCCAGGTGCTTTTTCTGCTTTTTTCCGGAGATTGGAACTATGAAAAATAAAAAAGCCATAAGCATTTGCTTATGGCTTTTTTGTCTTTAAATATAAATAACTCTAATGCTGATTGGGATCCGTGGGATAAGCATCACAAACATCACCATACCCATCTCCATCTGTATCCAGTTGCCCACCATTCGCATCATTTGGGCAGTTATCTGAATTATCCCCTACTCCATCAGAATCTGCATCGGCCCATTCGGATGCATCTTCCGGGAAAATATCTCTCACAACTGACCCACAATTCACCCAATTTGCATTACACCCCTTATCATTAGGTACATGCCATGCATCAACATAACCATCCCCGTCGGAGTCTGCAGAGGCGGAGTCATCATTTGGATGAACATCGCAAGTATCTATAACACCGTCATCATCAGTATCTGTTTGCGCCGCCGTTGTACAATCAATATCAATAACTACAACAGCTCTGGCAGGAACAGTAACTTCCTCCAGGCGGCCTAATAAAATCCAGTCTGAAACATCTGGCAAATCTTTTAAACCGGACTCGGTGCCCGATGTATCACTTGATCCTGAGATAACAATTTTTGGATCACCATCAATATCCAGCTCTAGTTCCAGCTCTTCATCCAGCAAGTTTGTGATGATATATCTGATAGTTCCCGAACTGGAATTTGAAAATTTAATACCATAAATACCATCCAGATCACCCGACGGAGACTCACAAGGTACGGCACCAGTATCGCCACAACCTGTGGGCAAGGTTCCGGCATCAGAGTCCGGTAACTTCAAACTGCTACTTGAACTAAAACTCAGAATATTTTTTGTCGTTGCACCATCAGCAGCCAGAGCCCATCCTTCCAATACCAGACCAGCGGAGTCAGTCGTCAAGGTTCCATAATTAAACGTATCGCTAACTGTCTGGGCGTCATAGTACTGGAGCGTATCTGACGATTGCTCATCAGCCAGCAGATGCATCATATAGCTGGTACCCAGCCCTCTCACCCAACTATCATCATAGAGGAGATAGTCATTTTCGTAGCTGGAACTGGAATTTCCTGCATTAGGGAAACGATGATCAATCTGATTTTTATAATCAAATGCATACTCTGTGTGCCACACTGGATAGGGTGTTGTTACACAGGATTGATCATAGCAATCCGAATCCCCATAGCGATCCGTAAACTGATTTGACGTATAAATACTCCGCGCCATTGCACCAACAGGATCATCCTGTGTATCTTCCAACACTCCACCAGTGCCGGACATTTTCAGGTCATCTTCATCCCATGAATCGGGAGAATTTGCATAGCTGTGTTTGGTAACAGCATCAATCAATACCGTACTGGACGAGCCAGTAGGATACGTATCGTCCAGGTCTTCTATCTCTTCCAGGATGACCTTGTCCCACTTGGAAATATAGGAATAGACACTTAATGAAGAATACCAATAGGGTTTTCCTCGTATTTCTTTTGAATACCCCAAAATAGATGCCGACTTGATAGCCGCAATTTCTACATTTGCATAAGGATATGTTGTACCGCTGTCAGGCGTATAACCTTTGATAGCATCTGCAAAATAGATAGCTGCCCGCGCGTAGTCTTCATCTGGTGGTAAATGGTAAGCCAAATCACCCGCCAGTTTGTCGATGCTTGATGAATGTGTGAGCGCATCACCGGAAAAATAACCGAAGTTACCAAAATCAAACATGCACTCTTTTATGTATTCAGCTTTGGACTGGTTATTTTCATTGCTATCGTAGGTACAATCAGTTGCAGGATCATCTATGGTATCCGGAGAATAACTACAAACCTCAGGCGTACCGGAACAACTTATTCCATATAAGTCTTTTTCATCATTGCTCGCATGACTACTCAGCAATGACTTCATGTCATCCCACTCTGTAGAAGAAATATCCGGTGGAAATACTTCAAAAACATACGGATTATCTGCCCAATAAATCTCGTTACCCAATTCAACGCGCATATCACTGGCAGATAAACCTTCAGCAACCGCATCATCCAGCATACTAATACAAGCTGCTACACGTCGCTTCATATGATCCCACCACAAGTCGTTATCTCGAGTGACCGTGTAATCGCTGGCACTCGAAGGCAATGTATGGGGATTATCCGGGTAAGCATCGCTTCTGGCGGGTGGGTCATCGTCATAGGCCTTGCCGTCACCGCTATCTTTCTGATAAAAATAATCAGCGCCAGGCGTCACCATATTACAAATAAAAGTAACCGTCATATCATGGGCATCAGCCAGATCAACCGCCTCACCCATTGCAGACTGGTAATGATAAGCATCAATATCCAGCTTGCTCTCATCGACAACATAGGTATCAAAAGGTGTTCCGGTCGTCGGGTCTCCAGCATCCATCAATTCATCATTTGTTGCTTGCCAGTAGCTGTGATCCCAATAATTAGCTTTTAAGCCATCAGGATATCGAATGCCACCCGGAACAATTTTATCGACAGCCTCTTCCTCTGCGCTACCGGAAGTAAATTCCGATTTTGCACTGTTAATACCGATCAAGTCCGGGGAAACCGAGCTGCTTGACCCGGTACTTACATCTACGTCAATTGCTGCGAATGTTTTAATACTGATAGTGCTAAACAAAATAAGCGTAAATAATTTTTTCATCGAAAGTCTCCATATTCCAATTTTTCCAATACGAACTATTACTTCTACCTGTACAGCATTCCCCGAAAAGACAATTCAAAAAACTTCACAGTCAAACCACAGCCATACTAAAAATCAGCATAGTTGATATAAGCAGAGTATTAATTCTTTCTAATAGAGATTTTTAATATGCATTTACATTATATCCTTCTGTCCGTTTCCAATATTCGTCTTATACTATCTTTTACGTTTTTCACATTGTTACTGCCTGCTTGCTTTGTCTTCCATACATCCCATGCAAGCAAGAATAAATTATCACGCATCAGGTATTTTTTTAGTGATTTAATTCACGCTTTAAAAGTTATTCGACACGGGTTCCACTCCAGTCAGATTTCCAGCTTCCCTCAGAGCCATATCTCCACTTGCCACTCCAACTATTGCCATCTTCAGACAAGGTAAATTCTATATCCCCGGCATCATTAGGCGGTGAATAAGAAGGAGCTTCCGACCAGGTACCGGTCAGTATCCGGCCATTGACACTGCCAGTAATTTTTCCCTTGTCATGGGTATAACTACCACTGCCCCCTGCATTCAATGTCATCATCCCCCAACTCGTCTGCCAACTACCAGAAAAACTGCCAGTCACTGCATCTTGCAAGTCTTGCATAGTGGCAGGCCGACAAAGAGAAGCCATTTCCTGTTCTGAAAAACCCAACTTGCGCAGAGTGGCAACCTCATCATTGGTGCAACCACTATAATCCACAGAAACCGCAGCGACGGATGATCCCTGCGCCTGTCTTTCAATTTTTCTCAGCTCCTCACAGGAGCCCCAGGTTAGACAACTGTAAAAAGCATTATAACGGTCACCCTGTTCAAAATTTCCTTCCGTATAGGCATCGGCCATTTTCGTTCTGAGCCATAGTTGCAAACCTGGTTTTACTGCACTGGCACTGGCGCTTAAAGCCGCATAGGTATCAACGAGGGGAAAACGGCCGCCTACCGATGTGTAAGCATCTCCCAAAGAACCCCAAACTGCCGCATCAATGAACTTTATCCAGTCATTTTCATGCCACTGTGCAGGCTCACTAGCCGATGCTTGCCAAGCCACCAGCAATGAAAAAAAGGTAAAAGAAATGTTTTTTTTCATGACAAAACCCTCCATTGTACTTTTAAGAAATTCGGGCTACAGACACCCTATTCAGTTTTCATGGCTCCAGCATTATCTGAACATTGAAAAACATATATTCTATGATGCAGAGCGCTTGATGAAAAATATCCCTATCTCAACAATAATGAGCGAGCTAACTTACTGATATTGGCCCAGTATAGTAGTGCCCAGGAACATGGAAACATTTTGTCTATTTGTCGGCGGATTTACACTGTGTTTTGTCTGCATCCCAATCAGCCGCGCAAACTAACGCCAAGCTCCGATTCAAGTACTGCTACCATTTTGTCTCTCAACGTTTCAGCCTCAACCATTTCAAGGGTACGAGACTCATCACCCAATTGCAGGCGCAAGCCAATAGCTTTGAAGTTATCCGTGACATTTTCTCCGCTATAGAGATCAAATACCTGTAAATCACGCAGCAATCCTTGCGCAGAGCTTTGGATTGAATCCAGCACTTGTTGAGCAGTTACTTCTTCTGGTACCAACAAGGATAAATCTATTTCAATATATGGAAACCGCGGGGGCTCTTCCGCAAGGAATGTATTCGGCATCTGTTGCCACAAGACATCAACATTCAACTCTGCCGCGTAAACTTTTTTCCCGGATAGATCATAGGCATCCGCTACCAACGGGTGTAACTCACCCATCCAACCGAGCACCTGCCCATTACAAACCATACGAGCACAAATACCGGGGTGAAATGGTGCAACATCATCTGCTATAAATTCGACAGCTGATAAATGAAAGTGGTCAGCCATATCAGTGATAACACCCCGCAAATCAAAGAAGTCAACTTCGCGCGGCTTTGAGTTATATAGATCACTATCGCATTCTACCCCACACATCACCACACCCAGGTAATTAGACTCTCCCGGCAATCCTTCACTCTTACCTTGTTGCTCCGGGTGAACTACCACTCCCAGCTCAAAAAGATGACATGCATTTTCATGGCGCAAATTTGCTTGCAAGCAATCAAGCAAATTGGGCAAAAGACGGCGACGCATCGCCCGGCGGTCAACAGTTAATGGATTTTGTAATTCTACAAAGGGATCAGATTTTTCCTCTCGACCAGCGTATAGCTTTGCTTCACGCTCTGGGCTGCTTAAGGTATAGCTGATAATTTCCTGTAAACCGCTACTTGCCAACTGATCAACAATATCAAAGCGAAATTGTAAAAAGCGATCTTGCAGTCGTAGCGGAACAGGCTCAACCGGCATCGTTTCCGGCATACGATCAAAACCGTGCAAACGGGCTACTTCTTCCATTAAATCGCAGGGGATAGTTATATCATCACGCGAACTGGGTACACTGACCTGTAAACAACCTGTTTCCAGTTCTTCACTAGCCAGGCCAACTCGCTGCAATTGTTTGACAACCGTTGCCGTATCGAGACTTGTACCAAGAAAATCATTTAATTCTGCAACCTTTAGCGGTATCAGTCGATTATCAGGTGCTTCAGTGCCAAAAATTCCGGTTTTAGCAACCACCAAATCAGGGCAGCTAAGCCGAAGTATTGCCACAATACGACGAATAGCTAACGGTACCAGAGCCGAATCTACGCCTCGACTGAAACGTGCTGACGCTTCGGTAAAAGTGAGAGCAGCAGCCTGACTGCGACGAATCGCAATATAATCAAAGTTGGCAGATTCCAATAAGATACGAGTGGTTGCATCATTGACGCGAGTGTCGTGACCACCGATAACACCCGCTAATGCCACTGGCGTGTCTTCCGATACAATGACAGGCAAACCTTCCGACAGGGCCATAGCCTCGGCATCAGGTTCACTACCCAAAGGCATAAATTTTTCCCCGTCTCTGGATTTGCGAACGGACAGTTCAAGCGAGGGCAATAAGTCAGCATCGTAAGCATGGCTCGGCTGCCCCATTTCTATCATGACATAGTTAGTTGCATCTACAATATTATTAACTGGTGCCACACCACTAGCAACGAGCCGCCGCTGAATAAAATCTGGCGAAGTCGATACCTGAACACCTTCAATAAGAGCGACAGCAAACCGCGAACACAATTGCGGATCACTACTCAGCGGATTTATGTCCGAAGGTGTGACATCTATATCCGCCAGCTCAACGTCTAATTGAACATCTATATCCAATAAAGCTCCGGTTTCCCGAGCTACACCCAGAATACTTTGGCAACGGGCGATGTTCGGCAAAATGGCTAAATCCATAATGTCATCAGCACCGAACTGATTATATTCTTCTACCTTAAAAACGTCTTTAAGCGGTGTTCCGGCTGCAATAGAACTATCCAGCACCAAAACCTCACTATTGTTTTCACCAACCCCTAATTCCAGTTCGGAACACCCGACTCCTTCAGACAAAATGCCGGCAATTTCTCTTTTTTTGACATTAACAGAACCGAACAAGCCATCGTCATCCTGAGTGAAGACTTCTGCTCCCGGTAAGGCCACCGCTATGCGAGTTCCGTCCGGTGCTGTTTGCAAATTAACAGAGCGAGTAACAATTGTGGCCGGCTTATCCGTACCAACATCTACCGACAGACGTCGCAGACCTTCCTTAACGATCTCGCCCTCAACAATGACTCCTGCTACTGATGCCTTGTTCTGAGCGCCTATCGCTTCTATAACCTCGACCTCAATTCCACCAATGGTTAAACGTTCAGCAATCTCTTCAAGACTGTAACCACTAGTCTGCAGGTGTTGATACAACCAGGAAACAGGGACCTTCATACCCTTTTAACTCTCTTTGTTCTCTCAGTTAACGAAAATTGGCCAGGAAGCGACTGTCATTGCGGAAAAACTGTCGAATGTCTTTAATGCCATGGCGCAACAACACAATACGTTCAACACCCATACCAAAGGCAATCCCTCTATTTTTCGTAGCATCGTAGCCGCCATTCTCTAATACGGTAGGATGTACCAGTCCTGCGCCTAACAATTCAAGCCAACCGGTATATTTACACATACGACAACCCTCTCCACCGCAAAGGGTACAGCGTATATCCACTTCGACACTGGGTTCAGTAAAGGGAAAGTAACTACCCCTGAGACGAATAGCCTGATCTTCGCCAAACAGTGCGCGGGCAAACTGCAGCAAAACGCCCTTGAGGTCGCTCATGCGGACATCGGGACCGACTAATAAACCTTCAACCTGATGGAACTGCATTTCAGAGCGCGTCGTTACATCTTCATTGCGATAACACAGCCCCGGCAAAATCACCCTTACCGAGCCCGGGCCCAACTTCTGCATAGCGCGTATCTGTCCCGCTGATGTATGGGTACGCAGTAGAACACTTTCGTTGACATAGAAGGTGTCCTGCATATCTCTGGCGGGATGATGGGGAGGCATGTTCAGCGCCTCAAAGTTAAAATAATCCAACTCAACATGAGGGGATTCATAAACCGTAAAGCCCATACCCAGGAACACCTGATAAATTTCCCGCAGCGTCTGTGTCAATGGGTGCAAACCGCCTCGACGGCGTTGGCGGGAGGGCAGGGTGACATCTACTTTTTCCCCGGCCAGACGCTGAGCCAATGCCGCTGCCTCACTTTCCTTGTGGCGGTTATCGTAGATATCCTGCAGATTTTTCACCACCTCATTGACTGCCTGACCAAAACCACGGCGTTCTTCAGGAGGCAGCTTGCCAATCTGTCGCTTAAACTGATTCGCCTGTCCAGATGACGAAAGATGCTTGCGATACCAGGCATCTATAGCACTTTTATCCGCAGCGCTCTCCAGCTCGTCTATGGCTGCCAGGCGATATGCATCCAGATCCGCTTGGGACATTACCGTCATTTTCTCCAAAAAAGTATTCGCGTTAAGGTCAATGGCACAAAACCCCGGGAATGCCGGAATTTGCCGGTGCCATTATACTAGCGTTCAGAATAAATGCGATGAAAATTTGGGAGGGAGCCTTTTATACAAACTCTATTTCCAGGCCCATCAAGCCCGCATTAACACCCAGTCTCTCACCAATTTTCTGATAAACAGCTTTATCTCTGCCTACCTCACTTTCCACAAGGTGGAGCAGTCTGATGATTTTTCCTCGCATAATTGACCTGCTGATTGACCCGGTTTAAGCTAATTCCCGATTTTAAACATAGACCCGTTTTAGTGGGTCAAGTCAGCCTTATGATTCCCAGTCAAAATCTCTCAACGATTACAGAGTTAATCACGACGTATTTACAATCACCAAATCACGGTTGGAGCATGGGCAGTTTTGGCGCTATCGCTGAATTCACCTGGGACCAAGGCGAGCCCCGTCTTTCACCAGAAAGCGATACTATTGGAGTGATTACTGAGCGAGGCGCTATGGCCTTGAACTTAAATGACAATATTCAACCTATTGCTTACGAATATTTAAGCAAGAATGCTCAACAGTGGGTGCATGGTGTCATTTTTTGTATGCCTGAACATTTAGCTACCATGCAAAGCCGCTCCAGATTGACAGAACTAGGGAGGGACGTTGGCGCTTTAAAAGCCGAGCATAGAGATCATGTGTTATTCGATTTAGGTCTTAATCAAGGTTTCGTTGATGTCATGATTCGCACAGCAGATAACACACTGATCAAACTACTTCGCGATCATGAAGGCAGCGATATTCTTGATCCAACAAACCCCGCCATGAAAGCTATTATTCAGGCCGGGCCAAATAGAGTTTTTGAAACAGCGGCAGGACGGCTTGAAGTTTTTCAACCAATAGGTATCGAAAAAACACCCGACGGCCCTCACACGCATGTTCTACCCAGGTTACTTAGCAGTGGTCGCGCCTGCTCTGCCAACATACCTCTTCCAGAAGGCATGCTACCCGTGTTTAACTTGCATCCGGCCCACCCCTGTAGAGACAAACTTGGGCAGTATCACAACTTTGACATGTCTCATCACAACACCTTCCAGACTTTACTGGGTAAATACGCTGTTGATGAGTTTTGTGCACAAAAAGAGAAAGCAATAACAGCGATGAAAAATGGAGTGCAAGCAGAGCAATTTGATACAGGTAACAGCCGCTTACTCAGAACCGCCACACGCGTCGCGCTAAGACAGTCCTTACACCTGGATGAGATATCAGCTGACACGCTACAAGCGTGGCAAGGGCATCTGGAAAAGGATATATCTGATCTTGATAGCATAAGAAGTTAATTGCGCCCAGTGTGGGGCCCGAGCGAGGCATTTCTAGCGTATTCTTTTGCTTTTGTCTGGCAGATTTATT
The DNA here is from genome assembly GCA_028280345.1 of Pseudomonadales bacterium. Lineage (GTDB taxonomy): Bacteria > Pseudomonadota > Gammaproteobacteria > Pseudomonadales > UBA7239 > JANQLY01. Next base: position 153,537 of record JANQLY010000004.1, on the reverse strand, counting down.
TTTCCTCAGCCAGATAAAATCAAGGCTGTAGATTGTTTAACCTGCTTAAGCTTTTCGAAGTAATAATAACCATTACCTTCTGCAAGAAAAACCGCTCAATCCCTATCCTTGCTCCCTAAATCTATGCCTTTATATTGGCCATCAATCGGCAGAGCAACTTCCAGGGTATAACCGGCATTTAACGGTTTACCATCTACTACATCCTGCACGCCGTCATTATCATCGTCGCCATCACAGGCATCACCCATCTCATCATTATCAAAATTATCCTGGCTGCTATTTTCAACAGTAACGCAGTTATCTGTATTATCGCCTACAGTGTCTGAATCTGTATCCAGCCATTCGGTGCCGTCATCGGGAAACGCATCCACGACATTAAACCAGCCATCCAGATCACTATCATTAGCCAGATCTGACGACAGATAAATTCGCACACTGCCACTTGATGGAAAGTTATAGTCACTGGACTTGGCACTCACCATAAAGTCATCAATATTATCGCCGTCCAGATCACCAATTCCGGCAACAGAGGCGCCGCAGCGTTCACCACTTTTATCACCGATAATATAGTAAAGGCGCTCACCGGTTTGCCCACTGAACAAATACATTGCTCCGGTACCACCACCCAGAGTGCTATCATTATCTGTACCGATCAACACGTCATCGTAGCCGTCATCATCAATATCTCCGGCTACGGCAATTTCATCACCAAACGTCGCACCGGATAACCATTCCGGATATAACGTGTGTAACAAACTTCCGTCAGCGCCACTATATACCCGTGTCACACCAACGGCACCCGCTACCGCCTGGTCTTCATGGGGAGAACCAATAATAATATCTGTATAGCCATCAGCATTCATATCACCGCTGGCATCTACCGCCGCACCAAACAAATCACCTGCGCTAACACCTTCACTCATACCATCAAATGTACGCAATTCAACACCGTCTACACCATTAAAAATTTTGACATAGCCAAAACCGGATAACTGGTAGGTACCTACTGCAAAATCCGTTATGCCATTGTTATCAGTATCACCACTGCTGATAGCCCTACCAAACTGATCACTCTCCACATTACCGTAAACACTGTATAACTCACTGCCATCAATACCGCTGTATACATGCACCGCCCCACTGTCTGTGGCCACAGTATCGTCATAGGGAAGCCCGACAGCGAAGTCATCGTAATTATCGCCATTAATATCGCCGAGACTGTCTACCGCTTTAATCAGGCTACCGTTGCCATTATCTGGATGGTCGTAGACCAAAGTGTGAATATTGCTACCATCATAGCCACTGTAAACCACCAGCGTGCTTATTCTATAATCATTATTCGTATCGTATTCCCTGATACTAAATGCAAAATCAGCATAGCCGTCATTATCAACATCCCCTGCAGCAGCTACTACAGACCCGAATCTGGTCGAATAACCCGGTGTAACGCTGGTATCGTAGCGATAAAGAATAGCTCCATCGGCACCACTTAATACCCAAACACCACCGGTATCAGCGGCATCCGAAGAGGCAATAATATCGTTGAGTCCATCAAGATTAACATCTCCGATATTCTCAAGTGCTGCGCCGAAGAACATACTCTCGCTATCACCGTTAATGGTGCGCCACCAGGCTGGCCTACGCTGTGCATCATTGTCGCTGCTACCCACGATCGATTCTTCAAACGCGGAACTGCCGTCAGCATCCATATCATCGAATACCGACGGATCGGTTGCCGCATTGTATTCTGTCCAGTTGGTCCAGCCATCATTATCCAGGTCGAGGTTATTATCATCCTGCAAGGGGTTCAAACCATAAAGCGTCTCCCAGACGTCCGGCATCCCATCATTATCATCATCGCTATCACAAACATCACCATCACCATCCAGATCGGTATCGATCTGACTGGTATTAATATCTGTCGGGCAATTATCAACGAGGTTATTAACACCATCTGCATCCGGATCATTATCGACCACGGAAGGGTCCAATCCGTTCAAGTACTCATCGATATTACTCGCACCGTCACCGTCCAGATCAGCACCGGTATCATCAAGTAAGGGGTTCAGACCGTAAGTATTCTCCCAGACATCTGGCATTCCATCGTTATCATCATCGCTATCACAGGCGTCTCCCTCACCATCCAGATCGGTATCGAGTTGGTCCGCATTGTTGTGCGACGGGCAGTTATCCACAAGGCCGTTTAAACCGTCACCATCGGGATCATTATCAACCACAGAAGGATCAAATCCATTTAAGTACTCATCTATATTGGTGGCACCATCACCATCCAAATCTTCGGCAGTGTCATCAACCGTTGAATCAAGGCCGTAGCTATCCTCCCAGATATCCGGCATACCATCATTTTCCATATCCGGATCCGGGCCATTTAACAGATAATCCAGATCGAGGTCATTGGCAAGATCGACATAGAGAAACAGGCGCACACTGCCAGAAGATGTTCCGGTGTTATCGTCATATTGAGCACCTATCGCAAAATCACCATAGCCATCATTATCTACATCCCCCGTCGCACTAACCGCATAACCAAACTGATCACCACCAGCATCACCCTGAAAGCGGTACAGCTCTGCACCATCTATACCACTTAATATCCGGGCATACCCTCTACTGGTAGCACCGGCATCAAAATAAGGCGCGCCTACCAACACTTCGTCGACACCATCACCATTAAGGTCATCAAGATTACTGACAGATCGGCCAAACTGTTCGCCAGGTTCTGTGCCGTACACGGTATAGAGTGTTGAACCATCGATACCGCTGACAACCTGCAAACTACCGATATTATTACCACCATTGTCATCTCCGGGTACTCCAACCGCCAGATCATCATAATTATCGTTGTTTACATCACCCACTGGGGTCATAGTAGAGGCAAACTCTTCACTGGCATTACCGTAAAGGGTATATAGCACAGTACCATCCACACCACTAAAAATACGGATAAAACCACCGTTATACAGTGGCACATCGTTAAACGGGGCAGCGACAACAAAATCTGCAACACCGTCATTATTCATATCCCCGGCAGCGCTGGTCGCAAAACCAAAATTATCGCCGGCCTGATCACCGTCCAATATATACAAGGCGGTGCCGTCATAACCACTGTAAACATAGGCACGCCCCTGGCTATCATTAAGTTCCGTAGCATCAAAACCGGAAGCCCCAATAATGAAATCAGCGTAATTATCACCGTTAATATCCCCAATACCCGCAACACCAGTACTCAAAAAATCCGAGGCATTAGCCCCGTAATATTCATACAATTCACTACCGTCAGCACCACTGTATACACGCGCAACCCCGCCTGCACTGATACCAAGGCCGCCAATAATAAAATCTGCCGTGCCATCATTATTGACATCCCCGGCATTTGCCACCTTCCAACCGAAAAATATCTCGCCGGACTTACCATAAAAATCAAACAACACAGTGCTATCAAAACCACTGAATACCGTGGCCATACCGGCATTAGAGCCGACGGTATCATCACTCGATGCGCCAACAATGAAATCATCGTAGCCATCACCATTAATATCGCCAACATCATCAATAGCAGTACCAAAATTCATACTGCCTGTTACCCCATTGAGCGTTTTCCACCAAAAAGGTCGTTCATCGGCATCATTAATATCTGTACCGGCATAATTTTCTTCGACATCATCGGAGCCATCGTTATCGCTGTCCGTCGCATAGGCCCAAGGGGTAATCAATAAAACACCCGACAACAATAGTATTTTAATCATGTTTTTTTTCACAATAATGCACCTGTTTTATCTAGTTGCAGCGATGACTCATTGAGAGAGACTCTCTATAGATACATTAAACAAAATGCGATCATGATGATTAGAGGGAAAACCCTCTATTTAGTATTTATGGGGGGGATTACAGCACCACATAGCTTTATTAAGAGCTATAAGCTAAACGGTGATGCATCAACCATCCATTTATGGCACCCAAGTGCCTGGTTACCTTTTCGATATCGTGGCTTCGTTCCATGACTTGCCTCAGTGCTTCCAGCTTGAACGACTCTGCGTACCTTTTGCCTGGCATGGGCTCCTACTTTAAGTTACATTGTAACGCTCATTTGCTAATAACCGTATAAAAGGTGGCTCAGTTGTCTATTAAAGTGCTTGTGGTTGATGATCATCAGTTATTTCTTGATGGCATCGCGTTTATTCTTAAGGGGGATGGATTTACTGTTGAATGTGTTTCTACTGCTGAAGCAGCAAAAGAATTACTTCAAGCCATTAATGATTTTGATTTGGCATTGATCGATATTGACCTGTCAGGTTCTGATGGATTACAAATACTGCATTATATAAAAGAAGAAAGATTGCTTGTGCCTGTTGTTGCGATTTCAGCAAACACACAACCAATGGTGATCAGCCACTGTATTACTTCAGGTGTGAGTGGTTATATTCCAAAATCATTGTCGGGTGAAGCTATGATTGAAGCCATTCATCAAGTTATTGCCGGTGTTACTTTTATTCCAGAGGACTTGAAACATGCGGTTAATCTGTATGAACAGAAAATAGAAGAGCTTTCAAAATCAGAAGGTGTAGGACCTCGTCAGATTGAAGTACTAAAATATATGGCACAAGGATTGTCAAATAGTGATATCGGTGAAAAACTATTTATTAGCGAGTCAACAGTTAAATCGCATATCAGTGTTTTATTTAAAGCTTTAGGGGCCAAAAATCGTGTAGCCTGTCTGGAAAAGGCAAGAGCTCAGGGCTTATTAACTTAATTGAGCTTATGGGTTAAATAGCGTATTGATTGCGATTTTAAGCTTGGCCGGGGCCACGGGCTTATGCAACAACATAAAACCACTTTCTTTAATGATAGTCATGGCTTGCTGCCCCGTATCACCACTGATTATTAATGCCGGAATCTGAAGGCCTGCTTTTTCCCGGACAGCTTCAATCGCATCAATGCCGTTGCGGTTGTCACGCAGTCGATAGTCTGAAATGATAATATCGGGAATGTCGCCATTATCAATGGCCTCGCAGGCCTCAAATTGATCGGCTGTACAGATAATATTGGCCCCTCCCCATTGCACTAATAATGCTGTCATAGCATCGCGAATATCTTGCTCATCATCAATGACCATAAGGCACTTTCCTGCCAGAAACATTTCAGCGTTCAGTGTATTAGTCACTTTAATCGTGTTAATTTTATCTGATGAGCCTTTTTGTAATGTAAAAGAAAAAGTAGAGCCCTTATCCAGGGTCGATGTCACTTCAATCTTTGTATCTAACAAATCGGCCAATCTTTTAGAAATGGATAAGCCTAATCCCAAGCCTTTATTTCTATCTCTTTCGGGGTTATGCAATTGATGGTATTCATCAAATATTTTTGTCAAATCACTTGCCGGTATTCCTTTGCCGGTATCGATGATTGATATTTTTATACCCTGTTGATCATTTTCACAGGCGCTGTTGCTTAATTGAATAACAATGCTTCCTGATTGCGTATAATTAATCGCATTAGTCAGGAGATTGGACAGTATTCTTCTTACCAATAGCTTATCGCTGTGTACTGTGAGATCAGCAAGGTCTGATGCAGTTTCTACTCTTGCTATCAGATTTTTAATATCCAGTTGGGGTTTTAATTCGGCCAGTAGCTCTTCACATTGGATTTTCAGGTTGTAGTGTTCATTATTAACATCAACGGTTCCCGCATCGAGCTGAGAGATATCCAGAAGACTATTAAATAAACTTTCCAGGCCGTTGACGCTGCGGCTGATTTTATCGGTAAGTGCTTTTACATCCTCGGGTGCGGTTTGAATATTTTTTAATGCATCGGTAAAAATAGATAGTGCATGAACAGGTTGGCGTAAATCATGACTTGCTGCAGCAAGGAATTTCGATTTTGAAATGTTGGCTCGCTCGGCAATGTCGCTTTTGATTTCCAGTTGCCGCAAGAGTTCTACATGTTCTATACGCAACCGAATAGCATCCTTGATTGTATGGTAAATATTGCGACAATAAGCGAGGTTGACTATCAGGAAGCCCAAACATAATACAGCTAAATAGTTGGATTTTTCTTCAGGATTAATAAATAAAGCAGTTACCGTTAATAGCAGACAGGGTACTGTGTAGCTCACATAGGAAGGCGGATAAACCGATGCGGAAGCCAGAGTGCCAACCGTTGTTCCCACCACCACCACAATAATAATTGAGGTGTAGGCAGGTGAAGAAAAATCCATAAAAAGAAAAGGCACTGCGCCCCATAGGCAGGCCGATATCACCGTTCCCACTATATTATTTATTGCCCATCCTTTGCTGCTCATAATGTGGTTTTTATGCTTAAACAACCAAAGTCGAATAGCTAATAACAGCACGTAAATATAAATACAGACTAGCCAGTTAGTGATCAGCTGCTTGTCTACCGTTCCCCATAAAATGAAAGCGAGAACGCTGGCAGCAAAAAAAACGGCTGCCATGAGAGGGGCCTGTTGCTGATAGAGCAAGCGGATTTGGGTATCAAAAACTTCGTTATTCCGGTTTTGAGTCATGGGATCATTGGTATTGTATTGGTATTGCAATATGAGCGCAGGTTTACCCCTAAAAAATCAGGCTGCCCAGGTTCACTGCGGTTGATTCAGGTTAGCACAATCCCCGGGGCTAATAATCCAACTTTCGTAGGATAGCAACAAATAGGCGCACTTTTTTTCAGGATGGCAACAGATAGGCGCACAATATAGCCTTTGATCCAGCTTAATCATTCACTTTGTTCCTGATAACCTGTGTTGATTTAGGTCAACAAGCTTGAATCTAATAACCCAATCATACTTAAGTTGGATTACTTCCTTCATATATATGACATAAAATCCGCATAGAATACGTAGAAGCCCGAAATTACACCCTATTAACCAACTGCCCGGATCATTTCTGATCAGGATGTCAAGAATGCAGCCATCAATTCGTACGGCAAAGTAATGCAGAACTCAAGCAGTTTTCAACTCTTTCATACAACTTGCCTGAATGAGTCAGGTTTTCGGAGAAATAAAATGAATGCTCTAAACTATATACGGACAGATCATGTACGGACAGATAAAGCCGCTTCTCCCTTGCGTAGAAAATCACGCTTGTCGTTGTTTCTACTCGTTTCTCTATCACTGCTTTGGTCTGTATCCGTCAGAGCTGAGTTTTATCATGATATTGGCATTACCAACCTCGCCAGTGTCTATGTCCCTTCCGGCAATGCAGGCGATGTGGCATGGGGAGATTACGATAACGATGGTGACCTTGATCTTGCCCTGATTACGCTGAGTGGAACCGGCACCTATATCTACCAGCAAAATGCAGATGGCAGCTACTCTGATATTAGTGCGGGTTTACCAGGCTATGCTCATCCTTCAATCGAATGGGGCGATTTTGACAACGATAATGATCTGGATTTGTTGATTACCGGTGAGGTCGGCGGCGAACCAAAAACAGCTATTTATCGTAACGACAGTGGTGCTTTTGTTGATATCAATGCAAATCTTTACAATATTAAATATGGCAACGCGAGCTGGGCTGACTACGATGGCGACAACGACCTGGATGTGGTCTTAACTGGTACCAGTGATAATGGCGGCGCACCCGTCACCCGGGTTTATCGTAATGACAATGGCGCTTATATCGATCTGCTGGCGGGTTTGACGCCTACCGCAATCGGTCGTGTTGCCTGGGGCGATTACAATAATGACGACGACATCGATATTGTTGTGGTAGGAGATAATGCTGCCCATATCTTCCACAACAACGGTAATGATACCTTCACAAATATCAATGCAGGCTTACCCGCTTACTCCGGGCTCTTATCAGGCAGGCCAAAAGTTGCCTGGGGTGATTACGATAATGATAACGACCTCGACCTGGTAATCCATGGCCGCGTTAATAACAATTATGTGACAGCCATATATAACAATAACAGCGGGGTATTTACTGATATTTCAGCTGGATTAAGTGCCAACAGAGGTTACGATATAGAGTGGGCCGATATTGATAATGATAATGATCTTGATCTGATTCAGGTGGGTACATCACTGATATCCATTCTTGATGCTGATACCCGTATCTTCCGTAACGAAGCGGGCTCGTTTGTCGAACTACATCACGGTATTGTGCCAATAAGCGGATCTGTTGATAGTGGTGATTTTGATGGCGATGGTTATACAGATCTGATTGTTAGTGGCGCCACCGGGTTTGGTATATCTCCCAACCACCAGACCCGCATCTATCGCAACCAGCGTTTCACTCACAATGTTGCCGCCAATGTGCCGGACCTGGTGCTCGGCTCAGGTGACTGGGGAGATTATGACAGCGACGGTGACCTTGATTTACTCGTTGCCGGTGCTCAGTCAGGGGCTGACTATGCGGGCGTGCTGCGCAATGATGGCGGCACCTTCACGGACATTGCTGCAGCTATCTCCGGGGGATATAACAGTGCCGTGAAATGGGGCGACTACGATAATGACGGCGACCTCGACTTCGCTACCGCGGGGCTGACCCTTGGCAGCTCATACTATCTGGATATTTATCGCAATGATAACGGTAGCTTTACCGATATCGTTGCCGGTTTGCCGGGCATGTCGGGTGCATCACTCAACTGGGGTGACTATGACAATGATGGCGACCTTGATCTACTCGCTGCCGGCTATAATGGCACCTCTCACTTATCCATTATTTATCGCAATGACAACGGCAGTTTTGTAGACATCAATGCAGGGTTAACCGGTACATCAATAGGCTCCGCTGCATGGGGCGATTACGATAATGACGGCGATCTCGATGTGTTGCTAGCAGGCAATACCGCTGGCGGTAGTTTTGTCGGAACGACCAAAGTCTACCGCAATGACGCCGGCGTGTTCGTGGAATTGGCAGAGCTTGCGACACTGAACTCTATTTCTGCAGCATGGGCTGATTACGACAACGATGGCGACCTGGATGTGGCGTTAATGGGCAAACCCGGTGAGGTCGGTGACCCGGAATTCCATCTGTTCAACTACGATAGCGGCAGCTTTACCGAGGTATCCACCAATCTGACCGCGCTTAGATCAGGTGAGCTGGATTGGGGAGATTTTGACAATGATGGCCGTATCGATCTGATCGTATCTGGTACAGATAGTACGTACAGTAGTAAAACTCTGGTGTATCGCAATTTTCTGCCTGCTTTTGGTTCGGAAACCTTTGCCGAGGTAAGCGGGCTAGGTATAACGGATGCAACTGGTAGCGGTGCCTTGCAATGGGCAGACTACGATAATGACGGCGACCTGGATCTACTCGCCATGGGCAATTTCGAGGGTCTCGGTTATGGCACTCATGTCTATGAAAACGATACACAACTGAACAATGCAATACCATCCGCCCCCACCAATCTTGCCACCAGCGTTAACGGTAGTGCCATGACATTCAGTTGGGATGCAGCCACGGACAACGAGACTGTGGCGACGGGATTGACCTATAACCTGCGCGTCGGTACTACCCCGGGCGGCAATGAAATTATGGCTGCCATGTCTGCTGGCGATGGCTATCGCAAGGTAGCTGCCGCTGGTAATGTGGATCACAATCGAACCTGGACAATCGATAGTATTACTGACCAGGTCTACTGGAGTGTGCAGGCGGTGGATAGTGGCTTTGCTGGTTCTGCCTTTGCGGCTGAGCAGACCAATCCGGCATTGGGTTCGGTATTTACGGTTGCTCCAAATGCGGGTGTTAACGGCTCCATGTTGCCGTCGACAGATCAGGAGATAGCTCGTGACAGTACAACTCAATTCACCATTGATGTGCAGCCTGGTTACCATATTGTATCGGTTGGTGGTACTTGCGGAGGTTCTTATAGCGGCGACCCTTATAGCAGCATCGTCTACACCACCGCTGCGATTACTGCTGACTGCACCGTAGAGCCAAACTATGCCATTAATATCTACACTGTCTCAGGCCCTGTCGGTGCCAATGGTTCAATCACCCCTGCGCTGCCTACTGACATTCCCTATAACACAATCGTCGATTTTAATATCATCCCCGACACGGGGCATTACTTAAATGTATTGGGCGGTACTTGCAATCTCGTGTACACCAGCGGTGATGCTTACGATACAACGAATGGCATTACCTTTACCTTAACCGTCACCGAAGATTGCACCATACAACCCGAGTTTGAGGTCAGGCGTCATACCGTCACGCCTTCAGCCGGAGCCAATGGCACCATTTCTCCTGATGGCCCGACTGACATTACTTATGGTCACTCTAACGTCTATAACATAACTCCGGCTGTTGGCTACCATGTCGTGACTCCGATAGGAGGAACCTGTGGTGGCAGTTATTATGATGACCCTTATGATCCAATTGACGGCATTAATTATGTCACTAACGCTATCACCGCTGATTGTACCATTGAGGCAAGCTTTGCCATGAACGACGCGGATGGTGATGGTGTTGGCGATCTGATTGATAACTGCCCAACCATCTCTAATGCCAGTCAGTCAGATAATGATAATGACGGCAGTGGCGATGTTTGTGATTATGATGACGACAATGATGGTGTTGTCGACGCAGTGGATCAGGATCCTCTGGATGATCAAGTGACAACTGAAATTTCTCTGCCTTTAGATAGTACTTATAAAGGTAACAGGCAGAACCAGGAACAGAATAGATCACCCTAGGGTAATATGACCGACACCTAAAAAAGCCATAAACATTGTTTATGGCTTTTTTATTGGTAGCGGGGCTGGGGTGAGAACGGATCAAGCGCAAAGACATTTGCGCCCGTTCGAACGCCTTCGGCGTGTACGTCCGAAGGCCGGCAATTCAGCCCCCGCAGAACGAAAAAAACCACAAGCAAAGCTTGCGGACAGATTTATTTATCTAAACAAATCTAAAGAAAATAGATCCGTCCCCTTTTTCTTTTCTTAAAAACTTCATTGCTTCGATTGTAAAACTCGAACTACGATGTATAGAATGCATACGTAGTAACGCCGTATTCTAAAAAAGTAAAATTCATGCTCACCAAAAACAGAACAAAGACCACTACTCCTGCAATCAAACCCATTCGCCTGGAGTTGCGTGTTAAAACCTGCGCCGTGGCGGTGCTTTCTCTATTGCTCAGCGGCTGTTATATCTCTGACCATACCTACGGAAAACACAAGAACAACCTTGCTAAAGAAGAATGTGAGAAATATGGTGGCCCGTGGGGAAGAAAGCCGATTGTGGCTGAGGGTGTTTACGAGACTCAAAAAACGCTAGCACAGCGAGATTTATTCAGAAGAGCGAGTGTTTATTTAAATAACGGGCTTCAGTATGTTGAGTTTCCCGGTGATGTGGTAAGGCTTTCTGGTTCTTATTTTAATAGAGGTGATGCGCAATATAAGGTCGGGCGGGAGAAGTTTGAATATTACAGGGCTTTTCTCGCCGATATCGGGCATCCGCTTTGCGGCCCCTATGAAAGAGGAATAGATACAAACAGAGAAGTATTCACTGAGACTCCCTTTGTGGGTGAGCACTGTGTTGCAGTAGAAGGCTTTGATGATCCGGCGAAATTAAAAGCACCGTATGAATACCGGGAAACAGAGACAACTTATGAGCATGATTTTGTTCAGTGGCGAGCCATTCAGGTTGTTGATAGAAAAACGGAGCAGGTGATCGCCGGGTATAACTTCTTTGCATTTTGCATGAATGGTGACATGGTGGGCCGTGATGGTTTAGTGGGTTGTTACGGTTATACCAGTATCAACTATGTTACTTGCCCCATAGATGGCGAGAGCATTTGGCCCGAAATAGATAGTTTTGAAACAACTTTGTTTAAGTATAACCAGGAAAAAAAGGGGACGGATCTATTTTCATTTTAAGTGCGAACCGGGCGCCCTCTCTCCCTATGCTCAATTCTGAAACCCAAACATTGCTCTATTTCATCTATAAAAAGATCATCACCTGTAAGTTGGTTACGCTGTAGCGCCTGTGCGATAAATTTTTGCTCCACACTCGGAGTTCCTTGCCCGACAAACTCTTGATAAGCGACACATCTGTCTTTATTTGGGCTTCCCAACCCGTCAAAGCAACTATCTGTGTCAAGCCAATCCATACTTTCATAACCCGCTTTCTTTCGATAACTTGACCAGGGGTAATCCTCCGGCTTAAACACCATTCGGGCCTTAACAGGATTAAGATCGATATATCTGGAGCAAGCCAGCAGGTAACACTCTCGGTCAACCGGACTGGCTTTAAACCGCCCTCCCCATAATGCACCGCTTCTGGCTTCTCGCTTATTGATACAAGCAGCCTGTCTCCCCGCTAAGCGTTTCATCATTCTCGATAGTACTGTCGCATCATCCGGGGGTTCTACCAATAAATGAACATGATTGGTCATCAAACAGTAAGCATAGATTTTGATACCATAGGTTGTTTTGAATTGTTTAAGATTTTCGAGGTAATAACGATAATCGTCTTCTATCAGAAAAACCGCTTTTCGGTTATGGCCACGTTGAACAATATGGTGTGGGTAGTTGGGCACTAAAACCCTTGCCTTCTTGGGCATATGTTTACTCCTATTCATCCTTGAATAAACTTGATTATTGTCTGAACCGGTAGTGGTGTCTAGTGCAAAATAGATCCGTCCCCTTTTTTTCTTCGGGTGAGAACGGATCAGGCGCAAAGACATTTGCGCCCGTTCGAACGCCTTCGGCGTGTACCTCCGAAGGCCGGCAATTCAGCCCCCGCAGAACGAAAAAACCACAAGCAAAGCTTGTGGTTTTCATAAGTTTGGTAGCGGGGGCTGGATTTGAACCAACGACCTTCGGGTTATGAGCCCGACGAGCTACCAGGCTGCTCCACCCCGCAATTAACTGTTTCTAACCGAATCTGGTACGGTCGTTGTACGACCTTCGGCCTCTTTTGGAATCGAGCCCAACATTCTGTCAGGTGCTCCACCCCGCATCAACTAGTTACTTACCGTTTCCGGTAAAGGGCGTGCATTATAGGGGCTACCTCTGAAGCGGTCAAGGAAAGCCCGCGTAATTAGCTGTTCTATAAGGGGTTTTACCAGCCCTGCTGCTCTATCATCGCGCCTATATCGAGTGCACGTTCCAACTCATCTGCGAGGCGGTCAATATCCCTTTCTCGCAGTGCGTGATAGTCAATTTCTTCGCTGTCTCTAAGGCCCGCCCATTGCAGGATCACACTGCGCGCAGACTGCTCGTCGAGCACGCCATGTAAATAAGTGCCAATAATTTGTCCGTCAGAGGAAACCACACCATCTTCCTTATCCTCTGCATCTGCATTGCCATCTACACCTTTAACCCGGGCAAAATATTGCGTCAGTGCCGGACCCGTAGAAATTCCCGCGTGTATTTCATAACCGCTCACCTGCGCCTGATCCAGGCTCAACTCACCCGTAACCCGGTGTAACTGTTTTTCCGCTTCGAGTGTGGTGGAAAAATCCAGCAAGCCAAGTGTCTTTCCACTGCCGGGCTCGCCTTCAATACCCAGAGGATCATGAATTTCCTGGCCAAGCAGTTGAAAACCACCACAAATGCCCAGCAATTTGCCGCCGTAGCGGAGGTGTTTTTGTATCGCTTCTACCCAGCCATTATCTTTCAGCCACTGCATATCGGCGAGCACACTTTTGCTACCAGGCAGGATAATCAAATCTGCCGGTGGTGGTGTTTCACCGGGCCCGACAAATTGAAAATCCACTTGCGGGTGCAAACGCAGCACATCAAAGTCGGTATGGTTACTGATACGTGAAAAAACTGGCACAACAACTTTTAATGTTGGTTTGTCTGTACTTAGCGCAGTGGAACTGCAATTAACCGCATCTTCTGCTTCAAGGTGAAAGCCATGCAGGTAATTAAGCACACCGAGTACCGGCTTGCCGGTTTTTTCCTCAAGCCAGTCAAGGCCGCTTTGCAGCAAGGCTATATCACCGCGAAAGCGATTAATCACAAAGCCGCAAACCCGTTGCTGCTCTGACTCGGAGAGTAAAGCCAAGGTGCCACATAAATGGGCAAAGACACCGCCCTTGTCGATATCGGCAACAAGAATCACCGGGCAGTCTACTGCTTCGGCAAAACCCATATTAGCAATATCGTTATCGCGCAAGTTGATTTCTGCCGGGCTTCCCGCTCCTTCAACAAGTACCGCTTCATACTGTTGCACCAGTCGCTGGTGAGACTCGAGCACCGCTTTCATTGCTGTAGCTTTGTAATCGTGATAGCTCACCGCATCCATTTCACTGATGGCCTTGCCGTGAATGATTACCTGGGCGCCGATATCGGTATTGGGTTTTAACAACACCGGATTCATATCGGTATGAGGCTCAAGACCACAGGCCTGCGCCTGTACTGCCTGGGCGCGACCTATTTCTCCGCCGTCTACGGTGACCGCGCTGTTTAACGCCATGTTCTGTGGCTTGAATGGCACCACTGACAGACCGCGACGCGCCAATACGCGGCACAGGCCTGCTACCACCGTGCTTTTACCGGCATCGGAGGTGCAGCCCTGCACCATCAGTGTTTTGGATTTGCCTTTGGCGTCGGACATATGTGTGGTGGAAATGGCTACGCTGAAAAAAGCGCATAATACCTTAAATCATGCCGCTTATAATACCGACCCTCAAATACCAGCCACACGTATATGTCCGACTACCCTGACTTCTACACTCAACTGAATTGAATAATCCGGTCAACGAGACCCAGTGCGATTACCTTGTCGTAGTCGAGCCGCCAGACCCGGCGCTGAATATCCCACCAACCACCAGCTTGTCGGATGCGCTCGCGCAAGCCGGTCTCGCATAGATTGACGGCGAGATTGACTAACATCGGCAACTGTGAATCCGTTGCGCCTATGAAGCTGTTATCGACGCTAATTTCAATGGTGGTTTGCAAGCGTTCTGCATCGCTCTTGCGATAGCGCACTGCGATAAGTTTATCGCCATACTGGCGCACAAAGTGCTGGCTACCTTTTTCACCCGGGTAGATTGTTCGCACGGCTTCTCGCAAGACATATTCATCATCATGCTGCTGTGCTGTAGTGGAATATAAATGGGGTTGGGAAAATGCGGTCTGTTCCATAACTGATCTCCTTATCATATGGGTATTTCCTTAATATAACTAAAATACAACTAATTTCCTTAATACAACCAATCCGTGGTTGCATGATCGCAGTGTAGCACGCTGTTTTTCTTTGTTAAACCCGACTCCAGACTCGGAGGCTTGAACCAGTTCTCAAATCAGCTTTCAAACCAGCGTAATGTTTCGTGCAGCGACACCACAGAACCAACAATCAACAAAGTTGGTGATTTAACCGTTGCCTGATCGACAATACCGGCAATCGTCTCCAGCGTCCCTACATGCACGCGCTGTTCAGCTGTTGTCCCTTGTTCAATCAGGGCTACAGGTAAGTGCTTATCCGCACCGTGCTCTATCAGTGATTGGCTAATCACTGATAAACCCTTAAGTCCCATATAAAACACCACGGTCTGTGACGGTTGTATCAACTGCTCCCAATCGAGATTCACGGTGCCGTCTTTAAGCTGGCCGGTGACAAAGCGCACTGACTGTGCATGGTCACGGTGTGTTAACGGAATTCCCGCATACGAAGCACAGCCATTTGCAGCCGTAATACCCGGAATCACTTGAAACGGCACCTGTTCACTCGACAACTGTTCAATTTCCTCACCACCGCGACCAAAAATAAACGGATCGCCGCCTTTAAGGCGGGCAACACGCTTGCCTTTTTTCGCATGTTCCACTAGCAAGTGATTAATCTCCTGCTGTGGCACGGCATGATCATCACGCTGTTTACCCACATAAATTTTCTCTGCGTTCGGCCTTACCAGTGCCATGACTTCATCTGAAACCAGGCGATCGTACAACACCACATCTGCTTGTTGAATCAAACGAAACGCACGCATTGTTAACAACCCTGGATCTCCCGGGCCCGCACCTATCAGGTAGACTTCTCCACTCGCAATAGTTTTATCCGGATCTTTAAGTGCATGCTCCAATAAAGCTTGCGCTTCTTCATCTTTGCCGGAAAAGATCGCCTCAGCAATCGGCCCCTGTAATACTACTTCCCAAAATGCTACACGCTTTTTCTCATCATCAATCGCTGCACGTACCGGCTTGCGATAGCGCCCTACCAGTTCGGCAAGCTTGCCATAGGATGCAGGCACAAGTCCGTTAATAAGGTTTTTTAACAAGCGCGCCAATACCGGCGATGCGCCACTGGCGGTAACCGCGATCGACAGCGGCTCGCGTTCAATAATTGACGGGAAGATAAAGTCACAAAGATCGGAATCGTTAACCACATTTACCGGTATATGTTTTTGGGCTGCCGCCTGTGCCACAGACTGATTAACTGCTGTGTTATCTGTCGCGGCAACTACAATAGCTGGCTGGGTAAGTTTGCTGTCGCTCCATGGAATCAGCTCATAAGTATTACCACTTTGCTCAAGATAATCCTTAAGGCCATCAAGAATCTCGGGGGATACCACATGAACCCTGAAACCGTGTTCAACCAGTGTGCGGCAACGACGCTGCGCCACCGCACCGCCACCCACCACCAGTGCGTGGCGGCCTTCACAGTTATGAAACAGAGGAAGATATTTTTTCATGGTTCAGATTCGCAGTAAGCTCTACAGAGACGACTCCAAGCTATTATCAATCTCCAACAGCAGTTCCGTCAAAGCCTGTTGGTAATCACCTGGGGAGTGCCACAAACCACGCTGCTGCGCCTCAAGCAAACGTTCTGCCATCTCTTTCAGGGCATGGGGATTGTGCTGTTGCAGAAATTCACGATTGGTTTCATCGAGTACCAGCGCATCGCTCACCATTGCATATTGGTAGTCTTCAATAAAATCCGTTGTGGCATCGTAGGCAAACAGATAATCCACGGAAGCCGCCATCTCAAACGCGCCTTTATAGCCATGCTCACGCATCGCGCCGATCCACTTCGGGTTCACTACACGGGAACGCACGACTTTATTGAGCTCTTCTTTCAAGGTATTAATTTTCGGTGCTGCCGGGTTCGAGTGATCGCCATGATATACCTCGGGCATTGCACCTTTTAAGACACGCACCGCATTGGTCATACCCCCCTGAAACTGGTAGTAATCATCGGAATCGAGCAGGTCGTGTTCGCGGTTGTCCTGATTCTGAATTACTGCATCGAGGTCACCAAGGCGCTGTTCAAATTGCTGAAAAGCTTCACCACCAAAATTGTCCTGGCTATACACATAGCCACCCCAGTTGACATAGGCTTTGGCAAGATCCGCCTCGTTATCCCAGACACGTTCGTCGATTAAACCCTGCAAACCCGCGCCGTACGCACCGGGTTTGGAGCCAAATACTCGCCACTGTGCCTGAGCCGCTGCCAGGCTTTCTTCAACACCGTCTTCAAGCAAGTGCTGTTTTTGCGCTTCAATATGGGCGCGAATCGTATTAATCTCACCCGGTTCTTCATAACTTGCCAGTGCCTTAACAGCAATATCAAACAAACGCGCCACATTCGGGAATGCATCGCGAAAAAAACCCGAGATGCGCAAGGTCACATCTACCCGCGGACGATTTAACTGAAAGCCCGGTATCACTTCCACATCAACCACACGGTTACTCGCTTCAGCCCACACTGGTCGCACCCCCATCAATGCCAGTGCCTGGGCAATATCATCACCACCGGTACGCATTGTCGCCGTTCCCCATACAGAAATGCCCAGCTGTTTGGGATAATCACCATGTTCCTGCATATACTTTTGCACGAGTAACTCTGCTGATTGCTGCCCCAGCTCCCACGCACTGCGTGTCGGGATTGCACGGTTATCAACAGAATAGAAATTTCTTCCGGTTGGTAGCACATCGAGTCGCCCACGGGTCGGCGCACCACTCGGACCTGGCGGCACAAAACGTCCCGACAATGCGCCAACAAAATGCCTGATTTCATCAACGCCGGAGTCATGTACTGCTGGCATCACCCGGTCATGCATATACAGCAACACTACATTGGTTGTCGGTAATTCTGATTGCGGGTAGCGGCCATGACACATCACATTCTCTACCAGGTACTGGGCATAAAGCTCAAGGCGCTCACGAGTATCAGCATGATTACGCCAGGGGTTTTCTGTGATTGCTTGCAAAACACCCGGCTTGCTGCCCTGCCATTCTGCTTTCGCATCAAACAACAGAGGATCAAACAGCTCACCATTTTCACAGCGTAAATTAAAATCCTCGACCAGTGCATGTAACAAACCGCGATCGTGAGCCGCTTCTCCACGAGGTAGGCGCAATAATGCAACCAGTGTTTCAGCTAGCTGATCGCCCTGAACCGTTTCACCGAAGATATGCAAGCCATAACGAATTTGCGCTTCTTTTAATTCACACAGATAGGCATCCACTTCATTCAGTAACTCGGATTCCTCTGCCTCTTCTTCAACATCAAGTTCATCACGCAAATTAATCTCGGCAATGAGCTGCAAAATTTTGTCGCGCAAATATTCCTCACGGCGCGGATCAACACCCAATGCCTGATAAAATTCATCGACATAGTTTTCCAGTACTTGTAGCTCGCCATAAGTTTCCGCACGGGCCATTGGTGGCATCAGATGATCGAGAATAACCGCCTGTGCACGCCGTTTCGCCTGCGCCCCTTCACCGGGATCATTGACAATAAACGGATAGAGATGCGGCACAGGTCCGAGCAAACAATCTGTCCAACAGTTTTCACTGAGCGCCACACTTTTTCCAGGCAACCACTCGAGGTTACCGTGCTTACCAATATGCGCTACTGCATCAGCCTGATACACACGGGACAGCCAGGCATAAAACGCCAGATAACTATGAGGTGGCACAAGATCGGGGTCGTGGTAGTTTGCAACTACATCAATATTAAAACCACGCGCAGGCTGAATACCGACAAAGGTTAAACCAAGACGTATACCTGCAATCATCAGACGACCCTTGCGATATTTTGGGTCCTGTTCCGGCTTACCCCAGCGTTGCAGTACCGCTTGCTGATTTTGTTCGGGTAGCGAAGAAAAGAAGTCTTCGTAATCTTGCAATGATAGACTTTGCTGACAACCTTTTAACGGCAGTGTATCAATATCATTAGTAACACCTTGCAGCAACTGCGCAATTAACGCATCGCCATTTTCAGGTATATTTTCAACAGGATAATCATTATCCCGTAGTGCATGCAAAATATTGATCGCTGACGCTGGCGTATTGAGACCAACGCCATTACCGATACGGCCATCTTTGGTTGGATAATTGGCAAGCACGAGGGCAATACGCTTTTTATTATTAGCTTTGCCACTTAACCTTGCCCAGCGCGCAGCCAACTCTGCAACAAAGTCTGCGCGTTCGCGATGCAATACATAGCGAATCACGTCTACTTCAGTGCGCTCCGAGCGGCCATGTAATTCCTTGAAACTTACCGCGCGACTGATAATGCGACCATCATATTCCGGCAGTGCAATATTCATCGCGATATCCCGTGCGCGCAGCCCCTGATCATTTTCCTGCCAGTCTTCTTTATTGTTAGCCGCCATAATCGCCTGAATCACCGGTATATCCAGTAAAAAACTGCGCGGGTTATCTATTTGCGGCTCAGACGAGAGCGATGCATTGCCCTGGGTGTGCTGGGAAAAACTTGTGGTGTTCACAATCACCTTGCAATCTGCTCGTTGTGATAGATCATCCACCAACAGGCGACACTCACTGTCTTTTAATGAACCTGTTGCCACAGGGAGCACATTCAGACGCTGTTGTCCAAGCGCAAAAATAAAGTCATCAAATGCACTTGTGTTGCCAGATACAAGGTGACTGCGGTAAAACAATAACAAGGCTGTCGGCAGTTCGGGATCTGTTTCCTGCTGCCACTCGGCAAAACTGATTTCCTGGTGTTCCTTGTTGTAGATTAATGTATGGGGCAAGGTACGCGGCTCTTCCCAGATCGGTTGCTCTGTCCATGCGTTGGGAAAATATTCAGCAAGTAAAAAATTGAACAGATTCTCTGTGTTGCGCTTGCCACCTTCGCGCAAATAGCGCCAAACCCGCACACAGTGCTCCTGTGTAACAGTGGAGCTGGCAAATAACTCTGCATCCGGTGTTTCATCACCGGGCACAATGATCAGTGTTTGCTGCCGAATTTTGGCAAGCTCGACAAGCTGCTCGACACCATAGGGCCAGTAGTTCTTGCCACCAAGCAGGGAAACCACCACCACTTTGGCATGCTGTAGCACGCTGTGTTCATAAAGGTCGTAGGCAGCCGGTTTATTTAAATGAATCAGATTGGCCAAACGCAGGGATGGGTAATGCTCGGGCAACCATTGTGCCACATCCGCCAGTAATCCGAGAGACGTATCCTGGGCAGACAGAATAACCAGTTCTCCCGGAGTCTGCTGCAGATCAATAATACCTTCTTCGTCAGCAAAACCACCGGGCTTTGCAGCTAGCAGGTGCACGCTGCCCTACCTTTCGCAATAATCAAACGCAAGCACCTGACAAAGCCTCACGTAATGCCACTTCATCCAGATCTTTACCAATAAACACCAGGCGGCTGTTACGTGGTTCACCTTCCTGCCAGAGACGATCAAAATACTGATCGATGCGCATACCTACCCCTTGCAACACCTGACGCATGGGTCTACCTGGAACGGCAAGAAAACCTTTTACACGGTAGATGGTTTGCGTTGCGATCAGGTCATTAACGATTTGCAGGGTTTTATCCGCATCCATCTCACCAAACTCCAGAGAAGCCGAACTGAAGTGGTCGTGAGCATGGTGATGTTCCTCATCATGGTCGTGGTGATGATCATGGTGGGTATGTATATCCTCGATACGATCTTCGGACGCAGATTCAAGCCCCATAATCAGTTCACTCGCCACTTCTCCTTTGGAGATATTCAGGGTTTTTACCTCATCGGCCACATGGCTGCGCACCACATCTTCAACTGACTCGCGCTGCTCTTCATTCAATAGATCATTTTTACTCACAATCACCAGATCTGCAGAACAGAGCTGATCTTCCAGCAACTCCTGCAGAGAAGGATCGTGATCAAGATTTTCATCCTGGATACGCTGTTGCTGAACCTTCTCCGGGTTATGCGCCATACGACCATCCGCGACTGCCGGGCCATCTACCACAGTGATTACCGCATCCACCGTGCAGTGCTGCTTAACTTCGGGCCAGTTAAATGCCTGCACAAGGGGCTTGGGCAGTGCCAGTCCCGAAGTCTCAATGAGGATATGATCGATTTCCTCACGGCGCTCCACCAGCTCTTTCATCACTGGCAAGAATTCCTCTTCCACTGTGCAGCAGATACAGCCATTGGCAAGCTCATAGACACCGCTGTCGTTATCCGCTGCCGTTGCTGAGGCCTCATCTTCACAACCCTCGAGCGGGCACGAACGCAGCAGATCCGCATCAATATCCAGTTCGCCAAATTCGTTGACAATCACTGCGATACGCTTGCCGTTAGCCTGCTTGATAATATTTGACAGCAATGTGGTTTTGCCACTGCCGAGAAAGCCGGTCACTACGGTAGCCGGAACCTTGTTTAACTGCATGAAAAATCTACCTGCCTTAAGTTATCCACTATGGAAAAAGCGCGGCCGCACAGGGCCGACGCGGTCGTCTATTTTAAG
Source organism: Pseudomonadales bacterium (assembly GCA_028280345.1). Lineage (GTDB taxonomy): Bacteria > Pseudomonadota > Gammaproteobacteria > Pseudomonadales > UBA7239 > JANQLY01. Next base: position 131,888 of record JANQLY010000004.1, on the reverse strand, counting down.
TTTCTGATGCGAGCGGGACAACCTGGCCTGGCTATATGCCACCCAATTCGCGGAAACTACTTACACAGCTAACCATTGCTGATGAAAAACTTAAAAAAGCCTCCACAAATCAGGCATTCCAGCGCGTTATTTGGTATCTTTGCCACCCCGACAAAACATCATCTAAACCTGAAGGAAAGCATGAGCCCTACACGATTTTGCGTTGTTTCCTCCATGCTGCTTGCACTGTTTCTAGCCATGCCGGCCAGCGCCACCGAGCTTGAGGATATCCAGCAGGCAGAAGCTGAGAAAATCAAAGCTGCTGGTCAATCCCAGAGTGCAATTGATGCAACTTATGAACAAACCCTGACACTGCTTGAGCAATACCGTCAGGCCAGCCAGGAAGTTGCCAGCCTGAAAATTTACAATACGCGATTGAATCAGCAAATCGCCAGTCAGCAACAACAACTCGTCGAGCTCAGCACATCGCTTGAGCAAGCCACTATGATGGAACGCCGTATCTCGCCATTGATGCTGCAAATGATTGAAAGCCTTGCTGCCTTTGTTGAGCTGGATCTACCTTTTCATCTCGAAGAACGCCGTGAGCGTATTGCCCTGTTGCGCCGCAATATTGATCTTGCCAATATTTCAACGGCAGAAAAGTTTCGCCAAGTACTGGAAGCCTACTCCATCGAAAGAGAGTATGGGCGTAAAATCGACAGCTACCCGGATGTTATAGATATCAACGGCACGCCCATGGCTGTTAACATCCTGCGCGTAGGCCGTATTGCACTGCTATTTGAAACCGGTGACCAACAGGTGTTTGGTCACTGGAGTCAAACCGAGCAGCAATGGCAACTGCTCGACGAACATCACTACCGCCATTCCATAGAACAAGGATTGTTGCTTGCTAACAAGCAAGCCGCCGTCGATTTATTGACGCTACCGATTTCCGCACCCACAACCGGACCGGGGAATCAGGACGGGAGGCAAGCACAATGAATAAACTGCAATACATGACATGCTTGTTTGTACTGATAATCGCCTGGGTCAGTAATACCGCAGTTGCCCAACAGACATCTTCCCAACAACCGCCCGCTCTACAACCATCTGATAGCCTTGAAAGCCTGCTGGAAAGGGTCAAGCAAGCGCAGATTCTGGAAACTGCAGAGCAGCGGCAACGGGAAAAAGACTTCATTGCTAACCGCAACAAGCAAAAGCAGCTACTTGCCGATATGCTCAAGCAAAAACAGCAATTGGAAGCACGTAGCGCAGAGCTCGAACAAATCTTTGCCGATAACGAGTTGCAAATCGAGGCTCGCCAGGAACAATTACAGGAACGACTCGGCTCCTTGACCGAACTTTTCGGCCATGTCTCCGCAACCGCTGCCGATTTGCGCAGCGAGTTTGAAACCTCGGTTATCAGTGCACAATACCCGGGTAGGGAACAACGACTAACCGCTCTGATTGAATCCATGAGTGCCTCCACCACACTACCTTCCATACAGGATATGGAACATCTATGGTTTGAATCGCAACGGGAAATGACGAAGGCCGGTACTGTGGAAACCTTTAGTGCCATGGTCATTACTCCCGACGGACAACAAACCGAACAAACCGTATTACGAGTTGGTTCTTTTAACCTCGTACAGGCGGGCCAATACCTGGGCTTTAATGGCCAAAGTCAACAACTGATGGTTTTACCCCGTCAACCTGAAGCAGGTTTTACCGGCAACCAGTACTCCAAGGCAGCACTCGCATTACAAAGTGCCAATAGCGGCTACCATCGCTTCGCCATCGACCCTACCGGACCTAATGGTGGCACCTACCTCGCTGCTTTAATCACAAGCCCATCAATAGCTGAGCGCTGGAAACAGGGTGGCAGTGTCGGCGTCGTCATTACACTGCTCGCTGTCGTCGCTATCGTATTGGCGTGTTGGCGACTGTTCCACCTGCGCTTTGTCTTTAGTCGAGTAACACAGCAGCTGCAACAATCCAAAGCTTCTCCGGATAACCCACTCGGTCGCGTATTGCTGGTATACGAGCAAAATAAACAGCTGGATATTGAAAACCTCGAATTCAAACTCGCTGAAGCGATACTCAAAGAGCGGCCCGAGATCGAAAAAGGCATCTCCGCGCTTAAGGTAATCGCTATGGTTGCTCCACTACTTGGTTTGCTCGGTACTGTGATCGGCATGATTATGACGTTTCAGGCTATTACCATTTACGGCGCAGGTGATCCCCAGGCCATGGCCGGCGGTATTTCCAGTGCTCTTGTCACCACCGTTCTCGGACTGTGTGTCGCGGTACCGACAGTAATGCTGCACGCGGTTGTCAATTACCGCGCACGGCAGATTCTTACCATTCTAGAACAACAATCCTATGGTGTCGTTGCAGACAACATGGAAAACAGTGAGCGTCTGGCATGACACAGCTGCTATTTATGCTTCAGGAGTTTATGGCTCGCGGCGGGCCAGTACTGTGGTTGATTGCAGCGTTGATTTTCGCCATCTGGGCCCTGGTATTTGAGCGTCTGTGTTTTTATCGTTTCCAGCTCCCTGACAAGCTGCAACAGGTTTCGCAGCAATGGCAGGCTCGCAGTGAACATCACTCATGGTGTGCGCACCGCATTCGCGAGGGTTTGCACTCGCATGTACTGCTGCAAATTCAACGCTTTATTCCATTGGTCAGCGCACTCGTCGCACTTGGCCCCCTGTTAGGCTTACTCGGTACCGTAACCGGCATGATTGAAGTATTTGCAGTGATGGCCCTGACAGATAGCAGTGACAGCCGCGCCATGGCTGACGGTATCGGCCGTGCAACTATTCCAGCGATGGCAGGCATGGTTGCCGCATTATCCGGCTTTATCGCCATGGTAGTTCTCAAGCAGACTTCTCTGCAACAGGAACGCCAGCTCGACCACCTGCTCGGTTAAAGGAAAGATTATGCGTAAGGGTTTACTTCAAATCGCCAGCGAAGAGGAAGCTCCCATCGATCTAACGCCGATGTTGGACGTGGTGTTTATTATGCTGATCTTTTTTGTTGTCAGTGCTTCTTTTATCAAACCCGCCGGTGTCGAGGTTGATCGACCGGAAGCGGAAATGACTCAATCTGTTGAAAATGTGAACATCCTGATAGCAATCACCAAACAAAATGAGATATGGGTAGACCAACGCCGCATTGATGTACTTTCCGTACAGGCTAATCTTGCCAGCCTGCACGCTGCTGCTCCACAAAGCGCGCTAGTGATTCAAGCCGATGAAGATGCCAACGTCAAAACACTGACCGCTGTTATTGATGCAGCCCGCAGTATCGGCATTAACGATGTTTCGGTAGCAACAAATCCACCTCGCTAAACGCAGAGCTATGAGCATCCGCCTGTCGTATCTTATCCCTGCTTTTTTTGGCTGCCTTGTTGTCACAGGACTATTTCTGTTAATGGCCTGGTTAATCGAAAGTGCCACATACATACGACACGATTCATCAGCAAGCAATATCAGTAGCGTTGTTATGCCAAAGCGCAGTATCGATACCAACTATAAACGCTATTTACCAGACAAACCCGAACTACTTGAACCTGCTCCACCGGTGCCAGTTCCCGAGTTATCATCTCCAAATATGCCAACGAGCAAACTGTCTGTTGAAACTCCATCTATAGATATGACGATAACAACAGATCTGAAATTTAGTACTGGAGACAGCGAATTCATTCCTCTGTTTGCCGTAGCGCCGGTTTACCCACAGCGCGCACTGCAACGCAAACTATCCGGTTATGTGCTGCTGGAATTTACAATCACCCGCGATGGCAGTGTTAAAAACGTTATTGTGGTCGAAGAAGAACCCCCTGGGGTTTTCACACGCTCTGCAATCAATGCTGCTAAAAAAATGAAATTCCAGCCCCGCATTGTCGATGGCCAAGCCATTGAAGTCCGGGGCGTGCGCCGCCCCTTCCAGTTCGAGATAAAGAAATAATTTAGCAATGGCTAGCAAAATCATTTATACAATCAGCCTGTATTGCTTATTGCTATCTACACTTGTTGCAGCAACACCAGCATCGTCTCACGAACTCGAGCACAACGACAAAACGCGACAAACTCCTGTTCTGCGCGATGCTACCTATAAGAAATTAGCCAAAATAGAGGCCCTGACTGAGCAACAACAATGGAATGAGGCAGACGAACAACTTAAAAAACTACTCGATAGAAAGCTGAATCAGGATGAGCGTGCACAGACACTTCGAATGCAGGCCTATGTCAAACAGCAACTGGAGCAGTACACTGAAGCTCTGAAGATATATGAATTAATGCTGACACTGGAGTTATCCCGGTCCGCCAAACTTGAAGCACTATTTACACTGGCACAGTTATACGCCGCTCAAGAAAATCCGTCTGAGGCATTACACTATCTGGAGCATTGGTTTGCTATACAGGAAAACCCCACCGCACAGGCCTATGCTTTTCGTGCTCAGCTTTACTATACACTGGAACAATATGACGATGCCCGAAGCAATATAGAAAAAGCTCTCAGCCTGATTTCGGACGATGAAGTCCCGGATGAAAGCTGGCTGCAACTGGCTGCTTTCATTTACTTTCAAGAAAAAAATTATGCTTCAATGGAATTGATTTTAAAGCAATTGATAGCCCATTATTCAAAAAGTACTTACTGGACTCAACTGGCCGATATTTACAATATCCAGGCGAAAACCGATAGACAGTTGCAGGTTCTTGATGCCGCCTATATTAATCAGTATTCCCTCAGCGAAACCCATCTTATCCAGCTTGCTCACCTGCTGCAGGAATCCGGTGATGTCTTTCGCGCTGGTCTTATTGTTGAACAAGGTTTGCGTCAGGGTGAGATCAAGAAAAATAGTAGGAACTATCGCTTTCTCACCAGTCTCTGGCTCAGCGCAAAAGAACAGGACAAAGCGATTGAAGCACTACAGCAGGCAGTCACCCTTTCCAGTGATGTCTTGTTAACAACTCAGTTAGCTCATCTCTATTTTGAAAACGAACAATATCAGGCCGCCTCAGATACTGCGCGCGCCGCTCTGGACAAGCTGGAAATAACTCCGGACCCCGAAACAGGTATAAGCTGGGAAGCCAAACAAGTGGTCAACCTGCATCTGCTGATTGGTTCAAGCTGGTTCTATCAACAACAGTTTGACAAGGCAATTAAAGCCTTCGAAAGTGCCGCTGAACTTGCCGATGCACACAATGAGGATCGCCATCTTATTGACACCTGGATAGCGTACAGCAAGGAAACACAGCTTTTGATGAACGAGGCTAAAGAGTTCTAATCCTGCTGTGCGGCATGCCCCACCCCAAGTGCCATCAGCTTCTGTTCTTCCATTAACGGCAAATAAATTGTGTTTGTTTCAGCCAGATAAGTCAGATCTGCTGTACCGGATTCTCTTTCCAGCAATACCATTGTTTGGCCTTGAGCGCTGTAGTGCATAACTTTGCCTGCTTTCCAGTCAGAGAGCCAATATCCCCCTTGGCCATCAGCTTCAATCGCATCAATACCACCAACCGGCTCGGTTGTGTGTAACGGTTTTATGTCCCCGGTGCTGTAATCAATGGTTTTGAGATAACGCTTTGAACCCGGCTTTTTAGAATTCAGTGGCTCGCCATTCAGATCACCCGCCGCAACAACCAGATGGTCCTGCTCAGCATAAACCCCATTGGGGTTTCTCACCGCTTCATCATCAATCCAGATTTCCAGAGATGAACCTCCGGAAGGCAGCTTGTAAATCAGTGAACTCCAGGAATCTGATACATAAACATTACCCTGTGCATCAATTGCCACATCATTTAGGAAAGTGGCACCCTCTGCCGGATAGCGCTGTGTGATTTTTGCCGCAGGTATATCAACGACGATCAGCTCATCAATATCTGCTATATAAAGTGTATTACCAGACAGAGCGAGCCCTTTTGGTGCATTTAAACCCGCAAGCCAGTAGGATTTAATCACCTGGCCTTCCAGATTAACCGTGGTGATATAGCCTCTGTTATTTTTTTCAACACCACCACCATTGATATTGGATACATAAAGCAACTGAGTCCCCGGATGATAGATAACCGACTCGGGTCGCCTCAAAAAGGAATCCAGCGTCCATTGCTCTTCAAGTACCACTGCCTCATCATTTGCCTGGGCCACAACCCAGGATACAGATAAGAAAAAACAGACCAGTATTGCTGCCAAAAACTGCATCTTCACCCTACTCTCCCCCCCTATTCGACATGTATGCGTCTTTACATAACTGCATAATAAAACCACGTAACACTATACAAACTGTATCACCTGCCACACAAGCAACCCTTGCATTTTTATTGACTTTGTACGCATTTTTCCAAACCTGTCATCAACTGTTATGCCATGCTAGTATCATTGCCCTTCGTCACAGGCTTTATCAGGAGCATAAAATGAACCGTCTTTTTTCTGCCTTCATTGCTATTACAATCATCACTGGCATCTACGGCTGTGCCAATACCGAAGAAGGTGCAGCTGCACGACGCGGCGCCGGCTATGGTGCAGCGGGCGGCGCCATGCTCGGTCTTGCCATGGGCGCAGCTTCCGGTGAAAAAGGCTGGGCTGCTGCTGGTGCGGCAACCGGTGCTGCGGCTGGCGCCGCGACCGGCGCCATGTACGAATACGGCCAGGCACGTGAAGATAATCGCACCAAAATGCTGGCAGATTCCATTGGTGGCGCCAATCAGGGCGAAACTGTCGACGAAGCAGGTAAACGCCATCTGGAAGATTTTATTGGTGAATGGAATGTTGCCATCTGGTCTACAGATACTGAAGGCAAACGTATCAGTGGCAGCGGCAAGGCAAAAGTCGTGTTAACTTCAAAAACAGAAGCCAAATTTGAACTCTCGGACATCAAGGCAGAAGGCAGCGATACTAACCATTCCGGTACCGCAACCATGACCTATGATGAAGCCAGCGGTTTTACATTAATCTCATCGTTTTCTGCATCACCTGAAACCTTGCGCTTTACCGGTGAATATCGAGCTGAGCCAAACAAATACGATTTCTATTTGAACAACAACGAAGGTACAACTGTGACAGGTGTGCAGCGCTCCAATGTACGCGTGGAAATACGTGTCTCTGGAAGCAATATGTGGGTTGCAGAGACTTACACATTCATTGATGGCAAGGAACAGCAGGTTCAATCCTACCGCTTTACCAAATAGCTACCAACTTCATATCAGATAAGAATAAACTGTCAGCTTTCTCAACTGGCGGTTTTATTCTTGTTTAATGAAAACTAACGCTTAACCTTGCGCGGTGCAGAGGGTTTAACTTTGGGCCGATAGATATGCGCCTTGTCTTCATCGTAAAGGAAAGAGTCGTTGAACGCTTCCGGATCAAGCACATGACCCACGAGGATTAGCGCCGTACGGGTAATTTTTTTGGCACGCACTTTTTCAACAATATCACCTAATGTTCCACTTACCTTGTCCTGATCCGGCCAACTGGTGCGATAACACACGGCAACGGGACAGTTTTCACCGTAGAAAGGCAGTAATTCATCGACAATTTTATGAATATGGCTCACCCCAAGGTGAATCGCCAGAGTCGCACCATGTTGCGCCAACGAAGCAAGATTCTCCTTTTCCGGCATTGGGGTTTTGGCGCCATAACGCGTATAGATTACGGTTTGCGTCACCCCCGACAGGGTAAATTCTTTTTTTAACCAGGCCGCTGAGGCACTGGCCGCAGTAACACCAGGCACAACCTCATAATCAATACCCAGCTCATCAAGCTTGCGCATCTGCTCACCAATCGCACCATAGATGGATGGATCTCCGGAATGTACCCGCGCCACATCCTTGCCCTGCTCATGGGCAGCACGCATCATTTCAACAAACTCCGGCAAGGCCAGTGAAGCAGTGTCGGTAATCTCTGCATCGTTGCGCGCCGCAGAAAGAATTTCTTCAGGCACCAGAGAGCCTGCATACAAAATCACCGGGCACTGCTTAATCAGGTTCAAGCCCTTGACGGTAATCAGCTCCGGATCACCCGGGCCTGCACCTATAAAGTATACTGTCATAATATTATTACTATCAGATCGTTAAAGTTTCTTTGAGTAGCCGCGCGGCGTATAAATCCATTCGCGGTTACCGTTTACAAGATGACGCGATTCACTGTTACCGACACTCACCAACGTAAACATATCTACATCTTTTGCATCGAGCTGCCCAAGTGTAATAATCGAAATATTTTCATCTTCGCGGCTTAACTGGCGACCAATCAAGACTGGCGTTGTATCAGGTCGATACTGTAATAAAATATCCCGCGCTTTGTTTAACTGCCAGTCACGTTTTTTCGACACCGGATTATAAAAAGAAATTACAAAATCACCTTCTCCGGCACAGTGGATGCGTTTTTCAATCGTCTCCCAAGGCGTCAGCAAATCGGAGAGAGAGACTGTACAAAAATCATGTCCAAGCAAGGCACCAACCCTGCTTGCTCCGGCCTGCATCGCAGAAATACCAGGAATCACTTCAATCTCTACATCAAGCCATGCCGCCGAATGGTCAGAGCCGGTTTCCTTGCCTTGTAATTGTAAATCGAGCAGTTCAAACACCAATGTTGCCATTGCATAGATACCAATATCACCGCTGGATACCAACGCGGTGGTTTTGCCACTTGCGGCAAGATCCAGTGCAAGTCGGGCACGACCAATCTCCTCACCGAGCGGCAAGTCGTGATGTTTTTTTCCAGCGCAAATATCTCCCATCAATTCAAGATACAAGCCATAGGCCACTAGATCACTACTGGCTTGTAAAGCCTGCTCCGCTTTTGGGGTAAGTAATGCCACATCACCTGGCCCGGTACCGACTACAAACAATTTACCCATCACACTTTTTACCTAACCTTCTGACTCTTTATTAAACGCTCTATCTGAAACTCTATTTAACTACCCATATAGCTGCGCGCTATCGCCACTGTGGCTCGAGCATTTTTCAGTTTGGTTACCACCAATTCTGCGGGCTTACCGGTTATCTGGCTTGCTGCAACCAGTGCGGCTGCTTCGGCTACGCCGTAGCAGCCCACCTCACGGAACACTACTTCAGACTTTACACTCAGTTGCTCTTCTACTTCACGTAGCTGCATTGCTGAAAAAACTTCAAACGGTAAATCCAGATCCTGCGCCAGAGTTAATAATCCCGCTTCATCCTTTTTTAATTCGATCGAAGCGAGCGCAGTAATTGATACATTGTCTTTTATTTGCAAAACTGCTTGCGCTACCAGTGGCTTAAGCATGTCTACCGGACAGCCTCGGTCGCAACCCATACCAATCACATAAACCGGCTGCGTATAATCACTCGCAGAAGTAATCACTGCTTGTGCATCCAGTTTTTGCGCGAGTTTTGCCGCCCAATCATTCGCGCCACCTTCGTGGCCAGACAGTAACGGAATCACAAAGCGACCCGCCTCATCGAGAACCAGCACAGCCGGATCAGCGTATTTATCCTTAAGTACTGGCCCCAAAGCGCGCATTACAATACCTGTTGCACAAACAAACAGGCAGCGTTTACCCGCAGCAAAGCGCTGCTGCGCAATATGGATAAAATCTTCAGGTTTGTGCAAATGCTCAACAACATCACCCATGGACTCAGCAACAGGTATCAGCCTTGTGGCTAATTGTGCAGCTTTATCCGTTAATGTGAAAATCGTTACCGATGCCATAGTAAACCTGTTTGCTAACAATGCCTGTTAGCGATAATCCCGTGAGCAATTAATAAGAAACAGAGAAAAATAAGGTCCCGCATCATCACCGAGCGTTGTAATATCTCTGACCACTTTCTGTTCTGCCTGTGTTGCATATTCGATATAACACGCCTGCTCTGTCCGCTCTGCCTCGCAGATCAATTCAACCAGTCTGGAGCGCGGACGACCAGCTTTCATAATCGCCACATTATCAAAGCTGCGCAGTGTACTGAGTATTTCCTTGTCGCTATGGCGACCGGACATAATAGCAATGTTTTCTGTAAGCAAGCCCAACGGCACTCCACATTCCGCCGCCGCCGCTTGGATCGAACAAATACCTGGCACAACACCCACGGTAAAGTTTGGCGCCAGCCGATCCAGCAAATAAGCAAATGAACCAAAAAATAGCGGATCACCTTCACATAAGAAAATGACTCGCTTGCCTTGTTCCAGATAAGTAGCAATTGACTGTGCTGCTGCATCATAAATACGATTTGCCTGTTCACGGTCATTACACATTGGCATAACCACTGGCAAATCGCTAAAACCGCTGTTATGTTTTTCAATCACAGGCAGGGCAATGCGCTTTGCCAGAGACTCATGATTTTCATTGGCGATATAGGCAATCACATCAGCTTGCTCAATCGCAGCTACGGCTTTAAGTGTCAACAATTGTGGATCACCTGGACCAACACCCACACCGACAAATTGCCCAGGCTGATTTATGTTATCACTCACTTAATCTACTCTCACTTTTATCCGGCATTAATGCAATGCCTGTTGAGATTTAACGACTTTTATCAGAGTCACTGGTTTTAACTCTGTCAATTCTCCGGCAGAGGCAAGGTTTGCTGTTTTACTAACCTGTAGTTTGACGACTTCACCTTCACAATCATTATGCTTTGCCACAAAATCCAGCAAAACTTTTTCACTACCTTCGGTCACTGCCGACGCAATCAGCTTGCCGCCAGACTGCAGTTTCTGCCAGCAGTAGCCCAGCAGGCTATCCAGCTCACCGCCACTACCACCAATAAACACCACATCCGGTACAGGCAGATTGTCACAACCCTGCGGCGCCGTCGCTTCAATCGGTGTCACATTAAGACGTGTACCAAAACGCTGATTGTTTTGCGTCAAATACTCCATACGCTCACTGTTATTCTCGATCGCATAAATTTGTCCGGACGGATTCTGCCTCGCCCATTCAATACTGACACTGCCACATCCTGCCCCTACATCCCAAGCTATCTCGTTGTGACGAGGCTGCATTAGCGCCAAAATAGCAAGCCTTACTTCTCGTTTGCTAATCATGCCTTTACCCGCTTCGCGACCAGTGGCAAACGCATCATCACTTAGCCCCGGCAAACGTTGTAGTGCCGGGTTATTGCCAACACATTGCACGATACAGATGTTTAGCGGATGAAATGTTTTCTTTTCTGTTTGCAAGTCACTCGCACTGTACTGCCCAACCACTTCTTCAGCCTTGCCTAACGCTTCACAAACCCAAAGCTGCGAATCAGAGAACCCTTCTTCACACAATAGCTGCGCAATCGCCTGTGGCGTAGAAGCCTCATCAGTAAACAAGCCCAGTTTATTGCCACTTTGCAAGTTAAGTTTAAGTGTCTCCAAAGGACGCCCATGTAACGATTGCACAATCGCATCCTGCCACGACAAACCAACCCTATGAAAGGCCGCCTGTATCGCTGAGATATTAGCATGAAAACAGAGTCGCTCCCGGTCAACACAGCGCAACAAAAAATCACCTACTCCGTAGAACAGCGCATCGCCGGATGCGAGTACTACCAGGCGTTTACTGTCATATTTTTCAAGTTCAACACGCAGGGCATTAAAGGGAGATGGAAATAAAATCTGTCTGGCACTGAGTTTAAAATCGGCAAGCCAGTCAAAATGATGCTGTGCGCCAATAATTACTTCGGCATCCTGTAATGCAGCTAGCGCCGATGCCGACAACACAACTGGCTGCTGTGCACCAAGACTAATAACATTGATAGCGGAGGTCATGGTATCTAGAAACGCAAACCGCGCTGCAGGCGTACCAGTGTATTAAACGCACCGGCCGCAAGTGCACTGCCGCCGGTGCGACCAAGGATCGTAATACATTCAATACCGAGTGTTTGATGCACCTGCCATAAATAATCCTTGGATTCTGCTGCACCAATAAAACCCACTGGAATACCAATCACCAATGCCGGTTTGGGCGATTTCCCTTGTTCGATATTTTCCAGCAAACGAAATAACGCCGTCGGCGCATTGCCAATAATTGCAATACCACCAGCGAGGCTTTCATCCCAGAATTGCAATGCCGTCATCGTGCGGGTTTCACCGTTAGCTTTGGCAATATCTGGCACATCCGGGTCATTGAGAAAACACTGTGGTTCAGTGTCGAGAAAGCGTTTGGTTAAACCCTGTTTAACCATTTCCACATCACAAAAGATACCGGCTTGTTGTTGCAATGCAGCAATGCCTGCCGCAACAGCGCCACTACTGATACGCACCTGTTGTGCCACATCCGGATTACCACAGGTGTGCACCAGACGCATAACGATCTGCTGCTGCTCTTCATTGAAGCCAGTGAAATCTGTCAGAGCCTTGATCTGCTTAAACGACTCTTCCTCAATCTTTAACGGATCTTTGATGTACTCAGGCTTGTTATCAGCCATGAATCAGATAATCCCGTAATTAATGGTCGTGGTCATGTGAGTGATGATCATGATGGTGGTGGTGATCATGATCGGTGCCAGCACCACGCACATGGTGATGATGCCCCTGCTGTGGTGTACCGACCTTGTGTTCAGCACCGACAATCTGCACACGGTACTGACACATCTGACAGTTCATATTGCCGGTACCGTTTTCCGTTGCTTCAAGTTTTTCGATAAAAGTATCGATCACCAGTTCATGGTCATTGAGGTACGGCGCATTAACTACCTGCACGTCTGGATGCTGTGCCGCATAGTCATCAGCCCACGCATAAATCTTTTTCACTAGACGGCCAGTAAACAGAAAGTAGGGAAACACTATCACTTTTTTAAAGCCAAGCTTGTGTGCCTTGACCAGTGCCTCATCGACAAGTGGCGAGGTCACACCGCTGTAGCATGTGATCGCCCAACCAAACCCCATTCCCTCTTCAAGCATACGAGTGATTTTGCTGATATTGGAATTGGCATCGCTATCGGACGCGCCGCGACCAACTACCACCAGCAGGCAGTCCTTGCGATCATAGTCGTCACCAAATTCCTGCTCGGCTTCTTCAACACGCGCTTGAGCCGCCTGTAACATTTTTGGATGCACACCCAACTCAGTACCATAAGTGATATGTACACCCTGATCCTTGTAATGGGCATTGAGTTCATTAATCTCGCTGGGGATATCGTTCTTGGCATGGCCTGCCGCCATGAGCATGCCCGGAATCGCGGTAATATTTTTTGCACCCTGCTCAACCAGCTTGTCTGCCCCCTGGGCAATCACTGGTGAGGCGAACTCAAGAAAGCCAATTTCACACAGGCGATCCGGGAAGCGCTGCTTCATATGGTCGGCAAGCTGGTAAAATTCATCCACCGCTTCTACATCGCGGGAACCGTGACCACAAATAAGAATCGCAGGGTTTGCAGAGTCGCTCATAATCCTACCTTTTGTACTGCCAAATACGTCAAAAAACGGGGCGTGTACCGTACCACAAAAGGCCGTTCCCGGCAGCTAAAACGCTGTTTTTATTGTGTTTTCCAGTGCATCAAGACAGGTAAAACTGCGCTCAACCCAGGGCAGCGCCGGGCGCTTGAGTATATACACTGGCAGACCGAGTTCACGGGCTGCGGTGAGCTTCGGTGCCACCGCCTCACCACCGCTGTTTTTGGTCACCAGCACATCCACAGCATATTGTTTAAACAGCTGTAGCTCGTCTGCAAGCCGGTAGGGGCCGATCTCCTTAAGCTCCACCACTTGCGGGGCATTGACTGCATAGACCCCCGCTGTACGCACAATCCATTGCTGATCGGGCAAACGCTGATCCACAAGATCAAACACCTCGCGACCAGCCGTAAAAAACGGCCGCTGAAACGCACCGAGCTCGGCCACAATCTCCATCAGGCTCTCCCTTTCAAACCATTTATCCTGTACGGTTTTATCCCAGGGTTTGCGATCAAAACGCCACAGCGGCAGGCCAATGCGATCACAGGCAAGTTGTGCATGGGTACTAATTTGCACAGAGTAGGGGTGGGTAGCATCAATCACGAGATCGTAGCCTTCCCGACGCAGATGCCAATAGAGTCCAATAGCACCGTTGCGCCAGACATCTTGCCCCTGACGGCTGAATCCCCCCGTCAGCACTCGACACGGCAGGGCCGGCTTGCGCACAATTCCTGCAATGCTGTAAGTCACGTGATAACCACCATTAATGAGCCGCTGCGCAAGAGTACGCGCATCTCCGGTGCCACCGATAATCAGAATCTTCACATCACTGCCTCACTTAATGCCTGCCCCACTCGCTCGCCCTGCTTATTAACCGTAACCACATCCACCACACAACTTTGCGGCACACTCGCCTCTGCCACTGTCTTTGCCAACTGACAAATACGGTCGCCAAGCTCCGGACAGTAGTCGAGAGCTTCGAGGCTGGTATTCGCGGTCGCAATCGCCTGCTGGCAACTTTTATCAGCCCCACAGGCCGACGCCTGCTGCACAAGAAAAGCAAAATCAATGCTCGATGCGCGACTATGTAAATCCTTGTGTCCCGCTGCAAGCTTGCTAATCTTGCCGAAACCACCACACACGGTTAGTCGCTGTAGTGGCACTTGCTTTAAATGCCTGAACACTGCACCGACAAAATCTCCCATTTCCACCAGTGCCATATCCGGCAACTGCAAGGCCTGTTGAATATGCGCCTCACTCGTGGAACCGGTACACGCTGCAATATGCTGTATACCATTGGCAAAGGCTACATCCATTGCCTGGTGAATCGAAGCGATATAAGCGGAACAGGAAAACGGTCGCACAATCCCTGTCGTGCCCAGTATCGATAGCCCCCCTATAATCCCGAGGCGGGCATTCATAGTTTGCGTAGCAATTTCTTCACCATTCATCACACCAACATAAACCTCAAAACCACCACGGTAGTTATGCTGCTGTGCAAGTTCGGTTAAATGCTCTTCAATCATGCGGCGCGGTACCGGATTAATTGCCGCTTCACCTTTGGCAATCGGCAAACCATCACGAGTCACCGTTCCCACCCCTGGCCCGGCAAAAAACTGTATGCCCGATTGCTGCGATAAAACGACGCGACTATATACCGTTGCACCGTGAGTAGCATCCGGATCATCTCCCGCATCCTTGATCGTACTCGCTTGTGCTTGCTGTACATCAAGCTGCTCACAATTTTCCAGAACAAATTCCACATGCTGCCCCTTGGGCAAAGTGATTGACAATTTCGTGGCACGGTCTCCGGTTAATAACAGACGCGCTGCAGCCAGCGCAGTAACCGTGGCACAGGCGCCAGTGGTATAACCGGAGCGCAGGGGCTTTTTATGTTCGGGGCTTTCCTCGCGCATGGCGAATGATCCGCAGGGTCAGGCAGCGAATAACCAATAGCTGCCAAAACTGATTGAAAGCGTCGCCATCAACAAGCGACTCAGATTGAACAGGCGGGTGCTGTAATGCTCAAGGCGTTCCTGCATGGTGTTAAAACCCAAACCAAATACAAACATTGATAGCAGCACACCGAGAGAAAACAGACAAATATAGAGCAAACCAAACCAGCCGTGACCATTGTTAGCCACCGGTACCAGCGCAAGCACGGGTGCACTACCCGCCAGACCGTGAGTAATGCCCACCAGTACCGGACTGTGATCGTGGCGATTTGACGCAGGCTCGGCAAGGTGAACATGGGTGACATCATCGTGGCTATGAACCCTGAGCTGTAATTTATTGCGATAGAACTGCCAGAATATCCATAAGCCCAGAGCAATAAGAATCACTCCAACCAGCTTTTCTGCAACCATCGACAATTGTGGTGGCAGTGAGATACCCGCCACCAGCACTACTGTACCGAGCAGTAGCAAGACACCACCATGACCCAATGCCCACTGGCTGCAAAATCGCAAGGTGCGCCAGCGATTGCCGTTCTTGCCCTGCG
This sequence comes from Pseudomonadales bacterium, assembly GCA_028280345.1. Classification (GTDB taxonomy): domain Bacteria; phylum Pseudomonadota; class Gammaproteobacteria; order Pseudomonadales; family UBA7239; genus JANQLY01. Next base: position 116,041 of record JANQLY010000004.1, on the reverse strand, counting down.
CCTGGCGAGATGACAAAGTCGTAACCGCCATAATATGGTCCGCATCCAGCGCATGCAGTAAACCCAGGCCAAAGCCAAGGCTCAATATCGCGAAAAGACTATCTTGCATGCAGGGTTAACCAGAGAACATACTATGAGAGTGGCGCAATTATAGCCGGGTGTATACACTCAAGCCACCGTAATAACCCCGGGTTTGCTGTTTTATGCCAGCCACCATAAGCTGCCCCTGTCTGATGATCGCTGCCCCTGCTTCAGGACAGGGCAAAACCACTTTTACTGCGGCACTTGCCCGGGCCTATAAAAACCGTGGTCTCCGGGTAGCCGTGTTCAAACTGGGACCGGATTATCTCGATCCGATGATCCATGAGGCTGCCAGCGGCCAACCCGTCTATAACCTCGACCTGTGGATGATGGGAGAAACCCACTGCCGACAGTTGCTATTTAACGCCGCAACAGACAGTGACGTTATTCTGATTGAAAGCCTGATGGGGCTATACGACAACGAACCTGACTCAGCCTCGGTCGCACAATTATTGGGCATTCCCGTGTTGCTGGTGATGAACGTGGCAAAGTATGCGCAAACGGCAGCGGCAATTGTGCATGGTTTGCAACATTATCCGAAAGCAGAGGGAAAGCAAATTTCTCTTTACGGTGTGATTGGTAACCGGGTCGGCAGCGACAACCACCACCACATTATGACGGAGAGTCTTGCCACAAATTACCTCGGCAGCGTGCGCCGCAACGACGCAATGGCTTTACCAGAGCGCCACCTCGGGCTTGTACCCGCCGAGGAACTCCAGCAGCTTGACGCACAGCTTGATAAGGCTGCGGATTTTCTCGAACAGTGCCTTGCCGATAACCTGCTCGCCAACTTGCCACCGACCATCGACTTTGCCGAGGTTGACCAACCCGCTATCAAGTGCCGCAACATTCCAGCATCCATTGCTATTGCCAAAGATGTCGCCTTTAATTTTATTTATCCCGCCAATATCGACTACTTGCAAGCACACGGCACTACAATTCATTACTTCTCACCGCTAAACAACGAGGTAGTGCCAGAAGCCGACGCACTGTGGCTCCCCGGTGGTTACCCGGAATTGCACCTCGACATATTGGCAAGTAATACGATAACAAAAGACAGCATACGGAATTTTTTCGCAAGTGGTAAAGAGGTGCTCGCTGAATGCGGTGGATTTCTTTACCTGCTGGACAACATCACTGATAAAGCCGGTAAGCGCATAGCCATGTGCGGCATCATACCGGGGCAGGCCACCCTGGAACAACGTTTCCAGGGACTGGGATTACAAAGTCGCTTATGTGAAGGAAAGGTTGTACGTGGCCACACCTTTCATCACACACGCATAGAAACCGATTTATTCGCAGATAGTTTTGCAACCAAACAAAATGGTGAACGCGGCGAGGCTGTATATCGCTATCACAATATTACCGCGACTTACCTGCACCACTATTTTTATTCACTTGCTATATCAGAAGTATGACAATCTGTTACTTATTTTTATACTGATTAATAGTAGTACTCGGTTACAGACGCATCATCCATGGAATAGGAAACCGGCGTGTACTCTGTCACCATTTTTTCAGTTTTTAACAGGCCACTCACCCAAACCGGATCCCACAGCATCGGACTCCATGCACTACCGGACGACATCGGTTCTTTCAAGCGCACATACACCATCTGATTTGTCGGCGGTGGCGGCACATGGATACACGCGCCCAGATAGGGAACTAGCAAAAATTCACTGACACTGACATCGTCATACTCTATCGGAATCACATAACCCGGTATTTTGAGTTTTTGCTGATTCAGCTCCTCCACCACTGGAGCATCCTCTATCACGAAACCTGGCGCTATGCCGTTAGTCAGCTCATCCTCCTCTTCATCACCAAACTCATAAACCGGATACTGAAACGGTGGTGGCTCCCAATCGGCAGGCATAAGGTCTTCCCAGCCCACTTCACGATATTCTTCATCTTCCGCTGCATCGCCACCTTCACTATTCACACCATCATCTGCCAGCACCGGACCCGGCCCCGACAATAATAGAAACCCGAATAACATCAAAAACGATGCAATTTTCATAAAAAAATACTTTATCGCAACCATAGTTTCTCCATTAGCCGTTCTATAGCTTAATGGCCATACCATCTGCCAGCGAGTGCCGATAGGCACGATAGCCAGGTACGAAACCTATTAATAAGCTCGTTGCCATCACGAGGCCAAAAATCATCAGTTCATACATACCAAACCAGGTTATCGGTATATACAAACCAAACTGTTCAACAAACAGGGATTGGCCTGCCAGCAGCAACACATAGTATAAAATAGCGCCAAACAGGCAGCCGAGCACACCGAACAAAAACGACTCCGTCGTTAACAGTATAAATACATGTATCGGCCGACAGCCCAGGGAACGCAAAATCGCGATCTCACGGCGGCGCTCATTCAGGCTCGTCAGCAGGACCGTGAGTAAGCCTACGAGGCTATTCACCAACACCAATACAGACACAATCAACAGTGCTTTCTCTGCGACACCGATTAGCGACCACAGTTCACCGAGCGCCACACCCGGCAAGATCGCCAGCAAGGGCTCCTTGCGATATTCATTAATTGCGCGTTGGATTCGAAATACAGCCATTTTGGACTTTAGACCCAGCATAAAAGCCGTGATCTGCCTGGGCTGCAAATCCATTTGCATCGCCTCTTCTGCCGAGATGGTCTTTTTCGACCTTGTACCACCTTGCCAGTCGATATGCAGCGCTTCAATACCGGCAAGGCTGACATGAATCGTTCGATCAACCGGCGTGCCAGTTTTTTCAAGAATACCCACCACCGTAAACGGTTTGTCATCGTGCTTTGAAAAATGAGTATCCTGCATACCGTGAGACAAGATAATTTTTTCTTCGAGTTGATAGCCGAGCTCCCTCGCAACATCAGCACCAATCACTGCACCGTAAACACCCGCGAAGGGCTCTCCGATAGCAAACTCCAGCGGTATATCACGAGCATAACGAAAGTGCTCAAAATAATCTGTCGTTGTACCCATCACCCGGTAACCACGATGGGAATCACCAAGACTGATCGGTATATGCCATTCAACCAGCGGATGAGCAGTAATTTCTTCGTAACTTTTCCAGCCAATATTATTTGTAGCATTGCCGATACGAAAAACGGAATATAACAATAACTGCACGGAACCACTGCGCGCACCAACAATGATATCCGTACCGGATATGGTATTGGCAAAGCTGCTGCGCGCTTCTGACCTGACTGTTTCTACAGACAACAATAAAAACACACTGAGAGAAATACTGAGAATCGTCAGGCCGGCAGTAAAACGCCGATTCAATAAACTTTTAAACGTGAGGTTGATTAATAACAGCAGCTTCATGCTGACACCGCCTCATTCAGGGACTGCAACGACAAACTACGCTCAAATGCCGGCTCAAGGTAACTGTCATGGCTGACAAACAACAAGGTGCTATCCGCCAGTTCACACTCCTGAATTAACAACGCCAAAAATTTTTCCCGAACATCACTATCCAGTGCCGAGGTTGGCTCATCGGCAATAATAAATTCCGGTGAGCCCATTAGCGCCCTTGCTGTTGCCACTCGTTGTTGCTGGCCAACACTGAGGTTGACAACCGGCTGACGCAGAAATTGTCGATCCCCGAGCTCAAGATGATCAAGCAAGCGCAATGCTTCTTCTTCCAGCGAACCGGATTGGCGCAATGCCTTTTCGGCTCGCGTGGTCGAAAACCTGCACGACAACACAATATTATCGAGTACTGATAGATAGGGAATCAGATTAAACAGCTGAAAAATATAACCAATATGGTCAGCGCGAAAATGATCCCTGCGACTCAGTGAAAGCCGAGTTATATCCTTACCGAGAAGGCGAATCTCACCTGCCGTGGGCACGTGCACACCCCCGACGAGGCTCAGCAGTGTTGTTTTTCCTGAACCACTTGCTCCCTTGATAAACACTTTCTCACCACGATTAACAGAAAGTGAAGAAATAGCGAGCAGATCCCGCTGGCTATTCGGCCAACGGAATCTGAGATCACTGATTTGCAGCACATTTTCAGTCATTAAAAAGTGATTTCCGTGGTGTCTTTGTCTAGCTCCATACGTTGTTGTCCATCTGATGAAACCAGATTCACCTCCACTTCTTCAAGAGAAGTAAATTTTTCAAACAGCAGCACGTTAAGGCTTTTTAATTTCTCTATATTGTCACACTCAAAATGATATTCCACTGAAAACTCGCTATGTGCTTCACCTTCTTCGTGCTCGTGATGATGATCATCATGCTCATCGTGATGTTTTTCTTCATCATGGTGATCATGGTGTTTTTCCTCGTCATGGTGATCATCATGATGTTTTGCTTCACTATGATGATCGTCGTGGTGATCTTTATGCTCATCATGATGCTCGTGATGAGCATCGTCACTCAGCAAAGCAGATTCCACTTCTACATGTTCGACTTTGCACGCCGCTTCAGGGTTAAACACAAACAGCTCCTCTGTTTGCATTAAAGAGGACTTCGCCTGCTCCACTTTGTGTTTATCTTCTTCAGAATCAGGCTGATGCTCAAAACCCACGATATTGATTGCCGGAGAGGTAAATTCCATTTGCACTTCATCCCCTTCAGTCGCCAACAGCAATACGGCATGACCATGCTCATGTGCATCGTGATCCCGCTCAAAACCATGCAAGACACTGCTATACAGAACAGTTCCTAGCAATGCGGCAGACAATCCACCGCGAAATAACATCTTTTTCATATCACACTCCAAAAAACTGATTGAACGCATAAACCGTTAATTTAACTACAAAGACCTACACGCGAAACTTGCCGAAAAACAAGACAACACCGCTATCTATACAGATATAAAAGCAGGGGGTGCTCTGGAGTGATAATAGAAAACGAGGGAAAAATCACTGGCGACATCGTAACCAGGCAGATACCTGTCAGTTGCAAGTGTTACTAAAGGCAGTGATTGATAAAAACAAGCGGTATCGACACCCACTGCCAACAGGCAGTATGAGCACGAGCCTTCCACACTATGTGTATCTGCAGCCGCAAGTTTTGATATATCAAATGGTAATTGATAGCCGTCAATCCATTTGATCTGTCCTTTATCGACTGGCGCATTATGCGCAAATAGCGTATGAAAGTGACCGTCGTGAGAATGTCCCGCATGGAGGTCGCTGAGGTGTCCTGCCTGATGCCACGGCAAACTAGCCGCTGTAAACAACAGGGCAGCCACAAGCACATAGTGAAGATTTCGCGCCGCTACAGAAGATCTGACCATCATAACGAGTGAATATACCGAAATTTGCTGACTCTGGCCATTATCGGAGAGATTCCGGATATCAGGAGCCTTAAATTAGCCAACGCAATTGATAACAGGATCGATCTACATTTTGTTGATTATCAGCAATAAACAACTCTGCTCCATGCTGTTTAACAAGAGCATTCACAGGGGCATCAAATAAAAGCTGACGGAATTGTTTGTAATCAAGCTCCAGGAAATCCGGGTAGCCTTTCTGCAAATACGCAAATAAGTCCGGTAGCGCAAAAGTCCAGCCCTGTTCGTCAACACGGAAGCTCTGCCAGGCCGAAAGACCGGCGAGACAGCCCTTCTCACGCTGTGCAACCAACACAAAAAAATCCAGCAATATTTGCTGCGCAGACGTCATCACACAAACAGCTGCGCAACAACCCGAGGGTTGGATGGAAAGTATAAATGTAAATAGGTTGCTGTCAGGCCACCGCTCACAACTATAGGCTCGCCGGGCGCACTGTGGCGTAAACGTCGGCCGTAAGCGAGCGGTTCCAGAATATTCTCTGAGCGCGAGCGGTGATGGGCATGGGCACGCACATCACCTTCAGCAGCTTCGCCCATCAAGGGCGCAATCTGCATCCCCTGACAACCACCACGCTCACGCATTACACCATCCCCGGGAATCAGGCCCACCATATTAAATGTTTCACCCGCAAGGCTCGTAAGTGTTTCCTGTAAATACAACATACCACCGCACTCAGCCAGAATTTTTTTCCCTGACTGAAAGAAATCACCAATTGCCCGCTTTATTTCATCATTATCCTGCAAGGCCTTCATGTGTAGTTCAGGATAACCACCGGGAAACCACAGCGCATCCACATCAGGCAATGTGCTATCACTCAAAGGGGAAAAATAAACAAGTTCAGCACCCAGTGCACGTAGCAGTTTTTCATTAGCCGCATAAATAAACGTAAAAGCATCATCTTTTGCAATACCGATGGTTTTGCCTTGTAGCTTGCCGTCAACTGTCTGCGGTGTTATCTCCGGTATATTTCCCGCTACAAACTCAACCGCTTCAGGCAACACCGTTAAACCCGCCTGCGCTATAATATCGGCAATCCCGTCAAGCCTTGCATCCATATCATCAACTTCATGCGGATGGACCAGACCCAGATGTCTTTCCGGTAAAACCATCGCATCACTACGATGCAAACAGGCCAGTAATTCAACTGTGTCGGGCATAGACTCGGTAATCAGTTGTTCGTGACGTTGGCTCCCTATCGCATTGGCAATCACGCCGGCAAAATGAATACTTTCCCGATAAGTGGCAAGTCCGTAAGCCAACGCACCGAAGGTTTGCGCCATGGAACGTGCATCAATGATTGCAGCAACCGGGATACCAAAAAATTCCGCCATATCCGCCCCACTCGGATTGCCATCAAACATACCCATGACACCTTCAACCAGAATCAGATCGGCCTGCTGCGCAGCTTCATAGAGATACTGTTTGCAAGCTTCTTCACCTACCATCCACAAATCAAGCTGTGTAACAGGATTGCCCGAAGCGCGCTCGAGAATTAGCGGATCAAGATAGTCGGGGCCGGTTTTAAACACACGCACATCTCGACCCTGATTTTTATGGTAGCGCGCAATACCCGCAGTAATTGTAGTTTTGCCCTGCCCGGAAGCTGGCGCAGAGAAGAATAATGCCGGACAGGATACTGTCATGACGTCAAACCACCTCGACAATTCACCACAACTACCACTCGATACCCGCCTGGGCTTTTACACCCTTACGAAACGCGTGTTCAATATCCTGCACTTCGCTAATCGTATCTGCGATTTTTTGCAACGCCGTATGCATGGTACGTCCGGTAATGATTACATGCTGATCCCGCGGTCGCGCCACAATATCCTTTATACACTCATCTACATCCAGGTACTCATATTTGAACATATAAGACAGCTCATCAAACAACAAAATACTGTAGCTTTCATCCTGTAACATTTGCCGGGCAATACCCCAAGCCTGTTTTGCGGCGGCGATATCCTGTTCCCGATCCTGGGTTTCCCAGGTAAAGCCGTGGCCCATAACATGAAAATCTACATTCGGATGATCTTTAAAAAACAGGTATTCTCCGGTTGCCTTGCGCCCTTTGATAAATTGCACAACACCGGCCTTCTGCCCATGTCCCAGCGCACGCGCCATAGTGCCAAACGCCGAGGAGCTTTTTCCCTTGCCATTACCTTTCAGCAAAATTAACACGCCGCGCTCTTCTGTTGCTTTTGCGATACGCTCATCTACCACCTGCTTTTTACGTGCCATTTTCTGGCGATGTTTTTCTTCGGCGCTACTGTCAGTTTTATCTGTCATAGATACAGGCCTTGTTGTTTAAATAAATATCAGGTAGACAGCGATTGCAAATGGATATAGTCACCGTGCAAGTGCTGCGCAAGGATTTTACCCATACCCAATTTAACTGCCGCTGCCTCAGTATCTACCACCATCACATCACAGTCGAGGTGGATATTATGCAACGACTCTGTACTGCGTCCATCTGTGAACACATAGAGTTTACAGCGCTCATAGTGCGCAGACTGACGCGCCACAAAATCACGTACCTGCAACAGAGCCTTACGCAATGGCGTACCACCCCCGGCATGAATATTATTGAGTACCGGCTCAATATTCTTCGGAGCACGCTGCGGATGCAACAGGGTCTCTATACGCTCATTACCAAATGTCATCAGGCACAATGATTCACGTTTCAGGTAAGTTTCTGTTGCCAGTTGTAATAGCGCACCTTTTGCATCTGCAAGCCCATTGCAACCCAATGTTGAGGCAGACGTATCGAGCAAAACAATCGTCAATTGGGAAGGGCTTTTCTCCGGTCGTAAATAGCGGGCTTTGCGTGCTCCGGAACCTGAAGCCGCCAGTGTAGCAAACCAGTGTAGCTTTTTATGTGGGTCATTATCCGAAGCGGGGCGCACAAAACGACGCTTGTGACTCGCCCGGCTATGTCGTTCCTGCACGGCAGCGCCGGCGTCATTTTTTAGCGCTTTTTTTTTACGCTATTCGTCGTTTCAATCCCGGGCAAACTACGTCGCGCACCGGTAGAAACTATTTCGCTTTCCATCGCCCCCCAGCTACCCTGAATCGAGGAACCGGTCTGTTTTTGTTGACTACCCTGCCCGGCACCAGAGGTATTACTCTGCGGTGTTTGCGGGGACGACTCTCCTTGTGGCGGGGTTTGTGGTGAATGCTTGCGTCGATGGGCCAATACAAATTCCTGCACCGCTTCTATATCTTCTGCGGCAACCGTATCGCGTCCCTGCAAGGCAGCGTGAGCTCGGGCAGCACGGTATAACGCAATGTCGGCACGTAAACCCTCTACCTGCGCCTCACCACAGAGTTCTGCAATCATCGTCTGCATATCAGTAGAGACCGTTACTGAGGCCAATTGCTGCCTGGCTGTCTGTAACTTCTCGGCCAGTTGCTGCTGCTCAGCGGCAAACTGCTTACAGAATGTTTCGGGATTATCATCAAAAGCCAGCCGCTGCTGCATTACTTGCTGGCGCTCACTAACCGTAAACCGATTATCCAGCTCCACTAGAAGACCAAAACGATCAAGTAACTGCGGGCGCAACTCTCCTTCATCCGGATTCATGGTGCCAATCAACACAAAGTCTGCCGCATGCTCATGGCTGATGCCATCGCGTTCCACCTGATTGACTCCGGAGGCTGCCGTATCCAGCAAAGCATCCACCAGATGATCAGCAAGCAGGTTAACTTCGTCAACATAGAGAATACCGCCGTGAGCTTTGGCCAATAAACCCGGTTCAAACTCCACCGCATTACCCTGCAAAGCTTTCTCCAGGTCAAGCGTACCAATCAGTTTTTCCTCACTGCAACCGAGTGGCAAGTTAACAAAGTTACCGCCGTCAATCAGATCGGCAACGCTGCGCGCAAGTGTCGACTTCGCTGTGCCACGCGGTCCACTAATCAAAACGCCACCAATCCCCGAATCCACTGCACAAACCAGCAGCGCCGTTTTCAGACGCTGCTGACCAACAATGGCAGCAAACGGGTAATGCGGTTTCATTATTCAGTTACCAAAAATATCACGCAGCTTCGATCGGCGCCTGATCGAGCTTTACAAAACGCTGCACTGCGTAACCACAGCAGGCACCAAGCAAGACAAAGAAAAGCGCCATACCGATGGTTGTCATCGAATAGAACTCTGAGGTCAGCTCAGTCAATGCAGCAACCGCTTCCGGGCTGGTATTAGCAAAACCGTGACTATCCGGTAGCGGCGGCCCGAGAATATGAGGTGCGGCGATCACAAGTAATCCCACAGCCTTGATTTTGAGTGGTGCGTAATACAAAACTGCTACACCTCCCATTGTGGCGAACGCACAGAACAACCACCACGCCTGACGGTTTTCAAGCTCTGCGGCAATCGTGCCCGGCACTTCCGGATGTAGCCCGAACAGCGCCGGCGCTACAAACAATGACAACATGCCCACAATACCCCAGACAATGCCGCGAATTGCATCAATTTTCGGCTTACTCGATTTATAGTTATGCAGTGCCATCAGCGCAATCATAATCAGCGCAAAGCTGATAGCTGTCATAACATTGGAAAACATGGTCCAGAAAATGCGTTCACTACCATCTTCCGGCCCCCAGGCTTCCGCATCGTGATGATGTGCATGACCATCGTCGTGTACATGCAGCGTTCCGGTAGTTTCTTCTTCAACAACTTCAAATTCTTCTGCTGCATAAATAATCGGGCTGATTTGATACTGCTGAAACAAGCCATAAATAATGCCGACTAACACACCGACAATTACGGCTGAAAAAATAATATTGCGAAAAATCATTATTAGCTCCCAGGCTGCAATAGCTTTATTTCACAGACACACAAAAACACTCCGCACCGGGAGCGCTTTCTGCAAAATAATTAAATGTTAAAAGAGTCTTGCGCGACTGAAAGATATCAGTGGCAAGGGAATGCAAAGGCATGACGTGCGTCGTGGGCAGCATTATGAGCTACATCCATAGGCGCAAAGCCGACACCGTACAGCAGTACCGCGCCCAGAAAAATGGCGGCTACTACTTGCAAACCCACTGACAGGGACAGGCTGGAAGTTTTACTTAAACTGGCTGTTTGTTGCATAGTCTTAAATCTCTCTCGGCACACACACCCGTGTACTCAATCCAAATAACAATTACGCGAATTATAGCGACTTTTCATCAAATGTTACGCCAAATCCGCACTGGCTACAGAGGCTGGTTCCGGGCTTCAGCCAGGATCAATTATCAAACCAAACCTGACAGTTACCGTTGCGGGGGCAGCGCAGGCTTTTACCTGACTTCCCATTTGCTTCCTGCCAACTCTATACGACGACGCAGCAGGAACCCCTGAGGCGCTACGATACAGTATTTTATCCCTACAGGAAACCGGTATAAAGCTTCGAAGAGTCGGTCTGCAAGTTACAGAGTCTTTTTAAGCTTTTGATTTAAAAGGGAATTTACTTCCTGGGTCACACTTTCAAAACGCACCTTCGGCTCGCCTCCCCGCACAAGACCAAAGCGCAACAGGGCCTCATAAGGCAAATCTGCGCTGCGCAGGTCAAACAGGCGCACAAGGATGCCGCGCTGTCCATAAAAGTCCTGCAGCATCCTGGCAGTCTCCAATTCCATGCGACAGCTGACAAAGTAGTCCGCGCCAACAATGCCATCATCACCTGCCCCGACTACCTCCGCCAGAGATTCCCGCAAAAACTGCTCTTGCCAGCAGGCCTGCGCCTGCAAGGCCGGTATCGCCCGCTCTTGCCAGCGAAGGTCCGCCAGACACCCGGTGGCAAGCCACTGGCTCGGCCCGCTCACAGCCCAGGGGCCCAGGTAATGTTCAAGGCGATGACGCCACTGCGCACTGGCATGGACAAAGCCCACACGAATTCCAGGCAGGCCAAAGAACTTGCCGAGTGAGCGCAGTACAATCAGATGCTCTGATTCCACACCCAGCAAACTGTGCTGTGGCTGTGTATCAAGAAACGCTTCATCAACCAGCAGTAGACCATCACAGCTTTCCAACTCTGTGAGCAGCGCGCGCAAATCTGCGCCATCATGAAGCGTACAGGAAGGGTTGTTCGGATTAATGACCACTACAACCCGGGGTTTGAACTGTTTGACCCAAGCCACAAGATCCACACTGTCAGGATCATAGGTCAATACTTCGTGGCCATTTTGCTGCCAATGCCAGCGATGTTCTTCATAACCCGGCACCGGTACAGCAACGCGCTGCGGCTCGAGCAAACGTGGAATCGCCTGGATCGCTGCCTGGGAGCCCGGTACTGCGAGCAGATGCTTGCTGCCATAGTAGCGACTCGCCGTACTATAAAACGCCGGCTCCGGATACGGCAGGCTTTCATAACAACGTGCCGGTACCGGCTCATCAGACTGCCAGGGCTGCGGATTCAAACCTGTCGACAGATCAAGCCATTGCTCCCGGGCAATGCCATAACGCGCTGCTGCTTCATCAAGATTGCCGCCGTGTTTTAACACTATTTTGAATACCTGCTTTGCCCCGCATTCGGGGAATACGCTAAAAAAACAACACTAACACGGCCACTACAGCCAACCAAATCAGTAACGCCCGATTAATAAGCCCTAGTGCGCGGTAAATATCGCGTACCTGGGGAGCAGGACCTTCACCCAGTGATGGCTTTTCTTCCACCGCCCCTTCATACACCGCATTGCCACCAATTGTAATCTCCAGCGCTCCCGCACCTGCCGCCATTACCGGTCCGGCATTCGGGCTTTTCCAGCCATTTCCCTGCTGCTGCCAACACGCATAGCCGCGAGCAAAGTTGCCCGCCGCCGCATAGGACAAGGCGCACAATCGTGCCGGTATCCAGTTGAGCAGATCATCGAACTTTGCCGCAGCCCAGCCGAATTCGACAAAGCGCTCATTGCGATAACCCCACATCGCATCAAGGGTGTTAACAAGGCGATAAAGCACTGCCCCCACCGGACCGAGCACAATAAACCAGAAAATCGCAGCAAAAATTGCATCGTTACCATTTTCCAGTACGGTTTCTATTGTTGCACTCACCACCTCACCCTCACTCAGTGCTTCAGTATCCCGACTCACCACCATGGCCAGGTTTTCTCTTGCCCGTACCAGATCTCTTTCCAGTAGCGGTCTCGCGATCTGCAACGCATGATCCCCAAGGCTCTGCCAGCCGATCGTCAGATAGAGCACCACTCCACCAAACAGCCACTGCAACAAGCCACCACAAAAAAGCCAGTATTGCAGTACCGCCACAATTAACAATATAGGCACTATTGCCCACAGCAGAGCCCGCACACCTTGAGCGCGTTGCACATTTTCACCGTTATAGCGCGCTTCAAGGCGATTGCAATAATCGCCAAACACCACCAGCGGGTGATTCTTACGGGGTTCGGCAAACAGCGCATCAAGCACAAGAGCAAGTAATAACTGCCAGAAAATCACGGCTATATCCAGGGTTGATCTGAGAGGCAGCAATTATACACGCTATTAATTACTCTCAGGTGTCAGGACGATTCACCCTATAAATATAGCACCAAGCTGATAGAATCATGACTCGGTTTATATGATTGAAAAATCGGATTGAACTATACCCATGACAGATACCATGACAAATATTTCAAAAACGAGAAAAACAATACGGTTTCTGATTAGCTTTATCGGCACTATTTTTGCCGCCTCTCTACTTTCCACTTCCATTTATGGCGAGTCACTAGCCGATGAAAGCATGACTGCGCGGGAAATTATGCAGGCATCCAATGACGTAGAAATTGGTGACAATGCGACTCAGGATTTAAACATGGTCATCATTGGCGAAAAAGGCGGACGCAAGGAAAACGAACTGGTCACCTTCCGACAAAAAGCCGGCGCAGAGGGTGAGGATATACAAAGTGTGATGTTTTTTATCGCACCAGCTAAACACCGCAATATCGCCTTGCTGGCCTACGACTATGATGACGACAACAAAAAAGACAAGCAGTGGATGTATCTACCTGCTATTCGCAAATCAAAACGTATTACCGGCTCGGCAAAAAGCCGCCCGTTTATGGGCTCGGATTTTTCCTATGCCGATCTTGCTGTACGTAATATCAGCAGCTACGACTACCGCATTCTCAATGAGGAGACACTGCATGGGCACAATGTCTGGGTTATCGAAGCCATTCCGGTTGACGAAGATGAAATAAACGAAACCGGCTATGTGAAGTCCATTATGTATGTGCGCAAGGACAATTTTATTGTGATACGCAGTATTAACACCCTGCGGCGCGCCAACCGGCAAAAGGTGCTTGATGTTGTACGCCTTGAAGTTGTTGATGGCATCTGGGTTCCAATGGAAATTACCATGCGCACTGAAAAATCCGGTGTTACCTTGAGCTACACCACCCTGACTTCATCAAATGTAAAGTTCGACCAGGATATTCCTGACCAGATGTTCTCACTGCGCAGTATTGAGCGGGGGCTGTAGCATCCACCACACCGAACATTTTTTATTCAAGGCTTTTCCATGAGCCGCTTTGCACAACGACTGGCGCACCATCTGATCACACACCCGTGGCTGGTTATAACAGCCTTCTGCTTGTTGGCTTTTATTAGTCTTGCGCAGATTATTGACCTGCGCAGCTTTTCACCTCGCTTGTTACTAGACCCTTCCATCGACAGTATCCTGCCCGTTCACGATGAAGATCGCGCTTTTTTTGAAGATGTAAAAAAGCAATTTGATAGCGGTGAGACCATTCTTGTCGCAGTGCAGGATGAGAATATATTCACCATCGAGAATCTTGAAAAGATCTATCGAATGAGTGATCACATTGAGCATCTCGATCAGGTCAACCGTGTCTCAAGTCTTTCAACCGCGCTTAATATTCGTAGCGAAGACGACCTGCTAATTATTGAAGAGTTCTATAACCTTCCTGTACATATCTCCGATTTACCCGCAGCGCAACAGCGCTCGCTAACTGATCCGATTCACAGCGGCAATCTGATCTCACACAACGGCCATGTCAGTGTATTGTTGGTACACCTATTGGATTTGCCCGAACAGGAAATACTGCGCAGCGGTGTTGATGGCGCCATCGCCGATATCGTGCATGAGGAGTGGCAACACGGCGAAGTCTGGATCACCGGCAATGCCCATGTAAAAGCGGAGCTGAGTTATATGATGCTGCGCGATGTCACAACCGTGATTCCGATTGCGATTCTTGTCATGTGCCTGATTGCGGCCATTTCTTTTCGCACGGTACGCGGCGTATTAATCCCATTGTTAACCGTTTGTGTTTCGGTACTAACGACACTGGCTTTTATGTCGCTGTTGTATGACACATTAAACCAGGTCACCATTGCCGTACCTTCACTGCTTGTCGTGGTGGGTTTTGCTTATACAATTCATGTGATTTCAAATTACTACGACGTAGTACGGCAGCAGAACTATGACGAAGGCAGCAAAGATAAGAGCAATAGCCCGGCATGGCTGGCACTGACTCAGGTCGCTTCTCCGGTTATCTACACCGGTATTACAACCGGCATCGGATTTTTGTCACTGGCTACAAGTCCGCTCGGCGCAATACAACAATTTGGTATTGGCGCAGGTGTCGGCGCACTGATAACCACATTTGTCTCGCTAACCTTTGCCATTGCGCTATTACAGGTTTTACCCGTACCGGTACATATGCGCCAAACCGCAAACAATACCTGGATGGACCGCGGCTTTCGCCGCCTTGCAAAGTACGATATACAACAACGTAAAAAAATCCTGCTTATCGGTGCACTCGCGGCATTTGCTTCAGCCATCTCTCTACCAAGTATTCACATTAACACCGATCTGGTTAACAGCTTCCGTGCTGACAGTCAGGTCAGACACGACTTTGCGGCGGTTAATAAGAACCTCGAAGGCGCCAATTCATTTTATATCATGCTTGCAACCGAACAATTTGAAGGTTTTACCGAACCGGATAATCTACGCGTTATTGAACAATTACAGCTGTGGCTTGCACAACAACCGGAAGTGGGCGGCTCAACCTCAATCAGTGACTATATCAAAGTTATCCATAAGGGCATGTTTGAGGATCAGCTGACACTGATTTTGCCAGCAGAAAAACTAATGGTTGACCAATTGCTAGCCATCGGTGATAACGAGGAACTTACAGAGTTTGTTACCTACGATTACCAACAAGCGCGTATTATTGTGCGCACCCGTGCGATGGCATCAAACAACATCATGACTTTGTCACAGCGCATTGAAAATTATCTGAACGAGCAGATCCCTTCACATTTGCAAGCACGATTGACCGGCAACACCTGGCTTGTGGCGAAAACTATGGATGATGTTGTGATTGGGCAAGTCACGAGTATTGCGATGGCTTTCGCGTTTATCTATTTTATTCTCGTATATCTGTTTCGTTCGTTCCGTTTAGGTGTGCTTGCTTTGCTACCCAACGTTATTCCCGTGCTACTCTACTTCGGCATTTTAAGCGCCAGCAGCATTGATCTCAATGTTACCACCGGACTTATCGCCTGCATCGTTTTTGGCATTGCTGTAGATGACACGATCCATCTTATGGTGCGTTACAAACAAGCCCGAATGCGCGAAGCCAACACCCTCGAAAGCGTCACTTATTCGCTGACTACAGTCGGTCGACCAGTCACCTATACTACGAGTATTTTGTGCTGTGGTTTTTTATGTCTGATTTTCAGTGAAATGCTGACCCAGATGGAATTTGGCGTTTTATCAGCAATTACTCTGCTCGGCGCGTGGATTGTCGATGTCACTTTTACACCAGCCTTGATGAGTCTGATTAAAACCAGAAGATAACACTATTTTTATTAGCTGTTATAACACCCTGCGCTCTGTCTGGCACTGCCAGCAAAATTCAAACGAAGCGTCATTTTCCTCACCACAATTACTGCAAAACCATGGTGGCTTATCACTCGGCGACTTAATCTCATCAATAATAGCCTGTGCGGCTGTGTAGTCTTTTTCATTCACCACCCACAGTTCCGGCCAGGTGTCCATAGGCGCCAACTCGCCTGAGCCACTGGAAGAAAATTCATTTTTAGTCATCACTTCAATGCCGGCATTTTCCAGCAGGTTGCGTGCATTACCTACAAAGAAAGGGTTTTCATGACTATAGAAGAGTTTCACCAAACTTTACCTGAACAGGTTTCTATAAAAAATCAACTTTAGCGTAACTAACGCCAAAACAAAAGAAGGCGGCCGAAGCCGCCCCGACATTATATAAAACTCACTACCAACCGAAATAGAAAAAGAAAAGGCCGGCATAATACCGGCCTTTTCTTATACACCTCCTTACTTATAAATCTTCAAGGTTCCATGATAAACACCCTGATCACTTATGCTGCCGCTGATTGCATTATTAACAATCTTGACCGTTTTTATCTTGTTGTCAGAACCACTTGCGTAGCTCATCACCAGCAAGGCATCAATGCTATCATTAGCTGCAATAACCCCTTTGATCTCCTCAAAGCTTCCAGTTAATGAGTGAGTACCACCACTAACTCCATCATCTGCATCTTCAAGCTCAACAATCTGGACATCATCTGTATTGTCCTGCTGGATCAAGTCAACATCTCCATCAAAGTCTGTATCCCATACATCCATAAGATACCAGTTAGTCCATGTATCAAGATCCCGTCCGGCATGTTTATCGGCGTCTTCCATTTCAATCAGCTTAACAGTGACATCGTAATCACTGCCATTAACAACCGCTTTCTCAAGGAATACGTCAACATCGCCATCAGCTTCTCCGCTGCTATCTAATGAATCGTCATCGCCGGCATCACCCACAGCAACCACATAGAAATCAGTGAATGTACCGAGCCAGGTTCCTACAACTTTGGCACCATCTTCAATTTCAACAACTGTCAGGTCATCTGTAGAGTCCTTCCAGATAAAGAAGTCGTCATCACCATCTGCATCTGCATCACCAACAGCTGCCAATTTATAGCCGCTCCAGGTGGCTAACCAGATGCCGGAAGATTTAGCACCATCTTCCATGACCCAGATAATAAAGTCGCTGTTATATTCAAACAGAAGATCTGCATCACCATCCTTATCGAAGTCACCCACACCTACCAGAGTATAGTCATTACCACTAACTGTCTGCTTGCCAAGAGAGACAACCAGATTACCAGGTGCATTCCTGTCGATGTAAAAAACTTCCAGACTGGTGCTATCCTGCAACAGGATTTCTGCAGAGAAAGCTCCGTTATTGTTGCTATCATCAATATCCGCTATCGCAACAATATCGGCTCCTGTCGCATCATCATGAGGCGATGTTTTATGTGCATCAAGATCAAATGTCTCATTAGAGCCAGCACCGGTATACCAGTAATGAATCATGTCACTATTCTGGAAGACCAGATCACCATCTACATCATTATCCAGATCTGATGTTCGAGCCAACCAACCCGATGCAGGTGTAGGATCACTGTTATCTCCCCAACCATCGCGATCAGTATCATCTCTGTTAGGATTAGTACAAGGATCGTGAGTACACGTGTCTACTCCAGCACCATCACTATCCACTTCATCATCATCGGTCAGACCATCACCATCACTGTCACTCACACGCGGATCAGTACCTGCGACCTGCTCTTCATAGTTAGATAAGCCATCAGTGTCAGAATCCGTGTCTCTTTCTCCGGTTACCAACGGATTAAAGCTATTCGCAATTTCAAAACCATCTGTAAGGTCATCACCATCACTATCAGCAGCCTTGGGGTCGGTACTATGAGTATTTATTTCGTCTCCGTCAGATAAGCCATCTCCATCACTGTCAAATTTCGTTGGATTCGTACAATCATTGTTTCCATTGGCACAATCATCACCCATACCAGCACCATCCGTATCAACCTCTTCATCGTCGGTCAAACCATCACCGTCCGAATCCCAACGATACGGGCTCGTACTGTTTGAGTACTCTTCACTGTTATCAAGATTATCATTATCCGGATCCTCAGAACTATCATCTGTTAATGGATCCAGACCATTATTAACCTCCCATTCGTCAGGCATACCATCATTATCTGTATCACTATCGTTCGCTTCAGTACCGAGAATAAACTCTTCATAGTTGTCCAGACCATCGCTATCCTTGTCACTCAAGATATCTATGCTTAACGCATTCAGACTGTTATTGGTGTCTGTTTCATAACCATCGTCCATACCATCGAGGTCACTGTCTTTATGAGCAGGGCTGGTACACGGTGTTACAAAACAACCGGAGTAATCGCCATCGTAGTTTGCCGCTCCAGAAACTTCCCAGTCATCATCCAGACCATCACCATCAGTATCAATACTTGTAGGGTCAGTACCTAATTCATACTCATAAAGGGGATCAATACCATCTCCATCATCATGGCTACTTCCGCCTGTTAGCGTATCCGTCACATTGGGATCAAACACTGACAACGTATTATTGTGTAGCTCATTTAACGATACTTCATAGCCATCCGGAAGAACGTCTCCATCAGTGGTTTTATCATTAGGATCAGTACCGGTATCTGTCGCGTCTACATAGGTTCCCGTATTGGTTTCAACACCATCTGCAAGTCCATCGTCATCGCTGTCCGCGTCATTGGGATCGGTTCCGGTATCTGTTGCACTGGTCCAGCCACTACCTTTATTCCTTTCGGCATAGTCACTGAGGCCATCCCCATCACTGTCCACATTATCCGGATCTGTGCCAGTATTTGTTGCACTAACCCAGATTCCTGAACCATTTTCCTCGCTATTAAGCAAACCATCCCCATCACGGTCACTACTACCATCCTGTGGGCCATCATCAATGCCATTGACAATTTCATCTTCATCAGAAATACCATCAGCATCAATATCCGGCTCGGGAAGACCACCTTTACCACCATCGGTTACAAATGGGCAAGGGTATAGCAGGCCCGCACAGGGCAGCGCCGAAGGGCCATGGTTGGTTGTGCTATATAACGCAGTACCGGCATTCTGCGGATCATCATCACACTCATCACCAAAGCCATCGTGATCAGAGTCTACCTGTAAATAGTTTTTGTCATTTTTACAGTTATCGCAGGCATCACCAATCCCGTCACCATCCGTGTCTGTCTGATTGGCGTTTGCCACATAGGGGCAATTATCCCTGGCGGTGATTTCCAAAATATCATCACCATCGGAATCTGCAAAATCCGCATCGTTATCTCCATCACCATCTGTATCAATCTCACGAATAACATAATCCGGGTCGCTATCATCAAACGTGGTTTCCATGGTGCCATGGTGATCGTAGCGAAGATAACTATCGACAACAGATGCTGACGGCAGATGAATAAACGACAAATCCGCAGAACCGCGCTGTCCCAAACGGAACAGGTAGGTGTCCACGATAAAATGACTCATGGAAGCTGCTGCAACATCATAGAGTTCCAGCGGAAATTTGCTATCGGCAATTTCATAGTCCTGAATAGCTGCCAATAACATCTCGGCCCAGTAATCCTGCTCATCGTGAATTGGATGATTGCTCGCACTGGTTTCATCAAACAAACCCAGTGGTTGAGTCCATGGGCCATTGTAGGTTTCGGCAAACAGAATCGGCACAGACTCCGATAAATCACAGGGCCCAACCGTATCCATTACACAATGCAAATCCAAAGCATCAAGCCCTGCCCGAACCTGGGTCATATAATCAGAAAAACCTTCTTGCGCTGTTTCACCCGGTTCCGATCCATACAAAGGGGTTGGAAAAAAACTTAAACCAAAGGCAAACAGACTGCTTTTACTGTCGGTATATTTTTTAGCTAAAAACTTTAAATTACAGGAAGGGTTTTTGTAATCACCAAATGTGTCAGGTGCACTATTAGGGTCGCTTGGACGAACATCCAGATGACAATGTAAAGACGAACTATCCTGCTCCGCGATATAGGAAGGCGCAAAATATTTCAGGTTATAACCGCCACCCTGATCCTGCTCTGCATCATAGGCTTCCTGCACCAGATCGCCGAGATAATCGTAAAAAGCATTCATTTCCTGACAGCCCTTATAGGTATTCACGGCGTTATTCGATGAATCCTGACAATACGTCTCACGAAAATCTCCACCCCACAGATTGTTCGCCTGGATCAGCTTTCGCTCAATTTCAATATGGGATGAAAAGATTGTCGGCTGCATTTGACGTACCGCAAAGTAGGTAAACGCTGCCATTGCCTCAGCAGAATCTGTACCGTTATAGGAGGGTCTCTTATCATCGGTACCGACACCACCACCATTGGCATCCAGATCTACCATCGGAACTGTCGGATCACTGGGGCTCGCCCGGTCCCTTTTACAGCTTTCAAAGCGCGAACGCGCCTCCATTACAGAGCGCAGGTTTTCATAGGTTTCTACACTGTATGGACCACCTACTGAAACCTCTGAAAGACTGACAAGAAATTCATCTGGCCAACAGCCATCAAGATCCGGCTTGATAAAAGGCGCATCTTCACCACGCCATTCAAAACCTGCATAGATATAAAGATCTTTTTCATAGTTTGTACCACTGGCTTTAAGATCATCAAGATCATCCCGGTAGGCCTTAAACTCATTCCACCAGTGTTCAACAAGGTCTTCATAGTCGTAAGTGGTACCACCGACAAACGACTGCCCGTCCATGCGGGTCTCACATTGCGTAAACTCGCTGGTATGACTGGCAGGATCATTCAGAATATCAAGCACACCGTCCGTGCCATTGGAATAGGCACGCGCCTGACCCGCACTAAAATCAAAAAACACACACCAGGGAATACGAAACTCACTATCACCCAGCAAATCATCGTGCTGTGGATGCCAGACAAGCTGCTCACCTGTTATACCGCGCACCGGATCCCAGACACTATCCGTGGCATTCCATTCGTATTCTCTACCACCATAAACAAACAAGCGGTGTGCCGCCACGTACCTTGTATGGTAAAAAGAATAGGTATCATTAAATCCCTTATCACCACCCAGATTATCTTCCGTATACCACTGCGGATAGTAATACGAAGCTAAAGGGAAATCCCGACTGGCAACACCAGCCATAATTGAAGAAGTAAAAGCAAGTAAAGCTAAAAAGCTACACAAACGCAAAATTCCACTACTAATCATTACAAACCTCCTGTTAATAAATTTTCAATACCTTGAAAAAGCCAGCTCTTACAGCAAGCGAAAACTGCCAACTACTAGCAAAATACGATCAGCAACACTAAGCAACACACAACTTTTAGCAGATTAAAAACGAATAAATAAAATAATTTCCCTGCCATCCCAAACTGGCCATTTCTTCTATTGCAAGTACTGGCACACAAATCACTTCAGCACGAGCCATGTAAAAATAGGAAATAAACTAGCTCGTGTCAACCTGGGAAAATCTTTTTTTATGCTTCAGATCAAATTCATTAATAAACCTACGGCTAAGCAAGCATATTTATTTTGTGTGTATTTAGATATCACACAATATAAAGAAACCTTTATAGCAGAGTTTCACAATAAAGCACCTGAACACCAAAACAAAAGAAGGCGGCCGAAGCCGCCCCTTTTCGTGGAAAACAACAAGATAATTAGTCAAAGATTGTCAGGCTTCCTTCATAAACACCAGGATTATCCAGACCACTACTTACATCATTATTTTCAAGCAGTACCGTTTTGATTTTGGTATCAGAACCTTCTGTATGACTCATTATCACCAGTGGATCAATATCCGTATTACCGACAATAACCGCTTCAACCCCTTTAAAGTTACCGCTAAGGTTATGCGTTCCATTTGTAACACCATCGTTAGCATTCTCCAGCTCTATAATCCTGATGTTATCTGAATCATCCTGCTGAATTAAGTCCACATCTCCATCAAAGTCGGTATCCATTACATCCTGTAAATACCAGTTGGTCCAGGTATCCAGATCCCTGTAGGAATCCTTCGCCGCATTTTCCACCTCTACCAATCTGACAGTAACATCGTAGTCACTACCATTTACAACAGCTTTTTCAAGGAACACATCAGCATCTCCATCACCATCACCATCCCCGATGGTTACCGGAGAAAACCCTGTTACTGTATAAAGCCATCTTCCAGCTACTTTGGCACCATTATTAATTTCAACAACAGACAGATCATCTGTAGAGCTTTTCCAGATAAAGAAGTCATCATCACCATCAGCATCGGCGTCACCGATTCCAGCCAGTGCATAACCACTCCAGGTGGCTAACCAGATACCGGAAGATTTAGCGCCATCCTCCATAATCCAGATAATAAAGTCACTGTTGTATTCAAACAGAAGGTCAGCATCCATATCGGCATCAAAGTCACCCACGCCAATTAATGTATAGTCATTCCCGCTAACCGTTTGTTTTCCTAACGATTTAACGAGATTTCCATGTGTTTCGTCATTTCTGTCGATATAGAACACTTCTTTACTGCTGTTCTGAAGCAATATCTCGGCATAATGACTGCTATCGTTATTACTCATATCAATGTCACCAATAGCAACAACCGTAGCACCCGTTGCATCGGCGTGGGGCGAAGTTTTATGGTCATCCAGATCAAATGATTCTTTTCCACCCCCTGTAAACCAGAAATGGATTACATCACTATCCTGGAAGACCAAATCCCCATCGATATCATTATCGAGATCCGAGGTTCGAGCACGCCAGCCAGATGTCGGTGTTGGGTCAGTATTATCATTCCAGCCATCCAGATCTGTGTCTGCATTTAACGGATCAGTACAGGGATCATTAGTACAGGTGTCCGGACCACCACCATCTTTATCCACTTCATCATCATCGGACAAGCCATCATTATCTGAATCTGAGTCCGCAGGGTCTGTACCGGCAGTCTGTTCTTCCAGATCATCCAGTCCATCTACATCGCCGTCAGCACTACTGCTATTGGATACCAGAGGGTTATAACCATGCTGCACCTCAAAACCATCGAGCAAATTATCATCATCACTGTCAGGATCCTTGGGATAGGTGCTATGGGTATTGATTTCATCACCGTCAGAAAGACCATCATCATCGCTGTCAGCATCCAGTGGGTCGGTACAGTCATCGTTACCATTCGCGCAATCATCTCCCGTTGAGATGCCATCCGTGTCCACCTCTTCATCATCTGTCAAACCATCGTCATCAGTATCGCTATCATTAGGATCTGTACAATTGTTATTGCCGTTTGCGCAACTGTCACTACCACCGGCACCATCAGTATCAACCTCATCATCATCTAACAGGCCATCGCCATCGGTATCAACAACTAATGGATTGGAACCTCCGTCATATTCTTCCGCATTGGTAAGTCCATCATTATCGCTATCGGTTGTATCATCCGTATCATCAAGCGGATCAAGGTTATATGTAATTTCCCAAAGATCCGGCATACCATCACCATCACTATCTGTCTCATGTGCTTTTGTTCCGACCAGAGCTTCCCTACGGTTGATTAATCCATCACCATCTTCATCCGCACCATCTGCTGCATCCGCAACACTGAAAGGGTCAAGATAATGATCAAATTCATATTTATCCATAAGGCCATCGCCATCAGTATCCGGGTGAGCCGGGCTGGTGCACGGATTACACAAATCATCCCCTGTACCATCTTTATCGATCTCAACATCATCACCCAAACCATCGCCATCGGTATCACTTCTTACCGGATCAGAGCCGTAGTCATATTCCTGCTGTAATGTCAGACCATCGCCATCATCATCACCAACCAGATGGTTATTACCTCCCGCACTATCATCCTCTGTCGGATCAAGTAAATCGGTGTTGCTAGTGGTAAAAATACTGTTGCCCGGGTTATTGACACGAATCGATACTTCATAGCCATCACTCAATCCATCACCATCGGTATCAGCACTATTGGGGTTTGTGCCAGTCATTTCCGCATCGACATAGGTACCACCATTGTCCTCTACGCTGTCAGGCAAACCATCGCCATCGGTATCGGTAGCCACACTTAAACTGCCGCCTGCTGCCGTTGCCACTTCATCTTCATCAGAGGTGCCATCGGCATCCGTATCGGGCTCCGGCGATCCTCCTTTACTGCCCTCAACTACAAAGGGACACGGATAAAGATTACCTGCGCAGTCAAGCCCTGAAGATTCAGTGTTTGCCACACTGTTAAGTGCTGTATAGGGATTGCGTGGATCATCATCACAGGCATCGCCGTAACCATCCCGGTCTGAATCAACCTGTAAATAGTTATCTGCATCAAGGCAGTTATCACAGGCATCACCGATACCATCACCACCTCCGGTTTCTGTATCTTCCTGGCCAGCATTGGCCACATAGGGGCAGTTATCGTATGTATCGACTTTCAACACCCCGTTTTCCCACTTAAATGTGACATCATTAACACCATCATTGTCACTATCGATTTCACGGCGCACATACAACGGGTCATCAGTTACTGCGTCTCTCCCGGTTATATAGGTATCCTGATAGTCATCAGGCCTCAGGTAGCTATCAACCACGCTCTGCGAAGGCAAAGCCTTAAACGACATTTCCGGTGCACCACGCTGCCCAAGCCTGAACAAATAGCTTTTATGTGAAAAGTAGTTCATGGAATCCGCACCTACATCATAGAGCACAAGTGGGAAGCCCGGATCAGGCACCATTTCATAATCCTGGATAGCCGCAAGTAACATTTCTGCCCAGTATTTTTGTTCATTTTCTATATCGGCGGGATCATTGCCTGGTATGTTTTGCTCTATAACTGCTATAGCCAATGGCAGACCCCACGGGCCATTATAGGTTTCGGCAAACAGTAACGGTACAGACTCTGTACCACACGGTTCTCCTCCACTCATAACACAGTGCAAATCCAAAGCGTCCAGCGCTGTACGCACCTGCTCCAGATAATCATCCAGACCTTCCGCCGGTGTTTCATCGGTACCATATGAAGGGAAAAAGCTCATCGCAAAAGCAAATAGCCCACTTTTATCACCCCCATAAAGTTTCGCTAGATATTTTAAATTACAGGACGGATTTTTATAGGTGCCGAAATCGGCATTCGGGCTAGAGGGATCAGCCGGGGTAATATCCAGAAAGCATTCCTGCCCATACCGACTGGTATCATTTTCCGAAACATAGGATGGCACGAAGTATTGAAGGTTGCCATCGTTACCCATTGCCACTTTCGCATCATAGGCTGCCTGTACAAGCTCGCCGAGATAAAGGTAAAAGGCATTCATTTCCTGACAACCTTTGTATGTGTCGACAGCATTATTACTGGCATCCTGGCAGTAATAGGTTTTATAGTCGCCACCCCACAAGCCCGATGCACCAAGAAGTTTGCGATCTATTTCAATATGGGAAGAGAAGATATCCGGCTTCATTTCCCGGATAACAAAATCGGTAAAGGCAGCCATTGCCTCTCCCGAGTCAGTGTCATCGTAAGACGGCCGCTTGTCATCAGTGCCCACTCCTACATCTGCGGTAAGATCAACCATCGCTTCGTTATTGTCCGTTTTACAACTTTCAAAACGCGACTGAGCATCGTAGATACCGCGTAAATTTTCAAAACTCGCAACACTATGGGGGCCACCTGCCGGCGCCTCGGAAAGGTTGACAAGAAACTCATTTGGCCAACAGCCATCGAGATCCGGTTTAACAAACGGCATATCATGGCCACGCCATTCAAAACCGGCATAGATGTAAAGCTTTTTCTCATAATCCGTGCCAAGTGCCTGTGCGGTTTGAATCTCACTTTTGTAGGCATTAAATTCGTTAATCCAGTGCTCTACGAGTTTTTCATAGTCATCACCACTCACACTGGTGAAGTTATAATCCAATCGAGTTTCACAACTGGTAAATTCACTGCGCGTTACTCCCCCGTTACCCGTTGCAGCCATCACATTGGTAATCAGTGTATCAATAGCGCTATAAGTTCTCGCTTTTGGGGGCACCTCTTCAAAATCGAAGAACAGGCACCAGGGAATACGAAATTCATCATCAGACAAGGTATCAGTATGCTGTGGATGCCAAACATTCGGCTCACCGCCCGTTGTTTGCAATTCACCCGATGCATTATATTCACGCCCACCATAAACAAACAGACGGTGAGCGGCAACGTAGTTTGTATGGTAGTGACTATAGGTTCTATAGCCATCCGCGCCCTCGGCAACCCTTACCCCGTAATACCACTCCGGGTAGTAATAAGTTGCCAGCGGAAAGGAGTTCTTCCCGCCATGCGGGGATGGATCCTCCTTATCGTTCCAGCCATCATCGTCGGTATCCGCATCATCTGGTTCAGTGCATATTGCATAAAAACACCCATCGCCACCTACACCGGTCGCAATTTCATCATCATCGGCCAAGCCATCGCCATCAGTATCAATTGCATAAGGATTGGCATTATTATCATGCTCGTAAAGGTTATCTACACCATCGGCATCCGCATCGATATCCTCGTCCGTACCATCCAGCGGATCCAGAAAATATTGCAATTCCCAACCGTCTTCCATGCCATCATCGTCACTATCAGCGTCATTGGCATACGTTCCTGCAAGATATTCATAAATATTTTCCAGACCATCATCATCATCGTCATCCAGTGCATCAGTTTCATCATGGGGATCAAGCCCATAGTCCAGCTCGTACTTGTCATACATGCCATCAGCATCGGTGTCCGGATGCCCGGGGCTGGTACAAGGGTTAGGCGAACCAGTACACAAGTTATTATCGCCATAGCCAGATATCTCGAAATCATCATCCAGGCCATCTCCATCCGTATCTATTCTGACCGGATCAGAGCCCTGATTGTATTCGTCGATTGAATCTATACCATCACTGTCATAATCTGACGTATCACTATCACTACTGTTCGGATCAAAATTAGATGTTGATGGATTAGCCACACGTATGGAAACTTCGTAACCATCCGGAAAGCTGTCACCATCGCTGTTCGAATCATTCGGGTCCGTGCCGGTACTACCAGGTCCGCTGTATGTCCCATTATTGTTTTCCACACTATCCGGCAAACCATCACCATCTGTATCAGTCGCAATACTCAGACTACCTCCCGCGGCTGTCGCCACTTCCGCTTCATCAGATGTACCGTCTGCATCAATATCCGGCTCCCAGGCGCCACCCTGAATAGCAGTAACATCCACCACAAATGGACAAGGGTAAAGCAAACCAGCACACGCCAGTGCACTTGGGCCATGGTTTACTGTGCTTTTTAACGCCGTATAGGGGTTGCGTGGATCATCATCACAGACATCACCAAAGCCATCCCGATCCGAGTCAATCTGTAAATAGTTTCTCAACGTTGTACAGTTATCACAGGCGTCACCGACACCGTCTCCGCCACCGCTTTCTGTATCATTCTGATTGGCGTTAGCTGTATAGGGGCAGTTATCCATACCGCTGACTTCCAGTACACCCTCCGTACTGTTCCAGGTGTAATCGACATCGTTAACACCATCGTTATCGCTATCTATTTCACGCAGTACATAATCGACCGTTGATGTATAGGTGTCCTCAAACCCTCCCGGTCGAAGATAGCTATCCACAACATTCTGGGCAGGCAAATGCCTGAACGAAAGTTCTGGCGCGCCACGCAAGCCATGCCGAAACAGATAGCTTTTGTTGACATAGTAGTTCATCGTGGCCGCACTAACATCGTAGAGCTCGAGGGGAAAATCCGTATCCGGCTCCATTTCATAGTCCTGAATAGCGGCTAACAGCACTTCTCCCCAATAGGTTTGCTCATCGGCCATATCGCCAGGCGACGCTCCTGTCTCTTCAGTATCCTCATGTATCCTCAGCGGACTGCCCATGGAGCCGTTATAGGTTCTCGCAAACAACAGTGGCACAGGCGATAAGTCACAAGGCCCAACCGTATCCATCACACAGTGCAGATCCAGCGCATCAAGCCCGGCACGCACTTGTGTTAAGTAGTCATCAAATTCACCCGCGGCTGTTTCGCCTGCTTGTGTGCCATAGGCTGGAGAGGAAAGAAAACTCATGGCAAAAGCAAACAAGTCACTTTTGTCATCTTCATAGTATTTTGCTAAATACTTCAAGTTACAGGATGGATTCTTATAGGTACCAAAATCTACATCCGGGCTGGATGGTGTTGTTGGCCGTATATCCAATTTGCACTCCAACCCATAAAGACTATTGTCATTTTCCGAAACATAGGACGGCACAAAATATTTTAAATCATAGCCGCCGCCTTCATCGGTTTCTGCATCATAGGCCGCCTGCACCAGATCACCAAGATAATCATAAAACGCATTCATTTCCTGGCAGCCTTTGTAAGTATTTACAGCATTATTACTGCTATCCTGGCAGTAATAGGTTTTATAGTCGCCACCCCAGAATGAAGAAGCTGCTAAAAATTTGCGGTCGATCTCAATATGAGAGGAAAACATATCCGGCTCTATTTCCCGCACGACAAATTCAGTAAACACCGCCATGGCTTCCGCTGCATCGGTGCCATTATAGGAAGGTCTTTTATCATCAGTACCCACACCAATATTAGCTGTCAAATCCACCATTGCCTCATTGTCGTCTGTTTTACAAGCTTCAAAACGGGATTGTGCATCAAAGCCAAGACGCAGATTTTCATAACTGGCCTTATCATGCGGCCCACCTTCAGGCGCCTCTGATAGAGTAATCAGGAACTCATTCGGCCAGCAGCCATCAAGATCAGGTTTGACATAAGGAACATCTTCGCCACGCCATTCATAGCCCGCATAGAGGTAGAGCGCTCTTTCATAGGTGGTACCCGCATCCTGCGCTGTATGTAATTCATCTTTGTAAGCTTCAAATTCATTAATCCAGTGCTCAACGAGCTTTTCATAATCATCACCACTAACACTGGTAAAGTTATAATCCAGACGAGTTTCGCAGCTAGTGAATTCTGTACGAGTGCTACCACCATTGCCTGTAGTAGACATCACACTGGTAATCAGCGTATCAATTGCACTATACGTCCGCGCCGTGGGAGTACCCGCTTCAAAATCAAAAAACAAACACCAGGGCACCCGAAATTCAACATCATCCAGCGTATCGTCATGCTGAGGATGCCAGACATTAGGCTCACCACCCGTCGTCTGCAGCACACCCGAGGCGTTATATTCTCGCCCACCATAAGTAAATAACCTATGAGCGGCAATATAGCTCGCGTGATGATAGCTATAGGTTCGATAAAGATCCGAATCTTCGGCTATCTTTTCATCCATGTACCAATCCGGGTAGTAATACGTACCCAACGGAAACTCACTTCGCGCCGCAAAAGCTGTGGAAACATAACAAACAAGTAAAAACGTAATTAAATAGTTAAGTATTCTTTTCATATTCAACCTCTCCATATAGCTATAAATTAGAAAATTCCAATAAATGATTTTTCAGTGACTTTCACAGCAGATACCCAAAAAATAGATACCACCAATCACCAAAAAAAAAACACACTCACACACCAGCAGCAACCTACTGAACTATATACTTGATTCATTTTTGTTTAATAAAGACTACAACCCAAAATTAAACAGCTATTAAAGTTTTGTACTGCAAAAAATTATAAATAATATTTAGTGTCTGGAATCTTATGGAAGCTGCTCATATCTGTCAATCTGAACGTCTCATTTTTTTGAACCTGTTTGAAAAATTACCGCCCTGTTAATGACTGCTGTCAAATTTTCCTCAAACCAGCAAGTTCACTTATTTAGAAAATGAATTAAAATAGTATTTATTATTTGTTGTACTTTTAATTACCGAGATTTAAGATAATCTGCTTTATACAATATTAACAAACATCTATGTCGACAAAACTTACCAAACTGCAGATCCCGGCGAAATTTCATCGCAACCATCTGGCCAATACATCTACAACAGATTCCGGCAAGGCGCTGATTGACTACGCGTTAAAGATACTTGATATGGGCACTCTGGGTAATCTTGATGTTCTCGATATTGGTTGTGGTGTGCGCTTTGCCCAAACCATTATCAATCATCAGTTATCTATCAAGAGTTACGCCGGTATTGATATTGATGAAGAAATGGTCGATATGCTTCAGGAAAGATTAGGTGATAAGGATCCACGCTTTTCTTTTTATCACATTAATATCTGGAATGATTTATACAATCAAACCGGTGTACCCTTTACTGAGCTTGGCAAATTGCCTGTCGAGGATCGCTATGATGTCATCTGGCTATTCTCGGTTTTCACGCACCTGAATCCCGATGACTCCCGGCATATGCTGAAGCTCATGAGCAAACATCTGAGCCCCGGTGGCAAGTTATTGTTCACTACCCATATCAACGATGAAATCACTAAAGACAGTAACAGTGGTTTTGTCGATTACTTTCCGGATGAACCTTTAAAAGCCGCGGTCTATAGCCGTGCGACGATGGATAAGATGCTGGACGATAACGGCTGGAAGGTGGAGTTTTTTAAAGAGAACACGCCGGAGCATTTTATTGCTGATCATTATATTTGCACACTGGCATAGTTCCACGCCTGCTGCGGTATTTGTGAGGCCCCTTTTTAAAAAGTCACACCCCAGGAGCCCGAAGAAAGAAATAAAAAAGCCTGTCCAAAGGACAGGCTTCTGCAATTGGTGCCGAGGGCGGGGTGAGCCTTCACAGAAGGCGAACGGCCGAGTCCCAAGCGGCTAGGGAGCGCAGCGCCCGCTTGGGTTTTAGCGAGGCCCGAGGTCACGCCCGAGAAACAAAAAAAGCCTGTCCAAAGGACAGGCTGCTACAGTTGGTGCCGAGGGCGGGACTTGAACCCGCACGACCATGGGCCACTACCCCCTCAAGATAGCGTGTCTACCAATTCCACCACCTCGGCATAAATCTTTTTACTGTTTATTGTTGCGGAAGCGTCTCTTCTGTAGCTTCTTCAACAGCAGGAGTCTCTGTCGCCGGCGCTTCTTCAGTCATCGACCCTGACGTTTCGATCACTGCTTCCATTTCAACATCTACAGCTTCTGAATCTTCCAGGCTCACTCCTTCATCTTCGTCGAGCATCAACGCCTCTTCAATGCTGCCCTGCTCAACACTTTCAATCACTTCTGCAGACGGGATACCCACATCCAGCGCCCCGGATACTTTGTCCTTGGCGATATAGGCCAGGGAAAAGCTCGTGGCAAAAAATACCGCTGTGCAAAGCGCAGTAGCTCGACTAAAAACATTACCCGTACCCTGTGGACCGAAAACAGTCTGGGATGAACCACTACCAAACGAAGCGCCCATTTCCGCGCCTTTACCTTGCTGTAACAGTATCAAACCGATAATCGCTGCGGCGACCACCATGTGTACTGCAATCACTATTGTTTCCATCGTTCTTCTCTGTCTCTCAACTTGCGCGTATCGCGCTTTTTACTGCCGCTTGTCAAATACCTGCTCGACAAATCGCGGCAAAATCTTCTGCAATTAAAGCGGCTCCACCAATCAAACCGCCATCAATATCGGCTTCTGCAAACAGTGCCTCGGCATTATCCGGTTTGACACTACCACCGTATAAAATCCGTGTACTGTCTGCCAGTATTTCACTTTCTCTGGCCAGGGTTTCCCGAATAAACCGGTGTACCTGCTGCGCCTGCTCGGGGCTTGCCGTTTTACCCGTGCCTATTGCCCAAACCGGCTCGTAGGCAATAACCATACTGTCGAGCCGTCCGGAGCCAAACTGACCGAGTACGGCTTGCAGTTGCTCCCCGATCACATTAAGGGTTTGCTCTGCTTCGCGCTCGGCAAGAGTTTCCCCAACACACAGAATCGGCGTCAGACCAGCATTCAGTGCACGCAAATACTTCTCCGCCACCCGCTCGCTGCTTTCTCCGTGATCAGCGCGGCGTTCCGAGTGGCCCACAATCACATAACGGCAATTAAAATCACCGAGCATCTCGGCTGCAATATCACCGGTATGCGCGCCGGCTTCACAGTGGCTGATGTCCTGACCACCCCAGGCAATCTGTGTTCCGGCCAGCTTGTCAGCCACCAGTGGCAAATAGACAAACGGCGGGCAAACGCCCATATCTACACCTTCCAGACCACCAAGCTGTTCGTTCAGGTCATTGAGTAAGTGAATCACAGACTCCTGTGAGCCGTGCATCTTCCAATTACCCACAACGAGGGAACGTCTCATTTCCAGCCTATTGCTCCGGCAGCATGAAAAAGGGGGGCAATCTTAAAGGACATAGGCGCAAGATACAAGCCAGATTCAGCCGAAAAACAATCACTTAGCAGCTTTTTAAGAAGTTTTTTTCAAGCCGGCACCTACAGGCTACTGCAAGGTACTATCAGGACAGTTCTTCCTTGACGATTTCTGCCAACTGTTTAACCAGCGGCTGAATCAGGGCTTCCTCTTCCCCCTCCACCATCACCCGCACCACCGGCTCGGTGCCCGAAGGGCGCAGTAGAACACGACCGCGCTTACCGAGGGTTTTCTCTGTCTCAGCCACGGCAGCTGCAATACGCTCGTTGCCCGCCAGTTTATCGGTACTCGCTTTTACATTGATCATAATCTGGGGGTACTTGCTCATTTCCTTTTTCAGATCCGCCAGCGGTTTGCCAGTAGTCACCACTGCGCGTAGCACCTGTAACGCAGATACAATACCGTCCCCGGTGGTAGTGAGGTCACTACAGATAATGTGACCAGAGGATTCGCCACCCAGTTGCCAGCTGTTGTCTTCCATGGATTCAATCACATAGCGATCCCCAACCTTCGCGCGACAGAACGGAATTTGCAGATCATCAAGTGCTTTTTCAAAACCGTAGTTGCTCATCAGTGTGCCCACCACACCATCAAGCTTGCCACGGGCATGACGCTCCCGTGCAATCACGTAAAGCAATTCATCCCCGTCAACGAGTTCACCGTTGTGGTCGACAAACACCACGCGATCCCCATCGCCATCAAACGCAATACCAATATCCGCTTCAACATTAACCACAACATGCTGCAGTGCTTCCGGATGAGTGGAGCCACAGTCGTAGTTAATATTAAAACCATCGGGTTTAACGCCCATTTCCTCAACGGTGGCACCAAGTTCGCGGAACACATTAGGTGCAATGTTATAGGTCGCACCGTGGGAACAGTCGACGACAATCTTCAAGCCCTTGAGGTTGTGGTAGCGGGAAAAGGTGCCTTTGCAAAATTCGATATAACGGCCTGCGGCATCCGCAATGCGGTGCGCCTTGCCAAGAATGGCCGAGTCTGCCGTAACCATGGTTTTATCCAGAGCCGCCTCGATTTCCATCTCGACATCATCTGGCAGCTTGCGGCCCTGCCCACAGAAAAACTTGATGCCGTTGTCGTGAAACGCATTGTGCGACGCACTGATCACAATACCGGCCTGGGCATTAAAAGTACGTGTGAGATAGGCAATGGCCGGGGTCGGCATCGGGCCTAACAGACCCACATCAACACCCGCGGCAATCAGTCCGGCCTGCAAAGCAGACTCAAACATATAACCGGAAATACGCGTGTCTTTTCCGATGAGAATCATCTTGCGATCATTACCCGCCCGATCCGAAAACACACGGCCAGCAGCCCAGCCAAGCTTCATGACAAAATCGGCAGTAATCGGATGTTCGCCAACACGACCGCGAATCCCATCCGTACCAAAGTATTTTCTTGTCATGTACCCGACCCCTTACAAATTTGTACTATCGTTATCATTACATGCCATTGTATAGCGTGTATAGCTCTGCTGCATCAAGACCAGCGCAACTATTCGGCCTGTTCTACTGCACAATGAACTTTTAATAGCTCAACCGTTTCCCGCACATCATGAACTCTCACAATGTGCGCACCACGCTGCACGCACTCCAGCGTCAATGCCAGACTACCCACAAGTCGATCCGCAACTTCTGCTCCGGTAATTTTTCCGATCATGCTTTTACGCGACACTCCGATCAGTAGTGGACAACCAAGCGTTTGTAACTGGTCGAGATGTTTAACAAGGAGCAAATTGTGTTCGAGGGTTTTACCAAAACCGTAACCGGGATCAAGTACTATTTGCTGCCGTGAGATACCTGCTGCCTCACACACCGCGATACGCTGTTTGAGAAATGCAATAACTTCCTCCACCACCTTGCTGTAGTTCGGTGCTTGTTGCATCGTATCCGGCTCCCCCTGCATGTGCATAAGACAAACCGGCAAACCACTTTGCGCCGCAGCTTGCAACGCCTGTTCTTTTTGCAAGGCACGCACATCATTAATAAAGTGTGCGCCTGCTTTTGCTGACTCTGCGATCACTTCCGCTCGACTGGTGTCCACCGAGACAACCACATCAAAGCGTGCGTGCAGCTGTTCAACAACCGGGATCACTCGATCCAGCTCTTCGGCAAGGGATACCGGCTCTGCACCTGGTCTTGTTGACTCTCCTCCCACATCGATTATCGCCGCACCGGCATTCACCATACTATCTGCATGGCGCAGCGCGCTGTCGAGATCAAGCCGTGTATCGCGATAGAGATTACCTCCATCAGAAAACGAATCCGGTGTGGTATTAAGAATACCCATTACCACCGGGCTTGTCAGATCAAGGGTTTTATCGCCACACTGTAGTTTCACGGGATTCGGTTACCTTTTTATTTACCCTTATCTGCCTTTACTACACACCTAAAAAAAATGCTTCTGGATAATTTATCCAAAAGCATTTTTTAGCTTATGTTTGCCTATCAGCAAATTTTAATGTTCGCCCGCTGGTCCACCGATCGGGTCTTCACCCTTGTCGTCTTTATCCTTGGCAGGCTGTTCACTTTCTTCACCAGCGTCATCTTCACTGGATACAGATGAACCACCCGAATCCGTATCATGGTCGTGCCAGTCGCGGGGCGGGCGCACCTTGCGACGCGCCATCAGGTCGTCCACCTGCTCTGCATCAATCGTTTCATATTCCATAAGGGCGTCTTTCATTGCATGCAGAACGTCTTTGTTCTCTTCAAGAAGTCGCGTCGCTTTTTCATAACAACTGTCGATAATGTTACGTACTTCCACATCAATCGCTTTGGACGTTTCTTCGGAATACTGTTTGGTAGTCGGTGCACCTGGCATCTGGGCTTCGTCTTCACCATAGAGCAACGGCCCCATTTTTTCTGACAAACCCCAACGGGTCACCATATTGCGTGCCATCTGCGTGGCCCGCTCAATATCGTTTGACGCGCCGGTTGTCACGCCTTCAAAACCGAGGATCATTTCTTCGGCAATACGACCGCCGAACAAACTACATATCTGACTTTCAACCGCTGTCTTGCTCAGACTGTACTTGTCTTCTTCGGGTAGGAAGTGGGTCACTCCCAATGCTCGACCACGGGGAATAATCGATACCTTGTGAACCGGGTCATGCTCGGGCACAAGGCGCCCGACGATCGCGTGTCCCGCTTCGTGGTAGGCAGTATTTTCCTTTTCTTTTTCCGACATCACCATGGTCTTGCGTTCGGCACCCATCATGATCTTGTCGCGCGCCTTTTCAAATTCTTCACTTGTGACAAGGCGCTTGTTAGCGCGCGCCGCCATCAACGCCGCTTCGTTAACCAGGTTCGCAAGATCGGCACCGGAGAATCCCGGTGTACCGCGGGCAATAATGCTCGGTGAGACCTTTTCATCAAGTGGCACCTTGCGCATATGTACCTTAAGAATATGTTCGCGACCGCGAATATCCGGCAAGCCAACAAAAACCTGGCGGTCAAAACGACCCGGGCGCAACAAGGCGCGATCCAGTACATCTGCGCGGTTTGTCGCCGCAATCACAATCACACCTTCGTTACCTTCAAAACCATCCATTTCCACCAGCAACTGGTTCAACGTTTGTTCGCGTTCATCGTGACCACCACCGTGACCACCGCCGCGATGACGACCCACTGCATCAATCTCGTCGATAAAGATAATGCACGGCGCCTGTTTCTTCGCCTGATCAAACATATCGCGCACACGGGATGCACCAACACCGACAAACATTTCAACAAAGTCGGAACCGGAGATCGAAAAGAACGGCACTTTGGCTTCACCGGCAATGGCCTTGGCCAACAGGGTTTTACCTGTACCTGGTGGGCCTACCATCAAAATACCACGGGGAATCTTGCCGCCGAGGCGCTGGAATTTGGACGGATCGCGCAAATATTCGACAAGCTCCTGTACATCTTCTTTCGCTTCATCGACACCGGCCACGTCGGAGAAGGTCGTTTTAATCTGGTCATCACTGAGCAGGCGTGCCTTGCTGCGACCAAAGCTCATAGGGCCGCCGCGACCACCGGCACCCCCCTGCATTTGCCGCATAAAAAACATGAATACAGCAATGATGATTAATATCGGGAATGAGGCGACCAGCAATTGCTGCCAGATACTCGGCTGCTCCGGTTCCTTGCCAATAATCTGTACCTTGTTGTCGAGTAGATCATCGATGAGGTGTTCGTCCCAGATCGGCGGGCGAATAGTTGTGAACTTTGTATTGTCGAGGCGCTCACCGCGGATCGTTTGATCCTGGATCACCACGGATTTCACATTGCCACGCTGCACTTCCTCAATAAACGTGGAGTAATCCAGTTGGTCCGACGGCTGCGGAGGTGTAAAGCCCTGAAATACCGACCACAACACCACGGCGATCACGAGCCAGAGCAACACATTCTTCATTAAATCGTTCAAGTTAATACCTCAGTTAGGCCCTGATTGTTACAGGGGTTTTTTTGAGTGTCAGGTTTTTAACCTTACACTAGTTCCACGGTGCCTGCCATCGTGGCCAGGTTATAACCATATGCCTCAACCATTAAGGTGCTGACCCTTTAAAACCCTCAGCCTTTAAAACCCAAGGCCACCTGGTAAACTTCCCGGGAGCGAGGTCGCGACGCTTTTGGCTTGCGGGTTTTGACGGTCTGATATTCTGCGCGCATGTCCTGCAACATCGGTTCAAAGCCCTCACCCTGAAACACTTTGGCAACAAAACCACCACCGGGCTTGAGCACCTGGCGCGCCAGATCCAGCGCCAGCTCCACGAGGTACATGGCTCGCGGTTGATCAACCGCCACCATACCACTCATATTGGGGGCCATATCGGAAATAACAAGGTCTACGGGCCGATTTCCAAGCTTTTCGAGAATCTGTTCAAGCACGCTGTCATCAGTGAAATCCCCCTCGATAAACTCCACATCGGCAATGCTATCCATCGGCAGGATATCCGAGGCAATCACCAGCCCTTTATGCCCAACTAATTCGCTCGCCACTTGCGACCACCCCCCCGGCGCGGCACCGAGGTCGATCACTGTCATGCCCGGTTTTATCAGGCGGTCCTTTTCCTGCAATTCGAGTAATTTGTAGCTCGCCCGTGAGCGATAACCCTCTTTTTGTGCGAGCTTGACATAGTGGTCGTCAAAATGTTCCTGCAACCAGCGGCCACTGGTTTTCGAGCGGCTGCTTTTTTTGCCGTTGGACGACTTTTTTGTATTCGAAGGTTTCTGTTTCAAGATACTTGCTCCAACCTGCCAACAATAAATGATCTCTGCCGGAATAAATAAACAGGAATAACCCGGCTCGACAGGCTACAATGCGGCATTAAATCAGAAGTCTCCGCTTATGTCTGTATCGCAACCCTCCACAACTACCCCGGCCTTGAGCACTGAGCGCAAAAAAGCCCTGCGCACCATTGGCCACAGTTTAAAACCTGTTGTCACTGTGGGTAGCAACGGCCTGTCGGAAGCCGTATTGGATGAGATCAATCGCGCATTGAACGATCACGAGCTCATCAAGGTTAAGCTCGCGGTGGGTGATCGCGACATCAAGCAACAGGTCACTACGGCTATGTGTGAACAGACCAATGCGACGCTGGTACAAACCATTGGCAATATTGCGCTGATTTTGCGTGAGGCGAAAAAACCCAACCCGAAGCTGTCAAACCTGCTGCGTTAATAGTTGTCACAAACAGCCTGGAACTGCGGCGCAAATTTCTGAAAAATTTCCACCCACTCTTTGACAGCTTGATTACGTGTGCGCTGCTCGGCGGGCAAGGTATCTGGCAGGTAGTCAGTGTAAAAACCGAGAAAGCCGGCGGCATGGTGTTTGGCTTCGGCAAGAAAGTCTTGCTGATCACTAACCGGGCATTTGAGATGAAAGGTTTCATCAATTAACACCGGTTTACCAACACAGAACTGTTGCAGGGTTTCTACCATTTCCAATGGTTTTCCTGCTTCCGGGTAAAGATGGGCACTAAGGAAATCCACTTCATCGACAATTTGTGACGGTATAAAACCCGAGGTAATGCCCGGTCGATCCAGACTCCAGTCCACAAGACCAACGCTGACAAGCCGCCGGGGGTCATGCTGTGCGATTTCCCCACGCAAATAACGAATCCATTTACGCGCCGTGTCGACACGTGCCTCTTTAGTGCCATCAAGTGTTATAAATTGAATAAAAAACTTGCCGTCATACTCCGGACCCAGCCAGGCACCCGGCTGTCTTTGTTTACCTGGCACCACTGGTTCATTCATAAGGTCGTAACAAAAAATCACCGGATTATCGGCATAGCGCTGCGCGAGGCTACGCCAGAAAAAACCTTGCACCTGCCAGCGTTGCTCACTGTCGAGGCTGTCGTACCAGTCGGGAATATCCTGTTTGTGGTAGCAACCAAGCCCGACAATATCGAGATAGAGATTAAGTTCACTCGCCAGTAACAACAGTTTGTCCAGCCGGGCAAATTCCTTTTCATTAATTTGCGTTGCACTACTGAGAAACTTGCCAAGCTGCAAATGCACGCGAATCAGGTTGGCGCCAAGATCGCGCATTGCCGTCATATCAACAACCACTTTATCCCACTCGTCATGCCAGTAATCTTCAAGCAGGCGATAGTATTCGTCATGATCATAGTTAAACCCCAACGGCACAAAGCACTCACCACTGGAAGCGTAGACAAAGTGTTGCTGGTTCGGACTGACCTGTATGCGGTCAATCCGCTGTGTTTTATGCTGTGTCATTTGCGGGCATTCTACCGCAAAATCTACCGACACCCGCTGCAACATTGACCCGCTCTGTAACCTGGGTTAGATTTGCCCGGCTCAATACTGCCCGGAGCCTGTAATGCCCGCAAAAAAGAAAACACTGGATTTTGAACAAAACCTCGAACAGCTCGAGAAACTCGTCGAGCAAATGGAAGAAGGTGAGATGAGCCTTGAGGAATCACTTAAGGCATTTGAAGAAGGTGTAAAACTCACACGTCTGTGCCAGCAAAAACTCGCTGCGGCAGAACAAAAAGTACAGCAGTTGATTGAGGAGCAAGGCAAAATCAGCCTTGAAGATTTTGCCAGCGACGACGAATAGTCTGGATACCCCGTGAGCTTTAGCGATTACCTTGAGCAATGCCAGCAACGAGTTGGCACTGCTCTGAACTACCACTTGCCCGCTGTTGCAGCGCCTGCAGAGCGACTCAAATCAGCGATGCACTACAGTGTACTCAGCGGCGGCAAACGTGTGCGCGCAAGCCTCGTCTATGCCAGTGCCGGCGTGTTTGCCGGGCGGCCATCGCAAAACCTGCAAAACAACCTTGATCTCGCCGCCTGCGCCGTAGAGTTGATTCACGCCTACTCGCTGATTCACGATGACCTGCCCTCAATGGATAACGACGACCTGCGCCGCGGCAAACCCACCTGCCACATTGCCTATGATGAAGCCACTGCAATACTCGCAGGCGATGCACTGCAAACCCTTGCGTTTGAATTGCTCGGCAAGCTAGACACTGATGCCGGTCATCAACTCAATCTGATCAAAACCCTCGCCAGTGCTTCGGGGTACGCTGGTATGGTGGGCGGCCAGGTACTTGATATCGAGGCCGAAAACAATGCGCCCGGCCTTGACGGGCTCGAGCAAATTCACCGCCTGAAAACCGGTGCACTGATTGGCGCCAGCGTGCGTTGTGGCGCGCTGCTGACACAGGCCACAGAGACCGAACTCGAAGCTCTGGATAGCTACGCTGCGGCGATTGGTCTCGCATTTCAGGTTCAGGACGACATTCTTGATGTGACCGGCAAAACCGAAGAGCTCGGCAAACAGCAAGGAGCAGACGAGCAACTTAACAAGGCTACCTACCCCGGACTGCTGGGCCTCGACGGAGCGATCGCCAAGGCACAACAGCTACACCGCGACGCCCTCACCGCCCTTGAGGGCTTTGGTCCAGGTGCTGAACCACTGCGCCAACTGTCCAGCTTTATCATCGAACGCACGCGCTGACTCCACCTCTCTACCCGGCGCCCTATGGCAAAAACCATTAGGGGCTGAGGCATGATTTGTGTAAACTTGCCCTCCCTGATATCACGGCAGCCCGGTTAAAAAACCTTTACAATTCAATCATGTTTAACGAAATTCCCGCCCAGCGCCCGGACACCCCCCTGCTTAGCCAGGTGGATTCGCCGGCCCAACTGCGCCTGCTCGACGAGCACCAGTTGGAACAGCTCGCCACTGAGCTGCGGGAATACCTGCTCTATGCAGTTGGCCAGACCGGCGGCCATTTTGGCGCGGGGCTCGGGGTAATCGAACTCACCATTGCACTGCACTATATCTACAATACGCCAGAAGACCGCGTTGTCTGGGATGTGGGTCACCAGGCCTACCCGCACAAGATTCTTACCGGGCGCCGTGACGAGATACTCACGATTCGCCATGGCGGTGGTCTTGCTCCGTTCCCCAAACGCAGCGAAAGCGAATACGACTGCTTCGGGGTTGGTCATTCAAGTACTTCAATCAGCGCCGCCCTCGGCATGGCACTCGCCGCCGAGCAGGAAGGCTCACAGCGCAAGGTAGTCGCCGTAATCGGCGATGGTGCGATGACAGCGGGCATGGCATTTGAAGCAATTGCCCACGCCGCTCATACCCGTTCCAACCTGCTGGTGATCCTCAACGACAACAATATGTCGATTTCGCACAACGTTGGCGGACTCGCTACCTACTTCGCAAAAATCTGGGCGAGCAAGCCTTATACCTCGCTGCGCAGCGGCGGCAAGAAAGTGTTGTCAAAAGTACCACCCGCTCTCGAAATTGCGCGCAAAACCGAAGAATATATGAAAGGCATGGTCTCACCCGGCGTGCTGTTTGAGGAACTCGGCTTTAACTATATTGGCCCGATGGACGGCCACGATTTACCTTCACTCGTGCAAACGATTAAAAACCTGCGCGAACTTGAAGGCCCGCAGCTGCTGCATGTGATTACACAAAAAGGCAAAGGCTTCGGCCCCGCGGAAGAAGACCCGGTGGGTTATCACGCACTCAACAAAATTGAAGCGGTAACAAAAGCCGAAAATGTAAAACTCGCAAAGCCGCAAACACCGGCGGTTAAAAAACCCAGGTTCCAGCAAGTATTCGGTGACTGGCTGTGTGATATGGCCCGCACCGATAAGCGCCTGATTGGTATTACACCGGCCATGAGTGAAGGTTCCGGCATGGTGGAATTTGCCGAGCAATTCCCCGAACGCTTCCACGATGTGGCGATCGCCGAGCAACACGCAGTGACATTGGCAGCCGGGCTCGCTTGCGACAACATGAAACCGGTAGTCGCTATCTATTCGACATTTTTACAACGCGCCTATGATCAGTTGATTCACGACGTGGCGATTCAGGATCTCGATGTACTGTTTGCAATTGATCGTGCCGGACTCGTCGGTGAAGACGGCTCCACCCACGCGGGCAGTTTTGATCTCACCTATATGCGCTGTATCCCGAATATGGTCATTATGGCCCCGTCGGATGAAAACGAATGTCGCCAAATGCTTTATACCGGCTTTCTACATAAAGGT
This sequence comes from Pseudomonadales bacterium, assembly GCA_028280345.1. Lineage (GTDB taxonomy): Bacteria > Pseudomonadota > Gammaproteobacteria > Pseudomonadales > UBA7239 > JANQLY01. Next base: position 73,933 of record JANQLY010000004.1, on the reverse strand, counting down.
CCCACTGCTGTACGCTACCCGCGCGGCACCGGATGTGGCGCAACCATTGAAAAAGAAATGACTCGACTGGAAATTGGCCGTGGCGTGATTCGCCGCGAAGGTAAAAAAATTGCGTTATTGTGCTTTGGCACCTTGCTGCCCACTGCACTCGAAGCAGCCAGGCAACTTAATGCCACAGTTGTCGACATGCGCTTTGTCAAACCTCTTGATGAAAAACTCATTGCCAGTATGGCACGCCAGCACGAGTTGCTTGTTACCGTTGAAGAAAACACTGTTGCGGGCGGTGCCGGTTCAGCTGTTAATGAATACCTGAACCGGGAAGGCATTGTGCAACCGATTCTGAATCTGGGTTTGCCAGACTTCTATCAATCCCATGGCAAACACCAGCAAATGCTTGCCGATGTCGACCTCGATGCGCAAGGCATTGTGAATCGCGTTAGCGAGCGACTCAAGTCAGTTGCTGATGACCTGATTAATACGGCCTCTTGATTCACGCTAACGGCTTTTGATTCGCGCCAATGGCTTCCTGATCCTCCATTTGCAACGTCCCATGCTTCGCCTTCGTTATTTGTTGACTACTATCACAGTTGCTGCGTTACTCCTGCTGTGCAGCTGTGAAAAAACTGTGCCACAGAAAGCAGAGTGGGAACAATATCTTGCTGATAATCTCGGCGAGCATTATTTAAAACACTATCAACAACAAAAAGCGCAAGGTAAGCGCAGTGCGTTTGATTTTGTAGAGTATCAACCCGACCTGCCCAATGTGCTATTGGTTGGCGATTCTATTTCTATCGGCTATACCACCACGGTCCAGGATCAATTGCAGGGCATTGCCAATGTCTACCGCATTCCCGGTAACGGCGGACCATCTATTAACGGTGCGGAGCAGATACACACGTGGCTCGGGTCATGGCATTGGGATCTGATTCATTTCAATTTTGGTTTACACGATATTCGTTTACAGTTTGGCGAAGAACAATATCAGCAACACTTGCAAATAATCATTGAGGAAATGCAACGCTCGGGAGCTGTATTGATCTGGGCGACCACGACACCGGTCCCCAAGGGCGACACACAACACGAATACGGCAAAGACATTGTTTTTAACCAGGCTGCACAAAGTGTAATGGAAAACAATGGGATAGCTATCAACGATTTATATAGCTTTAGCCTTGCACAAACAGCACGCTATCAAAAATCTGCCGATGTACATTTTGTCGCAGAAGGCTACAAAGCGTTGGGTATTCAGGTAGCAGAAGTTATTAAACGCGAGCTAAAAACAGCAAAAAACAACTAATAATTATTCTTCAAACATATGGCCGAGCTTGCCTGCCTTGGTAGCCAGGTAAGCAACGTTGTGCGGGTTTTTGCCTGTCTGCAAGGGCATTCGTTCACTCACTTCAAAACCCGCCGACTCCAGCGCCTTAACCTTGCGCGGGTTGTTAGTTAACAGCCGAAGCTTGGCAACACCGAGGTGCTCCAGCATCGGCTCAACCATCGAGTAGTCGCGCATATCAGCACCAAAACCAAGTTGCTCATTGGCTTCCACGGTATCTGCGCCATTGTCCTGTAAATGATAGGCCTTGATCTTGTTAATCAGACCAATACCGCGTCCCTCCTGGCGTAAATACAACAACAAACCGCGACCTTCTTCTGCAATCCGTTGTAGCGCCGCTTGTAGTTGTGGACCACAGTCACAGCGCAAACTGAACAGCGCATCGCCTGTCAGACACTCGGAGTGAATACGTGTCAGCACCGGCTTACCGTCGTCAATGTCACCCATGCTCAGTGCCACATGCTCTTTTTCACTGGCCTCATCTTCAAATCCATGAATCGTAAACACGCCCCACTGGGTAGGCAAACGGGATGACTCTATAAATTTCATGCCTGACTTTCTCTTGTCGTGTTTCTCACCAGCAATGGACAGTTCCTTACTGCTCACCCATGGAACTGTTTAAATACTTGAAAAAGTCACTGTCCGGATCAACCAGTAGCACATCAGATTTATTACCAAAACTCTCGCGGTAGGCCTGCAAGCTGCGCAGGAAGGAGTACAATTCCGGATCCCTGTTATATGCAGCCGCATAGATGGAAGTTGCTTTCGCATCACCTTCACCGCGAATATGTTCTGCTTCACGGAAGGCTTCCGCTTCAATAACAATGCGTTGGCGATCGGCATCCGCACGAATGCCTTCTGCGAGCTCCTGACCTTCAGAGCGGTGCTTGCGCGCCTCGCGCTCACGTTCTGAGTTCATACGATCAAATACCCGGCTGCTAACACTGTCAGGCAGATCGATACGCTTGACCCGCACATCAATAACTTCAACACCAAATTCCGCACCAATAGTTTTATTAATATCAGTGGTCAGATCTGTCATTAACTGATCCCGTTCACCAGATACTACTTCGTGCAGGGTACGCTCACCAAACTGGTTATACAGACCTTCGTTGACACGCTGGAAGATAGCATTCTGTGCCTTGGTTTCAAGACCACCAGTAGCAACGTAGTACTGTGCCGCGTCAATGATCTTCCATTTGGCAAACAGATCTACCATCATGGCTTTCTTTTCAATGGTGAGAAAACGCTCGGGACGGGCATCGATAGTTAGAATGCGCGCATCAAATTTTTTGATCTCGTGCATAAACGGCACTTTCATATGCAGGCCCGGCGGAATATCCGACTCTACCATTTCACCAAACTTGAGCATTACAGCTTTTTCCGTCTCATACACAACAAACAGAAACTGCTTGCCAAGAAAAAGCAAAAACAAAACAACGATTAAAACATTCATCGCACGGTTATTCATTAGCGTTCCTCCCTGCGACGTGATGAAACGGGGCGCTCTCGTTTGAGCTGTTCAAGCAATTGTTTAATCTGATCCAGCTCATCCCGGGTCAGACCTTGAAGGGCAGCACCATCTCCTCCACCACTCATCACTGCATTACGTGTTAGTTGATCCAGTGGCAAATACATCAGGTTGTTGCCACCTTCGACATCAATCATGACCTTGGTGCTGTTTTGCATGACTTGCTGTACCGTATCAAGATAAAGACGCTCGCGGGTTACCTCTCGCGCTTTCTCGTATTCTGCCAGCAGTTTTTCAAAGCGAACTGCCTCACCTTCGGATCGCGCTATCACTTCATCGCGATAAGCTTGCGCTTCCTGCAGTATACGTTTAGCTTTACCGCGCGCTTCAGGAACCACCTGGTTGGCATAGGCTTGAGCAAGGTTTTGTACACGCTGCTCATCTTCTCGCGCCTTGATAACGTCATCAAACGCCGCTTGCACTTCTGCTGGCGGCTGGGTTTTCTCAACGTTGACTGTTAATACCTGAATACCGGTTTTGTAGTCATTCAGATATTCCGTCAAGCGCTGTTTGACTTCCTGAGCAATCTGCTCACGACCCACAGTTAACACATCATCCATTTTCGAACCGCCGACAACGTGACGTAATGCACTATCCGTCGATTCCTTGAGAGACTGTTCAGGACTTCTGATTTCCAAGAGGAAATTTTTCAAATCCGAAATGTTGTATTGCACCGAGAGGTTAACCTCGACGATATTTTCGTCTTCGGTCAGCATCTCTCCGCGCACTGTATGCAGGCGTGTTGCGGTAACGTTTTCAACATAAACACGATCAATGATCGGCCAGTTCCAGTGCAGGCCCGCAGTTTCCACAGAATGGAACTTGCCAAAGCGCAACACCACCGCCCTTTCCTGTTGGTCAAGCTGATAAATACCCATAGCAAGATACAGCAGTGCAAATACTGCCAAAATCACACCAATCAAGCCGAAGCCACCGCTCCGCTGACCTCCACCAGAGGAAGACCCACCGCCACCAAAAATGCCGTTGAGCTTTTCCTGAAACTTTTTCAGCGCTTCATCAAGGTCCGGTGGCCCGTCATTGCGGTTGCCACCCCCCCAGGGGTCCTGCTGGTTGTTGTTATTGCCACCCGGTTCATTCCAGGCCATAAGATTTTCTCCGCGTTGGTGATGTTGATTCAGGCGTCACCCGGGTTTGCGACCCGGCAGACGCGAATTCTAGCAAAGCCGCATCGTCAGCGGCACTGTGTTTTTCGCCCCCGGATTGAACAACCTCGTCAAAATCCAGTTTTTCCTGCTGCAATAGCGCAAGCAGGTCCCTTCGGGGCATACGCACCTGTAGCTGCATACCTCCATCATCCAGGAGCTGCTCCGATAGCACAACATCCTGCTCATAGAGCCTGGCGCGCAACCGGTAGTGGTTAGCCCCTAGCATCAATGTATTCTCTTCAAGGTTCTCGCCGAGCAGATCCGTCAGCGCTTCCAGCAGTTCATCGATACCGTTATTTGCTTGTGCCGACAACCAGACTCGCTTCGGCTTTCCCTCTGCATCCCGATCAATTCGTGCAGGGCTATCGTCGAGCAAATCAATCTTGTTCATCACTTCGAGTACCGGTAGCTGTTCCGCACCAATTTCCGCAAGCACGTCGAGCACTTGTTCATGTTGCTCATCGCGGGCCTCACTTGCCGCATCAGCCACATGCAGTAGCAGATCTGCATTGGCGACTTCTTCAAGCGTGGCACGAAAAGCCTGTACGAGCTGGTGCGGTAAATGACTGATAAAGCCCACTGTATCTGCCAAAATGGCACCACCCGCTCCGGGTAATTCAATACGCCGCATGGTTGGATCCAGTGTCGCAAACAACTGGTCTTTAGCATAAACCGCTGCTTCCGTCAGGCTGTTAAACAACGTGGACTTGCCTGCATTGGTATAACCTACAAGCGCCACTGTCGGCAATTCATTGCGCTGTCGTGAGCGCCGGCCCTGCTCGCGCTGCTTGCGCACCTTATCGAGTCGTTTTTCAATCGATTTAATGCGACCGCGCAAAAGCCTGCGGTCAGTCTCAAGCTGGGTTTCCCCTGGGCCGCGCAGGCCAATTCCACCTTTCTGCCTTTCCAGGTGAGTCCAGCCGCGCACCAGTCGCGTGGTCATATGCCGCAGCTGAGCTAACTCCACCTGCAATTTACCCTCGTGGGTGCGGGCGCGCTGGGCAAAGATATCGAGGATCAAACCGGTGCGATCCAGTACACGGCAACACAGGTATTTCTCAAGATTGCGCTCCTGGCTCGGTGAAAGCGCATGATTGAAAATGGCAAGCTCGGCGCCACTGGCTTTGATTGCCTCGTGAATCTCCTCAAGTTTGCCTGTACCAACAAAGTAGCGTGGCTGTGGTGACTGCCGCTGACCGGTAATAAAGGCAACAGGATCTCCTCCGGCAGATAGCACCAGCTCTTCAAATTCCTTTGGGTCGGAAGGTCCGGATGCTTGCTCCGAACCTGTTGTAGCAATATCCAGATGAACCAGCACGGCCAGTTCACCGGAATCGGGGCGCTCAAAAAACAAAACTATCTCCCGTACTCCCCATCATCAATTGACGACGGGGAATACAGTACGAAGATTAGTAATCGTTGTTGTAGCCTCCATCATCGTAATCATGGCCGCCTTGCTGGCCACCATGACCGCCGCCACCCTGGCCGCCACCACCTTGTTGCTGGTGACCACCTTGGCCGCCGCCCTGTTGAGACATCGGCAGGCGCACCGGACGTGCAGGTACAACAGTGGAAATGGCATGCTTGTACACCATCTGACTCACGGTGTTTTTCAGCAGTACCACGAATTGATCGAAGGAATCGATCTGACCCTGTAACTTAATACCATTAACCAAATAAATAGAAACGGGAACGCGTTCTTTTCGTAATGTATTCAAGTAAGGGTCTTGTAGCGAATGCCCTCTTGACATAACAGTCTCCTTAGCAAGTAAAAAATAAATAAAAAATGTCAGGCTGCAAAAATTTGTAATCGAAGCTCTGGCACAACCACTAGTAAAAAGTCCCAAGTGGGACACAACAACTAATTAAGGGCACTACCCGGAAATTTCAAGCTCCCTGAGAACTTTCAGTACCTCTGAATATAAAGCCCTGATATCCGTATGGTCACCTATTGGCAGCCGGTACAGATCAGGCCAGCTACGCAACCAGGTTAACTGGCGCTTACTTAGCTGACGAGTTGCGATAATAGCACGCTCAATCATTTCTTCACGAGTGATATTTCCACCTAGATAATCCCAAGCCTGACGGTAACCTACGGCCCGAAGTGCAGGTAAATCCTTATGTATTCCACTGGTACGAAAAAGACCTTCCACTTCCACCAAAAAGTCCTCGGCCATCATCTTTTCAAAGCGCAGCGCGATGCGCTCGTGCAACCAGCTGCGGCTTTCAGGAATCAAGGCAAATTGCACTGGCCGATACGGCAGCGGATCTTCCGCCTGTAACTCACGCAGGCTGGTCATAGTCTGTCCGCTGATACGGTAAACCTCGAGAGCCCGGCCAATGCGCTGCGAGTGATTCGGGTGTATCCGATCTGCACTCTTTGGATCCACCGTGGCGAGTTCGCGGTGCATAGCCGGCCAGCCTTTGACTTCGGCTTCCGCTTCAATATCAGCCCGAATCTGCGCATCGGCCTGGGGCAAGTCCGCCAGGCCCTCCAGCAGGGCCTTGAAATAAAGCATCGTCCCACCAACCAACAAGGGAATACGCCCCTGCGCGGTAATGTCTGCCATTTCACGCAGCGCATCCGCACGGAAATCAGCCACCGAATAGGGCTCATCGGGATTGCGAATATCAATCAGTCGGTGGGGGGCTTTTGCCAAGGTCGCAGCATCGGGCTTGGCACTGCCAATATCCATGCCACGATATACAAGCGAGGAGTCGACACTAATAATGTCACAAGGCAGCTGCTCAGCCATCGCCACGGCAAGATCAGTCTTGCCCGAAGCGGTGGGACCCATCAGGAAAATAGCGGGCGGCAATTGGTTTCCAACGCTTACTGCCATTCACTATTCTCCCGGAAAAATTTAAATGATGGAGAACACAACCAAGTAATGTACCGCCTTAAAACAGACCGGTTATTTTACCATTCTCATCCACATCAATATTCTCTGCTGCCGGTACTTTTGGCAAACCCGGCAACGTCATGATATCGCCACAATAGACGATAACAAACTCCGCACCAGCTGCGAGGCGTACATCACGTACCTGTAAATTAAAGTGTTTCGGAGCACCGAGTAAATTCGGGTCGGAAGAGAACGAATACTGGGTCTTTGCCATACACACAGGCAAGTGGCCATAATTTTCCTGAAGCTCTTTAAATTTTTGTCGTGTTTTTTTATCGGCTTCCACCTCGGTTGCGCCATAAACGTTTTGCGCAATCGTTTCTACCTTCTGCCATAACGGCAAATCATCATCGTAGAGGTAGTGAAAATCTGATGTTACATCTTCTGCAATCTTGACCACAGCGTTGGCCAGTTCCTCTCCTCCGGCACCACCTTCTGCCCAGACATTACTTTCAATTACATCCACACCAAGGTGAGCACACTTCTCAATCACTGCAGCAATTTCCGCTTCCGTATCGGCGGGAAACTGGTTCAGTGCAACAACCACCGGTAAACCAAAGTTACGAATGTTTTCAATATGACGTTTGAGATTGGAAAGGCCTTTATCAAGCGCCTCAAAGTTCTCCTGCGTCAATTCTGTTTTTGCCATACCACCATTCATTTTCAGGGAACGCACAGTTGCCACAATCACTACGGCATCCGGTTGAAAGCCCGCTTTGCGACAAACAATATTCATAAACTTTTCAGCACCAAGGTCTGAACCAAAACCCGCTTCGGTGACCACATAGTCAGACATCTTCAGCGCTGTTTTCGTAGCAATAATCGAATTTGCACCATGGGCAATGTTTGCAAACGGCCCACCGTGCACAAATGTCGGCGTGCCTTCAATGGTTTGTACCAGATTCGGTCGAATCGCATCCTTGAGCAGTGCTGCCATCGCACCATCTACCTTAAGGTCCCGGGCATAAACTTCCTGACGATCATAGGTTTCGCCAATCACAATACTACCCAGACGGCGTTTCAAATCACCGAGATCAGTCGCCAAACAGAAGCAGGCCATAATTTCAGAAGCCACCGTAATCTGGAAACCACCTTCGTGAGGAATCGAGTTGCCAACGCCTCCCATACCCACAACGATATTGCGCAGTGCACGGTCGTTCATATCCACAACCCGTGTCCAACTGATACGGCGCGGATCAATGTTAAGGCTATTACCCTGGTGCAGGTGATTATCGATTGCAGCAGACAACAAATTGTTCGCAAGGCCAATCGCATGGAAATCACCAGTGAAATGCAGATTGATTTCTTCCATTGGCAATACCTGGGCATAACCCCCACCAGCAGCACCACCCTTCATGCCAAAACACGGACCAAGGGACGGCTCGCGCAAGCATAGCAGTGTGTCCTTGCCGATACGGTTCAGTGCATCAGCCAGACCGACTGACGTTGTGGTTTTACCCTCACCAGCCGGTGTCGGGCTCATGGCAGTGACAAGAATCAATTTGCCATTTGGCTTACTGTCATCACTCATTAACGCCTGGCATTTTTCACGGCTAATCTTGCCGATATAGCGACCGTGAAAATCATACTCATCTTCCGTGAGGTTGATTTTGGCAGCAATTTCACCGATCGGGCGCATCTGCGCCGCCTGTGCGATTTCGATATCACTGCCTACCGTTTTATTACCTTTAATAGCCATGCGCTACTCCTGAAAAACTCTATGAACGGCGCGCATACTCCCACTAAAGCCCGCTAATAGCAACACCACAAATGCACAAAGCATTTGCTTATAACCGCTATTAAAAAAGGATAAATGCTCTGAAAAAGAGCTGGAAAGATTTACTCTTACGCGCTGGAAATTCTCCAGCAGATAGTCTCTCAGAATTTAGAAGTAGAGGTACCAGGCAACGCCTAATAAAACTCCGACAAGCACCTGAATAATCAATGGCAGGTACTTCATATAAACCATATCGTTCATTACAACTTCTCCTTTTCAAAGCACACTTGAAACGAAACCCCGAACAACAGACGTCACGTTAGTGCAATTGACCATCAATACCCATTGTGAAAACTATCTACACAAAATGACCAAATCGTAAAATCTTTTCAATTTAACAGAGTGTCAAATAATCCGTGTAAATCCGCCTTAAAGAAGTGATAAAAAATTCCTGATAATCAACAACTTAATTCCTGCCTGAGTCAGTGTATACAGGCGTGTAACACTGACACATCGGTAAGTCCGAATACGTACAAACAACAGTTTGGGCAACATCCCACCGGAACTTATTAATACAGACCTTATCTATACTCTGTGTTTGATGGGCCAACTTCCACCATGATGACTAAAAGGCTTGCTGGAAAATCCAGGTGGCAGCGCAATTGTCTGATTTTTTGTGCTGCCTTTCTTACTACTCTGCTCGGTAGCTTTGCATCCAGCGGACACACGCTTGATGCGACATTCAAGGGGTTTAATTTAAGCCACCACAGTAGCGCACGACATTATCCTTGTACCGGCGATGCTCCGTCACAACTGTACTATGTCACGTTGGAAATGATCTGGAGCCAGGCCACGCACCCCGATGACTTTCCAAATTTCCCACATTACTCACCACCAATTGGTGCTGTGCACAACACTAACTACAACTTGTGGCAACCGGACCAGTTAGCAACCCCTGGCATAGAAAGCATGGCAGAAAGCGGTAATACTTCAACACTGATCACCGAGATCAATCAGCAAATCAGCTCCGGCAATGCGATTGATGTGATTGGCACCTTTCAGGGATTTTCCAGCCCTGGCAGCTGGGCGTTTGGTGCAACGGTGACACCGGATTACCCGCTTATCTCATTCACCACAATGATTGCACCAAGCCCGGACTGGTTTGTTGGCATACACGATATCAATCTATGTCAGAACGGAGAGTGGATAAATTCCTTGCGCTTGAACCTTTATGCCTACGATGCTGGCACCGACAGTGGCGCCAGCTATGAGTCAGCGAATGCAGATACCAATCCGGCAGAAGTTATCAGCCTCATCAACACCACACCCTTTGTTGTCAATTCAGAACTGGTACCTGTCGGTGTTGCGATTATTGAAAGGCAGGAATAGAAAACACTAATCAACAACTTCGGTCAAAACTTCACCCTGTGCTCCTGCCGGTGGTGATATCCCAAGTAAAGCAGACAGTGTCGGTGCGACATCAACAATCCCAACATTGCGACTCACATTCTCATCGTCTATACCCTTACCTACAAAAATCACCGGTACATGGGTATCGTAGGTCCAGGGTGATCCGTGCATCGTTGCAATCGGCCCCGACTCAAACATAAACCAATAGGGTTTCTGTACAACGTAAATATGCCCGGAACGCTGCGGATGATTGTTATTGCGAATTCTTTCTATAACATCAGTTTGCTCTGTAGCTTCCAACTCGTTACGCGGCACTGCCTCGGCAATGCCTGCATGTGCCTTTAAACCTTGCGCAATAGCCGCTTCTACTTCTGCTATAGAATGCCCCTCTGCAATAATATTCTCTTCATTGATATAGAGATAAGGACGAAAAAATACTTTGGCAACTTTATCTATATCAAATTGTTCTCTACCAACTTTGTTGGCTATCGACATGATTTCTTCCGGTTTAATGCGGCCCACTTCATAACCAAGCTCGGTCATATACTCCGGCATTTCTGCCATACCATGATCGGCACTTAAAACAATCAAGGTGTTTTTTAAGCCAACAGTTTCATCGACATAATCCAGAAAATCTGCAAGGGTACGATCAAGCTGTAGCACAACATCCTCGTTTTCAAGACTTGAAGGGCCAAAGAAATGATTCACCGCATCAACACCTGAAAAACTCACCGACAGATAATCAGGCACATCATCCTGGCCAATTTGTTCATTGACTATCAGGGTTTTAGCGAAATCCGCCAACAGTTGATCACTTGCCGGGCTCACCAACACCTGGGTATAAAACAGTTTGTTATTGGCGGGCGCATAGCGATGCGGAAACACCCGGCCAAAACCTTGCAGGTCCGCTTCGTAAGGCCGATCATCCTGAGCATGCAATAAATATTGTGAGGGCTCGAGCAACAACTGCCACTGCTTGCCACTATATTGCGCCGCCTTGCGCATGCCATTCCACTCCACTACCCACTGCGGATATTGCTCGTAGTAATACGAGCTGGTAACAAAGTCGCCGTTATCGACCGACATCCAGAAAGCCTTGCCCGTGTGCCCCGCCATCACAACCGCACTGCGATCCTTGCCCGAAACGCCAAACACTTTAGCCTCACCTGCCGTGTAAACCGACAACATATCGCTAAACGTCGGCACCAATAACGCACGCGGCGAGCGTCCGTCCGTGCGCGCCAGTCGTTGTGTCGGATCAATCTGTTCACCTTCTTCCGCTGTTTCACGGCTCGCTAATAACGGGGCGGCCGGGTCTTCAATATTGTAAGCAAGCTCGCCACTTTCGTGATCAAACCAGACATTGCCTGTCATACCGTGAACAGCTGGATGCGCTCCGGTTGCGAGCGTACTGTGCCCGACAACGGTTTCGGTATTAGCATGACCGTAGTGGGCATTGCTGTAATACACCCCCTTATCAAGCAGATAGCGAAACCCGCCATCCGAGAAGTTTTGCTTATAGCGATTTATCAGATCACCACGAAGACCATCGACAGTGATCTGTAATACCAGCTTCGGTGTTTCTGCAAAAGCACTGGTCAATGATCCAGCGCACAGGCACCACAGCCCTATTAATTTGGCCAATCGCATAACGCTCTCCCCGGCAAACGAATGGGAAAAGTCTAGCACTGTGGCCTCTATCAGGGCTGTCAGATTTTCTGCTTGCTTTTAAACTTACTCACGAGTAAGCTACTTGCATGTCAGTAAGTTGATATTGGTGAAAAAGTGACCAAGAACCGTGCTGCCCAACGCACCGAAGAAACCCAGGAGGCCATTTTGCAGGCCGCCGAGGTTCACTTTGCCGCTAATGGCTTTTTCCCTACTCGCCTTGAGGATATTGCGGCCGATGTGGGCATTACCCGTACTGCAGTGATTTACCACTTCAAAGACAAGGAAACCTTATATAACGCCATCCTCGCCAAACTGTTTGCCGAGCTCGATGGTGTTATCGCCGAGGCACTCACTGCCGAAGTACCCTTCTTCGAGAAGGTCGAAGGTGCCGTCACCGCCTGGGTGCAGTATGCTGGCCACCGCCCGACCCTGATGCGACTGTTTATGCGCGAGGTCGCCGGCTCCCAGGATGGACTGCGCCCTGAAGTCAGCGAATTTGTCGACCCGATGTTTAGCCGCCTGATTACAACCCTTGAAGAAGGCAAGCAAGCTGGCCTGTGCCGAGGTGTAGATTCCGTTCAGTTCTGGTCCATCCTTGCCGGAGCAACAATGTTCTTCATTATGGATGCGCCGCTCCTCGCCGGTGAAAAGTTTGCCGGTAGTAATGCCGCATACCAGGCCAGTGTTGATGCCTACAACCGCGAATTGATTCGCGTGATCCACGGCCTCCTCGATAACACATAGACAGGACGATTATGAGCGCTACAACCAAAACCGTAATGTTTTTACCGAGTGCCCGCCAGGGGGAATTCGAAGTGGGCACCAATTTACTCGACGCTGCCCGGGAACTTGGTGTCGGTATCGAATCGATTTGCGGCGGCACCGGCTCCTGCTCCAAATGTAAATGTCAGGTTTTAAACGGCACCTTCGATGACGAAGGCCGGGAGCTTTCCATGGGTACCATGGTGCCGGCTGGTAGCCACGGTCTGCACTCCGGTCAAACTCATGTCACGCCGGTTAGTGAGCACGAAAGCAACCTGATGCAAAAGCACGGTTTCAAAAGTTCTGATCGCGTTGGCTGCCAAACCAAAGTACTCGACGATGTGGTTGTTTTTATTCCTGAAGAAAGCCGCGTACGCGAAGCTGTGGTGCGCAAGGCCGCAGGTAAACCAATTGAGATTCAGGATCCGGTCACACGCAAGTTTTTTGTCGATGTCCCTGCTCCCACCTTGCACGATCCGCGCGGTGACTGGGAGCGTTTGCGCGATGCTCTTAAAGACACTCATAACCTTGATGTCTCAATTGACTTCTGCGCACTGGAACAACTTACCGATGTCGCCAAACCACAGCGCACCAAAGCCATGCAACTAACCGCCACCGTATTCGATGACCGTGAAATTGTACGCATCGAAAATGGCGATACTTCTGCAACCCTGCTCGGTCTGGCGGTGGATCTCGGTACCACTACAATGGCGAGCTATCTGTGTGATATGCACACGGGTGAAACCATTGCTACTGAATCCATTATGAATCCGCAAATCAAAATGGGCGGCGAAGATGTGATGAACCGCATCGCGGCGAGTGAAGGGGAAGACAATCTCAAGCGCATGCAGAAAGCTGTCACCGAAGCACTCAGCACACTCGCGGATGAAGTTACCAAATCTTCCGGTTACAGTAAGGAAGATATTTCCGAGATCGTGCTGGTCGCCAATACCTGCATGCACCACATCTTTCTCGGCCTCGACCCCGAATCTCTCGGCAAGTCACCGTTTAATCCGCGCGTGCAAGTGGGCGTGAATGTCAAAGCCCGCGACATCAATGTCGATGTACTGCCCTCAATCAATATTCACCTGTTGCCAAACCAGGCGGGCTTTGTCGGTGCGGATAACACTGCTGTAGCAATCGCACTCGAACCGTATAACTCCGACGAACTCGTTGCGATTGTGGATATCGGCACCAACGGCGAAATTCTTGTTGGCAACAAGGACAAAATCTACTCCACCTCCTGCCCCACTGGCCCGGCCCTCGAAGGTGCTTCAATCAAATACGGTGTGCGTGCATCCCGCGGCGCGATTGAAAAAATTCGTATCGATGCCAAAACCTACGATGTGCGTTTCAAGGTGATCGGCAAGGAAGCGTGGAACACCCGGCTTGAACCTGCTGACATCGGCGCCAATGGTCTGTGTGGCTCAGCGATTATCGATGCCGTTGGTGAGCTTTATAAAGTTGGCATTCTCGCACCTAATGGCAAATACAATATGGAAGTTGAAACCCCGCGCCTGCGCCGCGATGACAACGGCGAACCTGAGTTTGTGATTGCCTGGGCCGATGAAACCAGCCTCAGCGAAGACATTACGATGACCATCGATGATGTGCGCAATGTGCAACTGGCTAAAGCGGCAGTGTATTCCGGTATTCAGGTGTTGCTCGACAAGCTCGGTAAGGAACGCCCGGATCGCGTGATTCTCGCCGGCGCATTTGGCTCCCACATTGATTTGCGTCGCTCACTCATGGTCGGCCTGTTCCATGATACCGGCCTGAGCCACTTGCAGTCAGTAGGCAATGCTGCCGGTGACGGTGCACGTATGGCTTTGATAAATAAGGCAAAACGTGCCGAAGCCGAACGCATCGCGCGAGATATACATTACGTTGAACTGACTAACGAAGCGAGTTTTGTACCCCACTTTGTCGACGCCACTTTGCTACCTCACAAAAAGCATGCATTTCCCACGCTGGCACGGTATGGTATCGACCCCAATCCGCCGGCGGACACTGAGAAGGAAGAGCGTAAGCGTCGCCGCGAAGAGCGCCGCAAGGCAAGAGCGAAAGTCGCGTAGGCAAGTCGCTTATAGACAGATTTGGACGCAATATAGTAACCCTTTCAAGTTAACCCTGATTATGTAATGAGGAGAAAACCATGGATCAAAGTGATATTGAAGAAATTGCAGAATTGATCGCTGATCTCGATGATGAAGCCGAAGAACTGGTACAGGAATGTATCGACGCCGGCCTGGACCCGGTAGAGGTTCTCAAAGGCGGTGTTGTTAAGGGCCTCGAAAAAATTGGTATTTTGTTTGAGCAGAAAGAATACTTCCTCGCCGAACTCATGGTTGGTGGTGAACTTGCCGAAAACTGCATCAAGATTATCGATCCGCACCTGCCGGAATCCTCTGACGGTGAACGTCAAGGTTGCGTGGTGATCGGCGCAGTAAGCGGTGACTTGCACGATATCGGTTACGGCCTCGTTGCCAAACAACTCGAACTCGCCGGTTTTGAAGTTCACTCCCTTGGTGTAAACATTGATGCAATGGACTTTATTAAAGCAGCGCAAGAAAAAGGCGCTAACATCATCGGCTTGTCAGCGTTCCTTGTAACCACTATTCCGAACTGTCGCGACGTGGTGAACTACGTAAAAGATATGGGTCTCCAGGATCAGTTCAAGGTCATCATGGGTGGCGCAGAAACTAACCAGGAGAAATCCGACATGATGGGCGCCGATGGCTGGGCACCGAATGCGATGGAAGCAGTAACGCTCTGCAAAAACATTATGGAAGCGCACTTTAGCTAGCGGCCAGGCACTTGCCAACACGTAACCTAACTATTTTTACTGATTTAATTTAACAGGACAGGAGAAACCAATGGCTTTATTAGACATTATGGAATTCCAGGGCCGTGCCGAAACCGGTGAGGTAATTGAAAAATCCAGCAAGTTTGATATCAAATTTTCAAAAACCATGCGCAATGTTGTTAAGAAATATGGCGTTGAGTACACCCCGGATAGCACCGTCATCAGCGACGAGCAAGCAGATGCAGTTTTTAATGCTGCGGTTGAACTGCTTGCCACCTGCGGTATCTACCACAACGACACTTTCCGCGTAATCGCACTGACTGAAGAAGAAATCCGCGCCACCGCTGACCACTACAACTCCAACCCGCATATTTCAAAATTCGGTCAGGGCGATGACCGTATTGAATACGGCTACCGCAAAGCGTTTGATGACACTATGCCGATCATGGCCGGTGGCCCCTGTGGTGTTATTGGTGAAGACTGGCACGATCCTTACATTCGCTCTTTTGTTAAAGAGCCACGCAACCTCGCCATGGGTATTACCGGTGGTATTGAGGTGATTCACGGCCACTCTGCAAAAGCAGGCACCTTGTCTGAAATGTACGCCGCGCAGTGGGAATGTGAACAAATCCAGCGTATCTGTCGTGAAGAGGGTCGTCCGGGTATGCACCAGGGCCTGCTGTGTACAGCATCTTCTGCAGCTGCTTCTTTCGCCTGTATTGATGACCACGATGAAAACCGTCGTTCCACCTGGAACACCCAGATTGGTATTCACATCATTCCGGAAATGAAAATCGACTGGAATGCTTTCATGATGGCGAAGTTCTGTCAGGATCGCGGCATTGAGCCGTGGACCTCCTGTGTATCACTGACCGGCGCGTTGTGCCGCCATGGTGGTGACACTGCCGTCGGTATCGTTTGTAACGCAATCGCTCAGCTCTCCTATGGTCACGGCGGCATGGTTCAAATGTTTGCCAACCACCTCGACGGTACCTGGTCTGATCAGGAAACCCAGTGGGCTACCGGTGCAGCGACTCGCGCATTCGAACGCAACGTTAAAACTCCGATCGCTTCTGTATGTGCAGGTATCGAGCCGTACTGGCGTACCTACGCCGGCATGTGGCAAGCCCAGGCAATGACTATCTCCAATACCTTTAACGGTTGCGCCTACTTCTGGATTGGCGGTCACTCTGGTCTGGAAAGCCGTCTTACATCGGAAGTTGCTGAAGCCTGCCTTAAAATCAAGGATCCGGCAGAAGCTGATGCACTGATGAACAAGGTATTCGCGAAACGCAACGAAGAAACCGAGAAACACACCGCCTCTGGCGCCGGCCCGCGTGAGTTTGTTGATGCCTATGATTGTGAGCAGTGTGTGCCGAAGCAGGAACTTATTGATGACTATGAACAAGTTAAAGGTGAGCTCGCAGAAATGGGCCTTCCCCTTTAAAAGGCTTGCTACTGAACACCATTGCTTTGTTGCGGAGAATCTCGAAATGCTCAAGTATTGTTTATACGTTCCGCTTTCTCGATTCTCCGCGCCTCGCACTGGTGCCCATTAGCTAACCCTTGGTATTGGTATTAGTTTTAATTTTAAATTTACCCCCGGAGAAAAAAGATGGCAGTTGTTATTATCGGAGAGTCACTCAACGCGACAATCCCTGCAATCTGTGAAGCAGTAAAGAACCACGATAAAGAGTGGATTCAAAAAGTAGCCAAAGAACAGGTGGATGCTGATGCAGACTACCTAGACCTCAACGCCCAGGTGACCGGCTGCGATGAAATGATCGACCTGCCCTGGATGGTTGAGACCGTACGCGAAGTCACTGACATTCCGCTCGTACTCGACAGCTCCAACCCGCCGGCGATTATTCATACATTGGAAAGCTTTGACTGGAAAGGTCAGGTACCGATTATTTCCTCGATTACCAACGAAGGTGACAGCCCGGAAACTCTGCTGCCGGTAGCGGCCAAGTACAATACCGGTATTGTTGCTCTGCTCATGGACGACGACGGTATTAATCACACCGCTGAAGGCCGTTTTAAAATCTGCCAGGAGCTGGTGAAAAAATCCCGCGACGCTGGTGTACCGGACGAAAACCTCTGGATCGATCCACTGATTCTGCCAATCGGCACCGACGACAATGTCGGCACCATCAGCTTTGACCTGCTGCAAATGATGAAAGCAGAATTCCCGAAAATCCGCACCTACTGTGGTCTGTCCAACGTCAGCTTTGGTATGCCTCACCGTGCACTGCTCAACCGCACCTATGTGGCGATGCTCGCCGCCAATGGCATGGAAGGCTTTATGATCAATCCACGTGGCAAGGAAATGCGCGCGATGATGTATGCGATTCGCTCCCTGATGGGTGAAGACCCACAGTGCGGCAAATATATCCAGGCACACCGCGACGGAATTCTGTTAACGCCAATGAGTGACGACATGAAGAAAAAGCTCGACGAAAAAGCTGCCAAGGAAGAGGAACGCGCACGTAAGAAAGCTGAGCGTGAAGCACGCCGTGCTGCGAAGAAAGCGGAGGCGGGTGAGTAAACACTTCTTCCCTTTTCCAATGATAAAAAGCCGGCAAATGCCGGCTTTTTTGTTTCAAGATTTTTAGTGTAAGATGTTATTTTTTTGAAATTAAAATTTTTACTATAAAGTTTATGGGCCTCGAACTTATAGGCCATGATACATAAGTCAACAGTCAGGCGAATTAAATGGATCAAGGATTATCTTATCTAATCCAAACGAGTAGTTTGCCAATCAGTCTCGCTGTAATTGGTATAGTATTTACGATTACAACTCTAAAAAATTCGCCACAAAAAAGACTATTACACTTAAGCCACTGGCTACTTATCCTTTTTATTATCTTCTATGGTGTTGTTATAGTCACTGCTGTACGCAGCCTGGTTCCTTATCAATTATTACATTACTATTTATTGTATGGTTTATTCTGGTTTTTTTATCTGTAAGAGAACATAGAAATAAATTACTATCAATCTTACTAATCCCTGAACTCTGTGCATTTTTCTGGCTATCTATCAATGTTATGCTTTATATCCATAAATAAAAAGTGTCGCATGTATAAAGTTCGTTTACCTAACCAGTTGCTCAAGGCAGGCTACGTCCGCTGCAGGACGACTTCACTACCTCCTGGCAAGACGTAAAAGATCATGAAACTATTTCGAATTATTTGTGTTTTGTTTGGTTTTTTTATTGCAAGTTCAATAGGGGCACTTATCGCGGGAGGTATGTTACATGGAATTCTATGCAGCCAAGTTCAGGATTGTAATCCAGATCACCTCGGATCAATGCAGGGTGGGACTATAATTTTTGTTGGGTTAATACCAGTATTTATGTATATTCTTTGTCGCTTCTACTTTAAACAAAAGAGAGTAGACAAAAATGATCTTTGACCTGTTACCATCACCTGAGATTGCTGTGCAAACACGGCTTTAAGCGCACAAACATGAATAATATCTACATTTTAATTATTGCTGCTTACTTGGCAATAAATCTCTATGCAACTATTAAAACGATCAAGATTACAGAACACACTGATGCACAAAAGATATACCAGCTGTTAATAATTTGGTGCATTCCTTTCCTGGGTGGATTAACCATGAGTCTTATACAAATGATTCGTCCTGGTTATGACAGTGGCTCTTATGATGTTGGAGCTGGAGATTATAGCGATGGCGAAGGTAGTGGTGACGGTGGTTAATTCACCTGATTGGCAGATTAATCTGCGACACCGCAAGCTTGCCACTAGCTAAACATATATTCTGCGGAGAGTAAATGAAACTTAGAGATGCAAACATTGATGATCTGTCGCTTCTTCGTTATTGGGATGAGCAACCACATGTACTGGCGGCTGACCCCAATGACAATTGGGAGTGGGAATCTGAACTGAAACATAAACCTTCATGGCGAGAGCAATTAATTGCAGAGTCAGATGGCCGCCCGATAGGATTTGTTCAGATTATTGATCCCAAAGCTGAAGATAGCCACTATTGGGGCGAGATTGAAGCAGGCTTTCGCGCGATTGATATATGGCTAGGTGAAGCAAGTGATCTGGACAAAGGCTATGGATCAATCATTATGGAGATAGTTATCAAGCGTTGCTTTTCAGAAAAAGATGTACGGGCAATTTTAGTTGACCCTCTCGAAAAGAATGAAAAAGCATGCAAGTTTTACGAAAAGCTTGGGTTTAAGTTCGTTGAAAAACGAAAATTCGGCATGGATGACTGTATCGTGTATAGACTTGATCGGGCTGATGCCTGATAAACCTCTCAGATCCGTATTAAGTCATACGCATTACGCCTTGCGTGGATTCCTACATGTGTTTCCGCTTGCCGTTTGCAAAGCGTTTAATTATGATACTTTCCGATCAATCAGCTCCGTTCTCCTATGCGACAAACCAGCAAAGTACATTGGGATTTCAAAAAACTGGCGATAATTTCAGTTTTCGTTTTTTTTATTCCAGTGATAACCGGAGTATTATTTGCGATTTATTCTCCGTCAGTGATCGAGTACTTTGAAAAAAAAGACTGCATTGAATCCGGTGGGCAATATAATCATGATAGAAGCAAGTGTGAACACTAAAATAACCCTACTGAACTTCAGACTACCTACCGTAGCTAACCCACCAAAGTGCCAATGAGCGCAGAACGAAAACAAAAAATCCAGGCCTTGCTAAAGAGCATAGAGACTGGAGACCCTGAACCCATTGCTGTGATTAATCCGGCCAAATATATTCAACACAACCCGCAAACCCATGAAGGTGGCGAAGGGTTAGCTAATTTATTCAAACGTCTGTCCAAAACATCACCCAAGGTAAATATCGTACGAATTTTCTCTGATGGCGATTTTGTCTTTGGTCACACCGAGTATGACTTCAGTGTATCCAGAGTTGGCTTTGAGGTGTTTCGTTTCGAAGGGGAATACGCTGTTGAGCACTGGGACAATATCCAGCTCAGACTGGGCCCTAACTTATCAGGGCACTCTATGGTAGATGGGGCTACAGATGTCTGCGAACAGGAAAACACTGAGCATAACCGCGAGTTAGTTACGAGCTTTGTTACAGCCGTTTTAATTGACAGACAGTTTCACGAGCTGCAGAACTATATCTCTGAACCGTATATAGAGCATAACCCCACCCTATCGGACGGCCTGCCCTCGCTTCACCTGGCGTTTATGGAAAGTGACGATACCGCCAGACCAATGATTCAATATGAGAAGCTGCATCGGGTACTGGCAGATGGGAATTTTGTGTTGTCCGTTTGTGAGGGACAGCGTCATGGTGAGCATACTTCGTTTTATGACCTTTTCCGAATCGAAGGGTCGAAGATCGTCGAACATTGGGATACTATAGAAAAAGTTGCTCCCCAAAGTGAGTGGAAGAATGATAATGGAAAGTTTTGATCAAGGAATGACCAGCTGATAGCTTTTAACGGGCGTTATTCAAAAACTGAAGATAGCAG
The DNA here is from genome assembly GCA_028280345.1 of Pseudomonadales bacterium. Taxonomy (GTDB): domain Bacteria; phylum Pseudomonadota; class Gammaproteobacteria; order Pseudomonadales; family UBA7239; genus JANQLY01. Next base: position 53,150 of record JANQLY010000004.1, on the reverse strand, counting down.
GCAATAAGCCTGTATCGAGAAGCCAGTACCCAGGTTAAACAAAGGTAGGTTTGCCATGAGAACATATGAAAAAATGACAAAGGCCGAAGTCATCAACGCGCAACGGGCGTGGTCCAAGGCGATCATCGCTCAGGATGTGGAAGCACTTCTTGCGCTATATGACTTTGGCACTCCCGACGAACCATTACTTTTCAAACCGACTCTGGCAGATGTCATTCGTCTGGATGAAGCGGGAGCGCGCTCTTACTTTGTGGGAGGCAATGAAGACTACCCCCATGACAACGGCTTTCTTAACCACAATTGGAAGCATATAGAGTTTCAAAGTGCTGCAGGCCCCATCCTGAAGGCAGGCGGCCTCGGGTATAAAGACATGGGGCACTATACCTTTGTCAATGAGAATGGTGATGCAACCCGTGCCGACTATACCTTTGCGTACCATAAGCTCAACGGCAAGGTACTCATTTCACTTCATCACTCTTCCATAACCTGGATGCCGCCCACTGATTAAATCTCCCCCGACAGAAAGTCGGATATACCAGGTGTGGGAGTTAGCCCAAGCTTTAAATCAATAATCGAATAAACTGAATGCAGTTATTTGAAATGAAAAAAGTAAAATATTCGATTTTATTTTTGGCCTTTTTCCCGGGAGCGTTTAGTGTTACCTGGGCCAGCAAAAACACTTATCTCTCTGCGGAGGAATCCAATCCACATGCACTACAGTGGATGATTGGAAGCCCGCCCCCAGCTGAAAAGCTCATCAAACAACCACAGTCAGACTATTTCAGTTTTCCAAAGCTTCGTTGGACGGTGTGCCATATTCGCGAATTATTGCCTACCAAACAGGTGAATCGGGGGATTGGCGCGCCAATTCCTTTTCACTATGCACTCGACAAAAATATTGACTCGGTCACTTTTAAAACCCTGGATAATAATCAGGCAATGACATGGCAAGAGTCCTTATCATCAAATTACACCGATGCGATTCTGATTCTTCACAAAGGAAAAATAGTTTACGAAGCTTACCCCGGCTGCCTTGATGAAACAGGTAAACATGCTGCAATGTCGATGACAAAGTCACTTGTGGGGCTTTTAGCAGAGATACTGATTGCCGAGGGCCGGCTCAACGAAACCGCAAAAGTTTCAACGATCATTCCAGAACTTGAACATAGTGCTTTTGGAAGTGCAACCGTACGCCAGGTGATGGATATGACAACCGCTCTGGAGTACAGCGAGGACTATTCCGACCCCAAGGCAGATATCTGGATATACTCAGCTTCTGCAAGCCCTTTGCCCAAAGACAAAGACTACACCGGGCCTGATGGCTATTTTGAGTATCTACAGACTGTACAAAAGAATGGCAACCACGGTGAAAATTTTGCATATAAAACCATCAATACTGATGCTTTAGGCTGGATAATCTCGCGTGTCACAGAGCAGAGTCTCACTGATTTACTTTCAGAAAAAATCTGGAAAAAAGTCGGTGCCGAGCAAGATGCCTATATGACTGTTGATGGCAAAGGCACCCCGTTTGCCGGAGGCGGCCTAAGCGCAGGTTTACGTGATTTAGGCCGAATTGGACAGCTTATGCTAAATGGCGGAACACTAAACGGTGTACAGCTTTTTCCAAACAGTGTTACAAAAAGTATTCAGGGCGGAGGAGATAAGGACGCGTTTAGCAACGCGGGTTATGCCACTCTCGAAGGAGGCAGTTATCGCAGTATGTGGTGGGTTTTACATAATGACCACAATGCATACGCAGCCCGCGGAGTTCACGGGCAAACGGTTTATATAGATCCAACAGCACAGATGGTTATTGTTCGCTTTGCCTCTTTCCCTCAGGCAAAAAATAGTTATATCGATCCCACTTCATTGCCAGCGTATCAAGCTGTAGCTGAGTATCTATTGAAAAAACAGTAACTGCCAGATGAGGAATAGCGGCTAATCCTGCGGGCTATGAGCCAGCAACAGCACTATTTTCTGATCAATTTGACCGCCCGGAGATAGATTTAGGCTCGAATCCCGGAAAAAAACATACTACAATTGCGCGCGCAGCGGGCCTTAACCCGGCAGGCCGCTGGCCATTGCTACCCGAGATATAGATTCAGGGTGGCCTGAACGAATTTAAATTACCACCATTAGAGTATTAGCTATGAACACAGAAAACGAAGCCCCCTTTGAAGCGAAAGCAGCCATCTGGTGCCTGGTGCTACCATTAGTGATTGTTTTACTGCCGATGATTTTTGGTTTCCATATTCCCGCAGACCGCTACATCCTGACAGCTGAAGGGATTTCCTTTGGCCAATATGCCGGCGCATCTTTTATGCTGGCAGCAGCGATTTGCCTGGTAATCTGGATCGGTTATGGGCTGATGACGAAAAAGACCATTGTCATTAAAGCGGTGATCTTATTGCTGGTCATCCTGTCGCTGGATATTGCGATCAGCGCTTTTTGTAGCTACTCAGAAGCCAGTTGCATTGCTATTTTGCTGGATCTGTCTGATGTCGCCTTTGTCTTTGCGGCTGCCTACTTTATGACGTCTGACGAAGTAAAAGCCTGGTATCAACAAACAGCCTGATAAGTCAGGAATAAAGAACCGGAAGGCCAGCAATTGCTGGTCTTTTTTGTTTCTATAGGTATAAAAATTGAAAAGAGTTTTAATTTTTGGAAATTCAGGCTCGGGAAAATCAACACTGGCTCAGCACCTCTGTTCTGCCGAACAACTACCCCATCTGGATCTGGATACCCTTGCGTGGAAACCTGTATCTCCGCCAGAAAGAAAGCCAATCAGCGAATCCAGGCAGGAGATATTAAACTTCATTGATGTAAGTGACAGCTGGGTTATTGAAGGGTGTTACTCTGATCTTCTGGAAATTGCTGAACCATTTTCTACTGAAATTATATTCCTGAATTTACCCATTGAGGCATGCATCGAAAATGCGCAGCATCGACCCTGGGAGCCGCATAAGTATAAAAACAAAGAGGAGCAAGACAGCAATCTGGGCATGCTAATAGAATGGATCGCGCAATATCCGAAAAGAACCGATACTTTTTCCAAATCCTCGCACACCCGGTTATATGATCAATATGCCGGGAAGAAAACCATGTACACTAGCAACGATCAGGCAAGCAGACACCATAATGCTCGGGAGAATCAATGAGCCTCCTCTTACCGATTGATGAAAATATCTGGTGTATGGATGGAGATTCAGTCTCTATGTATACAATCCCTTTTCAGACCAGAATGACCATTATTCGTCAAAATGATAACAACCTTTGGTTACATTCTCCTGTCGCCATCAATGAAAGCCGCATCAATGCTATCAAGGAACTTGGCGCAGTGTCCCACATCATTGCGCCAAACAATCTACACCATTTATTTGTGAATGACTGGTTTGAGCACTTTCCTGATGCAAAAGTATGGGTAGCACCTGACTTACCTGGAAAGTTACCCAAGTTAACATTTTACGGAGTGCTTGGAGAAACACCCGAAACCTCCTGGAAAGATGATATCGACCAGGTATATTTTCAAGGAAGTAATATTCTGCCCGAAATGATTTTTTTCCATAGACAATCAAGAACACTTATTGTGACTGATTTTATTCAGAATCATGACCCAGCAAAGAACAACTGGTTCTGGAAAATCGTTAAGCGCTTTAATGGCGTTCTGGCTCCCCATGGAGGAGTGCCTAAAGATCTAAGGTTAACCATAAGGGACAGAAAACTCGCAATCGCATCATTCGAAAGAATACTGGAGTGGGATTTTCAAAGAATCATTGTGAGTCATGGTATTTGTATTAACGATAATGCAAGAGCATTCTTTCAAAAATCATTCGATTGGCTGAATGCATAATCCTACCATCAACAGAATTTTCACCACCTTAATAAAACTGTGCTACTCTGGCCGGTAGGCTCTGGATTTTAAGGTAACTAACAAGCCACTTTGAATGATTTATGAGTTTCTAACAGGAGATTATTATGGACAACAAAATCGTTTTGATCATTATTGCTATTCTGCTTGCGCCGGTTGCAGTATTTTTAAAGAAAGGCGCTGGCAAGGATCTGGTTATCAATATCATACTGTGCTTTTTCTTCTATTTCCCTGCTGTTATTCATGCGATATGGTTGATTACCAGATAAGATTGAGTCAGTTTAGTTGAGACTTGAAAATCATTTAAGGTAAATTAGGCTAAAGCATTACCCTAATTTCGGCAACATGAAAGAAATTCTAATCTGTATCGCCATTTTACTGGGCGGTATCGCTATATTTGCTATAAATCGATACTCGCGAAATCAGTACGAAAAAGAACACGGGAAGCCAACCCGCAGGGATCGCAATAGAGCCATGATAGTTTATGTCGGGTGGACAATAGCACTTGCAATTGGATGCTCGATTTCTCCCTTCCTGCTCTTAGCCCCTATGGCATGGCTGATGATAACTTCGTTTTTTGGAATAGGTTTTGACAAACCCGGCTGGGGAAAAGATATAGAGGATATTGGCATCATCGCAACGCTAACATTCCCTTTCTGGGTAATACTAATATATCAATTGATCAACTGATAAAACTGCGATACTTAATTCTCTGTTAAAAAATTTATCGGACAGTCAATAAACTTCTTTGCTCAACTTGACTCAACAAGCATAGCCCCATAGGCTTGCTTTCTATGGCAAGAAAAATCTATCATTTTTTGCAAGCCCATGTCGGCAGCTTACAGCTGTTACTGCTAGCACTATTCTTTGGCCTGCCGCTATTAAATAAAAGCTTATATATCCTGAGTCAGGACAATCTCGACATGATTCTATCGTTCGAGTTTGGAGTCCTGGTGCTGGGCTTTCTATATATGGGCTTTCTACTGATTCCGCTCGCCCTGGTACCATTGAAATGGGCCGGACGCACCTGCTTTATTTTTGCCATTGTCATCGCCATCCCAATGACCAATTACTACGGAGAATCCTATGGGCTCTATGGTTACCTGAGCTTTAGCTGGTTGCTATTTGCCAATTACAGTCGCGTGTTTTTGTTTGCAGGTGAGTCGGTCAATCGGGCAATACTCGCCGGAGAGACCGGGGTTCGAACCCTCACCTATCTGCTCATGTTTATGATTGTTAGCGCGATTCTGGACATGCCAACCTACGTGGATCGATGGACAGGTGACAAGGTTCTGTACTTTGGTCTGTTTTATTTTGGTGTGATGGCCTGGTGGGAATGGCGGCAGTCGTTTCCGCGTTTTGCCCGCTGGGCCTACGGAATGTTAACACGCAGTCCATCACCCAAAATGCCTGGCAGTAAAATCCGTTATCACAAAGGGAAAATCAAGGCATTGGTTGAAAGCCATTCCATCCAGCGACAGTGGATTGGTTTTTTCCTCGTTGGTCTGCTGTGCAGTGCTTTTGGTCTGGCATTTCTGGTCATTACTTTCCAGATAGATGAACCCTGGTGGGTTGAGGCCTTTGTCTGGCTGCTGGCTTTTCCAGTATTTCTGATCGGCTTGATGATTCTGTGGGCTTCGCTGGTTCTGCTGTTCAAAGCTGTCAAACACGGCCCACCGCTAGTAGAGATTCAGACAGATGACCTGAAAAAACGCAAGCTTTATGCAACAGGTTATATTCCTCGTTATGATGAAAAAGCCAAACGCAAAAATGTGACAGCAAAGATTATCTGTTACCGCGCACAAGCCGCAAGGTCTGTTGACGAGATAAACCGGGTAGAAGTGCTTACCGAAAAAGAGCTGAATGAAGGTAAAGTCGCGGCGGAATTTATCGGCAAGCGCATTACTTTTTCCATAGAAACCACATTACCTCCTGCTCCGGAAGATTACCTGATAAAACGTGACTTCCACATTATCTGGCATCTGGAAATCAGGATGATCTACGAAGAAAGTGATCAAGTGGAACATGTAACGTTTCCACTACCTTTAAACACCATCTGACCTGGCACTTTTAATAGCCCTTTTTTCTGTGATATGTAGTAGCGTGTTATGCTTGGGCAGTAATCATCCGGAATTGACCATGAAGAGACTTTTACTATTTATCATCCTATTGAGCACGGCTTTAGTGGCCCGAGCTGACTCGCCGGCAACTATTGTTTTCTCCGAGGGAGTCGACGCGGGCTTTCTGGAAATAACACCCGCCGAGCAATACAGTGTTGACCTGACGGATTACCCGGTACCTACAGATACGAAACTGTTGATACTGCATGTGAGAAGCAGTCCGATGTCGCACTATTACTTTCAACCGCTTACAGCTGACACCATGCTGTATACACTATCAGCACAGAGCCTCAAAGCCAGTGAAGGCTCTCCGACATTTGCTGGGCTGCAAGCCGGTGACCGCGCTTTTTTGATTCTCGGAGAAGAAGTACAGCCGGGTTCAATCGATATGGGCGTTATTCATAATTACGCATCTTTCTCACTGTGGGTTGATTAAGGAGCGGAAAGAACAAATGACTTTGCTTGACTTGTTTACATTATTTTTGATTCTGGTTGTACTCGCAGCCATACCGAGCAGCAGTGTGGCGCTGGTCGTGACACGTTCTGCTACCTGCGGATTAAATCACGGTATTGCGGTATCTATAGGTGTCGTTGTTGGCGATCTAATCTTTGCCGCATTGGCGCTGCTTGGCCTCGCAGCACTGTCTCATTGGCTCGGTGCTTTTTTTACCATCATTAAATACCTGGCCGCCTGTTATCTAATCTTTTATGGCATCAGTTTACTACGCCATTCTCGTCACCCAGGCTATCAAGCTGGCGAAACTCGCAAACCGCATTTACCCGTTAGTTTTACTGCAGGACTGCTGCTAACCCTTGGCGATATCAAGGCCATCTTTTTTTATGCCAGTTTTTTTCCGGTCTTTATCAAAATTTCGTCACTTAGTGCCGCCGATGTTGTACTACTAACTATAGTAATGGTTGTAGCCATCGGCGGAGTAAAGATTGCTTATGCTGTTCTTGCGAGCAAAATGCTGCCGCGTATAAACAGGCGCTTTCAACAGCGCACGAAAACAGCCGCCGGGTATTTGATGATCGGCACCGGGGGCTATCTTGCCACCCGACCCTGACGAGCGCTATCTGGTAATTTTTGACGGTGTTTGCTGTTTATGTAGCGGTGCTGTTAACTTTATTATCAAACGCGACCCACATGGCAAATTTTGCTTTACCCCAATGCAAACCCCACTGGCACAGGAGTTAATGGCCAAATACGGTGTAGACGGCATGACGGAAGAGACATTTCTGCTTATTAAACAGGGCAAATGCCATGTACGCACCAATGCTGCACTGGAAATTACCAAAGGTCTTAGTGGCGCCTGGTGCCTGTTTAATATCTTCAGGATCGTACCTGCCCCACTACGCGACTGTGTATACTGCTTTATCGCCCGTCATCGCTACCGCTGGTTTGGCTGCAGGGAGCAATGCATGACACCTACAAGTGATAACCATCAGCGCTTTGTGGGGTTGTGAACATTGATATTGCTTAAATATTCCTCTAAACGACTCCTCAAAATAGCAGCGATTCCTTTATACCTGTAGAACAAGGAAAAGGTTTTCTATATGATTATCTCCTCCCTGAAGTTTGGGACCACAGTTAGTTACCACCTGCCTTGCCAGGCACCTACAGAAGTATCTACGGATATACGGAGAGTCATCATGAAAAAACTGTATCTCTTTTGTGCAGCACTTATTAGCAGTCTGCTTGCTCTGCCTGCTTCAGCAGTGGAGCTGATTCACGACGCTGAATATTACATTCTTAAACAGCAAAACGCAGAGCAATGGCAAAAAGATGATGAAGCGGTCGACAAGAAGCTTGCAGAATTCCGCATTAATAATGGCGGCAAGGCGCCAAATATTATTTATCTTTTGATTGATGACATAGGTTATGGAGATCTGGGTATTCCCGAGCTTAATGCACTGCGCGGTTATGAAACCCCGAATATTAATAAACTGGCTGATGAGAGCATGCGCTTTTCCCGTATGTATACCGAACCCTCCTGCACACCAACCCGTACGGCTTTTATGACCGGGCGACAACCCTATCGTTACGGCATGGGCGATACTGCAGTGGATATTTCCGGCTTTGGTCTCGCTGCCAAGGAAGTGACACTCGCAGAAGTATTATCGGAAGCTGGCTATAACACAGTACATATCGGCAAATGGCATATGGGTGATATTAAAGAGGCTTGGCCGAATCATCAGGGCTTTGACTATGCTGCATTTCCGATTCATCAGCAGGGGCAACTAACCATTTTCCACGATGACTCTGCTCATGAGGAAATCAGTATTGGTATTTATGATCAGAATTTTGTAAACCCTCTGATCAAGGATCATTGGCATCGTCCCGATGCCTCAGCGATGGTAACCGGCGTTGAAGGGAAACGCGGTGAAGACGTCAAGGAAGTGGATATGAAAGCCGGCGAACGCTGGACCGAAGCCAAATACGAGGAAATGAATGAACGTTATCAACGCCAGGCAATGGAGCAATTGCGCAAACTTGCCAAACAGGATAAACCGTTCTTCTTGCAGTATTGGCCGCTCTACCCATTGACGGGCCCACGCACTACCACAGATCAATACACCACGCGCAACGGTGGCACCTATGTCGAGAAAATGAAAATTCTCGATGGCTGGTTCGGTGAGATTTTTACTGAAATGGAAGAGCTTGGTCTCGATAAAAATACCATTGTTGTTCTGATGGGCGACAATGGCCATTTCACCAAGTACTCAACTGGCAGTGGCTATTCCGCGTTGGTCTTTCGTGGTGGCAAAGCTGACACCACCGAAGGCGGCGTGCGTGTTGACGCGTTTGCACGCTGGCCAGGCATGATTGAAGGTGACACGATTGTTAACGATATTATTCATGTCTCTGACCTGTTTACTACCCTGGCACGTATCGGCGATGCCGATGACAAACTGCCGACAGATCGTTTAGTTGACGGCGTTGATCAAACCGCTCTGATGCTTGAAGGTGAGACCCACGGTCGTCGCGACCATGTGTTTATTTACTCCGGCAACAAGATGGAAGCCGTTGTTAAAGATCACTTTAAACTGTTTGTACCCGGCCCCGGAGAAAACCCGATAGGTGCCAAGTTCTATGATTTGCAGCGCGATACGCGTGAAGAATATCCGGTTTCTACCGAGGTGGGTGCCTGGGGTGGCGCTGAGTTTGTGCGCGTGATTCAACGCCATTTAAAGCGTAAGGAAAAATACCCGGATGAGCCACCGGCAACCGGCATACCCTATGACGGTATTACCAATCTGCGTCCGGAGAGTAAAGCAGCGCGGGATGCCTTCCTGTTTAAAATGCAAACACCCCAGCAGTAAATCACTATTCTCAATACATACATTGAGCAGCGAATATGGATATTCGCTGCTCTACCCTTCTCTATCTTTTTACTTTAACTGTCTTGCTTTAACGACTATAAACCTGGCGATTGCCACTGGCCGTCGTTATCAGCATCGATATAGACAGCATTGCTAAACGCGAGAGGCTTATAATCCGGGAAAACAATTTCGTAAAGCCCCGATGCTTCACCCGACGCCTCGACAACAACATAACTATCTTTTTCAACTGTCAAAGGAAACTGGTACAAACCGGTTTCACTGATGGATTGTTGCGCAACTTGCTCACCATTTACATAAAGCACCAGGCGACTAACCGGCACCCAGGGTGCTGCATCCACCCACACTTTGACACTGGCTTCTGCACCGCGGTAAGTATCACCAATATTTGCGTTGCCAATACTCACATTAAGGATTGGGCCAGTCGTACCAAACAATTTGCCATCAAGCACCGCTTGAACAAAAGTGGCTTGATCAAAGCCGTTGATGCTGTCGTCCTGCATAAACACATAGTTGCGTGGAATAGCCACCAACGCACCGGATGAATGTGAATCGCTATTTGCAGTGGCGGTTTTTATGTGGCCCTGGGATAAAAACGAAAACCAGTCGACTTTGAGTTTTTCATACACATCGTATTCCTTACCATTCATCACTTCCATCGCGTCGAAATCAATATCCCGATAGTGGCTATGCTCGTGCTCTTCCAATAAACTTTTATTGGCATGTGCAGTGAGCGGCTGATCGGCTCGATAAGGTGTATCTATTGATAAGTGATCAAGAAAACACATGTCATCATCTTCACCTTCATCGTTGCGCGCATGATTTAACTGGAAGACATTGACGGCATCATTAGCTTTATAGCTGTCGATAATCTGTCCGAGGCGGAGGTTTTCATGGGGGAAGCTGCCACCGAGAAACTGATTCTCTGCAATCGTTACCGGAAAAACATTACTGTGTCCGATTGTGCGCGGCGCTATCGGTGAGCGCGCCATGCCAGTGAGTTCAATGCCGGGAATCTGTACCAGGTGATCAACCAGTTCCAGCTCAATCAATACCGGCTGAAAATCCACATTGTGCTTATGCTCTGAGGGCACCATAACCTCGCCACCCTGGGCATAGAAGTCAATTGCCCTGTCATTTTTTGGTAGCGTCGAATCAAAACTGCATACCGAGTGCATATGGAAATCCGCACTAATCCACTGCGGCGTTTGCACCACTTTTACCGGCATATCCATTTGTAACTGATAGGTTTTTCCTGCCTCTACCTGCAAGCGTATTTCAGTTATCGAATATTCAATACCACGAGTTGCATAGACCCGGTAATCCCCGGGAGGTAAGTAAACAAATTTCTTATCTGACGGGATACCTGCCAGCGAAACACGATTCGAAGTGATATCGGTGGGGTAAAATTTCTCCCCCGCTCTGAAACCGGTTCTATCAGGATTAAACACCGGATCTTCGCTGCCTGCTTCTCCCTTGAAAACCAGGTGAACGGTTTTACCCACCGGAAGGTCGAGACGCGCCATTTGCTGCTCGGTCATGCCTCGGGTTTCAATCTCATATTCGACGCTTTCTGGAACTGCTACCGTATAAGATAAATCCGCATTCGGTTTTGCATAGGTCAAGGGCTTGCCATCAGTTGTTGTCACCAACACCCGCTGATTGGCACTTTCCAGCTGACCAACTAATGTATCCCCCGTGTAAAGACGATTGGTAATACTTGCCACATCCGCCTGGCGGCTAACATAAATGGTCTTGCGCAGACGTAGTGTTTCACCCACTTCGAGATCCATAAACAGGGTTTGAGCAAACTGCATGAGTCCCGGCTGACCTTCAGTATCAAACCACAACGGATTGGTAAAATTGCCTATCAACGTGAAATTTGGTGCGTTGATAGCAAACTGGCGTATCCGTTCTTCTTCCCCATTCTCTTTAATCAGCGTGGTCTCCAAAGCGTGTACACCATAGCTGATCTCCGGCGTTAAGTGATCCGCACCTACCAGCACATGGAGATCCAGCGGAAACATCACATCCAGCATGCCCACGCGCTCACTGGTATCAACTTCCGGGTGCTCAAAGCCCTTGTTAAATTTAACGTTTGAGGAATCCACACTGAAAGGTGTCAGGCTGCGACTCGGATGCAGTATCAATGCTCCGAACAGGAACAGCCTATCGCCTTCTGTTACGCGGGTAAGCTCCGTCTCAATAAATAGCTGCTCAGGGTTATACCGATTCAGACTATACGTTGTTTTGTTATTCACCCCCGCCATGCTGCCTTCAACTATTAATGTGGCTGTGTTTTCATCAGTTTCCACATGAATGCTATTTGACGGAATAATTTGACTCTGACTCAGATTAAATAGCTCGTGATAGGTTTTCCATTGATCGTCGCCGCGCTGACAAAATCCCAGATCAACGAGCGTACCGCCGCGCCAGGATAGAAAGGTTTCATGTTCAATATCTGTGATATGGGCACACAAGGTACCATTGGATAATAACCAGTCACCGACACCTGCAACGGTAGAATGCCCTCTCGGGGTTCTATGCATATCAAGAAAGGTGATTTTTTTTGCTGTGAGGCTTTTATCTATGTTGTCTGTGTTGCTACCCAGGGTGCCAACACTACTGGCAAGCAGTATTTCCGGCAGCAAACACAGACCGAAGAAAACAAGCCGCAACAGGCAATGTCGGAGGTTCATTCCAGGTCGTTTTCCGTAAGCCCGTAATATTTTTTATATTTCTGTTTGAAAATCTCTTCGTAGACTGGTCGTGCCAGCTGAAAGTGAATTTCCCGTTCGTCTTCACCGAGAATATCGCCACCATAACTCGAGTGAAAACGTACGACTTTTTTGTTAGTTTTGAGAACAGAACAACGCACCAGCATTTTATTGAGGCCATAAAAACCCGTTTCAAACACATTAATTACGGTTTCAATACCGGCATAGGCTGGCACACTGTCGAGCATTGCCCAGCTACCCACGGTATAACTGTCGTCATCAACATCATGTATACGAATCGTACCGAGCATATCGTCGTTGGTATCAAGAATAATAAAGTAAAAATCCACACCCTCAGCTTCACGTTCCTTATAGGTCCGAATCCACTGCTGCTGCGCCAGTACATCTTCTCCCACAGGGTTGAGATGTTCCTTGACGCTGTCGAGGTTTCTCAAGCGCACGATAAACGCCGCGTCCTCTTCCTGAACCAGGCGAATACGAATATGTTTTGCATGATTTTTAACTGCCAGTGTTTCAGCCATCACTGTTCCCGGTTACATTCGCCATAATTCTTTTTGTTCTCATCACCACTGCGGACGGGCGACGCTGCGTATTCCCAAATGCGCGCCATACATAGGCACCAATAATGCCAAGACCAATGGTGTTAATGCAACCAAAGAATAAAATAGTAATCATCGTTGCTGCATAACCTGGCACAGAATCAATCAGACCAATCAAGCGCGACAGAAACAGTACCGAGCCCATCAGCATCGACATAAACAGACCCACTGACCCTGCGGCAATCAATACCTTGATCGGCAAGTCAGAAAATGAAAATACGCTGTCGAGTAGATAGTTGAGCTTGGCGCGAAAATTCCAGCTACTCTTACCCTTTGCACGTTCGCGGCGCTCATAACGAATTTCTTTGCGGCGAAAACCGAGCCAAAAAATCAGGCCGATCATAGATGACTGCCGCTCTTCCAGTTTAAGCAACTCATCGCGAAACTCACGATTACACGCCACAGTGCCAACACCGCCAGCAGGCATTTCGGGCATCACAAAGCGCCGAAAAAACCACCAGAACAGCGCCGAGAATAATTTGCTGAGCCAAGGGTCAGACCGGCTATCACGTACAGCCACCACTACCTCCGCCTCCTGCTTGTCGAGCTCGGCATACATCTGCAAGATCAGCTCCGGTGGCTCCTGTTGATCTGCCGCCATCACAGCACTGTAACGGCCACTGGCGTGGGCCAGCCCGGTTCGCGCTGCGGAAAAGGCACCGAAATTACGCGAGTGCAGCACCAGCAATGATGGAAAGGGCAAGTCCGGCAGGTGCCGATCGAGGTAGTCATAGCTGTTGTCCGGGCTACCATCTATCACGAAAATCACTTCAAAACCGCCGGAGAGCTGGTCATGCATGCCCCGTAGCGCCTCCAGCAATGCCGGCAAGCAGGCCTCGCTCCGATAAACCGGAATAATCAGTGAATAATCAATCTCGGACATAGCGGGTGAGCTTACCATAATTATGGACTTTCACTGTAAAAAATCCTTTTCAGACAACCACATAGAGCCAATACCTGAAATTCTCGGTAAATCCTCCCGGTGACTCATGCCATGAGTCTTGACACGCAACTTACTCATGAGTAAGCTACTTACTTATGAGTAAGTTATGCGCCCGAAGGCGATCTCGCTCCCGATTTGAACGACTGGTTAACAGAAGGTCTGGATAGATGTACAACCGTGTATGGACCAAGGGCAGGCTCTACCGCCTGCTATTCGCCATCGAGGAATGGTCAAAAAAACGCGTTTTTGGCTGCCATAGCTGCGGCCAGTGTGTGCTGCGCTCCACCTCAATGGTATGTCCCCAGACCTGCCCAAAGCAGATGCGCAATGGCCCCTGCGGTGGCTCCATGTTTGGTAAGTGTGAGGTTTTCCCGGACAAGGAGTGTATCTGGACTAAAATCAATGAGCGGGCTGATAACCCTGCCGTAGACGGTACCCTGGGCATGAAGGACAAGCTGTTCAACAAAATTCAGCCTGCCGTAGACTGGTCACTGGTTGGCACTTCTGCAGTTGCCAATATTTTCAGCAAAAAAATTGATCCTAACGGGGCCATTCAGTCCCCACACCCGGTGCCGAAAAAGGTACTCAATGACCTGATTGCCAGCGACCGCATCGTAGAGCACTTTGACCCCTCATGAACGATACCAGCACCCTGTATAAAAAACTTCAGTCCGGTGAATTTGCCATCACTGCCGAGCTGTCTCCGCCGAAAGCTCCGGACCTGAGCCGCCTCGACAAGCATATTGAAAATTACAAAGTTGGCGTGGATGCAGTCAATATTCTTGACATGCCCTCCGCTACCTTGCGCATGTCGAGTCTCGGCACCGCGATCTATGTTAAACAGCAAGGTCTTGAACCTGTGTTGCAAATGACCTGCCGCGATCGCAGCAAACTCGCCCAGCAGGCCGACATCATCGCGGCTTATGCCCACGGCATTCGCAATGTGCTGTGCCTGACTGGCGACTATGTCACCTTTGGCGATCACCCGATGTCAAAACCGGTGTTTGATATGGATTCCACCAATCTGATTATGATGGTCAATCAGTTGCGCAGTGCCGGCCGCGCCTATTCAGGCACACCGATTGCCGACAGCGCCAAAGAAGAGCCGTTTAAAATGCAGTGGTGCATTGGCGGCGCGGCAAACCCGGCGGGCAATAAACCCCACCACCTTGCCCGCACTATTAACCGCAAGGCAGAAGCCGGCGTAGATTTTCTACAGACCCAGCCGATTTTTGATCTCGAGGCATTTGATCAGTGGTGGACTGCTCTCGACAAGCAGGGTGTACATGACAAGGTAAAAATTCTTCCTGGTATTTTGCCGCCGCGTTCACTGCGCGGATTGTCATTCATGGTTGAGCATGTACCCGGCATCTGGGTACCACCAAAAGTAATCTCGCGTATCGAAAATGCAAGTGACCAGAAAGAAGAAGGCATACAGATGTGTCTGGAAATCATGCAAACCATCAAGCAAAAGTATCCGATCGCCGGCTTTCATCTTTACCCACTGGCCTGGACGGAAACCGTGCCGCGTATGTTAAAAGACCTCAACCTATTCCCCGCAGCGGATAATGCTGCCTGATTACCATTGTCACTCTGCGCTATGGATAATCAACTGCAAGACTTTCACTTTGATCTGGACATTAATTCCGTGCTCAATTTTATGGGCTATAGTGATCCGGACAAGGCCCGAAAGAAAATTCGCGAGATAGCCGAGGCAGAAATGCCTCGCGCCAATGAACTCGCCGATAGCTGGGGGCAGGCTATTGAAGTTCCGCTGTGCGGCATAGATGGCGAAGCCATTTTTCTTAAACGCGGCGCCGAGCAGGTTACCTTACAAAGTACACAGTTACCAAAAATTTTGCGCAAGGCCGATGCGGTAACAATCTTACTGGTTACCGCGGGACAAAAAGTTACCGACGAATCGCGTCGCTTAATGGCCGCAGGCAAGATGACCCAGGCACTTGCTGTAAGTGCGGTAGGGTCTGCCATGGTTGTTGATTTAATGAAAGAGTTAACCCGCCAGGTATTTGAAAACGCAAAGCAGCGCGACTATGGCACAACATTACGTGTTGGCCCCGGCTATACCGGCTGGCACCTGGATGATCAGGAAACGCTGTTTTCATTTTACTCGCCCACACAACTGCCCATCACTTTGTCTAATGGCATTATGATGGAGCCGGAAAAATCCCTGCTTGGCATGGTTGGCCTGAACCCGGGTGGCAAGGAAGCGCCGGAGATAGAACCATGTCGCATCTGTGACCTTAAGGGCTGCGACATGCGCAAGGCACCGTTCCGTGGTTTTGATGGCGAGGGTAAAACTATCGATCTTCAGGATGGTCATGCTACTTCTGCCTCAAATTAGGTCGACAGATAATTTCATTTAACGCAACAGGTACCCTGTTATGAAACAACACGCCACTCTACTGATTAAATGCGAGGACCGTCGCGGTCTTGTTGCTGCTGTCAGTAAACTACTCAGCGAGCACGGCATTAATATTATCGACCTGCAGCAACACAGCGATGAGCAAGGCCTGTTCTTTCAACGCATTTTATTTGATATGACTGAAATGGATATCAGCCGCGAACAGCTCGAAAGCTTGCTTGATATTGAATGTGGCCGTCTGCAAATGGACTGGCGTGTTGCCTACAAGGATACCAAACAGCGTGTTGCGATCTTTGTCTCCAAATACGAACACTGCATTTATGATTTATTGTTACGTCATCGCATTGGTGAACTTGACTGTGAAATTCCATTGGTGATTTCCAACCACGAGGACTTGCGCGCTTTTTCCGAAGGTTTTGGTATTCCCTATCATGTGTTTCCAATTACAAAGGACACCAAGGCCGAGCAGGAAGCCAAAGAGATTGCCCTGCTACGAGAATATGATATCGATTTGATTGTGATGGCCCGTTATATGCAGATTTTATCGGATCAAATGATTGAGACTTTCCCACAGCAAATTATCAATATTCATCACAGCACACTACCCGCTTTTAAAGGCGCCAAACCTTATCACCAGGCTCACGAACGCGGCGTCAAACTGGTTGGCGCCACTGCTCACTACGCCACCACCGATCTCGATGAAGGGCCAATTATTGCCCAGGGGGTGGAACACTGCTCTCACGCTGATGATGTCGATGATCTGATTCGCAAAGGCAGGGATGTTGAACGCGTGACCTTGGCCAAAGCAGTGCGCGCCCATCTGGACGAGCGCATCATTGTGGAAGGTCGCCGTACAGTGGTTTTTTAATGCTAAACCCTTAAGTTAATCATGGTTTGAGCATGGTTTGTCCAAATTGACAAACCTTCATAATGCTGGACAATCAAGTATTCTTCATTAATAGCCAATTTTTATAGCACCCTATGGTGCATTTTAGCCAATCCGTTAGATGTTAAGGGGTATAAACAAAATGGACGGAAATAAAATCAGACGAGGCCCAGGCCGTCGTATTGCCAAGGAACGCCGTAAGCGCAGCATGGATCCAGCCATGCTGGAAAAATATCTAAACTTGTCACTTGATTCCCAAGCTGAAGTCAACGGCCTGATCGAAACCCTGTATCGCCAACAGGTACAACAGGAATACAACAATCAGGGCAGCACTCAAAGCCAGGATCAGGACCAGGGTTACGACCAGGACTATAACAACCAGGATAACCCGGTTGAAGAAATGGCACCGCTTGAATAGCCATTTGCCATAGCTGTCAGCTAGAAATTTATCGCATCACTGTTAGCGTTTTAATAGGCTTTTTGTCTATAGCGGCCTATGGCTTGCTGCGCCTGCCCTACAGGCCTTCACACCCTGCGCTTGAGTCTTAAAAAACAACCGTTCACGCGTTATTACACTTGAAAAGAGTGCGAAAAGTATCATACTGAAAGTGAGTTTGTTGTATCAAGGGTGTAATAAATTCTGATAATGAATGTAAAAATTAAAGCAAAAAAGGAATCATTATGAAAATCAACCTCAGTGCTATCAGTCTTACTATCATTGCAATCTCAATGATTACTCTATTTATGACCACAAGCGAAGTGATCTTTTTATCTGCGATCGCCGCTGTTCTTGCAATGCTGTTAATTCTTATTAACGACGACGTGCTCAATCGGTGCGAAGAACAGCTAAATCGTATCGTACATTAAGTCAGTTCATCCGTATTCGCTAACACGTCTACATCCACCTCGCGGCTTGTCGGGCCATTACCCCGACAAAGCTGCGTGTTGTTTTTAGCTACGTGTATCTGCTTAAATAATCCCTCCAACAACAAGGCAGGGTTGAACATGAAATTATTTGAGCAGTTACACCATCATTTTGTCTCCACACTCTTAAAAGCTATTTGCCTGGTCTGTATGCTCACGGCGACAAGCCATGCCAGTGCTGACCAGTACACAATCGATTCAACTCATACCTTTGTCGAGTGGCGTGTACAACATCTGGGTTATAGCTGGTTATACGGGCGTTTTAATACTATCAAGGGCAATTTTTACTGGGATGAGAAGAATCCTCAGAACAGCAAGATTGATATTGAAATCGATATGCTCAGTCTGGATTCCAATCACGCTGAGCGCGATAAACATTTGCGCAGCAAAAAATACCTGAATATTGATGCAAACCCGGTGGCAACCTTCAAGAGCACAGCCTATGAAGGTGATAGCAACGGCGGTACGCTTAGCGGTATGTTAACGCTTAATGGCGTCAGCCAGGAGATTACATTCAAGGTAGAACGGGTTGGCGAGGGCAGCGACCCCTGGGGTGGTTACCGGGTTGGCTTTATCGGTTACTACACACTGGATAAAAAAGACTTCGGTTATACCTATGAGCTAGGGCCATCCAGTGAGAAAATCGAACTGGAGCTTGGCATCGAAGGCATTCGCAAGAACAAACATGTCAAACGCTAGCCCGGTACGTTATTCACTTGCAGCGCGGTGTCTGCACTGGGCAATCGCGTTGCTGATTTTTTTCTCAATCGGGCTAGGTTACTACCTCACCACACTTGGCTACTATGACCCAAATGCCCAGAGTGCTCTGCACTACCACCGCGCGATTGGCATGCTAGCTTTGTTGCTGGCAGTGCTGTTTTGTCTGCTTCACCTGCTGCAACGCCGGCCCTCGCTGGATGAGGTCAAACCCTGGGAAAAAATTGCCGCATATGTCATGCACTACACCCTGCTATTTATGATGCTTGCCATACCCATCAGCGGTTACCTGATCTCTACCTCGGCGGGTGATGCAATTCCACTGTTCGGTGATATTTCCATACCCGCGGTTATGACTCTACAACCGGATGGTGCAAGGCTGGCCGAGCAGGTACATCTGATACTCGCCTGGATGACTGGCGCACTCGCTTTGCTGCACGGCTCAGCGGCGCTCAAGCACCATTTTATCGACCGTCACGATACCCTGAGAAAAATGCTCTGACAGACAACGATTTTTCAGAATTCCTTACTGAAATTCATGGTATAGAGGTATAATCCCTGGCCATGGACGGTATTCTGAATGACGAACTAATCGTCAGACTTAAAGCGTTGCGTATTGAGCATCGCAACCTCGACGATGAGATCAGTCAGCTCATGGCTGAAACCCCGTATGTCGACCAGCTACTGATTCAGCGCCTGAAAAAGCGCAAACTCTGGCTCAAGGATGCTATCGTCAAGCTCGAAAGTAAGCGCATCCCGGATCTTGATGCCTGACAGGCAGACGATATTATGGGCCGCGGACTAATCTATTTTACCGTTATGATGGTCTTCACTGGTATAGGCACTATCGCCTTTATCGAATACCAGACCAAAGGCCAGATTGTTGAAACCCGGGATCTGGACAAGCTCAACAGCAATTTCAAGCGGCATTATTATTCCGTCCGCATCAAGTTACGCCACTGGTGGCGAAAGACTTCCCGCAAGATTTCCGCTGCCAGAGACTCTGTAACCTCCAATAGCAGTAACGATAATGCAAACGATATGGAAATTGTTAAATGGCAGGATGAAAACGGCCAATGGCATATTGAGGCCCGACCCGCGGCTCCACCTGCACAAGAGTGATTCTTTAACTACCCCCCACAGACAAGATATTGAACTTTCCGCCACAAAAGCACTCCAGACATCTGAACCGTGAAATAATCCTGGCTTCCAACCATGTCTAAACCCAAGCTGGCCCTGTTATTTTTGTTTGTCGCCCTGATTGGTAGTTTCTTTTACTTTGATGGCGCGCGCTACCTGTCGGTGGAATATTTTTCTACACAGCGCGAAGCAATTATTGCTTATAAAGAGCAACATCTGATCATCACAAGCATTGTATTTTTTCTCATATATGTCGCTGTCACTGCCCTGTCACTACCAGGTGCCGCAATTATGACTCTTGCCGCCGGCGCAATTTTTGGCCTGGCACTCGGCATGCTAATCGTGTCATTTGCCAGCACCATTGGCGCCACGCTGGCTTTTCTCGCTTCACGTTTTTTGTTGCGGGACTGGGTACAGGAAAAATTTACACAGCAACTGGAACCCATTAATCGCGGCTTTGAAGAAGAAGGCAATTTCTATTTGTTTACCCTGCGCCTGGTACCGGCCTTCCCTTTTTTTATGATCAACCTGTTGATGGGCATTACGCCAATTCGCACCTGGAGTTTCTTCTGGGTTAGTCAGGTGGGCATGCTTGCGGGCACCGCCGTTTACGTGAATGCAGGCACACAACTGGGCCAGGTCGTCAGCCTCGAAGGTATTTTGTCACCAACACTGATTCTGTCTTTTTGTTTGCTTGGTATTTTTCCCTTGTTAGCCAAACGGTTGATCGGCTACTTAAAAAATCGTCAAGCCGCAGAAAACGAATAGTTCAAAATCGATTTCAAGGCTTCCTTATCACACGCATGACATAAGTGGATTTCTGCCAGTTATCCATTTCTTTACACGTGTAATAACTATTCTCGGCGCAAAGATGGGCAATCGAGCCTTTGTGGTCTGCAATATAATCAATCGACGATTCATGAATATAGCGATGCAACTCACTTTTTAGCCGCGCCTTGTGCGCATTTTCGTTGACAACACCATCCAGGTTAATAACTGGACGCTGCGTGTAATAACCAACGATACCTGCATTAGCCGCACCAACAATAGTGTCTGGTGATGAGTTTTCATTCAACCACAACGATGCGCCTACCCGTGGATCAATATGCGCTACTTTGGGCGGTTTAAGATAGCGATACGGGGAATGAAAAACAATAACAGCTATTAGTAACGGCAATACGAATATCAGACTCACACCATGCCACTGCTGCTGCGCTTGTTCCATACGCGTGCGCACAAACGACTCGCACAACAGGCACAGCACAATGATCGTAGTAACCATCGCCGGTGCATTATACCAGCCACGCAAAAACTGACGCACACCTGCGTGGTACAGAAATAACACAATTACACCAGCCACAAACGGCAGAAAATAATGCCAGTGCTGTTTTAGATAGGCATCCTTGCGCCGCAATACAAATAACGCTATTAGTATCGGCAATAAAAACAGATAACCTAATATCGGTTTGGCACCGGTGGGAATAAACAACTTTTTAAAAATATTCCCCACCGGGTTAATACTGCGCAAGGTGCCACGCACCAGATCAACATGAAACGGATGATCCACTTTTGCTTTATAGGTTAAGTACGTATCACCGTGGATCTGACCACTAATTTGTACAATATTGCCGAAGTGATGAAGGTTCCACAGCAACCACGGTGAAACCAACAACACAATCAACAGCGAAACGAGCACACCGCTGCGCAACTGCCCACGCAATGCCGCAGGTACATATAAAAATACAAAACAGACTACGACAATAACGGCATTGTCGGTGCGCGCAAGAAAAGCAAATGCTGCAATAACACCAAGCAGCAGGTGATCGCGCAAACTGCCAGGCAGTTGCCCCAATGTTTCAGACTTGCGACTGTATATCCTGAGAAACTGCCATAAAAACAATAATAGCAGACACAGACTCAACGATGTTTCGAGACCGTTAAATGTGGTGCGAATAACCGCACCATGGGTTGCGAGCAAGCCCATACCAAGCAATGCAAACCACTTGTTGGCCACCAGCTTGCTGATAACCAGATAAAGTAGTAATAACGCTGCGAGATCACACAGCACAGCAATCAATAACATCACACGGACTGCCGTATCACCGTCAAACACTGCAAATACCGGCAGACAAATCACTTGCCACAGGGGGTGAAAGCCATTGGTGGGATTAATACCGTCAAAGCTGGCCATACCACCATCAAGAATATTGCGTGCAATAACATAATAATAATAAGCATCATCCTGAACGAGGCCGTGATCGAGCAAAATATTCATATCAGTTACGGCAATCCAGCCGCGCAGTGCGAGCCCCAATGCCAGCACCATAAGAAAAAGTGGCCAGAACAGGCGGTGATTTTCGCCAGGGAGATTTATCATTATTATCGCAGTGACTCTTTACAAAGCGTGTATTATAAACACCGTTTGCACTGATTGGGGGATTCCTGCATGGCAGTTCACCAGCTTAAAGCTATTTTTATCATGGCACTGCTTGCGGGCAATGTCATTGCCTTCGGCCACAGCGCCTATGCTCTGGCTATGTCACAACACCTGGCATGGCTACTGGCCTGCGTGGCAACCGGCGCAGTAAGTTTTGTTTTCCTGCTCTATATCGGCACGGGAAAACGGGCTCGCACTTCTGCTCGATTGCCGCTATTACTGGCAACGACCAGTCTGTGCAGCCTGATTGCGCTGCTATCCGGCTCCCGCGGTTTAGCGCTGTTTTATACCCTGGGACTCGCGACTATTGGTGCCTGGCTCTACGTATTCTGGTATTCAAAACTTGCGCGTACTGCTGGAATGCTCACAACCGGTCAAACGCTGCCTCCGTTGCGCTTTTATAATCAGCATAATGAGCCCGTGGATACTGCAGATCTGAATCAGCCGCTATTACTGGTTTTTTACCGCGGCAACTGGTGCCCATTGTGCACCGCACAGGTAGAAGAGGTCGCCCAGCACTATCAGGCATTGCAACAACGTGGTTATGCCGCGTTATTAATCAGCCCACAACCACAAAAAGAAACCCAAAAGATTGCCCGGCGTTTTAATGTACCATTGATTTTTTGTGAAGATCGCGATGGTGCGGTAGCCAGGCAACTCGGTATTTTTCACCCGAGAGGGCTGCCAATCGGTATGGAAAAAATGGGCTATTCCGCTGATACCGTACTGCCCACTGTCATTATCACGGATGCAGATAAAAATATTATCTGGTTACACGAAACAGACAACTACCGTGTCAGACCCGAACCACAGACTTTCCTCGATGCGATTGATGCAGCAGGTGTTAACTGACGCTAGAATACGCTCTGCTTAAACAGTTCAGACACAGGTATTACGCGATGAAGATTTACCACAACCCCCGTTGCAGCAAAAGCCGACAAACCCTCGCACTGCTCGAAGAAAACAATATCAATGCGGAAATCGTGTTATATCTCGAAACTGCGCCAAACCAGCAGGAGCTTGGCCAATTGTGTGATCAGCTCGGTATGGAACCAACCGCTATTATCCGTTTTAAAGAAGAGTTGGCCAAAGAACTCGGCATCAGCGCCAAAGACGAGCGTGATCGCGATGAGTGGTTAACGATTATTAGCAAGAACCCGAAACTGCTTGAGCGCCCGATTGTCAGTGATGGAAAAAAGGCCGTGATCGGCAGACCACCGGAAAACGTACTCGGGCTTATTTAAACCGGAGTTTGTTATTTATTGCGTCGCCGGCGGGCGCGGGCCTCGTCAGCTTGCTCATCGCTACTTTCAATCAGTTCCACATCTGTAAACAGACGACAGGCCGGCGTGTGTTCGGTCAGTGCATCAGCGGCAAGCAGAATCGCTCCCGCTGTCCAGGTGGGTTTTTCATCCGGCCACAGCAGCTTCTCCGCAAACTGATAGCCAGTCCAGTACACACCTTCATCATCACGCCATTGGTGCAACCAGCTATACAGTTCCACGGCGCGAGCGTGATCACCCACGGCCAGCAGCGCGAGCGTCAGTTCACAGGACTCCGCCACTGTGACCCAGGGCTCATCAGAGACACAGCGACAACCCATACCGTGCTCTACAAATTCATCCCAACGCGCATTGATTCGCGCAAGGCCTTGCTTGCGATCCAGCACGCCGGTGAGAATCGGATAAAACCAGTCCATTGAATAGCGAGCTTTGGATTCCCAACTACGATCAAAACGCTCTGGCTTGTTACGTAGCGCTTCGCCAAGGCGCTCGCGCGCTTCCTGCCAGTAGGGTTTGGGCTCACCGAGGGTGGCAAAGATATTGATCGCACACTCCAGGCTTTTGTAGATCGAACTACAACCTGTCACGAGCGCATCGTGCCTGGCCTTGCCATCGGTATCCACCGCCCAGTCGATTTCACCGTGCTCACTTTGCAAGCCCACCACAAAGCGCATCGCTTTTTCCACGACAGGCGCCATCTCGCACAGGAAAGAATAATTCTCGGTAATCAGATAGTGATGCCAGACACCGGTAGCAACATAGGCAACGAAGTTACTTTCGCGGCGTTCGTCATCGTGGATTTCACCATCCTTGTAGTGCATCCACCAGCTGCCATCATCGAGCTGGTTGTTTTTAAGCCAGCGATAAGCTTTTTCCGCTGCGGTATATTCTCCAGCAATCGACAGGCCCATTGCCGCTTCGGTGTGATCCCAAGGGTCTGCATAACCGCCGTCAAACCAGTGGATGCAACCATCCTCACGTTGCACCTCCAGAATATACTCAACTGCCGGTTGTAACAGTTCTGCGGGGTAGAACCCCTTGGAAAGATATGGACCGCTCAAAAATCAACCCTGTTTGCCTAATTAAAATCAATATCGCCTGCTATCCAGCAGTACAACCAACCCCGCTTATTGCGTCCCTTTGTAGAAATACATCACCACACTTTTGCCAAAAACCGGATTAAACAGTTTCTCCAGAAAGCGCGTTAGCCAAGGTTGATCCATCATATCCCATACAAGCAGGCGATGGTAAGCCCTTACTAACATATTAGTATCCTGGGATTTCCAGAACATACATTTGAGCCACCAGAAGGGCGAATGCAAGGCATGAGCCCAATGGCGGCGAATAAAGTGCACCCCGAGGGACTCGACATCCTGCCTAAGTGTCTTCGCGTTGAATATACGTAGATGCCCGCCTTCATTGGCATGGTATTCATCAGACAGCATCCAGCAAATCTTTTCCGGCAGGTAGCGTGGCACACTAAGCGCCAACAGACCACCAGGCTTGAGAATCCTGTGGATCTCCTTCAGCGCGCCACGGTAGTCCGGAATATGCTCAAGTACCTCCGAGCAGACAATCTTGTCAAAGGTATTATCGGCAAACGGCAACGACAGCGCATTACCCGCCGACAGACCAAAATGCTTGCGTGGATTTTCCTCGGCAAATGGCTGGTATTTCTCTGCTGTGGTCACAAGATCACTGTGGGCCAGATCCACACCTACGGAATGAACATCACCACGGATGTAGGTCGAGATGACATGGCGCCCCTCACCACAGCCGAGATCCAGCACCGTGTCACCCGCAGCGAGATTAAAAATACGGTAGTCAATGGTTTCCATAAAAACTCAGGTACCTCAGCTATACCTATACAGCATCGAGCATGCGGTAGTAATAGTCAGTAAATAATTGTGCGGCGCGGTCCCAGCAAAACGTTTCATCAATGCGCGCGCGCCCGGCCAGGCCAAGTTCACGACGTTTCTCGGGGCTATCGAGCAAGTCGGCGATCGCCTGCGCAAGCGCTTTGCGGTCACCCGCTGGCACAATGATCCCCGCATCTCCCACCACCTCCGGCAATGCACCACCATCGGAGGAAATAACAGGGGCTTCACAGGCCATGGCCTCACCCGCCGGCAAACCAAAGCCTTCATAAAGTG
This sequence comes from Pseudomonadales bacterium, assembly GCA_028280345.1. Lineage (GTDB taxonomy): Bacteria > Pseudomonadota > Gammaproteobacteria > Pseudomonadales > UBA7239 > JANQLY01. The sequence continues at coordinate 27,617 of JANQLY010000004.1, read as the reverse complement.
ACGGACATACGACCAGCGTCGCTTCAGAATACAGACGAATCAATTCTTCTGTAGCGATACCCGAGACAAAACGGATACGACTTTCCAGATGCAGTTTTTTTATCAGCCGCTCGGTATAACCCCCCTCTTTGGGCTTACCAACCACCACAAGCTCTAGCAGCGGATAGTCCTGCTGAACGATATACAGCGCCTCGATCAGGTATTTAAGCCCCTTGAGCGGCTGATCGGCAGAAGCCGTGCACATAATCTGAAACGGTTTGCGCTCCACTCCGGGCTGCGCTTTGAACTCCCGCGTATCGATGCCGTTATAAATCAGATCGATATGCTGCTTGTCCACCTCAAAGTCGGCAACGATATCGCGCCGCGAACATTCAGAAACCGTGACGATATGCTTGAGCTTTTGCACCACTTTTTTCTGCATACCGAGAAAAGCATGCCAGCGGCGAATCAACAGCCGATCGCGCCAGCCAGGTGCTGCCTCAAGCGCAATACGCCGATCGTAGGTAATTGGGTGGTGCAGTGTGGTCACCACAGGCCAGCCTTGATTTTGCAGTGTGAGCAGCCCGTAACACAGACTCTGGTTATCGTGCACGATATCGTAATCCGTGCGTTTATCCTTAAGGTAATGAGCGACACGGCGGCCAAAACAGTAGGGTTCGGAAAAACCACCTGTCAGCATTGACCACCATTCAAAGAAGTCGGTCCAACTCAGCAGATGGCGCGGACGCAGTGCAAACGCGTGATGCCCCGAGTATTCAAACAAATTCAGCCCGGGCATTTTGATCAGATTAACCCGCGGATCAAGATGGGGGTAAGGTTCCCCGGAAATCACATCGACACTGTGCCCGGCATTAACCAACGCCCGGCTCAGGTATTTAATGTAGATGCCCTGACCACCGCCGTAAGGATGGCTGCGATAGCCGAGCAAACAGATACGCAGCGGGCGTTCGGCCTGTTCAGGAGCGGGATTGGTCTGTTGCGGGGAATTCACTTGAACTAGGTCAAATCTGGCTGAAAAAAGACCGCGTATTCTACTGAGCGGCTTGTAAAAATACCAGTTGTGGACTATTTAGGTAATGGACTAAGTATAAACCTGTACACCATTGCCATTAGCGAGGAATCCGTGAATCGTGATTGAAGTGATCCCTGACCTGCCCGATTTTGTTGCCGGATTTCATGCCGAAGGCAAGGTCACCCGGGATGACTACCAAGCTGTGGTATTGCCGCTGATCGAGGAAAAACTCCACTATTACACCCATATCAATTTGCTCTACGATCTCGACGACAGCTTTGAAAGCTATGACTGGCAAGCAATCTGGCTTGATGGGCTAACCGGGTGGAAGCACTACCGCGAGTGGCACCACATCGCGCTCGTGACGGATTTATTCTGGATACAAAATACGTTGAAGTTCTGGTCGCTCTGCTTACCCAGGCACCTCAAGGTTTTTTATCGGGAGGAGTTTGATGTGGCCCGGGAGTGGGTCAGCCACGGCTAGTTTGCACGGCTGTTACTTGCGCTACCTTTATTCTGTTGTTACGACAACTTCGTGAATTTCCATACCACCTTTTTGCGTAAAAGCTTCTTCCGGCAGCGGATTGCGGTGGGCTTCGGCAAAATCATCGCTTTTTACCCAGGCGTTAAACGCCTCGCGACTTTCCCAGCAGGTGTGAACAACATAGGGACAAGCATCCGTCAGAGGCTTTTGAATTTGCAAGCGAATAAACCCGTCCTGCTGTTGCAGACTGCCTTTTTCCATACGTTGACGGAAACGCTGCTCAAATTCTTCAGCAAACGCCTCGCTGACAAAAACACGATTAGCAACCGTAATCACTGGCAGATTCCCTAAATAAAAAAGTAAAAAACCAGGCCACCAATCACTGCGAGGCCAATTGCGAGCGCAATCCAGAAATTGCCATCGCCTTTATGATGGCTAACGTTGTGCGTACGGTTACCGACAGACGTCGGCTTGGTAACCCACTGGGTTTCAGAATAGTCTTTTTTCGTATTAATCGAGCGGATATTGTCGAGTGCCTTTTGTGCTGAGGTATCAACCGTAACACGGGGTTTGGTTTTTGTTGGGTCATCGCCATTAATGGCTCCGACACCCTCAACACGGAAGCTATATACATCCATTCGAATTGTATCCCCTGGCCCGACCAATGCCTCATCGATCTTCTCGTCATTAACATAGGTGCCATTGGCAGAGTTCATATCGCGCACGAGTAACTTGTCTCCCTGAACGACAATCTCGGCATGGTTGCGCGACAGGTGCGTACCCGGAATCGTAATATCGCAATCCTTACCGCGCCCCAGTACAGTACGCGTGCCAGACACGACAAACTCCTGGCCGGAAAGCCAGCTGCCATTGGCAATAATCTTCCACACTATGGGGCTCTGTTCAGACACCTGTAATTCTGTCTCCGGTCGCCTTTTGTAGATCAGCAAGTCCCTGGTCTTGGATGCCACCCGCCCGGGCATTACAAAACCTGAAATCCCCCGCGCAGGCAGGGTGGGGTCTCGAAAAGGCGCTAATTATACCTCTACTTGCGGGAAAAACTATCCTCTGTTTTGCCTGGGGAGAAAATATCTTGTTCCCCGATCCGCCTCTATAATGGCAAACACCAAATTTCCAGCACAATCCAGGAGCAAGTATGGCCTTTGATGAACAGCTGGCCGAGCGTGCCCGAGCCATTCTGCAACGCCTGACAATACACGACGAAAAACGCATGTTTGGCGGCCTGTGCTTTATGGTAAACGGCAATATGTGCTGTGGGATTTCCGGTGACGAACTCATGCTTAGGGTTGGTCCTGAGGCCTACGAGGCCACGCTTGCCCTTCCCCACGCCCGGAAAATGGACTTCACCGGCAAGCCCATGCGCGGCTTTGTTACTGTGGATGCAGAGGGGTTTGAATCTGATGCAGAGCTTGAGACATGGCTTGAGCTCGCGCTGCGCTTTGCGAGCTCCTTACCCCCTAAATAACAGCCCCAAAATAAGGCCTACTCTTCCCGTATCGTCTGCTTCTGCCTATTCCTGTGTCTGGGGCTCTTCTTCTTTTGCCACCATTTTGCCCAGAATCAGCCCCACTTCAAATAACAGCCACATCGGTAGCGCGAGCAGCACCTGGGAAATAATATCCGGCGGAGTCAGCAGCATACCGAGCACAAAGCAACCCACCACGATATAGGGGCGTTTCTCCGCAAGGCTTTGCGGAGTCGTCAAACCCGCCATAATCGCCAGAAATGTGGCAATCGGCACTTCGAAGGCTACACCAAACGCAAAAAACAGTTTCAGCATAAGGTTGAGGTTCTCGCTGATATCCGGCATATAGCTCACCCCCGGAATCTCAATACCGGCCATAAACTGGAACAGGATCGGCACAACAAGAAAATACGCAAACGCCATGCCGCAATAAAATAAAACCACACTGCTCACCAACAGCGGGAGTGCAAAACGCCTTTCTGACTGATACAGCCCCGGCGCGATAAACCCCCATAGCTGATGCAGCAGCACCGGCACCGAGAGGTACAGTGCCACATAGAACGTCAATTTAAACGGCGTTAAAAACGGGGCAATAGTGCCTGTCGCCAGTAAGGTACTGCTTTCAGGCAATACCGCAATCATCGGCGTAATAAAGTAGCTGTAGATTTCACCGGCAAAGGAAAACATGCCGCAGAACAACACTAATACTACCAGTACACAGCGCAGTAGCCGGGTGCGCAATTCCAGCAAATGTTCCACGAGCGGCTGCTCAGAATCGTTTACCATTTCAGAACGGGTAGTATGAGCAGTTTTTTCTATAGATTTATTCATCGACTTATCAGCCCATCCGGCAGCATTATTTTTCTGCGTCCGTTTTTGCTGACTGCACAACTTCATCAGCTTCCTGCATCACTTTTTTGATTGCCTCCTCGGTTTCACCAAGTTCACGCATCACTTGCTCGTTGTGCAACTGGCGGCGAATATCATCTGCGCCGAGCTCGCGCTCGAAGTCACGCTTTGCAGATTGGAACTGGTATTTGATACGACCGACCCACAATCCAACGGTGCGAGCGGTAGCAGGTAGTTTATCGGGGCCTATAACCAGCAGGGCAACAACAAGTATGACGAGTAGTTCAAAAAAACCAATATCAAACATTGTTAGCTATTGGTGGTTTTTTCTTCTGTCGTTTCTGTATCGTTGACTTTTTCAGCGGTGCTTGCATCATCAAGTGCAGCATCTTTGTTTTCTTCTTCATTCATGGCTTTTTTAAAGCCTTTTACAGAAGCGCCAAGATCCGATCCCATGTTGCGTAGCTTTTTTGTACCAAACAGCAGCAGTACAATCACCGCGATAACTAATAACTCTTTAATGCCAAAACTCATATCGACTCCCTATTATCTATTTATTACGTGAAGCTTTTTCATCTAGCCCCGACAATCCAAAACGACGTTGCAACTCATCCAGCACAGCGTCAGCTGTTTCGCCAAGGTGAGATAACATAACAAGACTATGAAACCATAAATCCGCTGTCTCATAAATAACCTGCCGGTTATCATCATTGCGCTCAGCATCCTTGGCAGCAATGATTGTTTCCGTACACTCTTCACCCACCTTCTCCAGAATTTTGTTGAGCCCCTTCTGATGCAGGCTTGCAACATAAGACTCATCGGCAGAGCCTTGCTTACGCGCCTCAAGCACCTCGGTCAATTGCGTTAATATCTCACTCATACTCTTTCTGCCACTGTTAGACGATACCGTATACCGGCTCTATTGCTGATAAATCTCATCAGGGTTTTTAAGTACCGGATCCGCAGCCACCCATTCACCATCTTCAAACACCCGATAAAAACAGGACTCACGCCCGGTATGGCAGGCAATACCGCCAACCTGTTCCACCTGCAAAATCACTACATCGTTGTCGCAGTCGAGGCGAATCTCGTGAATTTTTTGCACATGACCCGACGATTCACCCTTGCGCCACAAGGACTGGCGCGAACGCGACCAGTATACCGCTCGCTGCTCGGACACCGTTAACTGCAACGACTCCCGGTTCATCCACGCCATCATCAATACTCGACCACTGACATGATCCTGCGCAATCACAGGTACCAGGCCATCTGTAGTCCATTTGATCTGTTCAAGATAATCGCCACTCATGGGCGCATTGTACACCGCAATGCCACGGAAAGCTTTGCAGGCTAGCGCCTGAGTAGCCAGTAAAGCCCGAGCCCACCGGCTATCACACTGGTGAGCGGCAAGGAGGCAAAAGAACTCATATACTGCGGTGCCGCAAGCACCACCGCGGCACCCAACGCCGCCACACCGAGCCAGCGGTCATAGCGCTTGTGCTGTTGCTGCTGCCCTTCTTCAGCAATCTGCTTCGCCGCCCGCTGTACTTCCGGAATCACCTGCTCAAGATGGCGAATCTGATCCGCCGCCTCAAACAGTAAATCGGGCACCTGGGGGAATTTCTCCAGCCACTCGGGGCCATAGCGCTGCAACTCATGCAACAGGGTTTTCGGATGAAAGCGGTTACGCATCCACTGTTCCATAAACGGTTTCGCCGTCGTCCATAAATCCAGTTCCGGATAGAGCTGACGACCAAGCCCTTCAATATTGAGCAGGGTTTTTTGTAACAATACCAGCGAGGGTTGTACTTCCATATCAAAGCGCTGTGCGGTTTTAAACAGACTCACCAGAATCTGCCCATAGGAAATCTCACCAAGCGGCTTTTCAAATACCGGCTCGCACACGGTACGGATAGCTGCTTCAAAATCTGCGATACGCGTTGTAGAAGGTACCCAGCCACACTCCACATGTAGCTCCGCCACCTGGCGGTAGTCACGCCGGAAAATCGCAAGCAGATTGCGTGCAAGATAATACTGGTCTTCCCGCGACAGTGAGCCGACTATGGCACAGTCCACACCGATATACTGTGGCTGGGCCGGATTAATACGACTGACAAAAATATTGCCCGGGTGCATATCCGCATGGAAGAAGTTGTGCTCAAAGACCTGGGTGAAAAAGATTTCCACACCGCGTTCAGCAAGCAACTTGATATTGGTATTCTGGGCTTTTAACGCCTCTATATCGGTTACCGGAATACCGTAGATACGCTCCATCACCAATACATCGGGGCGACAATAATCCCAGTAGATTTCCGGCACATAAAGTTTGTCAGAACCTTCAAAGTTACGTCGTAACTGGCTCGCGTTTGCGGCTTCGCGCTGTAAATCCAGTTCATCAAGAATTGTCAGGCGGTAATCCTCAACCACCTCCACCGGGTGCATACGCCAACCATCTTCCAGTAGTGTTTGCACTAAACGCGCAAGTAACAACATCAGCGCTACATCCTGCTCAATAACCTTGCCAATGCCAGGGCGGATAACCTTGACCACCACTTCGCGCCCATCCTGAAGTTTTGCTGCATGCACCTGAGCAACTGATGCGGAAGCGAGAGGCTCACGTTCAAAATCACCAAAAACTTCGGAGACTTTTTGTCCGAAAGAGGCCTCGATAATGGCAATAAACTCATCATTATCAAACGGCGGCACATCATCTTGCAGGTTGCTCAGTTCTTTGGCGATATCAAGCGGCACCACATCGGGACGAGTCGACAGCAACTGACCAAACTTGATAAACACCGGGCCAAGTGCTTCAAGGGCAAGACGCAAACGCTCACCGCGACTTAGCGAAGCATCGCAACGTGGCAACAACCACAGTGGCAACACAGCAAATAACCAACGCATCAGTAATGGCAGATGCTGACGCGGTACAAACTCCTCAAGGCGATAGCGGGCAAAAACCGCAAGAATTTTTAACAGGCGTAACAGCGGAATCATTGTCAGGTCTGTTTATCCTGGTTGCGCAAGGCAGAGACAGTTTCCGCAAAGTCGGCGAGCGGAGAATCAGAGACTTTGTCAGCCACTTCCTCGCGCAGCGACTGTCCAACAACCTTGAGTTTGTCCAAACCTTCAAATACCGGTTTCATCGCTGCAGATTCTTTTACTACCGGCAACTCCTCTTCCATATATTCTTCGGCAAGGCGCCGAACTTCCTGTAACGACTGCAACACCCACTTTTCAGTAGCACGGGTATTCTTGCCAATCTGGTGGGCAAGCACATCACCGGTCAGGGGCGCTATCGCACCTTCCCAGTCGATCTGTAAGTCACTGCTAATCGCAACCAGATTTTTAAGTAACTCCCTGTCCCCTTCAACCACAAGCGTGTGCCCATCAGCCTCTAGATCAAACAGGCCACGCAGCAAACTGACAAGATCGAGCGCATTACCGGAAACCAATACATCAACGGCAACCCGGCAATCCGACATCAATTCAACTGAGTCATCTAACGGACAGATAAAAACGGTATCGCCGGTCTCGCGAATCTGAAACGCAATAATTTGACCGGCAAGTTGCTGCAAGCGAAAACGGCTTCCAGGATCGAGCTGCAAAGCAGCACGTACCATTTGCTGAGCAGCCGCCAGAACTCCCTGCTGCACTATATCGGGCAATGCCATTAGCCTATCCTCACCTATTCCATAGTGACGCGAGGTTTTTCCCCGCGGTGCAAAGCGACAATACCGCCTGTCATATTGTGAAAGGAACAATTGCGAAAACCCGTCTGTTCCATCATCCCCTTGAGTGTCTGCTGATCCGGGTGCATGCGAATCGATTCCGCAAGATACTGGTAACTGTCAGCATCGTTGGCAAGCAGTTGCCCCATTTTTGGCAATACTGAAAATGAATAACGGTCATAGACCTTTTCCAACAGGCTGTTAGTCGGTTTGGAAAACTCCAGCACCAGCAAGCGGCCACCAGGTTTTAATACACGTAACATCGACCCAAGCGCCTTGTCCTTATCAGTCACATTACGCAAACCAAATGCAATCGTAATGCAGTCAAAGTGATTGTCGGGAAACGGCAAGCACTCTGCATTCGCCTGGGTATAGACTACGTTCGCCGCCACCCCTCTGTCAGTAAGTCGGTCGCGACCCACCGACAACATCGAACTATTGATATCAGCCAGCACCACGAGACCTTCACGATCAACGATACGGGAAAACTTCGCGGCAAGGTCACCCGTGCCACCTGCAATATCGAGCACCTTGTCACCACGCCGCACACCGGACATTTCTATCGTAAAGCGCTTCCAGATGCGGTGAATGCCTCCGGACATCACATCGTTCATCAGGTCGTACTTTGCAGCTACCGAGTGAAACACACCGGCAACCCTGCCCTGTTTGGCTTCTACCGAAACTGTCTCATAGCCGAAATGCGTTGTGTTCGGGTTCGCACCAGGGGACTTTGTGGACGGTGAATCTGGCATATAATGGCAGCAACCTGAAATGAATCATTAAACGGGCGCTTATTCTAACCCATGCGCATGTCGGTTTTTACAGTATTTCTGCTTCTGCTGGCACTACCCTGCCGTGCCACTGAACTGGCCCCCTTTACCACCGATGGCTGTAGCCTGTTCCCGGAGGGCACACTGGATCAGCAACAGTTGTGGCTCGAATGCTGCACTGCTCACGATCTCGCCTACTGGCAAGGCGGCACCTATGAACAGCGCCTTAATGCAGACGAAGCCCTGCAGTTATGTGTGGCCCAAGCCGGTGAAGAAGAAATTGCCGAACTGATGCTCGCCGGAGTGCGGGTCGGCGGCTCCCCATACTGGATCACTACCTATCGCTGGGGCTATGGCTGGCCCTACTGGAATGGCTGGCAGCCCAGGGGTTACAAAGCCCTCACGCTCGAAGAGCGACGCACGGTAGAGGAGCAGTTGCAACGCCAGCAAGCAACGCCCCACAGTCAGCTCCCACCCGTTACCCCCTGATGATAACCCCTGTGCGCAATACCCTGTTTCTTTCCCGTCAAGACGACGCAACAGCCCTGAGTGATCTCACTACCGAACGCAGCTGGCACCAGCTCGAACAGCGCTGCTTGCAGCTGCAACGTTATTTTCATGACAACCTCAATCTCAACGCAGATGAAAATATTGCTCTGCTGATGAGCAATCGCGTCGAGTTTATCGAGATTATTATCGCTGCACTGCTGTCTGGCGTATGGGTCACACCGGTTAACCGCCACCTCAAACAACAGGAAGTGCAATATATTGTTCACGACTGTGGTGCAAAATATCTATTGTGCGATCACTCCGCTGACAATCTACGTGAAGCATGCGACATACCGTGTATATCACTTACACAACTTGAAACTGAGTTACCGCAAGTCAATAGCAAAGCCGATCTCAATGCACCTCCGGGCGGCACCATGATGTATACGAGTGGCACCACCGGTTTACCCAAAGGGGTGAAACGCAGCAGGCCCGCTACCCTGCGTGACTACCTCAATACAGCCTGGCAGTTTGGCACACAGGTAGGCCTCAATGGTGAAGGGCACCATCTCGTGACTGGGCCACTCTATCACGCCGCACCGATGTTACTGGCTCTGTACGATCTGTTTAACGGCGCAACGCTGACAATTATGCCGCAGTGGGATGAAAAAACATTTATTCGACTCGTCAATGAATTCAGCATCAACCACACCCATCTGGTACCAACTATGTTTGAACGCCTGCTTAAATTACCCGAACAACAAAAGCAGAGCCTTGATAGCAAAAACCTTTCCGTTGTGCACCACGGCGCCGCCCCGATTAGCAGGGAGACCAAGCAGCGCATGATCGACTGGTGGGGACCAGTATTGTACGAATACTGGGGGGCCACAGAAGGTGGTATTACAACGTTTTGTGATTCAAAACAGTGGCTGTCTTTTCCAGGCACTGTTGGCAAGGCATTGCCACAATTTGAAGTTTACAGCTGCAATGAGCAGCGAGAGCGTTTACCTGCTGGTGAGAACGGTGTGCTGTATGCACGGCACAACAGTAAAGCCCAGGTATTTGAATACCACAACGATGCCGAAAAAACCCTTGCCGCACATCCTGAGCCCTACATTTTTACCCTTGGCGATATGGGCTATGTAAATAATGACGGATATGTATTTTTAACGGATCGCTTGCACAATATGATTATTTCCGGCGGTGTCAATATTTACCCTGCGGAAATTGAACAGGTATTCAAATCACATCCCGATGTCAGCGATATTGCTGTATTTGGCATTGGCGATGACGAATGGGGAGAAAAAGTTATTGCCGTGATTGAACCGGAAACACTTCTCGATGAGGGTGCGCAAAAAACGCTAAAAGAGACACTACTGGGCTTTAGCCGCAAGCGGCTGGCCAATTACAAGATTCCGCGAGAAATCTACTTCCAGGATCAGCTGCCGCGTAACCCGGCCGGCAAGCTAATCGTAAGACAGATCAAAGAACAGTTTATTACTGCAAGTTAACTGGCTATTTTTGTATTTTTTTCGGTGCTTTTTGTGCCGTTTTGGCAACCGCCTTGGGCGCTTTAACAGCTTTTTGTCGTGAAGTAATTGTTCGCGAAGCTTTTTTCACAGCCTTGCTCGTGATTCTGTTTAGCGCCATCGCATCGACATCCGCACACAGTACACGCAAACGTTTTTTCTCATCTTTAAAAGTCGCCGACAGCGTCACTGACAAGGTTTCTTCAGGTAGCGATAGGTAGGGTGCAGAAAAATAAGTTTCTGTAGGGTGACGCAACGCCTGGACAAAGAAATCCCGTCGCGCCCAACACGCACCTTCCATTTTTTGCAGCGGATGATACTGAGTATCGGCATGTTTTTTGTTTGGATTCGAAACCGTCTCACCAATCTGGAAGCCCTGGTGGTCAAGCACATAAAAACGCAACACATGTTTCGACTCAAACATGGCATCACTGATCGCCTGTAAGCCCTGATTACCACAGGCTACTGCATTTTCGAATACGTCTTTTAACTGGGCCTCGAGACGTTCTTCAAATTCCATGCGCTTGCGTGCAACACTTTTTTGCAGCAGTGAGATCTTTTTAATCTGGCGTTTGGCTTCTCCCTGATCTTCCGGAGGGCTGCCGAGCACAGGCTTGGAAAAATAAAAACCTTGCACAAGGTCGGCTTCGGTTTCCATAACCAGCAACGCTTGCTCTTCAGTTTCAACCCCTTCGATAAGCACCATGCTACCCATTTCACGCAACAGGGATACCACGCGCTTGAGCACATTTACGCCGTTATGGCCACCAGCCAAATCCTGGATAATACTGCGATCAAGTTTCACAATACTCGGGTGAATGGTATGAATGCGCTCGAGGTTGGATTCACCTGCGCCAAAATCATCAAGAGCAATTTTGAAACCCACCTCTTTGTAATGTCGCACAAACTCGGTAAGCTGCTGGCGATCTTCAATATTTTTCTCAAGGATTTCCAGCACCACGTGTTCGGGTCGAAACCCCATCGGTTCAAATGCTTTTTTAACTTCTTCCGGCGAATAAAAATCTTCCATAATCGTATTCGCATCCACATTGAGAAACAGCCAGCTATTGGACTCGGCACCCACCGTTAAACCAGCGTTCATTATGTGCAGGGTGCGACAGGTACGATCAAGCTCGGAAGCAAAAGCATTACCACCCAGCGCACTGAATAATTTATCAGGAGTAGTTCCTTTGCCGTTGTAAAACGGCCGCACGAGGCCTTCATAGCCTACAGGACGGTTGTGAATCAAACTGATAACCGGCTGAAAAGCACTGCGCAATTGAAATTCATCAATCATCGCCACATAGTGCTTACCTGATTTTTCAATGTAATCAGAATTTTGTATGTCGGGTATCAATGTTAGAACCTCAAACAATACTGCGGGTAAACAGGTTGCAGACCTGACTCCTTGCCTTTAACTACTACCTACCCAATAAAGAGCCCTGAACTATCGATATAATAATCGTCCAGGGAATGAAACAGTCCTGTTGCGACGCCGAGTATAAGGAAAAACAAACTGGATTCAATGGTTTAAAGCCTTGACATTACAGAAGTTTTTAAAATGTTAATTGTTCGATTCACCCCAGCCAGGCAACAAATCCTGATCAATACCGAGATGGTGCAACATGCGGCCTACCATGAAGTCAATCAAGTCCTCAACTGACTTGGGGTTATAGTAAAACCCCGGGCAAGCGGGCATTACTGTGACCCCAAGCTGTGCGAGCTTGAGCATATTTTCCAGATGCAGCGCTGACAGCGGCGTTTCCCGCGGCACCACAATCAGCGGATACTTTTCCTTGATCGCTACATCGGCCGCACGTTCAATCAGATTGTTACTCGCCCCGTGTGCAATGGCTGAAAGACAGCCGCCGCTGGCTGGACAAATGATCATCTGCCGCTGCCGTGCCGTACCAGATGCTACCGGTGCGAGCCAGTCCATTTTATCGTACACCGTCAGGCAACCAGGTGTCGGTTGATAACGCTGCTCAAGGTATTTTTGCAGCTCGGTAGAGGTATCAGGCAATACCTCGCCCATTTCAATGCGAACGACTTCGCGCGCAGCATCAGACATTAGAAAGTCCACTTTGCACTGTGCTGCAAGCAAACACTCGAGCAAACGAAACGCATACTGGGCACCGGAACCTCCGGTCATTGCCAGTGTAATCAGTGGTTGTTGCGTTTCGTTATTCATCTCTCTTTGCCTTTGCTCTTATCATTAAACTTATACCTTTACATTTATACCTTGAAGCTTTTTTTCAGTTTTTTGTCCACCATAACTTTTTTCAGCTTTGCATACTGCGGCACACCGTTTTTATAGGGCGGGTAGTCTTCTCCCTGAATCAGCGGCTGTAAATACTCGCGCCCTGCATCGGTGATATGAAAACCATCACGGGAAATATAGTTACGCGGCATCATTTTTTCCACGTTGGCAATTTTATCGAGCGGCGCCTCTTCTATCGTCCAGCGATAACGTTTGCCTGGCTTGCGCACAATTGCCGGCATCACTGCGTTCTTGCCTTGCAATGCATACTCAACCGCTTTTTGGCCCACTGCATAAGCCTGTTCCACATCGGTTGCCGAAGCAATATGCCGTCCGGCACGTTGCAGGTAATCCGCAACTGCCCAGTGGTATTTATAGCCGAGCTCCTGTTTCACCATCGTCGCCAGTGTCGGCGCAACACCACCGAGTTGGGTATGACCAAATGCATCCTTGCTACCTGCATCAGCAATGAAAGTACCATCTTTATATTGCGCACCTTCTGATGCCACCACAACGCAGTAACCGTACTTGTTGACAGTCTGTTTTACCCGTTTGAGAAATTTTTGTTTATCAAATGCGATTTCGGGGAACAGGATAATATGCGGCGCATCACCCACCTGTTCCTGAGCCAGTGCACTCGCCGCTGCAATCCAGCCTGCATGGCGTCCCATCACCTCAAGAATAAAAACCTTCGTAGAGGTTTCACACATCGAAGCCACATCCATTGCCGCTTCTTTGGTAGATACCGCCACGTACTTTGCCACAGAGCCAAAACCCGGACAATTATCGGTAAACGGCAAATCATTGTCTACGGTCTTTGGGACGTGGATCGCGGATATCGGATAACCCATAGTTTGTGATAATTGTGAAACCTTGAGGCAGGTATCAGCGGAATCACCGCCACCGTTATAAAAGAAGTAACCGATATTGTGCGCCTTAAAGACTTCAATCAAACGCTCATACTCGGCACGATTCTCTTCAAGACTTTTCAATTTGTAACGACAGGAGCCAAACGCACCGGACGGTGTATGACGTAAAGCAGCGATCGTTTTTGTTGACTCCTTGCTCGTGTCAATGAGTTCTTCAGTCAACGCGCCAATAATGCCATTGTGTCCGGCATAGACTTTACCGATTTTATCCCGATGTTGGCGTGCAGTTTCAATCACACCGCAGGCCGTCGCGTTAATAACTGCTGTCACGCCACCGGACTGCGCATAAAACGCATTTTTCTTTGCTACTTTTTGCAATGTTTTTCCCGGCTTTTCTGACCTGGCTTTATTACTGACTGCTCGCGGCATAATAATTTTGCACCCCCGTTAAACGAGCAAAAATGATACTCGGAAACCCGAGGTGTTTAAACAGCTTTAACCGATTCGATGTAGCAATATGCGCCCGGCAAGCAGATTGTTATATGATGTGCGCCTCTACAGGGAGATTTTATGCACATACATATTCTCGGCATTTGCGGCACATTTATGGGCAGCCTTGCGGTGCTGGCGAAGCAACTCGGTCACGAGGTCAGCGGTTGCGATGCGAATGTTTACCCGCCGATGAGTACCCAGCTCGAGCAACAGGGTATCGAACTGCTCGAAGGCTACGATCCTGCCCACCTTCAGCCCGCACCGGATCTTGTGGTTATCGGCAACGCCATGAGTCGCGGCAATCCCTGCGTGGAATATGTGCTCAACCAGCAACTCAACTATACATCCGGCCCACAGTGGTTATGTGACGAAGTGCTGAACAACCGCTGGGTGCTCGCCGTTGCCGGCACTCACGGCAAAACTACGACTACGTCGATGCTGACGTGGGTGCTGGAACAAGCCGGCATGCAACCGGGTTATCTGATTGGCGGTGTACCCATGGATTTTTCCGCCTCCGCACGGCTTGGCGAACGCCCTTTCTTTGTCATTGAAGCCGACGAATACGACAGCGCGTTTTTCGACAAGCGTTCCAAGTTTGTTCACTACCGGCCACGCACGGTTATTCTCAACAACCTCGAGTTTGATCACGCCGACATTTTTAACGACATCAGCGATATTCAACGACAGTTTCATCACCTTGTGCGTACAGTGCCTGAGCAGGGGCGTATTGTCCTGTCCGCCGAAGATAAATATCTGCAGCAGGTAATCAAGCAGGGTTGTTGGTCAGAATGTGTAGAGCTGTCACTAACGGATAACAATGCCAGTTGGTATGTTAAAGCACTGAACAGCGATGGCAGCGAATTTGAAGTGTGGCACAAACAACAGCTGCAGGGAGTCGTGAACTGGCAACACAGTGGCGAGCACAATATGGCCAATGCTCTGGCGACGCTCGCCGCTGCACACCATGTCGGAGTCAGACCGGAACACGGCATCGAAGCGCTCAACAGCTTTGCCGGTGTGAAACGACGTATGGAAAAATTGCTTAGCCACAATAATATTGATGTCTATGATGATTTTGCCCATCACCCCACTGCGATCAAAACCACTTTGCAAGGTTTGCGTCGGCGTGTTGGTAACGAACGTATCATCGCCGTGATAGAGCCTCGTTCCAACACCATGCGCATGGGGGTACATGCGGATAACCTCGCCCGGTCCACCGAAGATGCAGATGAAGTGGTCTGGTACGAGCCCGCCGATGTGGACTGGAATCTGGATCATGTGGTGAGTGCCAGTAAAAATACGGCTACGCTGTCATCCTCTACCGATGTTATTGTTGAGAACCTTTGTAGCAATATTGCCGCTACATCGGGCGCCGCCCTGCACATTGTGATTATGAGCAATGGCGGCTTTGACAACATTCATCGCAAACTGGTTGAGGCATTACAGCATGGCTAAAGAGATCGTTCCCTATACTGAAAAACAGGAGAAGTTCGGCACGGCTTTGATCAAGTTTTTCGGCAGCTTGCAGGTTAAAGTCTATCGCCTTAGCGGCGGACGTCTGATGAATAAATTCCTCGGTGCTCCGGTTGCAATCCTTACCCATGTCGGTCGCAAAAGCGGCCAGCTACGACGCACCCCGTTGCTCTATCTTGAAGATGGTGAAAAAGTCGTACTGGCTGCTTCCAAGGGTGGCATGTCAAAACCCCCTCTATGGAAGTACAACCTGGACGCCAACCCGCAGTGTGAGATTCAAATTGGCCCAAACAATCACCTGATGAATGCCCATGTTGCAAGCAGTGATGAAGAAGACCTCTATTGGCCGCAACTTATTGAGATTTATGCAGATTTTGAAGAATATCGCACCCGTACCCAGGGTGTCAGACATATCAATCTCTACGTACTTGAACCACGCTAAAACCGGGTTTATTTTCTGTCGGTCAACCAGTAAGATGATGATTTCGTCTTAAAAGCCCTGTTTTGTGGTGAGCTTTGGCGTTTGGCATTTAATATAAAGAAAGATTTTGAAGGGGAAAGGATGGGTTTGCAGCAATTTTCACTCACCCGATTGATTTTCACAGCACTATGCTTGCTGTACACCAACCTGGTATTCGCATCACTCGAAGCTGAGCAGGCATTACTTGAAGAGCACCAGGCGAATCTCGCCCAGGCACAGGCTGCATTGCAAGCCTTACAAAATGAGCAAGCACCCCTTCAGGAAAAAGCGGACAGCAAAAAAGCTGATCTCGACGAAGCCCAGGCAGCTTTTGATGAGGCACAGGCCGCAGTGGAGTCCATCAAGGCAGCTCCTTCCGCCAATCAGGAACTCGATCTCGACGATGCCGAATACCAGTTAATGCTCAGGGAACGCAGACTCAGTTCTGCACAGAAATCCTATGACCGCGCCCAACGTAAGGTTGAGGACACCAACAAGGAAATTGATGCTCTGCAGCAACAGATTGCCGATCACGAGGCAGCGATTACCGACCAGGAAGCTAAAATCGCGGAGCTGGGATCCGAAGAAGCACAAGCGAAAGCCGCCGCCGAGCAAGCTGCAGCAGAAGAAGCGCGCCGTCAGGCAGAAGAGGAAGCGGCGCGACTTGCTGCGGAAGAAACCGCCCGCAAGGAACAGGAAGCATTGCAACAACAATTTG
Organism: Pseudomonadales bacterium; assembly: GCA_028280345.1. Classification (GTDB taxonomy): domain Bacteria; phylum Pseudomonadota; class Gammaproteobacteria; order Pseudomonadales; family UBA7239; genus JANQLY01. The sequence goes on along the minus strand of JANQLY010000004.1, from coordinate 10,998 downwards.
GTATTGACGAAAATTGTATTGCCCTGCCAACGGAGCCGGCAACTCCTTCCTCAGGCCCAACCGCACTTGACCAGCAACTCATGGCCTTTGCCAAAGGCGAACTGCGCCGCATTAATCGCCTGGTTGAACAAGCACCGGCCGATGATGCACCACTACCTGAACTGCCAGTACTGATGGGTAACAAACTTAAACCCTGTGAGGTATCACAGTTACAAGCATTAACTTTTTCCTACCTTGGCAACGGCCAGTATCAACTCGAAACCCGTGTGCTCGCAGGCGAGCAGGAATTCTGGGTTGAAGGGCTCATCGACCCGATCAGACGCAATATTCCGAAATCCGATGCAGGCGAGCTGTATACATTTTTCCTCGATATCAAATACCCCGGGCGCTACAAACTGGTTGGTTATAAAAAGTCGCTGTTCGCCGAGTAGCTGAACACTTAACACAACGACTACCGTTTTATATTGATTTTCTCTGTCTATTCCCATAGCCTGAGTGCCTGCTGTGAGGCGCCTTCTGGGCGTGGCGCCCACTTATGGAAAACTAACTGCTATCTTTTAGGGGATTCTCTATGAAAATGATTACAGCCATTATCAAACCGTTCAAGCTCGATGATGTGCGTCAGGGTTTGTCTGACATTGGCATCCAGGGAATGACTGTTGAGGAAGTCAAAGGCTTTGGCCGCCAAAAGGGCCATACTGAACTGTATCGTGGTGCGGAATATGTGGTGGACTTTCTGCCGAAAGTGAAACTGCAACTGGCCGTTAACGATGAAGATGTAGATAAAGCTGTTGAAGCAATTATCAATGCCGCCAATACCGGCAAAATCGGTGATGGCAAAATCTTTGTCAGCCCACTGGAGCAAGTCATTCGCATTCGCACCGGTGAAACCGGCGCCGACGCTGTTTAATTAATTCCTTGCTTAATTGACTCATAGTTATCCTTTTGGGGGGGAGAATATGAAAACCTTTACTACTTTACCCGGTCGCCTTGCGGTGCTGTTTTCAGCTCTGTTGTTACCGGCCATGGGCTTTGCTGACGAACTTAGCGGTGCTGATACCGCCTGGATTATGACATCCACTGCACTGGTGCTGTTTATGACCATCCCGGGGTTGTCCCTGTTCTACGCGGGCCTGGTGCGCTCCAAGAACGTACTGTCAGTGCTTATGCAATGTTTTGCACTGACCTGTTTGATGTCTATTTTGTGGTTCGTCATCGGCTACAGCTTTGCGTTTAGCGAAGGCACCGATGCGTTGAATGGTTATATCGGTGGCCTTGGCAACCTGTTCCTCGGCAATATCAGCGAAGACACCATGTCTGGCACAATCCCTGAATCTGTGTTCTGTCTGTTTCAGATGACCTTTGCCATCATTACGCCGGCACTGATTGTCGGTGGTTTTGCCGAACGCATGAAATTCAGCGCGGTACTACTGTTTTCCAGCATCTGGTTGATTCTTGTCTACGCACCGATTACGCATTGGGTCTGGGGCGGAGGCTGGCTCGGTGAAAAAGGTGCGATGGATTTTGCTGGCGGCATGGTTGTTCACATTACTGCAGGTGTCGCCGCCATCGTGTGTGCGCTCGTACTCGGTAATCGCAACGGTTTTCCACAAACTGCAATGCCACCACACAATATGACCATGACAGTAACTGGCGCAGGTATGCTCTGGGTTGGCTGGTTCGGTTTTAACGGCGGTAGCGCTCTTGCAGCTAATGGCGATGCAGGTATGGCCATGCTGGTTACCCATCTGTCCGCCGCTGCCGGTTCACTGGCCTGGATGGCGATGGAATGGATCAAATTCGGCAAGCCCTCGGTACTCGGCATTGTCACTGGCATGGTAGCAGGCCTCGGTACCATCACCCCGGCTTCCGGATTTGTCGGCCCGGCCGGCGCTTTGGTGATCGGTCTTACCGCAGGCGTTGTCTGCTTCGCGGCTACCCAGTACATCAAGCGTGTCTTGAAAATTGACGATTCCCTCGACGTATTCCCGGTGCACGGTGTCGGCGGTATTCTCGGTTGTCTCATGCTGGCGGTATTTGCCAACCCCGACATCGGCATTTTCAGCGGCCAGGGTTATCTCAATGAAGGTATGACCATCGGCTCCCAGTTCGGTGTTCAGTTGCAAGGTGTATTAGTTACCCTGCTGTACACAGCAGCCGCAACTTTTGTGATCCTGCAAGTTGTTGAAGCCCTGGTTGGCCTGCGTGTTACTGACGAACAGGAAACTGAAGGCCTTGACATTGTGCTGCATGAGGAGCGCGGTTATAACCTGTAAGGTTTAACCTTCTGCAGTTAAAAAGGGTCGGCTTTGCCGGCCCTTTTTTATGGGTTCTCCACCATTTCGTTTCGCCGTTAACCTCGTCACCGGGACTGGCACTCCCCGTCTATTCTGGCTATCATTGCGCCCCTTTTGAAACACACAGCTTTTGGCCGGAGATACCATGCGATTTACCTTTGTCGAAGCCATGATCGACCCGTCGTTTTATGTACCCCTTGCGCGTAAGTGTGAGGAGACCGGCTTTAGCTCGTTTGCGATTCCCGACAGTATTATCTATCCCGAGCACTCAGATACACAGTATCCCTATACCGCAGATGGCAAGCGCGAATTTCTCGAAAACAAGCCAATTATTGACCCATTTATTCTGATGGCGAGCATGGCTGCGGTGACAGAAAAACTGCATTTCTACCCGTTCGTTTACAAATTACCTGTTCGTCAGCCCGTGCTCGCTGCGAAGCAGGCCACTTCCCTCGCAGCCATCAGCAACAACCGTTTCAGCTTTGGTGTCGGTTTAAGTCCATGGCCGGAAGACTACACCGCCACTAACGAGCCCTGGGAAAAACGCGGCAAGCGTATGAACGAAATGCTGGAAATCATTCGCGGTTTATCTGGTGGAGATTTTTATAGCTTTGAGGGGGAATTCTATAACGTACCGAGCATGAAACTCTGTCCGGTACCGAGTAAGCCACTGCCGATTCTTATCGGTGGTCACTCCAATGCAGCCCTGAAGCGCGCAGCAAAATATGGCGATGGCTGGTTACACGGCGGAGGCGAGGTCGATGAACTGGAGCCACTACTTGCACAGTTAAAAGGCTACTTAAAAGAATTCGGTCGCGAAAATGATAACTTTGCAATTCACGCCATTTCAGCCGATGCATTTTCTGTTGATGGTGTAAAGCGTATGGAAGATATGGGTATAACCGATGCCGTGGTGGGTTTTCACAATACCTACTCACTGGAGCAGGATAACGAACCATTGGAAAACAAACTTGCGGCAATAGAAAATTTTGCCAACAGTATTATTGCGAAGCTTTAAAATTTTCTCACACAAGCTAAAAGTTACTGAATACCTTTCAACTCTTTATAGCGCTTGATATCCACCTGAAAACGCAACGTTTCATCGTCAAGTTCCTGCTGGCGCTTGCGCATCAGCTCCTCAGTGCGCTCCATTGAACCGTAGAGTGTTTCGAGATTGGTAAGAATATAATTGGGAACATCCTTACCCTGACGCTCAAAGCCCGCCGCATTATATTGTTCCTGTTCGATCTGGCTCTGGATATTACTGATATTACCTTCGAGCACAGTAATCTTGCCCTGCAGCTCACCAAGTTTGCGCGCTTCGGCGGACTCCAGCTCTCTCAAGCTGCCATAGCGCAACAACAACTGCTTATCCAGCTTGCGTTGCTCTTCTGCCGATAGTGCCTGCTCGTGTAGAGCAATACGTTCCTCAAGACTCGGAGCCGGTGGTACTACTTCGAGCACATCTCCGAGTGGCGTAATAATTTCGTACCCGTTATCCACAAACTCTGGCGGCAATACGTAGGTAGTGACAAGCACGCCTTCATCATTGGTATAGCGGAACAAACGCGGTTCACTATTCGCAACGTGGGTAAAACACAGACTTGACGCTGCAATCAGTACCAGCAGCGATTTTATTTTTTTCTGTACAACTTCCATCGGTATGTTCCGCCAAATTCTCCCGATCAGATATTTGATGATCTCTGTTTAACTTACCCGCCTATCCATCCATGCTTGCCGTATCACTGACATTGATACCATAGCTCGCCTGGTAGGCCCTTATCTTCTCGACAATCCCTGTGTCTTCCCTGATGAGGCTCATATATTCAACAATTTTTGCCAATGTGACAACACTTAATACCGGAATTTGGTAGTTATCACTCACTTCCTGTACAGCGGACTTGTCACTCTGGCCTCGCTCCTGGCGATCAAGCCCGATCACCACACCCGCTGCAATGCCACCTGCCGTGCCAATTATAGACATCGCCTCCCGGATGGCAGTTCCCGCTGTCATCACATCATCCACAATAAGTACTCGTTTTCCGGCAATATCGGCGCCCACGAGCTGCCCCCCCTCTCCGTGATCTTTTTTCTCCTTGCGGTTAAAGCAGTAGGGCACATCCACATTGTGATGTTCGGCAAGCGCTACAGCGACCGTGGTTGCAAGGGGAATCCCCTTGTAGGCCGGGCCAAAGATCACATCATATTCAACACCACTCGCCACAATTGCATCAGCGTAATACCGACCCATTTTCGCCAGCGCACTGCCGCTACTAAAGCGCCCCGCATTAAAAAAGAACGGGCTTTTACGCCCGGATTTCAACGTAAACTCACCAAAACACAGCACATCGTGGGCAATCGCCAGTTCGATAAATTTCTCTTCAAAACTCTGCATATCAAGCTACCGGCACTAACTGGCCACTTTTTGTGAAAGGGCCATTTTCTGAATATTCACAAGGCTCGAAATACCCTGTTTCGCCAGTGTGAGCATCGCATCAAATTCATCCTGCTCAAACGGCGCGCCCTCGGCAGTACCTTGCACCTCAATAAAACCACCCTGCTCTGTCATTACAACATTCATGTCGGTCTCGGCACTGGAATCTTCCGGGTAGTCGAGGTCAAGTACTGCCTCTCCCTCATAGATGCCTACAGAGACCGAGGCAATCATATGTTGCAGCGGATTTTCCTTGACCAGCTTTTTCTCCAGAAGGTAGGCACAGGCATCAGCCAATGCAACACAGGCACCGGTAATCGAGGCAGTACGGGTACCACCATCAGCCTGAATCACATCACAATCCAGTTTAATGGTATTTTCACCGAGTTTTTCCATATCCACCGCAGCGCGCAGTGAACGGCCAATCAGACGCTGAATTTCCTGGGTGCGACCGGACTGCTTGCCGCGCGCGGCTTCCCGGTCCATGCGGCTACCGGTGGAACGCGGCAGCATGCCATATTCGGCAGTAATCCAGCCTTGCCCCTGCCCCTTGAGAAAGCGCGGCACCCCCTCTTCGACAGAAGCCGTACATATAACACGGGTACTGCCAAATTCAACGAGAACAGAGCCTTCGGCATGGCAGGTAAAGCCGCGGGTCATTTTTACTTCTCGCAATTGATTGGGCCGGCGGCCACTGGGTCTTTCCATTTCTCAATCCTCTGGTACAGCGCAATATCGCAGGCCACGCATTATAACTGTCCCAGGTGTAAAAGCAGCATGGTGGCAGCAGAAAGCGCAAACTATCACCGCAGGTCACCACACCGCAAAACTATATCAAAATATTTTGATATAGGGTGGGTGTACTGATAGAATCCCTGTCCCTTAAGCCAATCGTCAATCTATTATGGCAGGTGAACAGGCCCTCAATGCCCATCCCGATCTGCAAAATAGCGGAACAGGCAAGCAGGCCCCTACAGCACAGGACAACATCCTCGACAGCCTCGCGGCCCTCAACAAAGCCGCCGCGGACAGCTTGCGCCTTGAGGTTATACGCGTGCTGCGCAACAACTCCTTTGGTGTGCTCGAGTTGTGCCATATCCTCGATGTCAAACAGTCAGCGCTCAGCCATCACCTGAAAATTCTCGCTCAGGCCGGTCTTGTCGCCACACGACGCGAAGGCAACTCAATCTTTTACCGCCGCCAGAGCCAGTCTGAGCCCGTATTACAGTCACAACAGCAAACTCTGTTTGCCTGTATTGATGAAGCCCCTCTGTCTACCGAGATTGCAAACCGCCTGCAACAGGTACAGCATGAAAGAGCAGCCAGCTCGGCAAGTTTTTTCCAACAGAACGCCAAAGACTTTGAACAGCAACAGGAATTGATCGCTACGCACTCACTGTATGGCGACGGTGTAAAAGACCTGCTATCCAGTTCGCCCTTGCAACACTTCACCTGCGCGCTTGAAGTGGGCCCGGGGCGCGGTGAGTTTCTCGCCGAGTTGTCCAGTCTGTTCAAGCAGGTTATAGCACTGGATAATTCCAGCGAGATGCTCGAATACGCCGCACAATCTGCAACACAGCATCAACTCAATAATATTGAATTTATTCACAGTGATACTGCCGCAGCAATTTCGCAACACATTCAGGCGGATTGCATTGTGATGAACATGGTGTTGCATCACACACCTTCTCCTGCGGATATTTTTCACGATCTGTACCAACTGGCCAATGACGACGGTGTTCTGCTGATCGCCGAGTTATGTCGTCACGACCAGGATTGGGTCAAGGATGCCTGTGGTGACCTCTGGTTCGGTTTTGAACCCGAAGATTTAATCGAGTGGGCTAGCAATGCCGGCTTTAATCAGCACCAGAGTGTGTATCACGCCCTGCGCAACGGCTTCCAGATTCAAATGCACAGCTTTTGTAAAAACCCCTTTCATCTTAACCAAACTGTTTAAAACTATAGGAAAGTAATATGTCTGAGTATTCCATTTTTACCTCTGAATCAGTCTCCGAAGGCCATCCCGATAAAATGGCTGACCAGATTTCTGATGCCATCGTTGATGCGATGCTGGCACAGGACCCCCACTCCCGTATCGCCGTGGAAACCATGGTGAAAACCGGTATGGTGGTTGTGGCTGGTGAGGTGCGCACCGGTGCGGTCGTTCCGTTCGAGGAATTGATCCGCGAAGTGGTCAACGATATTGGCTACGACGATGCCACCAAAGGGTTTGATGGCAACACCTGCGCAGTACTCAACGCAATTGGTGCACAGAGTCAGGACATCGCCATGGGCGTAGACGAAGGCAAGAAAAAAGAACTCGGCGCCGGTGACCAGGGCCTGATGTTCGGCTACGCCACCAATGAAACCAGCACGCTGATGCCTGCGCCAATCTATTACTCTCACCGTCTCGTTGAACGCCAGGCTCAACTGAGTAAAGACGGCACGCTGCCCTGGTTGCGCCCGGACGCAAAATCCCAGGTTACCCTGCGCTATGAAGATGGCCAGCCGGTAGCTATTGACGCAGTGGTGCTGTCCACACAACACAGTCCGGACATTTCCCTGCGCAAGCTACGTGAAGCGGTGATGGAAGAAATCATTAAACCGGTACTGCCAGAAGAGTGGTTACACCGCCGCACCAAGTACCATATCAACCCGACTGGTAACTTTGTAATCGGTGGCCCAATGGGCGATTGCGGCCTAACTGGCCGTAAAATCATCGTAGATACCTACGGCGGTATGGCGCGCCACGGCGGTGGTGCTTTCTCCGGTAAAGACCCTTCCAAGGTTGACCGCTCTGCCGCTTATGCCGGCCGCTATGTAGCGAAAAATATTGTGGCAGCCAAACTCGCCGAGCGCTGTGAAATCCAGGTGTCCTATGCGATTGGTGTTGCCGAGCCAACCTCCATCAGTGTAAACACCTTTGGTACTGGCAAAATTTCCGACGACAAGATTGTCAAACTCGTGCGCGAACACTTCGACCTGCGCCCAGGCGGCATTATCGAAATGCTTAACCTGCGCAAGCCCATGTACCGCAAAACAGCCGCCTACGGCCACTTTGGCCGCAAGGGTAGCAAAACGGCGTTTACCTGGGAGCGTACTGACAAAGCAAAAGAGTTAAAGGCTTCTATCTAAATTTTTGAATTCTTATTTAAAGGTAAAAAACTATGTCTACCGCAACTAAAATTGATGAAGGTTTCAGTGACTACAAAGTCGCTGATATTTCACTGGCCGACTTTGGCCGCAAGGAAATCCAGATTGCTGAAACCGAAATGCCGGCACTCATGGCTATTCGCGAAAAGTACCGCGCAACCCAACCGCTCAAGGACGCCAAAATCCTCGGTTGTATCCACATGACGATTCAGACCGCTGTATTGATTGAGACGCTTGTGGATCTCGGTGCAGAAGTTCGCTGGACTTCTTGTAACATTTTCTCTACTCAGGATCACGCTGCCGCTGCAATTGCCGCTGCCGGCATTCCTGTATACGCATGGAAAGGTGAAACTGAAGAAGAATACGACTGGTGCCTTGAGCAACAAATTCTCAAGGACGGTCAGCCCTGGGATGCGAACATGGTGCTCGACGACGGTGGTGACCTTACCGCCATGCTGCACGACAAGTACCCACAAGTACTCGACAACGTACACGGTATCACCGAAGAAACCACTACCGGTGTTCACCGCTTGCAGGAAATGCAACGCGATGGCGAGCTCAAGGTTCCGGCGATTAATGTAAACGACGCTGTCACCAAATCCAAAAACGATAACAAGTACGGTTGTCGTCACAGCCTGAACGATGCGATCAAACGCGGCACAGACCACCTGCTCGCTGGTAAAAAAGCACTGGTGATCGGCTACGGCGATGTGGGCAAAGGCTCTGCCCAGTCCCTGCGCCAGGAAGGCATGATCGTGCGCATTGCTGAGATTGATCCGATCTGTGCCATGCAAGCTTGCATGGACGGCTTTGAAGTGGTGTCACCGTACAACGACGGTATTAATACGGGCAAGGCCAAAGACGTCAACAAGGACCTACTCGGCAATACGGATCTTGTCGTAACGACTACTGGTAATGTTAACGTATGTGACAAGCATATGATGGCAGCGCTGAAACACGGTGCGGTAGTTTGTAATATCGGCCACTTCGACAACGAAATCGACACTCAGTACACCCGCGATAACTGGAAGTGGGAAACTGTTAAAGATCAGGTTCACAAGATCTATCGTAGCGATGATCAAACTGACTATCTGTTGCTGCTGTCTGAGGGCCGCCTCGTAAACCTTGGTAATGCAACCGGTCACCCGTCTCGCATTATGGATGGCTCATTCTCCAACCAGGTACTCGCACAAATTTATCTGTACGAGCGCAAATTCGCAGATCTCGAAGACAATATGAAGCAGGCTGCTATTACTGTAGAAGTCTTGCCGAAAAACCTCGACGAGGAAGTCGCCGCACATATGGTTGGCGGTTTTGGCGGTGTTATTACCAAACTGACCAAAGAGCAGGCGGATTATATTGGCGTCTCTGTTGACGGCCCATACAAGCCTGACTCCTACAAGTACTAAACACTTGTGCACAGGAACGGGGCTTAACAGCCCCGTTCTTTTTTGAACTCCCTGTTACTTTTATCACCATGCGTATTCCGCGTTTTTATCTGCCACTGCCCCTAGCTGAAAACAGCACGGTCGAACTCGATACAGATACAACTCACTACGCAACACATGTGCTACGCCTCAAGGTGGACGCGCCTGTTATTGTTTTTAATGGCAAAGGTGGACAATACGAAGCACGTATTGCCTCCATCGGTAAAAAATCTGCAACACTTGATATCGGCAGCTTCAACAACGAAGACAGGGAATCGCCGCTATACACACACCTTGCACTGGCTATTTCAAAAGGCGAACGTTTTGACTGGGCCTTGCAAAAAGCCACTGAGCTTGGTGTGAGTGCAATCACACCACTGTTTACAGAGAGAACCGATGTAAAACTCAATGAGGAACGCCTGGCAAAAAAACAACAGCACTGGAAAAAAACTCTGATCAGTGCCTGTGAACAGTGTCAACGTAACCGTTTGCCTGAATTAAATACAGCAGCGACCTTTACAGACTTTGTTCGCGATGAAAACAGCATAGAAAAGTTTATTTTACATCACCACAGTCAGCAGCCTCTCAACCATACCCCTGCACCGGAATCCGTTTGCCTGTTAGTCGGACCCGAAGGTGGATTTAGTGAAGGCGAAATTACTCTGGCACAACAACATGACTGCAAAACCCTGGCTCTTGGACAGCGTGTGCTTAGAACCGAAACTGCGCCACTGGTAGCTCTGAGTATTTTGCAATATCAATGGGGTGATTTTTAAAACAAACCTGTGTCAATTAATTGCCGTTTAACCAAACGGCGTTACAATAAGTTCATGTCCGCACCAAGCCTCCTGCCCCCATTATCGCTATATATTCACTTCCCCTGGTGCGTCAAAAAATGCCCTTATTGTGATTTTAATTCTCACGAAGCCGCAGCAACAATTCCCGAGGCAGACTATGTCAAAGCTCTGCAGCGGGACTTACAGCACGATGCACATTATGCCCACGGCAGAAAACTGCAATCCATTTTTATGGGCGGCGGAACACCGAGCCTGTTTTCTGCTACCGCGATTGAACAGATACTCAATGAGGCAGAACAAACGATCGGTTTTGCAGACGATATTGAAATTACTCTCGAAGCCAATCCCGGAGCCAGTACAGAACAGAAGTTTCGCGGCTTTCGCCAAGCCGGTGTTAACCGGCTTTCTCTTGGTATTCAGAGTTTTAACGACAGGCACTTAAAAACACTTGGACGCATTCACGACAGTCAGCTCGCTCTGTCGGCAATAGATGCCGCTCGCCAGGCAGGATTTGATAACTTTAATCTCGACCTGATGTACGCATTGCCAGAACAGACTATTGGGGAAGCACTGGCCGATATTGAACAAGCCCTGGCCCTACAACCTACCCACCTGTCCTGGTATCAACTAACGGTTGAACCCAACACCGTCTTTTATAATCAACCACCCCTACAACCGAATGAAGATACGCAATACACCATGATGGAAGCGGGGCAACAGCGGCTCAACAATAGCGGCTATCAGCGCTATGAAATATCAGCCTACGCAAACCATGAGCACCACAGCCGCCATAATCTCAACTACTGGCAATTCGGTGACTACCTCGGTATTGGTGCCGGTGCTCACAGCAAGATTACAGAAGCAAACGGGCATATTTTTCGCCAGCATAA
>JANQLY010000018.1 GCA_028280345.1 Pseudomonadales bacterium | reverse complement strand
GGTGATGACGATATCTTTATGGAGAGCACGTCACCTTCAGGTGATGTGATGGTGATCGAAATGGAAAATGGGCTAAAAGTTACTGGCCGTTGGCTCGGTGTCTGGAGTGGTACTGAAGTACTTGCAGTGGGCGATATTGACAATGATGGCGATGCGGATTTGATCCAGCAAAATAGCGGTACGGGTTCGGTTCAAGTCGTTGAAATTGAAAACGGCGCCAAAGTTGCCGGCCGTTGGCTAGGCACCTTTGCCTATACGGTGAAAGGTGTTGTCGATGCGGACGCCGATGGTGATATGGATGTGGTGCTGCAGGATGGTTCCGGCAATGTAGCGCTGATTGAACTCGAGAATGGATCGAAAGTGGGTGGTGCGAAATGGCTTGGTGTGAGTAGCGGCGAGGTGAAGTTGTTTGACTAGTGATGTATTAATCTTTGAGTATGTCACGGGCGGTCGTGATAGCGCTCCGCCAGTGACATCTCGTAATAAAAAATTGTAAATACCCCACAGTATGTATAGTATCAGAGGGGTAAGATCGAAGATTTTTTCGGTTGCTTTACAAGGCTACTACCTGATTAAATTGCTGTAAATTATTAAAACAAAGAAGTTTATTGAGTATAGAAATATAAAAGGTGAAAGCTATGCAACAGCTACCTTTTTCCAATAGCACGTCAGCCCGTTTCCTGGTCGGCCTGTTTTTAGTGCCGATGCTTGTTTCAATGGCTTTTTCAACGAAGCGTGCCGAAGCCTCAGCCGGTATCTACTTTTGTTGGGAAGATATGGACAATGATGGCTACTATGCAGTTGTTGATTCTTACACACAAGGCATATTTGACCCGTTTTACTCCTGTGATGACGGCATTGAATTAGGCTCAAATGACCCACCTCCTGGAGAAGGGGGAGACCCTGCGCCAGATGATCCGAGCATTCCCGATAACGATGGTGATGGTATTGGCAACAGCGCTGATACGGATGATGATAACGACGGTGTGCCGGATGTGGATGATATATTTCCGTTTGATCCCGATGAATACGAAGATACTGATGCTGATGGCACCGGAAACAATGCCGATACTGATGACGACAACGACGTGATGCCGGACTTTTGGGAAGAGTATTATGGTCTCGATCCGGTATACGATGATTCGCGGGATGATCTTGATGGAGATGGTATTCCGAATCTTGCAGAGTATCGCTTTCATACCGATCCATCAGCGCCGAATAATGATTTGCTTGTTATTGATACACACTGCGATGTAGATGGTGACAACGATGATGACCTGGTATTTGAATATCCGGAGTCTATCCAGACCTGGATGATGAATGGTGTAGTTAAACAAAGCATTGTTGATGAAGACTATCTGGATGCGCCGGGGGATTTAATCGCTTATGCTGATATTGATGGCGATTTCGATCTCGATTATGTATTTGGTTATCAGACTTATGAAGAGATCGTCATCTGGAGGTTGGAAGAAGGACTGGCCAGTTTCGGAGGCTCTTATGAGCGTCATAGTGACTATCAATTTATAGTATCCGGAAACTTTAATAATGATGTGACCGATGATTTTCTGTTTCAGAGTGATAACGGCGATATGATTCTCTGGCTGTTTGATGATGCAGCGATAGCGTCAGAACAGCAGATAAGTGGGATATCAGGTTATGTAGTAGTTGCTATAGCTGATCTGGATGCCGATGGTGACGATGATCTTGTGTTGCAGGATATGTCTTCCAATGTTGTTGTTATAACACTGGAGAGTGGTAATGCGGTCAATTATGGCTGGCTCGGTCGCTGGGCTGGCAGGCGGGTTGTGGCGACAGGTGATGCTGATAGTGATGGTGATGATGATATTTTTATGGAAAGCGCCTATTCGAGTGGCGATGTTATGGTCATCGAGATGGAAAATGCTGCAAAAGTTGCAGGACGCTGGATAGGCTATTGGCCCGGTACACAGTTATTTGCAACGGGAGATATTGATTTTGATGGTGATGTTGACCTGATACAACAAAACACAATAACGGGCTCTGTACAAGTGGTTGAAATTGAGAACAGTAGCAAGGTCATCGGTCGTTGGCTCGGTAATTTTAATTATGCAATTAAAGGCACAATTGATGCGGAGTCTGATGGTGATGTCGATGTGGTGATGCAGGATGACAGCGGTAATGTTGCCTTGATTGTCCTTGAGGACGGCGCCAAGTCCGGTGGTGCAAAATGGCTCGGTAGCAATAGCGGAGATTTAAAGTTTTTTAGTGCCGGAAGAGTCTCTGCAGAGCAGGACAGTGATCGCGATACTTTGCCCGACCTTTGGGAAAATGCAAATGGGCGGCATGTGAGCATTGCGGATTATCCGCTGAGTGCTGGATGGCATACCAATTGCGCCAAAGCCGATAACGGTGTTACCTGTTGGGGGCATACCGGTACCGGGCAAAACAGCGCGATGCCTTCGTTTACCAATCTTCGTATGCTTGCAACCGGTGCTGATCATGTGTGTGGTCTCGATGATAGTGGTGTTCAATGCTGGGGTGATAACAGCATGGGACAGACCGCAGTCCCGGTAATGAACGGAGTGACTTCCATTAGTACGTTTAAACACCATACCTGTGCCTTACATAGCGGCGGAGTCAGCTGTTGGGGAGATAATACCTACGGTCAAAGCACTGTACCGTCACTAAGCGATCCGTTAGCGGTTGTAGCCGGTGGACGGCATACATGTGCCCAACTGAGTGACGGTATAACGTGCTGGGGAGATAATACCAGTGGCCAGAGTTCGGAGCCGGTTATTCACCGTGTGGAAGACCTTTCGGCAGGTGATCGCAATACCTGTGCTGTCTATCATCCGGGGCGAGTAACCTGCTGGGGCCTTAATGGTAGTTTGCAATCTTCTCCGCCTTCCTCAATCGATGATGCTATTGCTGTAAGCGTTGGGCAAAACACGGCTTGTGCCTTGCGTGATGATGGTGAGCAAACCTATGTTACCTGCTGGGGAGCAAGTGGTGCTGGTCAGAATACACCACCTGTGCTTGATAGTCCGGTGGTGATTGCTTCAGGTTATCAGCATAACTGTGCTGTGGATAATAGTGGTGTTAAATGCTGGGGGCGCAGTACAGAAGGGCAACTGGATACCTCATTGCTGTTATATGATAGTGACAGTGATGGAGTGGCAAACAGTAGTGATGCCTTCAGGCTTGATCCCACAGAATCAGCTGACTCCGATGGAGATGGTATTGGTGATAATGCCGATCCTGGTTGATCCGGTTTAGTGAAATAGCCGTCTGGATAAAGACTCTCGACATTTTTTTTAAACTTGCTAGAATCGCACCCGCGATGTTCAGGGGTTTCGCGTATTTGGAACCTCTGATTTTATTCACGTGGCCTTTGGTAGGGGTCACCACTGATAGAAGGAAAAGAAAATGCCTTTAATTACTTTACCCGATGGTTCCCAGCGTTCTTTCGATCAAGCCGTTTCTGTAGCTGATGTGGCTATGGATATTGGCCCCGGTCTTGCCAAAGCAGCATTGGCTGGCAAGGTCGACGGCGAAATGGTCGATACTTCCTATCTAATAGAAGATGATGTTGAGCTTGCGATCATTACTGAGCGCGATGAAGATGGCGTCGAAGTCATTCGTCACTCCACTGCACATTTGCTCGCGATGGCAACTCAGGAGTTATTCCCTGGTGTGCAGGTCACTATTGGCCCGGTTATCGAGGATGGTTTCTATTATGATTTTGCCAGTGGCGTAGCATTTTCGCCGGAAGATCTCGAAAAAATTGAGAAGCGCATGGCGGAGATTGCCAAAGATGATCTACCTGTAGAGCGTCTGGTAATGAATCGTGACCTTGCGGTGAAAACCTTCCGTGAAATGGGTGAGCACTACAAAGTGCAGATTATTGAAGAACTGCCCGAAGATGAGGAAATCTCTATCTACAAGCAGGGGCCGTGGATGGATCTGTGTCGCGGTCCGCACGTGCCGAGCACTGGCAAACTCAAAGCATTCAAATTGACCAAAGTGGCTGGTGCCTACTGGCGCGGTGATAGCAACAATGAAATGTTGCAGCGGGTTTACGGTACTGCCTGGGGTAACAAGAAAGACCTCAAGGCTTACTTGCATCGCATGGAAGAAGCGGCAAAACGTGACCACCGCAAAATCGGTAAGAAGCTCGGCCTGTTTCACTTACAGGAAGAAGCGCCAGGCATGGTGTTCTGGCACCCGCGTGGCTGGTCTATTTATACCGAAGTTGAAGAATATATGCGCAAGGTACAGCGTGATAACGGTTATCAGGAAATCAAAACTCCGCAAGTGGTGGATCGCACCCTGTGGGAAAAGTCCGGCCACTGGGACAAGTTCAAGGAGAATATGTTTACCGTGGAATCGGAATCACGCGACTATGCGGTGAAGCCGATGAACTGCCCGTGCCATGTACAGGTGTATAACCAGGGGCTGAAAAGTTATCGCGATTTGCCATTGCGTCTGGCAGAGTTCGGTTCCTGTCACCGCAACGAGGCATCGGGAACCTTGCAGGGTTTGATGCGTGTGCGCGGCTTTGTGCAAGACGATGCCCATATTTTCTGTGCCGAGAGCCAGATTCAGGATGAGGTGTCCACCTTTATTGATTTGCTGTTCGAGGTTTATAAGGATTTCGGCTTTGAGGAAATCCTTATCAAACTGTCAACGCGCCCGGAACAACGGGTTGGCAGCGATGAAATCTGGGACAAGGCAGAACAGGCATTGGAGCTGGCACTCAATAACAAGGGGCTGGCCTGGGATTTGCTCCCGGGTGAAGGTGCCTTCTACGGTCCGAAGATCGAGTTTTCCCTCAAGGATTGCATTGGCCGGGTCTGGCAGTGTGGCACTATCCAGGTGGATTTTTCCATGCCCGGGCGCCTTGAGGCCCAGTATGTGGCGGAAGACGGCTCGCGCCAGGTACCGGTGATGCTACACCGTGCAATTCTCGGTTCTTTCGAGCGTTTTATCGGTATTCTGATCGAGAACTACGAGGGCGCGATGCCGGCCTGGCTCAGCCCGGTGCAGGCGGTAATTGCCAATATCACCGATAATCAGGCCTCCTACGTACAAAAAGTCGAAGAATTCCTGCAAAATCAGGGGTTTCGGGTCGAATCCGACTTGAGAAATGAGAAGATCGGCTTTAAAATCCGCGAGCACACAATTCAGAAGATTCCTTATCTGCTGGTAATTGGCGATAAGGAGGTCGAATCCGAAAGCGTGGCTGTGCGAGCCCGCGGTGGCGAGGATCTAGGAGTCATGAGTCTCGAAGACTTTTCCCGGCTTCTGTCCACCGAGGTGGCAAGGCGCGGCCGCGTTTCCTAGTGTTCGGCGTTGCTGGAAGTTGTTAGCAATAGCGGCTAAGTAACTGAATTGTAATGGGTTAGGGAAAGTTTGTTAGTCAGCCCCCAGGGCGGCAGACAGGCTTTCAGTTTTGTTGTTCCAGTTGTAGTTATACAGGAGACAGTGACATCAGTTCCAAAAAAGCACGTATCAATGATCAGATTGACGCGAGAGAAGTACGCCTGATCGGCGCGGACGGCTCGCAAGTCGGGGTAGTTACAATTGAAGAAGCGCTTGAAGCGGCTGAAACTGCTTCACTGGACCTGGTAGAAATTGCGCCTGATGCTGAACCCATTGTTTGCAAGGTTATGGACTACGGCAAGCATGTGTTTGAGGCGAAGAAACAACAGGCTGCGAATCGCAAGAAGCAGCACCGTGTACAGATTAAAGAAATGAAGTTTCGACCAGGGACGGAAGAGGGAGACTATCAGGTCAAATTGCGCAACCTGATACGTTTTCTCGACAATGGGGATAAGGCCAAGGTATCGATTCGATTCCGCGGTCGTGAGATGGCACACCAGGAACTTGGTATGGAAATGCTGAAACGCATTGAAGTCGACCTGGAGGAGCATGGCACTGTTGAGCAATTTCCAAAAATGGAAGGTCGACAGATGATGATGGTGCTGTCCCCGAAAAAGAAGAAGTAGCTGGTTGTTTGCAAGCCACTTCCCAAATGCGTGATTGATGTAACTGGAGAAAAATCGAGATGCCAAAAGCAAAGGTACATAGCGGCGCGGCCAAGCGCTTTAAAAAAACCGGTGCGGGTTATAAGCGTAAGCACGCTTATAAAAGCCACATCCTCACTAAA